>NZ_JBAKHK010000002.1:0-840316 GCF_036903355.1 Enterobacter sp. UNJFSC 003
TTAAGGCTGACGGTGATCGTCGTGCCTTCCGGCTGGTTGCTGGTCCCGGAAAGCAGCAGATCTTCGCCTTTCTCGGTGGCGTTGATCACGTCATCGCCCGCCAGGGTGTTGATGGCAATCGTCGGTGCCGTCAGGGAGACGTCAACGTCGTGCGTGGCGGTGGTGCTGTTGCCCGCCTTATCCGTCAGCGTTGCAGAGATCGTATGGTCGCCATTCGCCAGCGCGCCCACGTCCGCCGCCGGAATCCCCATGCTCCAGTTTCCGGCACCGTCCAGCATTGCGGTGTAATCTTTGCCGTTCAGGGTCACGGTAATGACATCGCCCGCCTGCGCGCCGCTCACGCTGCCGGAGACGATCAGCGCCTGCCCGTGCTCGGCGATATTGATGATGTCGTCGCCCGCCACGAGGTTAAAGCTAATCTGCGGAACCGTGGTATCGACCAGCACGGATGCGCCCGCGCTCGCCGGGTTGCCCGCTTTATCGGCAACCGTTGCCGTAACGGTGGCATTACCGTCGGCAATGCCCGCCATGTCCGCCGCCGGAACGTCGAGCGTCCAGGTGCCGTCCGCCTGTACCTGCGCGGTATAGGTGTTGCCGTTGAAGCTCACGGTGACCGTCTGGCCCGCCTCGGCACTTGAGGTGCCGCTCAGGGTCAGATCCTGCGCCGCTTCCGCCGCGTTCAGCATGTTGTCGCTGCTGATGGTGTTGACGGTGACCGTCGGCGCGGTGGTATCCACGCTGAATTCGCGCCCTGCGGAGGCGTTGTTGCCGTTCACGTTGGTGACGCTGACCTGCACGCTGGCGTCGCCGTCCTTCAGGCCGCTCAGGTCCGCTGCCGGAACGGTGTAGGTCCAGTCGCCGTTGGCGTCTACCGTGGTGGTGTAGGTTTTACCGCCAACGGTGACGGTCACGGTCTGCCCCGCCTCCACGTTGGCCGAGGTGCCGCTGAGCACCAGGTCTTCGCCTTTTTCCGCCGCGTTCAGCACGTTGTCAGCGGTCACGCTGTTGATGCTGATGGCAACCGGGGTGAGATCCACGTCGACAACGGTGCCGATATTCACCGGGTTGCCGGAGGCGTCCTGCGCGCTGGCGCTGATGGCCAGCGAGCCGTCCGCCCACTGGGAGACGTCCGCCGCCGGCACGGCCGCCTGCCAGGTGCCGTCCGCCAGTACCGAGGCGGAATAATCCTTGCCGTTGATGGTCACGGTGACGGTGCTGCCCGCCGCCAGATCGGTGCTGCTGCCGGAGACAATCAGGTTCTGACCGTGCTCGATGATGTTGATGACGTCATCGCCCGCCACGGTATCAATACGCAGGCCAGGCAGCTGGGCGTCGATGGTGAAGTCCAGCGACGACGAGCCGGTGTTGCCGTGCACGTTGGTGACGCTGGCCGATACGGTCAGGTCGCCGTTGCCGAGCGCGGTCAGCTGGCCCTGGGTTAACGGCAGGCTCCAGGTGAGATCGTCCTGCACGGTCGCGGTGTATGTTTGCCCACCGAGAATAATCGTGACGGTATCGCCCGATGCCGCGTTAGAGACTTTCCCGGTCAGGGTTTGCCCTGCCGCCACTTCGGCGGCGTTAACGATGTTGTCGCCCGCCAGGGTATCGATGGAGACCACCGGCAGCGCGCTGTCGACCAGCACATCGTGCGTGGTAGAGGCGCTGTTGCCCACGCTGTCGGTGACGCTGGCGCTTACGGTGTAATGTGCTTCGCCCAGCGCGCTGACCGCAGAGGCAGGCACAGTTACGCTCCAGCTGCCGCTGGCGTCGGTGGTTGCGGTATAATTAATGCCGTTAAGGCTGACGGTGATCGTCGTGCCTTCCGGCTGGTTGCTGGTCCCGGAAAGCAGCAGATCTTCGCCTTTCTCGGTAGCGTTGATCACGTCGTCCGCCGCCAGGGTATTAATACCAATGACTGGCGTTACCGTGTTGACCACCACGTCCAGCGCGCTGCTGCCCGTATTGCCAGACTGGTCCGTCACGGAGACGTTAATGGTCCAGGTGCCGTCGGCCAGGCCCTGAACAACAGACGCAGGCAGGCCGAGGCTCCAGTTGCCCGCCGCATCGACCACCGTGGTGTAATCCACGTTGTTAATGGTGATAGTGACCAAATCGCCCGCCGCCGCGCCGGTGACGGAACCGCTCAGGATCTGCGCCTGAGAATGGGCGCTCAGGTTAACGGTGTTGGTGTCAGTGACAAAATCGTTAATGGTCACCTGCGGGACGGTCGCATCTACCAGCCCAACGCGGTCCGCGCTGCTGGTGTTGCCCGCCACGTCGCTCACGGTTGCCGTCACCGTTACGGTGCCGTCAGCCAGCGCGCCGACGTCAGCGGCAGGTACGCTCAGCGTCCAGGTGCCGTCAGCCTGTACGGTAGTTTGGTAATTTTTGCCATTCAGCGTAACGGTAACGGTCTGTCCCGGTTCAGCATTGCTGCTGCCGCTTAACGCTAACGCCTGCTGCGCTTCGGCGGCATTGATGATGTTGTCGTCGGTCAGGTTATCGATCGTGATGGACGGCGGCAAGGTATCCACCGTCACCACGCGCGACGCATCGGCGCTGTTGCCGTTGACGTTAGTAACGCTGACGCTCACCTGCGCGCGTCCGTCGATCAGGGTCTCCATGGCGCTGGCCGGAACGGTCAGGCTCCAGGAACCGTCCTGCTGAACCTGCGCGGTGAACGTCTGGTCGGCAAATTTAACCACCACGGTCTGCCCGGCTTCTACGCCCTGGGTCTGACCCGAGAGCGTAACATCCGCCCCTTTTTCGGCTGCATTCAGCATGTCGTCGCCGCTGATGGTATCAACGGTGACCGCCACGGCGTTCAGGTCCAGCTCGATGGGGTGCTCAGCCGAAACGGTGTTGCCCCAGGCATCTTCTGCGCTGACGTGAACGGCGATATTTCCTGCCGACCAGCCCTGAAGATCGGATGCCGGTACGCCGATTTGCCAGCTGCCGTTGGCGTTGACCACGGCGGCGTAATCGACGCTGTTGATGGTGACGATGACCTGCGTGCCTGCAGCCAGATGGGTACTGGAGCCGGTCACGGTCAGATCCTGCTGCTGCTCAATGGCGTTGATCACGTCATCGCCGGAAATGGTGTTCACGCGCAGGCCAGGCAGCTCGGCGTTGATGTTGATATCACGCTCGCCGCTGCCGGTGTTGCCGTGCGCATTGGTCACAGAGGCGTTGAAGGTTAAATCGCCATCGCCAAACGCGTTCAGATCGGCTGACGGAATGGTCACGCTCCAGGTCAGATCGCTACCCACCGTGGCGGTGTAGCTCTTGCCTCCCACGGAAATAGAAACCGTATCGCCCGCCGCCGCGCCGATAACGCGCCCGCTCAGGGTTTGATCCACCGCCACTTCAGCGTTGTTCACCAGGTTGTCGCCGGCAAACGTATTGATAATTACCTGCGGCAGCACGGTATCCACCAGAAGCGTTGCCTCGGCGGAACCGCTGTTACCGACGCCGTCAGTGCCGCTGACGCTGACGGTGTAAAGGGTGTTCGCCAGATTCAGAACGTCAGAAACCGGCACCTGAACGGCCCAGATGCCATTTTCGACCGTAGCCTGATAGGTGACGTTGTTCAGCGTCACGGCGATGGCGCTGCCGTTTGGCAGGTTGCTGGTCCCGGTCAGGCTCAGCGGCTGCATCGCCTCCTGTGCATTCAGCACGTTGTCCTGGCTAATGGCGTCAACGGTAAATTCCGGAGGGTTACCGCTCAGAGTAATGCCGTGGGTCGCGTGACCGGTATTGCCTGCCGCATCGGTGATGGATACCGAAATGCTGTGGTTGCCCTCACCCAACGCGCCAATCACGGACGCAGGTACGCCAACGCTCCAGCTGCCGTTCGCCTGCACCACGCCGGTGAAGGTCTGGCCGCCAAGGGTGACGGTGACCACGTCGCCCGCTGCCGCGCCGCTCGCCTGGCCAGAAATAATCTGCGCCTGACCCTGCTCGCCGGTGTTGAGGATATTGTCGCCTGCGACGGTATTGATCGTCACAACCGGGGCTGCGGTATCCACGGTGAAATCGGCGGTGGTGGATGAACCGTTACCCGCCTTGTCGCTGACGTTAACCGTCAGGGTATGATTGCCGTCGGCCAGCGAGCCCACCTCGCTGGCCGGGAGCGTGACGGACCAGGAACCGTCGCTGCCGACCGTCGCGGTATGGTTTTTGCCGTTCAGCGTAACCGTCACAATTTGCCCCGCTTCCGCGTCCGTTTTACCGGTCAGCGTCAGGGGCTGATTGTGTTCAGCCGCATTAATGATGTTGTCCTGAGTGAGGGTATTTACAGACAGCGTCGGGGCGGTGGTATCCACGCCAAGGGTCTGGCTGCCGCTCACGGTATTGCCCGCCGCGTCTCTGCCGCTGACGTTCACCGTCCACGTGCCATCGCCCAAAGCCTGTGCGTCTGCCGCAGGCACCTTCACGCTCCAGGCGCCGTTTGCACCCACTTCAGCGGTATAGGATTTGCCGTTCAGCGTGACGGTCAGTTCGGTGCCTTGTGCCAGGTTTTTACTGGCACCCGAAAGCGTGAAGCCCGCGGACTGTTCGCTGGCGTTAATGACGTTATCGCCCGCCGTCGTGGCAAGCGTAACAGTGGCGTCTGCCGTTGATACGGTGACGGTGATGCTGCCCGCAGAGGTCGTTTTACTGCCGTCGATCTGCACAACGGACCAGGTGTGTTCTCCGTCCGTCTGGGTCGGTAATTTTACCGTCCAGGTCCCGTCTTTTCCGACCATGGTGCTGGCAATGGTGCTGCCGCTGCTGTCTTTGACCTGAATGGTCGCGCCAGGCTGGCCGGTACCGCTGAAGGTTGGGGTGTTATCGTCCGTGACCTCTTTTGCACTCAGCACACCCTGCTTGTCACCCGCTTTATCCGTCAGTAAAAAGGTCGGCGTCGCGCTCTCGACTTCCTTGGTGTTGTCGATGACTTTCGTTTTGGTTTCGCCGTCACCGCCGTGTGCCAGCAGCGCGCCAATCGCGCCACCGCCTAATGCCGCACCGGCAATCCAGCCCCACGGCGCATCGCTTAATACGCTTCCCTGCTCCAGGAAAGGTTCAATGCTGCTAATCGGTGTAGCCTGCGCGGTTAATTCCGTTACCGCAACGCCTGACGCTTCCCCGGCATCGGCAAAAGAAATATGAGTCAGCTCCTGATTATCGTTAAACACCAGTTCAGACTGGCTTTGTGTTTCAGGATCTTCGACGAAATAGTTATTGCAGCGAATAACGCTGCCATCTTTCATATAAATGAGGAGATCTTTACCCTGGCGCACATAGCGCACCACATCCTGAGCAGAACCCTGGATTTCAATCACGCTCGGCGATGAAATTGAGACCGACAGGTTGCCCTCTCCGGTTAATTTTGTTTTTTCCGCTGTCTTGCGAATGATGACATCAACAACTTTTACGTTACTCATATTTTCTCCTTGCAGGTGCACGGATTCCTGTGGATATGACCACCAGATGGATGTAGCTATCCCTGGGAAATTCACCCATTATTTTCAGACTTATTTCGCGCAGAAAGGCGCGTCTTTTTTTAACTTAAATCGGGTAGTTTTGCGGCAGCGTTTTTCTCTATTCCAATAAGCGGCATCAAATTATCTACCGCTGAAGCGTAATTAATTGCCGAACTCCAGCCATCATATTCAGCCATTATTTTTGCCGACGTGGCCTGCCAGACATCCTGCTCAACGCTGAGCAAATCGTTAATGCTCCGCTTGCTCAGGGTATATTCATTTTTGTAGACCTCACGGGCACGTAACGCATTTTCCAGCTGTAACCTGCCGGCCTCCATCCTGCCTCGCGCGCCGGTCCAGTCGGCTTGCGCCACCGAGGCTTTTTGCAGGACATCGAATCGCGCCTGATCAACCTGAGAGGAAGCCATTGCTCTGGCACCTTCTGCCTGACGCACGCGTGCTGAAACGGCGCCCCCCTGGTAAATTGGGGCGTCAATATTGAGCTGTATCTGGTCGTCCCAGTACGAGCGATTATCGGATTCGTAACGCGTGCGTCCGCCTTTCAGACTCAGCGTTGGCCAGTGCTGAGACTTTGCGGTCTCGACGCCATACTGCGCCGATCGTTCCATATTCTGTGCAGCCATCACCGTCGGAATCAGCGAATAATCGATGCGGTTAAGCGAATCCTGTTCTACGGCGAGTTTTGCCGGAACAGGCGAATAGGTCTCAGCCTGCATGCCGGTCAACACGCCGAGCCTCGCGCGGGCGCTGTTTAATGACGCGCTATACTGCGCTACCGTCGCCTGCATTCCGGCGATACGCGTGCGGGTTTGAAGTTCGTCGGAGGTTGAACTCACGCCCGCATCTGCGCGCAGCTTTGCCAGCTGCTCAACGTTTTTCAGCGCCTGCACATTGTCTTTCGCCGCCTGCAGCAAATCGGAATAGCGCTTAACCTCGACATAGCTGAGGGCCGTTTTTTCCGCCACGTCAGACAGCGTGCCCATTAGCTGGTAGCGATAGCTGTCGCGCTGGGCCGAAGATTGATCGATGCTGTTGTTGGTCTTTCCAAAGTCGTAAATCAGCTGCGTCAGGCTCAATCCCCAGGCAGCGGAATTCTTCAGCGATCCGCTGGAATCGGTGGTTTGGCTGTGCCCCGTGCTCCCGCTCAGCGCGATTTGCGGCATCCAGCCGCTACGCGCTTCGTCTATTTGCGCCTGACCAATACCTAATTGCGCAGCCTGCTGACTCACGGACGGATCGCGATCGATGGCAAAAAGAATGCTTTCTTTTAAGCTTATTGTTGCAATGGGCGCCATACCCACCTGGCTGCTATTCGCATTCGCCGTATTCATCGCTATCGCCATAAATACCGCCGCAGCAGGCAATCTAAATAACAGGTAATTTTGCAATAAAGTCATTTTTACCCCCTGACTCTGAGCGTTGATAAATACCTACCCAAAAGAGGTATAAAAAAGTAGTCAAATAACCTTCACTCCCTCTCATCAAATTTGAGGTAAAAGGTCCCCATACCCATTTCCATTGGAGATGAAGTGGCCTTAAGGCTTATATAAAATTAAGAATTTACTTATTCTTTAACTGATTCGCAGTCTAACAAAATGTGTTATAGGCAACTACACCCACAATGTTAACAAGGTGTTGCATATAAGAAAAAGCCTAAGGTTTCTGTACAAACTCCTAAAAATGACCTTTCAAATGAAACAAACAAAGCTATTGTTATTTAAGTAAAATTTCAAAATCGTAAACTGTACATTTTTGCGTTAATTTCTAAGCGCATCAGACACAAAGATTTTCAAAGAACTGTCAATTTAAGTAGCCCACCCAGTTATGTCGATATTATACTCCTTAAATGTGATTAATATCAGATTAAAACACTACTCAATACAAATTAAGCAGTCATTAACTCCAATAAATGCTTACATTAAGGTTGCATGACCCAAATAGTTAAGAAAAACATAACAATAACACTGCGATTACCATTCAAAACAATTGTGATCTAACCGATTAATACTATTTTAATAATCACCTGTATGAATAATCGCCGTCCCGACTCGTTGCCGCTGCGCTTCCCTGACGGGTGCACGATTTCCTTTCCCACCAAATGCTGTAATATGCAAACTATTGCGACATTTTGCAGGATTACACGCTTATGCACAAAACCGCCCGCCAGAAGTATGTGCTTGAAATTATCAGCGAGCAGGGTCAGGCCAGCATTACCGAGCTGGCAGAGACGCTGCAGGTTTCTACGGACACCATTCGCCGCGATCTGACCGACCTCGAAAATCAGGGGCTGGCGCAGAAGAACCACGGCGGCGCCATTGCGCTGAACCTTTCCGCCATGAATCGTCAGGGCAGAAACACGCTGCTGCCTGAAGCCAAACAGCGCCTCGGAAAAGGCGTGGCGCAGAACGTTCCTGCCGGGTCGACGCTGTTTCTGGATGCCGGCAGCACGGTACTGGCCGTCGCCACCTTCCTCAAGGGGCCGCTGACGGTTATCACCTCTTCTCTGGATATTGCACAACACTTTAGCGATCGCGATGACATCGAGCTGATCCTGCTCGGCGGAAAATGGGATCAGAAACAACGCCTGTTTGCGGGGAGCGCCACGTTGTCCCTCCTCTCCCGATACCGGGCAGATATCGCGATTCTGGGCGCCTGCGCCATTCATGCTGAGCTCGGTCTGAGCGCCAGCAAAGAAGACGATGCAGACGTTAAACGCACCATGCTGGCGTCAAGTCATGAGCACTGGATTGTTGCTGACCATCTCAAGCTCAATCACTGCGAACCGCATCGGGTGTGCGGCTTAACCGACATTCATCAACTGTATTTAGATCGTCCCTGGGCTGAGCTTGGGGATACAGGCGCATTGCAGGTCACGGTTTGCGCGAATTAACGTGGAGAAAATCATGAATAAAGTGAAGACAATTAACATTGCGCTGATCGGCTATGGATTTGTGGGCAAGACGTTCCATGCTCCGCTCATCCAGTCCGTGGACGGGCTTAAGCTGGCGGTGGTTTCTTCACGTGATGAAGAGAAGGTAAAACGCGACCTTCCCGACGTTCAGGTAGTGGCAACGCCGGAGGAAGCCATTCAGCATCCTGATATCGATCTGGTGGTTATTGCCTCCCCTAACGCCACTCACGCCCCTCTGGCAACGCTTGCCCTGAACTCAGGTAAACACGTGGTCGTGGACAAACCCTTCACCCTCGACATGCAGGAAGCCCGCGATCTGATTGCGCTGGCGGATGAAAAACAGCTGCTGCTCTCCGTTTTCCACAACCGCCGCTGGGACAGCGACTTCCTCGGTGTAAAGCAGGTGATTGAGCATGGCCGCATCGGCAAGGTAAAACTCTTTGAGTCGCATATTGATCGTTTCCGCCCGGAAGTGCGCGTGCGCTGGAGAGAACAGAACGTGCCGGGAAGCGGCTTATGGTTTGACCTGGGCCCGCACCTGATCGACCAGACGCTGCAGCTTTTTGGCCTGCCGCAGTCGGTCCAGGGCAATATTGCAACACTGCGCGACGGCGCGGAGATTAATGACTGGGCGCACGTAGTGCTCAATTACCCTGAGCACAAGGTCATTCTGCACTGCAGCATGCTGGTTGCAGGTGGGACGTCCCGCTTTAGCGTACACGGCGACCACGCCAGCGTGGTCAAATCGCGTATCGATCAGCAGGAAGCGCAGCTTCTGGCCGGCGTGACGCCCGGCAGTGAACGCTGGGGTGAGGACAGTGACGATATGGTGTTGTTTGATGCTAATGGTGAGCCCCAGAACATCAAGACGCCGAAAGGCGATCAGCGTCAGTATTATATCAACGTGCGTGACGCATTAACGGGCAAAATGGATAACCCGGTTCATCCTGTCGAGGCCTTGGCGGTCATGGCGGTGCTGGAAGCGGCGGTGAAATCGTCTGAGAGCGGCTCGACGGAGACGCTGGACTTAACGGCTGAGGAACGCGCTCAGCTGCAGTAAGAAAGCGAGCCCTGCGCAATCGCGCAGGGCTCCAGGTTAGTGACGTTTTTTCGGCATCATGCGCAGCAGCGTATTATCTTTCCAGAAATAGTGGTGCATCAGCGCCGCCAGAGCGTGCAGGCCAATCACGAAATACCCCAGATTCGCCAGCGTCTCGTGCCACGCTTTCAGGGTGTCCACCCGGTCAAAATTTCCCTCGGCGGCATGCGGCATCACCATGCCGAAGGCATACCAGTCATTACCGCGGTAATACATCATCACAATACCGATCAGCGGCAGCGCAATAAACAGCAGGTAGACAATCAGATGCCCCAGATGGGACATGCCGGTGACCATCGGCTTGGGCTTAGGCTGAATCGGCGGGGCCGGGAATTTAAGGCGAACCAGCAATCGCAACACCATCAGCGCCAGGATCGACATCCCGCACGAAACGTGGATCATGTTGATCAGCGGGCGGTCGGTTCGCGGAAAGAAGCCTCTGAACTCCATCGCGCAATACGCCACGATAACCAACAAAAACACCAGCCAGTGAATGCCTATCTGCAGGCCTGTATATTTAGTGCGCATACGATTTCCTTAAGGGACATATTTAGCGCCAACATAATCCCCTTTCCTTAAAAATTCATTAAGTTTTCTATATGCTTTTTCAATGACTTCCCTGCGCATGAAGCTTCTTCAATTGCCGCCCGCCCTCGCATGGTCTAAGCCTGGATGAGTTCAAACGGGCGTATTAGCACATTCACCAGGAGAATATTATGAGTAAAATTGGCATTAACGGCTTTGGCCGCATTGGACGTCTTGTACTGCGTCGCCTTCTTGAAACCCAGGACAGCAATACCGTCGTCGCCATTAACGATCTGACCTCTCCCAAAGTTCTGGCCTATCTGCTCAGGCATGACTCTAACTACGGTGGTTTTCCGTGGAGCGTGGATTTCACCGAAGACGCGTTGATTGTGGACGGCAAAACCATCGCGGTTTACGCCGAAAAAGAGGCCAAACATATTCCGTGGAAAACGGCAGGCGTCGACATCGTCGTCGAATGCACCGGTTTTTACACTTCCGAAGAGAAGTCCAGAGCCCATCTGGACGCGGGCGCCAAAAAGGTGCTGATCTCTGCTCCGGCGGGAGAAATGAAAACCATTGTGTTCAACGTCAACGATGACACGCTGGATGCCGCTGATACCATCATATCCGTTGCCTCCTGCACCACGAACTGCCTGGCCCCGCTGGCGAAAGCATTGAATGACGCCTTCGAAATTAAAGTCGGCACCATGACCACCATCCACGCCTATACCGGCACCCAGGCGCTGGTAGATGGTCCGCGCGGGAAAGACCTTCGCGCCTCGCGCGCGGCGGCGGAGAACATCATTCCCCACACCACCGGGGCGGCAAAAGCGATTGGCCTGGTGATCCCTGCTCTGAGCGGCAAGCTGAAAGGCCACGCCCAGCGCGTGCCGGTGAAAACCGGTTCCGTTACCGAGCTGGTCGCCATTTTGGGGAAAAAGGTGACGGTCGAGGAGATTCACATCGCGCTGAAAAAAGCCACCCAGGGCAATAAATCCTTTGGCTATACCGATGAAGAGATTGTGTCGTCCGACGTCATCGGCTCGCACTTTGGCTCTATATTCGACGCTACGCAGACCGAGGTAAGCGAAGCAGGCGACCTGCAGCTGGTGAAAGCGGTTGCGTGGTATGACAATGAATATGGGTTTGTTACGCAGCTGGTACGTACGCTCGATAAGTTTGCATCGTTGTGATCCAGCGCCCCCTCCCGAAGGAGAGGGGGAACGTCCTGCTATGACTGCAAATACACCACCTGCGTTTGCAGATACTCATTCAGGCCATGTTTCCCGTCTGCCCCACCAATCCCCGACTTGCGCCAGCCGGCGTGGAAGCCCTGCATCGCTTCAAAGTGCTCGCGGTTGATGTAGGTTTCGCCAAACTTGAGCCCCTTGATGGCTTTCATCGCCACGTTCAGATCTTGCGTATAAATAGAAGAGGTCAGGCCGTAGTCGCTGTCGTTGGCCATCTTCAGCGCCTCCTCCAGCGTGTCGAACATCACCACCGGCAGAACCGGGCCGAAGGTCTCTTCGTGCATAATGGACATCTCCTGACGCACGTCCAGCAGCAGGGTTGGCGGATAGTAGTAACCTTTTCCCTCCACCGCTTTGCCACCGAGGACCACTTTCGCCCCTTCCTGCACCGCCCGCGCGACTTTTTGCTCAACGCGCGCCAGCGCGGCGGCGTTGATCAGCGGCCCCATCGCAATATCGGTGCGCTCCGCAGGATTACCAAACTGTACCGCCTTCATGGCTTCGCCCAGACGGTTTACAAAGCGGTCGTAAATGCCCTTCTGCACGTACACGCGCTCGGCGCAGTTGCAAACCTGCCCGGTGTTGATCATGCGGGAATCGACAATTGCCTTTACCGCCAGCGCCAGGTTGGCATCGTCCATCACGATGGCGGGCGCTTTACCGCCCAGTTCCAGCCCGACTTTAGTGATGTTTTTCGCCGCCGCAGCCATGATTTTTTCGCCCGCCCCTACGCTGCCCGTCATGCTGACCATCGCCACTTTCGGGTTGCCCGCCAGCTCCTGGCCCACGGTTTCACCGCGCCCCAGCACCAGGTTGAACACCCCTTTCGGCAGGCCGATCGCATCAACAATTTTGGCAAAGGCAATGGCGTTATTCGGCGTGAATTCACTGGGTTTAATCACAATGGTATTGCCGGTGAGCAGCGCGGGCGCGAGCTTGCGGGCAATCAGGAAGAACGGGAAGTTCCACGGCAGGATACCGGTGGTCACGCCCAGCGCGCGCTTAAAGACCAGGATGTTCTCGCCCGGACGATCGCTCTGGATAATTTCGCCTTCATAGCGGCGCGCCCACTCGGCCATGTAATCAATATAGTCAGCGGTAAAGTTAACTTCGACTTCCGCGAGCGGCTGAATTTTGCCGCCTTCCGCCACGATCAGCGCGGCAATCTCACTTACACGCTCGCGGATCCCGGCGGAGATTTTTCGCAGCCAGGTCGCGCGCTCAATCGCGGGGAGCGCTTCCCATGCCTCCTGCGCGCGCTCTGCGGCGTCAATGGCCTTGCGCGCATCGTCGGCGCCGCCGTCCGGAATGCGGGAAATGACCTCTTCGGTGGCCGGATTGATCACATCAATCCAGGCATCCCCTTTCCAGGCAACAAACTGTCCATCGATATACATAGGATGTTGTACGGGTACTGTCATAACCTGCTCCTGTAATTACGCTGTTTTTAACAAGTAAATGCATTGTTAAAACCTATAGTCACAGGACAAAATGCCTAACCGGACGCGCCGATTATGTGAGGCACCTCATAGAAGAATCGGGTCAGCTGGATTTGAAAATTACAAACTAGCAACATTTAATGCCCGTTTGCGAAAAGGATGGCGCAAACGGGCAGAGGGTTACAGCAGGGAACGGCTTACAAGCGCGTCCGTAAGAATGGCGTCATTACGCAGCGTGTACCAGGCCGCGTCAACCTCCGCGGGGATCTCAACGTGCGCAATAAAGTCTCGCCCCGCCGGGCCATAGCCGTTGACGTCATCGCGCAGGCGCGG
Organism: Enterobacter sp. UNJFSC 003; assembly: GCF_036903355.1. Taxonomy (NCBI): domain Bacteria; kingdom Pseudomonadati; phylum Pseudomonadota; class Gammaproteobacteria; order Enterobacterales; family Enterobacteriaceae; genus Enterobacter; species Enterobacter sp. UNJFSC 003. The sequence continues at coordinate 13,047 of NZ_JBAKHK010000002.1, forward strand.
CATCTCGCCCAGCACCAGCGACAAATACCGTTCAACCGGCCAAAGCCCCTCGTTTGGGCCCGCAAAAACCAGACCGTTATCGCTGTTTTGCAGGACCGGCGTCAAACCGGGATGACTTACCCATACCGGGGACATTTTTTCATCCCGGCACACCCGCGCGAAGGTCGCCATCGTGCGGCGCTGCATGGTCGGGTCCTGCACCACCAGTACCCGTTCGGCCTGTAGCCCGTGATGTTTAAGCATATTCCAGCTAAAGCGTGCATTTTCCCCGCAGTTGGTAGAGCGATCGTCAATCAAGATCTTGTCCGCCGCAATTTTCCAGAATTCGCGGGCAATATCCGCCAGGATCGTCGCCTCTGCTCGTCCGGTCGTCGGGATAGTGTTATAGCGCGGATGCTGAGCAATGGCAGAATAGAGGAACGTCGTCGAGTGGCCGATCCCCCCACTGATGAGCAGCGGAATGCCCTGCCCGGACGCCACGCGACAGGCAGCATCGATCGTAGGCATTACCGCGTTGCCCGCCAGAATCACGCGATCCACAGGCTGTGGGGGGTGAAAATCATCCTGCGCCAGCCATTGCCCGACGGTGTTCACGGCGTTGAGCGTGGCTTCGGGCAGACAGGGAAAAAGTGGCAGTGTCATCGTAACCTCCTTACAGCGTTTAGGTTAGCCTACCGCGATTATGATATCGAAAAAGGAGATCTCTCTGAAACATCACGTCGCCAGGCCGCTCTTTTTCCTTAACTATTCATTTGGCAGATGATTAACATGCAATAATCATATTCATTTGAATTATGATTATCGTCAGACGTAGAATCATTAGTCCGATCACTATTCAACTTTTTCTAAGGTAAAGACGTTATGCGCCTGCCTCAACGCGACCCTTATGCTCCTCGCGAGTGGCAGCCACATGAGAAACCCGCCCTGCTGGGTTCGCCCTCCACACCGGGACACCCCACGCCAAAGCGGATCGCCTATGGCATCGTTGGCCTGTTGGTGTGCCTGACGGGCGCGCTGGGCAATGCGGTGGTGACGGCCAATCTGCAGAACCTCCAGGGTACGTTCGGTGCCTGGTCGACAGAGATTGCCTGGCTGCCCGCCGTCTACGTCATGACCAACATCTCCATCAACCTGCTGCTGGTGAAATTTCGTCAACAATACGGCCTGCGCGCCTTCACCGAAGGTTTTTTGGTGCTGTATGTGTTGGTCACGTTTTTCCACCTCTTTGTGAACGATCTCAGCTCGGCGCTAATGGTTCGCGCCGCGCACGGAATGGTGGCCGCCGCGCTTAGCTCGCTGGGAATTTATTACCAGATTCAGGCCTGGCCCGCGAAGCACCGCCTGAAGGCGCTGACGATCGGCATCACCGGATCGTCGCTCGCTATCCCGCTTGCCCGGCTGTTTTCTACTGAACTGCTCCAGCTGGACGAGTGGCGTGGTTTGTATTTCTTCGAACTGGGGTTGGCCCTGATATCGCTGGCCTGCGTGATGGTATTAAAACTGCCTCCCGGCGATCGGCGTAAGGTATTCGAGAAAAAAGATTTTGTGACCTTCTTTCTGCTGGCACCCGGCATGGCGTTGCTGTGCGCCGTGCTCTCCCTGGGTCGTCTGGACTGGTGGTTCGAAGCCCCGTGGATAGGCTGGTCTTTAGCGTTGTCGCTGGTGTTAATTGTGTCCGCCATCGTTTTCGAACACAACCGCACTAACCCCTTGCTCAATACGCGCTGGCTGTCGAGCGGCAGTATCGTGCGTTTGGGGCTGATCATGCTGTTGATCCGCATCGTCCTGGCGGAGCAAAACACCGGCGTCATTGGCTGGCTGCAGTATGTCGGCCTGCAGAATGAACAGATGACGCACCTGGCATGGTCGATTTTTGCCGGTATTGCCTGCGGGATTGTCGCCAGCTGTCTGACGATCAAACCGACGAAGCTGGCGTGGCCGATTATCACCTCGCTGGTGCTGATGATTATTGCGTCGCTGCTCGACAGCCAGTCCACCAACCTCACCCGCCCGGATCAGCTGATGTTTAGCCAGTTCCTGCTGGGCTTTGGCAGCGCCTTCTTCCTCGCCCCGGCGATGCTGGCAGCCATTGGCGGCGTGATCGCCGAGCCGCGCAACCTGGTGAGCTTCTCGGTAATGTTTGGCATGAGCCAAAACCTCGGTGGGCTTCTGGGGTCCGCCATTCTCGGCACCTTCCAGACCTGGCGCGAAAAGTACCACTCCAGCCTGCTAGCCGATCAGCTCACCACGCTTAACCCGCTGGTGAGTGAACGCATACAGGCCTATACCCAGATGTACCAAAGCCTGATAGGCGACAGCGCGCTGCTCGGGACGCAGGCAATCACTCAGTTGCAAACGGTGACCGCTCTTGAGGCAAACATTCTGGCTTACAACGATACTTACCTTCTCACGGCGAGCATTGCCGCCGCCACGCTGGTCTGGATTTTATGGCGTTTGCTGCGCCTGCGTATAACCGCCCGCATGGCCCTGAAAAACGCCACTGGCAACAAATAATGGATAGTGATAAATGAAGTTTTGGGAGACGTTATGAGTCAGCAGGATGCCGCCAAAGAGCAGGCCAACACGCGCAAAAATGTGCGCATTGTTTCTGTGTTCACCGCCGCAGCCATCGGTATTGTCGGCGTGCTGGTGATCCTTTACGCCTGGCAGTTGCCTCCTTTTACCCGCCACGCGCAGTTCACCGATAACGCCTACGTGCGTGGACAGACCACGTTCATCAGCCCGCAGGTAAATGGCTATATCACCGAGGTGAATGTTCAGGATTTCGTGCAGGTCAAAAAAGGCGATGTGCTGTTGCAGATTGACGACCGTATCTATCGCCAGCGCGTTCATCAGGCTGAAGCCCAGCTGGCGATGAAAATCGCCGCCCTCAATAACAATCTCCAGCAGCGTAAAAGCGCGGAGGCGACGATCGTTAAAAACGAGGCCGCGCTGAAAAATGCCCACGCCCAGAGCCTGAAAACGCAGGCAGACCTGAAGCGCGTCAAGGAGCTAACTGCCGACGGTTCGCTCTCGATCCGGGAGCGTGACGCGGCATTGGCCAGCGCCGCCCAGGGCAGCGCGGATATCGACCAGGCCAAAGCGACGCTTGAGATGTCGCGTCAGGACCTGCAAACGGTGATTGTGAATCGCGGCGCGCTGGAAGCGGACGTCGATAATGCCAAAGCCGCACTGGAGCTGGCGCAAATCGATCTGCAAAACACGCGCATCGTCGCCCCACGCGACGGCCAACTGGGGCAAATCGCCGTGCGTCTGGGCGCGTACGTGACCGCCGGGACGCACCTCACCACGCTGGTACCGCCGCAGCACTGGGTAATCGCCAATATTAAAGAGACGCAGCTGGCGAATTTACGCGTCGGACAGCCGGTGAAATTCACCGTCGATGCGTTAAACGATAAAGCGTATCAGGGCCGCGTGGAGAGTATTTCTCCGGCGACCGGCGTCGAGTTCAGCGCGATCACGCCCGATAATGCTACCGGTAACTTTGTCAAAATTGCGCAGCGTATTCCGGTGCGCATCGAGGTACTGGGCAAACCTGAAGAGTCCGCGCTCTTACGCCCGGGCATGTCGGTTCAGGTGACGATTGATACGGGGGCGCCTAAACAATGACCCTGCGCCCGATAGCAGGCCTGCTGATGGCGGTCATACTGGCCGGATGCCAGTCGGTTGACGTAAAACCCGCGCAACCTTCACTGCAGATCCCCACACAATGGCGCGCTGATGCCGGCCCCGCCAGCCCGGCGGAACAGCTCTGGTGGCGTAACTTTCACGACAGCAACCTGAACCGCTACGTCGATCTTGCGCTAAAAAACAACAGCGACGTGCTGATTGCCCGCGAACGGGTGAATGAATATCAGGCACGGGTTTACGCCGCCGACGGTAGCCTCTTTCCCACGCTGGACGCAGGCGTCACGGGCACGCGCGCCCGCTCGCAATCTGCCGCGACGGGATTACCGATCTACGGCACGGTGTACAAAGGCAGCCTCACCGCCAACTATGATGTCGATATCTGGGGCGTGAACCGCAGCACGGCCAACGCCGCAGAAGCGTCGCTCGACGCGCAGAAAGCCGCGGCCGCTGCCGCAGATTTGACCGTTGCCTCCTCGGTGGCGTCAGGGTATGTCACCCTACTGTCACTGGATGAACAGCTTCGCGTAACCCAGTCCACGCTAAAATCCCGTGAGGAGGCATTCAACCTCGCTAAGCGGCAGTTTGAAACGGGCTACAGCTCGCGTCTGGAGCTCATGCAATCCGACTCCGAACTGCGTGCAACCCGGTCGCAGGTGCCGTTGATACAGCACCAGATTGCACAGCAGGAAAACGCCCTGCGTCTGCTGTTAGGCAGTAACCCCGGTGAGGTCGCACGCAGCGAACGCTTCGAGGCGCTGACGCCGCTGGCCTTACCGTCACAGCTGCCTTCAACCCTGCTCAATCGCCGTCCCGATATTGTGCAGGCAGAACGGCAGCTGATTGCGGCTGACGCCACGCTTGCCGCGTCGCGCGCCAGCCTTCTGCCGTCGATCAACCTGACGGCGACGGGATCGATACAGGATCGCACCCTGTCGGGCCTGCTGGACAATCCGCTGCAGCTCTGGAGCACGGGAGGCAGCATTCTTGCGCCGCTGCTAAACCGCCAGGCGCTGAATGCCCAGGTCGATATTTCGCAGTCCCAGCGCAATCAGGCGCTCTACGGTTACGAGAAAACCGTGCGTAATGCCTTCGCTGAGGTCAACAATAGCCTCGATGCCATTACGCGCTATCAGGAACAGCTAACGGAACTGCTGGCACAGCAGGCCGTATCTCAGGAGACGCTTAGGGTCGCGCAAAACCGTTATAACAACGGCTACTCGTCTTATCTGGACGTGCTGGATGCGCAGCGTACGCTGTACACGGTACAAACCAGCGTGGTACAGGTGAAAAATAACCTGCTGCTGGCGCAGATTGATTTGTATAAAGCGCTGGGCGGCGGATGGTCTTCGTAAATCAAGGAGTCAATCTATGCAACAACAGTGGTCTGCAGTAGATAATTATATGATTTCTTCGCTTATTCCGCAGGACGAGGTGCTCCAGCAGGTTCTCGAAAACAATCAACGTGCCGGGTTACCCGAACACGACGTTGCGGCCAATCAGGGACAGCTGCTGGCGCTGTTTGTCCGTATGGTCCAGGCAAGGCGTATTCTTGAAATCGGCACGCTGGGCGCCTACAGCGCCATCTGGATGGCGCGCGCCCTACCGCCGGACGGCAAGCTGATTACGCTTGAAGCTGACCCAACGCATGCCCACGTAGCGCGACAAAACATTCAACTGGCGGGGCTTAAGGATCGTATCGATCTCATTGAAGGTCCGGCGCTGGCTTCCCTCGAAAACCTGAGCGATAGCCCCCCTTTTGACCTGATCTTTATCGATGCCGATAAGCCAAACAACCCAGGCTATCTGGAATGGGCGCTGCACTATTCGCGGCCGGGCACGCTTATCGTTGGCGATAACGTGGTGCGCGATGGTGATGTGATTAACGGCCAAAGCGACGACGCGCGCGTGCTGGGCGTACGGCGGTTCATCGAGATGATTGGCGATAATCCGCGCTTAACGGCCACGGCCTTACAGACCGTGGGCGTGAAAGGGTGGGATGGTTTTACGCTCGCCGTGGTGAACGGCTAATAACGCCGGGTGGTGGCTACACCACCCGATGTTTACGCCGCGATCTGCTCCATCGCCTGCAAAATACGCTTATCCGAGATCGGGTACGGCGTCCCCAGCTGCTGCGCGAAGAAGCTGACGCGCAGCTCCTCAATCATCCAGCGGATAGCCTGCACGTCTTCATCGTCGCGACGAGCGGGCGGCAGTTTATTAAGCCACTGCTGCCACGCCTGCTGCACGCTTTCAACCTTCAGCATCTGCGCACGATCGCGGTGCGGATCGATGGCCATTTTCTCCAGACGTTTTTCAATCGCCTGTAGATAACGCAGCGTATCCCCCAGGCGGTTAAAGCCGTTGCCGGTAACAAAACCGCGGTAGACCAGGCCTGCCAGTTGCGCTTTGACGTCAGACAGACCCAGCGCCATGGTCATATCCACGCGCCCTTTCAGACGCTTGTTGATGTTGAAAACGGCCGTCAGGATCTGCTCGACCTGTTTAGCAATGTCCACCACGGTGTCGTTCAGCTCGGCGCGCACCTTCTCATGCAGTTTCGCAAACGCCTCTTCCGTCCAGACCGGTCCACCCGCCTCGTGAATCAGCTTGTCGACGCCGCAGGAGATGCAGTCGTCAATCAGGTCCAGCACTTTACCGTACGGGTTAAAGTAGAGGCCCAGCTTGGCCTTGTTGGGTAACTTCTCGTGCAGATACTTAATCGGCGACGGGATGTTCAACAGCAGCAGACGACGCAGCCCGCGCCACATCATCTGCTGCTGTTCCAACGGATTATCAAACAGTTTGATCGCCACGCTGTCACGTTCATCTACCAGCGCAGGCCAGGCCTTCACTTTGTAGTTGCCACGCTTTTGCTCGTAGCTTTCCGGAAGCTGACCAAAGCTCCAGATATGCAACCCGCTCTGCTCGATGCCGTCATCCGCCACCGCGGATAACGTCTCCTGAACTTTACCTTTCAGGGCCTCTTTAAGCGCCGTCAGCGACCGACCTTCCTGCAGCTTTTTGTTTTTGTCATCCACCACGCGGAAGCTGATTTTCAGGTGATCGGGCACCTGATCCCAGTTCCAGTCTTCGCGATCGATGGTGGTCCCGGTCATCCGTCTGAATTCACGTTCGAGAGCGTCCAGCAGCGGTAACTCCAGCGGCGTGACGCGGCCCAGGAACGCCTCGGCGTAGTTTGGTGCGGGAACAAAGTTGCGGCGCACCGGCTTAGGCAGCGATTTGATCAGGGCTATCACCAGCTCGCGGCGCAGGCCAGGGATTTGCCATTCAAACCCGCTCTCCTCCACCTGATTGAGCAGAGGAAGTGGAATATGGACGGTGACGCCGTCGGCATCGGTGCCCGGTTCAAACTGATAGGTCAGGCGCAGCTTGAGGTTGCCCTGATGCCAGAAGTTCGGATAATCGAGCTTGCTGACCGACTCCGCCCCCTCTTTAATCAGCATGCTCTTTTCAAAATTGAGCAGGTCCGGCGTCTCTTTGCTGGCTTTCTTCCACCAGCTGTCGAAGTGACGGGCAGAAATCACGTCGTGGCTAAGGCGCTGGTCGTAGAACTCGAACAGCGCTTCATCATCGACCAGAATGTCGCGACGACGGGATTTGTGCTCAAGTTCTTCCACTTCGGCTCGCAGCTTGAGGTTTTCACGGAAGAACGCATGCCGCGTCTGCCAGTCCCCTTCCACCAAGGCGTGGCGAATAAACAGCTCGCGGCACAGCGCCGGATCGATCTGGCTGTAGTTGACCTTACGCGCCGCGACAACCGGCAGGCCGTAAACGGTGACTTTCTCCGTCGCCATCACTGCGCCCTGCGCGCGCTCCCAGTGCGGTTCACTGTATGACCGTTTCAGCAGATGCTGAGCCACCGGTTCAACCCATTCCGGATCGATACGCGCCGCGATGCGTCCCCACAGGCGGCTGGTTTCCACCAGCTCTGCGACCATCGTCCATTTTGGCGGTTTCTTGAATAAACCAGACCCCGGGAAGAGAGAGAAACGGGCGTTACGCGCCCCGGTGAACTCCTGCTTCTCCGCATCTTTCATCCCGATATGCGAGAGCAGACCGGTCAACAGCGAGATATGAATTTCGCGGTACTCCGCCGGTTCACTGTTCACCGGAATACCCAGCTCTTTCACCACCTGGCGCAGCTGGGTGTAGATATCCTGCCACTCGCGCACGCGCAGATAGTTAAGAAACTCTACGCGACACTGGCGGCGGAACTGGTTGGACGACAGCGCTTTTTGCTGTTCGCCGAGGTAGTTCCACAGGTTCACAAAGGCGAGGAAATCGGACTCTTTATCGTGGAAGCGGCGGTGCTTCTCGTCGGATGCTTGCTGTTTGTCCATCGGACGCTCGCGCGGATCCTGAATGGAGAGCGCCGAGGTGATGATCATCGCCTCACGCACGCAGCCGTGCTTCTGCGCTTCCAGCACCATACGCGCCAGACGCGGGTCAACCGGCAGCTGGCTGAGCTGGCGGCCCAGCGGCGTCAGCGTGTAGACGGTCGCCTGCTCGTCGGTGGTAATCGCCCCCAGCTCTTCCAGCAGGCGCACGCCGTCCTGGATATTGCGCTTATCCGGCGCTTCAACAAACGGGAACGCCGCGATATCGCCCAGCCCCAGCGCGGTCATCTGCAGGATGACGGACGCCAGGTTGGTGCGCAGAATTTCAGGGTCGGTAAACTCCGGGCGTGACAGGAAATCGTCTTCGGAATAGAGACGAATACAGATCCCTTCCGACACGCGGCCGCAGCGGCCTTTACGCTGGTTAGCTGACGCCTGTGAGACGGGCTCAATCGGCAGGCGTTGCACCTTAGTGCGATAGCTATAGCGGCTGATGCGCGCCGTGCCCGGGTCGATTACATACTTAATGCCCGGTACGGTCAGCGAGGTTTCCGCCACGTTGGTCGCCAGCACGATGCGACGCCCGCTGTGCGCCTGGAACACGCGGTTTTGTTCACTGTTCGACAGGCGGGCGTAAAGCGGCAGGATTTCGGTATGGCGCAAATCGCGCTTGCTGAGCGCATCGGCGGTATCGCGGATTTCTCGCTCGCCGCTCATAAAGATCAGAATGTCGCCCGCGCTTTCGTTGCCCAGCTCGTCAACCGCATCGAAGATGGCCTGCAGCTGGTCGCGCTCGGTATCGTCCGCCTCTTCCACAATCGGGCGATAGCGTACCTCTACCGGGAAGGTACGGCCAGACACTTCGATAATCGGCGCATTGTTAAAATGCTTTGAAAAACGTTCCGGGTCGATGGTCGCAGAGGTGATGATGATTTTCAGATCCGGACGACGCGGCAGCAGCTCTTTCAGGTAGCCGAGCAGGAAGTCGATGTTCAGACTGCGTTCGTGCGCTTCATCGATAATAATGGTGTCGTACTGCATCAGCAGCCGGTCCTGCTGGATTTCCGCCAGCAGAATACCGTCGGTCATCAGCTTCACCATGGTGTTATCGCTGACGTGGTCGCTGAAGCGGACTTTATACCCGATGCAGCCGCCCGGCTCCGTTTGCAGCTCTTCGGCAATACGGTTGGCGACGGTTCGTGCCGCCAGACGACGCGGTTGGGTGTGACCAATCAGCCCCTTTATTCCGCGTCCCAGCTCCATACAGATTTTGGGCAGCTGGGTGGTTTTACCGGAGCCCGTTTCCCCCGCAACAATCACCACCTGGTGATCGCGAACGGCGTTGAGGATGTCCTGTTTTTTCTGACTGACGGGCAAGTTTTCCGGATAGGTTATTGCCGGACGCGCGGCTTCGCGCAGCACGACTTTACCGACGGCCTGCTCAATCTCTTTCGCCATCTCCTGGTAAATGGCCTGTTGTGCATCAGGATTTTTAACCTTCTTAACCCCGTGCAGACGGCGGGCAAACCGCTGTTTGTCGCGTAGCGTCAGCCTATCAAGCTGTTGCAGGAGTATCGGGAAGGTTAATTTGTGTTGTTCTGTCATAGCGTTAACGGGCAGTGCACTGCCGGATAAAATCTCTTTTTAATGATTGATATAGAGTACCACATCGGCGGTTTCAGCGCCTTATTCAAAAAATTCGAACATAGACTTCGATATATTGCGCTATCCCTGCGACAGGATTGTGAATAGAGTGTCAACAAGCAACGGGGCAACCCCCTTCAATCAAATGCAAAAACAGGAATCACCCATGAGCAAAGTATTAGTATTGAAATCCAGTATTCTGGCAGGGTACTCACAGTCTGGTCAGTTGTCCGACTATTTCGTTGAACAGTGGCGTGAACAGCATCCTGCTGACGAAATCACCGTGCGTGACCTGGCGGCCCAGCCTATTCCTGTGCTGGATGGCGAACTGGTTGGCGCACTGCGTCCAAGCGATGCTCCGCTGTCCCCACGCCAGCAGGAAGCGCTGACCCTGTCTGACGAGCTGATTGCAGAACTCCAGGCGCACGACGTTATCGTGATCAACGCCCCAATGTACAACTTCAACATCCCCACTCAACTGAAAAACTACTTCGACCTGGTGGCGCGCGCTGGCGTAACCTTCCGTTACACCGAAAACGGCCCGGAAGGTCTGGTGAAAGGCAAACGTGCAGTGGTACTGACCAGCCGCGGTGGTATTCATAAAGATACCGCAACTGACCTGGTGACGCCGTACCTGAGCGTGTTCCTGGGCTTCATCGGCATCACCGACGTGAACTTCGTGTTTGCTGAAGGTATCGCTTACGGTCCGGAAGTGGCGACCAAAGCACAGTCTGATGCGAAAGCCGCTATCGACGGCTTCGTCGCAGCCTAAGATTCCCCCTCTCACCGCCCGGTGGGAGGGTTTTTCTTTCCCCTGTTATTCGTTATCATCCGCTCCCAATCATCCGCCGGGCAGCCCGATGTCAGTCATTGTCGATAATTTTATTGCCCCACCCTGTCTTGATGACATTGAGATCCTCTGGCAGGACGAACATCTGCTGCTGATCGATAAGCCTTCCGGTCTGCTGAGCCTTTCAGGCAAGAATCCGCAAAATCTCGATTCGGTCCATTACCGTCTTGTACAGACGTTTCCCGGCTGTACGCTGGTGCATCGCCTTGATTTTGGCACGTCCGGGCTGATGGTGATTGCGCGCAATAAAGCGATTAACGCCGCGCTTTGCCATCAGTTCAGCCAGCGCGCCGTGCAAAAGGGATACAGCGCCCTGCTTTGCGGGCATGTCGAGGAAGACGAAGGGATCATTGATGCGCCGATAGCGAAAGATCCGGCGCTTTTTCCGCTGATGTCGATTTGCGCCATCACGGGTAAACCGGCCCGCTCTCGCTACCGGGTTGTCGATCGCTTTTATCAGGATACGGGGCTGGCGTTGACGCGGGTAGCGCTGATGCCGGAAACCGGGCGAACCCACCAGCTGCGCATTCACTGCCAGCAGTTGGGTCACCCTATTTTAGGCTGCGATTTGTATGGCGGCCTTAACATGCCGGGCGCGGAGAACGCGTCACGGCTGATGCTGCATGCCAGCGCGCTGGACTTTGTTCATCCGGTGAGCGGGAAAACAATCAACGCTCGTCACGCTGCGTCGTTTTGAACGCGGCTTACCACATCAAATCGTCAGGGATCTTGAAATCTGCATACGGATCGTCTTCATCCTGCTCTTCCTGACTCAGGGCGCTGTTTAAGACGATGCTTTCCGCGTCGCGCTGGGCAATTTTATCGGCCACCACGGCAGGGATAATAGCGTAATCACAGTCGCCGTTGGCGTTAATCACCAGGCGCGCAATGGCCAAACGGCCGTTGATCAGCTGGGCCTGCGTCTGCTTATCCACCTCTAACTTCTTGATGAGGTTGCCATCCGTAAAGTTAAAGGTGATGTTACCTCTTGAAACGGTGATACGGTTCATCTCAATAAGCTGTTTCACCTGCGCCTTAAACTCTTTCGCCAGCACGGCCTGTTTGTGCTGTTCGCTGAGTTGCTTATCACGCTCGATTTGCGCTTTTTTGTTCTCTTCTACCGCTTCCCGAGCTTCACGTGCCTGAACGCGTGATTTCTTTGCCGTGCGCTGAACTTTCGCCACTTTTTTGCTGCTGACCAGGCCCGCTTTCAGCATCTGCTCTTGTAAGGTGAGTTTTGTCATGATCGTTTCTAAACCGGTTGGAAATTTTGGGGATTATAGCGGGAATTGCTGAGCGTGTGCCAGAGAAGTAGGCATGGCGTTTTGTTGCCTGAGTCTGGTTCATTATTCCTTCAGCATTTACTAACGTTACCGCCTAAAGAGTGATTAAAAATTGTCAGGTCATTTTCTTAATAAGAAATGAGCAACATCATAAATATGATGTGAGTTCAATATCTGTCCCCACTACAGGCGTAGGCTGCCTTTTTATTATTAAAAGGGTGGGTGAAAATATGGTCTTAAAAGGAACAATGCTGCTTAACGGTGCTGACTATGCGCCTTTTAACCTGCACGGTGTTGGCGTGTTTATGGCGCATTCCGGGCAGGGAATTTACGGAAATAATGGATATTAAAGGTTCCGTTGATGTTCAGGACCGTGAAGGTAGCATTGAGATCATAGGGCTGAGCCATGGCATTAACCTCCCGGTAGACAGCGTAACGGCAAGATCACCGGCACGCGTCAACACTCATCCATGCGGATTGAAAAGGAAGTTGATAGCTCCACGCCCTATCTCTACAAAGCAGCATCTACCGGTCAGGCGCTTAAAAGCGCTGAAATCAAGTTCTATCATATTAATGATGCCGGACAGAAGGTCTGTTATTACACCGTACTCATGGAGAACGTAAAGGTTACTGGTGTTAACTGCAGCGTGCCAAACGTGAAGATCGCTGCCAACGATAAAATGAACCATATTGAAAACGTAAGCCTGCAGTACGAAAAAATTACCTGGCGCATCGTCGACGGGAACATCATGCACAGTGACGCCTGGAACGAACGTCCTTCAGCATAACGCTAAGGGGCGTGATGCCCCTTACTCTTTCACTTCCCTCGCCAGCCTGTGCGCAATACTGTTCATGAAGTTCGCTCATGTTGCAGTGAAATTAAGTCACTTCCCCTGCGCCGCGGGCTCAGGCATAAATTATGCATTGGTAACTTCTTAGCAACATGAACTTAGGATGCATAACCACAATGAGCAAAGCTTTCACATATACCCTTAAGCGCAGTTGCTTCGATGAGAATTACAACCCGTCAGAAAATACGCGTACAACCACCAACTTTGCCAACCTGGCGCGTGGGGAAAAACGTCAGGAAAACCTGCGCAATACGCTGGTGATGATCAACAGCCGTTTTAACGCCCTAGCGCGCTGGGATAACCCCAACGCCGATCGCTACGCGGTTGAGCTTGAAATCATCTCAGTCGATTTGAATATTGGCGTGGAAAAATCATTCCCGGCCATTGAGATATTACAAACGTATATTGTCGACAAAAAAAATAACCAGCGTATTCCAGGTATCGTCGGGAATAATTTCTCTTCTTACGTGCGGGATTACGATTTCAGCGTACTGCTGCTGGAGCACAACAAGAACCAGCAACGCTTCAGCATTCCGGAAAAATTTGGCGAACTGCACGGCAATATTTTCCGTCACTTTGTGAAGTCACCTGAATACAAAGAGAACTTCAGAAAAGCACCGGTGATCTGTCTGAGCGTCTCCAGTAAGGATACCTATCGCCGCACGGGCAACGAGCACCCCATTCTGGGCATTGAGTATCAACCGGAGGGTGAATCCTTAACGGAACAGTATTTCGCGAAAATGGGCCTGAGCGTGCGCTATTTCATGCCGGAGAACAGCGTGGCGCCTTTCGCGTTCTTCTTTACCGGGGATTTACTGAGTGATTACACCGATCTGGAACTTATCGGTACCATCAGCACGATGGAAACGTTCCAGAAAATTTATCGTCCGGAGATTTATAACGCTAACTCGGCAGCGGGACTGTGCTATCGACCGGATCTGAACCAGCAGGATCACTCATTAACAAAAATTGTTTATGACCGTGAAGAGAGAAGCCGCCTGGCGATTGAACAGGGTCGATTTACAGAAACGTATTTCATTAAGCCCTACAAACATATTCTTGAGCAGTGGTCTGATAACTACACGCTTTAATTCATCAAAAAAGGTCTTTTATTATGAAAACATTGCTCCCGACTTCTACGGCTGGCAGCCTGCCTAAGCCAACCTGGCTGGCCCAGCCTGAAACGCTCTGGTCCCCCTGGAAGTTACAGGATCAGGAATTAGCCGCGGGGAAACAGGATGCACTGCGTCTTTCCCTCGACGAACAGCTTCGCGCGGGGATTGATATCGTCAGCGACGGGGAACAAACGCGCCAGCACTTCGTGACCACCTTTATTGAACACCTGAGCGGCGTTGATTTTGAGAACCGCCAGACGGTGCGCATCCGCAACCGCTATGACGCGAGCGTACCCACTGTGGTGGATGCCGTGACGCGTCAAAAGCCGGTGTTCGTTGACGATGCAAAATACCTGCGTCAGCTCACGGATAAGCCTATCAAATGGGCACTGCCGGGGCCGATGACGATGATCGATACGCTGTATGACGCCCACTATAAAAGCCGTGAAAAGCTGGCCTGGGAATTCGCCAAAATCCTCAACCAGGAAGCCCGGGAACTGGAAGCGGCCGGGGTGGATATCATCCAGTTTGACGAGCCTGCCTTTAACGTGTTTTTCGATGAGGTGAATGACTGGGGAATTGCCGCGCTGGAACGCGCCGTGGAAGGGCTGAAATGCGAAACCGCGGTACACATTTGTTACGGGTATGGCATTAAGGCCAATACCGACTGGAAAAAGACCCTCGGCTCGGAGTGGCGTCAGTATGAAGAAGCCTTCCCTAAGCTCCAGACATCGAATATCGACATCATCTCCCTAGAGTGCCACAACTCTCGCGTACCGATGGATCTGCTGGAGCTGATCCGCGGGAAAAAAGTGATGGTCGGCGCGATTGATGTCGCAACGAACGGCATTGAAACGCCAGAGGAAGTTGCCGATACGCTGCGTAAGGCCCTGCAGTTTGTTGACGCTGACAAGCTCTACCCTTCCACCAACTGCGGTATGGCGCCGCTGTCTCGTCAGGTGGCTAACGGCAAGCTGAACGCATTGAGCGCGGGCGCTGACATTATTCGTCGTGAACTGACCCGATAATCTCCATGCCGCTTACGTTTGCCAGTAGAGCGGCGTACCGAATAGCGCAACGTAATAATCGATGACCGCCCTGACGTTCAGGGGCGGATGCCGCGCGTTGGGATAGATCGCCGCAATGGTTTGGGGTTCGGTGTTGATGGAACAGTCGAATTCCGGCATCAGCGCAATCAGTTCGCCACTTTTCAGTCGCTCACTCACCAGCCAGTCGGGAAACAGCACAATCCCCATTCCCCCCAGCGCCGCAATGAGCAAGGTTTCTGCATTATTGGATGTCATTAACGGCGCAACGGGATAATGGACCCACTCGTCCCCCGGCCTGCGAACCAGCCAGCGGTTAGGGCCAGAAGATCCTCGGTAGACAAGACAGCTGTGGCGACTTAAGTCGTCCGGCCCCTCGGGCGCGCCGAATTTTCGCAGATAGGCTGGCGATGCGGCCAGATAATAAAACTGGTGGCCAAACGGGCGCGCGTGAAACGACGAGTCCGTCAGCGTGCCGATACGAAAGATAACGTCGGCGGCGTCCCTGTGCGGATCGATAAAATCGTCGGTGAGCGTCAGGTCAAGAGTCAGCCGCGGGTAGCGTGCCGTCAGCCCGGGAAGGCCCGGCGCAACATGCCTCTGGCCGAAAAACACCGGCGCATTCATGCGGATCGTCCCCGAAGGCTCGCTCGCGCGTTCATCAAGCTCGCGTCGCGCATCCTCAAGATTTCCCGCCATCGCCCTCGCATAGCGCACAAACAGATGCCCGCTCTCCGTCGGAATGATCGCCCGGGTATTACGATAGAACAGCTGCTGGCCGAGTGCGTCTTCAAGCTGATGGATCACCCGAGAAACCTGCGATGCGGAGATACCTTCCCGCCGCGCAACCACGGAAAAATTCTGCGATTCATAGACCGCGATAAAGATCAGCAGCGATCGAATACTGATGTTTCCGGCGTCGTGCATTAATGCATATCCTGCAAAGGTGTTTCCTTCATTATGGCATTTTTCTCAAAGCTTTAACGCCGTAATCTTCGTCGCCTCAACAACGACAGAGTAGGTGCAATGCAGCTTATTTTAATTTTACTGGTGATTGCCGGCGGCATGGGGCTGTCCATAGAGGCAGGCCTGCTGGGTCCGCTGGGTGGCGAAGTTGGGGATCTGTGGGCAACGTTCAGCATCTTCAGCGTGGGGGCCGCACTCACGTTCCTGCTGATGCTGTTTTTCAGCCCGCGCAACAGCCCGTCATTTTTCGCGCAGCCGGCATGGCAGCTGCTCGGCGGCGTGCTCGGCCCGGTGTATGTCATCATTCTTACGATTGCCGCGCCGGTGATTGGTATCGCCATGACGATGATCGGCATTCTGGCCGGTCAGGTCTTTAAGAGCCTGATTATCGACCACTATGGTCTGCTGGGAACGCCTCACCGGAAGATCAACACGAAACGCCTCATCGCGCTGGCGTTCATCATTGCCGCGCTGGTGTTGGTTGCACAGGGATAACGATATGACCGTAATTATGATAATTCTGGCGGTGCTGGGCGGTGCGACGCTGAGCATTCAGGCCGCGATTAATGGGCAGTTGGGCAGCCGCGTGGGCGTGTTCAAAAGCGCTTTTCTGACCTTTTCCGTTGGTGCACTGGTGACCGCCCTGCTCATTTTCTTTTTTGAGCCAAAACAGGCGGTCAGCCTGCTGGATGTGCCAAAATGGCAGTTGCTGGGGGCGCTGTGTGGCGTGCCCTATATCGTCATTATGGTGCTCGCGGTACAGCGTATCGGGACTGCCGTCGCCACCGTGGCTGTTATCCTGGGCCAGCTGGCCATGAGCATGCTCATCGATAACTTTGGCTGGCTGGGCAACAACGCTATTCCGTTCTCAATGAGTCGGTTAGCCGCCGTCGTCTGCCTGGGCATTGCGTTGGTCTTCATCTATTCCAGCAGTAAACCGCAAGCCGCCCGCGAATAAATTCAGGGCTTACGGGTAAAGAACAGCGTCACCGTGGCGACGGTGACGCCGAATTTCTTCATCTCCGTTTTGTTGAACAGATGCATTTCATCCTGCAGGTACATCCAGTCATCGAAGTGCAGTAGCCAGGTGTTGCCGCTGGCCTTAACGTTCATGCTGTACTGCCAGTTAAAGGCATTACCCGCCGCCTGCCCCTTAGCCACGCCGTCAATGTCACCTGCCGTGCCCTCATAGCGATCGGCACCGACGCGGCGGATGTGCCACACGCGCTGTTGCTTCTCGCCGTCGTCGTAAACGAAACGTTCATTGAGCGTCAGCGTATCGCCAATAACGTCCCCGGCAATGACCACGTGGAACCGACGAATCTGCTTACCGCTGCGATCCTGAACCATGCCCCATGCTTCAGTGTTGCCCTGAAACCAGGTAAAAATGTCCAGCTTCGGCTGCTGCTCACGGTACTCTGCGACGTCGGTGCTACAGCCTGCCAGCAGCATCGTCAGGACAAACGCCATTATCAGGATACGTTTCATTTTGAACCTCCGATCAGCTGCTGACGCAGTTCAGGATATTGCGTGCGGGGATCGAGCCAGATGCCCAGAAAGCGCAAGCTGAACGCTTCTGGCTGGCGTGGCCCCAGAGGGATAAAACGTTTTTGTGCAGCCGACGCGCGATACCAGAACTGCCCCTGCCCGTCGTTAAGCACAAAGGCCAGCTGCGTTCCCGGCCCTACGTCAGGCCAGAGCGATTGCAACATGCGTAGCCAGGCGTTGCTCTGCGGCTCTTGCTGCAGGATGCCCTGTGCCTGCCACTGATTACGGGTCGCTTCGACCAGTTCGTCCTTGTCGATATCGCGGGCATAGGTGATGATCAGGGCCTGATCCTCACCAGGCCCCGCATAACGACCGTCCGGCGTGCGCAGCTGTGAAGAGTAAACGGTGAACGGCCCCCAGGTGAGCGTCGCATCCCCCACCTTGCGCCAGCTGAGCCAGTCGGCAGCCTGTACACCCGGCGCCATCGTCATGAGCCAGGCGATACACAGTAACGCGTTTCTCATTGTTGCCTCCCCAACAGCAGGTGGAAAAACAGCATCAATACCAGCCAGCCGGGTGCCAGCCAGGAGACGACGATAAAGGTCGGCTCCAGAAAAACGATCGCCCCCAGCCGCTCGCCGATAAGATACGCCACCGGGCCGCCGAGCGTGGCCAGCAGCGTGAGCGCCCAGCCCGGCAAGGTGCTGATGGTGGTCAGGTGTGTCCAGACGGTGGCGAACATCAGCCACAGCGCCACCATCCACAGCGGCATCAGTGACTCCCCGGTAAAGGCAATAAGCCCCGTCAGGGCCCACAGCGCGTCGAGCACACTGCCCGCCGCCGCCAGCAAAAGGGCAGACACGCGACGTGCAGGCGACAGCATCAGGCACGCCACTATCGCCAGCCCGAGCCAGATAATCAGCCCCCTCTCACGAAACAGCACCACCAGCGTCCAGTAGAGATCGAACGCGATAGCCATGATGAAAACCTGCACGTAATGCTTCATACGCGCTCGGCGGTAAGCTGCACCACGCTGATGGTGCGGGCGTTAAACCCGGCTTCGCAGTAGCCAAAGTAGTACAGCCACATCCGGCGAAAGCGTTCATCGAAGCCTAGCGTTTCAATCTCCTGCCAGGCATGGACAAAACGCTGTCGCCACTGCGACAGCGTGCGGGCGTAGTCTGGCCCCATATCAAAGAGATTTCTGACCACGAAATCGGTATGACGCGTCATGAGTTCATTCATCGCGGTGATACTGGGCAAAAATCCGCCGGGGAAAATGTAGCGCTGTATAAAATCGACGCTCTTGCTGTAATCACGATAGCGCTGATCCTGAATGGTGATGGCCTGAATTGCCATGCGTCCCCCTGGGCGCAGACGCGCCTGACAGGTGCGGAAAAACGTGGGCAGATAGCGCTGCCCCACGGCTTCAATCATTTCAATAGAGACCAGCTTGTCGTATTCACCGGTAAGGTCGCGGTAGTCGCAGAGCAGTACCTCGACCCGATCCGCCAGCCCGGCGCGGGCAATTCGCGCTTTCGCCCAGATGTACTGTTCTTGCGACAGCGTGGTGGTGGTGACGCGGCAACCATAATGACGGGCAGCGTATTCCGCCATCGCGCCCCAGCCGGTGCCAATTTCCAGCAGATGATCGCTTGCCTTGAGCGACAGCTGTTCGCACAGGCGCGCCATTTTAGCCTGCTGAGCCGCAGTGAGATCCTGATCCTCGGCGGTAAACAGCGCGCTGGAGTAAAGCAGCTCCGGGTCGAGGAAATGCGCGTAAAAGGCGTTGCCCAGGTCATAGTGCGCTGCAATATTTTCACGCGCCTGTTCGCGGGAGTTACGCCGCGACCAGTGGCGCAGCCGCGCCAGCGGTTTCCCGAACAACCGAAAACCTTTTTCCAGGCGGCCAAGCACGTCTGCGTTGAGCGCAAGAATGTGCAGAAGCGGCGTAAGCTGGGAGGTGTCCCATTCACCATCCATCCAGGCCTCGGCCGCCGCGAGGCTGCCGCCCGTTAAGACGCGCCAGTAAAGGCCCGGCGTCAGGATCTGCACCTCAGCATGCAGCGCAGCGGCAGGCTCTCCAAACTGAAAGGTCTGAGCCCCCTCACGCACGGTGAGTGAGCCACCCCGAATACCGCTCAGCAGACGGAAAAGCAACCAGCGTGCGATGCGGACGTTGCGCGGGATATCGGGTTCTAGCGCAAAGACGGGATCGGTCATGAGCGTTCACTCCTGCTGACAGGATGGTTATGCAGCGGCACGCGCTTCAGCCATAGCCTCAGCGCTTGCCAGTAAATAGCGAAAACGGTTTTGAGCGTCATCAGCGGGATGCGCAACATTAGCGACCGCAGCGCGGATCGCGTAAGGGGCTCCCGGCGCAGCGCGAGCGTGGCGTCAAACACCTTCGCCGCCTGGTGGTTTTCTATATGCATGTGCAGCGTCTGCTCCGGGCTGTTAAAGCGCCAGTGATAGACCATATCCATCGGATTAAAGGGCGAAACGTGGAATGCTTTCTGAACGGGGCGCGCGTTCCGGCCCTCCACCGCATAGTAATGACGTTCGTTCCAGGGAGTATTGCGCACCTCGGCGAGGACCCAGCGCAGCGTATCCTCCAGGTCATAGCAGTAGTAAAAATTGACCGGATTAAAATGAAACCCGAAATAGCGTAACTGCGTCAGGAGCATGACCTTCCCGGCCGGACGCTCGCCGGTCAGGTTCTCAAGACGGCTGAGCACGTTTTCCTTGAGCGGCGTACCCAGCGGATAATCCGCGTCATAGAACGCGGCCGCGGCGAAGCGATTGCGGCGTACGCCCACAGACGCGATCGCATCCAGCTCATCCAAATCAAGCCATGCCATAAAGACGCTGTATGTGAAGCGGTGTGCTTTAGGCTGAAGACGGCGGTGGCGCAGTACGCCGTGATAAAGGCAGCTATTCATGGCCGTTACCCTCCCCGAGCGCCAATCCCTTCACGACGTCAAGGGCGCTGCGTACGCCATCCTCATGAAAACCGTTATACCAGTAGGCTCCGCAATACCAGCTCCGGTTTTGCCCATTAATCTCGCCGCGCCGCGCCTGAGCGCGCCAGCTTTTGGGGTTAAAAAGCGGATGCTCGTAGACGAAGCGCTTCAGGACGAAACGGTCATCCACCGGCGTTTCCGGATTGAGGGTGACGCAGAACAGCGGGCTTTCTGGCGGTAGCCCCTGCAAAATATTCATGTTGTAGGTAACGCATGCGCTGGCCTGTTCTCGCTCACTGAGGCGGTAGTTCCAGCTCGCCCAGGCGCGCTCGCGCACGGGGAGCCAGCGCCGGTCACTGTGCAGAACCACCTCATTGCGCTGCCAGCCGATATCGCCCAGGACATCGCGTTCAGCGTCCGTTGGCGCGTCCAGCATGGCGAGCGCCTCCGCGGAGTGGCAAGCAAAAATTACCTGATCGAACGTATGGCTGGCGTTCTTGAGCTGAATATTCACGCCGCGCTCATGACGAATAACCTGCTGAACCGGCGCGTTAAGGTGCAGCGTAAGACGATTGCCAAGCGCCGCCAGCATGGCGCGGATGTACTCCCGCGAGCCGCCAGGCACCACGTACCACTGCGGACGATGCGTGATATCCAGCAGGCCGTGATGTTCAAAGAAGCGTAGAAAGAGCGGCAGCGGAAAACGCTTCATCTCCTGCAGTGACGAAGACCAGATGGCGGCCCCCATTGGCAGGATGTAGTGACGCGCAAAATAGGGCGTGAAGCGGTGCCGTTCCAGGAACGATTGCAGCGTGTCGCGCGGGTCGACCTCACCGGCCAGGGCCTGCTTCGCCAGCCGGTTGAAACGGACTATCTCCCTGAGGAGCCGCCAAAACGTCGGATTCACCAGATTTCGACGCTGGGCAAAGAGCGACATCAGGGTATGTCCGTTATATTCCAGTCCGCTCTGTGGGTTGTGCACCGAGAAACTCATCTGCGTTTTCTGCCCGCTGATGCCTAATTCGCTGAGCAGGCCCATAAAGCGCGGATAGGTGCGATCGTTATAGACAATAAACCCGGTGTCGATGGCGTAGGTGCCTTGCGGCGTGGCCACGTCAACCGTCGCGGTATGACCGCCCGGCGTGGCTCCGGCTTCGAACAGGGTAACCTGATGATGTCCGGCAAGCCGCCAGGCGCAGGTTAACCCGGAGATACCGCTACCGATAATGGCGATTTTCATGAACGCACCATCCTGCGCAGCAGCGGGCGCTGAAGACACGCGGGCAAAGCGGAGAGCAACCGCATCGCCAGACCAAATCCGGCCGGAAAAGCGATATGGTTTTTTCCTTTCGCCAGCCCCGCGCGAATCGCCCGCACGGCCTCGTCAACGCTCACCCTGCCCGGCATTGAAAAATCATTTTTGCGCGTCAGCGGCGTATCGACAAAACCGGGTGAGACGACCGTGACGGCAACCCCTTTCGGCTCCCAGTCAAGACGAAGGCTCTCGGCAAACCAGCTCAGTGCAGCCTTGGACGCGCCGTACCCCTCCGCCCGTGGGAACGGCAGCCAGTGCGCCATAGAACTGACCAGCACCACGCGATTGCCCGACGCAAGCTGCGGCTGCAGCGCGGCAATGCAGTTCACCGGTCCCAGAAAATTGGTCATCATGACCCGCTCCACCAGGGCGGCATCCACCTCGCCGCGTTCGAGATATTCGCAGGTCCCGGCACAGAGAATGACCAGATCGGCATAGCAGTCCGCCAGCGCCAGGCGACTGGCGCCCCTGTCTGTCATGTCGAACAGGCGAACCGTGATGGTGGGATACTGCTGATGCAGCGCTTCGAGACGCGCAGGATCGCGCCCGCAGGCGATCACATGGTGCCCCTCTTTGGCGTAGGATTTAGCCAGCCCGGCTCCAATGCCGGAGCTTGCGCCGGTGATCAGCACCGTCATCATGATTTCACCCTCCGCTTAACGCCACGAACCGCCCAGCCGAGCACGGGAAGGTGTTCGTAGATCATCTCTCCGGCATCGTAGTAGTCGCGCTGGCGGACAATCAGATCGTTTTCGATATCCGCCACGCTACAGCCCGGCAGCTCCAGCGGGGCCCCCCCTGCGATGCGCGGATGCGACCAGTGCATAACCCAGGTCACAGCAAAACGGCGTTCGCTCACGAAGGGGGAATCGGTGGTAAAGCGGCAGTTTTCGATATTCGCCAGCAGATGGGTGAAATAACGCTGGAGCGCAAAGAGCCCGTGGTGCTCGCCAAAAGGATCGATAAGCGTGGCATCAGGATGATAAAGCGCGGCCAGCGCAGACGGCGGCTGGGCATCCAGCGTGTCGTAGTAATCAACAAACCGACAAATGACGGAAGGCAACGTACTCATGGGTCACATCCTGGCTGTAAACAACGTGGCGTAAGCGCATAATTAAAACTTACACAAGTAACGTTATTTGTCCAAGTTTACACAAGGATATTTTTAATAATCATTATTTTTCAATGAATTAAAGTTATCATTCAGCACGCTTTTTTAGGGGGATTCAAATTTCGCCGCCCACAGTATTTTGCTTTTCAGTTTTACCTTAAGGCAAATACGCCCTCTTTCTTCCAGGCTTATCCTTTTTATTCATAAGGATGCCGCACCATGAGACGCATAGTGATGTCACTCTTTTCCAGTCCTGAGTCGTTACTGCAGGTGATGAGTCAGCAGGAGATCGTCGAAGCCGTAGAGGATGGGGATCGTATTATTATCGACCAGGATGGGAATGCCTCGGTTAACTACAAGAGCAACGAGGTTCGCCAGGATTTCCTGCGCCATGTTAATACGTTAAAGAGGGCCTGATATGGGAACAGCAATATTCATGGTGCTGATGGTCTGCGGGTACTGGTATACCAGCCGCGATCTTTCGACGCGGTTTAAAATTAAGCGTTCTTTCGGTTGGGATGTCTACTTTCTCGTCGCGCTTTACGGCTGTATTTTTGTTTTACAGGGCGTGATCGCAACCGGCCTGCTCTGGCTGCTGCTGTTTGCGCTCTCGGCTGCCGACAATACGTTCCATATCACCTCGCAGAAGTATGCTGACTGGCAAATGGATTTTATGAACTGGAGTTTTTTAGGCATCCAGGCGCCGGTCGTGGTGATGCTGGCCTTCGCCATTCTCTTTTGCCTCTATCGTTCAAACTGGGCGGGCAGCGCGCGGCTGGACGGCGAAGGTCGGAAAAAGCTGTATCAACGCCTGGCCCAGTCGAGCGGTATTGAACAACTGCTTTATCAGTGTATGGAGCAAGGCGAACTGGCGCAGATCACTTTACGGTCGAGGCGAATTTACGTCGGCATGATCCATACCGCGACGCTGGAATATGAAAAGACGGCAAATATCGTGCTTATCCCCATGCTGAGCGGCTACCGCGACGAAAAGTCGATGAACTTCTGCATCGAAAATAACTACAGCAAATGGTACGCCGGGCATGATATTTCGCTCGATTCGGAACCCAAAAGCGCGATGGATTTCAGAAAAGTGATTATGTTGAACCAGATTGAGAGTCTTTCACTCTTTGATCCTGCAAGCGCCAGCGCGTTAACGATGGCCCGGCAAGAAGATTGAGCGCTCTCGCCCGGAGCTGTTATTCTGCCTGCAGCTGATTTAGCGTGTTACTCTCTCTAAACTGCGCTTCAGCTGGCTGATAATATCGTGGGTATCCATCCCCATTTGCGCATGAATAATGGCTCCATCTATCAGCATCATGATGTCAGAAATAACGTCCCGATCGGCAATCCCGGTCAACTCAGTGATTTTGCGCTGAGTCGCCCATTTATGTTTGCGGCAAATTTCTTTTATTTCACTTTCAATCTCTTCGGATTTTGCTTCTGCGCTGGCGTTAATAAAGGCGCAACCGTGGAATACCGGGGAAATAAACCACTCATTTAAGGTTTCAGACAATGCCTCTGATGCGGTCTTATCCTTTTCAAGATTGCGGCGCAGCGCGGTTTCGAACCAGTTTATCCACAGTACGTGTCGATAATCTAAATAGGCCAGGATAAGCAAACTCTTACTCGGGAAATAGCGATAAAAAGTTACTTTCGTGACCTTTGCCTGCTTGATCAGGGTATCGACCCCCGTTGCCTTGAAGCCTGTGGAATAAAACAAATCATGCGCCGTATTGAGTATTTTCTCCTTCACGCTGATTTTGGCATCGTTACTGGCGGGGGATGTATTCACAGGACAGAGACCTCAAGTGATGTGTTGACAGTGGTTATTATGAGGCATAGATTAACACCAGTAGACAGACCTGTCTACCTCAACGCATCTGAGGTCATTGAAATGAATACTCGTCCACCGTTACCCCCGTTCACACGTGAAAGTGCAATTGAAAAAGTCAGGCTGGCTGAGGACGGCTGGAATAGCCGCGATCCTTCGAAAGTCGCACTGGCCTATTCTCTGGAAACGAAATGGCGCAACCGCGCTGAATTCGCGAATAATCGCGATGAAGCGCAGGCATTTCTGCAGCGAAAATGGAAAAAAGAGCTCGATTATCGCCTGATAAAAGAACTTTGGGCATTTACTGAAAACCGAATCGCCGTACGTTATGCCTATGAATGGCATGATGATTCAGGCAACTGGTTCCGCTCTTACGGCAATGAAAACTGGGAATTTGCCCCGGACGGGCTCATGACGCGCCGTTTCGCCTGCGTAAACGATATGCCGATCACTGCCTCTGAACGACTGTTTCACTGGCCGCTGGGCAGACGCCCTGATGACCACCCTTCGCTGAGCGATCTTGGGCTGTAAACGTACTTTAATTTCCCGCACACAAAAGTTAGAGGTGACGCTCACTTCAGCGAAGTCATCAGGAATACCCTATGAACGGTTTTCAGGAGGTAAAAAATGAAAAAGCTTCTGATATGCTGTTTGTTCGGGAATACTGCAAACTCGCTGGCCAAAAAAATGCAGACGCTGGCTGAACGTAAAGGCGACTCGCTCATCATTAGTGCCGTGGGGCTGGATAATTTCGCCAGCGTAGCCCCCGCTTTCGACGCGTTTCTCATTGCACCGCACGTTCAATATAAACTCGATGAGATAAAAGAAAATGTCGGAAACGATCGCGCCATCGCCATCATCCAAAGTCTGCCGTATGCGTCACTTAATGCGGAAAACGTTTTGACCTTTGTTAAAGCCGAAATGCCTGAGCTGTTCCTCTAATAGAAAGGCCGCTTTATTTGCGGCCTTTGTTATGTATAAAGTTTGTTTTGTTCTGAAGAAAACGGGTCGGCTACCGGGGCATCGTCGCTGAAAAAATATTACGCCCGAGAGTCGCACGCAGTATCGCACTATCGCGCGAAAAACAGTGATACACTCAGCCCATCTATCTTCGTCGGGTTTCAACAGGCTGATTAACGCGTAGGTTCACCCTTTGCAGGAGTGACCAAATCATAACATGGTCACTCATTGTCAATCGAAGCCCGTCACGCTAAGCTGAAATAATGACTAAAAATATGACTATCCCCTCTATACGTGGTCCACTCGATCACACCGTCCGCGAGCAAATCGTCGAAGCGGCTTTTGAGCATTTCGGCCATTACGGCTACGAAAAAACCACCGTGGCAGAACTGGCCAAATCTATCGGTATTTCAAAAGCCTACATCTATAAGTTTTTTGATTCCAAGCAGGCTATCGGTGAGGTTATTTGCGCTAACCGTCTGGAGTTGATCATGGCTGCCGTGCATTCAGCGATAGCCGATTCGCCGTCGGCAAGTGAAAAACTGCGCCGTCTGTTCAGGGCGCTCACTGAAGCAGGAAGTGAACTCTTTTTCCACGATCGTAAACTTTACGACATTGCTGCCGTTGCCGCCCGTGACAAGTGGCCTTCAACCGAGAAGTACGCAGAAGGGCTGATGAAGCTGATAGAGAGCATTGTTGTCGAGGGCAGACAGGCCGGTGAGTTTGAACGAAAAACGCCGCTGGACGAGGTGACGCAGGCGATCCACCTGGTCATGTGCCCGTTCATCAACCCCATTCAGCTGCAGTACAATCTTGAAGAAGCCCCCACGGCGTCAGTCCTTCTCTCCTCTCTCATTCTCAGAAGCCTCGCCCCCTGACTAGTGACCATTGACTTTATTGGTCACTAGTCAGAGAATGCGGAATCCGTCCTGTTAATTCAATAAGGGTTCCCATGCTCAGGCTCAATTCAGCCCGTTTTGCCATTTGCCTCCTGCCGTTCGCCCTGGTGGCGTGCGGCGATAACCACGCGAGTGACGATCCTCGCACGCGGCCACCGCTTGTCAGATCTGCATCCGTTATTCCTGCGGCCGATACATCCCACGCCTTTACGGGGGTAGTCGTGGCAAGAACGCAAAGCGATCTCGGTTTTAGGGTTCAGGGCAAAATTCTGGAACGCCTTGTTGATACGGGGCAGACCGTTAAGCAGGGTCAACCCTTGATGCGCCTTGATCCTGTAGACCTGAAGCTGCAGGCACAGGCGCAGCAGCAGGCGGTGGATGCCGCCCAGGCACGCGCGAGGAAAGCGGTCAGTGATGAGGGGCGGTATCGCGGCCTTGTGAAGACCGGCGCCGTCTCCGCCTCAGAATACGATCAGATAAAATCCGCCGCCGATGCGGCCAAAGCGGAGCTTAGCGCTGCCCGCGCGCAGGCAAGTGTGGCGCAAAACGCGACGGGATATGCCGTCCTGCTGGCCGATTCTGACGGGGTGGTGATGGACACCCTCGCCGAGCCCGGGCAGGTCGTCAGTGCCGGTCAGGCGGTGATCCGGCTGGCCAGAGCGGGACAGCGGGAGGCGCTGGTGCAGCTATCAGAAACCTTGCGCCCCGCGGTGGGTAGCGAAGCGCAGGCTACGCTCTACGGCAAAGAAACTCAGCCTGTTACGGCCAAACTGCGGCTGTTGTCCGATTCCGCCGATGCCACTACCCGCACCTACGAGGCACGATACGTGCTGGAAGGCTCGCTGGCGAACGCGCCGCTGGGGGCGACCGTCACGCTGAACATTGAAAAAAACACGGAACACCGCCAGGTCATGCAGGTTCCTCTGGCCTCGCTCTACGATGCGGGCAAAGGGCCTGGCGTCTGGCGGATTTCGGCTCGGCCTGCAACGGTTTCGTGGCAGCCCGTCACCGTGGTTAGCGTCGGTGATGACGCCGCGCAGGTGACGGGTGGCGTGAAGCCCGGTGAGAAGATTGTGGCATTAGGCGCGCATCTTCTGCACGAAGGCGAAGCCGTTCGGCTCGCCGATCGACAAGATGCAGCGCAGTCGAGGAGCCAGCCATGAGCGAAGGACGCTTTAACCTCTCAGCGCTTGCCGTACGCGAGCGTTCCGTCACGCTGTTTCTGATAATCCTGATTACCCTTGCCGGTATCTACGCATTTTTCGGGCTAGGGCGCGCGGAAGATCCGCCCTTCACGGTTAAGCAAATGACGGTCATCAGCGCTTGGCCCGGCGCAACCGCGCAGGAGATGCAGGATCAGGTGGCCGAGCCGCTGGAAAAGCGCCTGCAGGAACTCAAATGGTATGATCGCACCGAGACCTATACTCGTCCCGGCATGGCGTTTATCACCCTCTCTTTGCAGGACAATACGCCACCGTCTCAGGTGCAAGAACAGTTCTATCAGGCTCGAAAGAAGCTGGGGGATGAAACCCAAAACCTCCCGGCCGGCGTGATGGGGCCGATGTTCAATGACGAGTTCGCCGATGTCACTTTTGCCCTCTTTGCGCTGAAGGCAAAAGGCGAGCCCCAGCGTCTTCTGGTGCGCGATGCCGAAACGCTGCGTCAGCAGCTCCTGCACGTGCCTGGCGTCAAAAAAGTGAACATCATCGGCGAGCAGGCCGAACGCATTTACATCGCCTTCTCGCACGATCGTCTCGCCACGATGGGGCTAACGCCTCAGGATATTTTCAGTGCGCTAAACAATCAGAACGTATTAACCCCGGCAGGCTCAATTGAAACCCGCGGCGCGCAAATCTTTATCCGCCTCGACGGCGCGTTCGACAAGCTGCAGAAGATCCGCGATACGCCCTTTATCGCGCAGGGCAAAACGCTCAAGCTCTCCGATGTCGCCACGGTCGAACGCGGATATGAAGATCCTCCTACCCTGCTGATCCGTAACCAGCATGAACCGGCGCTGATGCTAGGAATTGTGATGCGTGAAGGCTGGAACGGGCTGGCATTGGGGAAAGCGCTGGATGCCGAAACGGCAAAAATTAACGACGCTATGCCTCTGGGGATGACCCTGACGAAGGTTACCGATCAGTCCGTGAACATCAGCTCGTCGGTCGACGAGTTTATGATCAAATTCTTCGTCGCGCTGCTGGTGGTGATGGTCGTCTGTTTTGTCAGCATGGGATGGCGCGTGGGCGTGGTAGTTGCGGCCGCGGTACCGTTGACGCTGGCGGTTGTGTTTGTGGTGATGGAAGCCTCGGGGATTAACTTCGACCGCATCACGCTGGGCTCGCTGATCCTTGCCCTGGGCCTGCTGGTGGATGATGCCATTATCGCCATCGAAATGATGGTCGTTAAAATGGAGGAAGGCTACGACAGAATCAAGGCCTCTGCTTACGCCTGGAGCCATACCGCCGCCCCTATGCTGGCGGGCACCCTGGTCACTGCCATCGGCTTTATGCCCAATGGCTTCGCTCAGTCGACCGCCGGGGAATACACCAGCAACATGTTCTGGATTGTTGGCCTCGCCCTGATTGCCTCATGGGTCGTTGCCGTCGTTTTCACCCCTTACCTTGGCGTAAAACTGCTGCCGGATATTCATAAAGTGGAAGGTGGTCATACCGCCATTTATAACACGCCTCGCTATAACCGGTTCCGCCTGCTGTTGACCCGCGTTATCGGCAGAAAATGGCTTGTCGCCGGTTCCGTTATCGGCATTTTTATCCTCGCCATTCTGGGGATGGGTCTGGTGAAAAAACAATTTTTCCCGACGTCTGACCGCCCAGAAGTGTTGGTTGAAGTCCAGATGCCCTATGGCACGTCTATCGAGCAGACCAGCGCAGCCACGGCGAAAATAGAAGAGTGGCTGAACAAACAGCCTGAAGCCAGGATCGTGACCGCCTACATTGGCCAGGGGTCACCGCGTTTTTACCTGGCAATGGCCCCCGAGTTGCCCGATCCCTCGTTTGCGAAGATGGTGGTGTTAACGGACAGCCCGGAGTCTCGTGAAGCGCTCAAGTTCAGGCTTCGCGAAGCGGTTGCCAGCGGCCTGGCACCTGAAGCACGCGTGCGCGTCACGCAGCTGGTGTTTGGTCCGTACTCTCCCTACCCGGTCGCCTGGCGGGTTATGGGGCCAGATACCAACACGTTGCGCGACATTGCGGATAAGGTTAAAGCCGTACTGCAGGCAAGCCCAATGATGAGGACCGTCAATACCGACTGGGGATCGCGGGTACCCACGCTGCATTTCACCCTCGACCAGAACCGTCTGCAGGCAACCGGTTTAACATCGAATTCCGTTGCCCAGCAGCTGCAGTTCCTGTTATCAGGCGTGCCCATTACGTCCGTGCGGGAAGATATTCGTTCGGTTCAGGTGATCGGCCGCGCGGCCGGTGATATCCGTCTGGATCCGGCAAAAATTGAGGGCTTTACCCTGGTGGGTAATGCGGGTCAACGCGTTCCACTCTCGCAAATTGGGGATGTTGAGATCGGAATGGAAGACCCTTTATTGCGTCGTCGCGACCGCACGCCCACGATTACCGTGCGGGGCGATATCGCTGACAATCTACAGCCACCGGACGTGTCTGTCGCCATGATGAAACAGCTCCAGCCAATAATTGATTCACTTCCGCCCGGATACCGTATCGAAATGGCGGGATCGATTGAGGAATCCGGCAAAGCAACCCGTGCAATGGCGCCGCTGTTCCCCATTATGATTGCCCTGACGTTGCTGATCATCATCGTGCAGGTGCGGTCCATGTCGGCAATGGTCATGGTCTTTCTTACCGCACCGCTGGGGCTTGTAGGGGTGGTACCTACGCTGCTGTTGTTCAATCAACCGTTTGGCATCAATGCGCTGGTCGGACTGATTGCCCTCTCGGGTATTCTGATGCGTAATACGTTGATTCTTATCGGGCAAATCGATCATAACCAAAAGGATGGGCTCGATCCTTTCCACGCGGTCGTTGAGGCAACGGTACAGCGAGCACGGCCGGTGCTCCTCACGGCGCTGGCGGCAGTTCTGGCGTTCATTCCCCTAACGCATTCAGTGTTCTGGGGAACGCTGGCCTATACGCTCATTGGCGGAACGCTGGGCGGTACCATTATTACCCTGGTCTTTTTGCCCGCGATGTATGCCATCTGGTTCAGGATCCGCGCTGAGGGAGCAAAACCCGGCGTATCCCCATCCGCACAAACCCTGTAAACTACTAATAGTAGATACATACATGAGGACATTATGGTTGTTAAGCGCTTAAGAAAAGAGGAGCGTCGGGTGCAGCTGCTGGAAGTGGCGCGTGGAATCGTGCGCCAGCAGGGCACTGAGGCGCTGACGCTGGGCTATCTCGCCGAGCGGGCGAACGTCACTAAGCCTATCCCCTACGACCACTTTGGCGATCGTGAAGGCCTGTTGATGGCGCTGTACCAGGATTACAGCGATAGGCAGTTAAAAAAATTCCGCGAGACGCTGACGGTGGATAACAAAACGCTGGCACAGACTCTCCGCTTTTTCAGCGCCGCGTATATTGATTGCGCAATCAGCGCAGGCCCAGAGACAGGGCCAATCGCCGCAGCCCTGTCCGGCTCACGGGCATTGCAGGCCTTTCTGGAGGCCTGCGTCGCCGAATGTGCTGACTGCCTGCGGACCGCGCTTTCCCCGTTCATCGTCCTGAAAGGTGTTGCGGGTGAAGCCGTGCTGACGGCCATCATTGGCGCGGCGGATGCGCTTAGCGCCGCTGCGGGCAATGGGGTGCTCGCGCGCAATGTCGCGGAAGATATGCTCACGGGGGCAATGACCGGAGTCCTGGAGGCTTACGCGAACAGCACAAAATGATCGGCGTTTGCGGATTGACAGATAAGTTACCAGTAGTAACATATAGATTAACAAATCCCTATTTGAGGTCGCTATGTCTACAACAACTGCCATAAACAATGCGCTGATCGTCACGGCTCACCCTGTCGAAAATTCGTTATCACATTCACTGGCGGCGCGAATTGCCGCGAAGCTACGGGAGCAAGGTACGCAGGTAGAGATTGCGGATTTGCATGCTGAAGGTTTTTCTCCGGCGATGGTCCGTCCCGATCTCGCGCTCTATCACGGGGATGCCGGCGCGCTTCCCGACGATATTCTGCGTGAGCAGCAGCGCGTGGATCGCGCAGATATGTTGGTGTTTGTTTTTCCGGTGTACTGGTGGTCAGTTCCCGGCCTGCTGAAAGGCTGGTTTGACCGCGTGCTGACCCTGAACTGGGCTTACAAAGTGGCGGAAGATGGCCGGGTTGTGGGAAGCTTACGCGACGTCCCCGTCCGTCTTATCGCGACGGCAGGCAGCGATATCGACGGGTTCGAGAAGCACGGTTATAACACGGCCCTTCATACTCAGCTGGTTGAAGGGGTGTTTGGCTTCTGCGGGCTCAAAAACGTCACGCTGGATATCCTCTATCAGGCCGATACTGCCACACATGCGCAGGTGGACGCGTTCATGCAACGCCTTGAAAGTGATGCTGTAAACGGGAACGTTGAGTAAAACTCAAGTTAAAGTCCATTATTTGTCGTTTTTCAAACGCGCGCTTCCTGAAATATCATCCTCTAACACCTGCTTTATTGTTGATCGAAAATAACAAAACCACTTCAACTATAAATGATGAGAGTATAGGGAGCGCACATGACACTTGAGGTTTTATTGCAGTTAATGGATATAGCATCGTCACGTAAAAAAAACGCCGGTGACGATAAGAAAAATATTACGTTTGATACAAAAACGCCCGACTCTCATTTGCGTGAGTTAATTAATATGCTGTCATCAGAAGAAAACCATTCTGATGTCATTTCGCCGTTGATACATCGTCTGACTATTCTTTCTGCTGCCCAAAGCGACCCCGCTAAGGCCGAGGCGCTGCTCATTGCCAATTTGCCGAAAGAGGAAGAAACCTGGCCATTACTTGACTTTTCAGCCTGGCCACAGGTGCGTTATGCACTTTCAGGTGAGGTACAGACCCCTGAGTCCGAGGCTTATTTTAGTAAAGTGACGTCTGCGGCCAATATATTACGCGCTGCGCTACTGGATTCAGAGCACGCGAGATCGGCACCGACATTTACCATTCTGGATAAACTGCTCAACCTGAACAGCGCCTTGCCGGAAAGATATAAAAAAATGGCTAACATTCCCTATTCATAAAAAGAGATGTGCCTTCTCTTCAGGATATTCCATACCGAATATCCTGCTTTTTTTTTCCTGACTGATATCCTCAATCAAGACACACCACATTCTGCGATGGCTCACCCGGCGCGTGGCGATTCAGCCAGTCCAGCAGGCTATCTATGCTCTGTTTTCGGAGCGAGTTTTTTGGCCAGACAATGTAGTAGCCGTCGCCCGTTACGATGGCCTCCCTGAAAGGCAGGGCAAGAAGGCCACTTTCCAGCGCCTCCGCCGTGAGACGCAGGTCAGCCATTGCAACGCCGTGCCCGTTCATGGCCGCAAGACTTCCCTGCTCCAGCGTGTCAAAAACCACCCCGCCACTCATCTCCAGGCCGGGAAATAATCCCGTTTCTCTCAGCCACCGTTTCCAGTCCCGTCGGTCAGGCGTGGTATGGATAAGATCGCATTGAGGAAGATGCTGTCGGGCAGATTCCAGCAAAGAGGGAGTACAAACGGGAACAAGCCATTCACTGAAAAGCAGCCTGCTCTCGGTGGACTCGCCAAAATTGCCATTACCCAGCAGGATTGCGCAATCAAACGGCTCACGGCTGAAGTCAACGGTATCAATATCCATCCAGACGCTGGCTATTTCAATTTTGGGTTTTTCATGATTTTCACGAAACGATCTCAGGACGTTAAGAAGCCATCTCATGGTAAGGGTGCTGGGTGCTTTGAGACGCAGCAAATGATTTTCACTTTTGAATGCGCCGCAGGCCCACTCCATACTCCTGAAGCTTTCGTTAAGCTGCCCTGCCAGAACACGCCCAGCTTCACTGACCTCTACTCGTGGTCCCTGTCTTTTAAAAAGCTCACAGTCGAACCACGTTTCCAGGGTACGGACATGTCTGCTGACCGCGCCGGGCGTAATATTCAGTATTTCAGCGGCTTTACTGAATGAGTTTAACCGCGCAGCAACTTCAAAGGCACGCAGGGCATACAGTGGAGGTAAGGACATAATACTCCTCAATATAAGGGTTTTTTCAGCAGACCCGCAGCCGAAGTCAGTATCCTAACAAATTTGTCCGTAAATAAAATTATTGTTCATAGCAATCAGAGGAAAACGGATGCTCTCACTATGGATCCCAAAAAAATATCACCAAAACTGGCAGTTGATTCTTATTTGTATGACTTTTAATATTCAGCCGCCACTTATTTATTAAATTTGGTTTAGGGATATAAAAATGAAAAAAAGTATTATTGCAGGAATGATGGTAGCCACGTTTTCAGGTGTAGCTTATGCAGATCAAGCACAATTTACGCCTGACTTTTCCCCAGGCAGCATCACTGTCTCAGCCTCTGGTGGGATGCTGAGTGGGAAATCTCATGAAATGGTTTATGATGACGTTACAGGGAGAAAAATAAGCCAGCTGGACTGGAAAATAAAAAACGTTGCCATTCTGAAAGGTGATGTATCCTGGGATGCGTACACTTTCCTTACCCTTAACGCTCGCGGCTGGACCTCGCTGGCATCAGGCTCCGGTCATATGGATGACTATGACTGGATGAACGAAAGACAATCCTCCTGGACAGACCACTCCTCCCATCCTGCGACGAATGTGAATTATGCCAACGAATACGATCTTAACGTCAAAGGCTGGATATTCCAGGACAGTAACTATAAAGCGGGGGTAACCGCGGGCTATCAGGAAACCCGTTTCAGCTGGACGGCGACCGGTGGGTCATACAATTATGACAACGGCGCAAATACGGGCAATTTCCCTGCCGGTGAACGGGGTATTGGATATAGTCAGCGATTCTCTATGCCTTACATCGGCCTTGTGGGTCAGTATCGCATTAATAACGTTGAATTTAACGCCCTGTTCAAATTCAGTGACTGGGTTCGCGCACACGATAACGACGAGCACTACATGCGCGATCTGACTTTCCGTGAAAAAACGACAAACTCTCGCTATTACGGCGCGTCAATTGATGCGGGATATTACGTAACGCCCCAAGCTAAAGTCTTTGCCGAATTTGCCTATAGCAGCTATGAAGAGGGCAAAGGCGGCACTCAGATGATTGACACCACCCGTGGCGAATCAGACTCTATTGGCGGTGATGCAGCAGGTATTTCAAACAGAAACTATACCCTGACAGCGGGCCTGCAATATCGCTTCTGATTCAACCTGCATGCGTTAATTAAACATAAAGCCCCTGATGGGGCTTTTTTGACGACTGCAACAATAACCGGCCCTAGCTCGCCGATTTTGGCCGTAAATTCTCATCAAACGCCAGCCGCTTGCGCCCTTCTTCCACTTCGCGCAGCGGTTCTACCTGATGCATCGTCTGCTTGCAGCGCTCCACCAGCACCTGATATTCCCGGGTTCCCTGCTTCTTCCATTCGAGTTCCTGTGGGCTCAGCTCACGTATCGCCTTCGCCGGGCTGCCGATAATTAAATGGTTGGCAGGCATATCCGCTTTTGCCTTCACAAAGGCCGCCGCACCAACGATGCTGTTTTCACCAATCGTTGCGCCGTCCATCACCACGGCGTTCATTCCCACCAGCGCATTACGGCGAATAACGCAGCCGTGTAGAATGGCGCTGTGACCGATATGCCCGTCCTCTTCCACCACCGTATCCTGCTCCGGGAAGCCGTGCATCACGCAGTTATCCTGGATATTGGCCCCCTCCTTTACCACGATGCGGCCAAAATCTCCGCGCAGGCTGGCGTTAGGCCCCACGTAAACCCCTTTGCCCAAAATCACGTCGCCGATAAGCACCGCCGTCGGGTGAACATAGCTCTCTTCTGGCACCACCGGCGTCAGGCCGTCAATTTGATAAACAGGCATCCTCACTCCTTATGCAATCGTAAGACCACCAAAGCGTTGGTAATAGAGCGTGCCCGGCACCGGCAGCTCGCCGACCGAGGTTTCACCTTTCTCGCTGACAAACGCCAGCGCTCCCGGCGCCACGCGCTGATAGATGTTGATGCAGAGCTGTCGCGCGCTTTGACCCGACCAGTGCGCCGGAAGCAATTCCTCCGGCAGGAGCGGATCTTTAAGTACAACGCGACGATAAAAATGAATCAGCAATAGCTGGATCTGGAAGCAGCGTTCCGGCGAGAGTTCGTCTGGCTCGGACTCTTTCAGCAGCGGCAGCAGCGGGCGGAACGAGTCAATAAAGGTTTCGTACATCGCGTTTTGCTCGGTAAGCTGCCAGCACTCTTCCACCCGCGCCCGTAACGCCGCACGGGAAAGCGCCAGCGGTGAATGGGCCTCAAAAAAGATAACGTTTTCCGCGACACCGGCATCGTGGAGCAATGACTGCACGTCGGCCAGATGCTGCGATGGCGAGGCCATGAGGCTCGGCGCCAGCGTGCCAAACCCCTGCCAGATAAGCTGTTTTTTGACGTCGGCAAGCGTGGTTTTATCCAGACCTTCAGAAAGCAGCAGCAGCCATTTACCATCCCATGCGGGCAGTTCGGCACGGTAAATTTTACTCTCCGCGCGGCGGGTCAGCCGCAGGCCCTTATCGCTCAGGCGGTAAAAACTGCGCCGCCCGATGCGGGCGACATCCAGCCAACCTTCTTTATTAAGGCGGAACAGCGCGGTTCGCACGAAGCGCTCGCCAAATCCCATTCCTTCCAGCAGCGCGGCCAGGCTTCCAAGCCAGATTTCACCGCCGCGATGGGAAAGTGCGTCACCGTATAACGAGGAGATAAGCGATGTTCCACTGATGGGTACCGAGCTGACCGCGTGCTGGATGAAGGCGTCGAGTTTATTCATGTGATTCATTCTGTTGTGATTTTTTTCCTTGATGAATCATAGCACAGGATTAAACATATCCCTCTCCCACGGGGAGAGGGATAACGACCGCTACGCTCAGCCGTTGGCCGCCGCCTTGCGCAGGTCAAACACGCGGCAGGCTTTGCCTTCCGAGCGTGGGATACTGCCGCAGTTGACGATCGTCACATCGGTTGAAATCCCAACCATCGATTTAATGCGATGGCGCAGCTGGTGACAGACCTGACAGCGCTGCTCGTGCGTCAACGTTAAGCTACTTTCTTTTAGCTCAACGCGCACGGAAAGCGAATCAAGATGACCGCGGCGGTTGACCTCCAGCTGGTAGTGTGGCGATAAATGTTCAAACTTGACGATCTCTTCCTCAAGCTGTGACGGAAAAACGTTAACGCCGCGAATGATCAGCATATCGTCGCTGCGCCCGCCGATCCTGTCCATGCGGCGCATGGTGCGAGCCGTTCCGGGCAGCAGGCGCGTCAGATCGCGGGTACGGTAGCGGATAACCGGCAGCGCCTCTTTAGTCAGCGTCATAAACAGAAGTTCGCCCTGCTCGCCGTCATTAAGCGGCGTGCCGTCGTTAGGGTGAACGATTTCAGGAAAGAAATGATCTTCCCAGATGGTCGGGCCATCGGCGGTTTCAAGGCACTCCATCGCCACGCCCGGCCCCATCACTTCGGATAACCCATAAATATCCAGCGCGGTGATACCCAGACGCTTTTCAATTTCGCGGCGCATCGCCTGCGTCCACGGCTCGGCGCCGAACACGCCCACGCGCAGGGAACATTGGCTGGCATCGCCGCCCATCTGGCGCTCCAGCTCTTCAATCAGGTTGAGGCAGTAGGACGGCGTCACCATGATCATATCCGGTTGGAAATCGCGGATCAGCTGCGCCTGTTTCTCCGTCTGTCCGCCGGACATCGGGATCACCGTCGCGCCTAAACGCTCTGCGCCATAATGTGCGCCCAGGCCGCCGGTAAAGAGCCCGTAACCATAGGCCACGTGAATTTTGTCCTTCGCACTGCCGCCCGCCGCGCGCAGGGAGCGCGCAACGATATTGGCCCAGTTATCAATGTCATTTTGGGTGTATCCCACCACGGTCGGCTTGCCGGTGGTGCCGGACGAGGCGTGAATACGCACCACCTGCTCCATCGGGACGGCAAAGGTGTCGAACGGGTAGTTATCGCGTAAATCCTGTTTTGTGGTACACGGGAATTTGCGAATGTCCGCCAGCTCGTTGAAATCGTCAGGATGAACGCCCGCCGCGTCAAACTTGCGTTTGTACATCGGAACGTTGTTATAAGCGTGATGAAGCGTCCATTTCAGGCGCTCGGTCTGCAGGGACTGTAACTCATCAAGGGACGCGGTTTCGATCGGATCAAGCTTTGTTGTATTTGTCATTGTAGGGTACTCACAGTGTTAATCGCTCAAACACGCTCAAGGATCATGGCAATGCCCTGACCCACACCGATGCACATCGTACACAGCGCGTAGCGCCCGTTGCGTCGATGCAGTTCATTACTGGCGGCCAGTGCCAGCCGGGCACCGCTCATCCCCAACGGATGACCTAAGGCAATCGCCCCGCCGTTCGGGTTAACGTGCGCGGCATCATCCGCCAGGCCCAGCTGGCGCAACACGCCCAGCGCCTGGGAAGCAAAGGCTTCATTGAGTTCAATGACGTCCATATCGGTAATGCTGAGTCCGGCGCGCTCCAGCACTTTGCACGTTGCAGGAACGGGGCCTAATCCCATCAGACGCGGTTCAACGCCAGCCGTACACATGGCGACGATACGCGCGCGCGGGATTAACCCCTGAGCGAGCGCCATCTGCTCACTGGCGATAATCAGCGCAGCCGCGCCGTCGTTGACGCCGGAGGCATTGCCCGCCGTGACCACGCCATTTTTGCGAAACGGGGTTTTTAGCCCGGCCAGTTGTTCCAGCGTGGTGTCCGCCCGCGGATGTTCATCCTCGCAGACCGCCGTCACCGTCCCTTGTTTTCCTGGCACCTGCACCGAGACGATCTCCTGTGCCAGCACGCCGTTCTGCTGTGCCTGAGCGGTGCGTTGCTGGCTGCGATACGCAAACGCGTCCTGATCGGCACGACTGATATTTAACATTTCAGCTACATTCTCCGCCGTTTCCGGCATGCTGTCAGTTCCGTATTGCTGATGCATGAGCGGATTCACAAATCGCCAGCCGAGGGTGGTATCGAAGATCTCTGACTGGCGCTGAAACGCGGCAGTGGCTTTGCCCATCACAAACGGCGCGCGGGACATGGATTCCACCCCGCCAGCTATCAGCAGGTCACCATCACCGGCCTTGATGGCACGAGCGGCAAAACCAATGGCGTCCAGCCCGGAGCCGCACAGGCGGTTGATCGTCGTGCCTGATACGGTTTGCGGCAGACCGGCCAGCAGCGCCGACATACGCGCCACGTTGCGGTTGTCTTCACCCGCCTGGTTGGCGCAGCCGAAAATCACATCATCAATCCGCTCCACGTCTAACTGCGGGTAGCGCGCCAGCAGCGCGCGCAGCGGTACGGCGCCCAGATCGTCGGCGCGCACGCCAGATAACGCGCCACCGTAACGACCGACCGGGGTACGAACACCCTCACAAATAAATGCGTCACGCATCAGGCTTCTCCTGTCACACTGCCGCCAATGCGGTGAGATTTCCCGCGAAAAAGAGCGACTGTTTTTTGGTGTTGGTTGTGAATTTCAATGTCGTACACGCCGGTCAGCTTGCCCTGATGCTTAACCCGCGCCGTGGCGGTCAGCGTGTCGCCGGCAAAGCCCGGACGCAGGAAATCGATGGAGCAACCGGAGGCAACCGCCGCCAGCCCCTGGCTGTTGCAGGCATAAGCAAACGCGGTGTCTGCCAGCGAAAAGAGCTGTCCGCCGTGGCAGGTTTTATGCCCGTTAAGCATCTGCGGGGTAATGGTCATGGTCACCCTCGCGTAACCGTCGTCCATGTCCATAATGTCGATCCCCAACGCCTGAGCGCAGGCGTCCTGTTCATACATGATGCGGGCGTTACGCCAGGCGTTATGACTCATAGCTACACTCCAGAAGCGCGCGCTGGCGCAGCAGTGAACAGGGGCGATAGCGCTCTTCACCGTAATGACGCTGTAGGTTTTCCAGCAGGGTTAACAGACGCTGCCAGCCAAGACGCTCCCCCCAGGCAATCGGCCCGCTCGGGTAGTTCACGCCCAGACGCATCGCGGTATCGATATCTTTTTCGCTGGCGACGCCTTTTTGCAGGGCGTCCAGCGCTTCGTTGGCAATCATCGCGACGGTCCGCCAGACCAGCAGGCCAGGGTAATCCGCAATCTGCACCACCCGGTTTCCCTGCTGCTGCAGGTACCCAATGGCCTTGCGCGTGACGCTGTCGGGGTTGCTGAACGCCGCCGCAATCACGGCCACATCGCGCTCAATGCGGTCTACCACCACCACCGGTCTGTTATGCTTCACCGCCAGCGACTGCGCCGTCTCGCCCTGCGTTTCAATTAACAGCAGCTCGTCAATTCTTGTGACGCTGTCACTTATTTTCTCTACCCGCACCGGGTTGCTATCGCTGACGGACGCACTCCACTGCACGGCAGGCCTGTCAGCGTGCCAGTCGTATACACCCTTCCCGCTTTTTTTACCTAGCCGTCCGGCCAACACCAGCTCCTGCTGAACCAGCGACGGCAGAAAACGGCGCTCCTGCCAGAAGGCGTTAAACACGGAACAGGTCACGGCAAAGTTAACGTCCTGGCCAATCATGTCCGTCAGCTCCAGCGGCCCCATTGGGAAACCGCCGCCTTCGCGCAGCGCGGCGTCGATTGTCTCGGGTGTTGCCACCTGTTCTTCCAGCGCGCGCCAGGCCTCGGAATAGAACGGACGCGCCACGCGGTTGACGATGAACCCAGGCGTTGACTGGCAGCGAACCGGCTGTTTTCCCCAGTTCATCGCCAGTTCGCACAGCGCATCCGTCACTTCAGATGAGGTCGCCAACCCGCTGACCACTTCCACCAGCTTCATCACCGGCGCGGGGTTAAAGAAATGGAGCCCCGCCACGCGCTCCGGGTGGCGAATCTCTGCCGCAATCGCCGTGATGGAGATGGATGAGGTGTTGCTGGTCAGCAACGTCTGCGCCGGGCAGACGTCAGCCAGCTTTGCAAACAGCGCCTTTTTTACCTCAAGGCGTTCGGACGCCGCCTCAATGACCAGATCTGCCGCCGCGAGGGCTTCGATATCCGTTACCGGGATCAGCCGGGCGAGAATTTGCCCGCTGGCATCGGCAGAGAGCTTGCCGCGCGCGACTCTGGAAGCCAGCCGCGCACGAATGCCGTCAACGGCACGTGAAATGGCGTCAGCGGCAATGTCGTAAATCAGGACCTGATGCCCGTGGCTGGCCGCGACGTCGGCAATCCCCGCGCCCATGGTGCCGCTGCCGATCACGGCGACAGTGCGAATGTTCACCATCTTATTTCCCCGTAAAGTTCGGAACGCGTTTTGCCATGAAGGCGCTGACGCCTTCACGATAGTCAGCGCTACGCCCGGCCAGACGCTGATAGTCACGCTCCAGGTCAAGCTGCGCGTCGAGGGTGTTGGTCTCGGC
Source organism: Enterobacter sp. UNJFSC 003 (assembly GCF_036903355.1). Taxonomy (NCBI): domain Bacteria; kingdom Pseudomonadati; phylum Pseudomonadota; class Gammaproteobacteria; order Enterobacterales; family Enterobacteriaceae; genus Enterobacter; species Enterobacter sp. UNJFSC 003. The sequence goes on from NZ_JBAKHK010000002.1 coordinate 53,966, forward strand.
AGCGTTGAATGCCTGCTTAATCAGCCCGAGACCAAAGGTTGGCTGTGACGCAAAGTGCAGCGCCATCTTCTGTGCCGTCGTGGAAAGCTGGTCGTCATCCACCACCTGCCAGATCATCCCCCAGTCCTGCGCCTGTTCAGCGCTGAGCGTGTCACCGAGCAGCGCCAGCCCCATCGCACGGGCGCGCCCCGCTACGCGCGGCAGTAGCCAGGTGCCCCCGCAGTCCGGGACCAACCCGAGCTTGCTGAAGGCCATCACAAAATGGGCTGAGCGGGCCGCAATGACCACATCACATCCCAGCGCCAGCGTTGCCCCTGCGCCCGCCGCCACGCCGTTGACCGCGCAGATAACGGGTTTCGGCAGTTTTGCCAGGCGACGCACCAGCGGGTTGTAGAAGGTTTCAACGGACATCCCCAAATCCGGCGCCGGGCCGTTGGGGTCGACGTTGCGGTCATTGAGATCCTGACCGGCACAGAAACCGCGACCGGCGCCGGTTATCAGCAGACAGCGGATAGCGTCATCGCGCTCGGCCAGCTTCAGGCATTCGGCAAGCTGCTGGTGCATCACGTCGTTGAAGCTGTTCAAGCGATCCGGACGGTTTAGGGTAAGGGTCATCACGCCTTGCTCTACATGACTCAGGATAAATTCCACGGTTAGCGTCCTTTAAAATCGGGGGTGCGTTTTTGAAAGAAGGCATCGATGCCCTCGCGGCGATCGTCGGTGGCAGAGAGCAGCGTAAACAGCTGCCGCTCCTGAGCCAGCCCGGCCTGAAGCGGGACTTCCTGAGACTGGCGCAGCGCCTGCTTCGCCGCCTGCAGCGCCAGCGGAGAGTGGCGGGCCATCAGCCCAGCCTGCTTGAGGGCGTACTCCAGCGTCAGCGATGCCGGGAACACGTCGCTGACCAGACCGGCGCTCAGCGCCTGGAACGCGCTGATGCTCTCCCCCGTCAGCACCATCTTGCTGGCGAGGGATTTGCCCACGCTACGGATAAGGCGCTGCGTGCCGCCAGCCCCTGGCATAATGCCGAGCGTGATCTCCGGCAGGCCAAAGCGCGCGTTATCCCCGGCAATCACCACGTCGCAGAGCAGCGCGAGTTCGCACCCGGCCCCCAGCGCAACGCCGTTAACGGCGGCGATCAGCGGTTTCGTAAAGGCGTTAATCCGCGTCCAAAGCTGCGGGCGGATATCGTTCAGGGTGGCAGGCAGATCCTTTTCCGCCATTTCGTTGAGATCTGCCCCGGCCGCAAAGCAGCGTTCGCTGCCGTAAATCACGCAGGCAGAGATCGCGCTATCGGCGGCGGCGGCGTCAAGCACGTCCGCAATCTGCATCAAGAGCGCATTGTTCAGCGCATTGCGCGCCGCCGGGCGGTTTAGCGTGAGCTGCAGCACGCGGCTGTGACGAGAGATAATCAGTTCGCTCATGCCATCCCCTTCGCATCAAAGTCGACCACCACGTCGGCGGTTAACGGCAGCGACTGACAGCTCAGCACGTATCCGGCGGCCAGCTCGTCCGGCTCCAGGCTGTAGTTAGTGACCATATCCACTTTGCCGCGCAGCACCTTGCATTTGCAGGTGGCACATACGCCCCCTTTGCAGGCATACGGCAGGTCTGCCCCCTGGCGCAGGGCCGCATCAAGAATGCTTTCATCGTCCGCCGTCAGGGTGATTTCGCGGTCGCGCCCGTCCTGGCGCACGGTCACTTTTTGTCCTTCGGCCTGCACGCCGATCGTGCGCTTGACGGCGGTTCCCGGCGTGTTGAAGCGCTCAAGGTGAATGGCGTTTTCCGGCGTTCCTAGCGCTTTAAGCGCCGCTTCGGCCTCATCCATCATCGTCGACGGGCCACAGATAAAGGCTTCGTCGTACTGACGGAAGTTGATCACTGTTTTCGCCAGCGCCTGCAGTTTTTCACCGTCGATGCGGCCGTGCAGAAGTTCGCTGTCGAGCGTCTCCTGGCTGAAGAGGGACACCAGCTGCAGGCGCTGTGGGTATGTGTCTTTCAGATCCGCCAGCGCCTGGCGGAACATCATGCTCTGGCTGCTGCGGTTACCGTAAATCAGGGTGAAATGGCTGTTAGGTTCAGTGACCAGCGTGGCGGAGATAATCGCCAACATCGGGGTGATCCCGGAGCCTGCGGCGATCGCCAGATAGTGCCCTTCACGCCCGGCCTGCGGCTGGTAGCCAAAATGCCCTTGCGGCACCATCACCTCCAGCGCCATGCCCGGTTTGATCTCGTCCCGCGCATAGCGGGAAAATCGCCCGCCTTCGACGGCTTTGACCGCCACGCTAATTTCCCCCGGCGCGGCGCTGCGGCAAATGGAATAACAGCGACGCAGTTCATCGCCACCCAGCCGGGCTTTCAGCGTCAGGTGTTGACCCGGGCGGAAGCGGTAAGCCTCCTGCAAATCGTTAGGCACTGCGAACGTTATCGTCACCGCATCGCGGGTTTCGGGTTCCACGTTTGCCACTGTTAATGAATGAAACGTTGTCATGGCAGCCTCAAATACATTTGAAATAATCGAAAGGCTCACGGCAGGTATTGCAGCGGTAGAGCGCTTTGCAGGCCGTTGAACCAAATTCACTGATAAGCGCGGTGTCGGTACTCGCGCAGCGCGGACAGGTGACCTCAGCAGGGACGTGGACATGACAGCTGTGGCCCACGGGCGGACTGATGCCATATTCACGCAGACGTTCACGCGCGTCCCCGGTCATCCAGTCGGTCGTCCAGGCGGGCTCTAGCTGGAGCACGATATGCACCGGGGTAAACCCCTGCGCCGTCATCGCCTCGCGGATCGCACCCAGCAGGTGTTCCGTCGCCGGGCAACCGGAGTACGTTGGCGTGAAGCCAATCACCCAACCTTCCCCTTTTGCCGCGACGCTGCGCACCATGCCCAAATCGGTAATCGTCAGCACCGGGACTTCCGGGTCCGGGATCTGGCTGAGCAGCGCCCAGATTTGCGGGATTTGCGCGGGAGCGATGTCGACGAGACGTTGCATGGCGTTCTCCTTCCTTACCACTGCTGGCCGGGGTACATGCGCTGGAGATATTGCATCTCTGCCAGCATCGGCCCCAGATGTTCGGAGTGCAGCCCTCGCTTGCCGCCCGTGCGATACGCCGCTTCATCCGGCACGCACAGGGTGGCCTCCCGCAGGCCGGCAAAGACTTCGTTTTCCCATGGCTGACGCAGGGTGCGCGGGTCTACCGCCACGCCGGATTCCATCAGCGCCAGCTCAACATCATCGGCTTCAAACAGCTCGGCCGTAAAGCGCCACAGGGCGTCAACCGCCTGCTGCATTTTCCGTGCGGAGGTTTCCGTGCCGTCGCCCAGACGGATTACCCAGCCGCGGCTAAAGCGCAGGTGGTAGCGCACCTCTTTAATCGCTTTCGCGGCAATGGCGGCAAGCTGGCTGTCGGTGCTTTGGGTCAAGCGCGCGTACAGCGCCACGTTCCAGGCATCCATCAGGTACTGACGAACCAGCGTGTCGGCGAAACTGCCGTTCGGCTGCTCTACCAGCAGTAAGTTGCGGAACTGGCGTTCATCGCGACTAAAGGCCAGCGTGTCTTCATCGCCCTGACCGTCCAGCTCGGCGGCGTAGGTCAGGAAGTTGCGCGCCTGACCCAGCAGATCGAGCCCGATATTGGCCAACGCCAGATCAATTTCCAGCTCCGGCGCGTGGCCGCACCAGCCGCCCAGGCGCTGGGAAAGCACCAGACCGTTGTCGCCCAGTCGCAGGGCATAGGCAGAGACAGTTTTCATTCCTGACCTCACATGTGTTCGATGCCATCAGGGATGGTGTAAAACGTCGGATGGCGGTAAACCTTGCTTTCCGCCGGGTCAAAAAATTCACCGCGCTCTTCGGGCTGCGAGGCGACGATTTCGCTCGCCTTCACCACCCAGATAGAACAGCCTTCGCTGCGGCGGGTGTAGGCATCACGCGCGTTTTCAAGCGCCATGCGGTCGTCAGCGGCATGAAGACTTCCCACATGACGGTGGGACAACCCTTGTTTGCTGCGTACGAAGACTTCGTACAGCGGCCAGTAGACATTGCTCATCCTGTTTCCCCTTAGGCCACGTTGCGGACGTGCTGTTTTTCTGCGTGCGCCAGTGCGGCTTCGCGCACCCACGCCCCTTCTTCCCAGGCGTTGCGTTTGGCGGCCAGACGTTCGTGATTGCAAATGCCGCGCCCGTTAATGACCTCTTCAAACTCCTGCCAGTCAATCTCGCCGAAGCGGTAATGACCGCTCTCTTCATCAAAATGCAGGTCGGGATCGGGCACGGTCATGCCCAGCATTTCCACCTGCGGGACGGTGTTATCCACGAAGCGCTGGCGCAGCTCATCGTTACCAAAGCGTTTGATTTTCCAGGCGAGGCTGCGCGCGCTGTTCGGCGAGTTATCGTCGTTGGGCCCGAACATCATCAGAGCCGGCCACCAGAAACGGTTGATGGCGTCCTGCAGCATCTGGCGCTGTGCTTCGCTGCCCTGCGCCAGCGCCATGCAGGCCTCAAACCCCTGACGCTGGTGGAAGCTCTCTTCTTTACAGATTTTCACCATCGCGCGAGCGTAGGGGCCGTAGGAGGTGCGGCAGAGCGCCACCTGATTGACGATGGCCGCGCCGTCCACCAGCCAGCCGATCACCCCGATATCGGCCCAGCTCAGCGTGGGATAGTTGAAGATGGAGGAATATTTCATCTTGCCGTCAAGCATCTTCTGGTAGATATCTTCCCGCGCGCAGCCCAGCGTTTCCGCTGCGCTGTAGAGATACAAACCGTGCCCGGCCTCGTCCTGCACCTTTGCCAGCAGGATGGCTTTACGGCGCAGCGTCGGGGCGCGAGCAATCCAGTTCCCTTCCGGCAGCATGCCGACAATTTCGGAGTGCGCATGCTGACCAATCTGACGGATCAACGTCTTACGGTAGGCTTCCGGCATCCAGTCCTGAGGCTCAATGGCCGTCTCCTGGGCTATGCGCTGCTCAAAGCGTTGTTCTTGCGTCACATCATCACCTTTATGATTCGTTAATCTATTTAACAAGGCCAATTCATGAATCGCTTTGTTTCTTGAAAGTTACACAAAGGTTAAATATAACCCCAAGGAGAGTTTGTTTATTTCGTGATCCATCTCGCAGGGATTTTGCTAAATCCGCCTGCAGAGGGGTTTTGATGGCAGCATTTCATCATGCCGGATCACAATGTTAACAATTCATTAAAACTCAGCTTGATTTTTATGATTCGTAATTTAACTATTCATAGTGAACTCATGAAACATCTGGAGATAAATGATGCAGCAGTTAGCCAGCTTCTTGTCCGGTGCCTGGCAGTCTGGCCGGGGCCGCGAGCGCAACATCTGTCACGCCATCAGCGGTGAAGCATTGTGGGAAGTCACCAGCGAAGGGCTGGATATGGCGGCCGCACGCCGCTACGCCATCGAACACGGCGGCGAGTCACTGCGTGCCATGACCTTTATCGAACGCGCGGCCATGCTGAAAGCGGTAGCCAAGCATCTTCTTGAGCACAAAGCGCACTTTTACGCACTGTCAGCGCAAACGGGTGCAACCCGGGCCGACAGCTGGGTGGATATTGAAGGCGGGATCGGCACCCTTTTCACCTATGCCGGGTTGGGCAGCCGCGAACTGCCGGACGATACGCTGTGGCCGGAAGATGAGCTGATACCGCTGTCAAAAGAAGGCGGCTTTGCTGCCCGCCACGTCTTAACCTCAAAATCCGGCGTGGCCGTGCATATCAATGCCTTTAACTTCCCGTGCTGGGGAATGCTGGAAAAGCTGGCGCCGACGTGGCTTGCCGGCATGCCCGCCATCATCAAACCGGCCACGGCGACCGCGCAGGTCACGCAGGCAATGGTGAAGTCGATTGTCGAAAGCGGGCTAGTGCCGGACGGGGCCATCAGCGTGATTTGCGGCGGCGCGGGCGATCTGCTGAACCATCTCGACGGTCAGGACGTGGTGACCTTTACCGGTTCGGCCAGCACCGGGCAAAGTCTGCGCGTGCATCCCAATATTGTCGCCAACGCGATCCCGTTCACCATGGAAGCCGACTCCCTCAACTGCTGCGTCTTGGGTGAAGACGTCACGCCGGATAAACCGGAGTTCGCACTGTTCATTCGCGAAGTCGTGCGTGAGATGACCGCCAAAGCGGGGCAAAAATGTACCGCTATCCGCCGCATCATCGTGCCGCACGAGCAGGTTGATGCCGTCAGCCAGGCGCTGATTGCGCGGCTGGAAAAGGTGGTCGTGGGCGACCCGGCGCAGGAGGGCGTGAAGATGGGCGCGCTGGTGAACGGCGAACAGCGCGCGGATGTGCAGGAGAAAGTCAATCAGCTGATTAGCGCAGGCTGTCAGGTTCGTCTGGGCGGAAAAGCGGACCTGCAGACGGCAGGCGCTTTCTTCCCGCCAACCCTGCTCTTCTGTCCGCAGCCGGATGAAACCCCTGCCGTGCATGCCACCGAAGCCTTTGGCCCGGTTGCAACGCTGATGCCGTATCGTAATCCAGAGCACGCCATGCAGCTTGCGCGCGCGGGCGGCGGCAGCCTGGCGGGGACGCTGGTAACGGCAGATTTGCCCCTTGCGCGCCAGTTTATCGCCGGGGCGGCACGCGCTCACGGCCGTATTCAAATCCTCAATGAGGAGTCCGCGAAAGAGTCCACCGGCCACGGCTCTCCGCTGCCGCAGCTGGTCCACGGCGGTCCGGGACGTGCGGGCGGTGGCGAAGAGCTGGGCGGGCTGCGTGCGGTGAAGCATTACCTGCAGCGCACGGCCATACAGGGCAGCCCGACCATGCTGGCCGCTATTGGTAAGCAGTGGGTACGCGGTGCACAGGTGCAGGAAGATCGCGTCCATCCGTTCCGCAAATACTTCGAAGAGCTACAGCCTGGCGATAGCCTGCTGACGCCGCGACGGACGTTAACGGAGGCGGATATAGTTAACTTTGCCTGTCTCAGCGGGGATCATTTCTACGCTCACATGGACAAGATTGGCGCGGCAGAGTCGATCTTCGGCGAGCGCGTAGTCCACGGTTACTTCCTGATCTCCGCCGCCGCAGGGCTGTTTGTCGATGCAGGCGTTGGGCCGGTGATTGCTAACTACGGCATGGAAAACCTGCGCTTTATCGAGCCCGTCAAACCGGGCGATACCATTCAGGTACGCCTGACCTGTAAACGTAAAACAGTGAAAAAACAACGAACTGCTGACGAAAAACCCACCGGCGTGGTGGAGTGGTCCGTTGAGATCGTTAACCAGCATCAGCAGGCCGTCGCGCTCTATTCCATTCTGACGCTGGTGGCGCGCCAGCAGGGCGACCTCTGACCCATTCCTCTCTGTACCTTGACCGGGGTGTGATAAACCCCGGTCTTTTTTTAACCTGGCAAGGCTGACAAATAACCTGGCAGATGCAGACAAACGCTTTTGGCAGGGGGGTGTCAGGATAAGGCTGTCACAACACAATAAACACAACAAGATGAGGTCTACGATGGGAAGCAATTCTTCTTTTTCTGCCCGTAGAACGGCACTGGCCATGGCCGTTGCGCTGTGTTGCGCCTGGCAATCCCCTGTTTTCGCACACGGCAGCGAAGCGCATATGGTCCCGTTGGACAAAACGCTGCAGGATTTTGGCGCCGACGTTAGGTGGGACGATTACGCACAAATGTTCACCATCGCGAAAGACGGTGCCTTTGTGAAGGTTAAACCGGGCGCGAAAACCGCTATCGTCAACGGCCACCCCCTGAAGCTGCAGGTGCCGGTGGTGATGAAAAACAATAAAGCCTTTATCTCTGAGACCTTCATCAACGACGTTTTCCAGTCTGGCCTCGATCGGACCTTCCAGGTAGAAAAACGCCCTCACCCGCTAAATGCCCTGACGGCTGACGAGATTAAACAGGCCGTCGACATCGTAAAAGCGTCTGCGGATTTTAAACCCAATACCCGCTTTACCCAGATTGCCCTTGCAGAACCCGAAAAAGCCAAAGTGTGGGACTTTGTGTTGAACGGCACCGCGGTGGATGCGCCTCGCCAGGCGAACATCACCATGCTGGACGGTAAGCACGTTATCGAGAGCCTGGTGGACCTGAAAGACAAAAAAATTCTGCGCTGGGAACCGATTAAAGACGCGCACGGCATGGTGTTGCTGGATGACTTTACCGCCGTGCAGCAGATCGTGAACGAGAGCCCCGAGTTTGCTGAAGTGCTTAAAAAACGCGGCATCACCGATACGAAGAAGGTGATCACCACCCCGCTGACCGTCGGCTACTTTGACGGTAAAGACGGCCTGAAGCAGGAAGACCGCCTGCTGAAAGTGGTGAGTTATCTGGACGTGGGTGACGGGAACTACTGGGCGCATCCGATTGAAAACCTGGTGGCCGTGGTCGATCTCGAACAGAAGAAAATTCAGAAGATTGAAGAAGGTGCGGTGGTGCCGGTCCCCATGACTCCGCGCCCTTATGATGGACGCGATCGGGTTGAAACCGCGAAAAAACCGCTGGAGATCGTGGAGCCAGAAGGAAAAAACTACACCATTACCGGCGACATGGTGCACTGGCAGAACTGGGATTTCCACCTGAGCCTGGATTCGCGCGTTGGCCCAATGATTTCGACCGTCACCTACAACGACAACGGTAAAAAACGCCAGGTCATGTATCAAGGCTCGCTCGGCGGAATGATCGTCCCCTACGGCGACCCGGATGTCGGCTGGTACTTTAAAGCATATCTGGATTCCGGCGATTATGGCATGGGCACCCTGACCTCCCCGCTGGTGCGCGGTAAAGACGTACCGTCTAACGCCGTGATGCTGAATGAAACCATCCCGGATTACACCGGTGCGCCCATGGAGATCCCGCGCGCTATCGCGATTTTTGAGCGCTACGCCGGGCCAGAGTACAAGCATCAGGAGATGGGGCAGCCCAACGTCAGCACCGAACGCCGCGAACTGGTGATCCGCTGGGTCAGTACCGTAGGCAACTACGACTATATCTTCGACTGGGTATTCCATGAGAACGGCACCATCGGTATTGATGCCGGGGCAACGGGTATAGAGGCGGTAAAAGGCGTGGTGACAAAAACCATGCATGACGCCACCGCCAAAGATGACACCCGATACGGGACGCTGATCGACCATAACATCGTGGGTACGACCCACCAGCACATCTACAACTTCCGTCTGGATATGGATGTGGATGGTATTAATAACAAACTGGTGGCGATGGATCCGGAGGTGAAGCCAAATACCGCCGGCGGACCGCGTACCAGCACCCTGCAGATCAGCCAGTACGATATTGATACCGAGCAACAGGCGGCGCAGAAATTCGATCCGGGCACGATTCGCCTGCTGAGCAACACCCGTAAAGAAAACCGGATGGGGAACCCGGTGTCGTATCAGATAATCCCTTACGCAGGCGGAACGCACCCGGTCGCCACCGGCGCGAAGTTTGCCCCGGACGAATGGATTTACCACCGCCTGAGCTTTATGGATAAACAGCTGTGGGTGACACGCTACCATCCCAATGAAATGTACCCGGAAGGGAAATTCCCGAACCGCTCAACGCACGATACGGGGCTGGGCCAATACAGCAAAGATAACGAGTCGTTGAACAATCAGGATGACGTGGTGTGGATGACGACCGGGACGACCCACGTCGCCCGCGCGGAAGAGTGGCCAATAATGCCGACGGAATGGGTGCATACCCTGCTCAAACCGTGGAACTTCTTCGATGAGACGCCAACGCTCGGCAAGAAGAAAGAGGCGCAGTAATAAATCACGCACCGGGCGCAACGCCCGGTTTTTCATATATTTATTTGCTGAATATTTCATCCCGATTATATTTAATTTGCCCCTCCTTTTTTGCTTCTCTTGAACGACTTTCAGCCAGGACACGAAGTTTACACAAACACCGTTGTACATAACTGAGAGGTTTTAGGATGAAATTCAATTTGATAGTCAGAAGTCTCGCGCTGGCGGGATTTTTTGTTTCCATTAGTCCCTCTTACTCAGCAGAATCCCCGAAGGATGCTACCGCGGCGACGCAACAAGCTAACAACGCCCTTTTTAATCAATTACCTTTCTCTGATAACACCGATTTCGCCAACGCGCATAAAGGATTTATCGCGCCCATCCCGCAAGAGGTCATCAAAGGGGAACAAGGCAATGTTGTCTGGGATCCGCAGCAGTATACGTTTATTAAAGAAGGCGATAAGGCACCGGATTCCGTTAACCCAAGTTTATGGCGTCAATCTCAGCTGATTAATATTAGCGGGCTGTTTGAAGTTACCGACGGCGTATATCAGATACGAAATCTCGATTTATCGAATATGACCATTATCGAGGGAAAGGATGGTATTACCGTGGTCGACCCGCTGGTGTCGGCGGAAACCGCAAAAGTCGGGATGGATCTTTATTATAAAAACCGGGGTCAAAAACCGGTGATCGCCGTCATTTACACCCATAGCCACGTTGATCACTACGGCGGTGTTCGCGGGGTGGTTGACGAAGCAGATGTGAAATCGGGCAAGGTGAAAATCTACGCGCCGGCAGGATTTATGGAAGCCGCCGTTGCGGAAAATATTATGGCGGGCAACGTGATGAGCCGCCGAGCCAGCTATATGTACGGCAACCTGCTGAAACCGGATGCCAAAGGCCAGGTCGGTGCAGGCCTGGGCACGACAACGTCAGCCGGGACCGTCACCCTGATTGCCCCCACGAATATCATTGAGAAAGATGGGCAGAAAGAGGTCATTGACGGGCTGACCTATGATTTTATGCTCGCCCCGGGTTCCGAAGCCCCGTCTGAAATGCTGTGGTATATCGAAGAGAAAAAGCTGATTGAGTCCGCTGAGGATGTCACCCACACCCTGCACAACACCTACTCGCTGCGCGGAGCAAAAATCCGTGAACCGTTGCCGTGGTCGAAATACATCAACCAGGCGATTGTGCGCTGGGGCGATAAAGCCGAAATCATCATGGCACAGCACCACTGGCCTACCTGGGGCAACGAAAATGTTGTCAAACTGTTGAAAAGCCAGCGCGATCTTTACCGTTATATTAACGACCAGACGCTGCGTATGGCGAACGAAGGTCTGACGCGCGATGAAATTGCCGCCAGCTTCAAGCTCCCTGACTCCCTGGCGCATACCTGGGCGAACCGCGGCTACTATGGCTCCGTCAGTCACGACGTAAAAGCGACCTACGTGCTTTATTTGGGCTGGTTTGACGGCAACCCGGCAACCCTTGACGAACTGCCGCCAGAAGAAGGCGCGAAGAAATTCGTTGAGTATATGGGCGGCGCAGACGCCGTCCTGAGCAAGGCCAAAACCGACTTCGACCAGGGGAACTATCGCTGGGTGGCGCAGGTAGTGAGCAAAGTGGTGTTTGCCGATCCGAACAATCAGGCCGCGCGCAACCTGGAAGCGGATGCGCTGGAGCAGTTGGGTTACCAGGCTGAATCCGGTCCGTGGCGTAACTTCTATCTCACCGGCGCACAGGAGTTGCGTAACGGCGTGGTGAAAGGCCCAACGCCGAATACCGCTAGCCCGGATACCGTGCGGGCCATGACGCCGGAGATGTTCTTCGACTATTTGGCCGTCCATATCAACGGGCAAAAAGCCGGAGATGCTAAATCGGTGTTCAACATCGATCTGGGCAACGATGGCGGTAAGTACAAGCTTGAGCTGGAAAACGGCGTGCTTAACCATACGGCCAATGCTGAGGCGAAAGACGCAGACGCCACGCTGGCGCTCAACCGCGATACGCTGAACAAAATTATCCTGAAGGAAGTGACGCTGAAGCAGGCGCAGGATAGCGGCGACATTAAGATCAGCGGTAACGGAGCGAAACTCGATGAAATGCTGGGCTATATGGATAAATTTGAGTTCTGGTTTAGCATAGTGACGCCGTAACGTTCGACACGGACGGGCGGACATTCCGCCCGTTTTTCTTCAACCCTTTTGATACGGAAATCGGCCTCGATGGAAAAAAGACACAACACAACGCCAGGACTCGCCACATGGCCTACCCGAAAATCAATGGTGCGTCATGGCCTGGCAATGAACCTGCCCTGGCTGGCCTTCGTCAACGTGAGCTTTGCGCTCATGCTCCTGCTGCGTAATGTGTTGTTCGCGAATATCGACGGCCAGATTGGCGCCACACCCTACCTTACGCGCATTGTCGATACTTCCATGCTGGGGGTGATTATCCTCTCGGCCGCGCTGATCGTGATGGCCTGGCGGCATATTGCTGGGATCGGTGCCGTTCTGTTCATTTGTAGCCTTCTGTGGGCGATGTGCAGCTACCTGCTCATCTCGGTTGTACAGCTTCCTCATGCCTGGCCAATATTTGTAATTCTGCTGTTAACAGGAATGACGGCCCTCTATTTTCACCCGTCGGGGCTGCTGTCTTTTACCGTACCGCTCTGGCTTGCTCTCCCCGTCGCCAGTGTGGCACTTAACCACGGAGTGAACCTGCGCTTTGCTGTCATTTGGATTGTTTTTACCCTGATTCTCGTTTGCGGCCGCTTTATCTTATTAAGCTGGTTTGAAGAAGCCTGGCGGCGTAACCAACAGAACCAGCTGCTCATCTCGCGGCTGGATGCCCTGGCGCACCTGGATGCATTGACCCAAACCGCGAATCGTCGGGCAATGGAAACCGTCCTGGAAGAGGCCGTTGAACAGGGAAAATCCTTCTCGCTGATTATGCTGGACGTTGATTACTTCAAACTCTACAACGACACCTACGGCCACCAGGCGGGTGACGAATGCTTAACCCGCGTCGCGCAGGTCCTGAAACAGTCGGTACGAACGCCGAATGATGTGGTGTCGCGATACGGCGGCGAGGAGTTTGTGGTGATCCTGTTTGACTGCCCGGTCAACATGGCGGAACAGGTGGCTGCTCGTATTCAGGATGGTCTGCGCAGCGCGGGGATTGCGCACAGCGCGTCTCACGTCAGCGAATTCGTCACCGTCAGCATCGGGATTGCGGGTAAGGCTGAGGGTCTGGCAGGCACCGAAGTGATTGCCCGCGCCGATGCGGCACTGTACCGTGCAAAAGAGGCTGGCCGTAATTGCGTCCGTACCTGAGCGTCATGACTTACAGCGCCTGACGTTCCGCGATCCACTTCCGGTACTGGCCGGGCGACATTCCCGCTACGCTGATGAAAGCGCGTCGAAAGACCGTATCGTCAGCGTAACCGCATTCCCTGGCAACGTGGGAGATTGCTTTCGCCGGTTGCTCAAGCAACCTCATGGCCATTTCAATGCGTATTCGGGTCAGGAAACTCTTGGGGCTTTCGTTCACTTCTTCCACCATTTTGCGGTGAAGCGTTCGGGTGGTCACGTTCAACGCCTGGGCTAATTGTTCAACCGTGATGCCCGGGTTTTCGTATCGCACCAGGTGTTCCGCTTTCATGATTAACGGGTGCAGCGAATTTAAAAAACCGGCAGGCGCGTAAAGCTGCTGGGATAACGGCTGGCTATCGGCCACGGCCATATCGGCCGTTAGCCTGGCAACCGTCTTGCCGGCATGCAGGCTGACCACCTGTAAAGCCGTGTCGACCCAGGACAGCGGGCCACCCGACGTCATCACGCGTTCGTCCAGCACGAGCGCTTTACCCCAGACAGGCCGGGCAAGGGGGTAACGTTGGCGGAATGTATGATACAGCCACCACGTGGTAGTACAGGCCCGGCCATTCAGAATCCCCGCTTCGGCCAGCACCAGCCCTCCCGCGCAGGCACCAGCAAGCGTCGCCCCCTGCCTGTACTGTTCACACATCCATTTCCCTGCATCCTGAACGGCCTGTAATGAAACGGGCTGCTTGTATGCATCAAGCTTCATTCCGCTGGCGATCGCGACATCCAACGCGCCGCAGCGGGCGAAGTCGCCCTCCGCCTCAATCACGCGCCCTTGCGCATCCAACACGGGCTTACCGTCCGCTGTGATGATGGTGGCGACAAAAGGTGGATATTGCTGGCTTTCTGGCCGCTGGGCGATGACCTGGTTAGCCAGCCAAAACATATCGGAGAGCCCTGCCACGGCGGACTTCATGCTTCCGGATAACGCTAAAATACCGACGCGCATTGTACGCCTCCAGAAATTGTCTGATTTTGCATGATAACCGTCAAATCGGACACTACAAGCGTTTTCGCGGCTCTGGTTAGAATGAGTAACATTCTTTTCCAGAGCGTATGTCCGCCTATGAAACCCGCATTTATCTTCGCCATCCTTGCCTCCTTGGGCCTGACCACACCTCAGGGGCTTATGGCTGCACAATCGCGTATTAACAACATCGTCCTTGTCCACGGCGCGTTTACCGACGGGTCAAGCTGGCAGGACGTTATTGCAGATCTGCAGTCGGAGGGCTATCACGTCACAGCGGTACAGAATCCGTTGAGCTCTCTGGACGATGACGTAAAGGCAACAGGACAGGTCATCGATCGTCAGCAGGGTGATGTGCTGCTGGTCGGCCACTCCTGGGGAGGGGCGGTGATTACCCAGGCGGGAAATCACCCAAAGGTAAAAAGACTGGCCTATCTTTCCGCCCTTGCGCCTGACAGCGGCGAGTCCGCTGCATCGCTACTTACGCGCCTCAACGCGCCCATGGAAGGACTGCACGCCGATCAACACGGACTGATCTGGCTTGACGATCCGGTTTTGTATCACCGCGTCATGGCCAATGACGTTTCGCATCGCCGCACATTGCAGCTAACCGCAACCCAGCAGCCAATTGCCGCGCGCGCGTTTCACGACATCGTGCAGCACGCGGCCTGGCGCGATAAACCCTCATGGTATCTGCTGACAGAAAACGACCATGCCCTCACGCCCCACACCCAACAGCAGCTTGCGGCGGCGATGGGGTCAACCGTGACGCGCATTAATGCCAGCCATATGTCGATGGTTTCCCATGCCGGAGACGTCGTCCGGTTTATCGAACGTGCAACTCAACTCTCCTCAAAGGAAACGCAGAAATGAACATACTTCACATTGACTCAAGCATTAGCGGTGAATATTCAATTTCACGTCAGCTAACGGCAGAAGTGGTCCGGGCGTTAACATCCCGTCATAACGACGCCATTGTCACCTACCGGGACGTAGTGGAAAAACCCATTGGCCACCTTACTGGGAATATTGCTGCCGGGTTCAGGCCGTTACGCACGGAGACGTTACTCACGCCTGAGGTGACCGCCGAGCATGCGTGGTCGGCGCGTCTGGTGAACGAGTTTTTGGACAGCGATATCGTGGTCATTGGTGCGCCCATGTATAACTTCTCCGTCTCCTCCCAGCTGAAAACTTGGCTAGACAGGCTCGCCCAGCCGGGGAAAACGTTCAGCTACACGCCTGACGGCCCGGTGGGTCACGCCGCGGGTAAAAAAATTATTGTCGTCTCTTCGCGCGGCGGGATTTATTTCGGTACGCCAATCGCAGAGATGGATTTTCAGGAAAAATACCTGCAGCGCTTCTTTGGATTTCTGGGCATTGAGCAGGTTGAGTTTGTGCGAGCAGAGGGCACAACGCGGAGCGCCGAAATCCGCGAAAAAGGCGTTGCGCAGGCGCTGGCGTCAATTCCTGTCGTGATTGCTGCGTTGCTCGACCGCTAACGTCAGGTCGGGTGGCGTCTGCGCCTTGCCCGACCCGCGCCGGCAAGGCGTGTATTAATACCGCACGCACACCGATTTGGTCTCGCACCATCCGTCCAGCCAGTCCGGACCGAAGTCGCGCCCGGTTCCGGACTGCTTCATACCGCCGAACGGCAGGTTGGCGTCAATCAGCGTATGGCTGTTCACCCACACGGTTCCCGCCTGCAGCCTGTCGGTGTACTCCAGCGCCCTACTGATGTTCTGCGTCCAGACGCTGGCCGTCAGGCCATATTCGGTATCATTTGCCAGCCGTAGCGCCTCTTCACCATCGTCCACGCGTACCAGGTTCACCACCGGGCCAAAGACCTCTTCGCGGGTGAGCCGCAGCGCGGCATCCGGGTTCACCACCAGCGTCGGCGAGACGTAATAGCCTTTGCTATCCGGGCCCGCATTGCCCGCAATCAGCTCCGCGTTGCGCGACGTCGCTTCGTCGAGGAACGCCTGAACTTTCTCACAGTGCGCGCGTGACGCCAGCGGGTTGATAAACGCCTCAGGCGACATGCCCGGCCCGACGCTCAGGGATTTAATAGCCTGCTCAAAACCGCTGACCAGCGTGTCGAACAGCGGTGCTTCAATGTAAATACGCGAACTCGCGGCACAAACCTGCCCCTGATTCAGGAAGCTGCCGGTCATTAGCCCTTCAATCACCCAGGCCGGATCGGCATCTTTCAGCACGATGGCAGGATTTTTACCGCCCAGCTCCAGGGTAACGCCCGTCAGCGTCTCCGCCGCCGTGCGCGCAATCTGTTTGCCCGTCGCCGTTGAGCCCGTAAAGCTCACCTTCGCAATATGGGGATGCGAGGTCAGCGCTGCACCACACACCGCGCCGCTGCCCGTCACCACGTTGAATACGCCGTCAGGAATTCCGGCCTCACTCGCCAGCTCTGCGACGCGCAGCAGGGTCAACGGCGTGGTTTCAGACGGTTTAATCACGATAGAGCACCCCGCAGCCAGCGCAGGCATCACCTTCCACATGCCAATCATCAGCGGGAAGTTCCAGGGGACAATACCGGCCACAACGCCCACCGGCTCTTTGCGCGTCCACGCCTGATAGCGTGCGCCCTGCGGGAGCGGAATAGAAAGATCGAGGGTTCTACCCGCAATTTTAGTGGTTAACCCGGCGGTGTAACGCATCCAGTTCAGGGTGCAGCCGACCTCAAAGGCGCGGGAAATGTTGATCGATTTCCCCTGCTCCAGCGTTTCCAACTGCGCCAGCGCCTCGCCGTGCTGTTCAACCAAATCGGCAAAGCGCAGCAAAATACGCTCGCGCTCCGCCGGTAATTTCCCGGCCCAGCTACGGCTAACAAACGCACGCCAGCCGGACATCACGGCACGATCGACGTCATCAACGCTGGCATCTGCGGTGGTAGCAATCACCTCTCCCGTCGCCGGGTTGAACACGTTAAGCCGTTTTTCGCTGTCGGAGGCGGCCTGACGCCCGTCAATCCACACGCCGTGATAGCGGTCTAAAAACTGCTGCACGGCCGGCAGGACGGCGACCTGTGATTCAGACATAGGGTACTCCTTCGTTATTCTTCTCAGGGTGTTATTGCAGTCTACGAGGGGTTTCGTCATCCTGCTTTTATCTGTGTGACATTCGCTTTGCCACCTGTGACAGGCTCCGCAATTCGTGATAATTCCCGCTTATAGTGCTGTAACCGATGAGTGTTCTTTCCTATAGTCAGCCTCATAGCTCTGACAAAATGCAACACAAATGCAACAATGCAACAATGCAACAATGCAACAATGCAACAATGCAACAATGCAACAATGCAAAAACATTGACGGCGCAGCGAGAGAAACGATGGCGTGTGCAAGCGAGCAGGAGAAGTATCAACAATGGCTGGCGCAAATTAATCAGGTTTGTGGCCGCTTTGATGCGCGTCCTCTTGGGGGCAAATTCATTGGAGAACTGGAAACCAGCTACGCCCGCAGCCTGAAGCTCAGCACCGTCACCGCCGCAGGGGTTAATCTGTTTCGCACTCGCCAGGAGATCAAAAACGGCAATGACGCCTGGTTCTATACCGTGTTCCAGCTGGACGGCAGCGCGGAAATTGAGCAGGACGATCGCCGTGCCATCCTGAAAGCCGGCGACATCACCCTCCTCGATGCATCACGCCCGTGCTCAATTAACTGGCAGGATAAGTCTCGTCAAATCTCACTTCTGTTGCCCCGTCAGATTATTGAGCAGCAGTATCGTTTCCAGGAAGTAAGCTGCGCGCTCGCGCTGTCGCGGAGTTTGCCGACCGTTCAGCTGAGCCATCGTCTCCTGCAGGAAAGCATGGGAAACGCCGATCTCAGCGAGAGGGAGAGTGAAGCGGCGCTGGAAGCGATGGTGTGTCTTTTACGCCCGGCGTTTCAACAGCGTGAACCCGCGCAGCCGCGAAAAGAGCGTCAGTTCCAGAACGTGCTGTTGCTGATTGACGATCATATCCAGTCTGAATCTCTGCGTCCGGAATGGATTGCTGCACAAAGCGGTATGTCGGTACGGAGCCTTTATCGCATGTTCGCCGATAAAGGGCTGGTGGTTGCGCAGTACATCAAAAACCGTCGCCTCGACCTGTGCGCGCAAATGCTTCGCGCCACCCGCGAGGATGAAAAGCTGGCCGGGATCGGCTATAGCTGGGGTTTTGCCGATCACAGCCATTTTTCAACGGCGTTTAAGCAGCGTTTTGGCGTCTCGCCCGGCGAGTATCGCAAGCGCTGCCGCTAATTACTTTTTCAGCCACCTGCCGTTAATTCCCTTCACGTATTCTCCCGGCTGCGCGCGGGCAACCAGCTTTTGTCCCGCCATTTTCGCCACTTCGTCGACCGGTAAATTATTGCTGTCCGCCAGTTTTTGATAACTCTCAGTGCGTGCAGCGTTAATGCTGTTAACCAGCTCCAGCGTCTGGGCATCGTGTTTTATCGGCGCAATATAACCGCTCAGGGTTTCGCCCACTCGCCCCTGCGCACGGGCTTCATTCAGGGTGAGCGTAGCCGCCTGCACGTTCATTCCCAGCGCCAGCAAAATAAGAGCTAATGTTCGTTTCATGGCGTCCTCAGAACAGATCGCTGCGCGATTTCAACAGGGTTTCAACGTCTTTATCGACCTTGATGTGGATCTCATGCTCGATTTTCACGTTCATGTTGATGGTAATCGGCTCCTTCGGCGCAGCGACTTCAATACGCGGCGTACAGCCTGTCAGTAGCGCAACTACGGCAACGGTGAGTACACCCGCCATCATTTTCATTGTTGTTCCTCACTTTCCTTGCCGGTCGAACTGCGGAGACCCGGTATCGCCGCATGTTGCTCAAACCATGTTTGCAGATTGTCCCCAAAGCGCAAGCTGCGCCAGAGGGTGAAAACGTTCTCTTCATGGGTGTAGTTCAGGTTCACAAAACCGCTTTTGCCATCCGCCCGACTGGTTCCTTTGATGGTCGACTGCATCGTGAGTTCGCCCAGGTTATCCAGATTTATTTTTGTCCACGAGTGGGAGATTTCCATATAGCGGAGCCAGTTAATCGCCGCACCTGCCACCATATTATCGTGCACTATGGCGTCTGCCGTATCCTTATCGATGCGTAAGGTCATGGGCCCAGGGTTAGTTAACCAGCCATCTTTAATGATCCATTTTTCGTTGTCCAGCCAGAACGGCAGCGCCCCGCTAACCGGGCCAGACATCGTAAATTGCTTCGGATTGACGGCGCTAATTAACTCGCTGGACGAGATGTTATCCACGCGCAGCAGCGCCGGATCGTGCTGCGGCATTCTCAGCTGTTGCATGGTAATTTTTCCGCCGAGCGTTTCTACCTTCACATTGGTGAGCAGCAGTGGATTGTCTTCCGTCCAGGGGTAATCGCCCTGCAAATCCGCCGTGATGTTGCGCGCAGTCACCAGATTTTGGACTTCGCCAATCCGCAGTGTGACAGGCCCGCGCGTGCCCAGCGACCAGGTCCCCTGGCCGAAACGGAATGGCAGGACAAAGTCGACGCCGTTTACCTGATTATCCGGCATCCAGACGCTACCCGCTTTGAGCACGCCGTGACCACCCGCTTCAAACCCCTGATCGGCCGCAGCGGAAAACGCCACCTGTGCATAAAGCTCGCCGTCGCGCAGGGTCATTTTCCAGTCCGGCGGGATCAGGGGCTGGAACACGGTCAGGGACTGTTTCGGCCACCAGGCCTGTCCGCGAAGACGCTCGCCGTCCCAGCGGCCGTTCACCTGCACGGGGCCGATTTTATCGGCATGCAGATCGCCCTTAAACTGGAAAATTGTCGGATCGGTTCCATCAACGCTGAAGGTCAGTACCGACGGCGGCAGCACGCTTCCGCCGGAAAAAGTTGTTTGTCCGGCATTGAGCGATAGCGCACCGCTGAATCTTGGATTAACCGGGTCGCGATACCAGCGCACCGGATTATCCAACACCAGGCGCGGCTTGTTCACCTCCATGGTGCCGTACTTGAGTTTGTCAAAACCGGTGGAGAGATCGGTTAACTCGATAAGCGTGTCGCGCCACTCACCCTTACCGGCGACGTCCCAGCGCGCCTGCATCGGCGTAAAGCCCCCTTTTCCCCAATAGCGCCACTGCCACAGGCCGTTATCGGGTAAAAAATCGGTCGCCTGACCGTCCAGGTGCAGCTCAAAACCGCCCATCTGGTTCTCATGCGCGCGCAGGATGGCCTGCAGGCGGCCGTCCACGCCCTTCTGCGTGAGTTTCACCCCCGCCAGCGGCCAGCGGATTTCATCGATATCAAGGGAGTTGATGATGCGCCCGCGCGAGCGCAACAGCGCGCCAGGCTCGAAAGCCAGCTGCGGATCGTTGAAGCTGCCCGTCAGTTTTGCCGGGAGCTTCGCATAGAGAATAAGGTCATTCTGTTTGGCCTCGCCGCTGAGGTACAACGGCATGTTGTTGTTTTCCATGCTGAGCGTGCCGGGGCCTATGTTCAGTACCGCGTTACCTTTGCCGGCATCCCCCTGAGTCAGCACGTTTAAGCGGCCGGTGAAGATGGCCTTTTCCAGCCCCTGCTGCCAGTTGTCGACCCGCAGACCCACGCGGCCGCTCAGCGGCATGCCGGACAAATTCCAGTTCCAGCGTCCGTCGCTGATGTTCAACTGCTGGGCGGTGATTTGCCACGGCAGATCCAGCAGCGGGTCCGGGTTATCACGCGCCATCACTACCAGCTGACCCTGGTTCTCTTCCCAGTCAAGATCGGCATCGACTAGCGACGATAGCTGCGGCACGTTAAAGGTGGCGACGGCGTGGCCTTTCACCGGCACGCCGTCCGGTACCAGCGGCAGAGTGAATTTGCCCAGGAGTTTAATGGGCTGCGGTTGCCCTGGGAGTTGAATATCGAACTGGCTGACGGAGAGGATTTGTCCCCGTAGCTGGCCTTGAATGCTGACCTGGTCACCTTTATAGGTGACTTCCTGAACAGCCGGGGTGAGAGAGGCATGGAGTTCCCCTTCCCACTGCTGCCACGGCGCAAGCGAAAGACGATGGACCGTTAGCCAGGTATTAGGCAAAACCGCCTGCCACTGTGACAGCATTTTGGGTGCCACCGTCGAGGGTGCAGACTGAGGAAGTTTGCTGAGGCAGACGGAATTGAGCTCCAGCTCGCCAATATCAAGCTTCCAGCGGCTGGGATGTGACAGCGTCACGTTTTTGATTCGCGCAATGTCGCACTCTTCAACCATATAGCGAAGATCCGGGATGAGCAGCGCGTGACGCGTAAGTTTCGGGCTTTCTTCAAACGCGATACGCGTTCCGACAGGGAGCCAAATCCCCGCTAAGGTTGGTACCCACTGGGCGAGCGTCATCAGCAGCGTTAGCGGTACAAGAACGATCAGCAGTAAGAGCGCAATTGCGGCTTTGTATTTACCCTTCATGGGCAGTTAATATCCTGATTTAGCGAAAAAATTAAGCCGACAGTGCCGGTCATTGTCGCATGTTTAGCCAGTCAGTTGAAGAGAATGACTTTTTTAAGGATAGATGGTCTACCTGTATAGGGTAAATTTTTTATTCGTTTCTTACTCAACAAGTTACATATCATTCAATATGTTATGGTCGGTGCATGGCGCAGATCGGCGATACCGCTTTTCTATCTTTAAGAGACCGTAATGTCTCCTGACGTTCGAGTTTTTATCAGCTATATTAGAGAGTTAACATTTCCTTCCCCTTAGGCATAAGGATGCGCTACTCTCACAAAAGCATTCGCTACCAGCACGGCTTGGCACCTCGATGCTTGCTTAATTCATAAAAAACGTAGTCTAACATCTTATATATACTTGCGACTCAAAGGTTAAAAAAATGAATAAATCGACCTCAGAATATACGTCTGTTGACTTATCTAGCTGGGCAAGAAAAGAGCACTTCGAGGTATTTCAGGGGTTTGCACAAAGTACATTTAACATGACTGTCCAGCTCGACATTACGGTGCTGATAAAGCATATAAAAGAGGTTGGTTGGAAATTTTACCCTACTATCATTTTTCTTCTCTCTAAAATTGTAAACAGGCATGCGGAGTTCCGTATGGCTATAAAAAACAATGAGCTTGTCATATGGAATGAAATTCATCCAAGCTATACCATTTTCCATAAGGAAACGGAGACCTTTTCATCCTTATGGAGCCACTACGATGGCAATATCCATCACTTCCAGAAGATGTATTCCGAAGACGCGGCACGCTATTGTAATACTCTCGCTTATTGGCCGAAGAAAGAGTCGCGGGAAAATATCTTTTTCGTATCAGGCATTCCTTGGGTGAGCTTTACCAGCTTTAATGTCAACGTTGCTAATATGAAGAATTTTTTTGCGCCCATGTTTACTCTTGGAAAATACATTTACCAGGATGGGAAAATAGTGTTGCCTCTCGCCGTTCAGGTCCATCATTCCGTGTGCGACGGTTTCCATGTGGCAAGACTCATAAATGAACTACAAGAAATGAGTGATAACATAATGTACCTTTCAGAAGACGGTAACGCGCAATAACCCTGCGGCTCATACATTCTTCTGAGGTTTAAGCAACAGCCTGTAAGAGTACCGCCCTTTACCCGGCGCAACGTCATGAATGCCGCTTTCAATAAGGTTTATATCAGTTGTTCACTCGATAGTGCGACTGCACTAGCCCCGAAGGGAAGCTGCGGCTTGATAGCAGCGTCAAATCAATGTCCTGGGGAATGGGTCCAAACAGCGGTTTCCCCGAACCGAGCAGCACAGGAACGGTAGTGACTACGATATCGGCGACCAGCCCCTCACGCAGGAACGACTGTATGAGTTGCCCGCCATCGAGATAGACGCGATGTGCATTTTGCGCCGCGAGGTCATTCATCACCTCCTTCGGCGTGCGGCGGGAGAAATGCACTTTGCCCTTAAGCGCCTCGGGCACGGGGGAATCGGCCAGCTGCCGGGACAGCACCAGCACGGGCAGGTCGTAAGGCCACTCGTCAAAGGTCAGCACCTTCTCATAGCTTCCTCGGCCCATGACGATCCAATCTTTGCCCGCGATGAACGCCGCATAGCCGTGGTCTTCTGCTGGCTCATCGCGCTGCAACAGCCAGCCGATATCGCCATCCTGTCGAGCGATGTAACCATCAAGACTGGCCGCGATAAAAACGTGTGTGGTGACCATTTGGTGCTCCGTATTACGGCTGAAAAGCGTCATTTTAGCCTGGTGTTGCATCCATCGGTTGAACTCATATCGGAAAGCAGGCCTGTCTCACGAAACAACACTACCGCAAAAATCAGAGCAGCTCCTCACGGGCTGGAGCTGCTACAAACCGGGGGCAAAAAATTTAGTGCGTTGTTTCTGTCTGCGATGACGTCTGAAGGACCTGCAAAATGTTGGCCGCTGCGCCTGTACCCATTTTCACGTAAGACGCATCGCTTACGCCGCCAACATGTGGAGACAGTATGACGTTATCGATTTCTTCCCAGACGTGAGGCGTGGAGAGTGGTTCACTACTAAAGCTGTCGAGAGCCGCCCAGCGCAACGTTCCCGCCCTTAATGCCGCGGCCAGTGCCGCATCGTCGATCAACCCACCTCGCGCGGTATTGACCAGTATTGCACCCGGCTTACAGTAGGCCAGCGTGGAGGCATTAATCATTCCCTTGTTTTGTTGAGTCAAGGGACAATGGAGAGACAGAACATCTGCGTGCATGAGAATGTCTTTGAGTTCATCAACACGCTCACATTCTGGCGGAACCGTGTTCGCATAGGGATCGTAAGCCAGAACCTTCATGCCAAAGGCGCAGGCAATTTTCGCCACGCGGCTTCCAATCGCGCCCAGCCCGATCAGCCCCAGCGTTCTGCCCTCAAGTTCAAGCGATTTATGCGTTGCTTTGTCCCAATGCCCTGCGCGCAGGCGGCGGTCAAGTGGAATGACCGACTTGGCGCAGGCCAGAATTAGCGCCCAGGTGTGTTCTGAAACCGCAGCAGCATTGGCACCTGCCGCTGCGCGGACCATTACGCCGCGCGCGGCAGCAGCCTCTACGTCAATGACATCAATACCGCTGCCATGTTTGGAAATAACCTTCAGTCCCGGCGCGGCATCCATGACGGATGCCGTAATTTTGCCATAGCGCACCAGTATCGCGACCGGATTGTGCTGCTGGCAGAGTGCTATTAACTGGGCTTCTGTCGGCTGACGGCCAGTAAATACAGGTTCGTAATCTTCTAACATCCTGAGCGCCACATCAGCCAAATCGCTGCCGGTTATCAATATGACTTTTTTACCGCTCATGGCAATGCCTCCCCTTCACTCAGCATACCTGCCTGACGCAGTGCGTTCTCAAGCCAGTGCGGGCGAAGATCTCCGTCGTGGATGGCGGCCAGACGTGTAGACTCAAACGCCAGCTTATCTTTCGCCAAAGCGATAATTGCGCTTACTTC
Source organism: Enterobacter sp. UNJFSC 003 (assembly GCF_036903355.1). Lineage (NCBI taxonomy): Bacteria > Pseudomonadati > Pseudomonadota > Gammaproteobacteria > Enterobacterales > Enterobacteriaceae > Enterobacter > Enterobacter sp. UNJFSC 003. The sequence continues at coordinate 78,458 of NZ_JBAKHK010000002.1, forward strand.
ATCGCGAGGGATAACGACCACGCCGTCAATATCCCCGACGACCAGATCACCCGCCTGTACCGCGGCACCTGCTACCGAAATGGCATGATTAACTCGGCCAGGAATAAATTTGGTGGGGCCGCACGGGTTAAGACCCGCTGAGAAAACAGGAAAATTTTGTTTACTTAAGGTTTCAGCATCGCGAACAGCGCCATCGATGATGATGCCTGCAATACCGCTGGCCTGCGCCTGCGTTGCCATGATCTCTCCCAGCAGCGCGCAGGAGAGATCCCCTTTCCCGTCTATCACTAACACATCACCAGGTCTGGCGATGGCCATCGCGGCGTGAATAGCCAGGTTATCGCCCGGACGGACCTCTACGGTAATCGCCGGGCCGGCGACCGCCATGTGGGGTGCCAGCGGCTTGACGCGACCGTGTAAGGTGCCGCGACGTCCGGCCACGTCAGCCAGAATGGCAGCCTGGAATTCGGCGGCCTGACGGACCGACTCAGCGTCAACTCGCTCAATATTTAAATTTATTAATTTCTGTTGGGTAGCAGGCATGGTTAATCTCCATTTGTTTTACTGTATACAACACTGATGTACTATATAAAACAACTATACGAGTATTGCTTTGCTTTTAGCCAGCGTTGCGAAGTTGTTTGTGATGTAAACACGAAGTTACTCACAAAATTCAGGTACAATTTTGTCCAGCAAAAAGGAGAAAATGATGGGGAATGAAGGCGTAATTGCCGTTGAAAAGGCGCTGGCTTTACTTGATTGCTTCCGTCCCGGTAATGACAGTCTGACGTTAACTGAGCTTGCCCAGCTTTCGGGATATCATAAAACAACCGTTTATCGCCTGATGAATTCGCTCGAGCGTATGAACTACATCATCCGGCATGATGACGGCACCTATACGCTTGGCCACCGTCTGCTCTATCTTGGCAAACTCTATGAGCAATCCTTTCAGCTTGCCAGAGTCGTGCAGCCGGAATTACACGCGCTGTCTCAGGCATCCAGTGAAAGCGCAAGCTGGTATGTGATTGAGGGCGGGCAACGTCTGTGTCTTTTCCGTGCCGAAGCCTCAGAGGGATTACGACACAGCAACCTGCCCGGCAGCCAGTTTCCACTGGATAGTTCCGCTATCAGCAAGGTTTTACGCCATTGGGGATTGAATGAGGAGCTGCCGGAAGGCGAACCAACGCTTCCGTTCTACACGTCTGGCGCGCGCGATCCGCACACGGCTGCCTTCGCGATGCCGGTTTTTGGCGTCCACGATAAACTGATCGCGGCGCTGGCCCTGACAGGACCAGCATCGCGTCTGACTGAAGACCGTAAAGAAAGCGGCATCAGCCAGCTCATGCATGAGACGGCCTACCGCCTGTCGCTCAAGCTAGGCGCAAGCAAGCCTTTCTGCGAAGGGTTTTACGGTCTGAAAGAATAATTAATGCTGAAAAGGCGGGTAAATCCCGCCTTTGCTCAGTGATGCGTCACCTGTTTTTCCTGACCGGCAGGCTGCGAGTAGCGGCGTCCCATTGTCAGCACGGCGATTCCGCCTGCCAAACACAAGCCAGCCAGCGGCAACATCGCAAGCGTAGGGCTTCCCGTACGTTCATTAATAATGCCATAGGCATTCACCATCACTGCTCCGCCAATCAGGTTGGCTATCGCGCCGATTGCCGCCAGTCCTGCTGCTGCTGAAGTGCTGCTCATCCAGCCCGAGGCCAGCGCCCAGAACGGCCCCTTCATCGCATAAGCACCAATCAGGATGGTACTGAGGATCATAATGGTGGCCGGTAGCGACAGGTTGATAAACGCCGCGAACACGCCAGCCGCAATCAAAAAGAGGGTAAGAGCCGTGTGCCAGCGACGCTCATTGTTCCGGTCCGAACTGCGTCCCCAAAAAATCATGATCACCGAGGCCAGGCCATAGGGTATGGCATTCAGCAGTCCGGTGGTCAAATTATCAAGATGGAAAGATTTCAGCAGCTGCGGAGACCAGACGCTAAGCGTGGTGCCCGCTGACGAAGCGCCGGCATAAATAAGTGCCATGAGCCAGATTTGGCGGTGCTTCAACAGTTGCCATGTGGTGGTGTGCCCGATCGGTTTCTGCTGTTGGCGCTCCGTATTAAGCGTATTTTCAAGCCACGCTTTCTGTCGATCGGTTAACCAGGCGGCCTGATGAGGACGGTCCCGCAGTATAAAAAACGCGGCGATCCCCAGCAGCACCGCTGGCAGCCCTTCAATAATGAATAACAGATGCCAGCCGCGCAGCCCGAACCATCCATCCAGGGTTAATATCAGCCCTGAAAGTGGTGAACCGATAAAGTTAGCCAGCGGAATGGCCACCATAAAGGAGGCGATTATGCGCGCGCGATAGCGTGAAGGGATCCACCAGGTAAGATAGAGCACCACGCCCGGAAAAAAGCCCGCTTCCGCAGCACCCAGCAAAAAACGGACGATATACAGTGAGGTCGTATTTTGCACCAGCGCCATACACATAGAGACCAGCCCCCAGCTGATCATAATACGCGGGATCCACAATCGTGCTCCCACCTTCTGCATTGCCAGGTTGCTGGGCACCTCAAAGATAAAGTAGGCCACAAAATACAGGCTGCTGGCGAACCCAAAGGCCGCCTTACTCAGGCCCAGATCCTCATTCATCTGTAGCGCAGCCATACCTATATTCCCACGGTCAATAATCGAAACCAGGTAGCTCACAACCAGGAAAGGCAGAATGCGCCAGATAACCCGCCGCATGGTCTCTTTTTCAAGCGCTTCGTCATAGGTTGCGCTGTTGGGTAATTGATCGGTCATTGTTTCCTCGCAGGGTTTCATTATGTTTATCAGGAAAACGATGTTCAGATGAAATAAGTCACTTCGGCTAGTTGTACTTGGTACAACTCTGTTTCATTTAACAAAACTACTATAACGAGGCTGCCGCGTTTTTATCCAGTTATCGATTGGTTTAAATGATGTAAATAAGAGGTGAATCACAGATGCTTCGGGTCGTTAACGCCGGGGGAATGTTAAGCACTAATAAAAAAGAATGTTTCTTCAATACGTTAGATAAAATTTACTGCTTACATACTGTGCTTTCCCGTTAAAACCTGTACGGGGTAACATGTTGTCCAGTTGTAATTGATCTTCGCTAACGTCAGTTCGCCGGCAACATCACCGAAATTAATGGTCTGACGTTCAATAAAAAATTGACGCACGGTTCCGGGTAAAAATGCAGCGCTGTAGCGCAGAAGCGTGCTGTGCCAGAATGGCGCGGGTAAAGGGCTGCCGGTATGCCGCATCAGCAATTCATCTTTCCAGTCAGACTCCAGAACCTTTTCGCAAAATGACTGGCGCATGTCTATCGCCGGAGGCTCAGGGATCCCTGCAAGCAACAGCTGGCTGGGCAAAGCAACTAACCGAAGATCCCGGATAACGATTTTTTTCCCATGAAACCCAGCCCAAAGAGTGGTCAATTGATCCACTTTTGCTGGCAATAGCGCGTTGACTTCATACAGCGGCAGGGTCAGGGGTAAGAAAGTAAAATGAAAACCTTGTGCTGGCAGAACATCGGCATGCGGATCCTCCTTTGTGAGTCGCTTCAGTTCCTCAATAAGACGTAAGACATAAACGGGTGCAGGAGGCTGTATGCCCGCAGAAAGAGCGAGCTTTAGCGGATCGTAATAGTTTTCGGCTCTGATTTTCCCGATCCCTGCATTTTTCGCCCACAGTGCGAGGGTGTTCGCGTTTGCAGAAAGATACAAGTTTTGCAGGCTTACTGCTTTCATGACCGACCTTGTGGCAAAAATGTTAACGCAGAGGATTGATTAATAATGGTATGTCGGTCAGACATGATAGACTTTGCATACGCCCTCACGCCTGACTCCTCTTTTACTATGAATCCTGCAGACGTCTCAGCATACCGCTCCTGCATATGAAAATAATTGCACACAACAGTAGGCTAAGGAATGCCGTGCAGATAAATACGCCCGCCCCCGTCATGGCCAGCATCACGCCGCCTATTAATGGCCCGATAGCGACCCCCAGCGTTGATAGCGTTGAAGCGCCAAGATAGGCCCCGCGATGCTCTGCAGGCGCTAGCTGATCCAGCAAAATGTTCAGATTCGGCATCAGTATCGCTTCCCCCATGCTGAACACGGCTGTGACCGTCAGCCATGCCCAAACGTCCGTTGAGCGTGTTGCAAAAAGCAGAGCTGCGATAAGGCGAAAATTGCGCCACCCAGTAAAATGCGTTTTGGCAGGTTGACTTGCGCCAGAAAACGCATAATAAAACTTTGGAATAACAGCACGGTACAGGCATTAGTGACCAGTATGAAGGTAATCAATTTCACCGCCGCGTTGCTGTCAAGTAGCATCAGGTACTGAGGCAAAACGGCTTCGTAATGAATAAAAACAACAGAGCACAAAATGCTGCACAGCAGTGCCGCAATGTAAATTTTATCTCTGCCGATTATCCCCATCACCTGGTGCAGCTTGACCACAGATGCGCTGTCTGCCTGCTGTTCGCCAAGCAGTTTACCCGTGGGGATAAACAGCAGGACATAGACGAAAAACGGCAGATAGCTCAGTCCGGTTATCAGGAATGTCCCTTTCTGGGACGTCAGGCCAAAGACTATTCCCACCAGCGGACCAAACACCGCCGCGACGTTGATCAAGTAGTAACGCATTTGAAGGGCTAGCGCGCGGCGGCGGCGATCGCCAAGCAGATCGCTCATCAGTGCACGCACGGGGGGATCAACCCACGCAAAGCAAACGCCGATGATCATCAGGCCAGCTATAAACATCCCCATCCCGGCAGCCTGCGCCAGAATGATATATCCCACAGCGGAAAATCCGCAGCCCAGCAGAAGTATGATTCGCCGTCCTAATCTGTCCGAAATTTGGCCACCATACATACCGAGCACCACTGAAATCAACGCGCTGCTGGTCATCGCCACGCCAATAGCGATCGGCGACATATGGTAGTTTTGCGTCATGATCACCGCGATAAAGGGCCACGCCATAAAATAGCTAAACCGTATAACGAACGTAAAAAAGAGCAGTGCATGCACAGTCGCCGGGAACGTTTTTAGCGTTCGGAATAGCCCCGGTGCCGCACAAACCTCCGCGGCGGGTTTTGTTGTCATAAGTCATCCCAATGATTAATTTTATTAACATATAAAATCATACGTAAACATAAACCTCTAAATATTAATAAAATTATTCACTGGCGCCCGCAATAAAAATGTTAATTAAATGTTTAATTCACTAGCATATGACGTGATGGGTCCTTGCTGCAGAGAAATATAAGGGAAAGGATGAATCGGATCACAAAATGTGGCAGTTAATACCAAAGTAAACGGTATCCATGGCTGGCTATCGGTTGAGAGGCCTTAAAACCTTCACGATCCCACCTCTTCTGAGCCCTTGGCTGGTGCAGGCCGAGAACGGCAAACGTAGTGAAAGTCACCTTATTATGCTAAGAGTATCCTGAAAGCTTGTGGCTCTTTGCCAGGCAATATGCAGGTATTTATTAAGCGATCAACCTGAGAGAAAACATGAAAAAATCGATAGTTCCGGAAGAATTTCAACATTACTTCAATGATTGGCACTTTTCTCCCGTTATTGAAGCCGATGGTACCGTGTATCTTTCAGGTGTTACCGCAGCGCGTAAGGACAAACCTATAAGTAAGCATCCTGAAGAGCAATTTCATGATGCGTTTTATAAGCTTGGGGGGTATTTAAACGCCGCCGGCCTAAGCTATGAACACATTCTTGAAATGACCACCTTCCATATTGATCTTAAAAAACATATCGACGTTTTTTCTAAAGTAAAAGATGAGTATGTGAAGGCCCCTTACCCAGCGTGGTCCGCCATTGGCGTAGTAGCGTTTATTCCGGAGAATGCCCTCGTGGAAATGCGGATTGTGGCCAAAAAATAGTGTCGGAACGCGTCTCAAAAAGGAGTGTACCGCCCGCTCCTTGCTTGACGCGGATAAGCCGATAATGAGGACGAGGGTGATAAGCAAAGAGCGGTCGTTTATAGAGTCATTGCGTTGCTAATCGCCCATATTGAACCCGGCTTTTTGAAAATCTCTAAAGACTTCCGGATTGTTGAAGGCCGGGAATTTGGCCTTGTAGGCTGCTGATTTTATCGCTTCGCAATAGGCTTTATTACCGTTGCTGGTGGATATGTGTAGTGCCGTGCCATCCTGAGCAAATTCAATATGCAACCTGCATTTTTTCCCTTTCCAGTATGGTGGATCGTTAAGTTCGGCATTTATTGCCGCCCTGATTGCCCGCGCTTGCGCGCCCCATTCATCCCGATCATCCCAGCGTCCTGAACTGCAACTCCCCGTTGCTGTGGTCTTATGGCAGCCGGAAGGATGTAACGGCGCGCATCCCGCAGCCAGGCTGACCACAATGGTTAGCATAACGATTTTCTTTATTGGCTCAGACGATCCCATTTCTTATTTCTCAATCCATTTAAATCATCACCATATTGGCATTTTTACGGCCGCTTTTGGGAGATATATTCCTCTAATCCCCTTGCCAGAACATCGAAAACTAATTTACAGCACCGGCTATTACGCAGGTCTTCGTGCATGACGAGCCAGGTATCAAGATATAACGAAAAAAAATGGGGAAGTATCCGCTGTAGTGGAATATGTCCATTGGCAAGTTGCACCTGGCATATGCCGATGCCTGCACCGGCGCGAATAAGACTCAGCTGAGCCACGTCGCTGTCAGTGCGCATAGAAAAGAGATCCCGGTTTAGCTGCGGGTATTTTTTCAATGCGTATCGGATGAAAGGCGTATTCTGATCAAAACCAACCAGCGCATGCTTCAGCAGATCTTCGGTACTGTCAGGCGCGCCATGTCGGGCAAGATAAGCAGTGGACGCGTGTAGACCGAGTTCAATGCGACCAACGCGACGCGCAATAAGCTGCTCCTGTATTGGCGTCGTCATCCGTATAGCAATTTCTGCTTCTCTATGCAGTAAATCCTGAACCCGGTTGGACAGAACCAATTCAATAGTGACTTGCGGGTTGGACTCCCTGAGCTGCGCAATGAGTGGCGGTAGTACCTCGACGCCAATGACCTCACTTGCGGAGATACGTACTACACCACGAATAGACGTGCTGTTAGCACCAAAGTTGGCTGCTGTACGCTCCAGCGTGCTAGCCGTGCTCTCCATCGCTTCGGCATGTATCCTCAACGCCTGTGCGGTGTCAGTTGCCAGCAGGCCCGTTTGCGAACGCGTGAACAACACCTGGCCAAGGGCAGTCTCCAGCGCGGCTATATGCCGACCTGCCGTTGGTTGCGTGATACCCAGCATGCGCGAAGCACCGGAAAGTGACCCTTCTCTTAGCACGGCCAAAAATGTTCGGTACCACTCCCATGGAATCGATGTATTCATACAAATTTGTATACCTGCCCTATTATGATATGCAATTCCATTTAGCTCTGCCGGTACGTACGCTGTCAATCTCAAATCAGCAAAGAGGCAAACTCTATGGAAACCAGCGGGAAGGTCTTAATCCTTGGCGCTACAGGCGGTATTGGTGGTGAAACTGCTCGCCAACTCATTCGTGAAAAATGGGAGGTACGTGCATTAACACGAGGACGTCATGGACGCGAACATAAGGGCGAAATCCAGTGGCTAGCAGGCGATGCTCTTGACAGTGGACACGTCGCCGCTGCGGCGAAAGGCTGCAACGTGATCGTCCACGCCGTCAACCCACCCGGCTACCGAAACTGGCAGCATCTTGTGTTGCCTATGCTGCGCAACACGATCGGCGCAGCAGAACGAAATAACGCCTTGATAGTGCTTCCTGGTACTGTTTACAACTATGGCCCTGATGCCTTCCCGCTGTTACGAGAAGATGCTCAGCAGAGTCCGGTCACAAAGAAAGGCGCGATCAGGGTACAAATGGAGAAAGAACTTGAGGCCTATTCACAGCGCGGCGGACGGGTCTTAATCGTTCGCGCGGGGGATTTTTTCGGTCCACACGCGGGTAATAACTGGTTTTCTCAGGGTTTGATCAAGCCCGGCACGTTGCCCAAGGTCATTTCCAATCCTGGTACGCCGGAAACAGGCCATCAGTGGGCCTATTTACCTGATATCGCGAAAACTATTGCTGCATTGCTGGCACGACGTGAGGAGCTTGATCCCTTTGCGCGCTTTCATATGCAAGGTCACTGGGATCCCGACGGCAGCGAAATGGTCAGAGCGATACAACGCATCACAGCACACTATGGCGGTGTTGCCAAAATACACTCATTTCCGTGGTGGTTCATGTACATGGCTGCACCTTTCAACGCAACCTTGCGCGAACTTTTGGAAATGCGGTATCTGTGGCGTCAATCGGTCCGCCTGGACAATACGAAACTCGTGACGTTTTTAGGTGCCGAGCCGCACACCCCTCTTGATGAAGCTGTCCGTATGACATTACAGGGTCTCGGTTGCCTTGAAAATACAGATATGCCTTCATCACCATTGGCTAGAACCTAGAAGAGGGGTGACGCCAACGTCGCTTATGGCACAGGGCTGCTGTTGCAGCCTTAGACTTCAATCAATTCAGAAACCGCCAGCGCATCATCGACTTCAACACCCAGATAACGGACTGTGCTTTCCCGGTTCTTATGGTCCAACAGAGGTTGGATCACCCGAGATTTTAGTATGGTTGCCCCTTTCTGACAGAGATTAAGGTAAAAAATCGCGTGGCGTTGAGCCCAAAATGAAACGAAAAGCAGCCGTAAATGCCGCCGGGCATGAGAAACCAAGCTGGTAAGCGACCTGTTTGATTGGGATGCCATTCGCGAGGAGATCTAACGAAGCACAAATTCTGGCTCTCTGCTTCCATGTTCTATAACTAAAGCCAGTATCCTTAATAAACAATCGCGTAAATGTACGTTCAGACATGGCCGCGATAAAAGCCAGATCGCTCAGCGACGTTTCCCAGCGCTGATTAACAAGTAGCTCTCTGGCCGCCCTGAATAATCTTTCATCATGCGGCATTGGTAGCTCCGTAGTTAAAGGTGGAGCCTCGCTGAGGATTTCCAGAAGCAATAGAGCCATTTTCCGTTGACTCGGCCTGTGGTAGTCCTCACTGAATAGCCCGGCTATCAGCTCTTTCACCAATGCCGTGGCAGTAATCACATGCACCTGATTACTCTTCGTGAAATTCGTGCATTCTGCGATAAGGCTGCTGCTGAAATAGATAGCCCGTAGGTCTGTTTGTGAAAGCAGATTGTAACTGTGGATCTGAAGAGGAGGCAGCCATAATGCACGTTGAGGAGGTATTACCCAGCGGTCACGCTCCGTTTCAACCAGCATAACCCCCCTGCTAGCGAAAAGTAGCTGTCCCTCAACATGATGATGGGGTGGGTCTGCCTCTCCACGTTGGTAGCTTATCGCTGTGGTTGACCAGCCTGTTGCTTCATCATGTCTTGGCGCTTTATCTATACTTCCTGGCATTTCAGATTTAGCCCCTGCAATTATGATATCGAAATTGTAGCCACCCAGAGCATAACCCTATTGGATGGGTGAGTTATTTATAATTCTGATCATTATAGATATAACAGGAGCTTATCCCAATGCGAGTACACTTCATCGTGCATGAAAGTTTTGAAGCCCCAGGGGCTTATGAAATGTGGGCAAGAAACCAAGGTCATGAAGTGACTTACTCACGCGTATACGCAGGCGATGCGCTACCTCCTGATGCCGAGCACATCGATTTCCTTATTGTTATGGGCGGTCCGCAAGATCCATCTACTACTCTTGAAGAGTGCCCACACTTCGATTCTAAAGGTGAACAGGCGCTGATTGCTTCAGCGATTAAAGCCGGTAAGGCCGTGATCGGTATCTGCCTCGGCTCACAGCTAATTGGTGAAGCGCTGGGCGCTTCGTTCTCTCACAGTCCTGAAAAAGAGATCGGTAAATTCCCGCTCACGTTGACAGAAGACGGCAGCAAGGAGGCGATGTTCTCTCACTTTACGAAAACCCTGGAAGTTGGGCACTGGCATAACGACATGCCGGGTCTGACTCCGGAAGCAAAAATTATCGCGTATAGTGAAGGCTGTCCGCGCCAGATCGTTTTATATTCAGACCGCGTCTTTGGTTTTCAGTGCCACATGGAGTTCACGCTGGATATTGTTGAGTTGCTGATCGCGCACGCTGAGAAAGACCTGAGCTTTGCTTCAGAATACCGTTTCGTTAACACGCCTGAAGAACTCCGAGCGCACGACTACAGTGAAATGAATCAGATACTCTTTGGCTTCCTGGATAAGCTGGAGGCTCATTACAAAGCAGTTCAGGCATAATGCAATGCCTGCCGCCGGGTAATAGTTTCAGCGTCAGCTAATGTTGTGAAGCAGACCGCCAGGCGCAACGACATGACTAACAGTGAGATGCACCTTTCCTTACATACCCGCAGAGGCATCTATCTCAGTAAAAACTTTATCAGCTCAATAATGAGGTGGAGGTGGAGGATTTGGTCAAGCACGGTGTGTTTGGCTGGCACGCGAAGGGGTCGACGTGGTTTTTAGTGCGCGGCGGACTGAGGATATTCAAAAAACTGCAGCATCAAAATGCGCTAAGGGATAATTCGTCCCAAATGAGAGAAAATTTATTGAACGGGCGATCGGTCTGGGAAACGGTACGCTTTCTGTTGACTCAGCCCCGTACCTGCCATATCAGCACGATTTACTTCCAAGGCCCCACTCGCGAAGACCTCGAATGTTGACTTTCACGCAGCCGCCGAAGGGCAGGCCCTGCGCGAGGGGAATAAAATCGCTTAATACACTCACCCACATTGATACTGGTTGTCCATACAGTATATAATAAAGCGATATCCCATTAAGAGGCGTTAAGCATGTTTGTGGAACTCGTTTATGACAAAAGGAATTTTGATGGTTTACCTGGCGCAAGAGACATCATTCTTGGCGAACTGACTAAAAGAGTGCATCGAATCTTCCCTGATGCCGAGGTTCGGGTTAAACCGATGATGACGTTGCCGGCGATCAATACCGACGCCAGTAAACATGAGAAAGAGCAGATCAGCAGAGCCGTTCAGGAAATGTTTGAAGAAGCAGATATGTGGCTTGAGGCGTAGTCTTTATTCCCCTGCACGTAATATACGCAGGCCGTCACTTGATGATATGCCTGCCTGTACGCTTTGATTTTTCATTTGCTTAAAATTGCTTGTACAAAGTGCAACTTCATAATCTTCGCGCCCTGCTTACCCTCCCAGCGTTTAACATTAGCCTACCCTCTGCCCACGGGATACATTCACCATTAGAAAGTGTGTAGTTTAAATATCATAGAGTCAATGGGTATAGATGATCTAAAATAATCGATAGAACCTATTGAATTCAATAATATTTTATGAATTGTCAGATTATTTTAATCATGCTAACGTGAATGTAAAATCACTGGAGAAAGCCTTATGAAACTCGCGGTATATAGCACAAAGCAGTACGACAAAAAGTATCTGCAACATGTTAACGAGGCTTACGGGTTCGAACTCGAATTTTTCGACTTTCTGCTCACCGAGAAAACCGCCAAAACGGCGCACGGTTGTGAAGCTGTCTGCATCTTTGTGAACGACGACGGCAGCCGTCCGGTGTTAGAAGAATTGAAAAACCACGGCGTGAAGTACATCGCCCTGCGCTGTGCTGGCTTTAACAACGTGGATCTCGATGCAGCCAAAGAGTTAGGGCTGAAGGTGGTTCGCGTGCCGGCGTATTCTCCCGAGGCGGTCGCTGAGCATGCGATCGGTATGATGATGTCGCTGAACCGTCGCATTCACCGTGCTTATCAACGTACCCGCGATGCGAACTTCTCGCTGGAAGGCTTGACCGGTTTTACCATGCACGGCAAAACCGCGGGGGTCATTGGCACCGGCAAAATCGGCGTGGCGGCCCTTCGCATTCTGAAAGGCTTTGGCATGCGCCTGCTGGCGTTTGATCCATACCCAAGTGCGGCCGCGCTGGAGCTGGGTGTGGAGTATGTCGATCTGCCCACGCTGTTCTCCCAGTCCGACGTGATCTCCCTCCACTGTCCGCTGACGCCGGAAAACTACCATCTGCTTAACCAGTCAGCGTTCGACCAAATGAAAGACGGGGTGATGATCATCAACACAAGCCGCGGCGGGTTGGTTGACTCTCAGGCGGCGATTGAAGCGCTGAAAACCCAGAAAATTGGCGCGCTGGGAATGGACGTGTACGAGAACGAACGCGATCTGTTCTTCGAAGATAAATCGAACGACGTCATTCAGGACGACGTGTTCCGCCGCCTGTCTGCATGCCATAACGTGCTGTTCACCGGTCATCAGGCATTCCTGACGGCTGAAGCATTAATCAGCATTTCAGAGACCACGCTGGGTAATTTGCAGCAGCTCGAAAAGGGTGAAGCGTGCCCTAACGCGATCGTGTAAGCCTGTTGTGCCGGGTGTAGGCGATCCTCACCCGGCCTCATACGTTTCGTAAGCCCGCTCGGCGCAGCACCACCACAGCAGGAGTGCTGCAACGGCGATGGCGCTAAGCACCTCAAACGCAGTAGCAAATGAGTAATAACCGGCTATCGCCCCCGTTAGCGCCGGACTCATTGCTGCCCCACCCCCCTGCATTAGCATCACGACACTCTGACCGGCGTTAATGTGCCCGCTCCCGCGCAAAAGCACCACGATAAACGACGGCACCACGACCCCCAGAATCCCGGCGGCAAGCCCATCCATAATCTGTACCGGCACCATCATTAACGGCGCGTCAGTGGATGCGGCAAGCGCTGCACGCACAGGCATGATGAGCAGCGCCAGAAGGATCAAGCGCCAGTAGCCGTAGCGTTCGATTCGGCCAGAGACCCAGATAGCCACCGGGATCATCACGGCCTGAGAAATAATGACCGTTGCCGCGGCGAATAAACCCGGATTCATCGTCGCGGGGGCGGCAGCAATTCTCATGCTGAGCATGGGCAGCAGCGCTGCATTCGCCAGATGGAACAACAGCAACGTCAGTCCGGTGATAAAAAGCGCTCTGTTTTTTATCAGCACAGCAAAACCAGGCACCGCCTGAGGTTCGGATGACGCGAGCCCTCGCGCCGCATTGTTGTCGATATCCTTGTTGCGAATCGCGAGCAGCGCGCAGAGCGTTAGCAGCGTGGTGCAGGTCATCAGCAGGAAAATCCCGCCGACGCCCCAGAACCAGGCAATGCCTCCTGCCATCAGGGCCGTGACGAAATTACCGGCATGATTGAATGCTTCATTTTTCCCCATCTGCGCGCTAAATCCGCGTTGTCCCGTCAGACCCAGCGTAATACCGGTAATAAGAGGCCCCACAAATGCAGCGCAGATCCCGGTGACAATTTGCGAGATGGCGACAATACCCGTTTGCTGGCTAAACCAGAGCAGAAGCGTACTCGCGGTGATCATCAGACAAAGGAGGGCCAGCACGGCGCGCTTGTTTCGTGAGGTATCAGTAATAAACCCTGCAGGAAGCGTTGCCAGTAATCCTGCCAGGCCACCGACCGTCATCAGTAACCCTACATCGTCGGGTGCCCAGTGGCGCTCTGTTAGAAAGATACCGAGAAAAGGACCGAGCCCATCCCGTACATCGGCAATAAAAAAGCTCGTCAGGCACAATGCCCGCAGTGAACGAACAGACATACTTCCTGCCTTTTGCATGTTTAGCTGCACCTACACGATCGCCTTAAATACAGCGTGATTAAGCATCACCCTGCCGCTGTTCACTCTTTCGATTAGTGCTTTCCTGCGATAAACGCCAGAAATCGTGCCCGGCCGGATACTGATACAAACGGAGGGAGAACTTTTCAACGACAGCGGTAATATACTCAAAAATAGCGGATTGCGTATTTTCATAATCCATCCACATCGTTGATGTGGTAAAGCAGTAAATCTCCAGCGGGATCCCGGATGCCGAGGGTTTCAATGTTCTGACCACGATGTACATATCCTTAATAATATCGGCTCTTTCAGCAAGGTAGGCCATCATATAATGGCGAAACAGCGTTAAATTCGTCAGTCCATTATCAACAAACCAGCTGTCCGCCACCCCCATTGGGTCCCGCCCGTCGAGCAGCTTTGCAAGCGGTTCATTCACGCCACGTATCGCAAGCATGGGTGCAAGAATATCCTGATTCAGGAAAGTGACCGAATGCTGGTCGATGGTCGTGCTACGCATAATCCTGCGCGCACCTGATGAGAACATTGCCTGCCAGTTGGTATAGGTCTCAGTCAGGAAATTTTTCGTTGGTATACGTGAGATAGTGTTATCCCAGTTACGTATGGTAATCGTGTGCAACGCAATGTCAGTCACTTCGCCACTGAGGTTTTTATCCGGCATTTCAATCCAGTCACCCAGTTGAAGTACGTCATTTGATGACAGCTGAACGTTGGCCACGAGCGACAGTAACGTGTGCTGGAAGACTAACATGAGTACCGCAGCAACCGCACCAAGGCTGGATATGATAATTGCAGGGGATTTATTAGACATCACGGCAAGTATCATAATGGCAGCAATGATGTGTACTAAAATTTTCCCTATCTGGATATACCCTTTTATGGAGTGATTTTTCCGCTTGGTTTTTCGCAAATATGAGCTATTAACTATATCTAACATCTCATTGAAAAATACCGACGAAAAAACAAAGAACAATATACCGCAAATGGTATTTATTGCCGTAACCAATGACGCCGGCATATTCGGCATAAACTGCAGAACGTAATAAACAATAAGAACCGGGACGAAGTTGGATAATTTTTCAGCAATTCGACGATCTTTTTCTAACGGAACGTCCTGTTTATGGCTCGAAAAGAACACCCTTCTCACGACTTTGATTAACAGGAATTTGCACATGATATGTGCAAAAAAGCCTGAAATAATCAGCAGTATGATGTTAAAACCGATAGCAAGTGCCGGATTGCTCTCAATAAACGTCAATAAATCATCCAAATACGCCATCATCCCTCACCTGCTTCGCTTCCTACTCTATAAATATACTCACGCCGGGCATTACGCCCGGCTCTCTATCCTAACCATACTCTCCCTACGCGCTCAACCCGCGATTCGCCAGCATAGGCTCGATACGGGGGTCGTGGCCGCGCCACTGGCGATAAAGCTCCGCCAAATCTGAACTGTTGCCGCGGGATAAGATCGCATCGCGGAATATCTGCCCGTTTTCACGCGTTAATCCACCCTGTTCAACAAACCATTGATAGCCGTCGTCCGCCAGCATTTGCGTCCACAGGTAGGCGTAATAGCCCGCGGCATAACCGCCGCCAAAAATATGGGCGAAGTAACTGCTGCGATATCGCGGCGGCACGGAGGGAAGATCCAGCCCCTCTTTTTTCAACGCTGCGGCTTCAAAGTCCTCAACGTTATCCACGGCTTCGCGGATCCCGTGCCAGTTCATGTCAAGCAGCGCCGCGCTCAGCAGCTCCGTCATGTCGTAGCCTTTGTTGAACTGGGTCGCGTTTAGCATTTTATCCCGCAACGCCTCCGGCATCGGTTCACCTGTCTCATAGTGACGAGCATAGTGGGCAAACACCTGCGGATGGCTGGCCCAGTGCTCATTGATTTGTGACGGGAATTCAACAAAATCACGCGGGGTGTTGGTGCCGGAGAGCGCGGCATAACGCTGGCTGGCGAACAGGCCGTGCAGCGTATGGCCGAACTCGTGGAACAGCGTGACGACATCATCCCAGGAGATAAGCGCGGCCTGCCCGTTAGCCGGTTTCTGATAGTTGCAGACGTTGTAAATCACCGGGCGCGCGGCAAACTCAAAGGATTGCTCAACGAAATTGCCCATCCATGCCCCGCCTCCTTTTGAATCGCGGGCGAAGAAATCACCGTAGAACAGCGCCATGCCTTCACCGGTGTGGTCAAAAATTTCCCACACGCGAACATCCGGGTGATAGACAGGTATATCAAACCGCTCGACAAAACGAATGCCAAAAAGCTGGCTGGCCGCCCAGAATACGCCGTCATGCAACACGGTGTTGAGCGCGAAGTAAGGCTTGATCTGCGATTCGTCCAGAGCGTATTTTCCCAGCCGGACGCGCTCGGCATAAAATGACCAGTCCCAGGCCTGCACCCTGAACCCGCCCTGCTCGTCATCAATTACGTTCTGAATATCAGCCTGTTCACGCTCCGCTCTTGCCCGTGCTGCGGGGACGATATCGCGCATGAATGACAGCGCGGCGGCAGGCGTTTTCGCCATTTGATCGGCAATACTCCAGCTGGCGTAATCGTCAAAGCCCAGCAGCTGAGCCTGGCGCGCGCGCAGCGCGGTAAGACGCAGAATAAGCTCGCGGGTATCGTTTTCATCCCCCTTCTGGGTGCGTTCCCATCCTGCTTTAAACAAGCTTTCGCGCGTCTGACGGTCACGAAGCAAGGAAAGTGCAGGTTGCTGCGTGGTATTCAGAAGTGGCAGTAGCCAGCGATCGTGGAGATCTTTCTCTGCTGCAGCCTGCGCGGCATTGGCAATGTTGTCTGCGCTCAGCCCCTCTAGCTGATGTACATCATTGACGACCAGCCCACCCGCCTTGTTCGCGGCCAACAGGCGCTGATTAAACTGGCTGGTCAGAGAAGCGGACTCGGTATTCAGCGTTTTAAGCTCTGCTTTTTCTGCATCACTGAGGCGCGCACCGGCCAACACAAAGTGCTGATAGGTCTCTTCCACCAGACGGCGGGATTCGGCATCCAGCGACTCACGCGCCTGCCAGACACGCTCGACGCGGGAAAAAAGCGTATTGTTAAGCCAGATATCGTTCGCCAGCCCGGCCAGTTCGGTCGAGAACTGCTCATCCAACTCTTGTAAATAATCATTGGTGTGCGCGGAGGTCATGGCGAAGAAAACGCTGCTGACGCGTGACAGCATGGCACCGCTTTTTTCCAACGCCAGCACGGTGTTGTCGAAATCGGGGGGCGCGGTTTGGGCACAAATGGTCTCTATTTCAGCCCGCTTCTGGCGCAGGGCTTCATCAAATGCCGGACGATAGTGGCTATCGTTGATTTCGTCAAAACGCGGAGCCTGGTAAGGCAACAGGCTGATATCAAAAAAAGGATTGTTGACCGACATCTTTTACTCCTGGGAACGGTATATCTCCCCAGAGTAGGCCAGTCAGCCATTGCCTGCAATGCCGTCATACAAATGTTGCCTTAACGACGTGCCGGAGAGCGTGCTATGTTAATACAACACAAAAAGCGTTGAGGAACAGTGAGATGATTATATTAGTTACCGGGGCGACAGCGGGTTTTGGTGAAAGCATCACGCGTCGCTTCGTCGCCAACGGACACAAGGTGATTGCTACCGGTCGTCGTCAGGAACGTTTGCAGGAGTTAAAGGATGAATTAGGCGACAGCATCCTGACCGCACAGCTGGACGTCCGTAACCGTGCAGCAATTGAAGAGATGATGGCGAATCTGCCTGCCGAATGGCGCGACATCGATGTGCTGGTTAACAACGCCGGTCTGGCGCTGGGCATGGAACCGGCCCACAAGGCCAGCGTTGAAGACTGGGAAAACATGATCGACACAAACAACAAAGGCCTGGTGTATATGACCCGTGCCGTACTGCCGAGCATGGTTGAGCGCAATCGCGGCCACGTGATCAATATCGGCTCTACGGCCGGCAGCTGGCCTTATGCGGGCGGTAACGTGTATGGCGCAACGAAAGCGTTTGTGCGCCAGTTCAGTCTTAACCTGCGCACCGACCTGCACGGCACCGCTATCCGCGTAACCGATATTGAGCCAGGACTGGTTGGCGGGACAGAGTTTTCCAACGTGCGCTTCAAGGGTGATGACGCAAAAGTGGATAAAACCTACGAAAACGCCAATGCGCTGACCGCGGAAGATATCACTGAAACGGTCTGGTGGGTTGCGACCCTGCCTAAGCACGTCAATATCAACACCGTAGAAATGATGCCAGTCAGCCAGAGCTTTGCCGGACTTAACGTCCATCGCGGGTAGTTTGCCCTTCCCGGCCTGCGGGCCGGGTATGGGCTGGCAGGGAAAAGAATGGTAGTATATACAGGTTAACTCTCTGAGAAACCACAACCTATGGCCGCTGAATCGCAACTCAACCCTACCCAACCCGTTAATCAGCAAATCTACCGTATTCTGCGTCGTGACATTGTCCACTGCCTGATTCCCCCAGGTACGCCCCTCTCTGAAAAAGAGGTGTCGGTACGTTTTGACGTTTCTCGTCAGCCGGTGCGTGAAGCGTTTATTAAGCTTGCCGAGAACGGTCTGATTCAAATCCGCCCGCAGCGCGGCAGCTATGTGAACAAAATCTCGCTTTCTCAGGTGCGCAACGGCTGCTTTGTACGCCAGGCGATTGAATGCGCGGTGGCGCGTCGTGCGGCATCGATGATTGATGATAACCAGTGCTATTTACTGGAACAGAATCTGCATCAGCAGCGTATTGCGATCGATCGTAAACAGCTGAACGATTTTTTCCTGCTCGACGACGAGTTCCATCAGAAGCTGGCACAAATTGCAGAGTGTCAGCTGGCGTGGGACACCATTGAAAACATCAAAGCCACTATAGACCGCGTGCGCTATATGAGCCTAGATCACGTTTCCCCGCCGGAAATGTTGCTCCGCCAGCATCATGATATTTTCACTGCGCTGGAAAAACGCGACAGTGATGGCGTAGAAAAAGCAATGACCTTGCACCTGCAGGAAATTAGCGAATCCGTACAGTTAATTCGTCAGGAAAACAGCGAGTGGTTCAGCGAAGAGTAACTTTCGCCGCTCCCCTTCGGTTGCGGCGAAATAATTAACGGACAACTAATACCGGAATAGTCGCGTAGCGCAGGATAGATTCAGCATTCGACCCCAGCAAATGGGTTGTAATGCTTGGGTTTTTCGAGCCGATGACGATCACGTCATATTCATCTTCTTTGCTCAGTTTGATAATTTCATCGCGCACGTTACCGAAACACACTTTGCAGTGAATATTCTCCGGAGCGATATCAAAGAGCCGCTTCAGCGAGTTCATTTTCTTCTCAGACTCAGCGGTCATATACTCTTCGAACTTCTTGATATCAGCGTTGAACCCGCGGAGCAACGAGCGGCTACTATTAGGCAGAATGTTCACCAGGGTAATGGAGGCACCTTCCACCTTCGCCAGATTGGCCGCGTGGCGCACGGCTTTATCGCTTAAGTCCATTTCAAACACATCAACAGGCATCAAAATCTTCTTGTACATAAGCCTGACTCCTTATTCCAATGAGAGGATTATTTCCTGATCCGATAATGCCATCAGGAATATAAACGGCCCCTCAACACTCAGCCGTAGAAACTATCAATAAAGGAAAATAACTGTCCGCTTTGTAAAGTAACGTTCTGAAGCGTCAGCGCGCGCCAATGACAGCCAAAAAAGTGTAAGTTTGATCAAAAACAAATAAATTTGACGCGGACAGGTGTAATTATTATGCCCCGTGAACGGCCGAGCCAAAATAACGCCGTAGCGAATACGTTGGAGAGGAGAAAATACCATGATGACATACGACCGTAACCGTAATGCAATCACCACTGGAAGCCGCGTAA
The DNA here is from genome assembly GCF_036903355.1 of Enterobacter sp. UNJFSC 003. Taxonomy (NCBI): domain Bacteria; kingdom Pseudomonadati; phylum Pseudomonadota; class Gammaproteobacteria; order Enterobacterales; family Enterobacteriaceae; genus Enterobacter; species Enterobacter sp. UNJFSC 003. The sequence continues at coordinate 98,015 of NZ_JBAKHK010000002.1, forward strand.
TGATTAACGGCACCGGCCAGTTCGGCGTGATTAAAGCGATCCATAGCGATGGGCTGGACGCCGCGCAGGTGCGCCGCAGCAAAACGGTAGAAGTGGAAGGATGCGAAGGTAAGTTCGAACCTATCGAGCTGATTCGTCTGGGTATGCATTAATCGGTGTGAAGACATGCCGCCGAGAACGGCGGCATGTGATGGATTACAGCTGTGCCGCGTGCTGCGCCACCGTTGCTTTTGCGCCTTTTTGCAGTAACGTTTGATACGCCTTCATTACCGCATCCACAAACGCCGCGTCACGCGGCAACTCTTTACCGAAAATAGCCTCGATGCTCAACAGCGCTTTCACGCGGCTTTCGCCCTCGGCGCTGCCGTTCACTGCAGCCTGAATCGCCGCCAGCTGCGGGTCGCTTACGTCGATGGCGCTGCCCTGCTCGTCCACACCGCCGACATAACGCATCCAGCCTGCCACGCCCAGCGCCAGCAGCGGGAAGCTTTTCTGATGAACCAGATGCCAGCGCACGGAATCGAGCATTCGCTGCGGCAGTTTTTGGCTGCCGTCCATTGCAATTTGCCAGGTGCGATGACGCAGCGCCGGGTTGCTGTAGCGCGCGATCAGCAGATCGGCATAATGCGCTAAATCGACACCTTTGACTTTCAGCGTTGGCGCCTGTTCGTTGAGCATCAGCGCGCGCGCGGCCAGGCGGTAGTTTTCATCTTCCATGCAGTCGTTGATGTGGGCATAACCTGCAAGGTAGCCAAGATAGGCCAGAAACGAGTGGCTGCCGTTAAGCATGCGCAACTTCATCTCTTCAAACGGAATGACGTCGGAAACCAGTTCAGCCCCGGCGTTTTCCCACTCTGGGCGTCCGGCAACGAAGTTATCTTCAATCACCCACTGACGGAACGGCTCGCAGGCAACGCCCGCTGGATCGCGTACGCCCGTAAGCTGTTCGATTTTATCCAGCGTCTCAGCCGTCACCGCAGGCACAATCCGATCCACCATGGTCGATGGGAAGGTAACATGCGCTTCAATCCAGTCAGCCAGCTCGCCGTCTACCGCGCGGGCATAGGCGCAGGTGACGTTGCGCATCACATGGCCGTTTTCAGGCATGTTGTCGCAGGACATGACGCTGAAGGCCGGTAAACCTGCCGCCCTGCGACGTGCCAAGGCTTCAACGACCACGCCCGGCGCCGATTTCGGCTGGTGTGGATTTTTCAGGTCGGCGACGATAAACGGATGATCGAGCATCAGTTGCCCGGTTGCCGGAGAGTGGCAGTACCCTTTCTCGGTTATGGTCAGGGATACGATTGCCACCTGCGGCTCGCACATCGCCGCCAGCACGGTCTCCAGCCCATCGACCTGCGCATGCAGTGCATTTTTGACGACGCCGACCACGCGTGCGGTCCACGCATCGGCTGACATTTCTGCCACGGTGTACAGATTATCCTGCGCCTTAAGATCGGCAATCTGCTGTTCGCCGCCAATCAGGTTAACTTCACAGTAACCCCAGTCGCTGCCGTATTCAGCCGCAAGAATATCGGCGTAGACCGCCTGGTGCGCGCGGTGAAAAGCGCCGAAGCCTAAATGAACAATGCGTGCCTTGAGGCTTTCGCGATCGTACTGAGGAAGCGTCGCTTTCGCCTGTAGTAACCGGTTTTCCATGATTATGACTCGTAAATTTAAGAACGCTGGGATCCGCTGCCGCTCTCCTGACGGGGTGGCAGCGGATGCTGACTACACCAACTAGAATGGCAGTTGGGGTATAAAAACTCTGCCATTAACCATACTGCCACTTCATTTTCAGATATTGATTTATATTAACTTTTGGCTATGTGGTGTGACACGAATTCAAAGTTGTGTGACAGGTCACGACAGATATAAACCATCAACGGCGTGATGAGAGTGCACCGTAACCTACCGTTTCGCTCAGAGGCGCTTCGGCCGCATCTTCCGGCGCGCTCAGGTCTCGGTCACGCACCTCAGGCATCAGAATTGCGGAGATCAGACCGATCACGGAGTAGGCGATCAGCATCACGACAATCGGCCACCAGGAGCCAGTCATATTGCAGAATATGCCTGCCAGCACCGGACCAAAGCCCACCGCAATCAGGCCACCTGCTTCTTTCGAGATAGCCATGCGGGTAAAGCGGTTACGCGAGCCAAACATTTCCGCCATGGTGATGTTTTCCAGCGCAAACAGCCCCAGAACCGCAAAGTTATGGATAACGATGATCGAAAGCATAATTACGCCCGGTGCGTAGCTCTTATCGACGATAATCGACAGCATCGGGTAGGCCAGAATAATGGCGGAGGTATTGAGAATAATGTAAGGCAGACGACGACCCACTTTATCCGACAGCCAGCCCAGCAGCGGGATAGAGATAAACCCGAGGATGGAGCTGATCATCAGCGCATCGGTGGGAATGCCCTTATCAAACAGCAGCGTTTGTACCAGATACCCAGCGAGGAAAGTCTGAATCAACCCCGAATTGCCAGCCTGGCCAAAGCGCAGCCCGGTTGCCAGCCAGAATGACTTACTCTTAAACATCGCGCCAAGAGACGTTTCCTGCGCCGCCACCGGTGCGGCCGTTTCTGCGTCGTTTACCTTCTCGAATACTGGACTCTCTTTGAGATTCATTCGCAGCCATATGGCAAAGATCATCACCACTACGCTTGCGAGGAACGGTACGCGCCATCCCCAGGCGATCAGCTCTTCGCGATCAAGGGCAAAGAACATCACCGCCCAGATTGCCGTCGCGCTCAGCGTCCCGCAGTTGGTCCCCATCGCGACCAGCGAGGAGATAATGCCGCGTTTCCCTTTCGGCGCATACTCCGCCAGCATGGTACCTGCTCCGGAAATCTCCGCCCCGGCGCCCAAGCCCTGGATAATACGCAGGGTGACCAGCAGCACGGGCGCGAAAATACCAATTTGCGCGTAGGTTGGCAGCACGCCAATCAGGGTGGTACAGATCCCCATCATGGTAATGGTGATAAACAACACTTTCTTACGGCCGATACTGTCGCCCATTCTGCCAAAGATAAAGGCCCCGACAATGCGCGCGATATAGCCCGCGCCGTAAGTGCCCATTGCCAGAATCAGCGCCATTGCTGCGGATTGTTCCGGGAAGAAGATTTCATGGAATACCAGTGCGGCGCCCAGCGAGTAGAGCTGAAAATCCATAAACTCCAGGGCAGTGCCCAGCCAGCCGGATACCGCGGCTTTTACCAGATCTGACGTTGTTCTTTGAGGTTGTGCTTGAGTCATAATGGCTATCTCTAAAAGGTAAGATGCGTACCACTCAGAGCCTGTCTGCGCAGGCTCTTAACCGCGTATTGTTTTATTGGCCGAACGTGAGCAAGACTTTGCAGCACCGCCGCTGGTCTTTCTCAAACAGTTCGATTGCGTCTGTAACGTGGTGATAGTCAAAGGTATGGGTAACCAATTTTTCGGGGTCGATAAGCCCCTTTTCCAGCCAGTCGATGACGACCGGGAATTTGTTAGCATTGAGGCGTGACGAGAATATCGACAGTTCTTTCCCGGTGATCCCCTGCTGCACAATCTGGCTTGGGTCGCTGGAGAAGCCCATCAGCACAATACGCGCCGCCGGGGAAGCCAGGGTGATCGCGTCTTGCAGAATCGACGGATGGCAGGCCGCGTCAATGATTAAGGTGGGTTTGATGCCTTTTTCATCCAGGGCGGCCTGCAGCGAATGCTCGCCGTTGTTAAACACCCAATCCGCGCCGCTGCGCTGGGCCATCGCCAGTCGCTCGTCAATGCGATCGACGACAATAACCTGCTTCACCCTGTAGACGCCTTTCAACGCCTGCACCGTGACCAGCCCCATCGGGCCCGCGCCGTAGATCAACGCAACGTCCTGCTCGGTAGGTTTTGCCTGGCCCGTGACGTTCGCAGCAATGGTAAAAGGCTCCACCATCACGGCATGTTTGTCAGGAATAGCGTCCGGGATTCGCCAGGCATTCTTTGCGGGTACGACGGCGTATTCGCTGAAGCCACCGTCACGGTGGACGCCCAGCACCACCAGCGAGGTGCAGACGTTAGGTTTACCCACCGAGCACGGGTAACAATGCCCGCAGCTGATCACCGGATCCACCGAGACGCGCTGACCGAATCGTGCATCGTCCACGCCCTCGCCCACGGCATCAATCACGCCGAAGAACTCATGGCCGATAACGCGCGGATATTTAGCAAAAGGATTGTGGCCACGGTAGATATGGCTGTCTGAACCGCAGATCCCCGCCAACATGATTTTAACGCGGACTTCCCCTGCTGCTGGAGTCGGAAGTGGACGTTCTTCAATCACCAGTTCATTGGGTTTATGAATCACTACGCTTTTCATCATTGACTCCTCTTTACCAGTTCCACAGGGTGCCATCTTCCAGGCGAGCCACCGGCAGGTAAGCCGGATCGTACGGGTATTTCGCAGCCAGCTTCTCGTCAAACTCAATGCCCAGGCCCGGCTTATCGCCCGGATGCATGTAGCCATTATCAAAGCGCCAGCTGTGCGGGAAGACTTCCAGCATCTGCTCGGAGTACCCCATGTACTCCTGCACGCCGAAGTTTGGTACCCACAGATCGAAATGCAGCGCGGCAGCGTGGCAAATCGGCGACAGATCTGACGGGCCGTGTGAGCCGGTACGCACCTGATAAAGCGCGGCAAAATCTGCGATGCGGCGCATGCCCGTTATGCCACCCGCATGGGTAATGGTGGTACGGATATAATCAATAAGCTGCTCTTCGATGAGCTGTTTACAGTCCCAGATGCTGTTAAACACTTCGCCCACGGCAATTGGCGTGACGGTGTGCTGGCGGATGAGGCGGAAGCACGCCTGGTTTTCCGCAGGCGTTGGATCTTCCATCCAGAACATACGGAAATCTTCAATGCTCTTGCCGAAACGCGCGGCTTCGATTGGCGTCAGGCGGTGGTGCATGTCGTGCAGAAGATGTTCGTTGAAGCCAAACTGGCTGCGCACCGCGTCGAACAGTTTTGGGGTGAAATCGAGGTATTTTTCAGTGGACCACAGCTGTTCTTCAGGCAAGTCACCTTTAGTGGCAGGTTCGTACGCCAGCCCTTTTCCTTTAGACATGCCGTAGGTGGTTTTCATTCCCGGTACGCCGCACTGAACACGGATCGCTTTAAAGCCCATCTCTTTATGACGCGCATAATCTTCCAGTACGTCGTCAATGCTATGCCCGGTGGTGTGGCAGTAAACCATCACCCCTTCCCGGGAGGCACCGCCCAAAAGCTGGTAAAGCGGCATATTTGCTGCCTTGGCTTTAATATCCCACAGCGCCATATCCACGGCAGAAATCGCCGACATGGTAACCGGTCCGCGGCGCCAGTAAGCGCCTTTGTAGAAGAACTGCCAGATATCTTCGATACGGTGCGCATCGCGGCCAATCAGCTGCGGGCAAAGGTGGTCTTTCAGATAAGAGGCAACTGAAAGTTCGCGTCCGTTTAGCGTGGCATCGCCAAGGCCGACGATCCCCTCATCGGTGGTAATTTTAAGGGTGACAAAGTTACGCCCCGGGCAGGTAACAAAGACTTCAGCCCCGACAATTTTCATGATCCCGTTCCTTACATCGTTCGTTGTGATGAAGGAAATGTACGCAACTGCACTACTACCATACAAGTATAATGATCATAAAATCGGCGAGCGATCACAAAATCAGGGTGCTTAAGCGCGCCCCCAGCCAGCAACAATAATTAGCATCCCGCAGAGCGCAATCAACGCGCCTGCCCAGTCGTACGCGCTGAGCTTGACGCCATCAACGACGCGCAGCCACAGCAGCGCGGTGCAGACATAGACCCCTCCATATGCCGCGTAAACGCGACCGCTGGCGGCCGGATGCAAGGTTAAAAGCCAGACAAAGAGCGCCAGTGAAATACCTGCCGGTACCAGTAACAAAATGGATGCCCCCTTTTTTAGCCAGAGCCAGGGCAGGAAGCAACCGATGATTTCGCACAGCGCGGTGGCAAAAAAAAGCAGCGTCGTTTTGATCATTTTAAGGTCAGGTGAGGATTGATTTAGATATCATACCCGATAATGCCCTTTCGTTTTCCATACCTGCTCTGCGGGTATGCCGTAATGTCGCTATGGTGTAGAATTCGAATCGGATAACCTGATTATCTGCACTCATTAAAAAAGGAAATGCTATGACATCATTAAGCAAACGCCTTTGTCTGACTGCTGCGCTAGCACTGTCATCCTTCGCTTTTGCCGCCTCTGCAACGGCAGAAACCAGCAAACTCATCATTGAGTCTGGTGATAGCGCGCAAAGTCGTCAGAATGCGGCGATGGACAAAGAACAATGGAATGACACCCGCAGCCTTCGCCAAAAGGTGAACACCCGCGTTGAAAAAGAGTGGGACAAAGAAGACGTCGCTTTTGACGCGCGCGATAAGTGCCAGCAAAGTGCGAACGTTAATGCCTACTGGGAGCCAAACACGCTCCGCTGTCTGGATCGCCGCACTGGCCGCACGGTTGCGCCGTAATGTCAGGTGCATCGGATATTAAGCTGCGTCCGCTGGAGCGTGAAGATTTACGCTTCGTCCACCAGCTCGACAACAATGCCAGCGTCATGCGCTACTGGTTTGAAGAGCCTTACGAAGCGTTTGTCGAGCTGTCGGATCTGTATGACAAGCACATCCACGATCAGAGTGAACGCCGCTTTGTCGTGGAATGTGAAGGCGAAAAAGTCGGACTGGTGGAGCTGGTTGAGATCAACCACGTTCACCGTCGGGCAGAATTCCAGATCATCATTTCGCCTGAACATCAGGGCAAAGGCCTCGCCTCACGCGCGGCGAAGCTGGCAATGGATTACGGATTCAACGTCCTGAATCTCTACAAGCTTTATCTGATCGTGGATAAAGAGAACGAAAAAGCGATCCATATCTACCGTAAACTTGGCTTTATGGTTGAAGGTGAACTGATTCACGAGTTCTTTATTAACGGTGAGTACCGTAACACCATCCGCATGTGTATCTTCCAGCATCAACATCTGGCCGGACACAAGTCGTCAGGCGCCAGCCTGCTGAAACCTACCGCGCAGTAGCCTGCGCGGTTTTATTCTTAATAATACTCGATGGTGTTTTTGATGGTGTACTTGCGCTCAACGGCAGGCTTAACGCTGTCGTCGGTAATCATCAAATCACAGCTGACGGGATTATTATGTCTATCATAGTCACAGCTCTGCTTCACGTTGCCCAGCGGCTTTTCATTCAGCATACTCACCGCTGAATAATCCATTCTTTTGCGCAGGTCCTTAGACGGCGTAGACTGAACGGACAAGTGCTGTTCCCCGGAGACCGTCGTTTTACCCAGAGGGTAGCCATCCGCATCGTAGCGGTATTTCACCTCCATCTCTTTCCCGTGCGCCGCTACCACAAATCCATTGTCGTCAGTTTCCCACGTGACGCCGGCAGACGGTAATTCGGCCAGCTGGCATTTGCCCTGCAGTTTCACCTTTCGCTGTTGAGTTTCGGCATCAACATAGTAGTTGGCATCCAGGACCAGCGCGACGCCCGTATTGGCATCAAGGTCGTGCAGTTCAAGGGTATCGAAGCACCCTTCCGTCGACATCGTTCCGGTGACCCGCTTGGACACTTCGCCCTTGTCGTTGAACAACGTCTGCGTAAAGTCTTTGACAGGACCGCGCAGCGGATCAAAATCAAATTCATTAGAGAAGCTCGCCATCTCCGGCGTAAACGACAGCGGCGTGGAGCTGTTGTCGCACCCCATCAGCGCCATCGCCAGGAGTGTTAACACTGCGTATTTCTTCACATCATTTACCGATTCAGGAAAGTTATCGTCATATTAGCAAATACAGCAAGTTACGTTACAGTAAATCGCTATCTTCTGGCAGCACACGTGATGTCACTTCTGCTTGCCTCTTTGAAAGCGCATAAATCCCCCGCACACATTGACGTTGCGAACCAAAATGGCTAATTTGAGCCCGCATGATTACGGAATATTATAAAAAATTATATTTAAAGAATTAGGGTTAACGTAATGATTTTGGTGTCTGATGTTGACGAAATCTTCTCTCCCAAAACCCTAACGGCGATTGATCGCAAGTCACTTTGCACTACGATTCATCAAATTTTTATAACTATCAGTTTAATCTTCCGGTTTATAACACTGATGGAACGTCCAGAAAATGCAAAGTGATCATGGTTTAAGTGGAATTGGTTAAAGCTGAATAATAAGGTGGTGGCTAACGGTGGATGGCATTTTTCATGGGTTATGACACCGGAAAGAATTTCCGAAAAAATGTCTACGATTTCTCATACCGAATATGACACCCCGGAATTCAACAATCCTGAACACATTATGAAAGTTATCATGAATGCGGAGGATATCTGGGGTCGCGACAGAAAGTTGATAAAGCAAGACGTATCAAAACACACCCTACCCGCTTATCTAGTAGACAATCAGCAGCGCTTTTCAGAATTCATTATTTAAATCCAGGACAATTCAGAAAGGTGTACACAAAAACAAAAGCTTACAGTTCCCCTGCTATTATTAGGATCTACACAGAGAAAAGGAGCTACAGATGAAACGGTTACCCTGGATTACCGGCCTGCTGTTACTGAGCGCGACAACGGCTGCTCTCGCTGCCCCGGACTCCTGCGAGCGCGTAAAAAGCGACATACAGCAGAAAATCATTAACAACGGCGTCCCCGAGTCTGGCTTCAGCCTGAACATCGTTCCCAACGATCAGGCCGATTGGCCTGATGCGCAGGTTGTTGGGCATTGTGCTAACGACACCTTCAAAATTCTCTACACCCGCACAGGAAGTGGCGCAGTTTCTGGCGCACAGGATAATTCGCAAGACGAACCTCAGTGATTCTTAACCACTTTTACTGTACCAATGTCCTTTGAATTGATGAGGATTAATATTTAATACCCCCAAATAAGTAACACTCACCCTATCATTAGCCCGGTTGTAATAACGGGCGCAAATAATACGCAATTACAATGATGGGGTGAGTCATGTCCGATGTTGAACATCACGGCGGTATCAGCCGCCGTGCTCTTGTTAAATCCACCGCCATAGGGTCTCTGGCGCTTGCTGCCGGTGGGATCGCTTTGCCTTTTGGATTGAACAGCGCCGCAGCCGCGGTACAGCAGGCCGTACAACCTACAGAAGATAAAGTCGTATGGGGCGCCTGTTCAGTGAACTGCGGCAGCCGCTGCGCGCTGCGCCTGCACGTGCGCGATGAGGAAGTGTACTGGGTTGAAACGGATAACACCGGCGATGATAGCTATGGCAATCATCAGGTGCGCGCCTGCCTGCGCGGGCGGTCTATTCGTCGCCGAATCAACCACCCTGACCGTTTGAACTACCCGATGAAACGCGTCGGCAAGCGCGGTGAAGGAAAGTTTGAACGTATCAGCTGGGATGAAGCGCTGAATACCCTCACCGCCAGCCTGAAAAACGTGGTCGAAAAATATGGCAATGAAGCGGTGTATATCAACTACTCCTCTGGCATTGTCGGCGGCAATATCACCCGCTCCTCCCCCTATGCTTCGCTGGTCGCCCGTCTGATGAATTGCTACGGCGGGTTCCTCAGCCATTACGGCACCTACAGCACGGCACAAATTGCCTGCGCAATGCCCTATACCTACGGGAGCAATGACGGCAACAGCACCTCGGATATCGAAAACACCAAACTGGTGGTGATGTTCGGCAATAACCCGGCAGAAACCCGCATGAGCGGTGGCGGGATAACGTATTACCTTGAACAGGCACGGGAACGCTCTAACGCACGGATGATCGTTATCGACCCGCGCTATACCGACACGGCAGCAGGTCGTGAAGACGAGTGGATCCCGATTCGACCGGGGACAGATGCGGCGCTGGTGGCGGGCATCGCTTGGGTGTTGATCGATGAAAACCTCGTTGACCAGCCGTTCCTAGATAAATACTGCGTTGGCTACGACGAAAAAACGCTGCCAGAAGATGCCCCCGCAAACGGCCACTACAAGGCCTATATTCTCGGTCAGGGTGACGACAAAACGGCAAAAACCCCGGCCTGGGCCTCCCGCATCACCGGTATTCCCGCCGACCGCATCGTCAAGCTTGCACGCGAAATAGGCTCGGCAAAACCGGCGTATATCTGCCAGGGCTGGGGGCCACAGCGTCAGGCAAACGGCGAGCTGACGTCCCGCGCTATCGCCATGCTGCCGATTTTAACCGGTAACGTGGGCATCAACGGCGGAAACAGCGGCGCGCGTGAGTCTACGTACACCATCACCATCGAGCGAATGCCGCTGCCGGATAACCCGGTAAAAACGCAAATCTCCTGCTTTAGCTGGACCGATGCCATTGCGCGTGGCCCGGAAATGACCGCTCTGCGCGACGGCGTACGCGGGAAAGATAAGCTCGATGTGCCGATCAAATTTATCTGGAACTACGCCGGTAACACCATCATCAACCAGCACTCTGATATCAACAAAACCCACGATATCCTTCAGGACGAGAGCAAGTGCGAAACCATCGTGGTGATCGACAACTTTATGACCTCGTCGGCGAAATATGCCGATATCGTGCTGCCAGACCTGATGACCGTCGAGCAGGAAGACATCATTCCTAACGACTATGCGGGCAATATGGGCTATCTGATCTTCCTTCAGCCAGTCACCGCGCCGAAGTTTGAACGCAAGCCCATCTACTGGATCATGAGTGAAGTGGCGAAGCGCCTCGGTCCGGATATCTATCAGCGGTTCACCGAAGGCCGTACGCAGGAGCAGTGGCTGCAGTATCTGTACGCCAAAATGCTCGAAAAAGATCCGCAGCTGCCGTCCTATGACGCGCTAAAAAAAATGGGCATTTACAAGCGCAAAGATCCAAACGGACACTTTGTAGCCTATAAAAAATTCCGCGACAACCCAGAAGCCAATCCGCTTAAAACCCCATCCGGCAAGATCGAAATCTACTCCAGCAAGCTGGCGAACATTGCGGCCACTTGGGAGCTGGAAAAAGATGAAACCATCAGCCCTCTGCCAGTCTATGCCTCCACGTTCGACGGCTGGGATGCGCCAGAACGCAGCACCTTCCCGCTGCAGCTGTTCGGCTTCCACTTTAAGGCCCGCACCCACTCCAGCTATGGCAACGTCGATGTGCTGAAAGCCGCCTGTCGACAAGAGGTGTGGCTCAACCCTGTCGATGCCGACAAGCGCGGCATTAAAAACGGCGATATGGTGCGCGTTTTCAACGATCGCGGCGAGCTGCGCATTCCGGCGAAAGTCACGCCTCGCATCATGCCCGGCGTCAGCGCGATGGGCCAGGGTGCCTGGCACGACGCCAACATGAACGGCGATCGCGTTGACCACGGCTCATGCATTAACACCCTGACCACGCATCGCCCGTCACCGCTGGCAAAAGGCAACCCTCAGCACACTAATCTTGTGCAGATCGAGAAGGCGTAAGGAATAACTGATGACAACCCAGTATGGATTTTATATCGATTCCAGCCGCTGCACCGGGTGCAAAACCTGCGAGCTGGCCTGTAAAGATTACAAAGACTTAACTCCGGACGTCAGCTTCCGCCGCATCTATGAATACGCGGGCGGCGACTGGCAGGAAGATAACGGCGTCTGGCATCAGAACGTCTTCGCCTATTACCTGTCGATTGCCTGTAACCACTGCGAAGACCCGGCGTGCACCAAAGTGTGCCCGAGCGGCGCAATGCACAAGCGCGACGACGGCTTTGTGGTGGTGGATGAAGATGTCTGCATTGGCTGCCGCTACTGTCATATGGCCTGCCCGTACGGCGCGCCGCAGTACAACGCCGCCAGGGGCCACATGACCAAATGCGATGGCTGTCATACCCGCGTCGTCGACGGCAAGAAACCGATCTGTGTGGAATCCTGCCCGCTGCGTGCGCTGGATTTTGGCCCGATTGACGAGCTGCGTAAAAAACACGGCCAGCTTGCGGCCGTCGCACCGCTGCCTTCCGCGCACTTCACCAAGCCGAGCATTGTGATTAAACCTAACGCTAATAGCCGCCCGACGGGCGATACCACCGGCTATCTGGCCAACCCGAAGGAGGTGTGAGATGGGAAGTGGATGGCATGAATGGCCGCTGGTGATCTTCACCGTCTTTGGGCAGTGCGTCGCCGGAGCGTTGATCGTGATGGGTTTCGCCTGGCTGAACGAAAAAGACGAGGCGGTAAAAGCGCGGATGGTCCGCAGCATGTTCTTCCTGTGGGCGGTGATGGGAATTGGGTTTATGGCATCGGTGCTGCATCTGGGCTCCCCGTTGCGTGCCTTTAATTCACTGAACCGGGTGGGCGCGTCGGCGTTGAGCAACGAGATCGCGGCAGGTACCGTCTTCTTTGCCGTCGGCGGATTCTGGTGGCTGGTGTCCGTTATCGGCAAAATGCCCCCTGTGCTCGGCAAACTGTGGATGGTGGTCAGCCAGGTTCTGGGGCTCGTGTTTGTCTGGGCGATGACCCGGGTTTATCAGATTGACACCGTTCCGACCTGGCATACGGCTTACACCACGCTGGCCTTTTTCCTTACCGTGGTTCTGGGCGGCCCGCTGTTTGCAGCTTTGCTGCTTCGGGTCGCAAAAACGACGTTTAACGGCATGCTCGCGGCCTCTCTGAGCGTGCTGGCCCTTCTCGCCAGCGTGGCCGTGATTGTGCTGCAAAGCAATGCGCTAGCAGGGATCCACAGTTCGGTGCAGCAGGCCTGCGCCCTTTTGCCGGAGTATGGCTCACTGCAAATCTGGCGCATTGCTCTGGTCGCGGCCGGATTAGGCTGCTGGCTTTGCCCGCTTATCCGCCGTCAGGAACCCAGAACCCTTGGGCTTTTTGCTGGGCTTGCGCTGGTTGTACTCGGTGAATTGATTGGCCGTGGGCTATTCTATGGTCTGCATATGACCGTAGGTATGGCGATTGCGGGTTAACACTGTCGCGCGGGGCAACCCGCGCGAGCAAGGAAGGTTGTAATGAAAGAAGTCTCACATCGTGAATCGTTCGCGTTCAGCGCCCGGGTGCTGGGCGCGCTGTTTTATTTTGCGCCAGACAGCGAGCAGGCAGCTCCGCTGGTAAGTGCCCTCACTGCGGGTGACTGGATGCAGGACTGGCCGCTGGCACCAGACGTGCTGAAGCCCGTTGCCGACGCCTTTAAAACCACTGCCGAAGAGCCGCTAACGGATGCCTGGCAGCGCCTGTTTATTGGGCCTTACGCGCTGCCTGCGCCTCCATGGGGTTCCGTCTGGCTGGATCGCGAATCGGTGCTGTTTGGCGATTCGACCCTTGCGCTGCGCCAGTGGATGCGTGAAAACCATATCGCGTTTGAGATGCAGCAGAACGAACCTGAAGATCACGTTGGTACGTTGCTGCTGCTTGCGGCGTGGCTTGCCGAGAACGGTCGCGATGCCGAATGCGACCAGCTTCTGGCGTGGCATCTGCTGCCGTGGAGCACGCGTTTTCTTTCTGTTTTCACCGAAAACGCCGGGCATCCTTTCTACACTGCGCTGGGCAACCTTGCTCAGCTAACGCTTGCAGACTGGCAGTCCTCGCTGCTTACGCCGGTGGCAGAAAAAACGCTGTACCGATAAGCCCCGCTGGCTTGCTCACGCCCGTTGAGCAAGCCAGGCTCGCCAGCCGCCTAACGCCGTTATCTCCTGCGCACCTGCCAAACCATACTCTTCACAGATAAAGCCGGTTAACCAACGCCCGTCACTCAGCTCTATTTTTCCCAGCCCCAGCGGTGCAGGAATACCCGCCAGAAACGATCCCACCTCGCCGTGCGGTACATCCCAGATTTCAACCGCAATGGTAGCCCCCTGCTCGGCGTCTCGCACCATGCCGGGCCGCTTGCCATCAGCCAGGGCATAGAGTCGGTAACGTGGTGCACTGGCGGTGGTTTCCCGCAGCGTCGCCCCTCTCTTACGGAGCTGGTGATTGAGTGCCAGCCCGTCCAGATGCGCACCGCACACTACGATGGATAGACGATCGTGCGTTGCCGCCGCAGAAGGCACCGTACCCCGAATGTCTCGCCCGCCGGGCAAGCGGAGTTTTTTGTGACGTTGTAACGCATCCGCCAGGCTCAGTAAATACTGATCGGTGAATGCCCGACCAAACAGCGTCACCCCGGAAGGGAGTCCGTTCGCCATAAAACCCACGGGTACGGCAACGGCTGCATAATCAAGAAGGTTCATAAAATTAGTGTAAACGCCCAGATCGGAATTGCGCTTAACGGGCTCATCCGCCAGCTCGGCCAGGCTCACCGGACGCGGATAGGTAGGTGTTAATACACAATCCAGTTCTGCCAGGATGGCATCGCACTCGGCTTTAAAGCGCTGAAGCCTGTACTGTGCCTCAAACGCGGCGATCGCAGACAGCGACGGCGCTTTTTGCAGCACATTCCGAATCACCGACAATACGGCGTCCGGCTGCTGTTCAATCAACGCCCCGGCTACGTAAAAACGTTCGGCCACCCACGGGCCGTCATACAGCAGATTCGCCGCCGCCAGAAACGGAGAAAAATCGATGGTGACCGGCACGCCGCCGATCGCGATAAGACGTTCTTTCGCGGTGTGATACAGCGCTTCGCTCTCTGAGCAACCCAAAAACGTCAGATGCGCCGGTACGCCGAAACGGAACCCTGCTGCGGGTACGCCAAAGGCCTGCGGCCCGTTCCAAAGCGGGTTGGCGCGGCTGTATTCGTCTCGTGGATCCTGCTCAGCCGTCAGCGCCAGCAGCCGGCTGGCCTCCGCTGCCGTGGTGGTGAAAAATGTTACGCAGTCGAGCGTGCGGCAGGCGGGCACAACGCCCGCCGTCGAGATCAACCCTTTTGTCGCCTTCAGCCCGACCAGATTATTCAGCGAGGCGGGCACCCTGCCGCTCCCGGCGGTGTCCGTGCCAAGCGCAAAGCTTGCCAGCCCCAGCGCGACCGCCAACGATGATCCCGCACTGGAACCACCGGACGGGTAATCTGCATGCACGCTGTTGCGGCACGGTCCATACGGCGAGCGGGTGCCGTTTAGGCCGGTAGCGAACTGGTCGAGGTTAGTTTTCCCCAGCGGGATTGCCCCCAGCGCAATCAGCCGGGCCACTATCGTCGCATCCTGCGTCGCCCGATACGCGAATGCCGGACAGGCGGCCGTGGTTTCGATGCCCGCCAGATCGATATTGTCTTTAATCGCAAAGGGCACGCCATACAGCGGCAGTGATGCAGGCGTCACACCGTCCAGCGCAGTCAGATACGGCTCCAGCTCTTCAGGCGTGAGGAGATAGATAAAGGCATTGAACGCCGGGTTCAGCGCCAGCGCGCGTTCACGCAGGATGGACATCACTTCTCGCGGGCTACGCTGACCGTCACGGTAAGCCTGCGCGAGGACATCAAGACGCAAATCAACAGGATGTTTCATGCTGTTTTCTCCAGGACCACCACACATTGACCCGCTCGCACCGACGATCCCGGCTGAACGCGTACCTGAGCGACCACGCCACCCTGCCCGGCAACCAGCGGGATCTCCATCTTCATCGACTCCAGAACCACCAGCACATCCCCTTCGCGCACGGTGTTACCCACCTCAACGTTTACCTGCCAAAGATTGCCCGACACCGGGCTTTCAACCCCCACCTGTCCCGGCCGTAACGGTGTATCTTCGCCTTCATCCGCCAGCACGTCGGTGCTGTCAAAATGCGCCTGCCCGCGGGCAATCCACCGTTCGCGCTCAGCATCAAAGGCGCCCTGCTGATGCGCACGGAAGGCGTCAATCTCCAGCGATTCAGCCACGAGGAACTGCTGGTAATCGTCGAGCCTCAGCGTGGTGTGCTCAATGCGCAGGGGATAACGCCCCAGCGGAAAATCCCGGCGGATCGTCACTAATTCGTCGGCCGAAACAGGATAGAAGCGGATCTGGTCGAAGAAGCGCAACAGCCAAGGCTTACCGCCAAAATCCGCGACGGCGTGATAGCGATCCCACATCTGCAGCGTACGCCCAACGAACTGATACCCACCGGGCCCCTCCATGCCATAGACGCAGAGATAGGCTCCGCCAATGCCCACCGAGTTTTCCGCCGTCCAGGTGCGCGCCGGATTGTACTTGGTGGTCACCAGGCGATGACGCGGATCGAGCGGTGTCGCCACCGGCGCGCCGAGATAGACATCGCCCAGCCCCATCACCAGATAGCTGGCGTCGAACACCGTTTTATAGACCTCATCAATATTGGCCAAATCGTTGATGCGGCGGATAAACTCCAGGTTGCTCGGGCACCACGGCGCGTCGCGGCGCACGGTGGTCATGTATTTGTCGATGGCTTTCTGACATGCCGGGTCATCCCAGGAGAGCGGCAGCCAGACGATGCGTGACGGCACCTCAAGATCGCCCTGTGCGCAAACCTTTTGCCACAAGCCTGCCACCACGTCGAGCAGCACCGTCAAGCCTATCGCTTCCGGCTGATAGTGAATTTGCAGCGAACGGATCCCCGGCGTGAGATCGATGATTCCGCTCAATGCTTGCGCTTCCAGCGCCTGCATCAGCGCATGCCCCCGAAAGCGCAGCACCAGATCGAGCTCCGGCTCGCCGATCTCCAGCAGCAGATGGGTATCGCCAGAAAGTCTCGCCACAAGGCGTTTATCGGCGTCCCCCTGCTCCAGCACCACGGGAGAACCCCACCCCGAGGATTGCCATATCACCTCTTGCGGGATCAGGCTGGCAATTTCCGCCTCTTGCGCCAGTGCCAGTCGCCGCGCGGTATCGATATCAACCGGGATGAAGCGGATTTTGTCACCCGCTTTCAGCTGCCCGACCGCGTGTAAATCCGCCTCAATGAGGGTGACCGGGCAGACAAATCCGCCCAGGCTCGGGCCATCCGGGCCGAGGATCACCGGCATGTCACCGGTAAAATCCACCGCGCCGATGGCGTACGGGTTATCGTGAATATTCGACGGGTGCAGCCCCGCTTCACCCCCGCTCTCGCGCACCCACTCCGGTTTTGGGCCAATCAGACGCACGCCCGTTCGGCTGGAGTTGAAGTGCACTTCCCACTCGGTAGCAAAAAAGGTGTCTATATAGCCCGGCGTGAAGTACTCCGGAGCCCCGTGAGGGCCAGAGATCACGCGCAGCTCACGGACGGTCTCCAGCGCGGTGTGCAGAGATTCGGGCAGTTCGCCTTCCGTCACCGGCTCGATTAACGGCGCCAGATGCAGCACGTCACCGGTGCGCAGCGCCCGTCCGGCGTGACCGCCAAACTGTCCCAGCGTGAAGGTGCTTTTACTCCCCAGATAATCTGGCACGCTAAAGCCGCCGCGCAGGCACAGGTAGCTGCGCACGCCCTGGCTGCCGATATCGCCCATCCGCAGCGTCATGCCCGCGCGCACGGTGAAAACGCGATTATTCGCCAGCGGCTCGCCATCCAGCGTGAGCAAAATTTCCGCTCCCGTCACCGCGAGCTGCGCGTCGCAGTTGAATTTGAGCGTCGGGCCGCTGAGGGTGATTTCCAGCGCGGCGGCGTCAGTATCATTGCCCAGCAGGCGGTTACCCAGGCGCAGCGCGCGGCTGTCCATAGGGCCGGACGGCGGCACTCCCACCGCCCAGTATCCCGTGCGTCCGGGGTAATCCTGCACCGTAGTTTGCGTGCCGGCATTGAGCACCTCCAGCGTGAAAGCCTGATACGTCAGCCCATCAAGGCAGCGGGTCCAGGGTTCGCCGCCGGCGAAAGGCGCAAAGGTTAAAATCTGCTGCAGATAGCGACGGTTGGTTTCCACGCCGTAGAGGCGCGTTTCGCCCAGCGCGGCATGCAGGGCGTCGATCGCTTTGTTGCGCGTGGGTTGCCAGGCGATAATTTTCGCCAGCATCGGGTCAAAGAACGGCGGTACGTCACAGCCGGATTCTACCCAGCTGTCGATACGCAACGTGTGGCGATCCTGCACCGGGAACACCACGTCGGTAAGCAGCCCGGGAGAAGGCTGAAACTGACGTCCGGGATCTTCGGCGTAAACGCGCGCCTGGATGGCGTGTCCGCCTGGCTTCAGCTTTGCGCGCAGTCCAGCCAGCGGCGGTAATGAGCCCGCCGCAAGCTCAATCATCCAGCGAACCAGATCCACGCCCCACACCTGCTCGGTCACTCCGTGTTCCACCTGCAGGCGGGTGTTCACTTCAAGGAAATAAAAACGCGCGGCATCGCTGTCGTAAACAAACTCGACGGTGCCCGCACTGCGGTAGTTAACCGCTTTGCCGAGCGTAATCGCCGCCTCGCATAACGCGCTCTCCATGCCCGCAGGCAGGTTTGGTGCCGGGGTCTCTTCCAGTACCTTCTGGTTACGCCGCTGCACCGAGCAGTCGCGTACGCCAAGCGCTATCACCTCGCCCATACCGTCGCCAAACAGCTGCACTTCCAGGTGGCGCGCACGCTCGATGTATTTCTCAATAAATACGCCCGCGTCGCTAAAGTTGTTTTTCCCCAGACGGACAACGGCGTCGAATGCATCGTTGAGTTCGTCTGCGTGATAACACACGCGCATGCCGATACCGCCGCCGCCCGCTGTGCTTTTCAGCATTACCGGGTAGCCCACGCGTTCAGCGGCGCAAAGCGCTTCGTTCACGTCTGCCAGCAGTTCGGTGCCTTCCAGCATCGGGACGCCGTGCGCTTTCGCCAGCGCACGCGCCGTATGCTTCAGGCCAAAAAGACGTAGCTGCTCCGGCGTGGGGCCAACGAACGCAATGCCAGCGGCTTCGCAGGCCTCGGCAAAGGCGGCGTTTTCCGAAAGAAAGCCGTAGCCAGGATGAATGGCCTGCGCGCCGCTGGCCTTAGCGGCAGCGATAATTTTCTCGGTGACCAGATAGGTATTCGCCGCGGGACCGTCGCCCAGGCTGATGGCGTCATCGGCCTCACGAATATGCAGGCTGCTAATATCCGCGTCGGAATAGACCGCCACGCCGCGGAGATCCATGGCGCGCAGGGTGCGCAGAATGCGGCAGGCAATCGCCCCGCGGTTCGCAATCAGGAGTGTCGTCAACATAGGTCAGACTCAATCGTGGCGGGTCGTCCCGCCGAAAATCGGCTCACCCATGGTCGTCCATGGGGAAAAAGCGGTTACGGCAGAATGCGTCCGGCGCGGACTTCAAACAGGCGATAAATTGCCTGTCGCAAGCGCTGCCAGCGGGTAGGCGTCAGTTCCATATCAGCACCTCGGCGGGGGTAGGGTTCCAGCCGTTGCAGGGGTTATTGAGCTGCGGACAGTTGGAGATCAGCACGATGACGTTGCATTCGGCGCGCAACTCAACGTATTTTCCCGGTGCGGAGATGCCATCCTCAAAGGTCAGGCCGCCCTGCGGCGTGACCGGCACGTTCATAAAGAAGTTGATGTTCGCGCCAATATCGCGTTTTTGCAGGCGGCCATCGTGCACGCAGGCGCAGAGAAAGTTGTCCCGGCAGCTGTGCATGTGACGTTTATCGAGGGCATAACGCACGGTGTTACTCTCCTGCGAGCAGGCACCGCCGAGCGTATCGTGACGCCCGCAGGTATCGGCCACGATAGTCAGCAGCGGGTTGCCGAGGTTGGAATACAGCACGCTGCCGTGGGTAAGATAGACATTGTTCTGCCGACGCAGGGTGCGCTGGGCATCGTAGCGTTCGCGCGGGTTATCGGCGTTATAAAACAAGGTATCCACCGCCTGGTTACCGTCAAGATCCCGCAGGCGCAAGGTCTGGCCTTTTTTGACCTCAAACAGATAAGGTTCACCTGCCGGGATCACGTGGCGGAAGCAGGCCTGATGCAGGTCTTTCTCGCTGGCAATAGTCATGATGCGGTTCCTTACAGGGCGAAAAGTTGGGTATTGAAGACGGCGCGTTCGTTTTCCGGACGCGTCAGCAGCGCGTTAAGGGCACCCTCTTCATCTTCAGCCGGGCGCCAGGCGAGCTGCACCGGGCGCGGGGCATACTCGCGGGACGGATCCATCGGATGCTGCAGGGCGGTCATCACCATCAGCGTGTCCATGGGTGCGAACAGCTCGACGTAGCTCCCCGGCTGCGAATGGCTGCTGTGGAAGCTGAACTGCCCGCTATCACTCACGGTGACCTTGCTAAAGAAGTTGACCACCATCAGAAGATCTTCGAGGTTGAGATCCCACTTCCCCATCTCCACCAGCAGGTTGTCCGTACCGTTGCGGTAATAACCATTGCGCAGTTCCTGATAGCGTCCCTGCCCGTACTTTTCCGCCACTTCGGCCGCGTTCAGGACGCCGCCAAACGGATCGTGCCAGCCGGCAGTATCGGCGGTGATACCTGCCAGCACGCGGCCCATGTCCGAGTAAAAACAGTGCCCGGCGGTAAGACGCGCGGTGTGCTGGCCTTTTAGGGTATCGGGCAGGTTTAGACGCTCGCTTTTCTCGTGGGCATTGAGCATCATCAGGCTGACGTTTGCCCCTCCGTCAACGTCCGTCATGCGCAGGATCTGCCCGCGCTTAAGCACAAACGAAAGATGTCCGCCGCCCGGCAAAAGCGCTTCACGCACCGGTGTTTTTGTAGTCATTTGATTAACCTCTTAAGGCATAAACGTTGTCGGGAACCGTTCCGCTCAGCGCCGAGAGCCGCGTCTCGTTGAGCGGGATGTCATAAGTAATACGTGCGCCGTAGGCATTCGGTGCCTGCGGATCGAGGCGCACTTTGTCGAACACCAGCAAACGGGTGCCGAGATTGAAGCCTTCAGAAAGATCGTGCGTCACCATAAAGACGGTCATGCGGGTTTCGCCCCATAGCTGCAGCAGCAGCGCATGCATGTCTTTGCGAATGCCCGGGTCCAGCGCGCCAAACGGTTCGTCGAGCAACAGCACGCGCGGCTGCATGATGAACGCCTGGGCGATAGCCAGACGCTGCTGCATGCCGCCGGAAAGCTGCGCCGGGTATTTATCCAGGGCATGACCTAGGCCGACCTTTTCCAGCATCTCTTTCGCGCGTTGCCGCGCGGCGCGTTTTTTCGCACCAAACAGCCGCCCAAACAGCGGCGATTGCGGCAGTTCGAGCCCCACGGTGACGTTATCCAGCACGGTGAGATGCGGGAAGACGGAATAGCGCTGAAACACCACGCCGCGGCTGCCGTCCGGTTCGGCGACCAGCGGTTTGCCCTCCAGGGTGATGGAACCCCGGCTCGGCGCTTCCTGGCCGAGCAGCAGACGCAGAAAGGTCGACTTCCCGCAGCCCGATGCCCCAACCATTGAGCAGAACTCGCCCTCTTTCACCTGCAGATTCAGGCGCTCCAGCACCACGTGGTCGCCGTACTCCTGCCAAATATTGTTGATGGTGATATAGCTCATGCCTTCCCTCCTTCCGCCCAGGGAAAACAGGTTTTGTGTAATTTGCGCAGCACTAAATCCATGAGCCAGGCCAGCAGCGTGATCCACAGGACGTATGGGATAATCACGTCCATCGCCATATAGCGGCGCACGAGGAAAATGCGATAGCCCAGTCCGGCCGTTGACGAGATCGCTTCCGCCGAGATCAGGAACAGCCACGCGGAACCCAGTAGCAGACGCAGAGAGGTCAGCAGTCGGGACAGCAGCTGCGGGAGCACCACCCGCAGAACCAGCGTCCAGCTATTGGCCCCCAGCGTCTGGGCCTTGATCAGGATTTCCGGCGGGATTTCACACGCGCGATGCTCCAGATCGCGCGCCAGCATCGGCGTAATGCCGATAACAATCAGCATCACCTTCGAAAGTTCATCGAGCCCGAAGACGATAAACAGCACCGGTAAAATCGCCAACGGTGGGATCATCGACAACACCGTCATCAGCGGCGACAGTGAGGCACGCCACAGCGGGAAGACACCGGCAGTCACGCCAATGCACAGGCCAAGGAGCGACGCAATCGCCAGCCCAGCCAGCAACCTCGCGAGGCTGACCAAGGTGTCCACCCAGAACAGATATTCACCGCTGCGTTTGTCCGGGGTAAGCGCCATCCGCGATAGCGCGTCCAGCATCTGTTGCAGTCCGGGCAGCAGCTTGTCGTGCGGGTTAGCCTCCAGCCGGATCGCCGAGCCGAAAAAGTACGCGGCCAGCAGCAGGACAAAGGGCAGCATCACCAGCATCAGCCGCATGCCGGAGGTGGGATGGCGGTTAATTTGTCGCATGGAAATTCCGTCCGTTATCACAGCGTGCCGGCAGCGGCCATTTTCACGAAGCTGTCGTCAAAGCGCAGCTTCACGTTGCTGGCATCGCCCTGGGTTACGTTGCCCGGAAAGCGCATGCCGATAAAATCTGCGCTTTGAGCGCCGTCGCCCAACAGCCCTTTCTCGAAGGAAAACGACGCCACGCGCTGCATGGTTTTTGCCAGCTCTGGCGAGCTTAGAAACGCAATATTGTCCTGCGGGGTAGTGAACAGGTGGGTCGTTTTCAGCTGCGCCTGATAGCCGGCCAGGTCGGTCCCGGAGGCAGCCGCCATCGCGTTCAGCGCCTGAGGATCCTGAGCTTTCATGAGGCCCATCATCTCGTACCAGGCACCGGTCAACGCTTTGCCGAGCGCCGGGTTGTCTTTCAGGGTTTCGCTGTTGACCACCATCATGTCGATGAGCTCCCCCGGCACCTGCGAGGAGCTGAAAACTTCGGTGGTTTTCGGCGTGGCGTTAATAACGGAAAGCTGCGGGTTCCAGGCCACGGCGGCCTGTACGCTTGACGTGCCAAACGCAGAGACGATATCCGCATCCGAGGTGTTGACCACGGTGACGTCTTTCTCCGTCAGCCCGGCCTTTTCCAGACCGCGCACCAGCAGATAGTGGGAAACGGACAGTTCAGGCAGGTAGACCTTCATTCCCTTAAGATCCTTGAGCGTCTTGCCCTCGCCCTTCATCACCACGCCGTCGTTGCCTTCTGAATAGCTGCCGAGGATCAGCGCCGTAGTATCTACCCCGCCCGCCGCCGGGATAGTCAGCGCGTCCATATTGGTCATAGTGCAGCCGTCAAACTGGCCCGCGGTGTACTGGTTGATGGACTCAATGTAATCGTTGAGCTGAACGACGTTGATTTTGATGCCGTACTTGCTGGCCCATTTATCGATGATTTTGCTGCTGCTGATGGTGCCCCAGGGCATCCAACCGGCGTAAATGGTCCAGCAGACGTTGAACTCTTTTTTCACCGCAGCAAACGTGGGGAGACTGACCAGCATCGCCAGCGTCAGTACAAGAGAGCGGAGTAATGGCGTTTTTTTCATGCTTGACCTCTGAGTGGCACAAAATAAGGGGGCAGCGCGACACCGGCTGGTGCTGCTGTCTCCCGGGCTTTTGTCCCGCCGTGTAACCTCTCAGAGGTCGCCAGCTCTTGGACCAGACATTCACAGACGTGAACCGGAACCCTAGCCAGCTATTACTCAAATTGTGTGGTGCTGCCCGTTCACGAGTATCTAAGCAAGCAGTGTGCCAGGATTTTTTTGCCCGGATTATGAGTGGGTTGGGTATTTCTGCGGGTGAGACTTCACCGTTTTGGGGAGTGGGTTTGGGATAGGTGCACTGTGGTGGTGCGTTTTCGCACCTAGCAGACCTCACGGCTTAACGTCAGGTCTGCTTCGTCCAGATGCCCGTTTACGGAGGCTAATGTGCAAACTTCCGCGATCCGAGAACGCAGAGAATGACCCCCAGCGTAACCATAAGCATCAAAAGGCTTACCGTTTCAGAAAGCAGTAAAGCAGAAAGCCCCAGACCAAAGAAAGGCTGCAGCAACTGTAATTGCCCCACAGCGGCAATGCCGCCTGTTGCTAGTCCCTTGTACCAAAAAATGAAGCCTATCAGCATGCTAAAAAGAGAGACATAGCCCAGCGCGAGCCAGCCTTTCACACTTATGGCGCTTATTTCTCCCGGCAGACTCATTGAGGTAGCCACCAGCATCCACGGCAGAGAAAGTATCAATGCCCAGCATATGACCTGCCATCCCCCCAGCTCGCGTGAAAGCCTGGCCCCCTCAGCGTAACCCAGACCGCAGACGAGCACTGACGCAAGCATCAGTAAATCTCCCACCGCAGAAACAGAAGCGCTCTGCGAGAGCGCGAACCCGCCGACTAACAGGCTGCCAACCGTTGAAAAGACCCAGAATGGCAGGCGCGGGCGTTCTCCACCTCTGATCGCACCAAAAATAGCGGTTGCCAGCGGCAGCATGCCCAGAAATACAATTGAGTGCGATGAGGATATATGCTGCAGGGCTAATGCGGTTAGCAAAGGAAAACCGATCACGACTCCCGCCGCAACAACCATCAATGAGGCCAACTGATGACGTGCTGGACGTTTCTGCCTGAAGATAAAAAGCAGCGCGATCGCCACAATACCGGCAATAGACGCCCGCAAGAAGGTCAGAAAAAATGGATTCATTTCCTGCACTGCCAGACGCGTAGCCGGCAGTGAACCGCTGAATATCAATACGCCCAAAAATCCATTGATCCAGCCGGAGAGATCGGCAGGATTTGCGCTATGTACTCTTTTTATCGCCACGATACCTTCCTGTGATGTTGACATGTTCAGCACGCCTGCATGATTGACAGCCGCTATGCTAAGCAACATGATTCAGTACGATCAAAAAATTGTCATAGGTACAATTTATGAAGGTGCGCTATCGGGCCGTCGTAGATGAATACGCCACCGCAATTCGAAACGGCATCCTTCCCGCGGGTACCCGGCTTCCCACGCACAGGGCGCTTTCCGCTGAGAAACGTATTTCACTCGTTACCGCAACGCGCGTGTATGCAGAGCTGGACGGCATGGGTCTGATACGAGGCGAAACTGGCCGCGGAACCTTTGTCAGAGACAT
Source organism: Enterobacter sp. UNJFSC 003 (assembly GCF_036903355.1). Taxonomy (NCBI): domain Bacteria; kingdom Pseudomonadati; phylum Pseudomonadota; class Gammaproteobacteria; order Enterobacterales; family Enterobacteriaceae; genus Enterobacter; species Enterobacter sp. UNJFSC 003. The sequence continues at coordinate 122,785 of NZ_JBAKHK010000002.1, forward strand.
CGCTCTCCCCGTCGGACAAGGCGTGGATCAGCAAGCCATGGCATCGGATGTGTTAGACCTGAACTTTAACTACCCGTCCCTTGCGAATCAGACGGAACAGCTGCGCGAAGCAATGCGGCAGTTGGCCAGCACCGGCGATCTCGAATCGCTGCTGCGATACCAGCCCCATGCAGGACGAAAAATCGATCGGGATATTTTCGCAAGCTGGCTTGCAACCGTCGGCGTGAATCCCACGTCTGACGACATTCTGATTGTGAATGGCGCACAGCATGGGTTAACCGTCGTTGTGATGGGTTTACTGAAACCGGGTGATGTGGTGGCTGTCGATGCGCTGACCTATCCGGGTTTTAAAGCGCTGGCCGCACTGTACCATCTGGAACTTGTGCCAATACCCGCAGGCGTTAACGGCCCTGATATGAGCGCGCTCAGGCAAATCTGTCAGCAGAGGCGCGTTCGGGCAATTTACTCAATGCCCACCCTGCATAATCCCCTGGGCTGGGTATTAAGCCATGCCCAGCGCAAGGAGCTCGCCCATATCGCCAGAGCGTTCGATTTGCTCGTCATTGAGGACGCTGCTTACGCGTTTCTGGCAGACCATCCACCGCCGCCGCTTGTTTGCTATGCACCTGAAAGAACGGTTTACGTCACCGGCTTTGCCAAAAATATTGCGGCAGGCTTACGCGTCGGCGTGGTGGTCCCTCCGGCAGAGATGAGGAAGCCGCTTGAACGCGCTATCCGGGCGACGACGTGGAATACACCTGCCCTTATGGTTTCGGTTGTTTGCGGCTGGATTAAGGATGGGACGGCGAGACGCATGGAATCGCTAAAACGACGAGATGCCCGCCAGCGGCAGGCCATCGCGCGTGAAATATTGGGCGACGGTGAATGGATTAGCCATGCCAACGCTTACTTTATCTGGCTACCTTTACCCGTTGAGATCAGGGCTGAACGCGTTTTGCACCGCTTGCTTGAGCAACAGATTTCGGTTTCCTCAGCCGAACCCTTTAGCACATCACCCAACGTCCCCCACGCCATTCGCCTGGCGCTCGGTTCGGTCAGTATTGATAACCTTCGTCTTGCCCTGACCGCGGTAAAAGAAACGATAGAGTACGAAAAGGACTTATAAAAAATCCGAACCGATGACTCTGCTGTGAGGAGGGCAATGAATTTGGTTTTTGACGTTAACAACGTCACCCGATCTTATACCAAATCAAACGTCGCCCAAGGGTTGAGTGCTTTACTGCTTACTCTTCTTTGCTGACAGGAGTAGAAACATGATTGATCACACCGGCTTCGGCGTCACGAATCTTGAGAACAGTAAACGGTTTTACACGTGCGTTCTTGCCAGTCTTGGCCATACTGTCCGGCTTGAATTTCCGGATCATGCGGTGGGTTTTGGTCCCGCCCTACGCGATGAAAGCGCCGATCCGGCTGGCGCATTCTGGTTAACACAGGGCACCCCCTCCACGCCCCGAATGCATCTTGCCTTCAGCGCAAAAAATAAAGAGGAAGTGGATGCCTTCTACGCCGCCGCCCTTCTTGCCGGCGGTAGGGATAATGGCGCGCCGGGTTACCGCCCCCATTATCATCCCGGATATTACGCCGCGTTTATCCTTGATCCTGACGGATACAATATTGAGGCGGTGTACCACGAGAAGCGATAGCGACGGCTTGCTTTATACAAAAATGCACTCGGCTCATGTGAGGATGATGTGAATCAACGGGCAGCCAAACGGACAATCTAAAAACGGGTTGAAACGCCCGAACTGTCAATAAAAACATGTCTTTAAAAACAGTATTGACACTGCTTTGTGAATGCGTAAATTAGTACCTAACAGCACAGAGAAAGGTTAGCGAGTAGTAGCAGTACTGGGGTATACCATTTTGCTGTAAAGGCCACGAAGTGTGTAGTTTGGGATGCAGTTTGCTTTCAGGCCTCGTAGTTATTGTGCTGGTTCGCAAAATGGTCATGTTAGTGCGACGATGTAAGGCCTCTTTAGTACACGCTGTCGGTTTTGTTTTAGCCGTAACAGCAAAAGGCAACGCATCAAAGAGTAGATGTCGCAATGGGGAATGTACTTGTTTAAGTTGCCATACTTTTGTTTATGATAAAGATGGTGAAATGTGTATCAGGATAAATAGAGGGAGGTTTTTAAGTCTTAATGCCCAAAATTATCTGCAGTAAACGGGTGCATTTGTAAGTAGTACAAATGGCAGTAAATCCTAAGTAAGTTCATCAATGTTAATTCTGAAGTCCGTAGTACCTTAAAAGCCCTGGTTGCAATGGCCAGGGCTTTTAAGTGTTACTCACCTGAATCGATACTCTCCTCCCCCGATCGAATGCGTCTTAGTGACGAGCAACGGTCAGAAGCTATATGTCACCTTCAAACTTCCCGTCGGCGATGTTTTTCGCTGAACAATCGGGCTATTACCCGCATCACCCGTCAACTGCGTAAAGCCTGTTGCGGCTACCACGCTCCAGCTTTCGTTGATCTTGTGCGTCCAGTCAACGTTTAGAGAATAAGCATAAATACCCGCACCAGCCTCGTGTCGCGCAAATCCCGACGCCGCAGACTGTGAAGGATTCACCCCATAGTATGTCTGCATATACTTGCTGCTTCCCCAACTGCCGGTCAGCGCCAGCGCCACTGAATTTTTTGATGAAGCATAGAGCGGGCTGACAATGCCGACATGCAGGGCCTGACCGTTACTTTGCTCGGAAACCGGCACTTCTGCCTGTAACTGCACATTTAACCAGTCGGTCACTTTATATCCCAGACCCAGCACGCCGAGCGCAGAACCTTTAACGTCGCCCAACCCTCGAAGGTTGTCGCTTCCGTAGCTGATTGAATCGCTGTCCACGTCACGATCCTTGCGGCCGGGACGATAGCTCAGCGCCGCGCTGTAATCCAACTTACCGATAGTGTTGCCGTAACCGATACCCCGCGTGGTGCTGACAAAGAAACCATTAAACAGCGAGTAATCAAGCACCAGGGCTGTTGTGGCGCGGCTTTTATCCGACCCCGAATAGCGTGGCGACACGTCTACCCCACCCCCTAAAGTCAATACGTTACCCTGGCTGTGTTCTGCCGCCAGCACAGGGGGGGCCAGCAATGCCAGCAGTGCTCCCGGCACGATTATTTTCAGGCTGAACGCCGTAAGCGAATGAAGGAACGTGTGATGCAGTTCAATGTTTCTCATTAAAGAAGCCCCTGTGAATTCAAATGATTACGATACAAGCGGTGTTAAACGCCAGAGCTCTCAGTTTGAATGTTCACCCTATGGTTCTTATGAGCCCAAAATGAAGAAAGGCTGAAGCACGTGCAGGTGCTGCAAACCCGAAAATTTGCTGATACCGTGTTTTCTTAAGATGTTCTTCATTCACTATTGATACAGTTGCCAATGTGAAAATTTTACTTATTGAAGACGACCTGGATCTCGGCAATGGGGTACGTATCGCCCTTGCCGATCAGGGATTAGATGTCATATGGGTTCGCCGCAAAGAGGATGCGCTGCATCAACTTACTGTCTGCGTGCCAGAACTGATATTGCTCGACCTGGGACTGCCCGACGGCGATGGCATGAGCCTGATGGCGCGCTTGCGTCAGCAGCACAAGGGGATCCCCGTCATCATCCTGACCGCGCGAGGCACGCTGCAGGATCGCCTGAGCGGACTGGACGCTGGTGCAGATGACTATCTCGTGAAACCTTTTGTTCTCGCCGAACTGTTGGCCAGGGTAAGAGCGTTGGCGCGACGCAGTTACGGCTATGAGAATGAGGCGATAGAAATTAGAGGGTTATCGCTTCATGTGCCGACACGTCGCGTTACTGTCAGCACGCGTCATATTGATTTGACGGCAAGCGAGTATGCGCTGCTTGAAACGCTAATGCTGCGCGCCGACCGGGTGCTAACCCGACGTTTTCTGGAAGAAAGACTATTCGGCGCCAAAGAAAATATCAGCAATGCGCTTGATGTGCACATGGGTAATTTGCGCCGCAAAATCGGCGATAGCTACGTACGAACGGTGCGGGGCGTAGGATATGTCATTGATACCGTGCCTATTCATAAGGGAGCCGGTTGATGCGTAATTTTTGGCGCCACGTGAGGCTCCCCACGCTGGTCCGGCGCATGATGTTCGCCCAGATGCTTCTGCTGACGCTGCTATGGTGTCTTTTTCTGACCTTCATCCTATGGGAGGACTTGCGAAGCCCCCCTATGCTAACGGGCGATAAGACTTACGAAGCCATTTTTACCTTGGTGACGAGCATGGATGAGCGCCCGCTGGACAGAACTCACGCGCTGGACGCGTTCAGCAAGGCGCTGCGGGAAGGTTATGGCGGGGGTGAAGATCCAGACCTCTCAATCAGCCTGATTGTTCGCAAGAATAACGTGATAATTTATGCCTCTGACGGCGCGCCGGTAGGCGTGAAAAACACGCGGCTGGGGGACATTCAGCGTATTCAGAGTGAAGGTCGAACCTGGACTGGCCGTACTCTTAAATCCGCGAGCGCCAACGTGGAGGTCACGCTCGTCACCCCTGCCGCAGGCTGGAATTTCTTTATATATCTGAACTCCCGTGGTTACTACATACTGCCGCTCCTGATATGCATCCCCTTCCTTTTGTTTCCTGCGTGGCTATCGATCCGCATTGCCATGCGCCCCTGGAACAAGGTCGTAAATGAAATTTCATTACGTCCCCCGGAAGATCTCTCGCCGTTAAAAGAGGTGCCAAAGCATAGGGAGCTTCGCCAGATGGTGAACGCGATTAATGTGTTTCTTGCAAGACTGCGGGAAAGTACGGAAAGAGAACGCGTATTTATTGCAGATGCCGCTCACGAGCTTCGCACCCCTCTGGCGGCGATGCGTATTAACGTCGAAGCTTTGCAGACCTATGTAAGCAGTGATAATCAACAGGCACTGCTGGCAGGGATTATTCGCAGTAACAGTCGGGCTGCTCGTCTCGTCAATCAGTTGTTGATGCTGATGCACAGTGAAGCGCGCGTTGACACAGCGATGGAGCCGGTGCCGCTGACGACGCTGATACAAGAGCGAATGGCGGCGTTGTCGCCGCTCGCTGCCGAACGCAATATTGAGCTGGAATTTTATGCTCTGGATGAAGTCTGGATTACCGGCGTCAGGGAACGCCTGATGTCGCTGATTGACAATGTCATTGAAAATGCCGTCAAGTACAGTCCTGAGGGCGGTCGTGTTGAGGTAGATATACGGCCAGCCGATAAATTCATTCAGCTACGCGTCTCAGATGCAGGGCCGGGCATACCGTTTGAACTGAGGGAGCGCGTGTTTGACCGATTTTTTCGCGATCCTAATCAGATACAAAGCGGGAGCGGGCTGGGACTGGCAATCGTTAAAGCGGTGGCGCAGCAACACAACAGCAGCGTATACCTGGATACCTCCGCAGAAGGCGGACTGGTGGTGACGATTGAGTTCCCTGAATGTGCGCCTCACTCTTAGCGGAGGTGACGGTTTTCATCCGTGAAGCCACTCTTATTCCTTTGAATACTCATCTGCTTCAGGAGAATAAGGCTGACAAACACATGCCAGCTTATGTCCATCAGGATCTCGCAGATAGGCAACATAAAAGTCGGGGCCATACGCGGTTCGTGTGCCTGGGGCTCCTTCATTCTCTCCTCCCGCAAGGAGGCCAGCTGCATGGAAGCGTCTGACACGTTCCGCGTTATCGGCTTTGAATGCGAACATCGTCCCATTTCCTGCTGTTGCGGGATGCCCGTCAAAGGGAGGGCAAATACAGAAGCTGAAGCCCTCATCCGGATTATTTCCATCTCCCCACATTGCCCAGCTCTCTGTCCAGGCAGGCAGTCGTGAATAGCCCAGAACGTTTAAAACAGCGTCATAAAACGCCACAGAGCGCTGAAAGTCGTTTGTACCAATAGTGATATAAGTCAGCACCTGGCTACATCCTCTTTGTCATTTATCAGAACAGATATTATACCGTTCAGAGCAACAATGGGTTATTTACCCTGGGGCGCCAGTTCCCTCCTTAAATCCGGGCACCGCCGGTATGCGCAAAAAACGCCATGTTATCTTCAACCGTCTGAAAGGCAACCGCAGGTTATCTGCCATTGGAAACGCACAGGCAGGTATGTTGTTTATTGGATTTGCAGCACGGCTCGTAAGCACAACCTCCTCACTGGAGAGCTAAACCGCCGTGAGGCGGTTTTTATTTACAATGATCAACTATAGACAGAATTGCTTTGTGCAAGTCCGGTTCGTGAGGTGCATAATAAAATTGAAGTAAAGTCTGTTTCCCGCTGAATTTACTTACTTCGACCCAAGCAACATCGATAGACTCGCTATCTTTCAAATTATATCGTTCACTGCCATCAGGGAGAGAGTCATCAAATTCCAGTGATAAATGTTCTCTGGATGACGCATAAATGAGGCAATCAGCAACCACGCTTTTATTTTGATTAATATAAAATGACGCAACGTCAGGATGAGCGCTAATTTTACCCAGATCCACACAACCGCTTAACCATAGAGCAGGAAATAATATAAGCAATTTATTCATAAAGCGGCGCCTCTGTGCTTTTTGAGTAAGGCGATTTTAATATCGTGCATTAAGGCGCGCAACGGCTATATAGCCGTTCGCTTTCGTCCGACAATCGTCCAACGTAGATAGTCGTAAAACCAGTTAAATGCGAGAGTATATGGCAGAAAGAACAGTACAAGACCAATCTCCACAAAAAACGCCTCTGTAACAGTCAGATCCAGCATAACCATTGCAACAGGGATTAAAGCTATAATAAGACCTGTTTCAAAAACAACTGCATGTATTGCACGCACGATAAATGTACGTTGAAAGTGATATTTTTGTTGCAAAGAGTCAAAGCGCTTATTAAAAATAAAATTCCAGGCAGTTGCGGTAAGTGCAGATATCACGGATAAGGTGCCTGATTGGAGAACAGAAACTTTCATCAACCATGCGAGTGACAGGGCGATAATAACATTGGCCGTCAACTCATACATGACAGCATGGAATACCCTTTCCCTGACGCTTTTATTTAATTCGATTTCCATACGTTTACAATAGTGGTGATCAAAGTCCAAAGTATAACAGACGTCCTTCAACCATACGTAAACCTACAGGTTTGATGTTATGGATATCGCGATAGTCTCAACGCCTGAGGAGGTGCTTTTGGGAAATGTGTCAACACTAAGTTCAGCAGTTCGGGGGGGAGCAACGCTGAAATGTCAGCATTGTGCCAGGAGCGGACATGGCTAATTTGGGACAGAGAGACGAGTCCAAGAAGTTAGCAAATCATCCTGCTCTACAGATAAGTGATTGCCGTTGATTAGATGATTTTTCGGGTGAACTGCTGTTCAGTAATGGTACTACCCCATTGTTCGCCTTCCCATTCTTTCGACAATTCAAATCCGAATGATTCGTACAATCGTCTTGCTGCGCTAAGTTTATTAAACGTCCATAATTGTACAGAAGTGAACTTCTGGTCATCACAAAATCTCATTGCCTCAGCAATGAGTTTTCTGCCTATTCCACTGCCACGACACCCACGTCAAGGATAAACCAGCGCAAATGCGCTTCGTTGTTTCCCAGATCCTCACCGTCGATTGCAACTGAGCCGACCAGGCGCTCGTTCACCATTGCCAGCCAAATCTGGATATAGCATCCTGGGTAAACGAATCAAGCTTATTGAGTGCCGCTGTTACTCTGTGGTCAGCGTAAGTATTGATATTTTGCACTGTCTCACGGCCCCGAGCCCATTCGTCAGTCACGTAGGGAAAAAAGCGGCAAACAGCCAGGCGATCCCGTTAAGGCTGCGCGCGTGATGCTGGCAATGATTGAGAGCCAGACCCCGCCTGCGCATCTATTGTTAGGCAGTGATGCATTGGGCTTAGTCCGACAAAAGCTCGCTGCATTAAATAAAGAAATAGACCAGTGGGAAGACACTACGCAATCAATCGATGGCTAATCGAGCCATTGACCGATCGTCTGCCGGGACGGTTCATCAACCACGATATTGACGTCCCGGCAGACGGTGTTCCTACCGGCCTGTTCATCCCCGTTCACGTTCAGCGCGCGGCGGAAACTCTTTTTTACGTCACAGGTTACGCCTGCACTGCTTCAAAAAAATTACCGTATTTGTTATAATGTTGCTCACTGTTTATTCACCTCTGCGGTGCCAAAAAGAACAAAATTCACCGCAACCCAGGACACTATAATGTTAGATTACCGCTTCCCGACAGCTTTGCAGATGGTTCTCAGCGTAGCGATGGCGGAGCAATCGGGTGAACGTTCGACGAGTACGATTCTGGCCTACGGGCTGGAAGCCAATCCGAGCTTTATCCGCAAATTAATGGTTCCGCTCACGCGTGACGGCATTATCGTCTCAACCCTTGGCCGCAACGGTTCCATTCACCTTGGCCGCCCGGCGGATAAGATAACCCTGCGCGATATCTATATTTCCGTAACGGAAGATAAAAAACTGTGGGCGTCGCGTCCCGACGTGCCGGCTCGCTGCGTGGTCAGCGCCAACGCGTGCTGGTACTTCAAATCTATCGCCGACGAAGCGGAGCAAGCGTCGTTAGAGGTTTTAGCTCGCCATACCGTGGCAAGCGCGCTGGAAGAAGTTAAAAAAGCCGACACCAGCGGCTGCGATCCGGTCCCTGAAATTTGTACCCAGGTTAAAAAAGCGCTCTAATCATTTCTTTATCGCGAAAAAAAACCGCCTTCACTATGAAGGCGGTTTTTTATTATCTGCAAGGTCCCTACGCAGGCAGAACTTCTCTTTCCGCTTTGCCGCGCGTCACGAATTTACGCAGCGTCACATAAAACACCGGCGTCAGGAACAGACCAAACAGCGTCACGCCCAGCATCCCGGAGAAGACGGTAATCCCGGTGACGCCGCGCACTTCGGCACCCGCGCCGTGGCCGAGGATCAGCGGGATTGTCCCGGCAATAAAGGCGATGGATGTCATCACAATCGGGCGTAAACGCAGACGACACGCTTCGAGTGCGGCTTCCATGATCCCTTTCCCCTGGATTTCCAGCTCTCGGGCAAACTCGACGATAAGAATCGCGTTTTTACAGGCCAGCCCCATCAGAACGACCAGCCCCACCTGCACGAACACGTTGTTATCCCCGCCGGTCAGCCAGACGCCAAACAGCGCAGACAGCATCGTCATTGGAACGATAAGTATGACCGCCAGCGGCAGCGTCCAGCTTTCGTACAGCGCCGCCAGCACCAGGAACGCCAGCAGTACCGCAACCGGGAAGACGATCAGCGCCGTATTCCCCTGCGTGGCCTGCTGGAAGCTCAGATCCGTCCATTCAATATTCATCCCGTTTGGCAGGATCTGCTTAGACATGCCTTCGAGCTGCGTCATCGCCTGCGTGGACGAGAGCACGCGCGGGTCGGCATCACCAATCAGATCCGCCGCCGGGTAGCCATTGTAGCGAATCACCGGGTCAGGCCCGTAGGTGGTGCTGATATTCACCATGCTGCCAATCGGCACCATCTCGCCCTGATTATTGCGGGTACGCAAGTTCGCAATGTCTTCCACGCTGTCGCGGTAAGGCCCGTCGGCCTGCGCCATGACGCGCCAGGTACGTCCGAACTGGTTAAAGTCATTCACGTACGACGAGCCCAGATAGGTTTGCAGCGTACCGAAGAGATCGGTCAGCGACACGCCCTGCGCTTTCGCCTTATCGCGGTCAACCTGCACGTCCAGCTGCGGCACGTTAGCCTGGTAGGTCGAGATCGGGAAATGCATCCCCGGCGTCTGCATAATCGCCCCGGACATGGTGTTCACCGCGTTTTGCAGCGCGCCATAGCCCAGACCGGCGCGATCCTGAATGTACAGCGAATAGCCCGACCCCTGACCCAGCCCTAAAATCGGCGGCGGCAGGATGGAGAAGCCAAAGCCCTCCTGAATTTGCGCGATTTTTGCGTTGATCTCCGCGTTAATTTCCGCAGCGGTGTGTTTACGCTGGTCGAACGGCTTCAGGCCAAAGAAGACCGTCCCGGTATTCGGCGTGTTGGTGAACTGCAGCGCATTTAGCCCCGGAAACGCGACCGCATAGTCCACGCCCTCGGTATTCATCCCGATTTCGCTCATTTTGCGGATCACCGCGTCGGTACGCGCCAGGGAAGAACCTTCCGGCATTTTCACGCCGCCGATCAGGTACAGCTTGTCCTGTGTCGGAATAAACCCGCCCGGTACCGCTTTAAACATCACGCCTGCCGCACAAAGCAACAGCAGATAAACGACAAAGACTGAGCCGCGACGTCCAAGCGTTTTGCCCACCAGCCCCTGATAGCCGCTCGAGCTGCGGTGGAAAAAGCGGTTAAAAGGCCGGAAAATCCAGCCGAACAGACGGTCAATCAGCCTTGTTGGATAATCTTTCGGCGCGCCGTGCGGCTTCAACAACAGGGCAGCCAGGGCCGGAGAGAGCGTCAGCGAGTTGATGGCGGAAATCACCGTTGAAATGGCGATCGTCACCGCAAACTGTTTGTAGAACTGGCCGGTCACCCCGGAGAGGAACGCCATGGGGACGAACACGGCGCACAGCACCAGCGCAATCGCGATAATCGGACCGGACACTTCACGCATCGCCTGATGCGCCGCCGCAAGCGGAGCAAGCCCCTCTTCGATATTTCGCTCAACGTTTTCCACCACTACGATGGCGTCATCCACCACGATACCGATAGCCAATACCAGCCCGAATAAGCTCAGGGTATTAAGCGAAAAACCGAGCAGGTAGAGAATACCAAAGGTGCCCACGATCGATACCGGCACCGCGATCAGCGGAATGATCGACGCGCGCCAGGTTTGCAGGAACAGAATCACGACCAGTACAACCAGCACCACCGCTTCCAGCAAGGTTTGCACGACCGCGCGAATGGAATCGCGCACAAACACCGTCGGATCGTAAGGCGCCGCCCATTTCATATCTTCCGGGAAACGCGTGGACAGTTCGTCCATTTTGGCACGCACCGCGTTAGATAAATCGATAGCGTTCGCCCCCGGAGACTGGAAGATACCAATCCCGACCGCATCTTTATTGTTCAGCTGAGAGCGCAGCGCATAGCTGCCGGAGCCCATTTCGATACGCGCCACGTCGCGCAGGTGAACGACCGTACCGTCCTGCGTTGTTTTCAGGACAATATTGCCAAACTCTTCTTCGGTATGCAGACGACCCTGAGCGTTAATGGAGATCAGGAAATCGCTCTCTTTCGGCAACGGCTCGGCGCCAAGCTGCCCAGCGGACACCTGCACGTTCTGCTCCTGCATCGCCGTCACCACGTCCGAGGCCGTCAGCCCGCGCGCCGCCACCTTGTTTGGGTCCAGCCAGATACGCATTGCGTATTCGCCGGAGCCGAAGATCTGAATCTGGCCGATGCCGGGCAGACGCGCCAGCTCGTCCTTCACTTTTAAGGTGGCGTAGTTACGCATATACAGCGAATCATATTTACCGCCGGGCGAGAACAGATGCACCACCAGCGTCAGCGTCGGCGACTGTTTCTGGGTGGTAATGCCCAGACGCCGTACGTCTTCCGGCAGACGCGCTTCGGCCTGCGCGACGCGGTTTTGCACCTGAACCTGCGCCTGATCCGGGTCAGTCCCCGGACGGAAAGTGACGGTGGTCACCAGCACGCCGTCCGAGCCTGCGACGGATTTCATGTACATCATGTTTTCAACCCCGTTGATCGCCTCTTCCAGCGGCGTTGCCACGGTTTCTGCGATCACTTTCGGGTTGGCACCCGGGTACTCTGCGCGCACCTGCACGCTTGGCGGCACGACGTCAGGATATTCGCTTACCGGCAGCAGCGGGATGGCGATTAATCCTGTAATAAAAATCAGAATCGACAGGACGGCGGCAAAAATCGGCCTGTCGATGAAAAAACGGGAAAAGTCCATGGATTGGATTCTCAGGTCAAGGGATCAGTTGAGGGCGGCGCTGGCGGTCATGGCAACGGTTTTCGCGTTAACCGGCATACCCGGCATAAACACTTTTTGTAAACCATCGACGATGACTTTATCGCCAGGGTTCAGCCCCTGCCGCACGATGCGTAAACCGTCAGCCAGACGCCCCGGCGTAATGTCGCGGCGCTGCGCTTTCCCCTCTTTATCCACGATATAGACGTATTTGCGATCCTGATCGGTCAGCACCGCTTTGTCGTCGACAAGCGTGGCTTTAAATTCCGCGCTGCCCGGCAGGCGCACGCGGGCAAACAGTCCCGGCGTGAACTGACGCTGTGCGTTATCGAGCAGCGCGCGCATGCGGATCGTCCCGGTACTCGGCGTGAGCTGATTATCAAGGAAGTCCACTTTGCCCTGATGGGGGTAGCCTTCCTCGCCCGTCAGGCCAATCTCAACCGGCAGCGCCGTGTGATTGCTGGACGCTCCCTGCCCGCTGCGGGCAAGGTTTTGATAGTGAAGGTAGGTTGACTCGTCCACGTCAAAGTAGACGTACACCGTCTTCTGCGAGACCAGCGTGGTGAGGACGCTGGCAGTGTCGCCCGCGGTGACCAGATTCCCGCTGGTGATCAACGCCCGGCTGGCGCGACCGTCGATAGGCGCGGTCACTTTGGTGAAGTCCAGGTTGAGCTGAGCCGCGTCAACCGCCGCCTGCGCGGCGCGAATGTCGGCCTGCGCCTGAACGGCGGCCGAGCGACGCTGCTCCCACTCTTCCCGTGAGACCAGGTGAGTGTTGATCAGCTTATCGGTACGGTTAGCCTCACTTTGCGCCAGGCTGGCCTGCGTTTTGGCTCTCGCCAGGTTCGCCTGCGCCTGTTCCAGCGCGGCGCGATAGGTTCGGTCATCAATGGTGAACAGCACCTCGCCCTTCTTCACTTCCTGGCCGTCGGTGTAATTCACTTTATCAATGTAGCCGGACACGCGCGGACGTAGCTGAACGCTCTCCACCGCTTCAATCCGACCGTTAAAGCTATCCCACTGGCTAATAGATTTCACCACCACGTCAGCGGCACTGACGGCGGGCGCAGGTGGCGCGGCGTTTTGCGCGACGCTGTTATCGCATCCGACGAGCAGCACGGAGAGCAACATCACCCCCAGCGCGCTCAGTTGAAAGTTACCCCAGGTTTTTTGCAGGCTCATTATTTTTATTCCGGTATTGGTAGCCGCCGGGCAAGACGCAGCAGGAGACACCGCGCCACTTCCTTTGTCCGGTAGCTGGCTTAAGGCCATTTGTGTCGTTCATCGCCACAAAACTGTAACAGTTGCGAATACACTATCGCGGCGATTGTAGGAAGGCGCTTAACTAAGTGCAAGAATAATTGTTGCACTTTATGTGCTATTTGAGCCGATGTGAAAAGACCCGTTTCGGTCAAGGATTTAAATGCAACAATAAAACTTGCAATTAATACAAAAACGCGCCACCTTTTAATGCAACAGAAAAAGATACTTTTAGATATGCTGCGTGGGGGTAACCAGATGAACACTGGCGCATTTATGCATGATTTACTCGACTGGATCGACAACAACCTGGACAGCCGTCTGGACATTGAGTCCGTCGCCAGGCGATCTGGCTATTCAAAATGGCACCTCCAGCGGCTGTTCAAAGAACATACGGGCTATCCCCTCGCCGGCTATATTCGCGCGCAAAAGCTGCAAAAATCGGTCGAGCGCTTAACCCACAGCGATGAGCCGATTCTGAACGTGGCGATCGCGCTGGGCTTTGACTCACAGCAGTCCTTCAACCGCAGCTTTAAGCGTCAGTATGGTCAGGCGCCTGGTGCATGGCGGCGCAGTATAAGTGGCCCGGAAACGCACCCGTTGCGCCAGCAATCCAGGTAAGTGTGCCGTGCGGGATGGTGCCCTCAGTCATCACTCCCCGCAATCAGCGGAAATGCCCTTACGTATGCTGGCAATAAAGTTGTCACGGATGACATCTTCTTTGCCTGCGTCCCAGGCGATGCCCACCTTCCAGCTTATTGACTCCCCCGTTAACGGAATCACCACCAGTTCCGGCGGCGCGATATGCGTCACGCTGGTGGGCAGAATAGCAACGCCGATACCCGCAATCACCATCGCGACGATAGTTTGGATATCATCAGTCAGCTGAGTTGATGAGATGAAAAAACCGTTGTCATGCAGGAAGCGGTCAATTTGCGCATTTAACCCCCGCCCTCGCTCATCATACAGCCGCAGCAGAGGACGTTGCGTTAGCCACTCAGCGGCAGAGATTGTCGGCGATGCTGCGGGCGCAACCAGAACCAGCCGATCGGTAAATAACGGCAAGTATTCAAGCGCCACGGGGGGAGGAACCCTGACAAAACCCACCTGAAGCTCATCATTTTGCAAAAGCGCGTACTGCTGGAAGGAAGGCAGATCCGTCAAGGACATCTCGACTCCCGGGTAGTCCCGGCGAAAGTCAGCGATACAGCGCGGTGCTAGATAAAAGCTTGAAAGACCGAACCCGACGGAAATATGCCCCTCAACCCCTTTTGATACTCGCTCAGCATGCTGCATAAATAGCTGGCTTTGCCTGACCACTTTTTCAGCCTCCGGCAGCAAACGCCTGCCGCCGGCCGTCAGTATTGCGCCGTGACGTCCTCGTGAAAACAGAGACATATTCACCTGAGATTCGAGGAGATTAATCTGTTTAGTCAATGCCGGTTGCGAGATAAACAGCGCTCGCGCCGCATCGGCATAATTTCCTTTTTCAGCCAGCATCAAAAAGGCTTTGAGCAACCGGGTGTTCATTTTTTCATTCCAGATGGTTATCGAAATAAGAAATGTTTTGATTATACAGTTATTGGTAATCGTTATGTAATTCAGTTTCGATAACAACCGGAGACGCACCATGAACGAACCTGAATTCTTAAAGGCTGCAACCGTACAGTTTCAGCATCAGGCCAATAACAAAAAATACAACCTGCTGATCATGGAGAAATTTATTGAACAGGCCGCGCTTGAGCAGGTGAACATTCTCACTTTCCCTGAAATGTGTATCACCGGCTACTGGCATGTCCCTAAGCTCACCGCATCGGAGGTGTCTGCGCTGGCCGAACCGATTGCTGACAGCCCTTCCCTGACGTTAATTCGCTCGCTGGCAATCAAACATCAAATGCTGATTGGCGCCGGACTTATTGAACGAGCCGACGATGGCCGCCTCTACAATGCGTATGTTGCCTGTATGCCGGACGGCTCAATGCATACCCATCGTAAACTCCATGCTTTTGAACATCCGGCCATCAGCAGCGGGGACCGCTTTACCGTTTTTGATACGCCCTGGGGAGTGAAGGTCGGCATCCTGATTTGCTGGGACAATAATCTGGTCGAAAATGTGCGCGCGACGGCGCTGCTGGGTGCGGATATTCTTCTCGCGCCGCATCAAACAGGCGGTACCGATTCCCGCAGTCCTCACGCAATGAAGCCCATTCCGCTCGCGCTCTGGGAGGAGCGGGAAACGCGCAAGGAAGAGATTACGGCCGCATTCAAAGGGCCAAGCGGTCGGGAATGGCTCATGCGCTGGCTGCCTGCCCGCGCGCATGACAACGGAGTATTTGTCCTCTTCAGTAACGGCGTCGGTGCCGATGACGACGAAGTGCGCACAGGCAATGCGATGATCCTCGACCCTTATGGAAGGATCGTGAGTGAAACCTGGGCAGCGGAAGATGCGATGGTGAGCGCCGAGCTGGATTTAAACCTGCTCGCTATGAGCACCGGGCGGCGCTGGATCCACGGTCGCCGTCCTGATTTATACCAGATACTGACGCAGCCGCAGGGCTATGAGCGTGATGCGATCAGCGCACGGTTTTCGAATGTGCCCCCTGCTCGCTAGAAATGTGAGCATTTTTTAGCTGCAAAATACAGCTGGAACTGTTATGCTGTATATAATTACAGTATGAGGTGCGCATAATGGCTGTTGAAACAAAATTTGTTGTCGTAAGAAAAGGTGAAGAGAAAATGACATTTGCCAGTAAGAAAGAGGCTGACGCTCACGACAAGCTGCTCGATATGGCAGACGCGTTCACCGACTGGCTGTTGCAAAGCGGAATGCAGATGGATGAAACGCAGGCTGAAAATCTTGGCCTGTATCTCGCCGAGCAGAAAGAGACCGTGCAGCATATTCTGCGTACCAGCAAGCTTCCCGATCTCAACGCTCCAGCTGCAACGGATAAAACAGAATCCGATGGGGCTGACACGAAAAAAATCAGGGCTGTGAAAGCGGCCTGATTGTCAGAAAAATCATCACCGATCCGTAAGCCGTAAGCAGATAACTGCTTACGGCTTTTTTGGCTGTCTATTTGGAACCGCACCGGGTTGATTATGGGGATGAAACTGGGCCACGTTGAAAAGGCTGAGAAGATCAGAAATCGCGTTTCAGCCCTATAACGCACTAAAGCGGGATGGCCGGTAACATTGCGGGATTTCATCGCTCTGACCGTCGCATAACGCTTCAGAGACCAGTCTGCCAATCGTCGCCGCGCAAGTCACGGCTGGGTGCATAGAGGCGACGTAAAGGGTCCTGCTCCCATCAGTAAAACCAAGAACGGGATACCCATCCTGAATAACAGGACGCTCCCCTACAGAGTGCTGGATGAGGGCAGCCGTCTCTGCCCCCGTGAGCCTGCTTCTGACCGCGCGTTGTGCAGCCTCTACCGTTTCTCTGACGTTGCCGCTTGCCGGGTAATCTTCTGCGGCTAATAAATCCCCGTAGTGCGCTTGCCGAACCTCAATATCATCACCTGAGACGATCGTTTTGACCACGCGCTGGGGAACCGTAAAGCGCAATAATATGGCCGGTGACGACAGAACCGGCACAGGAATCCCCACCCGCTCAGTCAGCGCTGGAATACCTGTACCACAGGCCAATACGACACAATCGGCATCCAGTTTACCCTGTGAGGTCAGGACGCCAGTCACCCTCCCCTCCGTCATGCAAAGATCCGTAACGGTTGTTTGCGTATTCAGCACGACGCCCTTTTCACAGGCTTTTTCGAGCAAAAGTCGTGTTGCGTTGGCAGCATCAATCGCACCATCTTTTGCCGCATAGCGGGCCTGCGAAGGAGGATCGCTCAAACCAGGCTCAAGACGGGCAATTTCAGCCTTATCGAGTAGGCGTTCGTCCTGCAGGCAGGACTCGGATGCTGCGCCGTAGCTTAACGAACCACTCCATTTAATGTGAAGTTCCGGAATGTGTTCTTCCAGCCTGTGCCAGTCCGCAAGTGCGATGCGCCGGATAAATACGTCAGCCGCATCATCCCTCACCGCACCGGTCAACCAGCCAAACGCGCTACCGGTCGCACCGGATGCAGGCACATCCTGTTCAACGAGGGTAACGTCAAATTCACGGTGGGCAATATGCCATGCGATGGATACGCCAGTAATCCCAGCACCTACGACGACGATCCTTTTTTTTCGGGTCATGGTGCCCTTCTCCTGTGCAGGAAAGATGTTTATGCCATGGACTGTCTACCGCGTAATTATCGGTGACCATCAGCGTTTGAATTTGGCGATCATTTGATTTGCATTGTTTTTGTTAGCTGTAATCCGCTATTTGCTCAGGCAAAAGAGAAGGCATCGCAATAGTTCGCCCATCATCATCAACAAATTCAACCATGTAAGCCAGATAAGGTTTTTCATGTATGAATACGATGGCACCCACCATGCCTTTAGTTAACCCTTCATCCGGCAAGTCTTCCGCTAACACAACCACGTCAAACTCTTTTCTTCTCATGGCCTGTACCTCACTTAACAAAAATCGTCGTCATGCGCGGAACGACGGTATCAGGTTCATAAATCCAACCGCTGCGCACTATCACTGTCTCACCGTTAGCGCCTAATATCGGCATGTCTACAGCCATTAGCTGTCCATACCGATTCGCCTCCAAAACTTTAGCTGGGGCGGTTAAAATGCCCTTCTGGACTCTACTCGCTAACACGTCTGAATTTGTCGGGTTATAACCCAGCGCTGACTGGAACACCCTCGCTTTAAGTCCTCCAACTGGATGAGCTGGGTCCAAAGAGTAAGAAGATAGTTTTCTATGATCTACAACGGCATGTTCGGCATTTAGTAATGTCCCGGACTCAGAGGTAAACCCCTTTAAACCTGGCGATTCAAACGCTGGGATTTTGCTTAAAGACGATAATTCTTCAAGTTCTCTGGTAGCGTTAATTTTTCCCATCGTTAGACCGGCGACAACAGATGCTCCAGTGATGAGAAGACCTTTGTTGTTCACGATCTGATCATACCCCGCTGGAGCATCGCCACCAAGTTGCTGTGCGGCCTGATGGAATCCATCAATGTTGCCATTATAGATACCGCCAGCCGCCAAAAGCCTCCCTGCTGCATTACTGTTAATAGTTGTACCCGCTTGGGCGTGCTGTATCGGAGCATCGGAATAGTGATGTTTAATGGTCGGAGGCGGCTTTCTTCCCTGATGCTCGCTGAGGCTATATTCGTAGATTTGACGTACCGCCTGCTGAAAACCCTCGCTGTATATATCTATGAAGCAATCGTAAATCAGATTACTGTCATCATCGAAATAGAACGGATTACGGAAGCGGTCCCATTTTTCTTTAGCGTTAACGCCAACCATCCAGCCGTGCTCCAGATTCCATTTCACCTCATCGTAGAGTCCATCGTATTCATTAAGACGCTTGCGTTTGTAGGGTTGTGTCGCGAATCTGTGGTGACCCCCTCCCCGTCGCTTCGGGAGGCTGTGAGGCAGAATGCGGCTGTGCTGGTCATATTCCAGGTAATTCAGTTCGTAAAAGTTGCTCGCCATATCCAGCGCATCTCGTGGCGACAGAATGAATTGAATATCACCAGGAACCAGCTCTCGCTCGGCGTCCCACCTCATGTAAAGAGTGAACATTCCGTGTCTTCCTTATCCCATTATTTGATTAGGATTCTCTCGTTAAAGTGGCTAAAAAATCAAACACTTTGGTTTTTGTGGTTGAGCAATTTTGGGTTTGCTGGACGGAACTGACAACGCCTCTCCGGCACAATATTGCATCTCAAACCGCCACGATGCATGTAAGACTTGGCCTAGGTCCGCAGCGAGATCCTGGCTACCCCCTCAACTTCAAACCTAAAGCCACCAGCCACAAAACCTGGTAGCTATACAAACGCACCAGGCTGTTACGTTAATACGTGTTTACCCCCCAAAGAGGAAACGCGCATGACCCCACACCCGCTACGCCAGATAATCGAATCCTGCGACCACGCCATCACGACCAAAAACTATGACGCCCTGATGGAGTACTACGCGGAAGACGCGGCTCTGGTGGTCAAACCCGGCATGACGGTTAAAGGCAAAGACAATATCCGCAGCGCGTTTATTGCTATCTCGGATTATTTTCAGGATCAGCTGATCGTCGAACAAGGGGAGATGCAGGTAATAGAGGGGGGTGGTAATGCACTCGTTATCATGGAAACCGTTCTGCGTTTTCCTGATGGTCAGGGCGGAAGAACGGAAATATCTCGTCGCGCGACCTATGTTTTTCGACAGGAAAGCGACGGTCGCTGGCTTTGTACCATCGACAACTCCTACGGTACGTCGCTTCTTGATACCGCGAACTCATCATGTTAATCACGCATTCAAAGGGGCGCTACCGCCCCTCCACGCCAGCATCCTTAATGCGCAGTAATGCGCGGCTCCTTCACGAACTCAGCCAGCAGCCACACCATATCGTGCAGCAAGCCCGTAAGCTCTTTCGCTACGTGGGCGGGCAGCGTTCCACCTATAACCGCTTGTGTCAGCGCCAGAACATAGTCCACCTGAGTTAGGGTGTCCTGCCAGCAGTCCGGCACGCAGGAGTTCATTTTCTCACCCATGATCAACTGCGCGATCAGGTCTGGCGGAAGATCGACATCGCAGAGTTCTCGCAGCTTACGCAGAGCCTGAAGGAGACGCTCGCAAAGCACGGTAAACATCTTTGCATCCTCGATTTCGACCAGCACGCTTACCAGCGCGGCGCAGTTGTCGGCGACGATGAAAAGATCGGCATCAGCCGGAAACGGCCGGGAGATAAGTTGCAGAATGACGTTTTCGTCAGACGGGAGATAAGTCAGGGTTCGGGTAGTAGCCATCGTAAGGCATCCTCAGTGTGTAAATTGGGTGAACCACCCGATGAGTTCCTACGCTCGAGGGGGTAGCGCTGACAGAGGTAGGAATGCCGCCCACAGAGAAAACGGCCAGCCTTGCGGCTGCTCCGCCAGCGCCACCGCAATTTTAACGAGTTCGGCGCTGTCGCGACATATAAATATCGCTCTGTAGATGCGGGTTCCTACGCCCGATTGCGGATGTGCCGCAACGCAGGCACTTTACGACTCCGTAGAAATGAATAAAAGACATAACCCTCGATTACAGAGGGTTATTTTGCAGTTTGCGAGGCGTCTTCCAGAAAGGCGGTCAAGCCGGGGGCGCTTCGCTTAGCCGGCCATCTAAAAGCTACTCTTTAGCGGATCAACCTCCGCCCTCAGAGCTATGTATGCTAATCCGCACTTGGTATGTGAGAGGTTAATTATGTTCGGTCTGAATAATATTAAGTCTGTCGCCGTTTCCTGTAACCTTGAAGGTTGAAACATACGCTTTTCTGGTTATTTTCTTATCTTCTCCCTCTGTTCCTACATTCACTTCAATCTGAGTGAGGTACTCCCGATCTGCTTTGAATGTAAATTCGCCGGGCAGAATACAGAAAAGACCGGATTGCGGTTGTTTGCCAGATGGGAAAATAATCTGCTCTTCAGGTTTCTCAATGTTATATGTAATTGCTGATACCACTACCTCCTGGCCCTGCATAGGTAAGGTAAGGCAAACATCATTGTTTCTCATATGCGCAGGAATTGATGTTTCTTTGGTATACCTGTGATCGAGATTTTCACCTAATGTACAGCCGCTCAGAAGGACAATTAATAATATTGTGCTGTTTTTAAATATGATCATTTGAACGGGAATCCTTCAAGAACTTTTTGATAGTTTGCGTTAAGCCGATCGTCTACAGGTCCCACATAGGAAACTTCACGATCTTCTCCTCTCCTTCCTGACCACAGATTTCGTCCAAATTTACGAAGCAAAAAATAATCGGCTATGATTTGTGCTTGTTGTTCTAATCTATAGTCAAGGAGTTTTTTATCATTCTCAAACGAGTATTCGTAGCTAATAAAACCACTAACAAGACCTTTCATTCTTACCCACACACCCCTTTGATACTGCCAGACATGTGACATTTCATGGATGAAAAGGTGTTGATATTGAAATGATTTGGTCGCGAAGTCTTCACAATACCAGTCCCGAAAGTAGAGCTCACCGTTAGGGCTCATCGCAACATTCCTTCCCTGAAGTTTAAATGGGAAGTAGCTCGCATGATGAATCCAGACACGCGAATAGGCTATAGAACTTCCGAAGACAGATCTCGCTAATGCTATTTCACCGGGGGTCAAGAGTCTTAAACTTCCTTCAGTATCACTCACACATCCTCCATAATGTTATTTTCAATAAGTTATTAATATATTTGCCTTCGTTTTTTACCGACACAACATATCATAACGACTAACTCGTTGATTCTAGCAAAAATAAAACATGTGAACTTCATATCACCTGCGTTCTGTGAGCAATTACGAATTTTGAGGCGCATTTCCAGAACAACAACCCCCTCCCCTAAATCCTCAACGTATCAATCACCGCTCTCAGCGCGGGCGACACGTTACGATGCGGATAATAGAGGAACAGCCCGTCCATGCGCAGGCTGTAGCGCTGCAAAACCCGGATAAGCGTGCCGCGCTCCAGATCGTCGGCCACCAGCTCCACCGGCACATAGGCCAGCCCGAGCCCCAGACGGGCGGCTTCGGCTTCCATATAGCTGTCCGACAGCGCCCATTGCCCTTCCGGCCGATGGGTAACGCTCTTTCCGTCCACCACAAGCTCCCACTGATAGAGGCTGCCATCGGCAAACTGGTAGGCGATGCAGGGATGCCCCCCTAAATCCGCTGGCGTCTGCGGGAAACCGTGGCGCCGAAAATGTTCCGGAGTACCAACCACGGCCATCTCCATATCGGGCGTGATGCGCACCGCGATCATCCCCTGCGCCACCTCCGGGCCCAGCCTAACGCCCGCATCGAACCGTTCGGTGATGATGTCGACAAATCGACTCTCGTTCATCAATTCCAGGCGAATATCAGGATAGCGCTGCTTAAAGACCGCAAGCTTTGGCAGAAGACATTTATCGATGGCGTGCTGACTGGCGTTAATCCGTACCGTACCGGACGGCGTCTCGCGGAAATGCGCCAGGGTCGCAAGGCCATTATCAAGCGTATCGAACGCGGACTCGGCGGTCTGATAGAGCTGCTCCCCCGCGTGGGTCAGCGACAGTTTTCGCGTTGTGCGTACCAGCAGCTGAACGCCCAGGCGCGCTTCCAGTTCCCGCACCGAACGGCTTATTCCAGATTGTGCCAGCCCGAGCCGCTGCGCGGCAGCCGTAAAGCTTCCCTCCCGCACCACCTGCATAAAGAGATACAGCTCATTATAGTTTTCCCGTTTCGCCATCTTGCCTTCGCCATTTATAACAATCTGATATGAATCCTAGCAGTTCTGGGCCTCTAATCAGCACTATTTCTGCTCACTATAATGACCGCATCACAACAACGCAGGGTATCTCTGATGAAAACATTCACCCAAAAACTGTCAGTTGCGATGCTGCTATGCGCATCATTAAGTGGAGTAACGACAATGAGTTATGCAGAAACAACCAACCCAAACGCGCCCATTTCGATGGTGACCACCTGGGACAAAACGTTCGCCGAGAGTGACAAAGTCGACCACCGCAAAGTGTCGTTCCAGAACCGCTACGGAATTACCCTCGTGGGCGATCTGTATCTCCCGAAAGACCGTGCAGACCGTAAGCTGGCGGCAATCGCCGTCAGCGGCCCCTTTGGCGCGGTTAAGGAGCAGTCCAGCGGCCTGTATGCGCAGACCCTGGCAGAACAGGGTTTTGTGACCCTGGCGTTCGACCCGTCCTACACGGGTGAAAGCGGCGGACAGCCGCGCAACGTCGCCTCTCCGGATATCAACACCGAAGACTTTAGCGCGGCGGTGGATTTCCTGGGGCTACAGAAAGAGGTCGACCATAACCGCATCGGCATTCTCGGCATCTGCGGCTGGGGCGGGATGGCGCTGAATGCGGCCTCCATGGATACCCGCGTCAAAGCGGTCGCCACCAGCGTGATGTATGACATGAGCCGCGCCATGGGGCACGGCGTGGGTGACGGGAAAGATCGTTACTCAACGGCCGACCGCCGCGCCGTGTTGCAGTATCTGAATGAACAGCGCTGGAAAGATGCGCAGAGCGGCATCTTTGCCCATGCAGGGCATGACATTAACGTCGATGAGAACGGGAAGGTAAGCGTAGCCGATCGTATTCTGCCGGAGACATTGCCTGCCAATCCGCATCCGGTCGTAAAAGAGTTCTATGACTATTACCGGATGCCGCGCGGCTTCCATCCGCGTTCCGTCAACTCCACCGGCGCATGGACCGCGACAACGCCATTATCGTTCATGAATATGCCGCTGCTGAGCTATGCCGGGGAGATTACCATTCCGACGCTTATCGTTACCGGTGAAAACGCGCACTCCCGCTATTTTGCAGAAGATGCGTATAAAGCCGTCGGCAGCAAACAGAAAGAGCTGGTGATTGTCCCGGGCGCGAACCATGTCGACCTGTACGACAATGCTGCCGGGAAGATCCCTTTCGCGCAGTTCGAGCAGTTCTTCAAAACCAGCCTGAAATAACCCCCTATGCCACCCGTTTTTACGGGTGGCTCTTGATGAAATCTGAATATGTCCACATTAAGCCAAACCACATCACAACAAGCCGAAACGTCGTACTGGGGCGGGATTTTTGCCATGACCTTGTGCGTATTTGTGCTGATTGCATCAGAATTTATGCCCGTTAGCTTGCTTACGCCCATCGCCAGGGATCTGGGCGTGACGGAGGGGCTCGCGGGCCAGGGAATTGCCATCTCCGGCGCGCTGGCCGTTGTGACCAGCCTCTTCCTGTCCCGGCTGGCCGGCAATATGAATCGCAAATATCTCCTGCTGGGGATGACGTTGCTGATGGCGGTATCGGGGATCGTTATTGCCTTCGCATCCCGTTACTCGGTGTATATGGCTGGCCGAGCGCTAATTGGTATCGCGATCGGTGGCTTTTGGTCAATGTCCGCCGCAACGGCAATTCGACTTGTGCCGCGACATCAGGTTTCCCGCGCGCTGGCGATTTTCAACGGCGGGAACGCGCTGGCGACGGTCGTGGCGGCCCCGCTGGGCAGTTATCTTGGCGCAACCCTTGGCTGGCGCGGCGCCTTTCTGTGTCTGGTTCCCGTGGCGATCGTGGCCTTTATCTGGCAGTGCTTTAGCCTGCCGACGATGAAAGGCAATAAAAATACCGCTGCGGGCGGGAGCGTATTTCGCTTGCTTCGCCAGTCCGTGGTTACTGTCGGCCTGATTGCCTGCGGCCTGTTCTTTATGGGGCAATTTGCGCTCTTTACCTACGTGCGACCGTTTCTTGAAACGGTTACGCAGGTGAGTGATGCCGGGCTATCGCTGATCCTGCTGGCTA
The DNA here is from genome assembly GCF_036903355.1 of Enterobacter sp. UNJFSC 003. NCBI lineage: Bacteria > Pseudomonadati > Pseudomonadota > Gammaproteobacteria > Enterobacterales > Enterobacteriaceae > Enterobacter > Enterobacter sp. UNJFSC 003. Next base: position 147,377 of record NZ_JBAKHK010000002.1, read on the forward strand.
TCGGAACGGCGGGCTTTATCGGCACCCTGATTATCGCCCCAATCCTGAACGCCGCATTTTACCTGACGTTGATGGCGATCCCTCTGCTGATGGCCGCCATTGCCGGATTGTTAATTCTTTCCGGACAAAGCGTCGGGGGCGTCGCCCTGCTGCTCGGTTTCTGGGGGATGCTGGCAACGGCAGCACCTACCGGATGGTGGACGTGGCTCGCGCGCACCCTTCCCAATGATGCTGAAGCAGGCGGCGGGCTGATGGTTGCGGTCATTCAGCTTTCCATTGCGCTGGGCTCAACGGCGGGCGGCACGGTGTTTGACCATGTTGGCTGGCAAAGCACGTTCGCCATGAGCGGGCTATTGCTGATAAGCGCGGCGGTAATGACCTTTTACACGTCCCGCCAGCTTGCTAAAGGCATTAAATAAACAGGCTTATTTTAATTAATTACGAAACCCCCACTCTTTTTCAATACGCTAATAATTAAGCAATATCCTGGTCAGCCCGTTCACGCGCTTTGCTAGCCTGAAAAGGCAAAGCTCAAACCGGAGGTATTCTTTGCTCATTAAGCTAAAAAAAGATCGAACGCATCAGGAGGATCGTCGGCTTGCCCTGTGGCTGGCGACCTCTGCAGGTTTGCTGAATGCCATCGCGCTGGGTGCGTTTGGCTTCTTTCCCTCCCACATGACGGGCAATACCTCCCAGTTATCAAGTGAAGTCTCTTCCACTGACCTGAACGATATTCTTTTCTTCGGCGCTATTATCCTTTCATTTGTGGCGGGAGCGATAGCGGCGCGCATAATGGTGCTGTGGGGCATTATCCATAACGTCAGGCTCATTTTTTGTCAGATTCTGATTATTGAGGGATTATTACTGGCCGGCGTTTCGCTGTACGAAATGTATTTCCACTCCTTTTCCACAAATCGTCAGATTATCGTTTTCTTGTGCGGCCTGATGGGCATTCATAATTCCACTTCCACTCAGCTTTCCAGCGGACGGGTGAGATCGACGCATATCACAGGAACGCTTACCGATGCGGGAATATCGCTGGCCTCTGTCGTCGTCGCCATGCTGCGACGGGATTACTCTAAAGATACAGCGGCCCAAAAAAGCCAGCTCAAAACCCATTTAACCACCCTGTTTTCGTTTATTACCGGCGGTATTGCAGGGCTGATCCTGTTCAGAGAGTTTGGATTTCACGCGATGCTGGCGCTGGGCTTAATGCTCGTTGTGGTTGCGACCTTCTCCATCATGAGGATCTCGCTTCGCGTGCGCAGGGTTCGCCCTGCTCTCAGTAAATAATTCCCTCTTTTCTTCACTGCGGGTGTATTGTTTTTAAACGATTCCCCACAGTGAAGAGAAGCGTCTGCATGATTAAAATCCTCGGCAAAACAACCTCCATTAACGTGCGTAAAGTGCTCTGGACCTGCGAAGAAGCTGGTATTGCGTATCAGCAGGAAGATTACGGTAGCGGCTTCGCCTCAACGCAAACGGAGGCCTTCCGCGCCATGAACCCGAACGCCATGGTGCCGGTACTGATCGACGACGATTTTGTGTTATGGGAATCCAACGCGATCTGCCGTTATCTGACGCGTAAAGCGGGTCGCTACGATCTGCTCCCCGACGAGCCGCAGGGCTGTGCTAACGTCGAACGCTGGATGGACTGGCAAGCGACGGAATTCAACAACGCCTGGCGCTATGTCTTCCCGGCCCTGGGCCGTAACAACCCGGATTTTAACGATCCAGACCGAATCGCCGCAGGTATTAGAGAGTGGAATCACTGCATCGCTATTCTTGAGCAACAGCTCCAGCGTTCAGGGGAATGGGTGGCGGGTGACGCCTTCACCCTCGCGGATATCGTGCTGGGGTTGTCGGTTAACCGCTGGAAAATGACGCCGTTTGATAAACCTGCCGTGCCCGCTGTTGAAGCCTGGTTTGAACGCCTAAATGAACGTCCGCCGTTTTTACGCCACGGCAATAACGGCATGGTGTAATGCCGCCAACCCGCAGCACGTCCTGCGGGTTACCGCCCTCATTAAGTGACAGCGTCACTTATAAAAAATATCTTTAAGACAATTCTGACTCACCCACACCAAGGCCTTTTACCATAAGGCTTGACCTAAGGTTGTCTCATTTTTCATAGGGTTACTGATTTTACCCCTTCGCTGGAACCCTTCCCATTCGCTTGCTATAGCTGAAACACCCCTGCCGAAACATGGCATAACAACAGGCAACCGGTAGTTGCTATAACGCATGCGCACAGGGAGACACACCGCAATGCACCCATTACTCAAACGTTCGCTGCTGTTTGTCAGCGCTATTATCGTGGTCCTCTCCCTCCTCGTCTGGGGGATCGGGCTGGAGACGATCAAAGCGCGCCAGGTGGACCTGGTCTATCTCGGGCAACAGCACATGATTCTGGTTTTCTCGTCGATGTTTTTTGCCCTGCTGGTCGGTATTCCAGCCGGGATCCTGCTGAGCCGCCCGGCCGCGCGGGGTATCGCCGAATACGTGATGCAAATCTTCAACGTCGGTAACACGCTGCCGCCGCTGGCCGTGCTGGCGCTGGCGATGGTGGTGATTGGCATCGGCGATACGCCCGCCATTATCGCTCTGTTCCTCGCTTCGCTGCTGCCGATAGTGCGCAATACCTACGCCGGGCTGTGCTCGGTCCCGCCGTCGTTACTGGAAGCGGCAAACGGGATTGGGATGACCAAATGGCAGCGTCTGCGCCAGGTCGAGCTGCCTGCTGCCTGGCCGGTTATGCTCTCGGGGATCCGCATCGCCACCGCCATTAACGTCGGTACCGCGCCGCTGGCGTTCCTGATTGGCGCCAGCAGCTATGGCGAGCTGATTTTCCCCGGTATTTACCTGAACGATTTCCCAACCCTGATCCTCGGCGCGGCGGCCACCGCCCTGTTCGCCCTGATCCTCGATACCCTGCTGGCGGCGCTGGGTCGCGTGATGAGTCCTCATCTCGCTCGATAACAATAACAAGGAGCTTTTATGAGACTGTTTTCCGGCCTGACGGCGCTGTGTGCCGCGGCGCTGTTCACCAGCCAGGCAATGGCGGCCCCGCTGATTCTGGCGACCAAAAGCTTTACCGAGCAGCATATTCTCTCGGCGATGACCGTGCAGTACCTGCAAAAGAAGGGCTTTCAGGTTCAGCCGCAAACCAATATCGCCACGGTGATTTCCCGTAACGCAATGATCAACAAGCAGATTGATATGACCTGGGAGTACACCGGCACGTCATTACTCATCTTTAACCACATCAACAAGCGCATGTCGCCGCAGGCGTCTTACGAGACGGTGAAACGCCTCGACGCGAAGCACGGTCTGGTCTGGCTCAAACCCGCCGACATGAACAACACTTATGCCTTCGCCATGCAGCGCAAGCGCGCCGAGGCGGAACATATCAACACCATGTCGGAAATGGTGGCGAAGATAGAACAGGTTCGTAAAACCAACCCGGACAAAAACTGGCTGCTGGGCTTAGACCTGGAGTTTGCCGGACGCAGCGACGGCATGAAACCGCTTCAGGCGGCCTATAACCTGACGCTGGATCGCCCGCAGATCCTCCAGATGGACCCCGGCCTGGTCTATAACGCGGTGCGCGACGGCTTCGTCGACGCCGGTCTGATTTACACCACCGACGGCCGCGTGAAGGGTTTCGACCTGAAAGTGCTGAAGGATGATAAAGGCTTCTTCCCGAGCTATGCGGTCACCCCGGTGGTGCGTAAGGACACGCTGGAGGCCAACCCGGGCCTGGAAGAGGCGCTCAACACCCTCTCGGCCCAGCTCAATAACGACGTTATCACCGAACTGAACAAGAAGGTGGATATCGACCATCAGTCACCGCAGCAGGTCGCCCGAGATTTCCTGCGTAGCAAACAGCTGCTGTAGGAGGCGCTATGGAGACGATTCACTACATTCTCGATAACTGGGACTACCTGCTGACCCTGACGCTGCAGCATCTGTGGCTGGTGGCGCTGGCCGTAGGCTTAGCCATTCTCATCGGCGTCCCGCTGGGCATTTTGATTGTCCGCCATAAGTGGCTGGCAACGCCGGTGCTGGGAATAGCCACCATCGTGCTGACCATTCCGTCCATTGCTCTGTTTGGCCTGATGATCCCGCTATTTTCGCTGATCGGTCAGGGGATTGGCGCCCTGCCCGCCATCACGGCGGTGTTTCTCTACTCGCTGCTGCCGATTGTACGGAACACCCACACCGCCCTCGACAGCCTGCCGCCTGGCCTGCGCGAAGCGGGCCGCGGTATCGGGATGACCTTCTGGCAGCGTCTGCGCTGGGTTGAAATTCCGATGGCGCTGCCGGTGATTTTCGGGGGGATCCGCACCGCCGTCGTGATGAACATCGGCGTGATGGCGATTGCTGCCGTTATCGGCGCGGGTGGCCTCGGCCTGCTGCTGCTCAATGGTATTGGCGGGAGTGATATTCGCATGTTGATTGCGGGCGCGCTGATGATTTGTCTGTTAGCGATTGTGCTCGACTGGCTGCTGCACCGTCTGCAGGTGGTACTGACTCCAAAGGGGATTCGATAATGATAAAACTGGAAAACCTCACCAAACAATTTTCACAGAAGCACGGCCAGACCATGAAGGCCGTGGACAACGTCAACCTGAACGTGCCCGAAGGAGAAATGTGCGTCCTGCTCGGCCCCTCCGGCTGCGGCAAAACCACCACCCTGAAGATGATTAACCGCCTGATTGCCCCGAGCAGCGGAACGATCCTGATTAACGGCGAAGATACCAGCGGCATGGATACCGTTACGCTGCGCCGCAATATTGGCTACGTGATCCAGCAGATTGGCCTGTTCCCAAACATGACCATCGAAGAAAACATTACCGTCGTGCCGCGCATGCTGGGCTGGGACAAAGCGCGCTGCAAAACCCGCGCCGAGGAGCTGATGGATATGGTGGCGATGGATCCCCATAAGTTCCTCAATCGCTATCCGCGTGAAATGTCCGGGGGGCAACAGCAGCGTATCGGCGTGATTCGCGCCCTGGCCGCAGATCCTCCGGTACTGCTGATGGATGAACCCTTCGGCGCGGTCGACCCCATCAACCGCGAGGTGATCCAGAACCAGTTCCTCGAGATGCAGCGCACGTTGAAAAAAACCGTCATGCTGGTGAGCCACGATATCGACGAGGCCCTGAAGCTCGGCGACCGTATCGCGGTATTCCGCCAGGGGAAAATCGTTCAGTGCGCAAGCCCCGATGAGCTGCTGGCGAAACCGGCGAATGAGTTTGTCGGCTCGTTTGTCGGCCAGGACCGTACGCTGAAGCGCCTGCTGCTGGTCTCTGCGGGCGACGTGACCGACCAGCAGCCGACCATCACGGTGCGGGGCTCTACGCCGCTTCCCGAAGCCTTTGCGACCATGGATGATAATGATATCCGGGCGATCACCGTGGTCGATGATCAGGGTAAACCGTTAGGCTTTGTGAAGCGCCGGGAAGCGCGCAACGCCAGCGGTGCCTGTGCTGATATTATTCACCCGTTCCGCATGACCGGTAAGGCCGAGGACAACCTGCGCGTGGTGCTTTCTCGCTTGTACGAGAGCAATACCAGCTGGATGCCGATTGTGGATGAAGACGGGCGTTATAACGGCGAGATTTCGCAGGACTACATTGCGGAATACCTGAGTTCAGGGCGTACGCGCCGGGCGCTGAATATTCATAGCGGAAGCTAATCGTGCACGCGCAGAGGTGATGGTTCGTATAAAAAACAAGCCCGCCAGGCGGGCTTGTTAACTTATTGTTGTTTGCACTTAGCGGCTTTCAGCGAGTCTAACTGGTTGAGTCGATTCTCGGCTTTTTTTCGGGCCTCCCCCTTCGCCATGCCGTTACCGATTCCAAAATCGCCCAGGAAACCTAAAACGGTTCTGCCGTCGAATTCACCTGTCTGCTCGATTTCCTGCTGTACGCTTTTCGTCCTCGCAATTTCAAGATCCAGCGCTTTGCAATCCATCGCGGTTGACTCCGCGCCGGTAACGTTAGGCGCCTGCGGATATTGCTTTGTTGCACATCCTGCCAGGGACAGCGCCAGCACGGTGGCGGAAATTACTTTTACTGCTCTCATCATTTTTTGTTGCTCTATGTGGGAAAAAATCATCAAAACCTTGCCGCTGATGAATATCCTTTTTCGTTCAGAACGTGATGTTGATCCAAATCAGAGAAAGACTTAAAAGTAATTGAATAGTCATTAGCAAGCTATCTAAAAGAGAGCGGTATAACTAACCACCTGTCTACCAAGTTCACCTTTAGTTTTGCAAATGTAAGAAACGTATCTCACCGTTTTTCGCACGCATATCTTTTGCTAACCCCGCGATTTCCCGCCACAATATCGTATCTTTCCCGTTTGATCGCGACCCATGCAACGTCTTCACGCTTACCCCGACATCCGCGCGATGTTCCGCAGACTGCTGATTGCAACCGTCACCGGCGTGCTGGCCGCGCTGGCCGTTGCGGTATTTCGCCACAGTATGTATCTGCTGGAGTGGTTGATTTTGAGTAACGACAGCGGCAGCCTGGTCAACGCCGCAGCGGCGTTATCGCCCTGGCGACGCGCGCTAACCCCCGCGCTGGGCGGATTAGCGGCAGGATTACTGCTGTGGGGATGGCAGCGACTGACGGCGCAGCGCCCGCATGCGCCAACCGATTATATGGAAGCGCTGGAAACCGAAGACGGACGCTTCGACTATAGTGCCAGCCTGGTAAAATCGCTGGCGTCGTTGCTTGTGGTGGCCAGCGGAAGCGCTATCGGCCGCGAAGGCGCAATGATCCTGCTTGCCGCGCTGGCGGCCTCTTTGTTCGCCAGGCGTTTTACGCCGAAGTCCGAATGGAAATTGTGGATCGCCTGCGGGGCCGCTGCCGGGATGGCCAGCGCCTATCATGCCCCTCTCGCGGGTAGCTTGTTTATCGCTGAAATTCTTTTTGGCACGCTGATGCTGGCCTCCCTTGGCCCTGTGGTGGTTGCCGCTGTCGTGGCGCTGCTTACAACGCGCCTGTTAAGCCCCGGCGCCAGCACGCTCTATGAGGTGCATCTTAGCGGAACGCTTACAGCGGTCGATTACGGATTCATTGTCGCAACGGGTTTGCTGGCGGGCCTTTGCGGCCCGCTGCTGATGTGGCTGATGGCGTTGAGTCATTTTTTATTTTTGCGCCTCAAACTCTCGCCACCGTGGCAACTGGCGCTGGGTGGCTTGATTGTCGGGCTGCTGTCACTTTTAACACCAAAAGTCTGGGGTAATGGCTATAGCGTGGTCCAGGCATTTGTTCTCGCTCCGCCGCTGCTGTCGGTAATTGCTGGCGTGTTTATCTGTAAATTGCTGGCAGTGCTGGCAAGCAGTGGTTCAGGCGCGCCGGGGGGCGTATTCACGCCGACGCTGTTTGTCGGAATGGCCACGGGCATGCTGTTTGCGCAGCTCTTCGCGTTATGGTTTCCGGGGTCTGAAACGACGATCTTGCTGGGACTGGCAGGAATGGCGACGCTGCTGGCTGCCACGACGCATGCCCCCATTATGTCGGCATTGATGGTGTGTGAGATGACCGGGCAGTATTTTTTGCTGCCCGGCTTATTGATAGCGTGCGTGATTGCGTCCGTGTTATCGAGAACGCTACGCCACGACTCTGTCTACGGACAACACGCCACCGAGGGCAGAGAGATCGATGTACTGCGCTAGCTCGCGCTGCTCGGCGCGCGGCAGATACGGCAGTTCACCCACTAATGGCCCAGGCAGTTTTTTGCTCAGCACGTCAATGATTTCAGCGTAGTGCGCGAGGCCTGGGTTGATACGGTTTGCCACCCAGCCCACTAACGGCAGGCCGTCATTCGCAATGGCCTGCGCCGTCAGAAGCGCATGGTTAATGCACCCTTCCTGGATACCGACCACCATCACGACGGGTAATTGTTCCTGTACCACCCATTCAGAGAGCGGACGCAAATCGTTCATCAGGCTGCGCCATCCGCCCGTGCCTTCGACCACAACGTGGTCGACTTTACCGCTCAGGCTGGCAAGACCATCCGTCAACAGGGTGTAATTAATCAACCCGCTGTGCGCCACGCTGCTCTCATCTTCACTTAAGGCAATAGGATTGACCGCGTGATAAGGCAACTCCAGCGATGAGACGCTTTGCAGCACCAGGGCGTCTTTATTTCGCAGCCCCTCTGGCGTCTCTTTACTGCCTTTTGCGACCGGCTTGTACCCTGCAACACGTTTACCGCTTGCCGCCAGGGCCTGAAGCAACGCGCGGGATACAACGGTCTTCCCGACAGAGGTATCAGTACCCGTTACAAAGAAACGCTTAAGCATGACTCATTCCACCTCTTGGGTATGCTTCGGAAATATAAACCAAGTAAATAATTCAATAGGGGGAAGTCTACGGGAAGCGTGCGCTACCCGGCTTGAGATAGCGCAATATTTCTTACATCTATGGAAAAGAGTTATCCCTGCAGCAGGCGGATCAGTAACGAGCCGTTGTACATTGCATCTTTCACCAGCGCGGCACCGGCCATCGTGCCCTGATTGGAAAATTGGGTACTTTCCACCACAATGTTTTTGCTGTAGGCAGGAAGCGCCTGCTGGCTAATGCAGGCAGAGATCGCCGGGAAGAGGATGTCTGCCGCCTGGCTGAGCGGCGATCCAATCAGAATTTTTTGCGGGTTAAAGAGATTAACCATAATGGCAAGAATGCGGCCAACGTTATTCCCCACGCCGGTAATAATGTCCTTGGCCAGCAGATCGCCCTGACGCGCCGCTGCGCAGAGGGAATCCACAGTGAGCGGCTGCCCGTGGAGCGAAGAGCTCATGGACTGGCTGAGCCTCACCTGAGCCAGTTCGAGCACGCTCTCCACGCTGGCAATCGTCTCCAGACAGCCATGGTTCCCGCAGTAACAGCGTTTGCCGTAGGGATCAACCTGCGTGTGACCGATCTCCACTAGGCTACTGCTACCGGCATGGAGAAGGCGTCCGTCGGTGATGACGCCCGCCCCCACGTTATGGTCGATAACAACCTGAATCACGTCCCGCGCGCCGCGCGACGCACCGAACAGCGCCTCAGCCATTGTCCATGCGCTGATGTCATGCTGGATATAAACGGGCACGCCGGTATGGTTTTTTAGCACCTCGCCCAGCGGCATCTCTTTCACATCCTCGTAAAACGGCATGCGGTGCACTATGCCATTCTCGGTATCAATAATTCCCGGCATAGTGATCGCAATCGCCGTTAAGCGTTCGAGCCGCTGCTGGTGACGAATAAAGAACTGATCGATATGGATGAGGATCGCATCGAGGAGGGAGTGTTCGGCTTTCAGCGGCAGCTCGATTCGGTCTTCTACCACCAGCTTGCTGCTCAAATCGCGCAGGGCGAGGAAGATTTCTCCCCGGCTAATGCGCAGCGACAGGTAGTGCCACGCTTCCGTCTCAACAATTAAACCGACCGCAGGGCGCCCGCGGCTGCCTGGCTCCTGAATTTCCGTCTCCTGAACCAGGTGGGCTTCCAGCATTTCGCGAACAATTTTGGTGATACTGGCGGGTGCCAGCTGTGCCAGGCGCGAAAGATCGATGCGCGATACCGGACCAAGCTGATCAATCAGGCGATACACCGCGCCAGCATTGGTCTGCTTAATCTGATCAATATGCCCTGGCTGACTATCAGCAACCACCTCGTACTCCCTTATTTTCGAGCTTCGAAATAAACTGAGGGCTATGGTGAAGTACTTCAATGGCCGTCGTCAAATATTTACTTAGCCATGTGATTTACTGCACATTTTTACCCACGTTTCCCTATAAATTTCGCCCTGATGAGGCGGTGATTAGCTGCTTTTTGAAACGCTGTGCCGCGTGGCTTTGTTCATGATGTTTTGACCAGACCAGCCACATCTCAGAAACAGCATCCTCTTCTGCGAGGGCCACCCAGCGTATTTCCCGTAATTGTACCCGTTTAAAGGAGGCAGGGAGAATAGAAACCCCCAATCCTGCCGCTACCAGACCAATAATGGTCATTGCCTCCCCCACCTCCTGAGCGATCGTCGGGGCCAGATCGTAGCGACGCATCAGCCCGAGAATGTCGTCATACAGCCCGGTTCCGACCTGTGGGTCAAAAAAGACAAACGGCTCGTTCGCCAGCTCCGCTAAGGTCACGGAAGGTTGCGACGCCAGCGGGTGATCGTATGGGATCATCGCCATCAGCGGTTCTTTGAGGATCACCTGCCATGCTAACGTATCCGGCAACTGAGTGTTGCGCATCAGACCCAGATCTAGCGAACCTTCATTCAGCGGTGCTATTTGTTCGCGGGTATTCATTTCGCGTGTTTGAAGATGGACATCCGGAAAGTCACGGCGAAACGACGATAGCGTTTGCGAAACGGCGCTGATAAAGGGGGCCGACGAGGTAAATCCGATGCGCAATTCTCCGGTTTCACCGAGATAAAGCCGTTCGGCTCTGGCTGCCGCGTCGTCCACCATGCTGAGGATTTGTCGGCTGTCCGCCAGAAACTGCCTGCCCGCTGGCGTCAGGCTCACGCTGCGGTTGGTACGCGCCAGCAAACGCGCCCCCACCTGCTGCTCCAGAATCTGAATCTGCTGGCTCAGCGGTGGCTGCGAGATATTCAGCCGTGCAGCCGCGCGACCAAAATGCAGCTCTTCGGCCACGGCGACAAAATAACGTAGATGGCGCAGTTCGATATTCATATTTTATAAGTATCATTTGAGATTATTAATATATTAGACAGAATATTTACATTTTCCTACTCTGATCATGTGGTCATACCCGTCACCAGAAATCACGGGGATGTTTAAGCAAGGAACATGTGTGAGTCGTACAACTACCATTGATATCGATCCGGCAAGCGATATTGATGATTTACCCGCAGCATCGCAGCCGGTTCAGTTCATTAAACGTGGTACTTCCCAATTTATGCGCGTCACGCTGGCGCTCTTTTCGGCAGGTCTGGCAACCTTTGCCCTGCTCTACTGCGTTCAGCCGATCCTGCCCGTGCTGTCTCACGAGTTTGGCGTGTCGCCTGCCGCCAGCAGTATTTCGCTTTCGATTTCTACCGGCATGTTGGCCGTGGGGCTGCTTTTTACTGGGCCACTCTCCGACGCTATTGGCCGTAAACAGGTGATGGTCACTGCGCTCATGCTGGCGTCGCTTTGTACCTTACTGTCTACCATGATGACCAGCTGGCATGGGATTTTGATCATGCGCGCGCTGATTGGCTTATCGCTGAGCGGCGTGGCAGCGGTCGGGATGACCTATCTCAGCGAAGAGATCCACCCGAGCTTTGTTGCTTTTTCAATGGGGTTGTACATCAGCGGAAACTCCATCGGCGGAATGAGCGGGCGTCTGTTAAGCGGGGTGTTTACGGATTTATTTAGCTGGCGTATAGCCCTGGCGGTGATTGGCTGCTTCGCGCTGGCCGCTGCGCTGATGTTCTGGAAAATCCTGCCGGAATCGCGCCATTTCCGCCCTACCGCCCTGCGGCCGAAAACGCTGTTTATCAACTTCCGCCTGCACTGGCGCGATAAAGGGCTGCCGCGTTTGTTCCTGACCGGTTTTCTGTTGATGGGGTCATTTGTCACCCTATTTAACTATATTGGCTATCGCCTGATGCTCTCCCCGTGGCATCTGAGCCAGGCGGTGGTCGGCCTGCTTTCCGTGGCGTACCTGACCGGCACCTGGAGTTCGCCGAAAGCCGGAGCGATGACCGCACGCTATGGGCGTGGTCCGGTCATGCTGTTCTTCACGGCGATGATGCTGCTCGGCCTGCTGCTGACGCTCTTCTCCTCTCTGTGGCTAATTTTTGCCGGAATGCTGCTCTTCTCCGCGGGGTTCTTCGCCGCCCACTCGGTCGCCAGCAGCTGGATTGGTCCGCGCGCGCGTCGCGCCAAAGGACAGGCATCGTCGCTGTATCTGTTTAGCTATTATCTGGGTTCCAGCATCGCCGGGACGCTCGGCGGCGTGTTCTGGCATAACTACGGCTGGAACGGTGTGGGCGGGTTTATTGCGCTGATGCTGTGCGCGGCGCTGCTGGTGGGAGGGAGTTTGCATCAGCGTTTGAAATAAACAAACGCTATCCCCCACATGAGCGTAATTGTGCGGGGGGGCGTTTCTTACGTTAGTCACGCTTAATTTAAAATTAAGAAAAATCAATTAATTATAGCCATTTCGTGCATTTATCGCCCCTCCCTCTTTTTGTAAGCTCATCGACTCCATCCTAAGAAAAGAAGGGTTTTAAAATGGCTATTCCAGGCAATATGTGATTATTCGATGACGGTGGTGCACTGATTAAAGGTGGTTGTGATGTGCAGCACAGGGAATACAGCATTGAGTTCAAAGGATTTCACCACAATCTTTCGACTCCGACCGATAACCTGACAGGTAAACCTACGGGTAAACGCATCCACTCCCCGATGATGATCGTAAAGGAATTCGATTACTCATCACCCTATCTCTATAAAGCGGTCGCGACAGGTCAGGCTCTACAAAAAGCCGAACTCAAATTCTATAAAATTAATGACGCAGGTCTTGAAGCTGAGTACTGCAATATTCTTCTGGAAGGCGTGCGGATTGTTGCGGTATCACCTGCAATGGCCGCGCCGGGCGATAATAATAACAACCACCTCGAAACGGTTGAATTGCGCTATGAGAAAATTACGTGGAAACATAACGACGGCAATATCATTTTCTCTGACGCATGGAATGAACGGGCGACAGCGTAACTGGGTATTGGTATGGATACTTCGGAAGAGATTAACGGAACCTACTTCTACAGAGGCCATTCAAACCTCACTCCAGGTGAGTTACTTGAGATCATTTTTCTGGAGGAGTTCTGTATGGAGTTGGGGATAGATGCCGTTTCAGGCGCGGCTATTTTGGGCGGGCAACCATGGCTAGGTACTCGGGCAAAACCTGAAGGCGCTACCCTTGGGATGAGCGTTGTTTCAAAGTACGCGCGAATAATTTTACGGGACGCGCGTCTCCCTTTCGGGATTAAAATTCCCACTCCCGTTGGAGTCAGAATGCAGCCAACTAACAAACTCGCTGCGGTAATTGGTCGTTACATCCCCTGGCTAGGATGGACCTCGCTTGCACTGACTCTTCATCGAGTTTCAACACGTACGCAAGAAAAATACAATTTGATTGCACGACCAAAAGACCGCATAGCGTGGACATTTTTCTGATGAGCATCGTAGACGACGTGTTATTTATGTTTCGGGATGAAATTCCTGGCTATCTGGATAAAGACTGGAAAGAAGTTCCTCTGGAACTTGATTCTGATTTATTTGGTTCCCCGGGGGATGACTTTCATGATGCATTAAACCGATACGAGAAAGAGTTTAACGTGGATTTGTCTGGCGTGAACTGGTCTCGTTATTTTCCCTGGCAGCATACCCCATTGTTAGATCGCTGGTTCAAGCTGAAGCGGGAAGAAGTTGAAGCAACCCGCATCCCGTTGACCGTAAGAATGTTTGCAGAGTCCGCAAAAGCAGGCAAGTGGCTCTACGACTGACTGATAATGGGCTTCACGCCCCTTGTATCAAAAATGCATTAATCCTCCCTAAATCACGTTACACTCCCTGAACACTCCCAACACGATAAGGAATAACAAGAATGGAAAAAACATCCGCTTATCAACAACTCACCCGCACATTTCAGCGCCTCTCCCGCTTCTCCCACCTCTCCTCCATCGCCAGCTGGGACATGTTTACGATGATGCCACCGGGCGGCAGCGCCGCGCGCGGTGAGGCGCTGGCGGAAATGAGCGTACTGCAGCACCAGATCCTGACCGATAAAAACGTGGGTGACTGGCTCGTTGCCGCGGCTAGCGAAGATCTGGATGATGTTGAACAGGCCAACCTGCGCGAAATGACGCGCCATTATCAGCAGGCCTCGCTGTTGCCTGAGTCGCTGGTGGAAGCCAAATCGCTGGCGGGCAGCAAATGTGAGCATGCCTGGCGTACCCAGCGTCCGGCCAACGACTGGCAAGGTTTTTCCGCCAACCTGAAAGACGTGGTCAAACTTAGTCGTGAAGAAGCCCGCCTGCGTGCCGAAGCCAAAGGTTGTTCTCCTTATGATGCGCTGCTCGACATCTTTGAACCGGACATGACCAGCGCTCGCCTCGACGTGTTGTTTGCCGACATGAAATCCTGGCTGCCTGACCTGCTGGCAAACGTCGTCGAAGAACAGGCGCAACGGTCTTACGTTCCACCGCAAGGCCCTTTCCCAACCATCACACAGCGCGAGCTGGGGCTTGAAGCCATGAAGATGCTCGGCTTCGACTTCAATGGTGGCCGACTGGACGTTAGCGCGCATCCGTTCTGCGGCGGTGTGCCGGAGGATGTACGCATTACCACGCGCTACGATGAAGACGAACTGCTCAGCGCCCTGTTTGGCGTGGTGCACGAAACCGGACATGCACGCTACGAGCAAAACCTGCCGCGCGCGTGGGCCGGCCAGCCTGTCGCGATGGCGCGCTCAACGGCAATCCACGAATCCCAGAGCCTGTTCTTTGAAATGCAGCTTGGCCGCAGCGAGGCCTTCCTGAAACACCTCCTGCCCGCCGTTCATGCCCGCTTTGGTAGCCAGGCAGCATTCAGCGAAGAGAACTTTATCGCCTGGAACCAGCGCGTGAAACCGGGTTACATTCGCGTCGATGCTGACGAAGTGAGCTATCCGGCGCACGTGGTGCTGCGCTATGAGATTGAACGCGCCCTGATTAACGGAGATATCGAGGTCGATGATATTCCTGCATTGTGGGATGAGAAAATGCAGGCGTGGCTGGGATTGTCTACCAAAGATAACTACCGTAACGGTTGTATGCAGGATATCCACTGGACAGACGGCGGTTTTGGTTATTTCCCGTCATATACGCTGGGGGCGATGTACGCGGCACAGCTGTTCCATGCGGCCAACACCGCGCTTCCGGGTCTTCAGGCGTCTATTGCAGAAGGGGATTTCTCGGCATTGTTCGACTGGCTACGCCAGAATATCTGGCAGCACGGCAGCCGCTTTACCACTTCACAGCTAATTACCCAGGCGACGGGCGAAGATCTGAACATTCGTTACTTCCGTGAACACCTGACCTCGCGCTATCTCTGATTCACATCGCCGGGGTTCGCTCCGGCAATCTCTCCCCCCTGTTTTCGTACACCTCACCCCACCTTTGTACATATGGTTACACGCCGATACCAATCACTCACGGAAACCGCGAATTTACAGGGATATAGTTATTTCAACGGCCCCGCAGTGGGGTTAAATGAAAAACCAAATTCGAGGGTATGAGAATGAAAAAAGTATTAGCTCTGGTTGTTGCCGCTGCTATGGGTCTGTCTTCTGCTGCGTTTGCTGCTGAAACTACCGCAACTGCAACACCTGCTGCAGCGTCAGCGGCAACCACCACCGCTGCGCCAGCAAAAGCGGTTCACCACAAGAAACACCATAAAGCCGCTAAACCTGCTGTAGAGCAAAAAGCGCAGGCGGCTAAAAAGCACCACAAAAAAGCCGCTAAACCCGCTGTAGAGCAGAAAGCGCAGGCGGCTAAAAAACATCACAAAAAAGCCGCTAAACCTGCTGTAGAGCAGAAAGCGCAGGCTGCTAAAAAACATCACAAAAAAGCAGTAAAACACGAAGCTGCTAAACCAGCTGCACAGCCAGCTGCGTAAGAGTACACGCTTAACCGTGCCCTTCGGGGCACGTTGGTAAACCGGCGCTGAACCATCCGGATCAGCGTCGTTTTTTTATCCGGAGGGCGTATGCTGCGGCGCTATCGGTTTGAGCTGATTCTTATCCTGCTTATTTTATGTGCGCTCATCGCAAGCCGCTTTTATCTTTCCTGATGTAGCACGCTGATTTTACTCCCACTTTAGCGCCGTCCCGTCTATAGTAATTTCATAGGGTTCACTTTTAATAATCATAATTACCCCACCAGAGTGTGATATGCGTAAATCTGTTGTGTTGTTACTGGGAACGTTCAGCCTTTTTTCTGGCCTTTCACATGCGGACGATGGCGGTGATGATGCTATTAGCGCAAAAGAGGTAAAGACACTGTTTTTCGGTCAGGACGATCGTACGCGTGTCGCCGATCCTACCCAGGCACCCTGGGATGCTATCGGGCAGTTGGAAACCGCCAGCGGTAACTTATGCACCGCCACATTGATTACCCCTCAACTTGCCCTGACGGCAGGCCACTGTCTCTTAACCCCCCCAAACGGCAAACCGGACAAAGCGGTTGCGTTGCGTTTTGTGTCGCAAAAAGGCATGTGGCGCTATGAAATTCACGGTATTGAAGGCCGAGTCGATCCTTCACTGGGGAAACGCCTGAAGCCGGACGGCGACGGCTGGATAGTGCCGCCTGCAGCAGCCCCCTGGGATTTTGGCCTGATCGTATTACGCTACCCGCCGTCCGGCATCACGCCGCTGCCGCTTTTTGACGGAGATAAAGCGGCACTGACCGCCGCGCTGAAGGCAGCCGATCGTAAAGTAACGCAGTCAGGCTATCCGGTCGATCATCTGGATGCGCTGTACACCCATTCCGACTGTATCGTTACTGGCTGGGCGCAAAACAGCGTGCTGTCACACCAGTGCGATACGTTACCCGGTGACAGCGGCTCGCCGCTGATGTTGAAAACAGAGAATGGCTGGCAGCTGATTGGCGTTCAAAGCTCAGCCCCGGCAGCAAAAGATCGCTGGAGAGCCGATAACCGTGCCTTGTCGGTGACAGGTTTTCGCGACAAGCTGGAAGCGCTGGCGCAGCAATAGCTGAACGTTATACTTTTCTAAATGAGACAGACGGCGAATTCGCCGCCTGTCAATAATGGCGTTGTCGCGATCAGGAAAGTTTTATCATAATCATACCGGCGAGCAACAGTACCAGCCCTATCCAGCCTTTACTGTTTAAACGCTGGCCGAAAAGCACCCAGCCTGCTGCCAACGTGGCGGCAATACCGAATCCGCCCCACAGCGCGTACGCCACCGAAAGATCGATGCCTTTTACCGCCTGTGAAAGGGCGCTGAACGCCCCCAGCACCGCAGCAATCGACATCAGACCGTAGAACTTACGACGAAAACCGTCGGAGAATTTCAGAAAGACGTTAGCCACAATTTCCAGAACGATGGCGAGCGCCAGCCAGGCCGCATGGATCCATTCAAACTGCTGCATGGGTCTGCTCCTTCTGCTGTTTTGTCGGTTTTCGTGTACCCGATTTAATCAGCACAATGCCGACCACCAGCGTCGTTAATCCGGCAATTTTCATCGTTGAAAGCGTTTCGTCAAATAACATGACGCTGAACAGCGTAATCAACAAAATACCGATGCCTTCCCACAGCGCGTAGGCCACACCCAGCGCAATTTTCTTCACGGCAAACGAGAGGAAAATATAGGAAAGTGAAATCATCACCAGCATTAAAATAAATCCGGCGTTGCCATCACTGACGCTTGCCCATTTCATAGACAACGTTCCGGTAATTTCAGCAACGATAGCCAGAGCTAATAAAATCCAGTAAAACATGGTTTTCTCCTGCTTGAGAATATAATCCATCAGGGCTCACTGCGGACAGCAAACCTAAAAAAGAGGAAATAAGATCAGATAGCTAAGCGCATAGCGCCAGCTCAGGCAGAAGACGTGACTATAGCGCGGTGCGCCAGTGTTGCTCACCAGACAGAAGGCAGAGGGAGGTGGAAAATACAGCGGTGTTATTTGAAAAGTACGTCCTGAACAAATTGTCCATAAAATTACAATTATCCGCGTTGTTGCTTCTCGTCTGTGCGGATGAAAATTGTCCTCAGTAGTTGAACACGCCAGATTTGTACCATAAGCCAAGATTTTACTCAAAGTCTTTTCAATTCTTTACCCATTCTGTTTGATTTCGGTTAGTTTATTGGAATGGTTTTCGCATCTATTATAATTAAAAAGATTATTCAGGAACTCCCATGTCAAAACCCATCATCACCCTGAACGGATTAAAGATTGTCATCATGCTCGGTATGCTGGTGATCATACTCACGGGTGTTCGCTTTGCTGCCGACATCATCGTGCCCTTTATCCTGGCACTTTTTATAGCGGTTATCCTGAACCCCCTCATCCAGCGCCTGGTACGGCTACGGGTGCCCCGCGTGCTGGCGATTAGCTTACTTATCAGCATTATCATTGTCGCCATGGTGCTACTGGTCGCGTATCTGGGCACCTCCCTGAACGAGCTTGCGCGCACGTTGCCGAAATATCGCTCATCGCTGGCCATCCCGCTGCTGCAGCTTGAACCCTGGTTACAGCGTGCAGGGATAGAGATCTCGGTTGAGGAATTACTGAAGTATATCGACCCGAATGCCGCCATGACGATTGTCACTAGCCTGCTGGCCCAGCTCTCCAATGCCATGACCTCCATTTTCCTGCTGTTCTTGACGGTAGTTTTCATGCTGCTGGAGGTGCCTCAGCTTCCGGCAAAGCTGCAGCAGATTATGGTCCGTCCCGTTGAGGGTATGGGGGCGATTCAGCGCGCGCTGGACAGCGTCTCTCGCTATCTGGTATTGAAAACGGCGATCAGCCTGGTGACGGGGCTTGTGGTCTGGGGCATGCTGGTTGCCCTGGACGTGCGGTTTGCGTTCGTCTGGGGATTACTGGCCTTCGCGCTCAACTACATCCCCAACATCGGTTCCGTGCTGGCGGCGATCCCGCCTATCCTTCAGGTACTGGTTTTCAGTGGCTTGTATGACGCGCTGGTTCTGCTGGCCGGTTATCTGGTGATTAACCTGGTGTTCGGGAATATTCTTGAGCCGCGCATGATGGGGCGCGGGCTTGGGCTTTCCACGCTGGTGGTGTTTTTATCCCTGATATTCTGGGGTTGGCTGCTCGGCCCCGTCGGGATGCTACTCTCCGTGCCGCTGACCATCATTGTGAAGATTGGTCTTGAACAGACGGCGGGCGGGCAAAGTATCGCCGTACTGCTGAGCGATATGAGCCATAAGTAGCACGAGGCCGAGCAACGCTTACATCACCTAATCGCGCCAGCCCATTGCTGGCGCGACATGTTTAAGTAAGGACTCGATAACATGCGCGTTGTAGTCCACGCCGAGTTGATTCGGCACGGTCAGTAACAGCGTATCCGCTTCGGCAATCGCTTCATCCTGCTTCAGCTGTTCAATCAGCTTTTCAGGCTCTGCGGCATAGCTGCGACCGAAAATGGCGCGCGTTTTCTCATCCAGATAGCCTACGCTATCGCTCTCATTGCGGCTTGCACCGAAATACATCCGGTCACGATCGTTCATCAGGGCAAAAATACTGCGGCTGACCGACACGCGCGGCTGACGAGCATGACCCGCTTCTGCCCAAGCCTGTCGATACGCGCGGATCTGTTTCGCCTGCTGAATATGGAACGGTTCACCGGTTTCATCGTCTTTCAGCGTTGAACTTTGCAGGTTCATCCCGAGTTTTGCAGCCCATACCGCCGTCGCATTTGAGCCAGCCCCCCACCAGATGCGATCGCGCAAGCCTTCGGAATGCGGCTCCAGACGCAGCAACCCCGGCGGGTTCGGGAACATAGGCTGCGGGTTCGGTTTTGCAAACCCTTCTCCGCGCAGCACCTCAAGCAGCACTTCGGTGTGTCGACGCGCCATATCCGACTCGTTTTCGCCTTCTTGCGGAACATAGCCAAAATGACGCCAGCCATCAATGACCTGCTCCGGGGATCCGCGGCTGATGCCCAGCTGCAAACGCCCGCCGGAGATCAGATCGGCCGCCCCGGCATCTTCCGCCATATACATCGGATTTTCATAGCGCATATCGATAACGCCCGTACCGATTTCGATCTTTTTCGTCCTGGCACCGATTGCGGCCAGCAAGGGGAACGGAGAGCTGAGCTGACGGGCAAAATGATGCACCCGGAAATAAGCCCCGTCTGCGCCTAGTTCTTCAGCCGCCACGGCCAGATCGATGGACTGCAACAGTGTGTCAGCCGCTGTTCGGGTGCCAGACTGCGGTGAGGGTGTCCAGTGACCAAACGACAAAAATCCGATCTTTTTCATAATGCGTAATCCTGATGATGCATGTGTTACTTCTACTTTACGCATTACAGGATGAGAATAAATGCCGTTTATCTAACGGAATGATTCAAATAAATTGATGGAAATGTGCGGATCGCCATTCCCTATCATAATGGGATATAATTTCACCCACTCTTTTTCCTGCAGGTAACATCGGCAATGGCTCTGATCCCCAGAAACTACGCGCGGCTGGAAAGCGGCTACCGTGAGAAAGCACTCAAAATCTATCCATGGGTATGCGGACGCTGCTCGCGAGAGTTTGTCTATTCGAATCTTCGTGAACTGACGGTTCATCATATCGACCACGACCACACCAATAACCCGGAAGATGGCAGTAACTGGGAACTGTTGTGCCTGTTCTGCCACGACCATGAACACTCGAAATATACCGAGGCGGATCAGTACGGCACGACCGTAGTGGCGGGAGAAGACGCGCAAAAAGAGATGGGCGTCGCCACCTTTAACCCGTTTGCCGATTTGAAAGCAATGATGGGTAAGAAGAAATAATCTTTCAGGGATTTTCTCGCATCGACACTTTCCCCTCCGGCCAGATATGTTCAACCGTATACATAGACGTACCAGGTAATGACATAGATGGCCGTAATAATCGTCGCTGCGACGCTCAAGAAGATCCCGTCACGTCTATACATATCCTCACCTCAACGCTAGAAGGTCCAGGTGATAGCCGCTGTGACAGAGCCTTCATTACGTCGCGAAACAAGCGGGCTTTTATCCGCATGCTCTCCAAGCCAGGTGTAGCCTGCGCTCAACGCCGTTCCCCAGCGAGCGTCGAGCTGATGGCTCCAGGTCAGGCTGTTATCCACGCCGTAAAATCCGGCGGCTGCCGAATAGCGGTTATAGCCGGAACGGTGGCTCTGCTGCTGGCTGACGCCGTACCAGGTGTTCATGTACCGACTATCGCCAAACAGCGCGGCAGACTGAAACGCAACCGTGTCTTCACTGTTTTGAACGGGGATCAACGTCACGGACGTCTGATAATTAACGCCCTGGCTGTCTGTTAACGGCAGCGTCGCTTTGCCCTCAACGCTGAGCCAGGACGTTACCTGCCAGCCGACAGCGAGCCCGGTGTTCAGGGTGGCATCAATGTCTCCCATCCCTTTCAGATTATGCGCGCCTTCGCGCCAGCTGGAATTTTCGTCTGCTCTTCCCAGGTTGTATCCCAGCGTATGTTCAACGTACCAACCGCTGTCATTTTGCAGGTCATATCCAACCCCTTTCTGCGCATCAACAAAGAATGCGCCTTTGCGCCCCTGCAGCACGGGAACCAGCTGCCATGCCTGCTTGTCTGAGCCTGAGTAACGAGTGGCATACCGCCCCCCTAACCCGACGGTTAACGAATCGGGAGGCGTTTGTGCATCATCGGCTTTTGCGCCGGCTGCCGCCGCCATCAGAAACGGAACGGTCATATACAGGGCTTTTTTTCTCGATATCATACTCTTCTCCACACCGTAGTGGCGGACTGCTCTATAAGATGTGCGCAGTATGATTTGGCTAAATCAATGAATCGTCGGGATAGTGTTAAGAAACGGTCAAGGTGAACAGATGTTGTCCAGAAGAGTGCTGATTATTGAAGATGATGCCGATGCGGCTGGCGTACTTGAAGCCTATTTGCGCCGTGAAAATTACGACGTGACCGTAACGGGAGACGGCCTGTCCGGGCTGGATATGGCGCAACGGTGGAAGCCCGATCTGGTTTTGCTGGACGTCATGCTTCCCAGACTCAATGGGACCGAGGTGCTGGCCAGCCTGCGTCGTAAAAGCGATGTGCCCGTTATCATGGTCACCGCTATGGGGGACACGCCCGATCGTATCGGCGCGCTGAGGTACGGGGCAGATGATTACGTCGTCAAGCCCTATCATCCGGGCGAGGTCGTGGCGCGGGTGCAGGCGGTGCTACGCCGTAGCAATAAAAACGTGCGCGAGGAAGAGATACTGCGCTGGCAGTCGCTGGAGGTGGATGTCACCGCCATTGTGGCGAGCATCGTCAACGGTGACAGCGCGCCCCTTATACTGGATCTGACCCCCACCGAATTTTCGCTGCTCGCTACGCTGATGCGTTCTCCTTCGCGCCCATTTTCACGACAGTATTTACTGGAATACTGCTTGCCTGAGAGCGAGGCGCTGGAGCGCGTGGTGGATACGCATATCTATAACCTGCGCAGAAAACTCGAAGCCGCCGGAATTTCCGGCGTGCTGGTTAATGTTCGCGGCGTGGGATACAGGTTCAAACAGCCATGAAACAGACCCGTCGTCCCTCCCTATGGCGCTGGATTTGCGCGCGCATACTCGCGCTGGCGATTGGCAGCGTGATTGTTATTGCAGCCTGTATGTGGCTGCGTTACGCCGTGCAGAACTACTGGATAATGGGCAGGATGCCGGCGGCGGTTCGTCAGGAGTTTATTACTCTCAGCCAGAATCCGCAGTCAAACCCTGAGCGCTTCCACGCTATCGTCGATACCTGGTGGGGGCTGAGCTATTCAACCCCGTCCATCGCCTCGGCTGACTGGGTCACCGTGGCCCTGCTGGTGCTGGTGATGATCCCCTTCATCGTGGTGATGGGCCTTAAGCACGCGCGGCCGCTGGCGCTGCAGTTCAGCCGCCTTCGCGCGGCGGCAAAAGATGTCACCGAAGGACAGTTTGGCCGACAGGCAGAGCTCGTCGAGGATGCACCGGCGGAAATGATCAGCTTTGCGGCTGACTTTAATACCATGACCGGGCAGTTGGCCCGCTATGAAAAAGAGCTTCGCGCCTCGCACGTTGCAATGGCGCACGAGCTGCGTTCACCGCTGACGGCCGCGATCGGGCGTCTGCAGGGAATGATGGATGGCGTATTTGATGCCACCCCGGAGCAACTCGGCATGGTGATGAAACAGCTTCAGCACCTCAATCGGCTTACCGACGAGCTGCACCTCCTCTCACTGGCAGAGGCGGGAAACCTGGTGCTTGACGATCGGCCGTTCCGTCTGGACGAGCTCGTTCAGGAGCGGATAACCTGGATAATGCCGCAGGCCGATGCGCATAATGTTACGCTTACGCTGCGTAACCCCCGCCCGTGCCCCTTCAGCGGGGATGCTTTTCGCATGGGACAGGTATTTACGATCCTGATGGAAAACGCAATACGCTACGGACGCGAAGGCGGACATCTGGATATGACCCTGCACTACGCCAAGGGGCACTACCTTCTCGAATTTGCCGACGACGGCCCGGGAGTGCAGCCCCCTTTCTTACCGGAGATGTTTAAGCGCTTCAGCCGCGAGGAGCAGTCCCGCGCCCGTCATTCCGGCGGCAGCGGCCTCGGCTTATCGATTGCACGCGCGATCTGTGAGGCGCACGGGGGCCGTATTAGCGCGTCACTGCCCGACACTGGCGGGCTCGCGGTGCGCATTCTGCTGCCTTTCGACGCCGCGGATGAGGAAAAATCCCGCTCTTGATAAACCCTTGACACAACATCGAATCTTTCTCGATGAACAGCACCTTTAATAACGCTATCACCTTTATGGAGCGGCGTTATGTCAGACGACTTCTTTTTCTCCCTCCGCCACGGTCTGCATCATTTATGCCCCGTGGCGCGCACCCTTTCCTGGCTGCATTTTCTCCCCCTGGCGATACTCGCACTGGGTATTTTTTCGCTCACCGGCTGTGGCGATAAACATGACCCTAAGCCCACTCCCCCACGAACGGTGCGCTACGTGGTGGTGGGTTCAGCAAAAACGCTGCCCGTCCTGCAAAGCACCGGCGATATTCATGCCCACGATGAGACGACGCTGAGTTTCCGTACCGAGGGCCGGATCATGACGCGTCTTGTTGATATTGGCGAACGGGTGGCTGCCGGGCAGCTGCTGGCTACCCTCGACACGATGACCGTGCAAAATCAGCTCGACAGCGCAACGGCCGACTACGAGGGCGCGAAAGCGTCGGCGCAGGTTGCCGCGCTGAACGTTAGCCGAATGCAAAAACTCATGCCAACCGGGGCCATCGCCCGCACGCAGTTCGACAGCGCCCGCGCAGACTGGCTTGTCGCCAGCGCGCGCCTGAAAAGCAGCGAGGCCGCATTGCGTAACGCTCGGGAAAGCCTGAGCTGGACCCGCCTCATCTCGCCGAAAGAAGGCGTGATTACCGCCGTCAGCGCCTCGGCAGGTCAGGTTGTGAGCGCCGGGCAGTCGGTGGTGACGCTGGCAACCGGTGACGCTCGCGATGTGGTATTTGATGTTGCCGCGCCCGATGCAATCGCGTCAGGGGATAAGGCTGAACTTCAGATTGCTTTGCTCAGCGATCCTGCGGTCAACGCCTTAGCCGTGCTGCGGGATATTTCTCCACAGGCAGACCCTTTGACCCGCACCTGGCGAGTAAGAGCCACCCTGAAACACCCGCCAGCCGCTATGGCGCTGGGTGCCAGCGTCACCGTCACGCTGCCCTCTACGGCGTCATATCAGTACACCATTCCGACGTCGGCGTTGACGCGTTTAGCGGACAAGCCCGCGGTTTTTGTGATCGCGCATCAGCAGCGGGCCCAGCTGCGCAACGTTGTGCCCGCAGGCTATACGGCCTCCTCGGTCATAATCGCTTCCGGCCTTGCGCCCGGCGACCGGGTCATAACCGCAGGCGTAAGCACACTGCAGGCCGGTGAACGGGTGAGTGTTGGGGAGGCGCAGCCGTGAGCATAAAAGAACGCGTTAACCTTTCCGCCTGGGCTCTGGAAAATCAGCAGATGGTCAGCTTCTTGATGCTCCTGGTTATGGCTCTGGGTGCGTACTGCTACACCCACCTGCCGCGTAACGAGGACCCGGCATTTACCATTAAAACTGCCGTGGTCTCCGCGCAGTGGCCTGGAGCTACCGTCTCGGACACCGCGCAATTGCTCACGGACCCGCTGGAGAAAACCTTACAGGAGATCCCCTGGCTTGATTACATCGAAAGTGTAACCCGGCCCGGTCGTGCCGTTGTCTATGTCAATCTGCGCGATGATACGCCGCCCCAAAAGGTGCCGGACATCTGGTATCAAATTCGCAAAAAAATGCAGGATATCACCCCGTCCCTGCCGGAAGGCGTCCAGGGTCCCGCCGTCAACGATGCGTTTGACGATACGTTTGGCACCATTTATGGGTTCATTCCCGAGGGTTACTCCCTGCGGGAGGTTCGGGATCGGGTAGAGGCAATCCGTCGCGGCCTGATTTCCCTGCCGGATATCGGTAAAACTACCTTGCTCGGTGAACAGCAGGAGCAGATGGTTCTCGCCTTTTCCCCCGCGCGCCTGTCCGCCATGGGTCTGGATATTCAGCAGGTCACGGATGCGCTCAGGGCACAGAACGCGGTCGTCCCGGCGGGCGTGATGCGCACCGGGCGAGAGAATATGGCGATAAACGTCAGCGGTGCGCTGACCTCCGAAGCGAGCTTACGGGCCGTTACGCTGCATATTAACGATCGCTATATTCCCCTGACCGACATTGCCACCATCACGCGGGAAATCGCCGAGCCGCCCTCGCCTGCGTTTCGGGTGAACGGAAAACCGGCCATCGGGCTGGCGGTTTCCATGGCCCCCACGGGAAATATGCTGCGTTTCGGCAGCGCGTTGACTCAGAGAATGGCCACCCTCAGCGCCGGGCTGCCGCACGGTATCGAGATGGTTAAGGTCGCCGATCAGTCAGCGGTGGTCAGCGATGCGGTCAGCGGTTTTATCAGAGTATTGATTGAAGCCGTCGCTATCGTTCTGGCCGTGTCATTTGTCTCTCTGGGGCTACGGGCGGGGCTGGTTGTGGCAGCGGCTATCCCGCTGGTGCTGGCCATGACGTTCGCCGGGATGATGCTGGCCGGCATCGGCCTTCAGCGTATCTCGCTCGGGGCGCTGATTATTGCGCTGGGTCTGCTGGTGGATGACGCGATGATCGCCGTGGAAACCATGGTGTCGCGCCTCGAAGCCGGTGATTCCCGGCGGCAGGCGGCGACCTGGGCGTTCAAAACCACGGCCTTCCCGATGCTTACCGGTACGCTGGTAATGATTGCCGGGTTTATTCCGGTCGGCTTTGCGGCGTCCAGCGCGGGTGAATACTGTTTTTCCCTGTTTATGGTGGTGCTTATTGCCCTGCTGTGTTCATGGGTTGTCGCGATCCTGTTTTCGCCGCTGACCGGTACATGGCTGCTGCCAGAGAATATCAGACAGCACGCGGCAGCCCCTGGGCGGATCGCGCGCGGTTACCGTTGGCTTCTGCATAAGGCGATGCGCCACCGGCCTGCCACCGTGCTTCTCGCCCTTGCCGCACTGGGGCTGTCCGTTTACGGGACAACATTTATGCAGGGAGAGTTTTTCCCGGCGTCGGATCGACCCGAGCTGCTGGTGAGCCTGACGCTTCCGGCAAATGCCTCGCAGCCAGAAACGCAAAGAGAGGTCGAGAAGCTGGAAACGTGGCTGGCTGGCAATCGCTATATCGACCATTTCTCGACGTACGTGGGGTCGGGCGCCATACGCTTTTATCTGCCTATGGACGTGCTGCTGGAGAACGAAAATACCGCCCAGATGGTGGTGGTCGCCAAAAGTCTCGATGACCGGGATCGGTTGCACGAACAGCTTAATACGATCCTGGCGACGCAGTTTAGCGACATTATCACCCGCGTGTCGCCCCTGGAGCTTGGGCCCCCCGTTGGCTGGCCGATCAAATATCGGGTTAGCGGGCCGGACTACGTGAAAGTGCGGGCCTTAGCGAATCGTCTGGGAGAGATAATTAGCCGCTCGCCGCGCGCTCGCGACGTTAATCAAACGGCAGGAGAACCAGAGCGGATCATTACCCTTAAGGTGAATCAAACGGCAGCCCGGGCAGCGGGCGTGTCGTCGGAAAGTCTGGCCCGGACGCTGAATACCGTCTGGTCCGGCAGTTTCGTGACGTCGATACGCGATAATGACCGGCTGGTAGATGTCGTGCTTCGGGCCAGAGACGGTGAACGTCTCAATATCGCGACGCTCTCTTCACTGACCCTTCAGGGAAATGATGGCAAAAAAATCCCGCTCAGCGCGGTCGCAACCCCATTTTTTGGCGTGGATGACCCGGTCATCTGGCGTCGCCAGCGTTTGCCGTTTATCACCGTTCAAACTGACCTTGCGCCGGGACTTAAGGCCGAAGCGGTATCCGCAGCCCTGCGCCCGGCAGTGGATACGCTGCGTGCCAGCCTGCCTGCTGGCTACAGTATTGAAGAAGGCGGCGCGGTGGCGGAATCGGACAAAGGAAACCGCTCTGTCTTTACCGTTCTCCCGGTGACGTTTGTCATCATGTTGCTCTTGCTGATGCTGCAACTGCGCCGCTATTCCCGAATGTTCCTTGCGCTGTTTATGGCTCCGTTTGGCTTACCGGGCATCGTCCTGGCGATGCTGCCGGGCGGAACGCCGATGGGATTCGTCGCCCTGCTGGGCGCGATCGCGCTGGCGGGGATGATCATTCGTAACGCGGTGATATTGATCGGCGAAGCTGACGATAATCTTGCGCAGGGAATGGCGAACGATGCCGCCATTATGGCGGCGGCAGAGCACCGGGCCAGGCCCATCTGTCTGACCGCCTGTGCCGCCATTTTGGGGATGATCCCCATCTCTCATCAGGTT
Organism: Enterobacter sp. UNJFSC 003; assembly: GCF_036903355.1. Lineage (NCBI taxonomy): Bacteria > Pseudomonadati > Pseudomonadota > Gammaproteobacteria > Enterobacterales > Enterobacteriaceae > Enterobacter > Enterobacter sp. UNJFSC 003. Next base: position 175,032 of record NZ_JBAKHK010000002.1, read on the forward strand.
TTCTGGGGCCCCATGGCCTATGCCATTATCGGGGGATTGCTGGTCGCCACGCTGGTGACGCTCACGGTGTTACCGGCGTCGTTTAGCCTGTTGCTACAGTGGGGGACATCTTTACGGCATCGGCACCCCGAATAAAACGAGCTGAGGATAACCGCGTCCCCCGATGGCGTAGTCGGCAGCCAGCGCAAAACGGGCTTTCAGAACGTCAGCGATCTCGTCTTCCGCCAGCCGCTGCACCTCTACGCCCTTCGCGGTGATGGTCTTCAGAACATCCCCCAAGAGGATATGGCGTCCTTTAGGATGATGCTGCACGATCAGCAACTTTTGCACGAAGATGGCGTCAGGATGGGTGGAGTTAAGGTAATTGGCCGGAACGAAGTCAACCCATTCCTGGGGAGAGAGGTCGAAGCCATATTGATTCGCCCACTCTCCCTCCACCTTCGCCTGAAGCAGGTACTCGCCATGCGCGTTGCGGGTCAGCCGGAACGTGTCGAAATCCTGTTCAATATCGATATCAAGCTGGTCTAGGGCCATCGGCGCACGGATGCCGTAACTGCCAAAGCCGAGATCGCAGAGCCACTGACGGCCGTCAACTTCAGCCATCACCGCCATATGGGTTTTCGGTCGGCGTGCCGGGTAGAACATCGGACGTGCCGCCACAAAACGCCAGGTAATACCTAACGCCTCCAGCGCCATGGCAAAGAGTCCGTTAACCTCATAGCAATAGCCGCCGCGCCCCTGATGCAGGATCTTGTCGACAATCTCATCCGGTACCAGCGAGACAATTTTGCCTGCCTGCACATCCAGATTTTCAAAAGGGACTGAAAAGAGCTGATGGCGCATAAGCGCATGCAGGGTGGCGGCATCCGCGGCCACCTGTCCGGTATAGTTAATGCGTTTGAAATACGTCGCCATGTCAAAGTTGTCGCTGTGCATAATGCCTCCTTGTCCTGAACATACGGGACACTATAGATGGCACTCATCATTGGCTGTATAGTCAGTTTTATCGAAAATTAGACTGTACAGTTCATCATGTCCGTCTCGTCCCCCCATTACCGCCGGATTGCAGAGATGCTGCGCCTCACGCTGGCTTCAGGCGCGTTGCGAAACGGTGACCGGATGATCTCCGCGCGTAAACTGGCAGAACGCGAGCACGTCAGCCTCCCGACGGCGCTGGAAGCCCTCCGTTGCCTTGAAGCTGAAGGCCTGATCGTTGCGCGTCCGCGTTCGGGCTACTACGTCCGCCAGACCAGCCTACCGCAGGGTGTACAATCTTCTCACGCGTTTCCCGGCCCCGTTCCGGTGACCATGTCAGCCATCGCCCGCTCGCTTTTCAGTCGTGCAGAAGCGCGTCTGGTGCCGCTCGGCGCGGCGCTGCCCGACCCCAACTGGCTACCGGGAGACATGCTGCATCGGGTGCTACACGCCGCAGGCCGTCGCCTGGACGCGTACGGGCAGAGCTACAGCCTGCCGCCGGGACGGGCGGATCTGCGAAGCAAGATTGCCGCGCGCGCGGCGCAGTGGGGGGCCCATTTTGGCGCAGACGATCTGGTCATTACTGCGGGTGCGACGCAGGCCCTGCGCCTGGCGCTTCGGGCGGTGTGCCAGCCGGGCGACGTCGTGGCGATTGAGTCCCCTGCCTACTTCGGCACGCTCCTGCTGCTGGAAGATTTAGGCCTGAAGGCGCTGCAGATCCCAACCGATCCTGCAGAAGGTCTGCTGCTGGCCCCGCTGGCCGACGCCATTCAGCGCCACCACCCTGCAGCTGTCCTGGCTTCGCCCACGGTGCAAAACCCGCTCGGCGCGTGTATGTCCGTCGCACGCAAGCAGGAACTTGTAGCCCTGCTTGAACGCGCGGGCATTCCCCTGATTGAGGACGATGTTTACGGTGACCTGGTTGGCGAAGGCCAGCGGCCCGCGGCCTGCAAGGCGTTCGACCGGTGCGGGAACGTCATCTACTGCAGCTCATTGTCCAAAACCCTCGCGCCGGGCTGGCGAATCGGCTGGATTGCAGCCGGACGCTACCACACGCAGGTATTGCAGGCTCGCATGGCAGGCGACTGGGCGGGCGCGCCGCTGCTCGAGGCCGCCACGAGCGAAATCCTGTCCAGTGGCGACTACGATCGCCATCTTCGGCGATTGAAGGTGCGCATCGCCGAGGGGATACAGGCCGTGATCGCTCAGGTCGATGCGAGTTTTCCGCCGGGCACGCGCGCGACCGCCCCTGCAGCCGGTTTTTTGCTGTGGGTTGAACTGCCGCAGCAAATCAATGCGCTGGAGGTGCATCGTCGCGCGCTGGCGCTGGGCATTGGCGTCAGCCCCGGCCCGCTGTTTTCCCCGGGGGCGGAACTCACGCACTTTCTGCGCTTAAACTGTGCCAACGAACCCACGCCCCTTCTGCTAAACGCCGTGGAACAGCTTGGCGAAATTTGTCATGAGCTGGCCGGGGCAGGCCCGCGGCGACTTTCACAGTAAGCTTTCTAACCACTCGGTAAAGACCCGCACTTTGCGCGAGAGATGGCGGTGCGGATAGAGCAGCGACAGTTTGCGGTCCGGCGCGGGATGATGGGGTAACACTTCGACCAGTTGGCCGCCGTCGAGGTAAGGCTGTAAAAAGAGGCTCATTCCCTGCATCACGCCCAGGCCAGCGAGCCCAGCCGCGATATAGGCCTGGGAGTTATCCACCACCAGCTTGCTGGGCAGTGTAATATCTGCGGTTCCCTCTGACGTCGTAAAGGTCCAGGGCTTGATGAACCGGCTGTTGGAGTTAATCCAGTTAATCGCCTTGTGCGTTTGTAGATCCTCCAGCGTATCTGGCGTGCCGTGGATCGCCAGATAATCAGGGCTGGCACAGGTTTTAATTCTGATGTTACCCACCCTGCGTGCTACATAGTCGCTATCGTCCAACTCTCCGACCCGCAGCACGCAGTCCAGCCCCTCTCGCAGCATATCCCGTCGGCGATCGGAACTGCTCAGGACGATCTCAATGTCAGGATGCATGCGGTAAAACTCAGGCAAACGGGGAATGACCACCAGAACCGCAAACGCAATGGGCATATCCACACGCAGCTGACCGCGTAATACCGCGTCAGACCCAAACGACTCAAGTAGCGCATCCGCCTGCGCCAGCAGGGGCTTGCTGCGGCGATAAAACGTCTCTCCGTCCGGCGTCAGGTCAATCCGCCGCGTGGTTCGCTGCAGTAAACGCGTGCCGCTGTGTTGTTCGAGCATCTGCAACGCTTTCGTTACCGCAGGACGGTGGATCCGCAGATTCTCCGCCGCTTGCGTCAGGCTACCGGATTCAACAATTTCTATAAAAACTCGGATCGACTCAAAAAGGTTGATTTGCATAAAGGCGTTCTTTTGCAGTGTTGATTATCGCTAACGGCGATAAGAGAATTGTTACTGATTTTATAACAGTGATGAATATTTTTAGCTATTTTTCAAAACAATCTTGCGCCCTACACTCTCTCCCACTCGAATACGAGGCCGTATTATCCGGTCGCCTGATGTAATGTGAGGGATGTTCCACTATGAAAATGAACCGTATCTGCCAGATCCTGGGTATTGAAAAACCTGTTATTCAGGGCCCTTTATCGTGGTTAACTGACGCCCGCCTGGTTGCTGCGGTCAGCAATGCCGGAGGGCTTGGCGTGCTGGGTCCCAATGCCGGGTTGACCGCAGATACCGCCGTGACCACGCCAGAAGAAACTGCCGAAAAAATGCGGGATGAAATTCGCAAAACCAAACGGCTTACCGAAAAACCTTTCGGGGTTAACCTGATCCCATCACGTGAAAACGACATCTGGACGCCGCCCATTCTGCAGGTGATTAAAGAAGAAGGCGTCCACGCCGTGGTGTATACGGGATATGGCGAAGGGAGCATTATTCCCGAATTATTCAATGCGTTAAAAGAATCGGGTATCAACATTATCTATCGCGATATCAACCCGACGCCTGAAAACACGCGTCTCGCAGAAGAGGCTGGCGCAGATATTATCGTGGCTACCGGTTTTGATGAGGGCGGTACGCTGCCCGGCACCGCGCTGGGCACTTTTTCAATCGTGCCGCTCATTGCCGATTCCGTGAAGCACATTCCCGTGATGGCTGCTGGCGGCATTACCGACCACCGTACGGCCAGAGCCGCGCACGCCTTGGGCGCGGAAGGCGTATTTGCGGGCTCGGTGTTTATCAGCACGCAGGAAAGCCGGGTCCCACAGTTGGTCAAAGATAAAATCATTGCGGCCAACGGCCTTGATTTGCTGCTCTTCCGTACCGTGCCGCATTACTATCGCTCTTTGCCCGGCAAACTGGCGGAGAACCTGGTCGCGATGGATAAAGCCGGCGCAAGCAATGAGGCGCTGGGCAACGCGATGGGCGGCCTGCGCGGTTTGCGTCTTGGTATGCTGGAAGGTAATACCGATGAAGGCTATCTCTCGTTCGGGACGGGGATTGGCGCTATCCGCAGCGTGAAAAGCGTCGCCGCAGTGGTAGATGAGTTAACGGTTGAGTAAGTGAACAATCCTGAATTATGGACGCTGCGCAGGGCAGCGTCCGCTTTTCCTCAGGGAATAATCCGTGCCGCTCTCAGCTGCTCGAACAGGCTGAAAAACATCTCATCGGTTGCCTGCATCGCGGTGAAGCCCGCCCGACGCAGCTTGCTGCCATCACCAAACATGTCGTAATGCCAGCCAAACACGAAATCGGCAAACTGCCCGTCGTTTAGCTGTAAAATATCGCTTTCCACCAGACGCTGCTGCGCGGCAAGCTCGCGCCATACCGGACGGTAGTCCTTAAACAGCTGATGAAATGACAGCCTAACCGGCGGTGCAGTTTCCAGCGCAAACCAGCGCGCGATGCGTGGCCACAGCTCGTTCCAGCGCCAGATATCACCATTGTTCACATTGAAGGCTTGGTTCTCGGCCGCCGGAGACGTAGCTGCCCACAGGGTAGCCTCTGCCAGCAATCCGGCATCGGTATGATCAACAATGCTTTGCCAGGTCTGTTCTGAACCGGGAAAACGCAGAGGCAAATTCAGCGCTTTACACAGTGAGGCATACAGCGCGATGCAAAGAGCAAGATTCATGGCGTTGCCCGGCACCGTGCTGCCCACCACGCCTGGCCTGATAGCATTCCAGTGCCACGGTTTTCCACGCTGAAAATCGCTGAGCCACGCCAGCTGCGCGGCGTTAAATTCAGCGCCAGGTACGCCGGGATCGCTTTCACGCGCCGGGGTTTTGAACGGTCCAAGATGCGCGCCGTAGACTTTGTATCCCTGCATCAGGCTTACCGTCTGAAGCGGTGCCGCATTTTCAACGTTGCTGACCAGGTTGCGTAGCATGGCGACGTTCGGTTCAACCATCTCAGTCCAGTTCACCGCATTCAGCCAGGCGCTGTAAAAAATATGAGTGATACCGCTGAGCGACGGCAATACGCGCGCGCTGTCCTGCGCATCCAGCAGATCGACGTTAACCATCGGAATCCCATCCGAATGGGATAACGCATGGCGGCTCAGGCCAATGACCTCCCACTGATTACGCAGGAGCGTGTTAACAAGCTGGCTGCCGACGATCCCGCTGGCGCCGGCGACCAGCGCGACACGTTGTTGCTGTTTCTTATCCATGGTGATTCTCCAGAAAGGATGACATCTCCACTCTGATATATTATTTTTTCCGTGAATACTCCCCGAAAACGATGGCACTTATAAGCAGAATGATTAAATGAACAATAAGCTCAACGCCATTTCTACCTTTCTACGCGTTGCCCAGGCGGGCTCGTTTTCTGCGGCCGCACGCCAGAGCGGCATCAAGCAGTCCGCCGTCAGCCAGCAGATCGCCGCGCTTGAGGAAGAACTCGGCGTGGTTTTACTGCATCGCACAACGCGGATGATGAAGCTGACCGAACAGGGTGAACGATACCGGCGCGATATGCAGCGCGTGATGGACGCCATGCAGGAAGCAGAAATACGGCTGAACCCGGTGGATCATCACTCTCAGGGACGGGTACATGTGCAATTACCGAGCGGTCTGGGGCAGATATTTTTGCCACATCTGCTGGCGCTACAACGCATGAATCCAGATTTGCACCTGAGGCTTTCCCTTGACGATCGCATCGCCGACCTGGTCACAGAAGGGGTCGATGTCGCGCTACGTCTGAGCGCTGAGCCTCCGCAAATGCATGCAGCACGCGTGCTGGCGCGTATTGAAACACCGCTCTTTGCCGCACCGGGGTTTCAATCGATTCAGTCCGTGCGCGAGCTGGCGACCCTCCCTCACGTGCGATTCAGCGGCATTCCGCTGGATGCGCCCTTGAGGCTGATCTCTGATGAAGAAACGATCGAGGTGAAGGTGAATACCGTTTTTCGGGCTAACACCAGTGACGCACTGTTACAGGCGCTGGAGACAGGCATCGGTATCGGCGGCATGCAGCGACCACTTGCGGCAAAAGCGTTGCAAACCGGCACGCTAGTGCCGATATTACCCGCCTGGCGGTTACCCGACCGTTTTCTGTATGCCGTTTATCCGGATGCTCGCTTTATCCCGCAAAGGGTCAGAAACATTATCGGTGCGATCGAGCACTTACTGCCTGAAATAATAAGAGATAGAATCTCTTTACCTTAACTCGCTCTTCGGGAGCACTTATGCAAGATTACTGTTTTTTCCAAAAAGGTCAGCACTACATTGCACTTGAGAGAACAGACGTCGACAGCGCCGTTCAGCTGATGGCTCAGGGATTTGAAAAGCAGTTTGAAGAGGTCAGCGCCCAGAACGAACAAACGGCCCTCGCCCGTTTTGCTGACATCCGTAAAAATAATGAAATTGATCGCACTAACTTCCTGGCTGGCGCTGGCGAAATGCCGTTGATCGGCGTACTGGCTGCAGCGGCAACGTCGTTGTTCCAAAAGAAATAACACCACAACATACTTACCGTGCCACCGGCAAATCGGCATAACGCGTCGTATATGCCGGTGACAGCATTTCGCGCTTCATCGCCCAGGCTTTCTCTATGCCCTGCCCGGCAAACCACACCTTGCCTTTTCCAGAATGATTCAGGCTGTCTATCATTTCCATCAACGCGGCACTGTTTGCGCGCAGGCGGTTGTCGTCAAATAAATTAAGCTGTGCAACGCCGCTACTGGAAAAGTCAGCCAGCATTATACCTGCTTTCATATAGCGATAGCCGTCAAGCCAGATACGGCCCAGCGCATCCGTGGCGGCGCGGATGATATCTCGGGAATCATTAGTCGGGGTCATCAGGGTTACGGAAGCCTGGTTGCCGTAATAGATTTCATTGTCTGCATGGGGGCTGGTGCGCAGAAATACGCTGATAAAGCGACAATATTGATGCTCCCCGCGCAGCTTTTCCGCTGCACGTTCCGCGTAGGCACAAATGGCCTCATGCATCTCAGCGTATTGAGTAATACGGTGGCCAAAGGAACGGCTACAGATAATTTGCTGCTTCGTAGGGATAAACTCTTCCAGGCCAAGACACGGCTCGCCTCGAAGTTCACGCGCCGTGCGCTCCAGCACGACGTTAAAATGTTTTCGAATGACCCAGGGAGAGGTTTCTGCCAGCTCCAGCGCTGTGGTGATGCCCATCGCGTTAAGCTTTTTCGTAATGCGTCGCCCGACGCCCCACACCTCATCAACGGGCACTATCGCCAGCAGCTTGCGCTGCCGTTCGTGATGCGATAAATCGACCACACCGCCGGTACCGGGCCACTTTTTTGCGGCATAGTTAGCCAGCTTCGCCAGCGTTTTCGTCGGGGCAATCCCCACGCCAACCGTTAACCCCGTATTTTTTAATACCTGGGTACGCATCTGATGGCCGAAAGCCTCCAGCGATACGCAATTGCTGACGCCTGAAGCGTTCACGAATGCCTCATCAATGGAATAAATCTCTATTGCCGGGGCCAGATCGGTCAACGTCTGCATCACCCGACTGCTGAGATCGGCATAAAGCGCATAGTTCGAACTAAAAACGTAAACCCGCGACGGATATCCCTTTTCTTTGAATTTAAAATACGGCTCACCCATTTTTATTCCGAACTGCTTTGCCTCCGGGGAGAGCGAAATAATGCAGCCGTCGTTATTGGAAACCACCACGATGGGCTTGCCCTCCAGATCGGGGCGGAACACCTTCTCGCAGGAGGCATAAAAGCTGTTTACATCAACCAGCGCGAACATGTTTATGCGTTTTGAGCGTGTGAGTGACAACCCCGAAGATCTGCAGCTCCTCTTCGGACTGAAAGGTTATCGGCTGATAATGAGCATTATGCGGAAGCAATTTCAGAACCGGGCGAGTCTGTAGCTCTTTAACCGTAAACTCACCGGCGACCGACGCCACCACAATATCCCCATGCTCAGCGGTTAACGAGCGATCGACAACCAGCAGGTCTCCATCACTAATCCCGGCCCCAATCATTGAGTCTCCGCTCACCTTCACAAAATAGGTCGCGCTAGGGTGCCTGACTGCCAGCCGGTTGAGATCGAGACGATCTTCAACGTAATCCTGTGCAGGGCTTGGGAAACCACAAGCAACACGCTCCAAAAACAACGGTAATTCAATAGATTGCTGTAAATGATAAGAGAAGAGAGTATCCATAAATGCGTGCTCACTACATACTGTATATAAATACAGTATTACGAATTCCGGGCAAGAATCAAGGTGCTTTCCCGGAACGACAGCAAACGCATTGAAGTTTGAGAGGATTTATTCCAGCAACGTCTTCAGCAGGTTACTCAACGACGACCTTCACCTTTGGCTTCGACAGCAAAATATGAATCAGCTTCGTAAAGGGAACCGGTTTAAAGAAGTAGTACCCCTGCTGGAAAACAATGTTATTGCGGTTGAGATAGTCTAACTGTGCCTTCGTTTCCACCCCTTCAGCCACAATGCTGATGGAGAGCTTGCGCGCCAGATCCAGCACGCAGTCGAGGATCCGGGTCGACTCTTCATGCTCATTGACGCGGCTGACGAAGCTATGGTCAATCTTGATGTAGTCGATACGCAGATCGTGCAGATAAGAGAGCCCGGAATACCCGGTGCCAAAATCATCCAGCGCGATGGCAAAACCCTTATCGTGCAACGCATTAAGGGTCGTGATCAGATCCTTATCCATATCCAGCGGTTCCCGCTCCGTCACCTCGATAACCAGATTCAGATCCTGCCTGACAAAGCGGCGCTTGTAGTCCAGACACTCATCGATGAATCCCGGCATCGCAATATGTGACGCGCTGAAGTTGACCCCAACGTGGAACCCCTCCGGCAATTTCGAGGAAATGGCGTTCATCTGCGTGACCACCTGCGCCATCAGGCTTCGCGTCAGGGGCACAATCAACCCCGATTTTTCAGCAACCGGAATAAATGAGCCCGGCGAAATATACCCCGCTTTCGGGTGCTTCCATCTTGCCAGCACCTCTACCCCTCTCAGCGAGCCCTCCCTGCCGTTGACCACGGCCTGATAAAACGGAACGATTTCCCCCTTCGCAATCGCGCTGCGAAGCGACTCTTCAGGTGCCGTATTTTTATTCAGATACCTGTACATCACGTACGCGACGAGACAGGCAATCAGCAGAAGAAAAAGCAGAATGCCGCCGCCCTGAGCGATCAGCCGCTGGAGGCTGATAATCGCAGGGAAGGTATAGTCGATACTGTAAGGGAAATCCGCAGCCACGACCTTCCCGAGACGCGGCTGTTTATCACCTAACGTCATGACATCACCCGACGTGCCTATCGCAGCATCCCCCACCGTTAAGCGATAGGTGACGCCCTTTAACGGAACGCTCAGCGCATCCCGAATATGGCGATCGCTAATGGTCACGACAATACGACTATCGGCCACTTTCGTTTGATAGAGCAAAACCGGTAATCCATTCAGCGCGTTTTTAGCGGATACGAGCAACAATTGCGGTGCCGGCAGCGCCCGAGCGTTAATCAGCAGTATGCGGTTGCCCGACAGGGATGAACACCATACTTCCCCCTGCTTAATGATAAAGATGGTTCTGAGGTGGGGCTCCAGCGCCGCTTCGGTACCTAACTGATATTGCCCTTCAACGCCACACCCTTTCTGTGCAATAGCTGTCGCTATCCGGGTGGCGGAACGCGCTTCAACGAGAATAGCATTCGTTTTTTCTATGGCGTAGCGCGCCCCCGCAAGGCTGTCGGCGCGCGCAGAAAACCAGAGCTGTAGAGTCAGAATAAAAACGCCCATCATAAAAAGCGCCACGGCGGCAACGACGGGAACAAGGGTATTGCGCATAAACGCCTCTACCGTACTTAATTTTTATAAGTACAAAGAGCATGGTCGACGTCAGTAAAAATAACCATGCTCTGGTCTACAGATTTTCCGAAAAACGTTTAGCAGGTGAAGGCGTTATCTTTCGCAAGGAAGAAAGGCCGTAAATAAGCAACCGTATTGGACAGCGGAATGACATCATCACTCAGCTTAATCTTTAGCACCTCGGTGAGATAGCGTTTACGGGTCGTGATACGAGCCCAAAGTTCAGGAAACGCATGCGCAATTTCGGCCTGAAGCGCCCGATCCGCCAAAGCAATACTCTCTTCCGCACTGGCACCGGTATAGCCCTTCACGGAGGGAATAATGTCGATCTGCATGATCATGCCGCTTTTCAGCGTCTGCAAGGAGCGCTCAAAAATGGGCGATGACATCCACTCCTCATCGGCGCTGAGATGGCCCGGATTAAGATGCCAGCCGTAGTGCGCTTTCGGCAGTATGGACTCAATCAGGGTGTACATCTCCCCGCCGGCCATGCCGATGCGAATATTTTCAAGCCAGGTAACAACCGCGGCGAAATAGGGTTTTGCCACCCGCTCAAGATAATTTTTCTGCGCGTCCGGCAGCTCACTTTCATCCGCGATCACGAACCCGGTGCGGCTCGACAACCCGCCCTTAAAACCGGTGGTCATGGAAAGCGGCTGACCCCGCGCTACCGGTTTGTAGGTTGGATACAGGTTCGCTTTTTCAAAGCGCTGCCCGGCTGCGGCGATGGTAACCACCGTACTGGACTGGCCTTCTGCAGTGAGATAGCCCCCCAGATCCACCTCGCGAATCCCCGGTACAACGGCATTCATCGCGTTCAGCATGCAGGTAGACGCAAGGTTAGCCCCATATTCGTAGTGAGCGATCTCATTGGCGTTATTGGTGATGCGAGCCCCGTCATCCCCACCGATAAACAGGTGGGCGGCGTTTTCAAGGATTGCCTCTGCCGAAACGCTGTTGCGGATAGCATCCACAATGAATGCGGGTAAATCGAAGAGCTGTGTGTTATCCGCACGGGCAGCGGTAAACATTTTCCAGCCCACGAGTCCGATGCGGGCCATGCCCGACACCCCTGTCTCGTTGAATAATGCCTCCAGCGGCTTTTCGTTATCCATCGGCTGATTGGGTAAGGAGAAGTAAGGGCTGTGCTTCAGCGTTACCGGAATACGTGAATGCGCCGCCATTTTGAGATTCTCGTTGCCAAGGATCGCGGTCGCCTCGCCGTTTTTCGCCAGTATCAATAGCCCCTCTTCAAAGCGAGGTACGAAACCCGTCAGGTATTCAAAGTTACTGCCATGTTCTTTGTCGGCGTAAATAATCAGCGCGTCGACGTTTTCAGCCGCCATGCGTGCAAGGATTTTCGCTTTACGCTCCTGCAGCGTGGCGTCCGTGAGCGGCACGGGCGGGACATCCGAAAATCCCTGTGGTGCTGTCGTCACCTGCAATTTTACTGCCTTAAAATCCATATTATCCCCCTCGCATTCCGAACAAACCGTCAGATACGCCGTTTGGCGATACTCTGTTTTATCATGCTGATACGGTTCTCACGAATGCTTTTACGCCTGTCTCAATGAAATAAATCGCACACAACACAATCACTACACAATCACTTACTTATGACTTAAATAAAAGCAAAAACAAAATAAATAGTCACTACGCAATTACTATGTATTGACTTTGACATTCAGTAAAAGCATATTTCACAGCACGAATTAACAAGACAATTTTGGAGAACGTTTTCTATGCCAGCCCGTGATTATCCTGATAAGCGTGTCGCACGCGGTTTAGCAAAAGAGGCAGACCTGAAGATGTTGAGCGCCCGCATTGATCCCGAACTGATGGAATACATCAGGATCACCGCATTTGAGACGCGAAAGAGTAAGCAGGAAATTGTGTCGGAAGCGTTAGCGCTACATAGGCAGAGCAGTCAGATGGGGTCAGAAGAGACACAAAGCCCGGAAGATCCCTTCGGGCTTTGTTTGTAACAGGGTTAACTCACCAGCGAATCCAGCGTGGCGACCGCATCAGGCGGTAGTACCAGCGATGCCGCCGCCAGATTTTGCCGCAAATGCGCCACGGAAGAGGTTCCCGGGATCAACAAGATGTTCGGTGAGCGCTGCAGTAACCATGCCAGCGCTACCTGCATTGCCGTTGCGCCAAGCGCGTCTGCAACCGCCTGCAGCCCGGAAGATTGCAGCGGCGTAAAACCGCCCAACGGGAAGAATGGCACATAGGCAATCCCCTGCTGTGCCAGAGAATCCACCAACGCATCATCGCCACGATTCACGATGTTATACATGTTTTGCACGCACACAACGGTCACCAATTTCTGCGCTTCGGCAACCTGAGCCGCCGTCACGTTGCTCAGACCGATATGGCGAACCAGCCCCTGCTGCTGCAATTCTGCCAGCGCGGTCAGGGGCTCTGTAATTGATCCTTCCGCGGGGCCGTGCGCGCTAAACATGATCCGCAGATTGACCACGTCCAGTACATCCCGCTTCAGGTTCCGCAGGTTGTCATGCACCGCCTGCGTCAGTTCCTGCGCGGAAAATGCCGGCAGCCAGGAGGCATCATCTCCGCGCCGAGCACCAATCTTGGTTACGATCGTCAGATCGTCCCGGTACGGATGCAGCGCCTCGCGGATAAGCTGGTTGGTGACATGAGGGCCGTAAAAATCGCTGGTATCGATATGATCCACGCCGGCCGCCACGGCTTCACGGAGGACCTCCAGCGCGGCGTTTTTATCCTTCGGTGGACCAAAGACGCCCGGCCCGGCAAGCTGCATTGCACCATAACCCAGTCGTTTAACCGTTCGCGTTCCGAGCGCGTACGTCCCGCTTTTATCAATACTGCCCATGTTACCTTCCTCATAAAAATGAATTATTTAAGGTATACAACAGGTTCCTGAAGAGAACCCTTAGTTAAGCACGAGTAAAATTAAAGTTTAAATTCTCTACGACGATAGTATTGATGTACCCCTGCATCTTCTCTAACGGACGTCCGCTATGTTGAAAAATCTGCACGTGATCACCGGTATCATCTTTGCCCTCACCATATTCTGTCTGCTGCAAGTTGTCACGGGAGGGTTGTTCTACTCCGCCGTCAGCAACGATCGGCATAACTTCCAGAACTCCGGGGTGCTCAACGCCCAACAGGAGAGCCTGAGCGACAGCGTGAACACGCTGGTGAAAACGCGCGTCACCGTGACCCGCGTGGCGATCCGCTACCTGAAAAACCAACGCGATCCTGCCTCCCTGGCGGCAATTAACACGCTGCTTGGCACCGCGGCTGACTCTCTGGCGAAAGCCGAAGCCTATAACAAAGAGTGGCAGAAATTGCCGCAGGTTAACGGCCAGAATGTGGCATTAACCGAAGAGATGCAGAAGTCCTGGAACCAGATGCACGAAGTGATGCGGCTGTCGATTGAATATCTGCGTGCCGACAACTATCAGGCCTATGGCGATCTGGACGCTCAGCAGGCGCAGGACGATATGGAGGGGGTCTACAACCGCTGGCGCGCCGAAAACAACACCCTGCTTAAGGCCGCAACCGAAGAGAACCAAAGCAGCTTTACCCAGATGCAATGGACGCTGGCGGGCATCCTGCTGGCCGTTATCGCCGTGCTGGTGGTAATTTGGCAAGGCTTGCAGCACATGCTGTTAAAGCCGCTCAACGCCGTGATGAACCATATTCGTACCATAGCAGCGGGCGATCTGACGCAGAATATCGCCCTCTCCGGTCGCAATGAAATGGGGCAACTGGCCGCCGGTCTGCATGAGATGCAGCAGTCGCTGGTGAGCACGGTCAGCGCCGTGCGCGGCAGCACGGACTCCATCTACACTGGCGCAGGTGAAATTGCCGCCGGGAGCAACGATCTTTCCGCCCGTACAGAGCAACAGGCCGCCTCGTTGGAAGAGACAGCCGCCAGCATGGAAGAGCTGACCGAGACGGTTAAACAGAACTCCGATAACGCCCGTCAGGCCACGCTGCTGGCGAAGAACGCCTCGGAAACGGCGGCCCGCGGCGGTCACGTGGTGGATAACGTCGTCCGTACCATGAACGAGATTGCCGACAGCTCGCAGCAAATCGCGCACATTACCGGCGTGATTGACAGCATCGCCTTCCAGACCAATATTTTGGCGCTTAACGCGGCGGTGGAAGCTGCTCGTGCAGGAGAACAAGGACGCGGGTTTGCCGTCGTCGCGGGCGAAGTGCGAACTCTCGCCAGCCGCAGCGCGCAGGCGGCAAAAGAGATCAAAGGGCTGATTGAGAACTCCGTCAGCCGGGTCAATACCGGTTCTGACCAGGTGAGCGAAGCGGGTGCAACCATGAAAGAGATTGTGGCTGCCGTGACCCGCGTCACCGACATCATGGGTGAGATTTCATCAGCATCCGATGAGCAGAGCCGCGGTATTGAACAGGTCAGCCTGGCCGTTTCACAGATGGACAGCGTCACGCAGCAAAACGCCGCGCTGGTGCAGGAGTCCGCAACGGCGGCGGCGGCACTGGAAGATCAGTCTGAACAGCTGCGCCAGGCCGTGGCGGCTTTCCGCCTGAATGCGAAAGAGAATGCAGCTGCCCCTCGCCCGTCAGCGCTGAAAACGCCGCAGCTGTTGCGCCCGGCCACGGCGAGCGCGTCGGGCGACAATAACTGGGAAACCTTCTAAGCGCAGCCGTTAACGGCTGCGCTTAGCGTGCCGTTCCCAGTTCTCGTGTTTCGCTTCGTCGGATTTTCGCAGTGAAACGTAGCATGCTCCGCTGCCGCCATGATGGGGCAGCGCTACGCAAAATGCCTGAACTTCCTCAAACTCGGTAAGCCAGCGCGCCAGGTAGCTGCGCACCACGTTAGGGTGTGAATTCTGTTCGCGCCCTTTTCCATGTACGATAACCAGATTGCGCAACCCATCACGTCCGGCCTGGCGAATAAATGAATACAGCATCTGGCGGCAACGCTCCGCGGGCTGACGCAACAAATTGAGGCTGGCCTGGCGGGAGTATTTGCCCGAGCGTAGCTTATCAAAAACGCCCTGCTGCACCCCATCACGCTGGAACGCCAGCGGCTCTTCAAGCGGCAGCAGTTCCAGAAACCCCAGCGTCAGAAAATTATCGAGCTGCTCAATGTCTATCTCCTGCCGCGCCCGCGCGTTGCGGTTCTGCTGCCAGTGAATATCCGTGCAGCGCTTCAGGGGCTGGACATCTTCCATGGCGTCAAGAAAAAGTGATTTGTCGTCAGGGTTCATGGACATTCTCCGGCTACATCCGAGTCGGTACTATACCTGTGCCGGACAGGGGTCTCAATAACCCTCATGCGCAGGAGCATGTCTAAATATATTTCTGCCGAATATATGAAATATATGCCTGAATAAAGTTAAATAAAACTTAACTAAAACTTCAGCGTTAATACATTAAAAGATTTAAGTTAAAAAACCGTGAAATCAATCACTCAGTCAGCTTTCATTTTCAGAGATATCTGTTATAACTAAATAAACCTGCCGAAGGGAAATAACACGTAGGATCGGTGGAAGGATGCACTGCTGTGTATACTATAGGGTCTGTTTGATGTCGAACAGATCCTGTTTTTTTATTATTTGTATTTTACCCCGACACTATTTTTCGCGCCTCTCTGCGGAATTGCGTGATTAATGATTCCGAGAGCGGAGTTTGGCGAGAATCACGGCGTTGAATTAAGTAATACGCCGCCTTTGGCAGCGCTTCGACAACCGGCAGCATCACCAGACGGTTCGCCAGAAGCGGGTCACAGCCCAGTTCCTGCGGCAATATGCTTAAGAAATCGCTTTGCGCCACTAGGCTTATGCACGAGGAAAACGTTTCGCATACAATACCTATTCGCGGTATTTGCGCGCGATGACTAAATACATCTTCTAATTGCTTATAATAACTGCCACGGGGCGTCGGCATGGTCCAATTATAATGCAGAAGATCGTTGATAGATTTTGCCCCTATCGCGGGATGACCTTCCCGGCAAAAGACCGCAAACGGCTTTTCAAACAATTTTTCAAACGTGAATTCGTGATCGTACGGGCCCTGATAATAGGTGTTAATGGTGAAATCCAGTTCACCCTGGCGTAATTCATTAATCATTGATACCAGCTGCCCTTCCATAATCCGGACCTTCACCTGCGGATGCTGCGCATGAAAACGCGTGATCACGGCGGGCATCAGGCTTCGCGAAATGCTGGCCCCCATACCAATGTTGATCTGCCCGGCCAGTTCCCCCTGCCGCTGGCGAATGTCGTCCTGCGCGGCACGCAGCTCCTCCAGAATCAGCCTGGCCCGGTGATAAAAACCCTCTCCACATTCGGTTAACGCCACGCCTTTGCTACGGCGCACAAAAAGCTGCGCCGCCATTCCCTCCTCCAGCTCTTTGATGGATTTGGTCAGTGCCGGTTGCGAGAGATTCAGCGTCCTGCTGGCACCGCGAATACTGCCCTGATGTGCCACTTCAACAAACGCCCTGATGTGATGAAATTTAATCTGAAATGACATAACCCGACCGATAACCGTTGTTTATCAGAGTAAAGAAACTGTCATCTACTTTAATGGAAATGGATGTGCGAGGGTAATTCCTGAACGGTTAAAACTGTGAAAAAACGGTTAGTGATAAGTAAAAACTATCACAGCGTGAAGCAGTTCACATATTTTAATGATGACAGGAAACGATATGGACACACTGGCGCAGTACATCCAGACACTCACCCCGCAGCTGAGCGCGTGGCGTCGCGATTTTCACCAGTTTGCCGAATCAGGCTGGGTGGAATTTCGTACCGCGGCGAAGGTTGCAGAAATCGTAAACTCGCTGGGTTACGAACTGGCCATGGGCCGCGACGTGGTCGATGCCGACAGTCGTATGGGATTACCGGATGCGGCAACGCTGGCGCACGCGTTTGATCGCGCCCGCGCGCAGGGCGCTCCCGAACAATGGCTGGCCCCGTTTGAAGGTGGATTCACCGGCATTGTTGCCACGCTAAATACCGGACGTCCTGGCCCGACGCTGGCCTTTCGCGTGGACATGGATGCGCTCGACCTGAGCGAAGCCCTCGACGACAGCCATCGTCCGTTCCGCGACGGTTTTGCCTCCTGTAACGCGGGGATGATGCACGCCTGCGCTCACGACGGTCACACCACCATTGGTCTGGGGCTGGCGCAGGTTCTGAAGCAGAACGAAGCGCAACTCAGCGGCACCGTCAAACTGATTTTCCAGCCTGCTGAGGAAGGCACGCGTGGCGCGCGGGCGATGGTCGCCGCGGGAGCCCTGGACGACGTGGACTATTTTACCGCGATCCACATTGGTACCGGTGTGCCCGCCGGGACGGTGATCTGCGGCAGCGATAACTTTATGGCCACCACCAAGTTCGACGTGCACTTTACCGGCGTGGCCGCACACGCGGGTGGCAAACCGGAAGATGGCCGCAATGCCCTTCTCGCCGCAGCCCAGGCGGCTATCGCATTACACAGCATTGCGCCACATTCTGAAGGCGCATCGCGCGTCAATGTTGGCGTTATGCAGGCGGGCAGCGGACGCAACGTGGTACCGGCAAACGCCCTTCTCAAGGTTGAAACCCGCGGTGAAAGCGAAGCGATTAATCAGTACGTCTTCGAACGTGCCCAGGCAGTTATTAACGGCGCGGCCGCACTCTACGGCGTTAAGGCAGAGATGCGCCTGATGGGTGCCGCCACCGCCAGCTCGCCGACACCGGCCTGGGTTGATTATCTGCGCGAGCAGGCCAGTCAAGTTTCCGGGGTTGTTCACGCGATCGATAAGGTGAAAGCCCCGGCCGGTTCAGAAGACGCCACGCTGATGATGGCCCGCGTGCAGCAGAACGGCGGTATGGCGTCATACATGGTTTTTGGCACAGCGTTGAGCGCCGGACATCACAACGAAAAATTCGATTTTGACGAGCGGGTCATGACCGTCGCCATCGAAACGCTGGCGCGGACCGCGCTAAACTTCCCGTGGACGCGAGGTGTGTAATGCAGGAGAACTACGCGTATATCGCGGATGCGATCGACGTGCGATCGCGAACGTTAACCGATATTGCTGACGAGATCTGGGATCATCCTGAAACCCGCTTTGAAGAGTTCTGGTCCGCCGAACGGCTCGCCAGCGCGCTGGAAGCCGAAGGTTTCACGCTCACGCGCGAAGCGGGCGGCATTCCCAACGCCTTTATCGCCAGCTTCGGCAGCGGAAAACCGGTTATCGCCCTGCTGGGTGAATACGATGCGCTGGCCGGATTAAGCCAGCAGGCGCACTGCGCGACGGCGCAATCCGCTACGCCGGGAGCGAACGGTCACGGCTGCGGGCATAACCTGCTGGGAACGGCCGCACTTGCGGGCGCGGTGGCGGTGAAAAGCTGGCTGGAAAAGCACGACGGGAGCGGAACGGTGCGTTTTTACGGCTGCCCGGGTGAAGAAGGCGGCTCCGGGAAAACCTTCATGGTACGTGAAGGGGTGTTTGACGACGTTGATGCCGCAGTCACCTGGCACCCGGAAGCCTTTGCCGGCATGTTTAACGTGAGCACGCTGGCGAATATTCAGGCCGCCTGGCGCTTTAAGGGCGTTGCGGCACATGCTGCAAACTCGCCACACCTGGGGCGCAGCGCGCTGGATGCCGTGACGCTCATGACCACCGGCACCAATTTCCTCAACGAGCACATCATCGAGAAAGCGCGCGTGCATTACGCCATCACCGATACCGGCGGGATCTCACCGAACGTGGTGCAGGCCCAGGCCGAAGTGCTGTACCTGATCCGCGCCCCTGAGATGGCCGACGCGCAGCAGATCTACGAACGTATAGAGAAAATCGCTCAGGGCGCGGCGATGATGACGGAAACCCGCGTCGAATGCCGCTTTGACAAAGCCTGCTCCAGCTACCTGCCAAACCGCACGCTCGAAGCGGCTATGTATCGCGCGCTGCAGCATTACGGTACGCCCGCGTGGACGGAGGAAGAACGTGAATTTGCACGGGAAATTCGCGCCACGCTGACGCCAAACGATCTGCAAAACAGCCTGAAAAACATTGCCGCAACGGGAGCAGAAGACGGTAAAGCCTTTGCCCGCCGCCATCAGGAAACCGTGCTGATCGACGAAGTCGCGCCGTATGCCATCACCGACAACGTACTGGCGGGCTCAACTGACGTTGGCGATGTTAGCTGGAAGATGCCGGTCGCCCAGTGTTTTAGCCCCTGCTTTACCGTCGGTACGCCGCTGCATACCTGGCAGCTGGTCGCACAGGGACGCACCGCCATTGCCCATAAAGGCATGCTGCTGGCTGCAAAAGTGATGGGGGCGACAGCATTGAATCTGCTGCAGGACGCAGACCTGCTTCAGAAATGTCGTGAAGAGTTTGAACAACAAATACAAGAAAAACCGTACGTGTGTCCGATTCCACAGGGCGTGACACCGTCACCTTTAAAATAAAAAAACACATAACACAACAACACAACAGTCCCGAGGAACGCCCATGAGTATGTCTTCCATACCTTCGCATTCCCCATCCGGTAAGCTCTATGGCTGGGTTGAAAGGATCGGTAATAAAATGCCGCACCCTTTCCTGCTTTTTATCTACTTGATTGTGATTTTGATGGTCGCCACCGCCGTGCTCTCCGCCTTTGAGGTGAGCGTACGCAGTCCGGCGGATGGCAGCCTGGTGGCGGTCAAAAATCTGCTGAGTGTTGAAGGTTTACACTGGTTTTTACCGAATGTGATCAAGAACTTCAGCGGCTTCGCGCCGCTCGGCGCCATTCTTGCGCTAGTGCTGGGTGCCGGGCTCGCAGAACGGGTTGGCCTGCTGCCCGCGCTGATGGTGAAAATGGCTTCACACGTCAGCGCCCGTTACGCCAGCTACATGGTGTTGTTCATCGCCTTCTTTAGCCACATCTCCTCCGATGCCGCGCTGGTGATCATGCCGCCGATGGGTGCGCTGATTTTCCTCGCCGTTGGGCGCCATCCCGTCGCGGGTCTGCTGTCCGCGATTGCTGGCGTAGGATGCGGGTTTACCGCCAACCTGCTGATTGTGACCACCGACGTCCTGCTCTCCGGTATCAGCACCGAAGCAGCCAAAACGATGGATGCCGCAATGCACGTTAGCGTGATCGACAACTGGTACTTTATGGCCAGCTCGGTGATTGTTTTGACGATTGTCGGCGGGTTGATCACCGATAAGATCGTCGAACCACGCCTCGGTAAGTGGGAAGGCCGCAGCGATGAAACGCTGGAAACACTGAGCAAGGAGCAGCGCTTCGGCCTGCGCGTGGCTGGGGGAGTCTCGCTGGCGTTTATTGCCGCCGTAGCGCTGATGGTGGTGCCGGAGAATGGCGTGCTGCGCGATCCGGTTAAACATACCGTTCTGCCCTCGCCGTTTATTCAGGGCATCGTGCCGCTGATTATCCTCTTCTTCTTTGTCGTTTCTCTCGCCTACGGCATTGCAACCGGTAAAATTCGCCGTCAGGCCGACCTGCCGCAGCTGATGATCGAGCCGATGAAAGAGATGGCGGGCTTTATTGTGATGGTGTTCCCGCTGGCACAGTTTGTGGCCATGTTTAACTGGAGCAACATGGGCAAGTTTATGGCCGTCGGCCTGACCGATGTCCTGGAAGCGGCCGGTTTGAGCGGCGTTCCGGCGTTTGTCGGCCTGGCGCTGCTGTCGTCGCTGCTGTGCATGTTTATTGCCAGCGGATCGGCCATCTGGTCGATACTGGCACCGATATTTGTGCCGATGTTTATGATGCTGGGGTTCCATCCGGCGTTTGCGCAGATCCTGTTTCGCGTCGCAGATTCCTCGGTGATCCCGCTGGCACCGGTGTCACCGTTCGTTCCCCTGTTTTTAGGTTTCCTGCAACGCTATAAGCCCGAAGCCAAATTGGGTACCTACTATTCGCTGGTTTTGCCCTACCCGCTTATCTTTTTAGGGGTATGGCTGGTAATGCTGGTGGCATGGTATCTTGTCGGCCTGCCGATTGGGCCGGGGATTTACCCAAGGCTGCACTAAGGGAAAGAGGATGCTGAGATTACTCGAAGATAAGATTGCGACGCCGCTTGGGCCACTGTGGGTTATCGCGGACGAGCAGTTCAACCTGCGCGCGGTCGAGTGGGAAGAGCACAGCGACCGTATGGAGGCCTTGCTCAACACGCATTATCGCATGCAGGGTTTCGAGCGTATCAGCGCCACCAATCCGGGCGGGTTGAGCGACAAACTGGCGGCGTACTTCGACGGCGATCTCACCATCATCAACGACCTGCCAACGGCCACCGCTGGAACCCCCTTCCAGCGTGAGGTGTGGCAGGCGCTGCGTGCTATCCCGTGCGGACACGTTATGCACTACGGTCAGCTCGCCGAACGGCTAGGCCGTGCGGGCGCAGCGCGCGCGGTGGGGGCCGCCAACGGCTCAAATCCTGTGAGCATCGTCGTCCCTTGCCATCGCGTTATTGGACGCAACGGCACCCTGACCGGCTATGCCGGCGGCGTGCAGAGAAAAGAGTGGTTACTGCGTCACGAAGGGTATCTTTTGCTGTAGCGCCCAGGCTTTTAGTGCTTAATTTTGTTCCGGTTAGTCTAAAAATCCATAATCAAGCTGTGGAATTTCAAGAAGATGGCAACACGTTGCCGTCTCTTGTCCTTATTGATAGTTTGCCAGGCTTACGTACTTACCAAAAAGATGTTAAAATTGACCAATATCAATTAAGGCTTGAGCAAACCTATGATCCCGGAAAAGCGAATTATACGACGCATTCAGTCTGGCGGTTGTGCTATCCATTGCCAGGATTGCAGCATCAGCCAGCTCTGTATCCCGTTTACCCTGAATGAGCATGAACTCGATCAGCTTGATAACATCATCGAGCGCAAAAAGCCTATTCAGAAAGGTCAGACGCTGTTTAAAGCCGGAGACGAACTCAAATCGCTCTATGCTATCCGTTCTGGCACCATCAAAAGCTACACCATCACTGAACAGGGTGATGAGCAAATCACGGGTTTTCATCTGGCAGGCGATCTGGTTGGTTTTGATGCCATCGGCACTGGCCATCACCCGAGCTTTGCTCAGGCGCTGGAAACCTCTATGGTCTGCGAAATCCCGTTTGAAACGCTGGACGACCTGTCCGGGAAGATGCCTAACCTGCGCCAGCAGATGATGCGTCTGATGAGCGGTGAGATCAAAGGCGATCAGGATATGATCCTGCTGCTTTCCAAAAAGAACGCAGAGGAGCGCCTGGCCGCGTTTATCTATAACCTCTCCCGTCGCTTTGCAGAACGCGGTTTCTCTCCGCGTGAATTCCGCCTGACCATGACGCGTGGTGATATTGGTAACTACCTGGGCCTGACCGTAGAAACCATCAGCCGTCTGCTGGGGCGTTTCCAGAAAAGCGGAATGCTGGCCGTGAAAGGTAAGTACATCACCATCGAAAACGGTGAAGCGCTTGCGGTACTTGCCGGGCACGCCCGCAACGTGGCATAACATCCCCGCATCATGAATGCCAGACCAGAGCATTGACAGGTCTGGCATTTAACGTTTTTCTTCCAGGGCGTTACCACCGTCTCCGCGACAGGCATTCAGGTCAGTCCGTGCCATCTTAAGGTTATGATTTGAAAGAAAGTTTATTTTTCGTTTCAGTCGTTATCGCCTCAGTGACCTTCATTTTCATCTGGATCATGCTTGTCGGCCCAATGAAGGGAGAGGAAAAGACCTACGTTCAGGATTCAACGACCTTTGCGATAGCGGTGATGGTGCTGCTGTTTATTGCCTTTATCGCCGTAACGGTAACAGTCCTTCTAATGTGACCTCATTTCACGATTTATTGATCTAACAAAAACTTCCCCCCTGTTTCATTCAAGATATATAGGTTACTCTTTTAATTACAGACTGCGGTGACAGTAGTAAGGAGACCTGTATGGCAAAGTATCAAAACATGCTGGTGGCTATCGATCCTAACCAGGACGATCAGCCGGCATTACGACGTGCTGTGTATTTACATCAACGGATTGGTGGCAAAATCAAAGCGTTTTTGCCGATCTATGACTTCTCGTATGAGATGACCACCCTTCTGTCGCCTGACGAGCGCACTGCAATGCGTCAGGGAGTGATCAGCCAACGTACCGCCTGGATCCGTGAACAGGCGAAATACTATCTGGAAGCGGGCGTGCCGATTGACATTAAAGTGGTCTGGCACAACCGTCCTTTCGAAGCCATTATCCAGGAGATTGTCGCCGGTGGGCACGACCTGCTGCTGAAAATGGCGCACCAGCATGACAAGCTGGAATCAGTGATCTTTACCCCCACCGACTGGCACTTGCTCCGTAAATGCCCGTGTCCGGTGTGGATGGTGAAAGACCAGCCCTGGCCTGAAGGCGGGAGAGCCGTTGTGGCGGTGAACCTGGCGAGTGAAGAGGATTATCACAATTCACTGAACGAAAAACTGGTTAAGGAAACTATTCAGCTTGCCGAGCAAGTTAACCACACCGAAGTGCACCTCGTTGGCGCTTACCCGGTGACGCCAATCAACATTGCCATCGAGCTGCCTGAATTTGACCCAAGCGTCTATAACGACGCAATCCGAGGTCAGCACCTGCTGGCAATGAAAGCGCTGCGTCAGAAATTCAGCATCGATGAAAAAATGACGCATGTGGAAAAAGGACTGCCTGAAGAGGTGATCCCGGACCTGGCGGAGCATCTACAGGCCGGGATTGTGGTGCTGGGAACCATTGGCCGGACCGGGATTTCTGCCGCGTTCCTGGGCAATACGGCTGAACAGGTGATCGACCATCTGCGCTGTGACCTGCTGGTCATCAAGCCGGATGAGTATCAGACGCCGGTGGAGCTGGACGACCCAGAAGACGATTGATCAATAATGTCCACCATTAAAAAAGCCGCCAAATTTGGCGGCTTTTTCGTCTCGATACACCTTACAGCGCTTTCAGAATCGCATCCACGCTGGCTTTCGCATCGCCAAACAGCATGTGGGTGTTCTCTTTGAAGAACAGCGGGTTCTGCACCCCGGCATAACCGGTGTTCATGGAGCGTTTGAAGACAATCACGTTCTGCGCCTTCCACACTTCCAGAACCGGCATCCCGGCGATTGGGCTACCCGGATCGTCCTGGGCGGCCGGGTTGACGGTATCGTTGGCACCAATGACCAGTACCGTGTCGGTATCGGCGAAATCATCATTGATTTCATCCATTTCGAGTACGATGTCATAAGGCACTTTCGCTTCCGCCAGCAGCACGTTCATGTGGCCAGGCAGACGACCGGCAACCGGGTGAATACCAAAGCGAACCTTAATACCGCGAGCGCGCAGCTTCTCGGTGATTTCCGCGACCGGATACTGGGCCTGTGCCACCGCCATGCCATAGCCCGGGGTGATAATGACCGTGTGCGAGTTTTTCAGCATGTCTGCGGTATCTTCCGCAGAAATTTCACGATGCTCACCCACTTCTTCATCAGCACTGGAAGACGAACCATCGGTCCCGAAGCCACCGGCAATGACGCTGAAGAAGGAGCGGTTCATCGCCTTACACATGATGTAAGACAGGATCGCACCCGAAGAACCCACCAGCGCACCGGTGACGATCAGCAGATCGTTGCTGAGCATAAAGCCCGCCGCCGCCGCCGCCCAACCCGAGTAGGAGTTGAGCATAGAAACGACCACTGGCATATCCGCACCGCCGATGGACGCGACCAGGTGCCAGCCGAACGCCAGCGCAATAATGGTCATCACCAGCAGTGCCAGCACCTGCATACCGACGCTTTCGGTACGAACAAAGATCACCATCAGCACAAAGGAGACAACCAGCGCCGCCAGATTCAGCTTATGACGGTTAGGCAGCATCAGCGGTTTAGATGAGATCTTACCGCGCAGCTTGCCGAAAGCGACAATAGAACCGGTAAAGGTCACCGCACCGATGAAGATGCCCAGGAACACCTCCGTCAGATGGATATTGACCAGAATCGGTTCCATCCCAGGTTCGTGATACAGGTAGCTGTTGAAGCCTACCAGCACCGCCGCCAAACCCACGAAGCTGTGCAGAATGGCGACCAGCTCCGGCATCTCGGTCATTTCAACGCGTTTCGCGAGGCGAATACCAATCGCACCGCCAATGATCATGGCGACAAGAATCCACGCAACGTTGCCGGTATCCGGCCCGAAGATGGTGGCAATCAGCGCAATCGCCATCCCGGCAATACCAAAGTTGTTACCCTGCTGAGACGTTTCGTGCTTGGAAAGTCCCGCCAGACTGAAAATAAACAGGATTGCAGCAACAATGTATGCGGCTGTGACTAATCCTCCAGACATATGCTACCCCTTAGCCTTTACGAAACATTTTCAGCATGCGCTGAGTCACGGTGAAACCACCGAAAATATTGATACTGGCGATCAGCACCGCGACAAAGCTCAGGAAGCTAATCCAGCCGCCGTGACCAATTTGCAGCAACGCCCCCACCACGATGATCCCGGAGATGGCGTTAGTGACCGACATCAGCGGGGTATGCAACGCGTGGGAAACGTTCCACACCACGTAGTAACCCACTACGCAGGAGAGCGCAAAGACGGTGAAATGGCCGAGGAACTCTTTCGGCGCAACGTCTGCCAGCCAGCCAAACAGAACAATCGCTAAAGCCATGATCGCGTATTTACGCCATGGAGACGCGGGCTTCGCCGGCTCTTTTGGCGCAGGCGCGGCTTTCGCTGCCGCCTGAGGCTGAGCTGAAACCTGAATAGGCGGTGCAGGCCAGGTGATTTCACCTTCACGCACGACCGTTACGCCGCGCACTACCACATCGTCGAAATCAACGGTGACGGTGCCATCTTTCTCTTTACAGAGCAGCTTCATCAGGTTGACGAGGTTGGTGCCATACAGTTGAGAAGACTGGGTTGGCAGACGACCCGGCAGATCGGTATAACCAATCACCTTCACGCCGTTGGCGGTCGTAGTGACCTGGTTTGGCACCGTATATTCACAGTTACCGCCGTTCTGTGCAGCCAGATCGACGATCACGCTGCCCGGGTTCATGGAGTCAACCATTTCACGGGTGATCAGCTTCGGTGCCGGTTTACCTGGGATCAGCGCGGTCGTCACGATAATGTCGACCTCTTTCGCCTGCGCGGCGAAGAGTGCCATTTCAGCCTTGATAAAGGCTTCGGACATGACCTTCGCGTAACCATCACCGCTGCCCGCTTCTTCCTTGAAGTCCAGTTCAAGGAACTCGGCGCCCATGCTCTGAACCTGCTCCTTCACTTCAGGACGGGTGTCAAAAGCACGTACGATAGCGCCAAGGCTATTTGCCGCGCCAATCGCCGCAAGGCCTGCCACGCCCGCACCAATCACCATCACTTTTGCAGGCGGTACTTTGCCTGCTGCGGTGATCTGACCGGTAAAGAAGCGACCAAATTCGTGTGCGGCCTCAACGATTGCGCGGTAGCCCGCGATGTTAGCCATTGAGCTCAAGGCATCCAGAGACTGTGCGCGCGAAATACGTGGCACGGAGTCCATCGCCATCACGGTCACGCCCCGTGCAGCCAGCTTCTCCATCAGCTCAGGATTTTGTGCAGGCCAGATGAAACTCACCAGCGTGGTGCCGGAATTCAGCAGCGCGATTTCGCTCTCTTCAGGTGCATTCACCTTCAGAACGATCGGTGATTGCCAGACCTCAGCACCGTCCACAACCTCCGCGCCAGCCTGAATAAAGGCTTCGTCGTCGAAACTCGCCAGTTTGCCCGCGCCGCGTTCAACTGCGACGGTAAAACCCAGTTTAAGCAGTTGCTCCACCGTTTTTGGTGTTGCCGCTACGCGGGTTTCATTGGCAAACCGTTCTTTTGGTACCCCAATACGCATAGTTTTCCCTTCCATCGGTTTTTGATGATGGTTTGTCGATAAATGCCCGTGGTTTGTTTCAACTTTCGTCAGTGTGATAACCGCGAAGCATGATTAACCCCAGAAAATAAAACAGTAACAAACTTTCTATAACCTACTGAAAATAGCGCCTGTGATCTACCGCCAGAAAACACTATTTCTTACTTTATCTGTGAAAAATAAGTGATCGGCGTCTCTGACAGAGATATTTACCTTAAATTCTTCGCCGGAACCGATAAATCGCGCAAGCGAAGCGGTAAAAACATGATATAGCGCCATAAGAGAACAACTCATTAACATTAAATTAACTTGTAAAAGTCATATGCTTTATCAGTTTTGCTTGTCAAACGCCTGTTTTTTCAACATATCACTAAAGGTTATCGAAGCGGGTCATACTGTTCGCACGGGCTGTGAAAAATGGCGCAGACAGCGACGGGTTTTAAATGCCATAATCGGGACCGTCTCAAATTAACAACAATACCAGTACATGGTTTGCGCAAGGCGAAGGATTATTTTTATGAAGCTTAAGAACACACTCCTGGCGTCCGCACTTCTTTCTGCGACCGCCCTGTCTGCAAATGCTGCGACAGAGTTAACGCCGGAGCAAGCGGCAGCGTTAAAACCTTTTGACCAGACGGTCATTGTGGGTCGTTATAATTCTATTGGCGACGGTGTCGCCGCCGCATCCAAAGCCGCCGATAAAAAAGGTGCGGCCTCGTTTTATGTTCTCGATCAATCCGATCAAGGAAACAGCGGTAACCAGCGCGTTACCATTGCACTGTACAAAGAGAATGCCCCTAAGGCAGACACACAGCATAACCGCGTGATTAACGGTATTGTTGAATTGCCAAAAGTACAGGCTATCGAGCTTGAACCTTATGATACCGTTACCGTTCAGGGCTTCTATCGCAGCCAGCCAGAAGTGAACGATGCCATCACCAAAGCGGCGAAAGCGAAAGGGGCTTACTCTTTCTACATCGTGCGTCAGGTGGATGCTAACCAGGGTGGCAACCAGCGTATTACCGCATTCATCTATAAAGAAGATGCGAAAAAACGCGTTCTGCAGAGCCCGGATGCTATCCCGGCTAATTCCGATGCAGGTCGCGCTGCGTTAGCAAAAGGTGGCGAAGAAGCGAAGAAAGTTGAAATTCCGGGCGTAGCCACCTCTGCTGCACCAAGCGCTGAAGTGGGCCGTTTCTTTGAAACGCAGACCACGAAGGGTGGCCGTTATTCCGTTACCCTGCCAGACGGAACCAAAATAGAAGAGCTGAACAACGCCACTGCTGCGCAGATGGTACCGTTCGACAGCATCAAATTTACCGGCAACTACGGCAACGGAACGGAAGTCTCTTACCAGGTCGCGAAGCGTGCGGCGAAGAAAGGGGCGAAGTATTACCACATCACCCGCCAGTGGCAGGAACGTGGTAACAACATGACCATTAGCGCCGATCTGTTCAAGTAACAAAGCGTTTATGAAAGGCGGCGCAATGCCGCCTTTTTTGTTACTTTTTTTCTGATTTCTGCCCCACATCATTGCATGCTTTCGTGACTCTCCGTAAAATCCCGCGCCTTAGTGTGATCCACCATTTTTATGCGCCTGTGCGAAATAATTATTCTGGATTTGGACCTTTCATAACAGGAAGCCAATGGAAAAGAAACTTGGCCTGAGTGCTTTAACTGCACTTGTCTTAAGCTCAATGCTGGGTGCGGGTGTATTCAGTTTGCCGCAAAACATGGCGGCCGTTGCAAGCCCTGCCGCATTGCTTATTGGTTGGGGGATTACCGGTGCAGGAATATTGCTGCTGGCGTTCGCCATGCTGCTGTTAACGCGCATTCGCCCGGATCTGGATGGGGGGATTTTCACCTATGCCCGCGAAGGTTTTGGGGAGCTGATTGGCTTCTGTTCCGCCTGGGGCTACTGGCTTTGTGCAGTAATTGCGAACGTCTCTTATCTGGTTATCGTCTTTTCAGCGCTCAGTTTCTTTACCGATACCCCTGAGCTGCGTCTCTTTGGCGACGGCAATACCTGGCAATCCATTGTCGGTGCATCGGTTCTGCTGTGGTTTGTTCACTGGCTGGTGTTGCGCGGCGTGCAAACCGCAGCGAGCATTAATCTGGTCGCGACGCTGGCGAAACTGGTTCCGCTCGGCCTGTTTATCGTTCTGGCGTTTATTGCCTTCCGTCTTGACGTATTTAAGCTCGACTTCACTGGTATCGCGCTGGGCGTCCCCGTCTGGGAGCAGGTGAAAAACACCATGCTGATCACCCTGTGGGTCTTCATCGGCGTTGAAGGCGCCGTTGTGGTTTCAGCGCGGGCCCGTAATAAACGTGACGTGGGGCGCGCCACGCTGCTGGCCGTGCTGGCGGCGCTGGGTGTCTATCTGCTGGTCACGCTACTGTCATTGGGCGTCGTGGCGCGCCCTGAGCTGGCGGAAATGCGTAACCCATCAATGGCCGGACTGATGGTTAAAATGTTTGGTCCCTGGGGAGACGTAGTGATCGCTGCGGGGCTGATTGTCTCCGTTTGCGGGGCCTACCTGAGCTGGACGATTATGGCCGCAGAAGTGCCATTCCTGGCCGCGACGCACAAAGCGTTTCCGCGCCTCTTTGCCCGCCAGAACAAAAACAACGCGCCGTCGGCATCGCTTTGGCTTACCAACATCAGCGTACAGGTCTGTCTGGTGCTGATCTGGCTCACAGGTTCTGACTATAACACCCTGCTGACCATCGCCTCTGAAATGATTCTGGTACCCTATTTCTTAGTGGGCGCGTATTTGCTGAAAATCGCCACCCGACCGGCGCACTATGCTGTAGGAGTCGGGGCCTGTATTTACGGCCTCTGGTTGTTGTATGCTTCTGGGCCTATGCACCTGCTGCTGTCGGTGGTGCTGTATGCTCCGGGTCTGCTGGTGTTTATTTATGCCCGGCGCACGCACCAGCTTGAGTATGCGCTTAAACGCCGCGAGATGGTCTTAATCGGGCTATTGTTGGTTGCTGCCCTACCGGCAACCTGGATGTTAATGGGTTAGCATCGCCTTTCCCATTGTTGAACTGAAAAGGAAAATACGATGGGAACTGCGCAGCAACGCCCAATACTGATAACAGGTGGTGGCCGTCGTATCGGCCTCGCCCTCGCCCATCACTTTCTTACCCTTCATCATCCGGTTATCGTCAGCTACCGCAGTGAATATCCCTCGATTGAGGGGCTCCGACACGCCGGTGCGACCTGTATTCAGGCGGACTTTTCAACCGATGAAGGCATTCTTGCTTTCGCTGATCAGGTAAAATCCACGACCGACGGATTGCGCGCCGTCATCCATAACGCCAGCGCGTGGCAGTCGGAAACGCCCAGCATGCCGCTCAGCGAAACGCTTTCCTGCATGCTGCAGATCCACGTCAATGCCCCTTATCTGCTTAACCACGCGTTGCAAGATCTGCTGCGCGGTCACGGACATGCCGCAGGCGACATTATCCACTTCACCGATTATGTCGTAGAGCGTGGAAGCGACAAGCATATCGCCTATGCGGCCAGCAAAGCCGCACTGGACAACATGACGCGTTCGTTTGCCCGTAAACTGGCACCCGAGGTTAAGGTGAACGCTATCGCCCCGGCGATGATCTTATTCAACGAGGGAGACGACGCTGAGTATCGCCAGAAGGCACTGAATAAGTCGCTAATGAAAATCGCCCCTGGTGAGAAAGAGGTGATCGATCTTGTCGATTATCTGCTCACCAGCTGCTACGTAACCGGCAGAACCTTTGCCGTGGACGGTGGCCGCCCGCTGCGCTAGTGAAAGCGGCCCCAAACAACGATCGCGAGCCAGGCGCTGAGCCCCCAGCAGACCACTGCCCCGCTCAGCGCCAGCGGAAGACGCAGAAAGCCGGTGAAATACCACAGCGAAAGCAGATAGAGAAAGTACGGAATAATGGACCACATCCCAAATACAATGGTGGTCCGCAGCGCTTCCGTTCCGCGCTCTGAGGCCACGATGTAGTGCGCAATCAGCGCAAACGTCGGGAACAGCGGGATAAGCCCGGCGATATAGTAATTTTTCGTTTTAGCCAGAACGCCAATCAGTAATACCACCAGCGCCCCCAGTGCGGCTTTAATCACCAAGCCCATGCTTTTCCCTATAACAATCAAGTAACAATGTGCTTCAGAATAACGGAACTGAGGTTAATTTTGAAAGATTAATGGAAGGTTAAGGTTACGCGGTGTATGTTGGCTTTTTTTCGCAATAACAGACGTTGTATGAATAAGATTGTTTATGTGGAAGATGAACCCGAAGTAGGTCAACTGATAGCCGCTTATCTGGGTAAACATGATATGGACGTCATTGTTGAGCCTCGCGGCGATCGCGCCGAAGAGGTGGTTTTACGCGAAAACCCGGATTTGGTGTTGCTGGACATTATGCTGCCCGGCAAAGATGGTATGACCGTATGCCGCGATCTTCGCGCGCAGTGGGACGGCCCTATCGTGCTGCTGACCTCGCTGGACAGCGACATGAATCATATTTTGTCCCTTGAAATGGGTGCCAACGATTACATTCTGAAAACCACGCCCCCTGCAGTTCTGCTGGCCCGTCTACGCCTGCACTTGCGCCAGCGTGCCAGTCACGAGCGTGAAGCGCCTGCGCAGTCACTCATGCCGCATAAAGCAATGCGTTTTGGTACCTTGTCTATCGATCCGGTTAACCGTCAGGTGCTGCTTTCCGGTGAGCTGATTGCCCTCTCGACCGCAGATTTTGACCTGCTGTGGGAGCTGGCAACCCATGCCGGGCAAATTATGGACCGCGATGCGCTGCTGAAAAATCTGCGCGGCGTGAGCTACGATGGAATGGATCGCAGCGTAGACGTTGCCATTTCTCGCCTGCGTAAAAAACTGCTGGACAACGCCACCGAGCCCTATCGCATCAAAACCGTACGTAACAAAGGCTATTTGTTTGCCCCACATGCCTGGGAAACCTGATCGCCGCTCCCTTTTCTGCCTCATTTGTCCGATTGCGCAACGGGTTCCTTGTTAAAACGTCGATTTAAGCCATACTTAAATGACTCTCATCGTACCAGCCTTCATGGGTCATGCCAGTAGCCGCGACGTTTAACAGGAACCGCCCCTGCAGCTCACCCTTCCGACATCATCGTCATCGCCCCCAATCATTGCCATTGCTCTGCGCGCTCCTCGGCTTTTCAAAACGAAGCCGGGACGTCATGTTTTTCAAAAAATCTTGAAATGAGGATTTAAGTCCATGAAATATGTATAGCTACAATAAAGTACAAGCCATTAAAACCAATCTGGAATGGATTGTTAATCAAGCAAGCGTTAACGACCCATTCCCCTCTTACGCCGATCAAAAAGCACTTATGAATCTTCTTGAACTCATCCAGTCCTATGAGATTCTCCTTGATTTAATTCAAGAATTTGGGACAAAGGTGATCGACCCTCACATTGCAGAAGGTCTGGCGGTGACGGAAACACTCATCGCGAAGGTGAAACGCAGCACGCATGCCATGTAAGTATGCGCAGCGATGCTATGACGATGGAAACGCCGTGATGTATATTCAGCAGGGATACCCCAGGATCCAGCGGTAAGAAGATGCTGCTACAGTGCTCTGAAGGTAAAGCCAGAGAGTGAATATATTGATTTTCGGTGAGATGTAATGAAAAAGCTTTTTGTGCAGTTTTACCTTCTGCTGTTTGTCTGCTTCCTGGTGATGACCATGCTGGTCGGGCTGGTCTATAAATTCACCGCCGAACGCGCGGGCAGACAGTCATTGGATGATTTAATGAAAAGCTCGCTGTATCTCATGCGCAGCGAGCTCCGCGAAATTCCGCCGCACGAGTGGGCGAAGACCTTAAAAGAGCTGGATCTGAACCTGTCGTTCGATTTGCGCATCGAACCATTGAAAGACTTCGATTTAGATCCCCCTGCCATGCAGCGTCTGCGTGACGGGGACATTGTGGCGCTTGATGCGAAGTACACCTTTATCCAGCGCATTCCCCGCAGCCACTACGTGCTGGCCGTGGGTCCGGTACCCTATCTCTATTATCTGCACCAGATGCGCCTGCTGGATATGGCGCTTATGGCGTTTATTGCCATTTCACTGGCCTTCCCGGTGTTTATCTGGATGCGCCCTCACTGGCAGGACATGCTAAAACTCGAATCTGCCGCACAGCGCTTTGGTGAGGGGCATTTTACCGAGCGTATCCATTTCGACAGCGGTTCCAGTTTTGACCGTCTGGGCATTGCGTTCAACCAGATGGCCGATAACATCAATGCCCTCATTGCCAGCAAAAAGCAGCTGATCGACGGGATCGCGCATGAACTGCGCACGCCGCTGGTTCGCCTGCGTTATCGGCTTGAGATGAGCGAAAACCTTACCGAGGCTGAGAATCAGGCGCTCAACCGCGATATCGGCCAGCTTGAGGCGCTCATTGAAGAATTGCTGACCTACGCCCGTCTCGATCGCCCGCAAAATGAACTGAACCTCAGTACGCCGGATCTTCCCGTCTGGCTGCAGACGCATATTGACGATGTTCAAAGCGTCAACCCGCAGCGCACGCTGCTGACGGCCGTTACCCCCGGCGATTATGGCGCGCTGGATATGCGCCTGATGGAGCGCGTGCTGGATAATCTGATGAATAACGCCATGCGTTATAGCGAAAGCACCATGAAGATTGGCTTAGATTTACAGGGCGCTCAGGCAAGCCTGACGGTTGAGGATGACGGCCCGGGCATTGCTCCCGAAGCGCGTGAAACCGTATTCGAGCCCTTTGTTCGCCTCGACCCAAGCCGCGATCGCGCAACGGGAGGCTGTGGTCTGGGGCTGGCCATTGTCCACTCCATCGCCCAGGCGATGGGCGGCACGGTTCAGTGTGAAGAGAGCGAGCTTGGCGGCGCGCGCTTCTGCTTTAGCTGGCCGGTCTACCATAACATCCCCCTTCCCATCCCTGCCTGACCTTAACCGCACGCTGGCTTGACCCGGCGTGCTGTGCTATACCGTGAGTATGTTGTAACTAATTAAGGGTGAACATGGCAACTTACGATCTCATCGAACGGCTGAACACCACCTTCAGGGAAATGGAGCATGAGCTCCTGACCCTGACCGAACATTTGCAGGCCTGCCGTCTGTTAGCCGCACGCGTGTTTACCCTGCCCGATGTAGCAAAAGGTGCAGAGCACGACGCGATGGAAACCATCGAAGTGAAGCAGCACATCGGCAAACCCGCGCTGGAGCTGACGTTGCGGCACTATCGTCGCCTGTTTATCCAGCAGCAGTCAGAAAATCGCAGCACCAAGGCAGCCGTTCGTCTGCCTGGCGTCATCTGCCTGCAAACCGATACCGCAACCCGCGAAGCGCTGGAAGCGCAGATTGCGCATATCAATACCCTGAAAGCTGCGTTTGAAAATATCGTCACCGAAGAGTCAGGCCTTGCGCCTGCGGCCCGTTTTGAATGGGTGCATCGACAGCTTCCGGGCTTAATCACTCTCAATGCCTATCGTTCACTGACGGTGCTGCGCCATCCTGCCACGCTGCGTTTTGGCTGGGCGAATAAGCATATTATTAAAAATTTCTCCCGAGATGAGATTCTGGCACAGCTGGAGAAAAGCCTGAGAGCGCCGCGTACGGTCGCACCCTGGTCGCGGGAGCAGTGGATTGAGCGTCTGGAACAGGAGTACAACAGTATTGCCTCATTGCCTGCGGCCACTCGGCTCAAAATCAAGCGCCCGGTAAAGGTACAGCCCATCGCCCGCGTCTGGTATGCCGGGCAGCAGAAGCAGGTGCAGTACGCCTGCCCTACGCCATTGATTGCGCTGTATGATGCCGATCGGGGCGCGGTGGTACCGGATATTGGCGAACTGCTGAATTACGATGCTGAAAATGTTCAGCATCGCTATAAACCCCAGGCCCAGCCGCTGCATTTGATTATTCCGCGGCTACACCTGTACGTGGCCGAGTGACTACGTCAAGCTTCCGACCATCGCTTCCGGGCGGACCCACGCGTCAAACTCGGCGTCCGTCAGGTAGCCCAGCGCCAGCGCAGAGGCTTTCAGCGTGAGTCCCTCTTTATGCGCTTTTTTGGCGATCTCGGCGGCTTTGTCATAGCCGATATGGGTATTAAGCGCGGTCACCAGCATCAGCGATTCATTAAGCAGCTGGCTAATGCGTTCACGATTCGGTTCAATTCCTACCGCGCAATGCTCGTTAAAGCTCTCCATCCCGTCTGCCAGCAACCGTACGGACTGCAGCACGTTGTGGATCACCATCGGACGATAAACGTTCAGCTCGAAGTTACCGGATGCGCCGCCCATATTAACGGCCACGTCATTGCCCATCACCTGACAGCAGAGCATGGTCATGGCTTCACACTGCGTCGGGTTCACTTTCCCCGGCATGATCGAGCTGCCCGGCTCATTTTCTGGAATGCTGATTTCACCGATACCGCAGCGTGGGCCTGAAGCCAGCCAGCGCACATCGTTGGCAATTTTCATCAAGGATGCAGCCAGCCCTTTAAGCGCGCCGTGCGTGTGGACCAGCGCATCACAGGTTGCAAGCGCTTCAAACTTGTTCGGCGCGGTGACAAAGGGTTGTCCGGTGATTGCGGCCAGCTCGTTAGCCACGCGCACGGCGTACTCTGGATGCGTGTTTAGCCCCGTGCCGACCGCCGTTCCCCCCAGCGCCAGCTCGGCCAGATGCGGCAAGCTGTAATCGATGTGCTTCAGGTTATGTTCAAGCATCGCGACCCAGCCAGAGATCTCCTGACCGAGCGTCAGCGGCGTAGCATCCTGCAGGTGCGTACGGCCAATTTTGACGATGTCGTTGAAGGCGACGGCTTTCTCACCAAGCGTGGTCTTCAGGACGTTTAGCGGCGGAATGAGCTGTTCGCGGATGGCGATCACCGCCGCGACATGCATGGCGGTCGGGAAGACATCGTTGGAACTTTGGCTTTTGTTGACGTCATCATTGGGGTGAACTTTTCGCTCCATGCCGCGCACGCCGCCCAGTAACTCGCTCGCCCGGTTCGCCAGCACTTCGTTCATGTTCATGTTGCTCTGCGTGCCGGAGCCGGTCTGCCAGATGGCAAGGGGGAATTCGTCGGGATGCTTGCCCGCCAGCACTTCGTCGGCGGCATTGATGATGGCGGTAGCTTTGTCTGCTGCCAGCAGACCTAAATCCTGGTTCACTTTGGCTGCCGCCCGTTTGGTCAGCGCCAGCGCCTGGATCAGCGAGACGGGCATTTTCTCGGTCGAAATGCGGAAATGCTCCAGCGAACGCTGGGTTTGCGCGCCCCAGAGCTTATCAGCCGGGACGTCGATCGCGCCCATTGAGTCTTTCTCGCTGCGATGAATGGTCATTACTTTCTCCTTGAGAATAAAGATGGGATTGCTCACATGCTTAAGAGATAAGTATTGATGGCTTCTGAATTACCGTATGGCGCTTTGTGCGCTCTTTTGGGTGTCGGGTGGCGCAACCGCCACCCGACATTTTGCTAAACTACTTCACACACGCCGAACACTGAGAGGACTGGATCTGCTTGAAGAAGTCGTTGCCTTTGTCATCCACGAGGATGAACGCCGGGAAGTCTTCCACTTCAATTTTCCAGATCGCTTCCATACCCAGTTCCGGGTATTCCACGCATTCCAGGCTCTTGATGCTGCCCTGCGCCAGGACCGCAGCCGGGCCACCGATACTGCCCAGGTAGAAACCACCGTGCTTGTGACAGGCGTCCGTCACCTGCTGGCTACGATTACCTTTGGCCAGCATAATCATGCTGCCGCCGTTGGCCTGAAGCTGATCAACATACGAGTCCATACGCCCGGCGGTGGTTGGGCCTAACGAGCCGGAGGCATAACCTTCAGGCGTTTTTGCCGGGCCAGCATAGTAGATCGGGTGTTCTTTAATGTACTGCGGCAGGCCTTCACCGTTGTCCAGCCGCTCTTTCAGCTTCGCGTGGGCAATATCGCGCCCAACGATTATCGTCCCGTTCAGGGAGAGACGCGTTGAAACCGGATACTGCGAAAGCTGCGCCAGAATGTCGCTCATCGGGCGGTTCAGGTCGACATGAACCGCTTCACCCTCGCCCGCTTTGCGCAGCTCTTCCGGAATATATTTGCCAGGATTATTCTCCAGCTTCTCGATCCACACGCCGTCGCGGTTGATCTTGGCTTTGATATTCCGATCCGCAGAACAGGAGACGCCCATGCCTACCGGACAAGAGGCTCCGTGGCGCGGCAGACGCACAACGCGGATGTCGTGCGCGAAGTATTTACCGCCAAACTGCGCGCCCAGCCCCAGGTTTTGCGCTTCCTGCAGCAGTTCCTGCTCGAGCTGAACATCCCGGAACGCCTGGCCGTGTTCGTTCCCTTCGGTAGGTAGGCCGTCGTAATATTTGGTCGAGGCCAGCTTCACCGTTTTCAGGGTACTTTCTGCCGAGGTTCCGCCAATCACAAAGGCAATATGGTACGGCGGGCAAGCGGCAGTGCCGAGGGTCCGCATTTTCTCAACCAGATAATTCTTCAGCTTGCCCGGACTGAGCAGCGCTTTGGTTTCCTGGTAGAGGTAGGTTTTGTTCGCTGAACCGCCGCCTTTGGCGATGCAGAGGAATTTGTACTCGTCACCGTCCACGCTATAGAGGTCAATCTGTGCGGGCAGGTTGGTGCCGGTGTTGACCTCTTTGTACATATCCAGCGCCGCGTTTTGCGAATAGCGCAGGTTGTCTTCGATGTAGGTGTTATAGACGCCGCGCGCCAGCGCCGCTTCATCACCGCCGCCGGTCCAGACGCGCTGGCCTTTTTTGCCGACGACGATCGCCGTGCCGGTGTCCTGGCAGGTTGGCAAAATGCCTTTCGCCGCGATATCGGAGTTACGCAGGAACTGCAGCGCGACGTATTTGTCGTTTTCGCTGGCCTGCGGGTCGCTCAGGATATCGGCAACCTGCTGCTGATGTGCGGGACGGAGCATAAAGGAGGCATCGTGGAACGCTTGCTGCGCCAGTAAAGTCAGCGCCTGGGGGTCAACCTTGAGGATCTCCTGCCCTTCGAATTCAGAGACAGAAACGTGATCGCGGGTTAACAGGTAATACTCGGTTTGATCCTTACTGAGGGGAAAAGGATCTTGATAGTAGAAGGGTTTGTTCGACATTGTTCTCTCACTTACTGCTTGGGTCTGATTATGTAGGGCAGATGTTCCGCTGCCCGGCTTAAAAGCGAGTTAGCTTATCCTACACAATTTTTTAACAAAAACTGAGACTAGTACGACTTTTTACATCCGCAGGTTACTTCCCTGCGGTTTATTGCTTTAATACCGGGAGTTAATTCCACATTTGAATCAGGGCTTGATAATGCAAAAACTCATCAACTCAGTGCAAAACTACGCCTGGGGAAGTAAAACTGCGTTAACGGATCTCTACGGTATCGTGAATCCAGACAACCTGCCGATGGCAGAACTGTGGATGGGCGCCCACCCGAAGAGCAGCTCAAAAATCAAAGACGCCAGCGGTCAGGTGCGTGCACTGCGCGACGCGATCGACGCGGACAAAACTGCGCTGTTGGGCGAAAAGGTTGCGACCCGTTTTGGTGAACTGCCGTTCCTGTTTAAGGTGCTTTGCGCGGATCAGCCGCTCTCTATTCAGGTTCACCCCAACAAGAAAGCCTCTGAAATGGGCTTCGCCAAAGAGAATGCAGCCGGCATCCCGCTGGATGCGGCCGAGCGTAACTACAAAGATCCTAACCACAAGCCCGAGCTGGTTTTCGCCCTCACGCCTTTCCTGGCGATGAACGCGTTCCGTGAATTCTCAGAAATTATCTCTCTGCTGCAGCCCGTTGCCGGAGCCAACAAGGCGATTGCGCATTTTCTTGAAAATCCAAACGCCGAGGGGCTGAGCCAGCTGTTTGCCAGCCTGCTCAATATGCAGGGTGAAGAAAAAGCGCACGCTCTGGCGGTACTGAAAGCCGCGCTGAGCGGCCAGCAGGGTGAGCCCTGGGACACCATTCGCGCGATCGCTGAATTTTATCCGGAGGACAGCGGCCTGTTCTCTCCGCTGCTGTTGAACGTGGTCAAGCTGAACCCGGGCGAAGCGATGTTCCTGTTTGCCGAAACCCCACACGCCTACCTGCAGGGTGTGGCGCTGGAAGTGATGGCCAACTCCGATAATGTGCTGCGCGCGGGGCTGACGCCGAAATACATCGACATCCCTGAGCTGGTTGCTAACGTGAAATTTGTGGCAAAACCTGCCACCGAGCTGCTGACCCAGCCGGTGAAAAAGGGTGCGGAACTGGACTTCCCTATTCCGGTGGATGACTTCGCGTTCTCGCTGCACGATCTCAGCCCGTCAGAAACCGCCATTGCGCAGGACAGCGCGGCGATACTGTTCTGCGTTGAGGGTGAAGCAACGCTGCACAAAGGTGAACAGCATCTGGTTCTGAAGCCCGGTGAGTCAGCCTTTGTGGGCGCGAATGAGTCTCCTGTTAGCATCAGCGGTACCGGTCGACTGGCACGCGTTTTCAATAAGCTATAAGCACTTACTGAATTTTTTAACAACTCTTGCTAAGCTAGTTGAAGGCGTTATAACACCAGGCGGTTTTTACCGCCTGGTTTCATTTTAGGGATAATGGCAATGAAAAAATCGGTCGTAGCGGTAGGAGTGATTGTAGCGTTAGGCGTGGTCTGGACAGGCGCCTCCTGGTTTACCGGGAAGCAGCTGGAAAACCGTCTGGCAGAAATGATGGCGCAGGCAAACAGCGAGATTAAACGCAGCGCACCTGAAGCCGGGCTTGAGCTCAGCTATCAGAATTATCAGCGCGGCGTATTTACCAGCCATATGCAGGTGGTGGTAAAACCGGTTGCCGGTAACCAAAATGCCTGGCTGAAACCGGGCCAGAGCGTGGTACTGGATGAAGTCGTCAGCCACGGTCCCTTCCCGCTGGCGCAGTTAAAATCGTTTAATCTGATCCCTGCAATGGCGTCTGCGCGCACCGTGCTGGTCAATAACGACGTGACGAAGCCGCTGTTCGACATCGCGAAAAATGAATCACCGTTTGAGATCAATACTCGCATCAGCTATGCCGGCGGCACAAGTTCCGATATTGCCCTGAAAGCGCTGAACTACGAAAAAGGCACCGATAAAGTGGCCTTTAGCGGCGGTAATTTCCAGCTCGATGCCGATCGTGATGGAAAAAACGTGTCGCTGACGGGTGAAGCGGAGAGCGGTCTGGTGAATTCCGTCAACGAATACAACCAGAAAGTGCAGCTGACCTTCAACAATCTGACAGCCAGCGGCAACAGCCGTATGACCGATTTTGATGAGCGTATCGGCGACCAAAAGCTGAGCCTTGATAAAATCGCCATTGGGGTTGAAGGCAAAGAGATGGCTGTGCTGGAAGGCATGGATCTGGACGGCAAATCCGACGTTTCAAAAGACGGTAAGAGCATCAACACCCAGCTTGATTACACCCTGAAAAGCCTGAAGGTGCAGAATCAGGATCTGGGTACCGGCAAACTGTCGCTCAAGATTGGCAACATTGACGGTCAGGCGTGGCACGAATTTAGCCAGAAATACAGCCAGGAGAGCCAGGCGCTGTTGACCGATGCGGCGCTGCAGCAGAACCCGGTTGCTTACCAGCAGCAGGCCATGGCGGTGCTGTTCAACAACCTGCCTATCCTGCTGAAAGGCGAACCCGTGATCACCGTGGCGCCACTGAGCTGGAAAAACAGCAAAGGTGAAACCAACCTTAACCTGTCGCTGTTCCTGAAAGATCCGGCAACGGCAACGGGTGAGGCGCAAACGCTGGCGCAGGAAGTGGATCGCAGCGTGAAGTCGCTCGACAGCAAACTGACCATCCCGATGGACATGGCGACCGAGTTTATGACTCAGGTGGCGAAGCTTGAAGGCTACGGTGAAGAAGATGCCGGTAAACTGGCGAACCAACAGGTGAAAGGCCTGGCGGCGATGGGCCAGATGTTCCGCATCACGAAAGTGGAAGATAACACTATCTCCACCAGCCTGCAGTATGCCAACGGCCAGGTAACGCTCAACGGCGATAAAATGCCGCTGGAAGACTTCGTCGGCATGTTTGGCATGCCTACACTGGGAATGCCGGAACCGGCTGAACCGGTAGCGCCAGCTGACCCTGCGACACCACAGCCGTAATTGACACTAGCCCCTCGCATGAGGGGCTTTTTATTGCCGCTTATCCCTTCCAGCCCTGAAAGAAATCCATCAGCAGCGCGTTCACTTTCTCGGGTTGTTCCTCCTGAGGCAGATGTCCACATTCTTCAATGCCATGCGCCCTGAGGTTATTCGCCATTTCTGCCCAGACGCCTTGCATGTCGAACAATTTGCCAACGGCATGAAAATCGTTGCCCCACAGCGACATGACCGGGCAGGCAATTTTTATGTCGGCGTCTTCCAGATCCTGCGCCACGTCCTCGGTATTGGCGCGATAGTCCGCCATCGCCCCTCGCACAGCCCCTGGAGCCTGATACGCGCGAACATAGGTATCGAATGCCTCACCGCCAATAGTGGACGGATCGTAGGTCCAGTCCGAGAAAAAATGGCGGAGCCAGATATGCTCGCGCCCGGCGATAAGGGCTTCCGGAAGGTCGGGCACCAGATGGAACAAAAAAAACCAATAAGCTCGGGCAATAGAAGCGTTGAGATCGCGCGCCACGATTCGCGTGGGCACATTGTCCATTACCACCAGACGATCCACTAGCTCAGGGTAGTCTTTAGCAAACCGCGTCGCCACGCGCGCACCCCGATCGTGCCCAACCAGCACCGCTTTTTTCAATCCCAGTACGAGCATCAATTCCCGGATATCCCGCGCCATGTTCCGTTTGTCGTAGCCTGAGGCTGGCTTGTCCGTTTCCCCATAGCCGCGCAGATCGGGCGCGATGACACGATAATGTTTTGAGAGCACCGGAATTTGGTAGCGCCAGGCATAGTTAGTTTCAGGAAAACCGTGCAGAAGAATAACCGGCGCGCCTTCCCCCTCCTCAACGACGAACTGACGGATTCCATTGGCGGTTACAGTGTAACTTTTCATCTTATGACCTCTTATTTCAGCAATGGCACATCAGTTGCGCGGCGGTAAGGACCATAGATCGCCGGATTCCAGCTATAGCCCTGATGATTTGCAGTCAGATGACCCACTCCCGGGAATGGCAGATGCGCGGCAGCCATCCAATCACCGTCTTTCACCAGGGCATTAAATTCCCGCGTGCGGGATAAGATTGCGTTCTTTGCATCCGCATCGAAGCGAATCGACACATCAGGATGTGGAAACTGAATCGCAGGAGCGTGGATCAGATCGCCAATAAAGGTGATCGCCTTCCCCTCAGACCAAAAACGATAAACGGTGCTGCCTGGCGTATGACCTATGGCATAGGCCGTCTGAACCTCAGGGATGGGTGACGCGGGCGGAACAAAGGTTTTAAGATGTCCGGAGGCCTTGTAAGACGACAATGCTTTTTGCGCGATGGCGAAATACGCTTTCGCATTTTCAGGCGCGCTCGCTTCTTTAGCGGGATCAAGCCAGTACTCAGCTTCACCTTGTGGGACATAGACGGTCGCATTCGGGAAAAGTGCTTTACCTGCGACATCGCTCAGACCACAGACGTGATCAAGATGGAGGTGCGTCAGGAAAATCGTATCCACCTGCTCGGGGTGGTAGCCGGAAGCCTCCATATTCGAGAGCAACTTGCCCGCAGTTTGCGGGACACAATGCCCTGCCCCGCTGTCAATCATGACCAGATGCTTACCGGTATTGATAAGAAACGCGTTAAACGAAGTGGGCATACGTTCTGCGTTAATCTTGTTTTCAGCTAACAGCTCGCGGATTTTATTTGCTGATAACCCCTTCAATAGCGAAGGAGAGAGATCGTTGTAGCCATCGAAGAGCGACGTAACCTCATATTGTCCTACTGCCAGCCGGTAATAGCCCGGGACCTGCTGGGCTATCTGCGCCGGAGCATCTGCCCACGCTGAGCTGATTAATAAGAGGCTACTGAGCGCTATTGCCGTTGTGTCCTTTTTCATCTTCACTCCGAGTTCATTGTTTATCAGGTGTGAAGTGACTATGGCGTTATAACTTTAAATAGTGTAGATGTGTGATTTGATACGCCAGCATAACGGAATTCAATATTATGAGACTGGAAGACGTTGAAGTGTTTGTTGAAGCAATCAGGGCAGGAAGCCTGGCAGGGGCCGCTCGACGGCTATCAATGAGCGCCATGGCGGCTACGCGATCGCTCAGTAATCTTGAAGCGGAACTGGGTGTACGCCTGGTTCATCGAACCACACGCTCATTGTCACCTACCAGCGACGGGGAGATCTTCTTACCTCATGCGCACGCCTTGCTTGAGGATAAAATCAACGCGCTGGCGGATCTGTTTCCCGATGGATCCCACCTCACCGGTCGTCTTCGCATTACCGCCTCCGCGGCTTTTGGGCGCAAAATCATCGCCCCGATGCTCCCTGACTTTATGCGTCAACATTCGTCCCTGCTGGTCGATTTACTGGCCACCGATGAACAAATTGATATTGTCGGTCATGGAATTGACGTTGCCTTACGTATCGCGCCGCTGCGGGATAACCGGCTAGTTGCCCATCGGCTTTGTGATAACCCGCGCGACCTGTGCGCCAGTGCGAATTACCTGGCGGAGTACGGATACCCGAAAACGCTCAGCGATCTTGCGACGCACAGCTGTTTGACGACCTCTGACACCACGCACTGGACATTCAGATACGGCGTACAGCGAGCCCGACAAAAAGTATCGGGTCGATTTTCGGCCAATTCGATTGAAGCAATCTATGAGGCCTGCCTGGGCGGGATGGGGATCGCTAACTTGTCCCGTTGGTACGTTGAACCTGCCTTCGCGACAGACCAGCTCAAGCGGATCGTTCTTAAGGATGCGCAGCCGGAAGATCTTGCCGTATGGGCCGTTTATCCCACATCCCGGCTGATCCCGGCGAAAGTGCGTAAGTTTGTTGACGCTCTGGAGACGCGACTTGTACGCGATCCGCTCACGCGGCAGGTATGACTTATTTCACTGTTACCAGCCGGGCTGACACGATCTGGTGCCCAGCCTGTACATCGGATTTCTCGATTCGCTGCATGATTCGCTCCGCCAGCGTATAGCCCATTTCGCGGGCGGGCGT
The DNA here is from genome assembly GCF_036903355.1 of Enterobacter sp. UNJFSC 003. Lineage (NCBI taxonomy): Bacteria > Pseudomonadati > Pseudomonadota > Gammaproteobacteria > Enterobacterales > Enterobacteriaceae > Enterobacter > Enterobacter sp. UNJFSC 003. Next base: position 219,334 of record NZ_JBAKHK010000002.1, read on the forward strand.
GGTTGCCCAGACGATCGGCAGATCGTCGAGCGCATTTTCGCCGACGTCGGCAAAGGCGCCTAGCGCCACCTGATGGCCAAAGAAGGTTTCAACCCCGCCCTCGCCGCTCTGGCGTCCGGCGCGGATCAGGCCAAACCAGGCCCCCATGGCAATCACGTCGTTATAGCAAATCACGGCGCTAATGGTCGGACTGCTGCGCAGGAGTGAACCGATCGCTTCCGCCGCCTTTTTCTGGCTGGACTCGCACTCAACGACCCATTCGCTGTGGAACGGCAGCCCGTATTTGATAAGCGTTGCACAATAGCCGCCCACCCGTTCGGCGCGGGTGAGAGATGAGCTTTTACCGCCGAGCCAGGCAATGCGCTGGTGCCCGCGGCGGATAAGATGCTCGGTCAGCATTTGTGCGGCCTGCATATTGTCCGGTCGCAGCGTATCAGCTTCGTCCAGATAGCTCGCGCGGGAGGCAAACACCAGCGGTACGCCCTTCTGCGCGGCGCGCTCGCACAGTTCACTTCCCACACCCGACGCGCCGGCAACGATCACACCGTCAACCCCCTGGTTGAGCAGCATATCCAGCCGTGAAAGCAGCTGATCGGGCTCGCGTCCACCGTGAAGCAAAAATACCATCCGCCCCTGCGCTTCAAGGGCTTCCGTCAGCCCGGCCGTTAATTCCGCATAAAAGGGAGAGGTCAGGTCACGCACAATCAAACCGATCACGCCGCTTTGCCCGCCGCGGAGCGCAGAAGCCTGTCGATTGCGCACAAATCCCAGTTGCTCAACCGCCTCGTTAACCCGCTGACCGGTCGCGGGGGAGATGCGCCCTTTCCCGCTGAGCACCAGCGACACGGTGCTGACAGAAACGCCCGCTGCCAGCGCGACGTCGTTGATGGTTACCTTTTTCGCTACAGCCATGTGGTGGCGTGACTCCCTGATAATGAGATCGGTAAAACGTTTTATCAATAAGGTATCTTTATACTACCAGTCAAAGCCTGAGAATGTGATTTAGCGCGCACTAAACTTTGATAAAACGTTTTATCTTCTCGCAGCATTGAAGCAGATAAACCGATTTTAACAACAAAGGAGTCGTTTTATGACGGCGAAAGCAGCACAAAAAATATCGCTGTGGGAATTTTTCCAGCAACTGGGTAAAACCTTTATGCTTCCCGTAGCCCTTCTCTCGTTCTGCGGCATCATGCTCGGGATCGGCAGCTCGCTGAGCAGTAACGATGTGATCACGCTGATCCCCTTCCTCGGCAACCCTGTGCTGCAGGCGATCTTTATCTGGATGAGCAAGGTCGGCTCCTTTGCGTTTAGTTTCCTGCCCGTTATGTTTTGTATTGCTATCCCGCTGGGCCTGGCGCGCGAGAATAAAGGCGTAGCCGCCTTCGCCGGTTTTGTGGGCTACGCGGTCATGAACCTCGCGGTCAACTTCTGGCTCACGGCGAAAGGCATCCTGCCGACCACTGATGCCGCCGTGCTGAAAGCCAACAACATTCAAAGCGTGATAGGTATTCAGTCCATCGATACCGGGATCCTCGGCGCGGTGATCGCGGGTGTGATTATCTGGATGCTGCACGAGCGTTTCCATAACATCCGCCTGCCGGACGCGCTGGCCTTCTTCGGCGGCACCCGTTTTGTCCCGATTATTACGCTCGTGGTGATGGGCCTGTTTGGTCTGATCATTCCGCTGATCTGGCCAGTGTTCGCCTTGGGCATCACCGGTATTGGCCGCATCATTAACGGCGCGGGTGATTTTGGCCCAATGATTTTCGGTACCGGTGAACGTCTGCTGCTGCCGTTTGGTCTGCAGCATATTCTGGTCGCGCTGATTCGTTTTACCGAGGCGGGCGGCACCATGGAGGTATGTGGCCATGACGTCAGCGGCGCGCTGACCATCTTCCAGGCACAGCTGAGCTGCCCGACCACGCACGGTTTCTCAGAGAGCGCAACGCGCTTCCTGTCGCAGGGTAAAATGCCAGCCTTCCTGGGCGGCTTGCCGGGTGCGGCGCTGGCGATGTACCACTGCGCGCGTCCGGAAAACCGTCATAAAATTAAAGGCCTGCTGATTTCCGGGGTGATCGCCTGCGTCGTCGGCGGTACCACCGAACCGATCGAGTTCCTGTTCCTGTTCGTTGCGCCGGTGCTGTACCTCATTCACGCCGTACTGACCGGTCTGGGCTTTACCGTGATGGCAGTCCTGGGCGTGACCATCGGTAACACCGACGGCAACGTTATTGACTTCGTGGTGTTTGGCATCCTGCACGGCTTGTCCACCAAGTGGTATCTGGTGCCGGTTGTGGCGGCAATTTGGTTCGCGGTGTACTACGGGATCTTCCGCTTCGCCATCACCCGCTTTAACCTGAAAACGCCAGGCCGCGATGCAGAAGCCGCCACCAGCGTTGAACAGGCGGTTGCGGGTACTGTAGGTAAATCCGGCTATAACACCCCTGCCATTCTGGCAGCGCTGGGGGGGGCGGATAATATTACCTCGCTGGATAACTGCATCACCCGCCTGCGCTTGTCGGTAGCGGACATGTCCAAAGTCGATACGAATGCCCTGAAAGCCAACCGTGCTATCGGTGTGGTACAGTTAAATCAGCATAATTTGCAGGTTGTCATCGGCCCGCAGGTGCAGTCAGTGAAGGATGAGCTGGCGACCCTGATGCGAACAGTAGAAGCCTGATGCCTCAACCCCCTCGCCATGAGGGGGTGTTACCTTAAGGATTACGTTATGTTTGATTTTTCTACCGTCGTGGATCGTCATGGCACCTGGTGTACGCAGTGGGACTACGTTGCGGACCGTTTTGGCGCTGCAGACCTGCTGCCCTTCACTATCTCTGATATGGATTTCGCCACTGCCCCCTGCATCACAGACGCACTGCATCAGCGCATTAACCACGGCGTGTTTGGCTATAGCCGCTGGAAGAACGATGAATTCCTGGCCGCAGTCGCGCACTGGTTCCAGCAGCGGTTCAACAGCCGTATTGATACCGAATCGATCGTTTACGGTCCTTCCGTCATCTATATGGTTTCTGAGCTGATTCGCCTCTGGTCGACGCCAGGCGACGGCGTGGTGGTACATACTCCGGCTTACGATGCGTTCTATAAAGCTATCGAAGGAAATTCGCGTCAGGTTGTTGCCGTTGCGATGGAGAAGCAGTCAACCGGCTGGCAGAGCAATATGGCCGCGCTCGACGCGGCCCTGGCAAAACCAGAAAACAAAATTTTACTGCTCTGCAGCCCGCAAAACCCGACCGGTAAAGTGTGGACGCGGGACGAGCTAAACGCGATGGCCGAGCTCTGCGCGCGCTATGATGTGGCGGTGATTAGCGATGAAATCCATATGGACATGGTGTGGGGCAACCACCCGCATACGCCGTGGAGCGAGGTTGCCCGCAGCAAATGGGCGCTACTGACCTCCGGCTCCAAGAGTTTTAATATTCCGGCACTGACCGGCGCGTACGGGCTCATCGGCGATGGCCAAAGCCGTGATGCCTATCTCAGCGCGCTAAAAGGCCGGGACGGACTCTCTTCTCCTTCCGTGCTGGCGATAACCGCGCATATTGCCGCCTATCAGCAAGGTGGGCCGTGGCTGGATGCCTTACGGGGTTATCTGGAAGAAAATCTGAACTACGTTGCTCGCGAATTAAACCGTGCTTTTCCGAAACTGAACTGGCAGCCGCCGGAGGCGACCTATCTCGCCTGGATCGATCTGAATCCGCTAGGCATCGATGACAAACTGCTGCAAAAAGTGCTCATTGAGCAACAAAAAGTCGCGATTATGCCAGGTTATACCTACGGGGAAGAGGGTAATGGGTTTGTTCGCCTGAACGCCGGTTGCCCACGGAGCAAGCTGGAACAAGGGGTACAGCGGCTCATTGCCGGGATTAATGCCGTGCTGTAAATGATTTGCGCAACGTAATATTCCATTGCGCAAATAGCTTTTTCCCTCGTTTTGTTTTTATAATGTGGCGCACTTTAACCAGAAAAAGAGTGCGACCATGATTGATACACACCTGCCTTTAACTGATATTCATCGTCACCTTGACGGTAACATTCGTGCCCAAACCATTCTCGATCTTGGCCGCCAGTTCAATTTATCCCTGCCCGCTCAAACGCTTGAAGCCTTGATCCCCCACGTTCAGGTGACGTCAAATGAACCCGATCTGGTCAGCTTCCTGAGCAAGCTCGACTGGGGCGTAAAAATGCTGGCCTCGCTGGACGCCTGCCGCCGCGTCGCGTTTGAAAACATTGAAGATGCCGCACGTAACGGCCTGCATTACGTTGAACTGCGTTTTTCACCGGGCTACATGGCGATGACCCACAATCTGCCTGTCGCGGGCGTAGTGGAAGCCGTGATTGAAGGCGTTCGCGAAGGATGCAAAGCCTTTGATGTTCAGGCGCGCCTGATTGGCATTATGAGCCGCACCTTCGGTGAAGCCGCCTGTCTGCAGGAACTGGAAGCCCTGCTGGCGCACCGTGACCAGATCGCTGCTGTCGATCTGGCGGGCGACGAGCTGGGCTTCCCGGGCAGTCTGTTCCTGTCTCACTTCAACCGCGCACGCGATGCGGGCTGGCATATTACCGTTCACGCGGGGGAAGCCGCCGGCCCGGAAAGCATCTGGCAGGCAATTCGTGAACTGGGTGCCGAGCGTATCGGCCATGGCGTGAAAGCCGTTGAAGATCGCGCCCTGATGGATTTCCTCGCAGAACAGCGCATCGGCATTGAATCCTGCCTGACCTCGAATATTCAGACCAGCACGGTGGCGACGCTGGGCAAGCATCCGCTGAGAACATTCCTTGAGCACGGCGTGCTGGCAACGCTGAATACGGACGATCCGGCGGTTCAGGGCGTGGACATTATTCATGAATACAACGTCGCCGCACCGCAGGCAGGCCTGAGCCGCGAACAGATCCGTCAGGCGCAGATTAACGGGTTGGAGATTGCCTTCTTAACGCCAGCAGAGAAACAGGCGCTGCGCGATAAGGTGGCCCGCGGGTAATACATTGGCCGGGCGGCGGTTTCGCCTAACCCGGCTAACAACACTCAGGCCAAACAGAGCGTGGCGCGGTGTTTGGCGGATTCAATCCCCAGCTCAATCAACTCCATGACCTGAATTGCCTGACTGGCCGGAACCGGGTTCTCCCCCGTCCCGTTCAGCGCATCGCGAATAGCCGCATAATACGCCGGATAGTGACCCGGAAGGGTCAGCAGGGTCTCTTCGACCAGCGTCTCACCTTCAACACGCGTCACTACCCCATCCCGCATATCGTAACCCCAGTCTTCCTGCGGCAAGCGTTCGCCGTTTTTCAGGCGCTCTTCCTGAGGATCCAGGCCAAACTTCACGTAACTCCCGCGCGTACCGTGAACAATAAAACGCGCGGATTCCGCTGCCGCCACCATGGTTCCGTGGAGCACGATACGACGCTGCGGGTAACTTAAGATTGCATGGAAGTAATCGGTTGTTTGTGCGCCGGGTCTGAGCTGAGCCAGATCGACAGTCATGCTCACGGGCAAGCCAAAAAGATTGACGGCCTGATCGAGCAAATGCGGGGCTAAATCGTACCAGATGCCGCTACCCGGCCCTGCCTGCTCGCGCCAGCGGTTACGCACTTGCGGACGGAAGCGGTCAAAGTGCGATTCAAAATAGGCGATTTCGCCCAGCGTCCCTTCGCTGATGAGGGATTTCACCGTCAGAAAATCACTGTCCCAGCGCCGGTTATGGAATACTGAAAGCAGTCTGCCAAGGCTTCTGGATAGCGCATCCAGCTCCCGGGCCTGGGACAATGTCACCGTAAAAGGCTTGTCAACCACCACATGCTTGCCTGCGTCCAGCGCAGCCTTTGCCAATGGAAAGTGCGTATCGTTCGGCGTGGGAATGACAATTAAATCGATGTTGGGATCGTTGAAAAGATGTTTAGGCTCAGAGACAACGGGCACGGCTGGCCAGACGGCATGTACTTTTTCTGCATTACTACTGGAAACCGCCGCCAGCGTCATGCCTGGCGTACCGGCGATCAATGGCGCATGAAATGTTTTACTGGCATATCCATAACCAATAAGTCCGACCCGGATGTTATCGCTCATTGTGTTACCCCCTCGCGTTATAGACTTATTTCACACTGGCTATCCTGATGCCTTAACAGATTTATAATGTGCCACCGTATTTAGAATAGCATCCTGTGCCGGTTGTTTTTGTTACATAGATTTAACCTGCTGATTTTGTTTAAGGGAACGATTCCCAAAGCACTTGCCGTTACCCATACAGCGCTGTAACATTTGCAATCTGTATTTATGGATAAATTACAAACACGAGTCATGACGTCAATTATTAATCGAATCATTGAATTAGCGGGATGGATTGTTCTTGGGGTATCGGTCATTTTGCTGGGTGTTGCCAGCCATATCGATAACTACCAGCCGCCGGAGCCTGTCACAGTCGCTCAACCGAAGTAACAGAGGCGCAGCAAAAGAGTGACATAATGTGTCAGTTCATTGTTGCCAGTCATGTTGAACACGGTTAACCTTCTCTCTCCAGGCATCACCCTGATGCCTGTGTTTTGCAGCAAAGAAAACTCCTAATTTAGTCGCTGTACCTGAGTGGGCTGTTTACGTCCTAATTAATCCGTTTATTATTCGAACGAATTTCCGCAACGGATATTACTCACTTTTATATGGAAACTTATTAACATGACAGTTCAGGACTATTTATTAAAATTTCGCAAGATCAATTCCCTTGAGAGCCTGGAAAAACTGTTTGACCATCTGAACTACACGCTGTCGGATAATCAGGACATCATTAATATGTACCGCGCTGCCGATCATCGTCGTGCAGAACTGGTCTCCGGTGGCCGTTTGTTTAACGTCGGTGAAGTGCCTAAGTCCGTATGGCGTTACGTTTTATAAGAAAGTAGCCATCCGCGCGAAATGTTATATACTCTCCGCCCTGCAAACTGGCTGTACAACATTTCGCGCAGATTTATGGGAGAGTTCATGACCGCAACGCCTGGAGAAAGAATTGGAGGCTGGTTAATCGCCCCGCTGGCATGGCTGCTGGTTGCATTATTAAGCGCATCGCTTGCGTTGCTGCTTTATACCACGGCACTGATTACACCTCATGCAATCCAGACCCTCATGTCGCAAAGTGTGCTCAATATTACGCTGTGGTTTGCCTCATTCGTTTTCGCGATCGCAATGTGGTACTACACGCTGTGGCTGACGATTGCCTTCTTTAAACGCCGAAAGAGTGTGCCAAAGCATTACATCATCTGGCTGCTGATTTCGGTTCTGCTGGCGGTCAAAGCCTTTGCTTTCTCACCGGTTTCAGATGCCCTGGCCGTCAGACAGCTGCTTTTCCCATTACTGGCTGCCGCGCTACTGGTGCCCTATTTCAAGCGTTCATCGCGGGTGAAGAACACCTTTGTGAACCCGTAATAACCTTACAGTTAACCTGTTGTCGCCTGTTGTGGTTTATCCGATAATAGGCGGCTTTTTTATTTCAGGCTGAATAATGACCGATTACTTACTGCTCTTTGTCGGCACTGTGCTGGTTAACAACTTCGTTCTGGTGAAGTTTCTCGGCCTGTGTCCGTTTATGGGCGTTTCCAAAAAACTGGAAACTGCGATGGGCATGGGGCTGGCGACAACCTTCGTCATGACGCTGGCGTCTATCTGCGCGTGGTGGATCGATACCTGGATCCTTATCCCGCTGGGGTTGACCTATCTCCGCACGCTGGCCTTTATTCTGGTGATTGCCGTTGTTGTGCAATTTACCGAAATGGTGGTGCGCAAAACCAGCCCGGCGCTATATCGTCTGCTGGGGATCTTCCTGCCGCTGATCACCACCAACTGCGCCGTACTCGGCGTGGCACTGCTTAACATCAACCTCGGGCATAATTTTATGCAATCGGCGTTGTATGGTTTTTCTGCCGCCGTCGGTTTCTCACTGGTGATGGTTCTGTTTGCCTCTATTCGTGAGCGCCTTGCCGCAGCGGATATTCCCGCACCGTTTCGCGGTAATGCGATTGCACTGGTGACCGCCGGTTTAATGTCTTTGGCCTTTATGGGCTTCAGTGGTCTGGTGAAGTTGTAATGAATGCTATCTGGATTGCCATCGCCTCTATCAGCGTTTTAGGGTTGGTGTTTGGCTTAATTCTGGGCTACGCCTCCCGCCGTTTCGCGGTAGAGGACGATCCTGTCGTTGAAAAAATCGATGAGCTTCTGCCTCAAAGCCAGTGCGGGCAGTGCGGCTATCCCGGCTGCCGCCCCTATGCGGAAGCGGTAGGCGTGCAGGGTGAAAAAATTAACCGCTGCGCCCCCGGTGGCGAAGCGGTGATGCTGAAAATCGCGGCACTGCTTAACGTTGACCCGCAGCCTGTTGATGGCGATGCGGATGTGCAGGAGCCGGTGCGTGCCCTCGCCGTGATCGACGAGGCAAACTGCATTGGCTGCACCAAATGTATTCAGGCATGCCCTGTCGACGCCATTGTTGGCGCGACTCGTGCGATGCACACCGTTGTGGCGGATCTGTGCACCGGCTGTAATCTCTGCGTGGCCCCCTGCCCGACGCAGTGTATAGAATTACACCCGGTTGAAACGACTACCGAAAGCTGGAAGTGGGATCTTCAAACTATTCCAGTTCGCATCATTCCTGTGGAACACCATGCTTAAGTTATTTTCCGCTTTCCGAAAAGAGAAGATTTGGGACTTCGACGGCGGTATCCATCCCCCCGAGATGAAAACCCAGTCTAACGGCACGCCCCTGCGTCAAATTCCGCTGGCGACGCGTTACGTTATACCGCTTAAACAGCATATCGGCGCAGAAGGCGAACTGTGCGTTAAAGAAGGCGATATCGTCCTGCGCGGCCAGCCGTTAACCTTTGGTCGCGGACGTATGCTGCCTGTACATGCCCCAACGTCCGGTAAAGTGGTGTCGATTGCTCCCCATACCGTTGCGCACCCTTCCGCCCTCTCCGAACTGAGCGTACTTATCGACGCCGATGGAGAAGACCGCTGGATCGACCGTGATGGCTGGAATGACTACCGCAATCAAAGCCGTGAAGCGCTTATTGAACGAATCCATCAGTTCGGCGTTGCCGGGCTGGGCGGCGCTGGCTTTCCGACGGGAACCAAGCTGCGTGGCGGTGGCGACAAAATTGAAACGCTGATTATCAATGCCGCCGAATGCGAACCCTATATCACCGCGGATGACCGTTTGATGCAGGACTGCGCCGCGCAGGTAGTGGAAGGGATCCGCATTCTGGCCCATATCCTGCAGCCGCGTGAAGTGCTGATCGGTATTGAAGATAACAAACCGCAGGCCATTTCGATGCTGCGTGCGGTTCTGGCGGGCAGCCATGATATTGGCCTGCGCGTTATCCCTACCAAATACCCTTCCGGGGGCGCAAAGCAACTGACCCAAATCCTCACCGGTAAGCAAGTTCCGCACGGTGGACGCTCCTCTGATATCGGCGTGCTGATGCAAAACGTCGGGACTGCCTACGCCGTTAAACGCGCAGTGGTTGACGGTGAACCGTTGACCGAGCGCGTCGTGACGCTGACGGGCGAATCTGTTTCTCGTCCGGGCAACGTCTGGGCACGTCTGGGTACGCCGGTGCGCCATCTTCTGGAGCAGGCTGATTTTTGCCCATCCAGCGATCAGATGGTGATTATGGGTGGCCCGCTGATGGGCTTTACCCTGCCGTGGCTGGACGTTCCAGTCGTCAAGATTACGAACTGCCTGCTCGCCCCTTCCCCAACGGAGATGGGCGAGGAGCAGGAAGAGAAAGGCTGTATCCGCTGTAGCGCCTGTGCTGATGCTTGTCCGGCCGATCTGCTCCCCCAGCAGCTCTACTGGTTTAGCAAGGGTCAACTGCACGATAAGGCGAAAGCTCACAATCTGGCCGACTGCATTGAGTGCGGTGCCTGCGCGTGGGTCTGCCCGAGCAGTATTCCGCTGGTGCAATATTTCCGTCAGGAAAAAGCTGAAATCTACGCCATCTCGATGGAAGAAAAACGCGCGGCAGAAGCCAAAGCCCGCTTTGAAGCCCGCCAGGCGCGACTCGAACGTGAAAAAGCCGCTCGTCAGGAGCGTCACAAACAGGCTGCCGTACAGCCTGCAGAGAAAGATCAGGATGCGATCAATGCCGCGCTGGCTCGCGTGCGTGAGAAAAAAGCGTCCGCTGCGCAAACCATCGTGATCCCTGCGGGTGAAAAACCGGACAACAGTGAAGCGATTGCCGCCCGCGAGGCGCGTAAAGCGCAAGCGCGCGCGCGTCAGGCGGAGAAAGCCAAAGCCGTTCAGCCACAAGCCGATGTCGATCCGCGTAAGGCCGCAGTTGAAGCCGCTATTGCTCGCGCCAAAGCTCGTAAAGCCGCGCAACAGCCGCAGCCAGCCGCGCCAGAAGCCACGGTTGATCCGCGTAAGGCCGCCGTAGAAGCCGCAATTGCCCGTGCTAAAGCCCGTAAAGCGGCACAGCAGGAAGAGCAGCAGCAGGCAGCAAATGATGATCCACGCAAAGCCGCAGTCGCCGCCGCGATTGCACGCGTACAGGCGAAGAAAGCCGCACAGCAAGCAGTTAACGAGGATTAAATGGTTTTCAGAATCGCAAGTTCCCCTTATACCCATAACCAGCGTCAAACCTCGCGCATTATGATGCTGGTCTGCCTGGCCGCCTTGCCGGGCATTGCCGTACAGTTCTGGTTCTTCGGCTGGGGAACGCTTTTCCAGTTAGCGCTTGGCTGTGCCAGCGCGTTAGCAGCAGAAGGTCTGGTGCTAACGCTGCGCAAGATGAACGTTTCACGTATTCTCAGCGACAACTCGGCGCTGCTGACTGGCCTACTGCTGGCGATCAGTATTCCGCCGTTAGCCCCCTGGTGGATGGTGGTACTCGGTACCGTGTTTGCGGTCATTATTGCCAAACAGCTTTACGGCGGGCTGGGTCATAACCCCTTTAACCCGGCGATGATTGGCTATGTCGTTTTGCTGATCTCCTTCCCAGTGCAGATGACCAGCTGGTTACCACCGCACGAGATCGCCGCCACGGTGCCAGGCTTTATGGATGCTCTGCAGGTGATCTTTACCGGTCATACGGCTCTCGGTGCTGATATGAACGCGCTTCGTATGGGCGTGGACGGCATTAGCCAGGCCACCCCGCTCGATACCTTTAAAACCTCCCTTCATGCCGGGCACAGCGTTGAGCAGATCATGAAATCTGCCATTTATAACGGCGTACTGGCGGGAGCAGGCTGGCAGTGGGTCAACCTCGCGTATCTTCTGGGCGGGTTATTCCTGCTGCAACAAAAAGCGATTCGCTGGCACATCCCGGTCAGCTTCCTCGTGACGCTGGCAATCTGCGCCACGCTGGGCTGGGCGTTCTCCCCTGAGTCACTCGCCAGCCCGCAGATGCACCTGTTCTCTGGTGCGACCATGCTGGGCGCGTTCTTTATTCTGACCGACCCGGTAACGGCGTCGACGACCAACCGTGGCCGCCTGATCTTCGGCGCGCTGGCAGGATTACTGGTGTGGCTTATCCGCAGCTTTGGCGGATATCCTGACGGCGTGGCGTTCGCCGTACTGCTTGCCAACATCACCGTTCCGCTCATCGACTACTACACGCGCCCGCGCGTGTACGGCCATCGCTAAGGGTTTCGCCATGTTTAAGACAATGCAAAAGCACGGCATGACGCTGGCTATTTTCGCGGCGGTTCTGACCGGACTTACCGCGCTGGTCAATACGTTGACAAAAACGACGATTGATGAGCAGGCGGTCAGGCAGCAAAAAGCACTCTTCGACCAGGTCATCCCGTCCGACTTCTACGATAATGACCTGCAGAAAAGCTGCTTCGTGGTAGAGGCACCCTCGTTAGGCAAAGGTGCACATCGCGTCTTTATCGCCCGCAAGGGAGATAAGCCGGTGGGGGCGGTCATGGAAGCGACGGCTCCCGACGGCTATTCCGGTGCTATTCAGCTGCTGGTTGGCAGTGATTTCTCCGGTACCGTACTCGGCACTCGCGTAACGGAGCATCACGAAACGCCAGGGCTGGGTGATAAAATTGAAACGCGGTTAAGCGACTGGATTTTGCACTTTGCCGGTAAAGTTATCCATGGCGAAAACGATACCGCTTTTGCGGTGAAGAAAGATGGCGGCGAGTTCGATCAGTTCACGGGGGCGACCATCACGCCTCGTGCAGTGGTTAATGCCGTAAAACGGGCCGGGCTATATGCAGAAACGCTTCCCGCGCAAATGAACAATCTTCCCGCCTGTGAGGAGTAATCATGAGCCAGGTTAAAGAGGTTATCGTCCAGGGTCTGTGGAAGAACAACTCCGCGCTGGTGCAATTACTGGGGATGTGCCCGCTGCTTGCCGTGACGTCTACTGCCACCAACGCGCTGGGCCTGGGGCTGGCGACCACGCTGGTATTAACCCTGACCAACCTGTCCATCTCCGCATTACGCCGCTGGACGCCATCAGAGATCCGTATTCCGATTTACGTGATGATCATCGCGTCGGTGGTGAGTATCGTCCAGATGCTGATCAACGCCTATGCCTTTGGTCTGTATCAGTCGCTCGGGATCTTCATTCCGCTTATCGTCACCAACTGTATCGTTGTGGGTCGTGCTGAGGCCTTTGCGGTGAAAAACAGCCCGGCCATGTCGGCGCTGGATGGATTTGCCATCGGCATGGGGGCAACCTGTGCCATGTTTGTACTGGGTTCGCTGCGTGAGATTCTGGGTAACGGCACGCTGTTTGACGGCGCAGATGCGCTGCTGGGCGGTTGGGCTAAGGCGTTACGCATTGAAGTCTTCCATACGGACACCCCGTTCCTGCTGGCTATGCTGCCCCCGGGCGCTTTCATTGGCCTTGGCATGATGCTGGCGATAAAATACCTGATTGATGAGAAACGTAAACGCCGCGCGGCTGAGCGCAGCGTGCAGGAAGGGATACCCGAGAAGGCCTCATGAACAAAGACAAGCGCATTGCGATCCTGACCCGTCTGCGTGACGAAAACCCTCACCCAACGACGGAGCTGAACTTCAACTCGCCGTTTGAGCTGCTGATCGCCGTGCTGCTGTCTGCGCAGGCTACCGACGTGAGCGTCAATAAAGCCACCGCCCTGCTCTATCCGGTGGCCAACTCGCCGCAGGCAATGCTGGCGCTGGGCGTGGACGGCGTGAAATCGTATATCAAAACCATCGGTCTGTTTAACAGCAAAGCCGAGAACGTCATTAAGACCTGCCGAATTTTGCTGGAGCAACACGGTGGCGAGGTCCCGGAAGATCGTGCGGCGTTGGAAGCGCTGCCGGGCGTAGGTCGAAAAACGGCAAACGTGGTGCTGAATACCGCATTTGGCTGGCCGACGATTGCCGTAGACACCCATATATTCCGCGTCGCCAACCGCACCAACTTCGCGCCGGGTAAAAACGTCGAACAGGTTGAAGAAAAACTGTTAAAGGTCGTTCCTGCCGAATTTAAGGTTGATTGTCATCATTGGTTGATTCTGCATGGCCGGTACACCTGCATAGCACGAAAACCTCGCTGCGGATCATGCATCATCGAAGACCTGTGCGAATTTAAAGATAAAGTGTATTCCTGATCGCCTGTTTGACCTTTCCCTTCGCGCATTCAATCCCTTACATAAGGAAGGCTTATCTGTAAACCTTCCTTATGGCCGTAAATTGTCCGCCATTCCCCCACCTTAACCGGGCGAATGTTCGGTCATTTAACGTCCAAAGAGGTTAATTCTTTTTTCATCACCAAAAATTTCTATACATATGTGATCAGGATCACTCTGATAACGTCATGTTGGATTTTTGTTGTTAAAACCTGCGTAAACCCTTTGCCAGACAAGATTTAACCGATCCAATGCCGCACATATGACCATTCATTTTTCAGAATATGGGCTATATCACTGCCTGAAACGGCAAATAGCAGAACATATCGCCAAACAACCGCTTCATGGGGTTAAAGGCAGTCAAAAAAACCACCAATAGGCACGGAATAAAATTTAACGCTGAATAACATTTGCATGACGGCCTGATTATATCGCCTCAGTTATATGTAACAGAGTATTACAAACGTATTGCCAGACGGGTCAGGATAGTGAACATTACCCGCCGTTTCCCCTCCCAATATAACTATAAAGCGGATGGACTACGGTCTTCACGCTATGAACACCCCCGTTAATATGGGATGTAAAAAAAGAGGTATATGTGTCTACTGCAAACAATAAACCAACAGATGAAAGCGTAAGTCTTAACGCTTTTAAACAGCCAAAAGCGTTCTATCTCATTTTCTCTATTGAGTTATGGGAACGTTTTGGTTATTACGGCCTGCAAGGGATCATGGCGGTTTACCTGGTTAAACAACTGGGTATGTCCGAAGCCGATTCCATCACGCTGTTCTCTTCCTTCAGTGCTCTGGTATACGGTCTGGTCGCTATCGGCGGCTGGCTGGGTGATAAAGTCCTCGGCACCAAACGTGTCATCATGCTAGGTGCCGTTGTTCTGGCGGTCGGTTATGGCCTGGTTGCGTGGTCTGGTCACGATGCAGCAGTGGTCTACATGGGTATGGCGACTATCGCCGTCGGTAACGGCCTGTTCAAGGCGAACCCGTCTTCCCTGCTCTCTACCTGCTACAACAAAGATGACCCACGTCTGGACGGTGCATTCACCATGTACTATATGTCCATCAACATTGGTTCATTCTTCTCAATGCTGGCAACTCCATGGCTCGCAGCTAAATTTGGCTGGAGTGTGGCGTTTGCGCTGAGCTTTGTGGGTATGCTGATCACCGTGGTGAACTTCCTGTTCTGCCGCAGCTGGGTGAAAGATTACGGTTCTAAGCCTGACTTCGAGCCTGTACACATGGGCAAACTGCTGGCGACTATCGTGGGTGTTGTGATCCTCGCTGCCGTCGCAACCTGGCTGCTGCATAACCAGGGGGTTGCACGTGCTGTACTGGGTGTAGTTGCGCTGGGCATCGTGTGCATCTTTGCGAAAGAAGCGTTCGCTATGCAGGGTGCTGCGCGTCGTAAGATGATTGTGGCGTTCATTCTGATGCTGCAAGCGATTATCTTCTTCGTGCTGTACAGCCAGATGCCAACGTCCCTGAACTTCTTCGCTATCCGTAACGTTGAACACTCAATCCTCGGTATCGCGTTCGAACCTGAACAGTATCAGGCCCTGAACCCATTCTGGATCATGATTGGTAGCCCGATTCTGGCGGCTATCTATAACAAGATGGGTGACCGTCTGCCAATGCCGCACAAGTTTGCTATCGGTATGGTGCTGTGCTCCGGTGCGTTCCTGGTGCTGCCACTGGGTACCAAATTTGCGACCGAAGCGGGCATCGTCTCCGTTAACTGGCTGATCCTGAGCTACGCGCTGCAGTCTATCGGCGAGCTGATGATCTCCGGTCTGGGGCTGGCCATGGTTGCACAGTTGGTTCCGCAGCGTCTGATGGGCTTCATCATGGGTAGCTGGTTCCTCACCACTGCCGGTGCGGCAATCATTGCAGGTAAGATTGCAAACCTGATGGCGGTGCCAGAAAACGTGACCGACCCGCTGGTCTCCCTGAATGTTTACGGTACCGTATTCATGCAGATTGGTATTGCCACGGCGGTTATCGCGGTTCTGATGCTGCTGACCGCGCCTAAGCTGAATCGCATGACTCAGGACGACGACAAGAACGCTAAAGTGGCCGAAACCGCTAACGCGTAATGTCATCGGGAAACGACTGAACGGAAGCCGCTAATTCATTAGCGGCTTTTTTTTTATTCAAACGCGCACTAACATAGCTGGAACCTCAGCAAAAAGGAGTTACCGATGAAACTGTTCTACAAACCAGGCGCCTGCTCTCTTGCTTCCCACATTACCCTGCGCGAGAGCGGCAAAGACTTCACGCTGGACAGCGTTGACCTGATGAAAAAGCGCCTGGAAAACGGCGATGACTTCTTTGCTATCAATCCGAAGGGACAAGTGCCGGCGCTATTGTTGGATGACGGTACGCTCCTGACCGAAGGCGTGGCGATTATGCAGTACCTTGCCGATACCGTACCTGACCGCCAGCTGCTCGCACCGGTGAGCAGCGTCTCCCGTTACAAGACGCTGGAGTGGATGAACTATATTGCGACCGAGCTGCACAAAGGCTTTACTCCGCTGTTCCGCCCCGATACGCCGGAAGAGTACAAACCGACCGTGCGTGCCCTGCTTGAGAAAAAACTGCAGTACGTTAACGAATCGCTGAAGGACGATGAATGGATTTGCGGGGCGCGTTTCACTATTGCTGATGCGTATCTCTTTACCGTTCTGCGCTGGGCGCGCGCGGTTAAGCTGAATATGGAAGGATTAGACCATATTGCGTCGTATATGGATCGCGTTGCGGCACGTCCTGGGGTTGCGGCGGCGCTGAAAGCGGAAGGGTTGAATTAACCGAGCGGTTTGTATTGCCGGGTGGCGCTACGCTTACCCGGCCTACAACATCCCTACTCTTACAATTGTGTTGCGCTGAAGTAATGTTCCGGCTTCGCGATACGATCTTGTGCCGCAACCACCTGCAATTCATATTCCTGCATATTTTTCGTCGCAATCATAATTTCATAGACTGCGGCAGTAACGTGCTCCAGCGCTTCACGCAGGGGGGCACCCTGCAATAATTTCACCAGCAGCAGGCCGCTGGTCACATCACCGACCCCGACGGGCTGGCGTACGCCAAAATCCACTAGCGGGCGGCTGATATGCCAGGCGTCGTCCTGCGTCACCAGCAACATCTCAAAACGGTCCTGGCTCAATCCTGAACGTGCGAGATGCTTCACCAGTACAATCTCTGGCCCCTGAGCAATTAACTCACGAGAAGCGCGTACAGCCTCATCTACGCTGTCTACCGAATGCTCGCAGAGGATCTCCAGTTCAATAAGGTTCGGCGCAATAATATCGCTGGCTGGCAGCGCATGCCGAACGTGGAATTCTGCAACACCCGGCGCCACAATACAGCCCTTTTCCGGATGCCCCATCACGGGATCGCAGAAATATTTTGCTGACGGGTTCGCCGCTTTCACCTGACGGACGATGCCAAGGATGTGCTCCCCCTGCTCCGCTGAGCCAAGGTAACCGCTCAACACCGCATCACAGCGTTTAAGCTGGTCGATATCGGCAATGCCTTGCACGATCTCTGTCAGATGCGAAGGCGGCATCACGCAGCCGGCCCATTTGCCGTACTGCGTGTGGTTTGAGAACTGGACGGTATTGAGAGGCCAGACGTTGGCTCCGAGGCGGCGCATCGGGAATTCCGCAGCGCTATTGCCAGCATGTCCAAAAACAACGTGGGACTGAATGGCGAGGATGTTCTTCATTTTTTGCTTACCAAACCCTGAAAAAACAAAAGGGGCGTGGTTTCCCACGCCCCGGCATACTTTTAATTATTTCCAGCAGACAAGACAGTAGTTTTTCTTGCCGCGACGCAAAAGCGTGTAACGGCCATACAAACGGTCGCCGTCAACGAAGGTGTATTCCGGATCGGCCTGCTTTTCACCGTTGATGGTGATCGCGTTAGACGCAATGGTTTTACGCGCCTGACCGCGAGACGGCTGCAGCTCGGAGTCCACCAGCGCCTGCATCAGGTCGGCACCTTTTTCCAACTCAATCATCGGCACGCCATCCTGCGCCAGCTGTTCGAAGTCTGCTTCGCTCAAATCGCTCAGCGTGCCGTTGAACAGGCTTGCGGTAATGCGTTTTGCCGCGGCCAGACCTTCTTCACCGTGAACCAGCTTGGTGACTTCATCAGCCAGAACGTACTGCGCGCGCGGCGCTTTACCGCTGTTTTTGTCTTCTTCTTCCAGGGCGTTGATCGTCTCAATGTCCATAAAGGTGAAGAACTTCAGGAAGCGGTAAACATCGGCGTCCGCCGTGTTAATCCAGAACTGATAGAATTTGTACGGGCTGGTTTTCTTCGGATCGAGCCATACCGCACCGCCTTCAGTTTTACCAAATTTGGTACCGTCCGCTTTGGTGATCAGCGGAACCGTCAGACCAAAGACCTGATTCTGATGCAGACGACGGGTTAAATCGATACCGGAAGTGATGTTACCCCACTGGTCAGAACCGCCAATCTGCAGGCAAACGCCGTGCAGTTCATTCAGGCAGGCAAAATCATAACCCTGCAGCAGGTTGTAGGAGAACTCGGTAAAGGAGATACCCTGGTCGTCACGGTTCAGACGCTGCTTAACGGCTTCTTTGTTAATCATCTGATTAACTGAGAAGTGTTTGCCGATATCACGCAGGAAGGTCAGCACGTTCATGTTGCTAAACCAGTCGTAGTTGTTCGCAGCAATGGCGGCGTTCTCGCCACAGTTGAAGTCGAGGAACGGTGCAACCTGTTTGCGGATTTTGTCCACCCACTCCTGCACGGTGTCTTCGGTGTTCAGTTTACGCTCAGCGGCTTTAAAGCTTGGGTCACCAATCAGACCGGTGGCACCGCCGACCAGCGCGACAGGCTTATGGCCCGCCATCTGGAAGCGTTTCAGGCATAACAAGGGAACAAGATGCCCCAAATGCAAGCTGTCGGCGGTGGGATCAAAGCCGCAATAGAGCGCGATCGGGCCTTGCGCCAGTCGCTCTGCTAACGCTTCTTCGTCCGTCACCTGGGCGACAAGGCCCCGCTCTTGCAATTGTTTAATCAAGTTACTGCTTGCCATCAAATTCTCCATGTATAAACGACTGCACCTTTGCCGGTACACGACTTTTCGCCTGATACGAAAGGTACATAGAATAAAGCGCTGGCGCACGTAGCGCTAGCGCTTAACACAACAAATTTCGGGGATTACGGTGCCAGTCTGTCGATTTTCCAGCCGCCGTTATCGCGCTGGTATAAAAAGCGGTCATGCAGCCGATGTTCGCCGCCCTGCCAGAATTCCATCTGTTCGATTGGGATACGGAAACCACCCCAGAAACTTGGCAGCGGCACTTCGCCCTGCTGGAACTTCTGTTTTAGCTCGAGGAATTTGCTTTCAAGCACGCCGCGGGCAGAAATACGGCTGGACTGTTTTGAAACCCAGGCGCCAATCTGGCTATCGCGCGGACGGCTGTGGAAGTACTTCACCACCTCAAGGGTAGAGAGGCGCTCCGCTTTACCGGTGACCATCACCTGACGCTCCAGCATATGCCACGGGAACAGCAGGCTGATACGCGGGTTATTTTCTAAGTGGTGTGCTTTGCGGCTGCCGAGGTTGGTGTAAAACACCAGCCCTTTCTCGTCATAGTGTTTGAGCAACACGATGCGCTGATACGGTTGACCGTTCTCATCGACCGTCGCGACAACCATCGCCGTCGGATCGGCAAGTTTGGCTTCACAGGCCTGCCTCAACCACCGTTCAAAAAGCACCAGCGGTTCGGCGGGGAGATCCTGGCGACGCAGGCCGCCTTTGGTGTATTCGCGGCGCAGATGCGCAATTTGCTGCAGTTCGTCGTTATCTGACATGGCGTTAGCTGAAATTGACATTGGGTGGCGCTATTGTGCGCCGCCCCTGGGAAAATCTCAACGCTTCGGATTTTCGAGCTGACAATTGTTCAGCACGATACGGTCACGCTTGTAGATCGTTGCGCTGTCACCTTTCGACCAGAATACATAGATACCGTCCGTATAACGCGCACCAGAGGCGGAGACTCCCTGCTTCAACGTGAGCAATTTGTTGTCATACACGAAGCTGGCTTCCTGACGGGGATTATTCAGCTTTACGGTCAGCGGTTTTTCAGCGCAGCGATATTCAAGCGTATCGGTCTGCATGCGCTCAACGAACTGGTTATAAACGCTGCATCCAGACAGCAAGAGTGGCGCAACAATAAGAAGAAGTTTTTTCATGGGCGTATTCCGAAGACTATCCTGGTCCTGGAGGACAAGGCTGTCCTCCTGTTTTTTCCATATTAACGGCTACGCGCAGCGCTGAATTTCAGTTAACTCTGATTATGTCGAGGATTTGCCGGGAAAATCGCACCGAGCACGCTGGCCTCCCGGGCACCGGTTACCGACGGCAGGTTGCCGGGCAACCCGGCTACGGTGCGCCATGCGAGCCAGGCGAATGCCAGCGCTTCCATATCATCACCGCTGATCCCGGTTTCGTCCGTGGTTGTCACTTCCGTCCCCGACAGTAGCCCAGCCAGACGCGCCATCACCAGCGGGTTACGGCTTCCTCCACCGCATACCAGCAGACGATCACATCCTCCGCTCAGAAGCACTTGCTCAGAGATCGAGACGGCGGTTAATTCGGCAAGCGTCGTCTGAACATCCTGCGGGGCAAGCGCCGGAAACTGAGCCAGCTGCCGCTCAAGCCAGCCATAGTTGAAATACTCACGTCCCGTACTTTTTGGGGCAGGCAGTGCAAAATACGGGTCGCTAAGCATGGATTGCAGCAGCGGGATAATAACTTTACCCTCGCACGCCCACTCAGCGTCTTTATCATAAGCTTTACCGCGCTGGCGCCAGATCCAGGCATCCATCAGCATATTGCCAGGGCCGGTATCGTAGCCGCGAACAGGTTGCCCGGGGATCAGCATCGACAGGTTGGCAATTCCGCCAATGTTGAGCACCATGCGGCGCTCAGTCGGGTGCGCCAACAGAGCCTGATGGAACGCCGGTACCAATGGTGCACCTTGCCCACCCAGCGCAATATCACGACGTCGAAAATCTCCGACTACCGTCACCCCTGTTTTCGCCACAATCTGGTTGTTATCGCCAATCTGCAGGGTATGCGGCGCGTCGCCGATTGGCTCATGCCAGACGGTCTGCCCGTGACAACCGATTGCGACGACATCCTGTGGGCGAAGATGTTCTTTGTCCATCAGTGCCTGCACTGCGTCAGCAAACAGTGCCCCAAGACGCACATCGAGCTGTCCAAGCTGTGAAAGCGTCAATTGCTGCCCCTGACAGATGCTCAGGATGTCCTCTTTCAGCGAAACGGGAATGGGCCAGGTCAGGCTTGCCTGCTGTGCTACCATGTTTTCATCGATTGCGGCCAGAACGACATCAACTCCATCCAGACTGGTGCCCGACATCACACCAATGTAGCGACCCGATTTCATGCGCTTTCCTTACGTTGCGAGGGCTAGAGGTATCCACTCCACCATAAATGGGCGCACTTGGCTATGCAGCAATAATATTTTTTAACAATGTCAGACAAGTGACACGAGAGGCTTTCGTTTATGTATCGTTAAGTCAAATTCAAGTACAATTTTCCTATTGTTAGTGCAAAGATATGATCTATGGCCCGTATGCCATATAATTTAGCCATTACGGATGCTCAATTTGAGCGTTTTTGGTGAACAGGAGAGTCAAATGATTTTACGTGTACTGGGCGTTTCGCTGATTGGTTTAACTCTGGCTGGTTGTGTGAATGACAGTTCACTTTCTGGCGACGTGTATAGTGCGTCTGAAGCTAAGCAAGTTCAGAATGTGACTTATGGTACCGTTGTTAACGCACGTCCTGTTCAGATTCAGGGTGGCGATGAAAGCAACGTGGTTGGCGCAATCGGCGGTGCCGTCCTGGGTGGTTTCCTGGGTAACACTGTTGGCGGTGGTACAGGTCGCTCCCTGGCAACAGCGGCAGGTGCCGTTGCAGGTGGCGTAGCGGGTCAAGGCGTTCAGGGTGCCATGAACAAATCTCAGGGCGTCGAGCTGGAAATCCGCAAAGACGACGGCAGCACCATCATGGTTGTTCAGAAACAAGGCAACACCCGCTTCTCCGCTGGTCAGCGTGTTGTTCTGGCAAGCAACGGTCGCCAGGTCACCGTGTCTCCGCGTTAATGCTTTATGGGATGTGGCCAACCGGCCACATCTCTTTATTATTTACTAACACATCATTCAAATGAATATATTAAGAATATTCATTCCTCGTGACTATTATTAAACTCCATTTATATTGTTCCTGCGCAAAGTATTTACTCCACTTATTCGTTAGACTCTTCGCAATTCCTTTGTATTCTCTCACTTTAATTTTATTAAATCTTATATGCTTGCGATCGGTCGTTATGTAAAAAACCGCTATATTTTATTCTGCCTCGGATGCATTGTTGTTATCGGGGGATTACACGGTCTATTTTTAAAACTTGTTGAGCAGGTTCCCTCTTTTTCGCCCCTTTTATTCCCGACGCTCACCATTTTCTTGCTGGTTTTTCATCTCTTTATTGCCTGTTTTATGGTAA
This sequence comes from Enterobacter sp. UNJFSC 003, assembly GCF_036903355.1. Taxonomy (NCBI): domain Bacteria; kingdom Pseudomonadati; phylum Pseudomonadota; class Gammaproteobacteria; order Enterobacterales; family Enterobacteriaceae; genus Enterobacter; species Enterobacter sp. UNJFSC 003. Next base: position 241,527 of record NZ_JBAKHK010000002.1, read on the forward strand.
TGAAATACTGGTGCGACAAGAGACGGTTGTATCTGGTAGCCATCGCTTTTGCCTTTGCGGGTTCGGCGCTACTGATGATTGGTACACTGTCCAGCTTCCCTGCGTGGCTGCACCTCTATCAGTTCAACGTCATCAACTATAACGATGCGATGATCTTTTATATGTTTCGCCATCTCTTAATGGCGATACTGATTATTGTTTCGGCTTTACTTTATATTATTCGCGACTATCCTCTTTCCCGTCTGGCGCATATTGCCATCGTTGTAGGTGCTTTGATCTTTACCCTTTTTATGGTGATGCTCGCCTGGCTTTATTCCAGCCATTCGCCGCTGTTATCCGTAGACCTGGTGGATAATGAAACCCGTCAGTTTATGATGCTCTGGAGCCATGCAGTAAACGTTATTCTACTCATTCTGTGGGCAGTGACATTAGTGACGCTGATGGTCATTACGCGCGTTCGTAATCTCTTCTGGGTGAGCGGTAATTTTCTCTGTGTCTGCTATATCATGACACTCTCCATGCTATTGGTTGGTGGTCATGCCGAGGACATTTCATGGTACCGCGCTCGCTTATTTGAAACCATCGCGACGCTGCTCATTATTTTTGTGCTGATGTATGACGTTTTTAATCTGTACCATGATTCACATTTAAAGTATCAGCAGTCCTATCAAAACTCGATTCGCGATCCGCTTACCCGTCTCTACAACCGCAGCTATTTTTATGACGCGTTAAGCCAGACGCTCAGCACTGCTAAAGCCAGCCGCCCTGTCTCGGTTATCGTCAGCGATCTCGATCGCTTTAAGCGAATCAACGACTGCTACGGGCATCTTCAGGGAGACAAAGTGTTGCAGTTTGTCGCCAACCTGCTGATGGATTCGGTACGTCCACAGGACATCGCGGCGCGAATTGGCGGCGAGGAGTTTGTCCTGATGCTGGCAAATACCTCCTCCGAGGCGGCACATCAGGTAGCCGAGCGGATCAGGCTAAACCTCAGCAGCTTTGATAAAACCAGCAGCGAAGGACAACTGCCAGAGCCCATTACCATCAGCATGGGTGTCTTCACCGCAACATCATCAGACGTTGCCGCCGAAACCTGCGTGGAATGTGCCGATAAGGCAATGTATGAGGCGAAAGAGACGGGGCGTAATCGGGTCGTCGTTTTTCAATAAAAAAGGCCTTGCTGCTGCAAGGCCTCCATCTATTTTCAGTCGCGGGACTGCAATTCCTGGATATTTTGCTCAAGACGCCCAATGAGGCTGATGAGCATTTCTAGCTCCGCAGGGGAAACCCCAGAAAGGATTTCGCCTCGCGTTTTACTGATGACGGCCTCCATCTCTGTAATGATGGGCGCCGCTTTCTCGGTGAGTTTAATCCGTTTAGCGCGGCGATCGCTGGCGCAGGTTTGCCGGGAGATTAGTCCCTTCTCTTCCAGCTGGTCTAGCGTTCGAACCAATGATGGTTGCTCAATGCCTATCGCTTTTGCCAGTTGAATTTGTGACTGGTCGGGCGGAAGCTGATGAATGTTATGCAGCGTAACCCAATGCGTCTGTGTCAATTCCAGAGGTTTCAGGCGATGGTCAATCAGAGCACGCCAAACGCGTACCAACCTTGCCAGATCAGAACCTAATGGCGATTCCAATTTCATCTCCTTATAATTAGCTTGCTAAGTTATTATACTGATTTTAGAATAGTGTGCAGTATTTGTATTGCCAAAACAAATGCATTACTGCTTTCGACGTTAATAAAAGTAGGAATTACACTGAGTACTTATGTTACATCTTTGTAATGCACGCCATTGTGGCACACAGCTCACTGCACAGGATCTCTGCTCGTGACCTTCTCGTTAAACTCCACGGGATTACCCCTCCAGGACCTGATCTTTGGTGCATCAGTCTACTTTCCCCCTCTGTTTAAAGCCGTCCTGGTCGGTTTTGTTATCTGGCTTGTCACGCATCGACTGCTCCGCGACTGGATGTATTCCGGTGAAATCTGGCACCCCATGCTGATGGATCTCTCGTTGTTTGTCCTGTCCGTGTGCCTTGGCCTTGCTGTACTGACCGTGTGGTGATTATGTCTCTGAAAACGTTAAAATACTTTTCCACCCTTTTCGTTCTTGCCCTGGCACTTTTGGCCGGATGGTGGCTGTGGAACTACTACATGCAATCGCCCTGGACCCGGGATGGCAAAATCCGCGCGGAACAGGTCAGTATCACCCCACAGGTTTCAGGAAGTATCACGACGCTTCTTGTTAAGGATAACCAGTTCGTTAAAAAGGGTGATGTTTTATTCAGCATTGATAAAACGCCCTTCCAAATTGCGCTCCTCAACGCGCAGGCGCAGCTGGCTAAAGCCCAGTCAGATTTAGCGAAAGCGAATAACGAAGCAAACCGCCGTCGGCATTTATCGCAAAACTATATTTCTGCCGAAGATTTAGATACGGCAAACATGAATGTTAAAGCAATGCAGGCCAGCGTTGACGTGGCCCAAGCCACGCTTAAGCAGGCGCAGTGGGAGCTGACACAAACCGTAATTGAAGCCCCGGTGGACGGCTGGGTGACAAACCTGTCGGCCCGAGTGGGTAATTACGCGACGACCGGGCAGCCCGTGTTTGCTCTGGTCGATAGCCACTCTTTCTACGTTGTGGGCTATTTTGAAGAGACCAAACTTCGTCATATCCGGGAAGGTGCCCCTGCGACCATCACGCTTTACAGCGGCTCGCAGAGGTTACAGGGTCACGTAGCCAGTATTGGGCGTGCTATCTACGATCAAAGCGTTGAAACCGATTCGGGCCTGGTTCCGGACATCAAGCCTAACGTTCCCTGGGTTCGGCTGGCGCAGCGTGTTCCGGTTCGCGTTGAGTTCGATAAACTGCCTCAGGACATTACCCTGGTGTCAGGTACAACCTGCACCGTTGCCATCGGGGCGCGCTAATGAACCTGCAAGCTTTTTCCTGGCGTAACACGCCGTGGGTGAAAGCAACCCGGCCGCAGTGGCGCTACGCGCTGCGTAATGGCATTGCAATGTGTCTTGCACTGACGATTGCTTACTACCTCAATCTGGATGAACCCTACTGGGCAATGACCTCTGCGGCGGTCGTCAGTTTTGCGACCGTTGGTGGGGTCATCAGTAAAAGTCTGGGGCGCGTGGCCGGTAGCCTGCTGGGCGCCACGGCGGCGTTAATTATTGCCGGTCATACGCTAAACGATCCGTGGCTGTTTTTACTGAGCATGGCGGCATGGCTGGGGGTATGTACCTGGGCCTGCGCCCATTTTACCAATAACGTGGCTTATGCCTTTCAGCTGGCTGGCTACACCGCCGCTATTATTGCGTTTCCGGTGGTCAACGTGCTGGACACTACGGAATTATGGGACATCGCTCAGGCACGCGTTTGTGAAGTGATTGTCGGGATCCTCTGCGGTGGATTTATGATGATGATCCTGCCCAGTACCTCCGACGGCACTGCGCTTATCACCGCCCTGAAGACCATGCACAGCCGACTGCTGGAGCACGCGAGCCTTCTCTGGCAGCCTGACACCAACGACGATATCCGCCTTGCGCATGAAAAAGTGATTGGCCAGATCCTGACCATGAATTTATTGCGTATCCAGGCCTTCTGGAGCCACTACCGCTTTCGTCGCCAGAACAAACTGCTTAACTATTTGCTTCATCAGCAGTTGCGGATGACCAGCGCTATCTCAAGCCTGCGCCGAATGCTGCTGAACTGGCCGACGCCGCCAGAAAACACCCGCGCCATTATTGAATCCCTGCTTGCGACCCTCGCTCGCCCGGATGCCGATATCTACACTGTCGCGCGAATCATCGCCCCGCTCGCCCCCAAAGACGAATATGACTATCGCCACCGCGCCTTCTGGCAGCGGCTAAATTATTTCTGTCGATTGTATTTGCGCAGCTCGCGCTGGATAACAGCCGTCGAGAATGCCACGCCGATAACGGAGTTCAGCGTGCCGGGCAGTCCTGCGTTAACCAGACATACGGATAATATAGAAGCGGTGTGGAGCGGTTTTCGAACTTTCTGCGCGTTGATGCTGGTTGGCGCGTGGGCGATTGCCACGCAGTGGGAATCCGGTAGCGCAGCGCTGACGCTTGCAGCCATTAGCTGTGTACTCTACTCCGTCGCCGCCTCGCCCTTTAACTCCCTTACGTTGCTGCTGCGCACGCTGGTTTTACTGTCGCTGTTCAGCTTTGTGGTGAAGTTTGGTCTGATGGTGCAGATAAGCGATTTATGGCAGTTTCTGCTGTTCCTGTTCCCACTGCTGACCACCATGCAGTTGCTTAAGCTGCAAATGCCAAAACTGGCGGGCCTGTGGGGGCAGCTCATTGTCTTTATGGGGTCGTTTATCTCGGTGACCAACCCGCCGGTGTATGATTTCGCCGATTTTCTTAATGATAATTTGGCGAAAATCCTCGGAGTGGGCTTGGCATGGCTGGCATTCGCCGTACTGCGGCCGGGCTCCGACGCGCGTAAGAGCCGACGCCATATTCGCGAACTTCGCCGTGGATTTGTCGATCAGCTCAGCCGTAAACCGCATCTGCGCGAGAGCGAGTATGAATCGCTGGTGTATCACCACGTTAGCCAGCTGAATAACAGCCAGGACTCCCTTTCTCGTCGCTGGCTTCTACGCTGGGGCGTCGTGCTGTTGAACTGTTCCCACGTAGTCTGGCAGCTTCGCGCGTGGGAAACCCGATCCGACCCGCTTTCACAGGTTCGTGATGTTTGTATTTCCCTGCTGCGTGATGTCATGAGCGAGCGCGGCGTCCAGCAGCGTCCGCTCGAAGCCACGCTCGCAGAATTGCAGCGGATTTGCGATACCCTCGCGCGCCATCACCTTCCGGCCGCGCGCGATTTAGCCTCAATAATCTGGCGACTGCACTGCTCGCTGTCGCAGCTGGAACAGGCACCGCCGCCAGGCACTATCGGCGATCACATTACGCCACAGGCATAGCGTGCCCCCCCGCCGCCCAGCGGTTTAGGCCTATCGGACATGTTGTCACCGCCGACGTGGATCATCAGCGCTTTGCCTTTCACCTCATCCAACTTTTTCAGGCGAGGCGCGACGACAGGGTCAGTGGCTTTACCGTCGTTATTCACCACCAGCACAGGCAGATCGCCAAGATGTCCCATACCGTCCGGCCCTTCATGCTTACCGGAATGCTGTGGATCTAAATGGCCGCCGGCTGCTTCCGCCGCCGACGCTTTGCCCTCTTTCAGCGCGGGCTGACAGCTGCCGTTGGCATGCACATGGAAGCCATGCTCACCGGGAGGAAGTGCTTTGAGATTGGGTGCGAATTCCAGCCCCTTGTCGGTTTCAGTGATTTTCACCGTCCCGATGGACTGGCCTACCCCTTGAGAGGTGACGAGATTCATTTCCACTTCATCGCTGGCTGCCTGCGCACCTGCACAAACAACCAGCGTAACGAGAGCCAGAGCAAAACGCTTCATAGGACCTCCACGGGTTATTTTTTGCCCCATAAGTGTATACCAGAGGCAACGATTTCACCGGAAAGCCATCAATTTACGGATTAAGGCACGTCGTAGCCCAGCGCGGCTTTCCGAATGCGGAACCACTGCTGACGCGTCATCTGTAGCTCTTCTGCCGCCAGGGCGGAACGCACGCGTTCAATTTTACCGGAACCAATGATCGGCAACGGTTTAGACGGCAAACGCAGGATCCACGCATACACCACCTGCTCAATGCTATCTGCATTCAGCTCACGCGCAACGGTTTCAAGTTCGTGACGCAGCGGCTGGAACTCATCATCATTAAACAGACGACCGCCGCCCAGACACGACCACGCCATTGGGCGGATACGCAGCTGCTGCAGCTGATCGAGCGTACCGTCCAGCAGCAGCGGCTGATGAACCGGAGAAATTTCAACCTGGTTCGTCGCCAGCGTAAACGGCAGACGTGACTGAAGCAGTGCAAATTGCGCCGGAGTGAAGTTCGATACGCCAAAATGGCGCACTTTCCCGCTCTGATGCAAATTCAGAAAGGCTTGCGCAACTTCATCGGCATCCATTAACGGATCGGGACGGTGGATCAGCAGCAGGTCGAGATAATCCGTTGCCAGATTGACCAGCGACTGCTCTGCGCTTTTGATGATATGCGCGCTGTCGGTGATGTAATGACCCAAGGCGTGCTCCGATTTTGCCGTGGTGGCAATCCCGCATTTCGTGACGATTTCCATCCGTTCACGCAGGGCGGGAACCAGCTTAAGCGCGTCACCGAATGCGGCTTCACATTGATAGCCACCATAGATATCAGCATGATCGACAGTCGTGATCCCAAGCTCGAGATGCTCCTCGATAAAGCTCGCCAGCTGGAGGGGGGACATATTCCAGTCCATCAGGCGCCAGTAGCCCATGACAAAGCGGGACAATTCTGGCCCCTGGGGGGCAAGGGTAATACGCTGAACCATAACATTTTCCTCAAGGAAGTGATGTTATGAGTATACGCAATTACCGCGTTAAAACAGTGAAGGTTGCTGAGGTTCTTCGGTTTCACCCGCTCTGTTTGCGCGTATTTTGCGCAGTAATCGCTGCCGACAGAGGCGTAATACGTCCTGCTTTTGCGTGTCGCTGAAGTTTTGCCAGTTAAAGCGCTCATCGCGGGTACGCATACACCCACGGCAATATCCGCGCTCATCGACCTGACAAATCCCCCGGCACGGGCTCTGGATAGGGAAAAACTCCAGTTGCTCTGCCACACACACCTCCGTAAACCAAGACTCCTCTACAGTGAAGACGTTAAATGCCCCGCGTGCAAGGGCTTTACCACAGATTTATGGCATTAAGGTTTCACTAATCTTCCCCCTCTATACTCGCCGCATCACTAGTAGAAATGGTCTGTTTATAATGTGGTTTGTGAAAAAGTTACAGTGTAACGATATTAAGTTTACTCTGGGCTGTGCTCTCTTCTTTACTCTGGTAAACGGTCTGTTTATTCAACGCAGTTGGGCCATTATTGCGCCTGCGCAACTGCATGACATGATCTTTGCCGCAACGGTGCCTTTGGTGTTGTTCTGCGGGTGGGTCATTGTCTTTAGCCTGCTCAATATTCCGTTTATTCGTAAGCCGCTGTTGATCCTGTTAACGATGGGATGCGCTGCCGCGACGTACTTTATGTATACCTATGGCGCGGTCATCGATCAGAACATGATCGTCAACGTGTTCGAAACCAATTCCCAGGAAGCTACCGCCCTGGTTACGCCACAGATGATGTTGTGGATTGCCGTTGCGGGTCTTATTCCCTCTGTTGTACTGGCAATGACGCAGATTCGTACCGGTAAATGGTGGTATGCGCTGTTGACGCGTTTTGCTGCAATGCTTGGCGCGTTGCTGATTATTATTTTGATCGCGTCCGTGTTCTACAAAGATTACGCCTCGCTGTTCCGAAATAATAAAAGCATCGTCAAGATGGTGACCCCAGCAAACTACGTTAGCGCCATCATGAAATACAGTAAAGCGCGCTGGTTTGCTGGCGATCAGACGCTGGTACGTATTGGACAAGACGCGCATAAAGGCCCGCTGATTTCGGGCCAACACAAGAAAACCGTATTAATTTTGATTGTGGGTGAAGCGTCACGCGCGGCCAACTATTCGCTGAATGGTTATGGGCGAGAAACAAATCCCGAACTGAAAAAGCAGAACGTGATTAATTTCCCACAGGCTTCCTCCTGCGGTACCGAAACCGCCGTTTCTGTCCCCTGCATGTTCTCCGGCATGACGCGTAATAAATACGATGCCGACCTGGCGCGTCATCAGGAAGGACTGCTCGACGTGCTGAATCATGCAGGAATTAACCTGCTCTGGCGTGATAACGATGGCGGCTGTAAAGGCGCCTGTGACCGCGTGCCGCACACGGACATGACCCAGTGGAAACTGGACCAGTTCTGCAAGGATAAGTCCTGCATCGACGACGTGAATTTCTACCGCCTGGACAACGTGCTGGATGGTCTGAAGCAGGACTCGGTGCTGGTGATTCACCTGATGGGTAGCCACGGTCCGGCCTACTACAACCGTTATCCTGACGCGTTCCGTAAGTTTACGCCAACCTGTGATACCAATGAAATTCAGGACTGCGATCATCAGGCGCTGATGAATACTTACGACAACACCATCCTGTATAGCGACAGCATGGTCAGCAAAACCATCGACATGCTGAAAGCCCGTCAGGACAGCATGAACACTGCGCTGATTTACCTGTCCGATCACGGTGAGTCGCTGGGTGAAAGCGGTATCTATCTACACGGAACGCCATACATGCTAGCGCCGGAACAACAAACACACATTCCCTTTATATTCTGGTTATCACCAGACTATACGAAAAACTTTGGTATTAACGAGCAGTGTTTGCGTGACCATGCGGCAAAAAATGCGGTTTCACAGGACAATTTGTTCTCCACCGTGTTAGGCATGATGGATGTCAAATCAACGGTTTATCAACAACAGCTGGATATTCTGAACGCATGCCGTCACTAAACGCACTTGCATTAGACCGAACGGTCTATTAGAGTGCAGCCATGAGCAGAAATACTGAACACGATACACGCGAACATTTACTGGCAACCGGCGAACGACTCTGTATGCATCGTGGGTTTACCGGTATGGGGTTAAGCGAGTTACTTAAAACCGCTGAGGTACCGAAGGGGTCGTTTTATCACTACTTTCGGTCCAAAGAAGCCTTCGGCGTGGCCATGCTGGAGCGGCACTATGCTAGCTATCATCAGCGCCTCGCCGTTCACTTCGCCAGCGGTGCAGGTAACTATCGCGATCGTGTTCTGAACTACTATCAGGAAACGCTGAACCAGTTCTGTCAGCAGGGCATTATCAGCGGTTGCCTGACGGTCAAACTTTCTGCCGAGGTGTGTGACCTGTCTGAAGATATGCGCACAGCCATGGATAAAGGTGCCAGTGGGGTTATTGCTTTACTGGCACAGGCGCTGGAGAAAGGCCGTGATGAAAATACGCTGGCCTTCACGGGCGAGCCATTAACTCAGGCGCAGGTGCTCTATGCTCTCTGGTTAGGGGCTAATCTTCAGGCCAAGATTTCTCGCAGTGCGGTGCCGCTTGAAAGCGCGCTGGCACATGTGAAAAGCAGTATCACAACGCCTGGCGTTTAACGGGCGTTTTTATTTACCCAATTACTAGTCGACTGGTCTACTCAGGAGCCTTTATGTCCGCTGAAAAATTATTTACCCCACTGAAAGTGGGTGCCGTTACCGCACCAAACCGCGTGTTTATGGCTCCGCTTACCCGTTTGCGCAGCATCGAACCGGGTGACATCCCAACCCCTCTGATGGGTGAATATTACCGTCAGCGCGCAAGTTCTGGCCTGATCATCTCTGAAGCGACCCAGATTTCAGCCCAGGCAAAAGGCTATGCTGGCGCACCTGGCCTGCACAGCCCGGAACAAATCGCCGCCTGGAAAAAAATCACCGCGGGCGTTCACGCCGAAGAGGGGCGTATCGCAGTACAGCTGTGGCATACCGGTCGTATCTCTCACAGCAGCATTCAGCCTGGCGGCCAGGCACCGGTTTCTGCTTCGGCCCTGAGCGCAAACACCCGAACTTCACTGCGTGATGAAAACGGTCAGGCAATCCGCGTCGATACGTCCATGCCACGTGCGCTGGAGCTGGAAGAAATCCCGGGTATCGTAAATGATTTCCGTCAGGCGGTAGCGAACGCCCGTGAAGCCGGTTTTGACCTGGTGGAACTGCACTCTGCGCACGGCTATCTTCTGCACCAGTTCCTGTCCCCGTCCTCAAACCATCGTACCGACCAGTACGGTGGCAGCGTGGAAAACCGCGCTCGGCTGGTGTTGGAAGTGGTTGATGCCGTTTGCCGGGAGTGGAGTGCAGATCGTATTGGTATTCGCGTATCGCCAATTGGTTCCTTCCAGAACGTTGATAATGGCCCGAATGAAGAAGCCGATGCCCTGTATCTGATTGAGCAACTGGCTAAACGCGGTATCGCCTACCTGCACATGTCTGAACCGGACTGGGCCGGTGGTCAACCTTACACTGAAGCCTTCCGCCAGAAGGTGCGCGAGCGCTTCCAGGGTGTCATCATCGGTGCCGGTGCGTATACCCCAGAGAAAGCCGAAGATCTGATTAGCAAAGGTTTGATCGACGCCGTCGCGTTTGGCCGTGACTATATTGCCAACCCGGATCTGGTTGCCCGTTTGCAGAAAAAAGCTGAACTGAACCCACAACGCCCAGAAAGCTTCTACGGCGGCGGTGCTGAAGGTTATACCGACTACCCTTCCCTGTAATCCCCCATTGTGCATTGATAGCGGCGATACTTCGCCGCTATACTAAAACATCGTTTCTGTTCAAAAAGATAATCCATTCCATTGGTTAATGAGGAAATTATGCGCCTACTTCACACCATGCTGCGCGTCGGCGACCTGCAACGTTCCATCAATTTCTACACTAACGTACTGGGCATGACGCTGCTGCGCACCAGCGAAAACCCGGAATATAAATATTCGCTGGCGTTTGTCGGTTACGGTCCAGAGTCTGATGAAGCGGTTATTGAGCTGACCTACAACTGGGGCGTAGAGAGCTACGAGCTGGGCACGGCATACGGCCATATCGCGCTGGAAGTGGACAACGCCGCCGAAGCCTGTGAGCGTATCCGCAGCAACGGCGGCAACGTCACGCGTGAAGCAGGTCCGGTTAAGGGCGGTACTACCGTGATTGCATTTGTTGAAGATCCGGACGGTTACAAGATTGAACTGATTGAAGCCAAAGACGCTGGTCGCGGTCTGGGCAACTGATCCCGCAGGGCGCATTATGCGCCCGTTGTTTTACTGCATCCCTTCTTAAAATTTGCCATAATGCGCACTGCTTTTTTTCCCTTGTAAGAGACCCTGATGTCCGATAATGCTCAATTTACCGGTCTGTGCGACCGTTTTCGTGGTTTTTATCCCGTTGTCATTGATGTAGAAACAGCCGGATTTAACGCTAAAACCGATGCGCTGCTTGAAATTGCCGCCATCACGCTGAAGATGGATGAACAGGGCTGGCTTACACCGGACACCACGCTGCACTTCCACGTTGAGCCCTTTGAAGGGGCAAACCTCCAGCCAGAAGCGCTGGCGTTTAACGGTATCGATCCAAAAAATCCGCTGCGCGGTGCGGTAAGTGAATATGAAGCGCTGCATGCAATCTTTAAAATGGTGCGCAAAGGCATGAAAGAAAATGACTGCAGCCGCGCCATCATGGTGGCGCACAATGCCACCTTCGATCACAGCTTTACCATGGCCGCCGCCGAGCGTGCCTCGCTCAAGCGTAATCCCTTCCACCCTTTTGTCACCTTCGACACCGCGGCGCTGAGCGGCCTGGCGCTGGGGCAAACGGTCTTATCTAAAGCCTGTATTACCGCGGGTATTGAGTTTGACGGCACTCAGGCTCACTCGGCGTTATATGATACCGAGCGTACGGCTGAGCTGTTCTGTGAAATAGTCAACCGTTGGAAACGTCTGGGTGGCTGGCCGCTGCCAATGGCGGACAGCGAGGAATAGGCAAAAAAAAGCGACTCTAGCGAGTCGCTTTTTTGTCTACGCAAAATAGTTATTCTGCGTCCGGCTCTTCCGTTTTGTACTTAGCCGCGGTTTCTTTGATCAGCTGCTGCAGTTCGCCACGCTGATACATTTCGATCAGGATGTCGCAACCGCCAACCAGCTCACCGTCAACCCACAGCTGTGGGAAGGTCGGCCAGTTTGCATATTTTGGCAGCTCAGCGCGGATATCAGGGTTTTGCAGGATATCAACGTAAGCAAAACGCTCGCCACAGGCAGAGAGCGCCTGAACCGCTTGCGCAGAGAAACCGCAGCTTGGCAGCTTCGGAGAACCTTTCATGTACAGGAGAATCGGGTTTTCAGCAATCTGGTGCTGAATTTTTTCAATAGTGGTGCTCATGTCTTGCTTCCTTAAACTTCTGTTACGGCATTCGTCTGACATTGTAGCGGTTAAGACAGACATCGGAAAATAACATTTTCGTCACGTCTATCCATTTTAACGCGTGTCGCCATAAGATGCATTGCAAATGTAGCTTAACCCTGATTCGCGTAAGGTTTTGCTTAGGGAGTGAACAATAGTGCTACAGATTGATGAATTTTTTTGCACTTGCTAACGAAACAGGATTTTAGATTGAAAAATGCTATTAACTTATCGGGTTTTTATAGATTAGAATCGACGGGCTTTGTAAATCATACGCGGGTATTATTGATGGCCTGCATTCATCAGGGGACTGCCCAGTGGCGCGGATAAATAAAATCTCGATCACGCTCTGTGCTTTACTGTTTACAACACTCTCATTCACGCCAGCGGCGAACGCCTCTGAACAGGCGCGGCATTCTGCTGTACAAAAAACGCATCTGGCAAAAACCACAGAACGTAAGAAAAAAACCACCAGCAAAACCGTAAAGAAAAAAACCACGCCTCAGACAAAAAAAATCGCCTCCAGCAAAACAAAATCGAATACATCCCATACCGCCCTGCCAGGCAAGCGCAAAGCCTCGCAAACTGCCGCTAACCTGGTCACCGAAAAATGCATGACGCGTAAAGGCCACAAAGCGAAATGCACTAAAGTCAACAAAATTGCGGAAGTGCATAAGGTTCGCGTTCAGAAAGCCCAAAAAACGGCAATGAACAAATTGATGGGACAAATTGGCAAACCGTATCACTGGGGTGGGTCCTCCCCGCGTACCGGTTTTGACTGCAGCGGCCTCGTTTATTACGCATACAAAGATCTGGTGAAATTCCGCATTCCGCGTACCGCCAATGAAATGTATCACCTGCGCGACGCCGCACCGGTTAACCGTGGCGAGCTGGAAAACGGCGATCTGGTCTTCTTCCGCACCCAGGGGCGCGGCACGGCAGACCATGTCGGCGTGTACGTAGGCAACGGGAAATTTATCCAGTCGCCGCGCAGCGGCCAGGATATTCAAATTACCTCACTCAGCGAAGATTACTGGGTGCGCCATTATGTTGGCGCGCGCCGCGTAATGACGCCGAAAACCATCCGCTAATCCCTGCCCTGCCACCTCTGTGACAGGGTAAGTTCCTCTTTTGCATACCCTTTCAATTTGCTATCCTTTCCTTGTTGTCTGTAGGGTTATTGGCAGCGTAAATATAATAAGGAGAGAAGCAATGTCGTTCGAATTACCTGCACTACCGTATGCAAAAGACGCCCTGGCACCGCACATTTCTGCGGAAACCCTGGAGTATCACTACGGCAAACATCACCAGACGTATGTCACCAACCTGAACAACCTGATCAAAGGCACCGATTTTGAAGGCAAAACGCTGGAAGAGATCGTACGCAGTTCAGAGGGTGGCGTGTTTAATAACGCCGCTCAGGTGTGGAACCATACCTTCTACTGGCACTGCCTGGCGCCAAATGCAGGTGGGGAACCGAAGGGTGAGCTGGCGGCTGCCATTAACGCAGCGTTCGGCAGCTTTGCGGATTTCAAAGCGAAGTTTACTGATGCCGCAATCAAAAACTTTGGTTCTGGCTGGACGTGGCTGGTGAAAGAGGCGGATGGCAAACTGGCTATTGTTTCCACTTCAAACGCCGGTACGCCACTGACCACTAGCGCAACGCCGCTGATGACCGTGGATGTCTGGGAACACGCCTACTACATTGATTACCGCAACGCGCGTCCTAACTATCTGGAGCACTTCTGGTCTCTGGCTAACTGGGACTTTGTGGCGAAGAACTTCGCCGCGTAAGAGACACGCAGAAGGGTCCGCCCTTCTGCGCTTTTAGCTTATTCTGTGGCGCATGCCGCTTCAGGTTGTTTGCGACCCGACATCAGCACCAATAGCAGGCCGAGGGCAGCAATGATGGCGCCCATCACCGGTACAAAGCTGTACCCCAGCCCACCCGAAATCACTGCGCCGCCTGCTGCGGCACCCAAGGCATTCCCCAGATTAAACGCACCAATATTGACGGATGAAGAGAGTCCCGGAGCTTCATGGGCGACGCGCATGACGCGCATCTGCAATGGCGGTACCACTGCGAAGGTGGCTGCGCCCCATACCACCATGGCAATTGCCGCCCCCACCTCATTTTGCGCCAACCAGGGTATCGCCACCATAATGGCAATCAGCAGGGTCAGGAAGCCTTTCAGGGTACCGCTCACAGAACGGTCGGCCAACTTGCCCCCGAGGTAATTACCGATAGAGAAGCCCACGCCGATCAGCACCAGCATCGCGGTAATAAAAAGCGGCGTTGCATGCATTATCTCGTGCAGTACCGGGGAAATATAGGTGTAGAGCGTAAACATCGCCCCTGCTCCGAGAACGGTTGTCAGCAGCGCAGAGAGCACTTGAGGACGCACCAGCACTGAGAGTTCTTTACGCACATCCGGACGTTCGCCCGCGCTGCCTTTCGGTAACGAGAAGAACAGGGCGATCATCGCCACCACACCCAGCCCGGCAGTGGCGAGGAAGGACATCCGCCATCCGATCGCTTCCCCCATCCAGGTTGCAGCAGGTACGCCGCCAATATTGGCAATCGTCAGCCCCATAAACATGGTCGCCACTGCGCTGGCCTGCTTATGTTTGGGCACCACGCTTGCGGCAACGACAGAGCCCAGCCCAAAGAAGGCGCCGTGGTTCAGGCTGGTCAGAATACGGGACAGCATCAGCGTGGTGTAATCCGGCGCAATGGCGGAGAGCACATTGCCCAGCGTAAAGATGGCCATCAGGAAAATCAGCGCGTTGCGTCGCGCCCGATGCGAAAGCAACAGCGTCATCAGCGGAGCCCCCACCATCACGCCAATGGCGTAGGCGCTGATCAACATACCGGCCGCAGGGATAGAAACCTCTACGCCTTGGGCGATAACGGGCAATAACCCCATCGGGGAAAATTCAGTGGTGCCAATCCCAAAAGCGCCGATCGCCAGGGCCAGCAGGGGAAAATTGATTTTCATGCGTCAACTCCGGATGCCGTGTTATGTCGTAACACAGAACAAAGAAGCGGAAAGCATGACATCAATCACAAAAAATGAGAAGTTAACAAATTGGCAAAAGATTTTTGCCAGAGGGGTAACAATCGGGATAAGCAGGAGGGAGAGAACGCTCCCTCCGCGTAAATCAGTGCAGTACTGCCGTCAAACCTGCGGCAACAATCAGCGCCAGCACAATCACGGTCGTCGTCAGCGAAAACTTCAGATCGGTATTCATCAATTTTTCTCCTTTTAATCCCCCCACAAAAAGTGAGTCTGCTCATTTTTACACAGTTTACGTCAAAAATCTTCCTGGATTTAAACGGATATCCACTTTTGCTCTTCCCCTTTTCACCAAGATAGGACAAAATTCCACGCTAAATTTATTAGCGTACCGGCCATTGACCCCCTCCTGACGTCCTGAGTCGTTTTCCCGGCGTGTCGCAATTCCAGATTGCGTAATAAGGGTGAGAGAAGGCAAACGTTTACCTTCATGTTTTTCAGGAGCTTAGGATATGGTCTGGAGTGACATTTAATGGCAACAATTAAAGATGTGGCAAAACGCGCAAACGTTTCCACTACAACCGTATCACATGTTATTAACAAAACCCGTTTCGTTGCGGAAGAGACGCGCAATGCCGTCTGGGCAGCGATCAAGGAACTGCACTACTCGCCGAGTGCGGTTGCGCGCAGTCTTAAAGTTAATCACACCAAATCCATTGGTTTGCTGGCCACCAGCAGTGAAGCGGCCTATTTTGCCGAGATCATTGAAGCGGTAGAAAAAAACTGCTTCCAGAAAGGCTATACCCTTATCCTGGGCAACGCGTGGAACAACATTGAAAAACAGCGAGCCTATCTGTCAATGATGGCGCAGAAGCGCGTGGATGGTCTGCTGGTGATGTGCTCCGAGTACCCGGAGTCGGTGCTTTCCATGCTTGAAGAGTATCGCCACATACCGATGGTCGTTATGGACTGGGGTGAAGCGCGTGCCGACTTCACCGATTCCGTGATTGATAACGCCTTCGAAGGCGGTTATATGGCGGGACGTTATTTGGTGGAACGCGGTCACCGCGAAATTGGTGTGATACCGGGGCCGCTGGAGCGCAACACCGGTGCGGGCCGCCTGGCCGGGTTTATGAAAGCGATGGAAGAAGCGATGATCGCGGTGCCGGAAAACTGGATTGTTCAGGGTGACTTTGAACCCGAATCAGGCTATCGCGCGATGCAGCAGATTGTCTCCCAGCCGCACCGTCCGACCGCCGTCTTCTGTGGTGGTGACATCATGGCGATGGGTGCACTCTGTGCGGCAGATGAGCTGGGGCTGCGCGTACCGCAGGATATTTCCGTCATCGGGTATGACAACGTGCGTAACGCGCGCTTCTTTACCCCTGCGCTGACCACCATTCACCAGCCAAAAGATTCACTGGGCGAAACAGCCTTCAATATGCTGATGGACAGGATCGTCAACAAGCGAGAAGAATCCCAGTCAATTGAAGTTCATCCTCGCCTTATTGAACGCCGTTCCGTTGCGGATGGTCCGTTCCGCGACTACCGTCGTTAATCTCATACGGAGCCCGCTACGCTGGCTCCCGTAACCACTCCCGGTTAAGCGTATCACTGTCTCCCAGGTAATCCAGAAGCCAGGCCATTGCAGGTGATACATCGCTTTGCTGCCATGTCAGGCAACAGGCGGCATCCGGGAAGGGGTTCTCCAGCGTCAGCGCAGCCCATTCACCCGTGTCAATGCGCGGGCGCGCAAAATGGCCAGGCACCATTGCAACGCACAGCCCGGCGCTGAGGCAGGTCGCGGATGATTCCCAGTCCGGGGCCACAACCCGGCGCTGGTTATCCAGCAGCCAGGTAATACGCTTGGGCAACGAGCGCGAGGTATCTTCCAACACCAGCGACGGCCAGTTGCGCAGCGCGTCATCGCTCAGCGGCCCTTCCATTGTCGCCAGCGGATGCTCACGCGCCACCACGCATTTCCAGTTAAGCATGCCCATATCGCGGAACGCATAGCGCCCCCCGACGGGGATCGCCTGGGTTGCCCCAATCGCCATCTCCACCCTGCCGTCCGCCAGCGCGTCCCAGACGCCGTTGAACACCTCCTGGGACACCCGCAGCTCCACATCCGAGAAATGACGATAAAAATCAACAATCATCTGCCGCGTTCGTTCCGGTTTGACGATGTTATCTACCGCGATGGAAAGATGCCCTCGCCAGCCGTTAGCAATCTGCTGACACTGTTCTCGGGTGATCTGCATTTTTTTGATAACAGATCGCCCTTCTTTCAAAAACCACGCCCCGGCAGGCGTTAACTCAACGTCGCGATGACGCCGTTCAAACAGGGGAACCGCCAGCCACTCTTCCAGCTGGCGTACCGTATAGCTTATCGCCGAGGGCACGCGGTGTAGCTCCTGCGCTGCACCGCTAAAGCTGCCGTTACGCGCGACGGCATCCACAACTTCAAGAGAATAATCTGACCACATTTTCTGCCTGCAAAATTTTTGAATGCACCCGCCAAATATTAGCGTTTCACAAGCCGCTTTGCACTCCCTACACTCTGCGCCAACGTACACCTGCCTCCTCAAGGAGAAGAAATAATGCAACCTCATAAAGGATTTTTAGTCTGGCTCGCCGGTTTGAGCGTGCTGGGCTTTTTGGCCACCGATATGTACCTGCCGGCCTTTGCCGCGATGCAGGAAGATTTACAGACCCCGGCTGCCGCCATCAGCGCCAGCCTGAGCGTATTCCTTGCCGGCTTTGCCTTCGCGCAGTTGCTCTGGGGCCCGCTTTCCGATCGCTTTGGTCGTAAGCCGGTCTTGTTGCTGGGTCTGGCTATTTTTGCCGTGGGCTGTCTGGGGATGCTGTGGGTACGCGATGCAGCCTGGCTGCTGGTGCTGCGCTTCGTGCAGGCCGTTGGCGTATGTGCCGCAGCGGTGACCTGGCAGGCGCTGGTGACGGATTACTATCCTGCTTCACGCACTAACCGCATTTTCGCCACCATTATGCCGTTGGTGGGGCTTTCGCCCGCCCTCGCCCCCCTGCTGGGAAGCTGGCTGCTGGCGCATTTCGACTGGCAGGCCATCTTCGCCACGCTGTTTGCCGTTACCCTGGTGCTGATGCTGCCCGCGTTTACCCTCAAGCCTGCGCCTAAAAAGGAGCCGCTGCCGGAAGCGAAGCCGATCACCTTTACCTCTTTGCTGCGGGCGAAGGCGTATCGCGGTAACGTCCTGATTTATGCGGCCTGCTCTGCAAGCTTCTTCGCATGGCTGACCGGCTCGCCGTTCATTCTGCATGATATGGGCTACAGCCCTGCAGCCATTGGCCTGAGCTACGTCCCGCAGACCATCGCCTTCCTGGTCGGTGGCTATGGCTGTCGTGCTGCGTTGCAGAAATGGGAAGGTCAGCAGATGCTGCCGTGGCTGCTGGCGCTGTACGCGTTGAGCGTGATCGGCACCTGGGCTGTGGGCTTCGTTCCGGGCGCAGGCCTGGTTGAGATTTTGATTCCGTTCTGCGTGATGGCTATTGCCAACGGTGCCATTTACCCTATCGTCGTGGCGCAGGCATTACGCCCATTCCCGCAGGCAACTGGCCGTGCAGCCGCGCTGCAGAACACGCTGCAGCTGGGTTTGTGCTTCCTGGCAAGCCTGGTGGTCTCAGCCCTGATCGCCACCCCACTGCTGACCACCACCAGCGTAATGCTGTTTACCGTCGCGTTGGCCGCCATTGGCTACCGTATGCAGTCTTCCGCGCATCGGGAGCAAAAAGAGGGAGCTCGGGCAGAAACGTCGCATGCATAATCGCGCTGGAAATTATGTTACGTTTCAGTGATTAGGTTGCTAAGAATTTTCTATTGAATCACCAAATTTTGAGGCCTATACTAAATTTGGTTCGATTAAATACGATAAATATTAAGTGTTAACGGGAGCCGGAGTGCTCCCGTTTTTCCATGGAAGGCATTTCGGCAAGGGTTATCTCCCTTCCTCTGTTCTACGTCGGATACTAGCCTCGCGGGGAATTACCGTGAGATTTCTCACAAACCATAAAAAGCGTCTACGCTGTTTGAAGGTTCTGATCACAGCAAGGTGATGGAGAAGCTATGAGTTCATCGTGTATAGAAGAAGTCAGCGTTCCGGACGATAACTGGTCCCGGATCGTCAGTGAACTGTTAGGTCGTGCAGGCATCACGATTAATGGGCCTTCCCCCTCCGATCCGCAGGTCAAGCATCCCGACTTTTTTAAACGCGTGTTGCGCGAGGGATCGTTAGGATTGGGCGAGAGTTATATGGACGGCTGGTGGGAGTGCGAACGGCTGGATATCTTTTTCACCAGCGTGTTACGCGCCGGTCTTGAAAACCAGCTTCCTCGAAACCTGAAAGACACGCTGCGTGTTGCGTCTGCCCGATTGTTCAATCTGCAAAACAAAAAGCGGGCGTGGATTGTCGGCAAAGAGCATTACGATCTTGGTAATGACCTGTTCAGCCGTATGCTTGACCCTTTGATGCAATACTCCTGCGCCTACTGGAAACAGGCCACCACGCTTGAAGAAGCGCAACAGGATAAGCTGCGTCTTATCTGCGAAAAACTGCAGTTACAGCCAGGTATGCGTGTGCTGGATATTGGCTGCGGCTGGGGCGGTCTGGCATGGTTTATGGCGACGCATTACGGGGTGAGCGTCGTCGGTGTCACCATCTCTGCCGAACAGCAAAAAATGGCGCAGGAACGCTGTCGCGGGCTGGACGTCGATATTCGCCTGCAGGATTATCGTGATTTGAACGATCAATTTGACCGCATTGTTTCCGTAGGCATGTTTGAGCACGTGGGGCCGAAAAATTACGACACTTACTTCGAGGTAGCGGATCGTAATCTGAAACCAGATGGCATCTTCTTATTGCACACCATTGGCTCAAAGCGAACCGACAATAGCGTTGATCCCTGGATCAACAAATACATCTTCCCGAACGGCTGTTTACCGTCCGTGCGCCAGATTGCCAATGCCAGTGAGCCTCACTTCATTGTGGAAGACTGGCATAATTTTGGCGCGGATTATGATACGACCTTGATGGCCTGGCATGCCCGTTTTCAGGAAGCCTGGCCGGAGATTGCGGACAACTATTCCGAACGATTTAAACGGATGTTCAGCTATTATCTGAATGCCTGTGCGGGCGCATTCCGCGCGCGCGATATTCAGTTGTGGCAGGTGGTCTTTAGCCGGGGTATTGAACAGGGTTTACGGGTCGCCCGCTAAAAATATAACCCCGGCGCACCGGGGTTATTTCTTATTCTTCTTCCGCAGCATTAATTATTGCGGCTTCTTTTGCCGCCATTACGCGCTCAACGGTATCCACGACCGCCTGGGTTTGCGGATCAATTTCGATATTCACGCGCTGCCCCAGTTTTTTGCTGGCTAGCGTCGTGCGCTGAAGCGTCTCTGGAATTAAATGGACGCAAAAACGCGTTGGCGTAACTTCCCCCACGGTCAGGCTAATCCCATCAATACCAATAAATCCTTTATACAGGATGTATTTCATGAGGGTGGGGTCCTGGACTTTAAACCAGATCTGACGGTTATTTTCAGAGGTCACGATCTTTGCGACTTCAGCGGTCGTCATGATATGTCCGGACATCAGATGGCCGCCAATCTCATCGCTGAATTTCGCTGCCCGCTCGACGTTCACGGTATCACCCACCACCAGCTCGCCAAGATTGGTGATGCGCAGCGTTTCTTTCATTAAATCAAAGCTAATCTGATTGCCGTTAATTTCGGTCACCGTCAGGCAGCAGCCGTTATGGGCAATCGAGGCACCGGTTTCGATACCGTCCAGCATATATTCCGGCAGCTCAACCACGTGAGTACGGAAATTGGGTTTCTCATCAATAGACACCACTTTCGCAGTGCCCTGCACAATACCAGTAAACATGCTTACAACTCCTGTATTTTCCTGACGGTGATGACACCGTTTAATCCCACCACAATAACAGTTGGAAAAACAGGTTGCCAGCGGAGCGCATTGACTGGCGATTTTTCCACTAGATAATTAGTTAAACCCCGCTACAATAGCTGGCACCCCCCTGCATTTTCTTCTTGCTGCCCGTTTCGGCGGCTTTTTTACTCTCTCAAATAACAACAATACAAAGGTGTTCACGTGCAGAAGTACATGAATGAAGCGCGGCAATTATTGGCACTGGCTATACCGGTGATCATCGCGCAAGTGGCCCAAACTGCAATGGGATTTGTGGATACGGTGATGGCGGGTGGCTACAGCGCCACCGATATGGCGGCCGTAGCGATAGGAACCTCAATCTGGCTCCCAGCAATCCTCTTTGGTCACGGCCTGCTGCTGGCGCTCACGCCGGTTATCGCACAGTTGAACGGTTCCGGCCGTCGCGAACGTATTGCCCATCAGGTACGCCAGGGGTTCTGGCTGGCGGGTTTTGTCTCGGTGCTGATTATGGTAGTGCTCTGGAACGCCGGACATATTATTCGCGCCATGCACAATATTGACCCCGCGCTGGCTGATAAAGCCGTAGGCTATCTGCGCGCCCTGCTCTGGGGTGCGCCCGGTTACCTCTTTTTCCAGGTTGCGCGTAACCAGTGTGAAGGGCTGGCAAAAACCAAGCCCGGCATGGTGATGGGCTTTATCGGCCTGCTGGTGAACATTCCCGTCAACTACGTCTTCATCTACGGTCATTTCGGCATGCCTGAGCTTGGCGGCGTAGGCTGTGGGGTGGCTACAGCCGCGGTTTACTGGGTGATGTTTTTCAGCATGCTTACCTTTGTTAAGCGCGCCCGCTCAATGCGCGACATTCGTAACGACCGTTCATTTAGCACGCCAGACTGGAACATCGTAAAACGCCTGGTACAGTTAGGTCTGCCTATCGCGCTGGCGCTTTTTTTCGAAGTGACGCTGTTCGCCGTCGTTGCTCTGCTGGTCTCGCCTCTCGGGATTATTGACGTCGCAGGGCACCAGATTGCCCTGAACTTCAGTTCCCTGATGTTCGTCCTGCCAATGTCGCTGGCCGCTGCCGTGACTATTCGCGTGGGCTTCCGTCTTGGGCAAGGTTCAACGCTGGATGCACAAACGGCTGCGCGCACCGGGCTGGGTGTCGGTGTCTGTATGGCCGCCTGTACGGCACTGTTTACCGTCGCGCTGCGTGAGCAGATTGCCCTGCTCTATAACGACAACCCGGAGGTTGTTATTCTGGCGTCGCATCTGATGCTGCTGGCCGCAATTTATCAGGTCTCGGATTCCATTCAGGTCATCGGCAGCGGCGTTCTGCGAGGGTATAAAGATACGCGTTCTATCTTCTTTATCACCTTCATCGCCTATTGGGTGCTGGGCCTGCCGTGCGGTTATGTCCTGGCGCTGACCGATCTGGTGGTTGATCGCATGGGTCCGGCAGGATTCTGGATCGGCTTTATTATCGGTCTGACCTCCGCCGCCATCATGATGATGCTGCGGATGCGCTTCCTGCAGCGTCAGCCATCAACGATGATTTTGCAACGCGCCGCGCGTTAAACAAGCAGTAGCCGCCTGCTGGCGGCTACTTTCTCTTCACTTTGCGCGGTAATGAAGCAATCGCGTGAAATCAGAGAGAAAATTGCATTTTCCCTCTTGCCTGTTCGAGGCTGTGCCGCTAATATTCGTCCCCGTTGTCACTGACAACGCGTTGCGTTCATAGCTCAGTTGGTTAGAGCACCACCTTGACATGGTGGGGGTCGTTGGTTCGAGTCCAATTGAACGCACCATTCTGCGTCCGTAGCTCAGTTGGTTAGAGCACCACCTTGACATGGTGGGGGTCGGTGGTTCGAGTCCACTCGGACGCACCATTTCAGTCCTGAAATGGTGCAAAATCCTCTCTAAGCACCCTGAATAATCCCAATTTCCTGATTTTGTCAGTCTTCTCCTGCTACGCTTTTCTTATGGAAAAAATAATGCAGGAAGACTGTCGATGAAGAAAATTGCCATTATCGGCGCAGGCCCTACAGGGATTTATACCTTTTACGCCCTTCTGAACAGCAATAACCCGCTCTCACTCTCCGTCTTTGAACAGGCAGAAGAAGCCGGTGTCGGGATGCCCTACAGCGACGAAGAAAACTCGCGTCTTATGCTGGCAAACATTGCGAGCATCGAAATCCCTCCCGTATTCATCACCTACCTTGAGTGGCTTAAAACGCAGAGCCCGTCGCACCTTGCACGCTATGGGGTGGAGAAATCCACGCTGCACGACAGACAGTTTTTACCGCGCATTCTGTTGGGGGAATATTTTCGCGATTGCTTTTTGGCGCTTGTGGACGAGGCAAAAAGGCGTGGGTTTGAGGTGCAGGTTTTTGAATCCTCCCCCGTTACCGATCTTGATGTCAGCGCTGACGGCGTTACGCTTTCAGTGAACGATGAACCCTTCAATGAACGGTTTGATCTTGCCGTCATTGCCACCGGTCACGTCTGGCCGGATGACGATGAAGCCACCCGCACCTATTTCCCTAGCCCTTGGTCAGGGCTGATGGACGCCAGCATTCCCGCCTGCCGCGTCGGCATTATGGGGACCTCACTCAGCGGACTGGATGCCGCGATGGCCGTGGTAATTCAGCACGGAGAATTTGTTGACGATGAGTTCAGGCTGGAAGAAAAAAGTCAGGATTTGAAAATTGTATTGATGTCACGCACGGGTATCCTCCCTGAGGCTGATTTCTATTGTCCCATCCCCTATGAACCCTTAACCATCCTGACCGAAACCGCTGCTGAAGCGGAAGTGAAAAAGGGCTCTGAGGGTTTACTCGACCGTATATTTTCACTCATGGTGAAAGAACTTGAGCAGGCCGATCCCCAGTGGAGCAACGCCATTGAATTACGCTCGCTGAATGCCGACACGCTGCTTGATGCCTGGTTTGCGGATCGCAAAAAACATGATCCCTTCCTGTGGGCAGAGGAGAATCTTCAGGAGGTGGAGCGAAACAAGCGCGATAAACGCACCGTCGCGTGGCGCTATACCGTTCTCCGGCTTCATGAAGTGATTCAGGAGATTGTTCCCCATTTCTCGGAGCAGGATGGAAAACGATTCAGACAGGGCCTGGCGCGCGTTTTTATCGATAATTATGCCGCCATTCCTCCCCAGTCAATCCGCAGGCTGCTGGGGCTGCGTCAAGCCGGAATTCTCAGCGTTGTCGCACTCGGGAATGATTACGACCTGGATATCGGCAGCCATCAAACCGTTATCACCACCCAGGACAACACGTACCGTTTCGACGTGTATATTGACGCGCGAGGGCAAAAACCGCTTAAGACCCGGGATCTTCCCTTCCCCACGCTTCGGAAACACCTTCAGACAACGGGCGAAGAGATCCCCGATATCGGTGATGATTACACGCTAAGAGAACCCGACAGTCTGCGCGGACGAATTGCGTTTGGTGCGATACCCTGGCTCATGCACGATCACCCCTTTGTTCAGGGACTGGCAGAGTGCGCAGAGATTGGAGAGGCGATGGCGAAAGCGGCCATGAAACCGGCTTCTGGCTCACGCAGGAAGTTACCCTGGGTGGACAACTGACAGGGCTTCCATGCCCTGCTGCGCCTGATTACTCGTAGAAGACTTCCGGGTTTTCAGACAGGGAGACGAAGGTTTTCGTCGCTTTATCCAGCGCACGAATATCGCCGCTTTCGATGTCGTACACCCAGCCGTGCAGGCGGATGGAGTTGTTGCGCAGGCCCACAGCAACCGACGGATGGGTTTTAATGTTGCTCAGCTGCGCGAAGACGTTTTCCTGCACCATCGCGTTAACCTTATCGATCGGCTGGTCCCAGGACTTCTTCTCAACCACGGCTTTGGCCGCATCGGAATAACGCAGCCAGTGTGATACCGCAGGCATTGGCTCAAGGTTTGCGTTGTCGGCAATCGCTTTCATGGCACCACAGTTGGAGTGGCCACAGATCACGATGTCCGTCACGCCCAGCGCCACAACCGCATACTCGATAGTCGCGGAGACGCCGCCTGGCTCTGGCCCGAACGGTGGCACAATATTGCCCGCATTACGAATGACAAAAAGCTGTCCCGGCTCTTGCTGAGTCACCAGTTCTGGTACCAGACGGCTGTCAGAGCAGGAGATGAACAGCGCTTTGGGATTTTGACTGGACGCTAAACTGCGAAAGAGCTCTTTACGTTGCGGGAAAATCTCTTTTTGAAAGCTGAGAAAACCTTCAATGATATGTTGCATAGCAATTTCTCTTTTATCTGTTTTAGTTTAGGCATGATCAAGATCACGCTCCTGAAGTTTACCCACCGTGCTTTACCTGAGACAAGCAATATATTTCTGGCCTGACCGCTGCACAATGTCGTCCGCATTCGCCAGAATGTTCTGGCCTTCGAATGCGCCGTATAGCCGTTCAAACGCCGTACCTTGCAAAAGCCCGGTTACCCGCGCCACCTCGCTGGCAGGCAGCGGGAGCATATTCGGATAACTCCACATAAACGACACGGCATCATTACCGGGCGTTACCTGCAGGATATCCCCCGCCAGCAATACTCCTTCGCCGCCATGCCAGTGCAGCACCGTCCCGCCCGCGAAGTGACCGCCAAGCCGCAGCAACGTGACCGAGGGTGCAATCTCCAGCGCATCCCCCTCCCAAAAGCGAATGGCCGGGCTGTCGCGCATCAACCACGCCCGATCGCCGGCATGAAGGTACACGGTCGCGTCGAAAGCTTTAGCCCACTCCTGCAGGGTGGTGTAGTAATGCGGATGCGAAATCGCGATGGCTTTTATGCCGCCCAGCGCGGTGATTAACGTTTTGGTTGCCGGATCGAGGTTAGCGATACAATCCCACAGAATATTTCCCTGCGGCGTACGCAACAGCAGCGCACGCTGGTTGATGGCAAAGGCAGGGACCGTTTTGATGCTCAACAGATGGGGTTCCAGCTGTTGCCATGTGTTGGTGTGGGTCGCCGTGACGCTTTCAAAATCTACCCACGCCTGTCCGGTCACCGGGACATACTGGCGTTCATCCTCACAAATCGGGCAGCGCTCCGGTCTGGGATCGTAAGAGGTACCGCAGGTTTTGCAGAGTGTAATCATGGGCGCTCCTCAGCCGTAAATCACTGAGTATGGCAGGGATTATCCTTATGTGCTGCGAGGTACATTACTGCCTTTTTTTGCCCTATACTGTGCCAGTATCAAAAACCGAACAACGCAGGTGCAACATGGAAATCGATCTCGAAAACTTAGTTTTTAACGGACTGGATGAAGCGGAAGAACGTAACGCGGAACGTCTGGACGACGCGGATAAAAAAGCGCAGGCGATTGTCGCCGACGACGACTGCGGCGACGCCTGCAAGATCTGATGAAAAAGCACCGGCTAACCCGGTGCTTTTTTTATGCTATTTGTTCAGCCCGTCAAGGGCCGCCTGAGCGCAGGCCTCATCAAGATGACCGCCCGGCGCGCCGCCGATGCCAATCGCCCCGATCACCTCATCGCCCTCTTTCACCGGCAGCCCGCCCGCCAGCAACAGGAAGCCCGGAACATCACGCATATTCTGCGCACCCGCGTTATTCTGCGCGGCTTCCATCACCTTGCCTGAGGCATTCTTCGTACTGACTGCGGTGTATGCCTTCATTTCGCTGGCCTTCACCGTATGTGGACCGGCATTATCCGTGCGCTGCACCGCTTTCACCACGCCCGCGCGGTCAACCACGGTGACCGTCACCTGATAGTTTTTCGCCATGCACGCCTGTACGGCAGACGTTGCCAGCGCATTTGCCTGCGCCAGGGAGAGATTCTTTTGGCTCAGCGCGTCAGCCTGCGCCGCCAGGCTAACGCTACCGGCGAAAAACGCCGCAATCATCATGAACTTTTTCATCGCACATCCTCGACTGTTGGGAAACAGTACGAGGTTACTGAAGCAGACGATGCAACGTAATTCGGTTGATTACGCAATCCACCTGGTAGTTATACGGATTGCAATTTGTCGTACTCCCGGCTCGCCTGAACCAGGCTGGTGACGCCAAGCTTCGCCAATGCCGACGCACGGTGTGCCTCCACCGTTCTGGGCGAGAGGTTAAGCTGCGCAGCCACCTCTTTATTGCTGAGCCCTTCCATCAGCACGGTCAACACTTCATGTTCGCGTGCAGTCAGCTGTTCAAAACGCGCTTTTATTCGCGACCTCTCCTGCCAGGCGCTAAAACGTCGCTGGCTCTCCTCAAACGCGAAGCCGATTGTTTCTATCAGCTTATCGGCATCCAGCGGCTTGGTGAAAAATTCAAACACGCCGTTACGAAATGCCCGACGGCAGGCGTCAACGGTACCGTGCCCGGTCATGATAATGACCGGCAGCATCGGCCATGGCCATTCACTTTCCTCCAGCCAGGCCAATCCCCCTTTGCCCGGCATACGCATATCCAGCAACATACACCCGACCAGCGTCACATCGCTAACGTGATCGGCGGTAAACGCGCCAATACTCTCAAACGTTTTTACCTTCCACCCCATCCCCGAGAGTAAAAACGCCATTGATTCCCGGATAGATTCATCGTCATCAATCAGCCAGAGGGTATTATCCACGCGTTGCCTCCTTTCCATTCGCCAGCAGTAACTGGATTTGAGCCCCGCCCTGCGGGCCATTACCCAGCGTTATCGCCCCATTCATCCGCGTGATTAACGACTCCGTCAATGTCATACCGAGACCTATTCCCCCTTCTCGTCCGCTGTAAAAAGGCATAAACGCATTCTGCAGCGCGTCGGGACTAAAGCCTGGCCCACCGTCGGTGAGGGTAATCTCAACACCCTTTGCGCTTTTCTGACTTTTAATTCTTACCCAGCCCCGATCGCATCCCTGCTGAGCCTGGATCGCATTACTGAGCAGATTGTGTAACACCTGCTCTAGCCAGAGCCTGTCCGCCAGCACGGTGGTTGCCTCCGGCGCAAAGGCGTGGCTAACCGTGATATGTTCGGCTCGCCGCTCATGCTCCAGTAAATTCACCACCTGCTGCCAGCATTGCATCAGATCGACTTCCCGCAGAGTGACTTTCTCCTGCACAACATGTTCACGAAAGCGCGTTAACAAAGCACTGATACGCTGCGTTTGCGTCAGTGCGCCCGCCAGCGCCTGCGACACCGCCTGTGGATTGTCCCTTTGCTGCTGACGCTGTGCGCCCTGAATCCAGGTTTGCACGGCAGTGAGCGGCTGGTTTATTTCATGAACAATGCCCGCGGTGATCTCGCCCAGCGTGTTGAGCCTGGCGTGCTGGTAATAAAGGGCCCGCTGCTCGGCATCCTTCCGCGCTTTACGCTGCCAGAGCACGGTGCTCGCGGCCGCAATCACGATTGCCCAGCCTAAAAAAAGCAGGATAACGCTATACCATGAGACGCCGAGCCAGTCCGGCTCAGCGTCGGCTGTGAGAATAAAGGGCTGAGTGTGCTGCGGGAAACTACGCTGCCAGTGCCAGAAGGCTTCTGACGTCCCCTCATCGTCTGCGCGGGTGAAGCCTATGCTAAGCTGCGCAAAAGAATGATGTGCGTTAAGTAAAGGGCTCGGATCAATCAGCACCCGGATCTGACGCCAGGGGTTATACAACCAGTACTGATAGCCTTGGGCGGGTTCAACGCGTGCGGCATCCAGCGCGCGTCCTGACGTTTTTTCCAGCGAAAGAATATGAGGGAACTTTTTACGCAGTGCCGCCATATCTTCATCGCCATTCAGAAGCGGCAATACCGATTCGTTTTGCGTTAACACAGCGCTGATTTCTGAAAACAACGCAGAGAACTCACGGTCGCGATCCCAGAACTGACGCCGAATCTGCTCGGCATAAAGCAACACGCCGCTGACGAAGCAGACGGCGAGCCAGACGATAAGGGTGCGTTTTAAAAGTGTGTTCTTCATTCCGTTAACTGACAAGACTCAATATCCTGTCGACATTAACAGCTAACCTGAATCAGAACAAAATTACGCACAGCTCATTCCAGTACATTTCGCGCGTGCGGCGCAGTTCAGCGTGACGTTTTATCATGAAACCACTCCGGGTCGATGTTCGCGACGTCCACGCCATACAGGCTGGCGACGGGCAGTATTGACTCAAGAACACGTTGCGCGCTGTTCTCCGCATTGGCCTGCCGGGTCGCAAAAAACCGCCGTAACGTGCTTATCCATTTTTTCATCGTCTTTACACCCTCTTCGCTTTGCCTGAACTCAGTTAACCACCCAACCGCCGCGCAGGGGAAATGCCAATATTGACTGTTGATGTGCAAGATCCGCAAATAGCGCCACTTTCATTCACCGCTCAGTAACACATTGTTCACTAATGCTTTTTTGCATATAGCAAAGAACGATTTCTTATTTGGCGATAGCATTCGCTTATGGGAGCGTAACAGGACAAAACAAAAACGACGGGATGACGTATGACTATGGCAACACACAGAAAAGCGTATCAAAAATTAGCGCTGGGAATGGTTTTACTGGCGGCAGCAACCCAGGTTCAGGCCGACCAGCTGGCCGATATTAAAGCCGCAGGCGTGGTGAAAGTGGCCACCTTTGACGCAAACCCGCCGTTTGGGTCAATTGATGCCAAAACACACCAAATCGTCGGCTATGACGTCGATTTCGCCAACGCGCTGGCAAAAGCGCTTGGCGTGAAGCTGGAACTGGTTGCCACTAACCCGGCCAACCGTCTCCCGCTGCTTCAGTCCGGCAAAGCGGATTTAATTGTCGCGGACATTACCATTACGCCGGAACGCGCGCAGGTGATAGATTTCTCAACGCCTTATTTCGTCACCGGGCAGCAATTCCTGGTCCCGGCCAAATCCCCTGACAAACTGGACGATTACAGCCGGGCGCGCATCGGCGCAGTAAAAGGGACAACCGGTGAGCAGGCGCTGCACCAGCGTTTCCCGCAGTCCCGCGTCCTTGCTTATGACGATATTCCGCTGGCGCTGACGGCACTTCGCAACGGCAACGTACAGGCAATCACCCAGGACAGCACCATTCTGGCCGGTCTGCTGGCACAGGCGCCGGATAAAGCAAACTTCAAAATTCTGCCCGACCTGCTCAGTAAAGAAGAGATTGGCGTGGGCGTGAAAAAGGGGGAAACCGCGCTGCTGAAGGTCGTGAACGACGAGCTGGTTAACCTTGAGCTAAACGGTCAGGCCGCCAAAATCTACGACGTTTGGTTTGGTCCACACACCCCTTCTCCACAGCCTCGTGCCTTTACAATAGAAGCCCAGTAACATGCTCTCAGGTCTTTTTTCACACTCCGCGGCCGGTGCCGCGGATTTTTCACGTCTGGACCACGCCAGCGTGGAATTTCGCGACGTGGTTAAACGCTACGGCGATCATCACGTTTTAAAAGGCATCAACCTGCGCATCACACCTGGCGAAGTGGTTGCTATCCTCGGCCCTTCAGGTTCGGGCAAATCCACGCTCATTCGGCTTATCAATCAGCTTGAAACCCTGAACGGCGGCGAGATCCTGATCGACAACAAACCGACAGGCCAGCTTTCTGGCGCAGCGCTGCGCCAGTTGCGCAGCCGGGTGGGGTTTGTGTTCCAGCAATTTAATCTCTATGCCCATCTTACGGCCAGCCAGAACATTACTCTGGCGCTCGAACATGTCCACGGCTGGAAAGCCGCACCGGCGCAGGAACGGGCGCTGGCACTGCTGGAAAAAGTGGGGATGCTGGAAAAAGCCCATCACTTTCCCGCCGAGCTTTCCGGCGGGCAGCAGCAGCGCGTGGCCATTGCCCGTGCGCTGGCCTCTTCTCCGCAAATCATTCTGTTCGACGAACCGACCTCCGCGCTGGATCCGGAGATGATTGGCGAGGTGCTATTCGTCATGAAAGCGCTGGCCCACAGCGGGATCACCATGATTGTGGTCACGCATGAGATGCAGTTTGCGCGCGAAATAGCCGACCGGATTGTGTTTATCGACGGTGGGCAGATTCTGGAAACCGCCCCGCCGGAACAGTTCTTTTCCCACCCGTCCCACCCGCGCGCGCAGCGGTTCCTGCAAAAAGTCCTGAACCCGCTTCATCAGGAGCATCTGTAATGCCCGCGCTCGACTGGCAGGGGGTGCTGACCGGGCAGCCCCTGCAGTGGATATTATCCGGTTTTCTCACCACCCTGTGGGTCACTCTTGCGGGCCTGATTCTGGCGAGCCTGCTTGCGCTGCTTTTATTGCTGCTACGCCTGTCTGGCGGGCGGTTTGGTCATGCTGTTGTGAGCGGCTGGGTCTCACTTTTTCGCAATACACCCTTACTGGTGCAACTGCTGTTCTGGTATTTCGCTGCCTGGAACTGGCTGCCGCTGACGCTTCGGGATGTGGTTAATGCAGATCACGTCTGGTCGATTCTGCCGGGGGACGTTTGGTGGTTCACGCCCGAGTTTTTATGTTCGGCCTGGGGGTTAGGCGTGTTCACCTCAGCGTTTTTAATTGAAGAGGTCGAGTCAGGGCTACGTTCCGTCCCACGCGGACAACGGGAAGCCGCGCTGGCGCAGGGCTTTTCTGACTGGCGTCTGTTTCGCTACATCCTTCTGCCGCAAGGGCTTGCCAATGCCTGGCAGCCTGTCGTTGGGCAATATCTCAACCTGATGAAGCTCTCTTCGCTTGCCAGCGGCATTGGCTTTGCCGAACTGACCTATCAGGTGCGACAGATTGAAAGTTATAACGCCCACGCGCTGGAGGCCTTTATCGTGGGAACCGCATTGTATCTGTTTACCGGTGTCGTCATGGGCATGGCGCTGGTGCGTCTTGGCCCCCGCACAGGGAGGAATAAACATGATTGCCGGATTTAACGTCATCGCCGACAACCTGGATTATCTGCTGTGGGGACGTATGGCGACTGGCGAACCCGGCGGCGTGTTGCTCACCATGTTAATGGCAGCCGGTGCGGCCATCCTCGCCCTACCCGGCGGCATAATGCTTGCGTGCCTGGCCTGGCGTTTTACCGGAGCAATGCGCACCGCCCTTTTTCTGTGGGCCGAACTGATCCGCGGTATCCCGCTGATCTTCGTGATTTTCTGGATGTGGTATCTGCTGCCGCTCATGACAGGCGGCGATCTGCCCGGCGCGCTCACCGTCACGCTGGCATTGGCCTGGTTTACTGCGGCCTCGGTGATGCACACCGTGCTGGCCGGGCTAAACGCGCTGCCCCGGGGGCAATATGAAGCGGCATTAACCCAGGGCTTCAGCACGCAGCAGACCTTATGGCGCGTCCTGTTACCGCAGGTGATGCGCAATATTCTGCCGTCTCTGGTGGGGATTTTTATCAGCCTGCTGAAGGATACGTCGCTGGCGTTTATTGTGAACGTACCGGAGCTCACGACGGTGGCGGGACAGGTGAACAACCGGGTGCAGATTTACCCGGCGGCCATTTTTATCTTTACGGGCGTCGTCTACTATCTGCTCTGCTGTTCACTCGAACAGCTCGCGAAACGCTGGCGCGTTACCCGGCAAGCGCTTTAACCACCGTTTCCATGGCTTCGGTCGTCAATTCGCTGCGTTTTACGCGCTGGTTCGCCAGCGCCGTACGCAGCACGCCGGCAATCACAATATGCTTAGGCTCCTGGCCTAAATCACGCATCTCCAGAACCACTTTACCGACTACCCGGCACATCTCCTGGTACAGCGCTTCGTCTTTGGTCACATTGCCCATCGTCATCACTCCAATGCCGTAAACAGCCAGCTTAAATGATTCGTGCGCGGGATACAAAAAAGAAGCCCGGCGAGAGACTCACCGGGCTTCATCTGAGAAATCAGGTAATTAGTTATTAACCGGGATCACCGCGCCCTTATATTTGGTGCGGATCCAGTCCTGAATCTCTTTGGAGTGCAGCACGTTCACCAGCGCAACGATATCTTTTTTCTTCTCGTCGCCGCGGTGCACGGTAATGATGTTGGCATACGGATTGTTTTCACCGCTTTCTACCGCAATCGGGTCGTGAACCGGGTCCAGTCCTGCATCGATGGCGTAGTTCGCGTTGATCACCACGGCAGCACCTTCATCGTTGTTATACATCTGCGGCAGCAGTGACGCTTCAACGTTAGGGGTGAACTGCAGCTTTTTCGGGTTCTCCACGATATCGCTGATGCGTGCGGTCACTTTGTCGATGCCCGGTTTCAGCTTAATCACGCCCTCTTTCTCAAAGATGGAAAGAATACGACCCTCTTCTGAAACCGCATCACGCATGATGATTTTGCCGCCTTCCGGCAGGTCTTTCAGCGACTTATATTTTTTAGAGTAGATACCGATTGGTTCGATGTGGATCGCGCCCGCGCTGACAAAATCATAATCCTTATCACCGGCGTGATCTTTCAGCACGCTGTTCAGGTACGGGATATGCTGGAAGTAGTTGGCGTCAATATCACGGCCCGCCAGGGCGGTGTTTGGCAGAATGTAATCCTGGAACGGTTTGATTTCCAGATCGATACCCTGCTTCGCCAGAATCGGCTTCGCCTGCTCCAGAATTTCGGCGTGCGGCGTGTTAGACGCCCCTACGGTCAGGGTGTCGGCCCAGGAGGCAAAGCTCAAGGCGCTCAGGGTTGCGGCGGCGATCAGCGTCAGTGTTTTTTTCATGATGAGGGTTCCTGTGTGTATTTATTAGCGTTTATCTAACAGTGAAGTAATGACATCGCCGCAGAACTGGATAATGAAAACGATGATTAAAATGGTCACCGTTGCCACCAGCGTGACGTCACCATGGTTGCGCTGGAATCCTTCCAGATAAGCCAGATTTCCCAAACCACCGGCACCAATCACCCCCGCCATTGCGCTGTAGCTCACCAGCGCAATCAGCGTCACCGTAATACCTGAAACCAGTGCAGGCGATGATTCCGGCAGTAAAACCCGAAATACTACTGTGCTCAGTCGTGCGCCCATTGAGCGCGTTGCTTCAATAACCCCTTTGTCCACCTCACGCAGGGCAATCTCCACCAGCCGGGCATAGAACGGTGCGGCACCGACAATTAGCGCAGGCAGCGCGGCGTTCGCGCCAAGAATGGTCCCGACGATGGTTTTGGTGAACGGGATCAGCAAAACAATCAGGATGATGAACGGGATTGACCGAAACACGTTCACCACAATGGAAATCACGCTGTAGACCGTGCGGTTGTGGAACAGCCCGCCGCGCGCGGTGAGAAACAGCGCCAAACCCAGCACGATCCCCAGCACAAAGGTCGCCACGCCAGACAGGGCGGTCATGTACAGCGTCTCCAGCGTTGCCGCCCAGAGTTGGTCCCACTTCAGATGCGGGAAAAGCGTCTCAGCCATGTTTAATTACCTCGCCTTCAATATCGCTGTGCTGCAGGTCGGCGAGGATATTGTTCAGTTGTTCATCGGATGCCACCACGTGCACCCAGAGTTGCCCAAAAACACCGTGGGCGGTTTGCGTCATTTTTCCGTGCAGGATGTTAAACGGCAGGCCGTAGCGCAGCGTGAGTTCGCCAACGATGGGCTTATGCGTGCTGTGCCCGGTGAAGGTCAGCTTGATCACCGACCCTTCCAGTTCAGCTGTCAGCTCCGTATTAAAAGCTTCATCTTCAGCGTACTGGCTCACCTGACGCACAAACTGCTGGGTAATGGGCTGCTGCGGGTGGGTAAAAACGCGCAGCACGTCCCCCTCTTCCACCACCCTGCCGTTTTCCATCACCGCCACGCGGTCACAGATTTTGCGCACCACGTGCATCTCGTGGGTAATTAGCACGATGGTCAGTTTGAACCGACGGTTAATATCCAGCAGCAGATCGAGGATCTGATCGGTGGTTTGCGGATCAAGCGCAGAGGTGGCTTCGTCGCAGAGCAACACATCCGGATTATTGGCCAGCGCGCGCGCAATGCCCACGCGCTGTTTTTGCCCGCCGCTCAGCTGTGACGGATAGGCGTTTTCACGCCCCTTCAGGCCAACCAGCTCCACCAACTCGGCGACGCGCGCCGTGATGCTGGCTTTTGGCACGCCGGCGATTTGCATTGAAAAGGCAATGTTCTCATTTACCGTGCGCGACCACAGCAGGTTAAAGTGCTGGAACACCATGCTGATCTTCAAACGTGCCTGACGCAGCGCTTCTCCTTTTGCGGCGGAGATGTTCTGCCCGTTAATGGTCACGCTGCCGGTGGTCGGCTTTTCAAGACCATTCAGCAGGCGAATCAGGGTACTTTTGCCTGCGCCACTGTATCCAATGATGCCGTAAATCTGACCCTGCTCAATCGTCAAATTGACGTTGTCAACGGCTGTGAGCGCCATCTTTCCGTTGTCAAAAACCTTCGAAATATTGCTGAGTACGATCATTCTTATTCATTATCCGTGCCGCCTATAGCGGTTTAGCAGTATGGATGTCCAAATGAGTGTAAACAGCGGTTCTCCGCTTTTAAATGAACAAAAAGGCATTTCTTATAGCATGAGGAAATATGGGCCGGATTGACTGGGCGGGAAGCGATTAGACCAATTTCAGAAATGATTATCTGCCAGGTTGATATCTGACGAATAAAGCCCAGTAAAAATGGTTATTTTTGCAGCATTTTATGCCGATATAGCCATCCTCACATCCAGAGCACTTTACGTCTTGCTGTCCTGACATCCAAAAACCTCACTAATATTCCTTTCCGTTCTAAACGGCAGTGAATCGTTCTTTATTAAGAAATTTTCATGCTTCTATCATCCGGTCATGACCTCACCTCCTAAGGAAACGACCATGACGATTTATCACTCCGTCACCGAGCTGATTGGCCGCACGCCGCTTATCCAGCTGCACAAGCTTGAGACCGGACCCTGCGCGCTTTTTTTGAAGCTGGAAAACCAAAATCCGGGCGGCTCGATCAAAGACCGCGTCGCGCTGTCGATGATTAACGAAGCCGAGCGAAACGGCCTGCTGCAGCCGGGCGGTACCATCATTGAGGCTACGGCGGGAAATACGGGGCTCGGTCTGGCACTGATTGCCGCTCAGAAAGGCTACGCGCTGATCCTGGTGGTGCCGGACAAAATGAGCCGCGAGAAGATTTTCCACCTCCGCGCGCTGGGTGCTCAGGTGGTGCTGACCCGCTCCGACGTGAATAAGGGCCATCCGGCCTATTACCAGGATTACGCCCAGCGTCTGGCGAACGAGCTGCCTGGAGCGTATTACATCGACCAGTTTAATAATGAAGCCAATCCGCTGGCGCACCGCACCACAACGGCACCGGAACTGTATGAACAGCTAGACGGCAAGATTGACGCCATTGTGGTCGGCGTGGGTTCCGGCGGCACGCTAGGCGGTCTGCAGGCATGGTTTGCGGAACACTCCCCCCATACCGAGTTTGTCCTTGCCGATCCGGCGGGTTCCGTTTTGGCCGATCAGGTCGAAACCGGGCGTTATCACGATGCGGGTTCATGGCTGGTAGAAGGGATAGGCGAAGACTTTATTCCTCCGCTGGCACATATCGAAGGCGTCAATCGCGCCTGGCGCATTACGGACCGTGAAGCATTCACCACCGCGCGCGACCTGCTGAAAACCGAAGGTATCCTCGCGGGCTCGTCCAGCGGCACGTTGCTGGCGGCGGCGCTGAAGTATTGCCAGGCGCAAACTGAGCCGAAACGCGTCGTGACCTTCGCCTGCGATAGCGGAAACAAGTACCTCTCAAAGATGTTTAACGATGACTGGATGCGCCAGCAGGGGCTGATAACGCGCCCCCAGGCAGGCGATCTCTCCGACTATATTGCCCTGCGTCATGACGAAGGCGCGACCGTCACTGCCGCCCCGGATGACACCCTCTCTACCGTGCTGGCGCGCATGCGCCTGTATGACATTTCCCAGCTGCCGGTTCTGGAAGACGGCAAGGTTGTTGGCATTATCGATGAATGGGATCTGCTGCGGCATATCGGCGGCGATGGCGATCGCTTCGCCCTCCCCGTGACGGCTGCCATGACGCGTCAGGTTGAGTTTCTCGACAGGCACGCGCCGGAAAGCGCCCTGAACGCCATTTTCGACCGCGGTCTGGTGGCCGTGATAAACGACAACGACCGTTTTATGGGTCTGATTACGCGCAGCGATGTCCTCACCGCCTGGCGCAACCGCTTACCACACTAAAGGAACATCCTCATGAAAAACCTGGCCACTCTCAGCGTACACAGCGGTGAATTTAACGATCGGCACGGCGCGGTGATGCCGCCTATTTATGCTACCTCCACGTTTGCGCAACCGTCACCGGGTGAACATACAGGCTATGAATATTCCCGCAGCGGCAACCCAACGCGCCATGCGCTTGAAACCGCCATTGCCCAACTGGAAGGCGGTACGCGTGGTTACGCTTTTGCTTCCGGCCTGGCCGCAATATCCACCGTACTCGAACTGCTGGATAAAGACAGCCATATCGTCGCCATCGATGATGTCTATGGCGGGACATACCGCCTGATTGAAAACGTGCGCAAACGCAGCACCGGGCTGCGGGTCAGCTGGGTGAAGCCGGACGATCTGGCGGGGCTTGACGCGGCGATCCGTCCCGACACGCGAATGATCTGGGTTGAAACCCCGACCAATCCGCTGCTTAAGCTGGCAGATCTTGCGGCAATCGCAGACATCGCTCGCCGTCATAATGTGATAAGCGTGGCGGATAACACCTTTGCCTCTCCGGTCATCCACCGGCCGCTGGAGTCCGGGTTTGATATTGTGGTGCACTCCGCCACTAAATACCTCAACGGCCATTCTGACGTGGTAGCCGGGCTGGCGGTGGTGGGCGATGACAACGCGCTGGCTGACAAACTGGGCTATCTGCAGAACGCCGTCGGCGGTGTCCTGGATCCGTTCAGCAGTTTCCTCACGCTGCGCGGTATTCGCACCCTTTCGCTGCGAGTGGAAAAACACAGCACCAATGCCCTGTCGATTGCGCAATGGCTCGAGCAGCATCCGCAGGTAGAAAAGGTATTCTATCCCGGGCTGGAGTCGCACCCGCAATATCCGCTTGCGCGTAGCCAGATGGCGTTGCCGGGAGGCATGATTTCGGTGCTGGTAAAAGGCGATGCGCAACGCGCGAAGGAGGTTATTCGCAAACTGGAGCTGTTCACCCTTGCGGAAAGTCTGGGCGGCGTCGAGAGTCTGGTGAGCCAGCCCTACAGCATGACGCACGCGTCTATTCCCCTTGAGCAGCGTCTGGCAAACGGCATCGTGCCCCAGTTAATTCGCCTGTCTGTGGGCATCGAAGAGGCGAAAGACTTAATCGCCGATCTCAGCCAGGCGCTGAAAATTTAAGCAAAGTGCGGCAGGTTAGCGCTCTGCCGCCATAAGATGTCATTTCGCCTTAACGCATTGATAACAATCTTATGTGAAACTGCACAGATTATTTTTGAAACGTCGTTTCCATTTTCCTTTTATCTGAAAATCAGCGTATAATGCGCGCCTAATCCCTGGTGAATGGTTTCAGCGCTTGGAATACAAAAAACAACGTACAACTTCTCCTTTCCTTCGTTGGGCTGACACTCAGGCACACTTTCTTCTGCACGCTCATTTGATGTCTCCTATCCTTAGTGCGTGTCATATACTCTTTTGCAACACAGGTTTGACTCCGCGGCGGTGCGCCCCCGGAGCGAGATTTCCATATCCTTCCCAACTTAAAGACTAAGACTGTCATGAAAAAGACGAAAATTGTTTGCACCATCGGCCCGAAAACCGAATCTGAAGAGATGCTGACCAAAATGCTGGACGCCGGCATGAACGTTATGCGTCTGAATTTCTCCCATGGCGACTACGCAGAACACGGCCAGCGTATCCAGAACTTGCGCAACGTGATGAGCAAGACCGGTAAAAAAGCCGCTATTCTGCTGGATACTAAAGGGCCTGAAATCCGCACCATTAAACTGGAAGGCGGCAACGACGTTTCTCTGAAAGCCGGTCAGACCTTCACCTTCACCACGGATAAATCCGTGGTCGGCAACAACGAAATCGTTGCTGTGACCTACGAAGGTTTCACCAACGATCTCTCTGTCGGCAACACCGTACTGGTGGACGACGGCCTGATTGGCATGGAAGTGACCGCTATCGAAGGCAAAAACGTTGTCTGTAAAGTGCTCAATAACGGTGACCTGGGCGAAAACAAAGGCGTTAACCTGCCGGGCGTTTCTATCGCGCTGCCGGCCCTGGCTGAAAAAGACAAACAAGACCTGATCTTTGGTTGCGAGCAAGGCGTTGACTTTGTTGCTGCGTCCTTCATCCGTAAACGTTCCGACGTGGTTGAGATCCGTGAACACCTGAAAGCGCACGGCGGCGAGAAGATCCAGATCATCTCCAAAATCGAAAACCAGGAAGGCCTGAACAACTTCGACGAAATCCTCGAAGCTTCTGACGGCATCATGGTGGCACGTGGTGACCTGGGCGTTGAAATCCCGGTAGAAGAAGTTATCTTCGCGCAGAAGATGATGATCGAGAAATGTGTTCGCGCGCGTAAAGTGGTTATCACTGCAACGCAGATGCTGGACTCCATGATCAAGAACCCACGCCCTACCCGCGCAGAAGCAGGCGACGTGGCGAACGCCATCCTCGACGGTACCGATGCGGTTATGCTGTCTGGTGAATCCGCGAAGGGTAAATACCCGCTGGAAGCCGTTTCTATCATGGCAACCATCTGTGAACGTACCGATCGCGTGATGACCAGCCGTCTGGACTACAATAACGACAGCCGTAAGCTGCGCATCACCGAAGCGGTGTGCCGTGGTGCGGTAGAGACGGCTGAAAAGCTGGAAGCGCCACTGATCGTGGTAGCAACTCAGGGCGGTAAATCTGCGCGCGCCATCCGTAAATACTTCCCAGATGCGACCATTCTGGCGCTGACCACAAATGAGACCACCGCTCGCCAACTGGTGCTGAGCAAAGGCGTGGTTCCACACCTGGTGAAAGAGATCGCGTCTACTGACGATTTCTACCGTCTGGGTAAAGAAGTGGCTCTGCAGCTTGTCGATCGCGGTCTGGCTCAGAAAGGTGACGTTGTGGTGATGGTTTCTGGTGCTCTGGTACCTGCAGGAACAACCAATACTGCATCTGTTCACGTGCTGTAATAATTCTCTTACGAATTAATTTTGCTATAAAGCGTCCCTCGGGACGCTTTTTTTATTCTTCGCATTAGCCAACTCTATTCAAAAAGCAAATCGGGTTTTTCTATTTAATCGCGATTTATCTAAGATGAATCCGATGAAAAATGCCTTTTTTAACATAGCTTTTTCGTCAAAAATGCCGAATTCGTTGTTTCTTTGAGCGAACGATCAAAAATAGGCGCAATCCCATCAAAAAAATATTCTCAACCCAAAAAACTTTGTGTAATACTTGTAACGCTACATGGAGATTAACTCAATCTAGAGGGTATTAATAATGAATCGTACTAAACTGGTACTGGGCGCGGTAATCCTGGGTTCTACTCTGCTGGCAGGTTGCTCCAGCAACGCTAAAATCGATCAGCTGTCTTCTGACGTTCAGACTCTGAACGCTAAAGTTGACCAGCTGAGCAACGACGTGAACGCAATGCGTTCCGACGTTCAGGCTGCTAAAGACGACGCAGCTCGCGCTAACCAGCGTCTGGACAACCAGGCTACTAAATACCGTAAGTAATAGTACCTGTTAATAAAATGGCGCACACTGTGCGCCATTTTTTTTGCCTGCCTCAAACGCCTACTGCGTCATCTTCTCCCCTTCATCTTCAGCAACCGCAGCGGAAACCCGACTGTTCTGCACTGACAGCACCGAATTGCTGGCTGATGGGCTATTTTCTGCCGACACGACGACCGGGATCCCCGCGCGACGTGATAAGGCTTTATCAATACGCGTTTTGTCACTGCCCGACTGCGATACAAACGACGCGAAATCGGCCGAGTGGCGAATTGGCGCGATCTGTGGATTCTCACCCTCAACCTGCGCCAGCGGGCGATGAACTTCGATATAGCGCTTTCCGTCCGGCTCGACCGCATATTTCACCGGCTCATTGACGATCTGTACGCGTGTACCGACGCGCACCTGCTCAAACAGGGCTTTAATGTCCGGCGCGTTCATGCGCATACACCCGGAACTGACCCGCAACCCGACGCTGTCCGGCGCGCTGGTTCCGTGAATGAGATATTCCCCATTCCCTATCCCTAAACGCAGCGCAAAGCGCCCTAAGGGGTTATTGGGCCCTGCGGGTACCACAGGCGGCAATTTGATGCCCTGGGCCAGCGAGCGCGCTCTGATGCCTGCGGTAGGCGTCCAGGTTGGATTGGGGATTTTCTGACTCACACGGGTGGTACTGACCGGGGTTTCAAGCCCCAGCTGTCCAATGCCTAACGGAAACACCTGAACAATATTCTCCCCTGGCGGGAAGTAATAAAGCCGCAACTCGGCCAGGTTCACCACGATACCTTCGCGCAGCGTATCCGGCAGCAGCATCTGGGAAGGAATAGTAATCACCGTCCCGGGCGCGGGGTTCACCGGCGCAATGGTATTATTGGTTTCAAGAATAAGCTGCGCTGCCGTATTAAACCGGCGGGCAATGGCCTGCAGCTTATTGTCGCCTTCCTGAATGGTGTAGGTTTGATTTTGCCCAATCAGGCGGCTGCCTGCAGGCGGTAACGGATAATCCACCGCCCAGGCCGAATGAAGGACCCCGAGCGAACCAAAAAGTAATAGAGTTATTAGGGACGCGCGCTTCATGCTGATATTCCTTATTCACTGACAGAACGCCAGAAAGCTGAAAAACCAGCGAGGCGGGAACCACCTCGCGAAACAGAATGAATGCTGTCCTGTAAGTCTAGCTAAGGATTGCAGCTTTGGCGCGAATCCCGCGAATCATCGCTTCCAGTCCCTGCGAACGGGACGGGGTGAGGTGCTGCGTGAGGGCCATTTTTTCAAACCACGGGCGAACGTCAAACGCCACAATATCCTGTGCCGACATCTGGTGATAAAGAATAAACACGACGGCGATAAGCCCTTTTACAATGGCGGCATCGCTGTCACCCTGTAATTCAATCACGCCATCACTATTCTGCTGCATCACAATCCACACCTGGCTCTG
Organism: Enterobacter sp. UNJFSC 003; assembly: GCF_036903355.1. NCBI lineage: Bacteria > Pseudomonadati > Pseudomonadota > Gammaproteobacteria > Enterobacterales > Enterobacteriaceae > Enterobacter > Enterobacter sp. UNJFSC 003. The sequence goes on from NZ_JBAKHK010000002.1 coordinate 283,482, forward strand.
GCACCCCTGAATAATATTCGCCGGGTTATGCGCCTCTTCGGCAAGCGGCGGCAAGCGCTGCCCCAGCTCAATAATATAGAGATACTTTTCTTCCCAGTTTGCACAACGTCCAAAGTTACGCAGTAATTTTTCTTTATCCGGCAGTTCTGCCATCTTTCGCCTCTCCGTTAGCCCAGCAGCTGGTGAATGCGTTTTAGCCCCGCCACCAGCCTGTCGACCTCTTCCGTTGTGTTGTACATCACCAGCGACGCGCGGCACATCGCCGGCACCTGGTAAAACGCCATTAGCGGCATGGCACAGTGATGCCCGGTACGCACGGCCACGCCGTAGTTATCGAGGAAACTGCCCACATCATAGGCGTGATGTTTACCCAGGTTAAAGGCGATCACACCCTGCCGATCGGCCGGGCCATACAGGGTTAAATCCGGCACGCTGGCAAGCTCCTGCAGCGCATAGTGCATCAGCACCTGCTCGTACTCCTGAATAGCGTCAAGGCCCACCCTGGAGACATACTCCAGCGCGGCGCCCAGCCCGATAATCCCGCCGGTATTCGGCGTGCCCGCTTCAAAACGCCACGGCGCGCGCGCGTAGGTCGTCCCTTCTGACAGGCTGACGGTGGCGATCATCGACCCGCCCCCTTCCCACGGCGGCATCGCCTGCAGGATATCGTCTTTCACGTACAGCACGCCAATGCCGGTTGGCCCGTAGAGCTTATGCCCAGAGAAGACGTAAAAATCACAGTCCAGCGCCTGAACGTCTACCCTGTGATGCATGACCGCCTGCGCACCGTCAATCAGCACTTTGGCACCGGCCTGATGGGCTTTGTCGACGATCACGGCTACCGGGTTTTCAGTGCCCAGCACGTTTGAGACCTGCGTGAACGCCACCAGCCGCGTGTGTTCATCCAGCAGCGCGTCAAGTTGCTCAAGCTGCAGCGTCCCATCCTGGTTCAATGGGATCACCCGTAGCTCTGCACCCACGCGCTCACAGAGCATCTGCCACGGCACAATATTGGCATGGTGCTCCATCTGGGTGATGATGATGTTATCCCCCGCGTGGACCTGCGCAGTGCCCCAACTGTTTGCGACCAGATTGATCCCTTCCGTCGTGCCGCGTACAAACACCAGCTCTTCCGGCGAGCGCGCGTTGAGGAAGCTCGCTACCTGCGTGCGCACGTTTTCCATACGCTGGGTTGCTTCGGCGCTCAAGGTATGAATGCCGCGATGCACGGCGGCATAGCCGTGGCGATAAAATTCGGCCTCCGCATCCACTACCTGATTCGGTTTTTGCGCGCTGGCCGCGCTGTCGAGATAGGCCAGCGGCAGGCCGTTCACTTCTCGGGTCAGAACCGGAAAATCTGCCCGTATTTTGTCTACGGGAAAACTCATGCTTCATCTCCAAGGCGCTGACCGATACGGGCCAGCACCTGCTGTTTTAATGACTCATCGTCTAGCGCTTCCGTTAGCTCTGCGGCAAACGCATAGATGATCATCTTCCGTGCCGCCTGCAGGTCGATACCGCGGGAGCGCAGATAGAACATCTGCTCGTCGTCAATACGGCCCACCGTTGCGCCGTGACTGCACTTCACGTCATCAGCATAGATTTCAAGCTGCGGCTTGGTATCCACTTCCGCCAGGCGACCTAACAGCAGATTGTTGTTGGTCATCTGCCCGTCGGTTTTAATGGCATGTTTCGCCACGTTAATCAGGCCGTTAAACACCGCGCGACCTTTATCGCTGACGATGGTTTTATGCAGCTGACGGCTATTGCAGTAGCCTTTGTTGTGCTCAAGCCAGGTACGCGTATCGCAGACTTCTGATTTGACCGGCATCGCCAGGCTGTTCATGCGCAGCGTGGTATTTTCGCCGTTAAGCTGGGTACTGGTGTTGTGACGCAAAACGGCGCCGCCAAGCAGGAAGCCGTGGCTGTAGGCCGCGGCATCTTGCCCAAGCCGAATGTCGTTATGGGCAAAGTGATGGCTTAAGGGGTTTTCAAACGCCAGCTTGATATGGTGGAGCTGGGCATTGGCCGCTACGTTCATCGTGAACCGCGCGCCGGTAAAGTGGCGCGTCTCATTGAGGCTAACGTAGTGTTCCAACACGGTGGCCTCTGCGCCTTCTGCCAGCTCCAGGTGGTGGCGATAATGCGCGGTATTGATCGCATCGCCGCTGAGCCCCTGCGTGATATGCATCAGCAGCAGCGGCTTCGCCGGGCGCAGGTTGCGCTTCACGTGAATATGCGTGACGGACTGCGCCAGGCTTTCGGTAAGGTGCAGGAACACTTCAGGCTGTATGGCTGCAGTCAGGCTGTGGCGGTCGTCGTTGATGGCTATCTCGAACCCGCTGTTCTGCGTGCTGTCGCTCAGCTCGGGTCGGAACTCTCCGTCGACAAAGACCAGCCGCACGGCGTCCACGCTGAGCGCCTGCGCGTCCCGCTGTACCGGGCTGATATCCGCCGGGCGCGTCACAAATTCAGCGTTTAACAAGCCGTCAAGCGGGGTGTATTTCCAGTTTTCATGCTTGCGCGTGGGCAGACCGACGCGCAGCATTTGCTGAAGATGCTGCTGGGCCTGTTCAGAACGGTTTTCACTCTGGGCTTCAAACAGGCGATGCCATTGCTGGAGTGCATTACTGCTGTTCGGTAAGCCAGCCATAACCCTGCTCCTCCAGTTGTTTAACCAGCGTAAAGTCGCCAGATTTCACAATGCGCCCCTGGTAAAGCACGTGAACGTAATCGGGCTTGATGTAGTCCAGAATGCGCTGATAGTGGGTAACGATAATGAACGAGCGGTTGCCGTCGCGCAGAGAGTTCACCCCGTCGGCGACGATCTTGAGCGCATCAATATCCAGCCCGGAATCGGTCTCATCGAGGATGCACAGTTCAGGTTCAAGTACCGCCATCTGCAGAATGTCGTTACGCTTTTTCTCGCCACCGGAGAACCCGACGTTAACCGAGCGCGTCAGCAAATCTTCCGGCATTTTCAGCAGTTTGATCTTCTCTTCCATGAGGTCCTGGAAGTCAAAGCGATCCAGCGCCTCCAGCCCACGGTATTTGCGTACCGCGTTGAGCGCGGTTTGCAGGAAGAACTGGTTGCTGACGCCCGGAATTTCCACCGGGTACTGGAAGGCCATGAAAATGCCCTCGCCCGCACGCTCTTCCGGTGACATCTCCAGCAGATCTTTGCCGTTAAATGCCACCGAGCCATGCGTGACTTCGTAATCTTCGCGGCCTGCCAGCGTCGCTGAAAGCGTACTTTTCCCGGAGCCATTTGGCCCCATGATGGCGTGAACTTCACCCGGCTTGACGTCAAAATTGAGGCCACGCAGGATCGCTTTATCTTCCACGCTAACCTGTAAATCTTTAATGCTTAACATGTGCTTTCCTTAACCGACGCTGTGTTCAAGACTGATGGCGAGGAGTTTCTGGGCTTCAACGGCAAATTCCAGCGGCAGTTCAGAGAACACATCCTTACAGAAGCCGTTCACGATCATTGAAATGGCATCTTCTTCGCTGATCCCGCGCTGCAGGCAGTAGAAGAGCTGATCTTCCCCAATCCGCGAGGTCGTCGCCTCGTGCTCAAGCTGGGCGCTGTTGTTACGACACTCCACATACGGGAAGGTATGCGCCCCGCAGTCTGCGCCAATCAGCATAGAGTCACACTGGGTAAAATTACGGGCGTTGGTCGCCGTCGGCATGATTTTCACCAGCCCGCGATAGCTGTTCTGGCTATGCCCGGCGGATATCCCTTTCGAGATGATGGTCGATTTGGTGTTTTTGCCAATGTGGATCATTTTGGTGCCGGTATCGGCCTGCTGATGGCCGCTGGTCAACGCAACGGAGTAAAACTCTCCGATAGAGTTGTCCCCGCGCAGAATGCAGCTCGGGTATTTCCAGGTGATGGCTGAACCGGTCTCGGACTGCGTCCAGGACATCTTGCTGTTCTCACCTTCGCACAGCGCGCGCTTGGTGACGAAGTTAAGGATACCGCCCGTATTTCCGTCGCCCGGGAACCAGTTCTGTACCGTGGAGTATTTCACCTCGGCATCTTTATGGATGATGACTTCAACCACGGCCGCGTGCAGCTGATAGCTGTCACGGACCGGCGCGGAGCAGCCTTCAATGTAGCTCACGTAGCTGCCTTCGTCGGCCACCAGGATGGTGCGCTCGAACTGGCCGGTTTTTTCGGCGTTGATACGAAAATAGGTCGAGAGCTCCATCGGACAGCGCACGCCCTTCGGCACATAGATAAAGGTGCCGTCAGAGGCCACAGCCGCGTTGAGCGCCGCAAAAAAATTGTCATTACTTGGCACCACGGTGCCAATATACTTTTTCACCAGCTCAGGATGGTCGTGAATCGCCTCGCCAAAGGAACAAAAAATGATCCCCTGCTCCGCCAGCTTTTCACGATAGGTTGTGGCGACCGACACGGAGTCAAAGATGGCGTCCACCGCCACCTCTCTGCCTTCGCGAACAGGGACGCCGAGCTGGTTAAAGGCTTCTTCAACCTCTTTACTGAGGAAGCTGTTATCGGCACCGGTTTGCTGCACCGCGCCGGGCTGCGAGGCGCAGGTATCATCACAGCTGCCGCAGGAAGGCGCGGAATAGTAGCTGTAATCCTGATAATTCAGTTTGTCGTAGTGCGCTTTCAGCCAGTGCGGCTCTTCCATCTCAAGCCACGCGCGGAACGCGCTCAGGCGAAATTCAAGCATCCACTCAGGCTCGTTACGCTTGGCCGAAATCGCCCGCACGACATCTTCGTTGATGCCCTTCGCCAGTTCATCGGTCTGCAGCTGCGTGAAGAACCCTTCTTTGTAGTTGAGGTGTCCGCCGCTCCAGGTATTTACATCACTCGTTGCTTCAGTATTACGAGACATAGTACCGCCTATACCCCAAAGCTTTCGCCGCAGCCGCATTCGTTCTGGGCTTTCGGGTTATGAAATTTGAACAGCTGATTTAACCCTTCACGGACGTAGTCGACTTCTGTTCCGTCGATGAACGGCATCGCCTGCAGCGCAACGAACAATTTCGCGCCGTCGGTTTCGAAAACCAGGTCATCTTTATCGGGTTCCGTAACGGTATCCAGCACGTAGCCGAAGCCCGCGCAGCCGGTCTGCTTAACGCCCAGACGCACGCCGAGGATCTCGGGCTTTTTCGCCACCAGCTCATGAATATGCGCCGCAGCCGCAGGCGTGAGCGTTAAGCCTCGCCAGGCAAAATCGGCAGGATTAAAGGTTTCTGAATGCAGTTCCATAGGTCCACCTCATCTAATAAGCCACTAGGGCATACACCCATGTTAGTGATAACGATTATCACTTCAACCCCTTATCAGCAGGGGCTTTCGGCTTAATCGCCCTTTTTGGCTACTTTTATTAAGCATAGACCCTGTCAGGAGATGCGGATGGGATGGATAAAATTGTTCAATGCATTGATAGATAATGCATTTTATTCATCAGCGTGGCTAAAAACGAAGAAAGGTAAAATATGTATCGAAAATGCCTATTATTGGGATAGAGATTACGTAGGCGCAGGATAAAATTCATTACGAACTGACAGCAATAAAAAAAGGCCCTTCCGGACCCTCTTAACTATTCTGATGAAACGACACCGCAAACCCCTGCTCGCGCCAATGATCGAGCTGTTCCTGCTGGCGGGGCGTAGGAGATTGACCGGTCCAGACAAAGATGTTTTGCCCCGGGAAAAGCTCCGGACGCGGGGAATCAATCGGTTCGGCGAGTACGTCAATATGCCAGCCCTTTTGAGCGAGTTTTGCCGCCTCGAGCCAGATACGCGTGCGATCGTCACACTCCCAGCCAACAAGCAGCGCATCTTTTCCCGGTTTTTTACGTGATTCCGCAAGCGTAGTGATGGCGAATTCGATCAGGACGCCGTCGAGCAGGCTCGCCATATGGCGCACGGTGTTTTGATCCTGGTTCATCCGCTGACGTACGGGGGTAATAATGTTATCGATCAGGGCATCAATGGCATGATCGCGACGGAATTCGCTCAGTTTTGCGCGCAGTTTACCCGCGCTGGCGTAACGCAAAACGGTCAACATGTCTTCCTGGAAGCTGACCCAGTTGCCCTGCGTCATCACGTCTTTATTTTCAAGCAGCGCTTTGACTTTGCCGACCGAGACGCCCGTTTTCATCAGGCGCTTGATCTCTTCAATGCGCAGGATATCTTCATCGTCAAACTGACGATGACCCCCTTCGCTTCGCTGCGGCTTCAACAATCCATAACGGCGCTGCCAGGCACGCAGCGTAACGGGGTTGATACCGCATCGTTCGGCAACTTCACCGATACTGTAATAGGCCATTAACTCCCTCACGCTCAATACTTCCATACCTAACCGAACCAACCTTATCAGATTGTACAACGTATTTGTATAACTAAGACCTCATTCTGAAACAAGGTGAATGGGGTAAAACCATTCACCTTGTTTATCCATTGTTGTATAAATTATGCCGTTCGTACAGCTAACTCTGAGGCGTTACGTACAGGTTTCTCAAAAATCTGGCTTTTTCTCGGGCCAGGAAATCGCCGGAATTGCGCCAAGGCGCGGGCTGGCAAACAGGTGGCCCTGGAACTGTGAAATACCGGCGGATTCCAGCCACATCCACTCTTCAGGCTTCTCAACGCCCACCGCGCAGAACTGGATTTCGAGTGACGTACAGCACTTAATGATTGCCTGAATGATGGCCTGCCGCGGACCACTATTGTGTACATTGGCGATCAAATCCCGATTAATCTTAATTCTGTCCGGCTGGAACTGCGCGAGTAACTGCAGTCCGGCAAAGCCCGCACCAAAGTGATCGATCGTCACGCTGATGCCCGCGCTCTTCAACTGCCTCACCGAGTGGGTAAACTCATCGAAGCGGGAGATCGCTTCACGCTCGGTGAACTCGACCACAATCTGCTCCGGCACAAAACCATTCGCTTCAATTGAAGTAAGCAGAAAATCCACGGCATTAGGGACATTAACCAACGTCATCGGCAGCAGATTGAGCGACAGCGTTTGGCTCTGAAGCCCCAGAGCGCTGGCCATCGACAGCGCAACCTGCTTACTGGTCAGGTCCGATGCATAAATATCGTCTGCCGTAAGCTTTTCGAAATAGGCGGCAGGCGAACCGCCCGAAGGGGTACGAACAAGCGCCTCCCAGGAGACAACCTGCTGCATAAACGGGTCGACTATCGGTTGAAAAGCAAAACTGCAGTCCGCCCCTTTAGCCACAACCTCAGGCTGTAGAGACATTGCCGTCTCTTCGGGGATAAAGTCCCAAGCGTCCGCAGGCGGCAGCTCAAAGTAGTTCGCTTTTTCTGTGGCTTCAACGAAGGTGCGGAAAAACTGCAGTGCGCGATCGTTGTAGGCCATCTGATACCGCGTGGTGCTCTTATCAAGCACCTGCTGCATCACTTCATCCCTGTCGTGCAGGCGTAAATCAAAGAGCTCCATTCCGACGTTGCCAAAACGTCGAGAGGGGCCATGATCGCGCATCAATTCAACCACATTGTGATGTCTCGCATCGCGGCAAATATGCTCATAGATCGCCTGAACGTTCTCTGCCGGCCCTTCCAGCAGCTGGAAGAAATGGGTGCCATTGAACAGTAAAATTCCCGTAACATCAGACTGCCTGTTATGACTATTCGCAGCCTCTACCATTTTTTCCAGCGCTTTCACTGGAACGTCCTCGCAGATATGACTGCGGTAAATGATGGTTGTTAGCATGCTGTTCCTGGGCAGTTAAAGAAAAAACCATGAAATTTCGTGGATACCGTTCTGTTATAGCACATTAATTGCTCAACAAATAATTTACATCTCAATGATTTACGGTGTTTACAGCATCGACATTTGCCTATGTACAACTTTGCCGCTTAACCAGAGATTGTACAATATATTCTGTCATGGTTAGGCAAAAACCACCACGAATAACCCGCTGAATATCTTAATGTTTATAAAATATATTCTAAAAACAATAAAAATGTGTACAGTTTTAATGTACAGATTTTAAAAATCTGTATACCTTAAATGTAACGTTAGTGATTACGAATTTTTACAGGAGCGAAACATGAACCAGAACGGTTACGTCGCAGATTCAGCAACCGCGATTGCGCAATACTTCGAAAAAGCTGCGCTGCCTACTCAGCAGGAAACGCTGGGACAGGTGGTTGTTGAAATCCTCAGCGACGGGCGAAATCTCAATCGCAAATCGCTCTGCACCAAACTCTTGAGTCGTCTCGAAAAGGCCGATGGCCCCGAAGAGGAACAGCATTATCACATGCTGCTTGGACTGTTGTTCGAACGGTAACGTGATGAACAACGGTGACGTAGACAAGCTGATCGACCAACTTATTGGTGAAGCCGCTCTTTCTCTATTGAAAGAGCGCGGGCCTGTGACTACCGACAGTGTAGTTCAGCGTCTGCGGAACATGAAAGCACATGAAAAAGATCCCCAGCGGCGGGAGACGCTTGCGGTGGTGATTGCCGAAATCGGCTCAAATGACACTGCGTTTACGCGTCGCAGCACCGCGCAAGGACGAACAATAAGAGAGGGACCTCTTAAACATGATAAAGACAATGTAGTGCCTTTATTGGGTAATGGAAAACCGTCCGATCCAAAGAAAATACATTGACTACCCCTTAACAGCTACGGTGAAAACAAATGAGACAAACCATTCAGCCTCAACCCGCATTTCATTCTGCTTTTTTAGACAGTGCATTAGCGGAGTATTTCCGTCACGCTGGCGATCGTTTTGCTGAAGAGTCCGCTGTTTTTTCTACTGCAGTCCGCTGTGTTCTGGCCTCTGAAGGGCATTTGACCAACAAGACCATCATTCTGTGGCTGATTCAGACGCTGGAATCCACCCACGACGTGGTTCAGGCGGATGTGATTCGTAAAACCCTGGAAATCGTCGTAGGCTATACCATGGACGACCTTTAACCCCTCTTCTCGCTCCGACGCTAAACCGTGTCATCGTCATATCTGACGAAAACCTGACGATGACACGCTGTCCTTCGATAACTCCCTGTAAAATAAGATAAGAAAAATGGCACGGATCCTGCTTAGTCCCCTATTACGGGACTGGGCTATCCAGTTAAACATGCTTCATTTCTTAACAGGTCTGTTATTGATGAAAAAAATCGCCAGCGTCTGCCCTTACTGTGGTGCGGGCTGCAAACTGAATCTTGTCGTTGAAAATAACCGCATTATCCGTGCCGAAGCGGCAGACGGTGTGACCAACCAAGGCACCCTGTGTCTGAAAGGCTTTTACGGCTGGGACTTCCTGAACGATACTCGCCTGCTTACCCCCCGCCTCACGCAACCCATGATCCGCTATCGCAAAGGTGAAGCCTTTACCCCGGTCACGTGGGAAGAGGCTATCCGCTATACCGCACAGAAGCTCAGCAGTATCAAAGCGCAGTTCGGCCCCCGTTCCATTATGACCACCGGTTCGTCAAGGGGGACGGGCAATGAAACCAACTATGTGATGCAAAAATTTGCCCGTGCGGTTCTCAATACCAACAACGTGGACTGCTGCGCGCGCGTCTGCCACGGTCCTTCCGTTGCCGGTTTGCAGGAAACGCTCGGAAATGGCGCGATGAGTAATTCCATCAGCGATATTGAACACTCAAAATGCCTGCTGGTGTTTGGCTACAACTGCGCAGATTCTCACCCTATCGTCGCGCGTCGGGTACTGAAGGCCCGCGAAAACGGCGCGAAAATCATCGTCTGTGATCCGCGTCGCATTGAAACCGCACGCATTGCCGATCAGCATCTCCAGCTGAAAAACGGCAGCAACATGGCGCTGGTGAATGCCTTTGGCTATGTGCTGCTGGAAGAAGATCTGTACGACAAAAATTACGTCGCGCGCTTTGCGCAAGGGCTTGATGCCTATCGCCAAACCGTTAAGGACTACGCGCCTGAGAACGTTGAACACCTTACCGGCATTCCTGCCCAGGATGTCCGTCAGGCCATGCGCACCTTCGCGGCGGCGCCTTCCGCTACCGTGATGTGGGGGATGGGCGTGACGCAGTTCGGTCAGGCGGTTGATGTCGTAAAAGGATTGTCCAGCCTGGAGCTGCTGACCGGTAACCTTGGACGCCCTGCGGTGGGCGTGGGTCCCGTGCGCGGACAAAACAACGTACAGGGTGCCTGTGATATGGGCGTCTTGCCCAACATGTTCCCCGGCTATCAGGATGCCACAGACCCCGCTGTGCGGCAGAAATTTGCCTATGCCTGGGGTATTGATGTCGAAAAAATGGACGCACAGGTTGGGACACGCATTACCGAAGTGCCGCATCTGGCGCTTGAGGGCAAGGTCAAGGCCTACTACATCATGGGGGAGGATCCGCTACAGACCGAGGCCGATCTGGGCCTGGTGCGCCGCGGCTTTGAGGCGCTCGATTTTGTCGTGGTGCAGGACATCTTTATGACCAAAACCGCCGAAGTGGCGGACGTCTTGCTCCCGGCGACCTCCTGGGGTGAACACGGCGGCGTCTTTACCTGCGCCGACCGGGGGTTCCAGCGTTTCGGCAAGGCCATCGAGGCCAGCGGCAACGTGAAGCGTGACTGGGAGATCGTCAGCCTGCTGGCAACGGAAATGGGCTATCCGATGCACTACGACAACAACCAGCAGATCTGGGATGAAATGCGCGAACTGTGCCCGCTGTTCTACGGCGTCACCTATGAAAAAATGGGCGAGATGGGGCACGTTCAGTGGCCGTGCCCGACGCTCGATCACCCTGGCACACCCTATCTGTATAAAGATAATCAGTTCGATACCCCGACCGGTAAAGGTCAGCTTTTTGCCGCCGAATGGCGCGCCCCCGCAGAAACGCCTGACGACGACTATCCGCTGGTGCTCTGCACGGTGCGTGAAGTGGGTCACTACTCCTGTCGCTCAATGACCGGTAACTGCGCCGCGCTGCAAAGTTTGGCCGACGAACCGGGTCGGGTACAAATGAACCCTGCCGATGCGGATAAGCTGGGCATCAGTGACGGGCAGCTGGTCTGGGTACGTTCACGCCGGGGCAAGGTCATTACCCGCGCCAGCATCAGCGAGCGTATTAATACCGGAGCCGTCTATATGACCTATCAGTGGTGGATTGGTGCGTGCAATGAACTGACGCAGGATAATCTCGATCCGATATCGAAAACGCCGGAGACCAAATATTGTGCGGTGCAGCTGGAGGCGATTGACGATCAGCGCTGGGCGGAAGATTATGCGGCGTCAGCCTATCAAACGATGAAGTCGCGGTTAATCAGGGCAGCAAACGTATAAGGCAATGAGGCTCGCATTGCGAGCCTCTGACCCCATCCGCGCATTATCCAATCAGCAGCAGGCAGGATAAATCATCGCCGCCGTTGATTTTGTCTATCGCAAAGTCCATGCGCGCATCAATGCTCTTATTGTGCATGGTCTTTTCCGAGAAGCTGGCAATGGTCTTCATCACCACCTGCTCGTCAATATCATTCTGCATCGATTTTACGCTGAGGATATTTTTTAAATAGAAAAAGTCCAGTACGATGCGATAAAACTGACGCAGAATGTTTTCCGTATTTTTACCGGGGAAATAGCTGCTGTAGAGTTTATACAACAGATAATTGCGTAATACATGAGGCTCAGACAGACAAGAGCCCTCGCACAAGGTCTGCCACTGCTGATGAATCCGGTCGAATTTTGCGTCCAGCTCGGCAGGATGACTCAACTCGGCGACATTCAGAAAATCCGCTATTTCCCGATGCCCCTCAAGAATAAAGCGATCTCGGACAGAGTCTTTCGCCACGCAGGTTCCCATCACCGACAGCGCCAAATATTTCATGGCATTGGAACGCGCCGGGTTATCGGACTGCATCAGGGATTTTCCGTTTTGCAAATCATTGAGTAGCGCTTCGTAAAAGTTTTCCACGTCAGCAAACGTATTATGCAGATCGAAGTTAACGTGCTGTAGACACAGAATAAACTGCGCCAGCGCCATGATATTTTCTTCGATGTTACGTGCAGGCGATTTAATTAAATTCCAGGCGAAAAGATGAATCACCTGCTGCGTCTGCGATACGCTCTGACGCTGTCCAATAAGGTTGGTTCTGTAACCCGCAACCAGCGCCTCCTCCTCCTGAATCAGCATGGCCTCAGGATCAAAGAGAACGCGACGCACCACCTCCGGGCACGAGAGCGTCATCGTATGCCGGGTTTCATCCTGAAAGCGGGTCGAGCTCCTGGGGTAGGTGCTGCAGGTATGCGAGAGTGCCTCTTCCCCTAAATCACGGTGCACCATGCACAGCTTGTTTTCGTCGATAAAAGGGCATTCCCCTTTTTCATTGAGCTTAACGCTGGAATAGTGACTTTTCCCTTTTCTCTGAAGGATCAGGTTTTCTCTCGCAATGGCGGCGATTTCTGCATGAGGCGACAAAATATATTTTTGATGCGTTTTCTTATCAATATTAATTGACCAGCCACGGCAGCAGGATATTAGGCAGTCAGGCCCTACACACTGGAACCTGGTCACGAAAATCGGCTTGAGGGTTTTATGAATTTGCATAGCGAAGGCGTCATTTTAGAAAGCATAAAAAGTACCATGACACGGACGCTATTCTATAGGGTCATAACCGCACAGTATGTTTTGCAATTATCAGCATTAAAAAAGGCTCGCATTGCGAGCCTTTTTTCATCACTCCTGCGCTTTCTCTTTGGCTTCCTCGTCACGATACCAGCGCGGATGGTGTTTCTTTGCCCAGCGACGGCTGACCTTGCCTTCAATCATTCCCTGAATCGATCCTTTCACCCAAAATGCCATATAGATATGGATGAGGATGGCGTGGATCAGAATAATGGCCGCGGTGGCGTGAATAAACAGACTCCAGCGCACCACTTTCATGGGAAAATAGTGGGCAAAATAAGGCCGCCAGATGATAACGCCCGTCGCCAGCAGCACGAAGATCATACTCATGATGCTCCAGAACATCATCTTTTGCCCGGCATTGTATTTGCCGACATCCGCCACCTTGTGCTCGTTGCCTTTCAGTACCTCGACAATCCCTTTAATCCAGGGAAGATCCTGTTTATCGGGAATATTGTGGTGCACGAAACGCGTAAACATGAACATCAGCGCAAAGAAGATCAGCACGCCAAAAAACGGATGCAGGATGCGCCCCATCTGTGGCGTACCGAAGGTTTGCGTCAGCCACTGTAACGTCGGGAAAAAGAGCGCAATCCCTGACAGCGAGACCAGGAAGAAGCAGATCGCCACCGTCCAGTGACAGGCACGATCGATAAACGTCGTGCGCAGGATCGTTTTGCTTTTACTCATGCTCGTTATCCTCTTCATCGTCATCCGTTTCTTTGTTCGGACCCACGCCGATATAGTGATAAATCAGTCCGGCAAAGGTGGCGATAAACCCGGCAGCGGAGAGCGGTTTAAGGATCCCTTTCCACAGAGTGACCGGCAGGTCGATTTTCGGTTCGGCGGGCAGGTTGTGGTACAGCTCCGGCCGATCGGCATGATGCAGCACGTACATAACGTGCGTGCCTCCCACCCCTTGCGGATTGTAGACACCCGCATGGTCGTAACCGCGCGCCTTAAGCTGCGCTACTCGCGATTCCCCCCGCTCCAGCATCTCTTTTTTGGTGCCAAAGTGAATCGCGCCCGTCGGACAGGTCTTCACGCAGGCGGGCTCCTGCCCCACGCTGACCCTGTCGACGCACAGGGTGCATTTGTACACGCGGTTATCGTCCGGGTTGAGCCGTGGAATCGTGAACGGGCAGCCCGCAATGCAGTAGCCGCAGCCAATGCAGTTCTCAGACTCGAAGTCGACGATCCCGTTGGCATACTGAATAATGGCTCCCGCGGACGGGCAGGCTTTAAGGCAGCCCGGCTCCGCGCAGTGCATACAGCCATCCTTGCGGATAAGCCACTCCAGCTTGCTGTTTTGCGTGGTTTCGCTAAAGCGCATCACCGTCCAGGATTTGGCGCTCAAATCCATGGGGTTGTCGTAAACCCCCCCGCAATAGCCGACCTCATCGCGAATATCGTTCCATTCCGAGCAGGCTACCTGACAGCCTTTACAGCCGATGCAGGTGGTAACGTCGATAAGTTTTGCTACTTCCGCTCTGAAGTCGCGTGCCCGGGGCGGCGGCGTCATGCTGTTGGTTGCCGAACGTTGAATAATATCTTGTGATTGCATAGACATAGACCGGCTCCCTTACGCCTTTTCGATATTCACCAAAAACGCCTTGTACTCTGGCGTTTGTGAGTTAGCGTCACCCACTGACGGCGTAAGCGTATTGGCCAGGAAACCTTTCCGCGTTGCCCCTTCAAAACCCCAGTGGCACGGAATGCCGACGGTATCGACCTTGCGGCCATCAATCGTGAGGGTTTGCAGGCGTTTGGTCACCACCGCTTTGGCTTTGATAAAGCCGCGCTTTGACATCACCTTTACCGTATCCCCCGCCACAATGCCCTTAGCACGGGCCAACGCTTCACCGATCTCGACGAACTGTTCCGGCTGGGCGATGGCGTTAAGTCGCGCATGCTTTGTCCAGTGGCGGAACAGCTCGGTGATCGAGTACGTGGTGGCGACATACGGGAACGCGTCCGCTTTGCCTATATTGGCGATATCGCCTTTAAACACGCGCGCCACCGGGCTGGAAACAACCCCCGGATGAAGCGGATTGGTGCCTATCGGCGATTCAATCGGCTCGTAGTGCTCCGGGAACGGGCCATCGTTCATTTTGTCGAGGGAGAACAGGCGCGCGACCCCTTCCGGGTTCATGATAAACGGCCCGACGTTGCTGCCCGGCGCAGAGGCGTTGTAATCCGCCACGTCCATCCCGCTCCATTTTTTGCCGTCCCAGTGCAGCAGCGCGCGCTTCGCATCCCAGGGCTTCCCCTGTGGATCTGCCGACGCGCGATTATAGAGAATGCGGCGGTTAGCGGGCCACGACCAGGACCAGCCCGGCGTGCAGCCCAGCCCGTACGGATCGCTGTTATCACGATTCGCCATCTGGTTACCCTGCTCCGTCCAGCTGCCGCAGTACACCCAGCAGAAGCTGCTGGTTGAGCCATCGTCACGCAGCTGCGCAAAACTGCTGAGCTGCTGGCCCTTTTTCGCGATCGGCTGCCCCTTGTCATCAAACAGATCCACCAGCGCAACGCCGTTGGCCTCGCGGGCAATCTCTGCCGGATGCGGATCGCGCGGATTTTTATAGTCCCAGGACATGTTAAGCACCGGCTCCGGGTTCGCGCCCCCTTCCTGCTGGTACAGCTCGCGCAGGCGCATAAACAGACGGCCGAGGATTTTGCCATCGTGCATCGCCTCACCCGGCGGTTCAGCCGCCGCCCAGTGCCACTGCAGCCAGCGCCCTGAATTGGCAATCGAGCCATCTTCTTCGGCAAAGCACGACGACGGCAGGCGAAAGATTTCGGTCTGGATATCTGCCGGATTAACGTCGTTCATCTCGCCGTGGTTCTGCCAGAAGGTCGACGACTCGGTGACCAGCGGATCGATCACAACCATGTATTTTAGCTTCGCGAGCGCGCGGGATGATTTGTTCTTATCGGGAAACGCAGCCAGCGGGTTGAATCCCTGCACGATGTAGCCATTGATTTTGCCTTCCAGCATCAGCTCGGCCTGAGTCATCACGTCGTACAGGCGATCCCATTTCGGCAGCCAGTCATAACCCCAGCTATTGTCCGCCGTCGCGCGATCGCCCCAGAAGCTTTTCATCATGCTGACGAAAAACTTCGGCGTGTTTTGCCAGTAGTTCACTTCATTCAGCCCCAGCGCTGGCGGCGTAATCTGTGAAATGTATGTCTGGTAGTCTGGCTGTTTTTCCGACGGCAGCGGCATATAGCCCGGCAGGTTGGTGGAGAGCAGCCCGAGATCGGTATAGCCCTGAATATTGGAGTGTCCGCGCAGGGCATTGACGCCGCCGCCCGCCATCCCGATGTTGCCGAGCAACAGCTGCAGCATCCCTGCCGCACGGATGATTTGCGCCCCGGCGGAGTGGTGCGTCCAGCCGAGCGCATAGAGGATCGTCGCCGTGCGATCCGGCGCGCTGGTGCTAGCGAGGATCTCGCAGATGCGGGTGAAATCATCAAGCGATGTGCCGCACAGGCGGTTGACCATTTCCGGCGTGTAGCGCTCGACGTGCGCCTTCAGCAGGTTCCAGACGCAGCGCGGATCGCTGAGCGTTTCATCGCGCAGGGCATTGCCTTGCGCGTCCAGCTGATAGAACCAGCTCGCTTTATCATACTGCCGCTTGCTGGCGTCATAGCCGCTGAACAAACCGTCGTCAAAGGCATAATCCTCACGGATCAGCAGGCTGGCGTTGGTGTAGGCGCGAACGTAGTCGTGCTGCACCGCATCGTGCTCTATCAGATAGCGAATAACGCCCAACAGGAAGGCGGTGTCCGACCCCGCACGGATTGGGGCGTAGAGATCCGCAACGGCAGCGCTGCGGTTGAAGCGCGGATCGACCACCACCACCGTGGCATCATTCTGGGTCTGCGCTTCGACAACCCACTTAAAGCCGACCGGGTGCGCTTCAGCAGCGTTACCGCCCATGATCAACACCACGTTGGCATTTTTAATGTCAACCCAGTTGTTGGTCATCGCCCCACGGCCAAAGGTGGGCGCCAGCGCCGCGACCGTCGGCCCGTGGCATAACCGCGCCTGGCAATCTATCGCAACCATCCCCAGCGCGCGGGTAAATTTACCGTCCAGAATACCGGTTTCGTTACTCGCCGCCGACGAGCACAGCATCCCGGTGGTGGTCCAGCGATTGACGGTCAACCCCTCGGCATTTTTCTCGATAAAGTTGGCATCACGATCGGCCTTCATCAGCCGGGCGATGCGCTCGATGGCCTCATCCCAGGAGATGCGCTGCCATTTATCCGATCCCGGTGCGCGATACTCAGGGTACAGCAGGCGGTTTTCACTGTGAATGTAGTCCAGTACCCCTGCCCCTTTTGGGCACAGCGAGCCGCGACTCACCGGATGATCCGGATCGCCTTCGACGTGATAGATACTTTCTCTGACGTTTTTGGCGGAATCGCCGAGGCTGTACATGAGCATGCCGCAGCCCACCGAGCAGTAGGTACAGTTATTACGCGTCTCTTTTGCTTTTAAGAGTTTGTATTGACGTGTTTCTGCCTGAGCAGAAAAAGATGATAAGAATCCGAGAGATGCAACAGTTGTGCCTGCCATACCGCCCGCGCAGATCTTAAAGAACTGCCTCCGGCTAAGCTCCATTTTTCCTCCAGCTTAAACTTAAGACATGAAAAGGGACGGAGATTATAGGGGTAACATGCGGGATAAACCATTCTCTATTTATGGTTATATCCCCATAATAAATGAGGGGTGTTACAGGTCATTATTGTCCAGATAGTCGCGAAGCATGTTCGGCCGGCTGTTTTTTTCAACCAGCCTTTTGAGCAGCGTCATCAGCTCGTAATCGCTTCGCAGGTTGAATTTTTGCATCATCATATATTTATGCGTAAAAACCGTTTTATCGCTTATCTGCAATTCGTCAGCAACGTCGGTAACCGATAACCCCCGGTAGAAATTCACCATAATGCGGATCTGCTGTGGCGATAACATTTTATGCTGGCACTCAAAACAGTTTGTTTTATTCCAGCGATAGCCCGCTTGCTGCGTTCTGGACCAGGCGATAAAGAGCGCTTCGTACATGCGATCAACCGAGGCATTGCGCGTAATAAAGATCATATCCTGAAAACAGGCAGGCAGCGCCGAGTGGTGATTGGCATTATCAACCAGCCCTATCACAATGCCTTTTTGTCGCGCCCGTAACTCAGGGAAACAGATGAGCGTTTCTCCCTGACACAATGAAAGCACGATAATATCGGCCCGGCTGACGTTATCGTGGCTAAGCTCAATGAAAAACGTAACCTGTTGCTTAAAGTTATGGCTGAAGAAGTCTCCAAAGAAACGGTGCAGCCCGGCCTGAAAAAAGAGATCCGCTTCATGTATCACAATATTCAGCATCGTGTATCCCGAAGTCTGTCAATGAATGAGATAGAGCTAAATGCCCATACTCAGTTGTATTGCATCGTCATCATCACAACGGCACTGATGCTGCCCGGCGTCGCACCGCCGGCCAGGGACTTCACCGATGCCTGCATCGCCATGGTGGCGGTTCTGTCCGCGCCGACAGTCTGCGTCATGCTGGAGCCCGTCCCTTTGAGCATTCCGGTGCCCGCGTCACGCATAGCCACCGCGACGCGGGCGGCCGACCCGCTGTTTTTGTAGTAGTTTGTGCCCGCAGCCGGATCGGGGCTTCCGGTGAACGTGACCGTGACGCTGCGCGTCCCCGATGGGCATTGCGTAAACTGCAGGATAAAAGGCACAGGAGCTGATGACGATCCCGGCGTAACCATATTTGTCGCCTGTATATTTCCAAGATTAATATCGAGGGCATTATTCCCACCGTTAAACAGGCAGGGTGACGCCACAATATTTCCCGTCACGCCGACATTAACGCTGTCTGCGCAATACGCATTCCAGCAGAATAAAAGCAGCATAATTCCCGTTTGGTCGCGTAGTTTCATCAACTCACCTGTTATTGGTACGTCACATTAAGCGTGGCAGAGGCATTGGCGGCGCCTGATTCGACGGACGAAAGCGTCTGGTAATAACGGGTCGTAAACGGGAACGTCTCTTGCCCTCCCGCTGACTGTTTTAATAAAAGGCGACCGTTCATGTTCAGCGGCGTGCCGTTATATAAAAGCTGTACGCCCACGCCTTTCGCCGCACCGCTATTTCCCTGCCCCGTTAAGGCGATGACGCTGGTATTAGCGCTGTCCGGGTTCTGTATGCCGCTGAGCGATACGCTGATATTGGTTCCGGGGCTGCAGCTTAACCCCAGGTTTTGCGTGCTTTGCGCCCCCGGTGGCGTGGTGCCAACCACGGTACCGAATGATGATGTCGGTATATCGCCAATGGGGAACGTCAACTGAGTCGTTGTGACCGAGCACGCGAGCGCATTGATGATTCCACCGGCCAGTTGCGTACTCACGCCGTCACGGTAGACGCCGTCACTCCCCTGAAGCGTGACAACGCCTATTACCCCGGGCGTTAAGGCACCTGACGTCACCGGACCGGTGATCACCAACTCGACCCGGCCGCCATACCAATCTACGTAGGAGGTCTGGGCGCTGTAAGAGAACGTATTGCTCGGGTTTTCAAAATACGCATTCGATGAAAACCGAATTCCGATGCCGCTGACGTTGGTGTTGTATACATGGTTACCATAACTGCTGAGCGTGGCGTTGTTGTATCGCATGCTAAATCCCAGCATTAATGGATTGGTGCATCCGGTAAGATAAGACCCCGTATTCGAAGCCGCAGCGGAAAAAATGACTGTTCCCACGGGTGCGTCGCGCTGTACGTTAAGGGTCCCCACGGACAGCGTCGAAACCTGCGGTATGATTGTGGAACAGGTGCCCGCCAGAGCGTTGTTTGCACCCGCGAATAAACACAGCACTAAAATCGCGTTAATCCATTTCATCTTATTGTTCCTGACGGCAGGTGACGCTGATATCAGTCATGCCGCCATGCGTTGAGGGTTGCGGGAGGCTAAAATCAGCCCGGCAGCGTTCGCTGGATTGGTTACCCCACTTCGCCACTAATGACCCTGTTTCGCCCATTCCGGTTAAATAGACCTGTCCGCGATCGCCCACGATAAAGCTGCTCTTATCATCAGCGTCAAGCGTGACCATCGCGCCAAACGGCATGGCATGGCCCTTGTTCGTTAAGGTCATCAGTACCCGACGCCCAACTCGCGAAAGGTAATCGGCTCTCACCACCGCCCCCCGCGTTGGCGTGACCGTGCGAGTATTGATCTCCAGCGCCACGTCATCAGGCATATTTTCAGGGTCGAGCGTCAGGTCGTTTGTTCGATAGACGGAGACATTGCTGACCACCGTGTAGCCCCGGGAGTCCGTCCGCACGCCGGATTGATTACGAATGCCCACGCCCTGCGCGCCGGGGGCTTTAATCAGGGCATTGGTTTCGCCCAGCGGCTGCGACAGCGTAATGCCATCGGCGTGAGCGAGGATCCCCCCCTGCAGCCCATAATTAAGGCGTTCGCCGCTTTTATCGTAGCCATAGCCGGCCGTGACTTCGCCATAGGTGCCTTTGTAATCGCCGTTTAGCGTTCCGGTATTGCCGACGCCACGCGTGCCGTAGCCCTGCTGGACGTTCCAGTTCAGGGCATTGTGATCGCGCGCTACGCCGTTCATCCCAACGCTGTACGTGGTGCCATGAGTCTTGCTGGCGTTCATGCCAGAGTTAGTCCACGTTTGCGGTAAGAATTTATCCAGCGGCACGCTGAGGGTAAACGCCAGCAGCTGGTCATGGTCGACCGTTTTCTGGCTTGCGCTGCCGTCGGTGGCCGAAGCGACATTTTGGCTATAGGTCCATGTCACCCCATAGCTTACGTTGTGCCAGTCGTTGTTGTAGCCGACGCTCCAGGAAGTCATCGACCTGCCGGCGTTCCAGTAATCTTCCCGCGCCGCGCTGAGGGTCAGCGCCCCCAGGTTCCCGCCCAGCGTCTGGCTCATCGTCAGCTCTGCCCGGTTGCGTCGTCTGTCCTGCAACGCGCTACTGTCTCCGTAAGCGTCCAGCACTTCCTGCATCCCGTAATAGCCGCGGGTTGAATAGCGGTATCCGGCAAGGGAAACGTGGGTCCCAGTATTCACGATATGTTTGCTGTACCGCGCGCGCCAGGACTGCCCCTGAGAGTTGGTGCTGCGATCGGGCGTTGACCAGCCCTGGGTCACGTCCGCAGAAAGCGCGCCGACATCCCCCATGTTTTTACCCAGCCCAAGGGCAAGCGACTGATATTTTCCTGAAACCTGGGCTCCGCCATAAAGCGTCGTGCCGTACTGCATTCCGTAGATGCCGGTAATTTGGCCGAATGGCGTTTTATCCACGCTGCGGTTATAGGCGCGGTACTGGCCTCCCGTGAGGGCATATTTCAGCCGGCCCTCTCGCTGCAGTACAGGCAGCGAGGCATAGGGCAGAGTGAATTGCTGCTCGCTACCGTCGGCTTCGTTGATCGTTACGTCGAGATCGCCCGCGCCGCCGGTGGGATACATGTCCGAAATCTCAAATGCGCCAGGCGCAACATAGCTTTGGTAGATCTGATAGCCGTTCTGGCGCACCACTACCTGCGCATGGGTGCGCGCGATCCCCCTCACCACCGGCGCATAACCCTTCAGGGAATCTGGCAACATATCGTCGTCCGATGCCAGCTGGCCGCCGCGAAATGGCATGCTGTCAAAGACGTCAGCTGGGGTTGAACTGTCTCCCAGCGTCAGCAGAGCGCTAAGCGGGATCACCGCACGCTGCGCGTAGGTATAAACGGTGTCCCAGCTATCCTGGCCGGACGCGTCCCGGGACCAGGTGGTGTAATTGTGTAAACGCCACGGGCCAATATTGAACCCGGGGCGCAGGTTCGCATAGTGCCCACTGTTCGCCCCGCTCAGGCTGTAATTGAGCATGGCCACGGTAATACCCTCGTCCCACATTTCCGGCGACACGTATCCCCTCGCCGGCAGGTCGATAGCGGCCTGAGGAATACTGATAGCCAGGCGCTGCGCGCCAAACTGAAAATCGGTGCTGGCCTGAGGGATAGCCTGGAGGTGCGCGCATTCACTGTCGACCACGGCAAGCTGAGGGAAAAGCGCCGTTTTGACGCCCCACTGCTTTAACTGTTCGATGCTCAGACAGGGCTGCAGGGTCGTATTGCCATCCTCGGTTTTTACCTCATAAAAATAAATATCGCGGGTATCCACTCGCTGGTCGTCAATAACGATATCAACATGGTACGTCCCCGCGGCCTGAGAGCCGGATTCAAAAGCAGACAAATCGGCTTTGCCCATTCCGGGGTTATCCAGCTCAACCAGCTCGGTATTAAAGGTTTCACCGGCATAAAGCGTCGGTGAAGTACCCGCAAAGGCGAAAGCCATAAGCTTCGCCAGCCCACCGAGCCGCGTTGGATAATATACCGTCCTCATGCAGCACTCACAGACTGGCGCGATGAGACGCGCCCGGACTGCCGTAGTCATTAATGACCTTGAACGTCAGCGTATTGCCGTTGACCTCTTTCGGTAATGCGAATCGGGTTGAGGCGCCGGGTAACACATAGGTCACCTCATTCAGCGTTTTCCCGGCTACGATGATTTCATTAAAGTTGATCACGTAGGGGGTTGGGTTTGTGACCTGAAGTTCACTCCCGGCTCGTTGCCAGGTTAATTTATCCGCTTGCTCTTCGGGTGTTGACGCCTGGAGGCCATCAGGCCGGTAAATTAATTTAATCCGCGTTTTCACTGCAATTTGCAGGGCGTTAGTCTGCTTCGATGCGGATGGAATCGCTTTAATATTCAGCCAGAACAAACTCTCCTTTTCATGAGGCAGTAAGCCCGTCATGACAATTCGCTCCAGGTTTTTTTGCCCGGCATCCAGACGATACAGCGGTGGGGTAATAATAAAGGGCGCTTTACCCGAAATACCCGCCTCCACATCAATCCACGACTGGATTAAATAGGGTGTCGCATCAGGGTTAGTAATATTCAGCGCAGCTTCTTTCTTCGCCCCGTCGAAAATAACGCGAGTGCCGCCAATAATTACGCCAGCGCTGGCGCTCGTAAGCGGCAACAGGAACATCGCGAACGCGAATGTAATGATAAAACGCATTGTAAACCTCATGACCCAGAAGGCCGGACAGGCCTCCTGATAATTGCGGCAAAACTTAGTTGTAAACCACCGAGAAGTTAGCGACCGCGTTTGCTGGCCCGGCGGTGACGGCCGCAGCGGTAGAAACATATTGTGCATAGAAGTTCAGCGTATTGTCGGCAGTGCTGCTGAGGAAATAGGTATAACCGTTGCCGCCGTGAAGCGGCAGATCGGCCTTATCCGCGCTCATCAGATTAATTGCCACGCCCGTTGCCGCACCGGTAACCGACGTATCAATCGCAAGCAGGCTGGCATTCATTCCATCCGGCGTTCCGTCAAAGCGCACTTTTGTATTCGTCACCGTGACCGGGCAGTTTTTCAATACAATATTAAATTGCTTTGCGGCTGCTCTGGCGCCGGTTGCCGGGAACGCTGTTTTATAAAAATCACCTAAAACAACAACCTGGTTCTGGGAGGCAACATCCACATCGCAGGCGGAGTCCAGAATATTGCCGTTAAAATTCACCGTACCCGCAGCGGCGAAAGCCTGCGTCAGGGTGAATGCAGAACCTGCTGCTAGTAAAACCATCAACATTTTTGTTTTCATCGTGTTAAATTCCATATCACTTTATTTATTACTGAATTTCAGGCGCAGAGATTTATAAGGATTAATCACCCAGACGTCTGCGTATTAATATTGTCAGAATCCATTTAATTACTATCATGAACATTTCTGCTGACGAGTGAAATTTATACAACTCCTTTTCAGCACACAATCTCTTTTGAGGTCTAGCTGTAGACTGGCATTTAACAAAAACAAAACATAAATATTCAGAAAGCCATCAATCATTATTTCCTGGTCTACTTTTAGACTACCAAGCCAACACCTTAAGATTCATAGAATTAGGGTTAATTGCTTTGCAGGTCTATTATTAGACCCGATCCGAATATTCCCAGCATTGCTGTTTTTTAAGATAATTCTCTATGTCGATCAAAAAATGATCGCATCGGCTTGTGAGGTATCTAATGAACACGCGAATGGCTCCCGAACTCGGTAATGAAAAACCCACCGTGCTTGGCGTTAAGCCCTATAAACACATAGAAAAAATAATTGATAATATTCTTCCCTTTGCAGAAAGACGTATTTTGTCGAAAGGTGAAGTTGTGCATTATTACAAGAACGATACCCGCGAGTGTTTTCTGCTGCTGCAGGGCAGCGTAGCGTTACATCGCCGCGGGGATGGCATTGTCTTAAACTCGGAGTCATCGCCCTTTATCCTGGGGGTGAGCAGCCAGTTTTCATCCGAACATCTCTACGTCAGGTCGCTGGAGACGTCTGAGCTCGCAGCCGTTTCGCTGGAACGCTTTAATGGCGTGGTTGCTCAGCAAAATCTCTGGCAGCATTTTTCAATGCTGCTTATCTATACCGCGTCGCGCGTTTATGAGCATTGCGCCCAGATATCGCAGATGTCAGCCTATGACATCATCCGTTTTCAGCTGGTAGAGCTGATGCAGGAGCCTGAGGCGATACGGCAAAATATTACCGCCGCGGCCTATATCAAAAGCCGAACGTACCTTTCCAGAAGCGGCATCATGCGGATCCTTGCTGAACTGCGCACCGGAAAGTACATCACCATGGATCGCGGCGTACTGCGTGATATCCATCATCTGCCGCGAAAATACTGATCCCTGAGGTGTAGGAGAGTGCGAGTAACGCTATAATCAGAAAGAGTATTCTTTCAGGTTCAGGTTATGTCCTCCACAGAAAAACCGCCGCGTGGTTCTCCTTATGCGCAAGCGCTCATTACCCACTTACAGCCCTCGTGCGCGATACGAACGACAGGTCGCGGGGAGCAACTCGATCTTGTGGTCAACGATCGCGGGATGAGTTATTTGATTTTGGACGGCACCGTTGCTATTTACCGGCGTAGTGACAACTTGATGCTGTCAACAGCCAAAAGCCCGGCTTTTTTCGGCATTGCCAACCTGAATAACATCTTTTTTGACGACTACCTGAAAACGGTGACCCCCTGCAAAATTGGCCTATTGCCCACGGAGCAGCTCAACGTCATTATTGAAGAGAAAGGGTTGTGGGGGCTGATATCAAATCATTTGATGTTTATGTATAACCAGCTCTATAACACCGTCATGCCAAAAGGCGCGCCGACGGCCTATGAGATGATTCGCCAGCAGCTTATTTTATTAATGAATGAAGACGAATCTTATCGTCGTGGGATTACCGCCGAGCGCTACATTCGTGACAAAACCCACCTTTCCCGCAGCGGCGTGATGCGCATTCTGGCGGATTTAAAAACGGGCGGGTTTATTGAGATGGATGAAGGCAGGCTCATTAACGTCATCAAGCTGCCCGCAAAATACTGAATCCCGGACACAAAAAAGGCCGCGTCTGCGGCCTTTTTATCAGCAATCAATGGACGTGAACGCCCAACCGCCAGGCAAAGTAAATCTCTTCTTTCAGTTCGTTCGAAGAGAGCGCCAGCAAATCTGTAAATTCCAGCTCAAGCTGTTTCAGCTTTTTCAGGTACTGCGCCGGAGACAGATTGCTCTTATCGCGACGTAAATATTCAATGGCCAGCTGTGTTGGGGTTGTTTCAGTATCCATGTTGTCCTCGCTTATGTACAAATCCTGACCAGTGTACCACAAGAGGCTGGCTAGTTTTTGACCAAAGACAAAACATTTGGAAACTTTACACCACCGCCGTCGTTAGCCTCGACGAACAGCATAGGCGTTCCTGCTCGTCCAGAATATCGATTTGCCACACCTGGTGCCGGCTACCGGCATGAAGCGCGCGGCAAATACCGCGCACGCGCCCGCTGCGCACCGAACGAATATGGTTGGCATTCACTTCCAGCCCGACGACCTTATGCTCTCCTTCGGTGCAAAGATACCCTGCCACTGACCCCAGGGTTTCGGCGAGCACAACGGACGCCCCGCCGTGCAGTAAACCGAAAGGCTGATGGGTACGGCTGTCCACCGGCATCGTCGCCTCCAGGTCGTTATCGCCAATGCGGGTAAATTGGATATCCAGCAGCCCCACCATATTGCCCTCACCCATGGCGTTCAACGCCTGCAGCGTCACGGCACGTTTCCAGATCATCCGATAATCTCCAGTAAAGCCTGTAATGGATGGCGGACACCGTTACCTTCAACGCGTTTGACCTGGCTGCGGCAGGAGTAGCCGGTTGCCAGACAGCGGTTGCGCGGTAAACGCTGCATCGCCTGATGCCAGGACAGCTCATAAATGCCCAGCGAGTTGGCATGGTTTTTTACTTCATGCCCGTAGGTGCCGGCCATCCCGCAGCAGCCGACGCTGACGCTCTCAAGCTTCGCGCCGAAGCGGGCAAAAATAGAAGCCCACTGCGCAGGCGCACCCGGCAGCGCCGTCACTTCGGTGCAGTGGCCAAACAGATACCACGGCTCGCCGCTCACGTCTCTGGTGGCCGTTTGCTGCAGCGCCGCAGGCAGCCACTCATGCACCAGCATCACGTGGAAATCACCGCGCGTCTCACCCAGCGTTTGCTTATATTCATCGCGATAGCACAGCACCAGCGCCGGATCGACACCGACCATCGGCATGCCCAGCTGCGCCACGCGATTAAGGAAATCAGAGGTTTTCTGCGCGGTCTTCGCAAAGCGGTTGAGGAACCCTTTAATGTGCTGCGCTTTACCGTTTGGTGAGAACGGCAGCACCACGGGCTGATAGTCCATTTTCTCCACCAGACGCACAAAATCGGCTACCACCTGCGCGTCGTAATAGCTGGTGAACGGATCCTGCACCACCAGCACCACCTTCGCTTTTTCCTCAGGGCTTAACGCTTCAAGCTGCTCAAGCGTCATGTTGGCCGAGCGGTGTCCCACCAGCTGACGCTGCAGCGACGGTACGGACAGCAGCGGTAAATCCACCATCCCGATGTGTTTTTCGGAAAGCTTGCGCACCAGCGGCTGATTGATAAAGAAGTTAAAGGTCTTCGGCGCTCGCGCCATGAGCGGGGCATAGCTTTCAACCGTTGCCACCAGATGATCGCGCATCGGGCGCAGGTAGCGCGTATGGTAAAGCTGCAGGAACCGCGAGCGGAACTCCGGCACATCAATTTTAATCGGGCACTGGGTTGAGCACGCTTTACAGGCCAGACAGCCGGACATCGCCTCTTTCACTTCATGGGAGAAATCATATTCGCCCTTGTTGGCATGCCAGCTGTTGCGGGTGCGTTCGATAAGCGAGTGCAGGCTGGCGCGTTTTTCCGGCAACTCCTGTTCCAGCTTGAGCGGATCCACGCCGCGGTCGGCCAACAGGCGCAGCCATTCACGCACCAGCGTCGCCCGCCCTTTAGGCGAGTGGATGCGGTTACTGGTGATTTTCATCGACGGACACATCGGACTTTTGACGTCGAAGTTAAAGCACAAGCCATTGCCGTTACACTCCATCGCGCCGCGCCAGGACGCACGCACCGCGATCGGGATTTGTCGGTCATAGGTGCCGCGCTTAACCGCATCCACCTGCAGCATCGGTGCGTCTATCCCTTCCGGCGGGCAAATTTTTCCCGGATTGAGGCGGTTATCCGGATCGAATGCCGCTTTAATCTTCCGCAGCTCACCAAAGAGTTGTTCCCCAAAGAACGCCGGGCTGTACTCAGCGCGGAACCCTTTCCCGTGTTCGCCCCACAGCAGGCCGCCGTATTTCGCGGTTAAGGCCACCACGTCGTCAGAGATCTCCTTCATCAGGATCTCCTGCTGCGGATCGCACATATCCAGCGCCGGGCGCACGTGGAGAACACCTGCATCGACGTGGCCGAACATGCCGTAGCTCAGGCCGTGGCTGTCCAGCAGCGCGCGGAACTCGACGATATAATCCGCCAGATGTTCCGGCGGCACGCAGGTATCTTCCGCAAACGGAATCGGCTTGGCGGCACCTTTGGCGTTGCCGAGCAGCCCCACGGCTTTTTTACGCATCGCATAAATACGCTCAATACCCGAGAGGTCGTTACACAACTGCCAGCCAATCACGCCGCCTTCACCCCGGGCGATGAGTTCATCAAGACGCTGTGTCAGCGTGCTTACCTGACTTTCAATCAGTTCGGCATCATCACCGGCAAACTCGACGATATTGAGGCCCAGCATCTCTTTATCCGGGACATCGGTGATGAGCTCGCTGACGGAGTGCCAGACAATGTCTTCCCGCGCCAGATTAAGCACTTTAGAGTCGACGGTTTCTACCGACAGCGCCCGCGCGTCAACCATAAAGGGCGCATTGCGCAGCGCGGAATCAAAGGAGTTGTATTTAACGTTCACCAGACGGCGTACCTTCGGCAGCCGGGTAATATCCAAACGCGCCTCGGTAATAAACGCCAGCGTCCCTTCAGAACCGGTCAGCACGCGGGTTAAATCGAACTGGCTCAGATCGTCGTTAAAAACATGACGCAGGTCGTAACCGGTCAGGAAGCGGTTCAGTTTCGGGAATTTGTCGAGGATCAGCTGACGGTTTTCGCGGCAGCGTTCCAGTACGGTGCGATAAATCCGCCCGGTGGCGGTGCTCTCTTTGCCCAGCGTTTCCGCCAGCTCGACAGGCATGGGCTGGGTATCCAGAATATCGCCCCCCAGCAATACCGCACGGACCCCCATTACGTGGTCGGAGGTTTTTCCGTAGACCAGTGACCCCTGCCCTGACGCATCGGTGTTGATCATTCCGCCGAGGGTTGCGCGGTTGCTTGTTGAGAGTTCCGGGGCAAAGAAATAGCCAAAAGGCTTGAGGTACTGATTGAGCTGATCTTTGATGACCCCGGCTTCTACCCGCACCCATCCCTCTTCAGGGTTGATCTCAATGATGCGGTTCATATATCGGGACATATCAATGATGATGCCCTGATTCAGCGCCTGACCATTGGTGCCCGTGCCGCCACCGCGCGGAGTGAACACCAGGGCGTTAAACCGCTCCTGCGAGGCCAGACGGGCAATCAGCGCGACATCTGCCGTAGAGCGTGGGAAAACGACGGCATCGGGAAGAAGCTGGTAGATACTGTTATCGGTCGCCATCGTCAGCCTGTCGGCATAGTGTGTGGCGGTATCACCTGTAAAACCCTGTTGCTCCAGCGCTTGCAAAAAATTCAGCACCAGTTGAACGACGCCTGGTGCCTGAGAAATCTGTGGGATCATTACGGTCGACCCTAATTAGAGTTGTGGAAATCGTTTGCGTTGTGTCACAACTTTTTATCACATTTTTTTCTTATATGCTTACCAGAATTACAGGCACAATCCCCCTGTCAAAAATCGCTGAAATCACTAATGATTACAGATACGCGGTTTTATGTTCTTGCCAGCAAGGCTGGTGTCATTTAAGGAAGTTTCATTTATGGTCAATCTTCGTCAGCCCAGGGATGTTGCGCAAATTTTGCTGTCGGTGCTGTTTTTAGCCCTCATGATTATTGCGTGTCTGTGGATTGTTCAACCTTTCGTCCTTGGCTTTGCCTGGGCTGCGACCGTCGTCGTCGCCACCTGGCCTTTACTTTTACGCCTGCAGAAACTGCTCTTTGGACGGCGTGGCCTGGCGGTTTTGGTCATGACCCTGCTGCTGTTCCTGGTGTTTATTATTCCGATAGCGCTGCTGGTCAATAGCCTTGTCGACTCCAGCGGCCCTGTGATCCGCGCGGTCACCAGCGGCGATATGACGCTGCCTGATTTTGCCTGGCTGAACAGCATTCCTGTCATCGGAGCAAAACTCTACAGCGGCTGGCACAGCCTGCTGGAGATGGGCGGCAGCGCATTGATGGCGAAAGTTCGCCCTTACATTGGCACCACCACGACCTGGTTCGTCGGCCAGGCGGCGCACATTGGCCGCTTTATGATGCACTGTACCTTAATGCTGGTCTTCAGCGCCCTGCTTTACTGGCGCGGTGAGCAGGTGGCTCTCGGGGTGCGTCACTTCGCCACCCGACTGGCTGGCAAACGCGGCGATGCTGCCGTGCTGTTGGCCGCGCAGGCCGTGCGCGCCGTTGCGCTTGGCGTGGTAGTGACGGCGCTGGTTCAGGCCGTGCTGGGCGGTATTGGCCTCGCCATTTCTGGCGTGCCGTACGCCACCGTCTTTACCGTTGTGATGTTGATGACCTGCCTTGCGCAACTCGGTCCACTGCTGGTACTGGTGCCAAGCATCATCTGGCTCTACTGGACGGGCGATACCACCTGGGGCACCGTCCTGCTGGTGTGGAGCTGCGTGGTGGGCACCATGGATAACGTTATTCGCCCGATCCTCATCCGCATGGGCGCTGATTTACCGCTGATCCTGATTTTGTCCGGCGTTATCGGCGGGTTGATAGCCTTTGGGATGATCGGTCTGTTTATCGGCCCGGTACTGCTCGCGGTAACATGGCGTCTGTTTTCCGCCTGGGTGCATGAGATTCCGCCTCCGGGAACCGACCCGGACGTGATTTTGAGCGAGCTGGAAGAGTTGGAAGAGAAGAACACGCACTAAGTTCTTTTGCCGGGTGGCGCGTGCGTTCACCCGGCAATGGCCCCTCAGAAATACTTAAGCAATGCTAAACTATTTATTCTCTGCACACTGGTCTGACCCGGAATTTCTGCCGTAAGTCCGCTGTTCACTTCAAGAAATCTTCACGTCTCTTTAACTATTGAGACGAATCTGATCGACGCTAAATAACGCAATGCCTACTATTACCACACGGTTATAAATCAACACCTTGATTTATAAGCATGGAAATCCCCTGAGTGAAACAACGAATTGCTGTGTGTAGTCTTTGCCCATCTCCCACGATGGGCTTTTTTTTATCCTGATTACGCGCGTTCTACGTCACACGCGCTGAGCATCCGCCATTCTTTCGGCAGCACCCGCGTTTCGCCGGTGACCTTGACCGTCACCACCTCACGAATATCCGCCGACGACGCGCCAATCTGCAGCTCAAACTCGCCTGGCTCCACGACGCGCTTCCCGTCCCGACGGGTAAAGTTGAACATCTCCACCGGCAGCGTAAAGCTGAGCGTCGCGGTTTCACCCGGCGAGAGCGTAACGCGTTGGAACGCCTTTAGCTCCTGCAGCGGACGAACCTGAGTGGCAACCTTATCCCGCACGTAGATTTGCACCACTTCGCTGCCGCTGCGCTCGCCAACGTTGGTCATATCCAGACTTAACGCCACTTCCCCTTCAACAGGAATGCAGGTTTCCGCCACGCGCGCGGTCCCCCAGCTAAATTGCGTCCAGCCGAGACCGAAACCAAAGGGATAGCGAGAGCCAAAATGGAAGGCAAACGGCGTGCCGCCGCTCTTGAGCTTGTGGTTGTAGTAGTACGGCATCGCCCCTGCGCTCTTCGGCACGCTCACCACCAGCCTGCCCTGCGGCTCGGCGCGGCCGGTGAGCACATCGGCGATTGCCCATCCCCCCTCCTGACCCGGCGCCCAGGCCATCATCAGTGCCGCAACCTTATCCTCCAGCCCCTGAAGGTTGTATGGCCGACCGCCGGTCATCACCATAATCACCGGTTTGCCGGTCGCCACCAGGGCTTCCAGCAGCTGCTGCTGCACGCCCGGCAGATTCAGCGAATCGGTATCTGAACCTTCTCCGACCGTTCCGCTCTGGAACAATCCGGCGAGATCGCCCACGCAGGCCACCACCACGTCACTCTGCTGCGCAGCCTTCACCGCATCGGGAACCAAGGCCGTGCTTTGCGACACCGGAGACTGTTGCATCGGTTTACCACCACTGTCGCCTGGAAAGACCGGCGCGCCTGCCATGCGTTTTTCGATAATGTGACAGCCTTTGGCGTAACGTACCTGTGACGCGCCCAGATACTGCTCCAGCGCTGCGCGCGGGGTGGTCACCTGTGACGTCTCTTCAACCATATCGCTGATGATCAGGTGCACCGGAAAACTGTAGCCGCTCAGCAATGCCAGCGGATCGTCGGCCGTCGGCCCCACCACCGCAACGCGCGGCTTGCCGCTGAGAGGCAAAATGCCGTTATTCTCCAGCAGCGTCACCGACTTTGTCGCCACCTCGCGCGCAACCTGCCGCGTGGCGTCGTTTTGCAAATCGATGGCATGTTCATCGGCATAGGGTTTTTCGAACAGCCCAAGTCGAAATTTTTCAGCCAGCACGCGGGCAACAATTTCATCGATTTTGGTCATAGAGATCAGGTCGCGCTCAATGGCCTCGGCGAGATGGCGCGCGCAGTCGTCTTTCGGCAGCTCAACGTCCAGCCCGGCATTAAATGCAAGGGCCGCTGATTCCGCGGCATCGTGGGCAATCCCGTGATGCTGGTGCAGCAGGCTTACGCCGCCGTAATCCGCCACAATAATCCCGTCAAAGCCCCACTGTTCGCGCAGCACGGTAGTGAGCAGGAAGTGGTCGCTGTGCCCCGGCTGATTATCAATATCGTGATAGGCAGGCATGACCGAACCGGCGTTTGCCAGCTTCACGGCCATTTCAAACGGCAGCAGGAAGGTGTCGTTCAGCTCGCTAAAACCAAGGTGGACGGGCGCATGGTTGCGCGCCCCTTCGCTGAACGAGTGGCCGACGTAATGCTTAAGCGTTGCCAGCAGATCGCGTTTTTCCCCCTGCAGCCCGTTGACGTAGGCCGTCGCCATCACGCCCACCAGCCAAGGGTCCTCACCAAAGGTCTCTTCCGTGCGCCCCCAGCGCACGTCGCGGGAGACATCCAGCACCGGGGCCAGCCCCTGCTGACATCCTACCGAGCGCGCCTCTTTACCAATGCGTTCTGCCGCACGCTGGACCAGCTCTGGGTCCCAGGTTGACCCGTAGTTCAGCGAAGACGGGAACAGCGTCGCCTCTTTGCACAGCAGCCCCACCAGGCACTCCTCGTGAAACAGCGCCGGTATGCCAAGACGCGTCTCTTCCCTCATCATACGCTGCAGGCGGTTCGCCGCGCGCACGCCGGTTCTGGCATCGACAATATGGGTGCCTAACGGGCGAGTAATTTGCCCGACGCCCAGCTTTAGCCGTTCACCGAGCGCGGCCTGTTCGCTGACTCCCGCGAACTCATCGCTTAAATCGCTTCGCTCGCGGTGGTTGCCGTTTTCATCGAGAATCAGCCAGTACGCATGCATCTGGGCAAACTTTTCTTCCGGGGTCATGCGCGCCAGTAAATCAGCGACGCGTTCATGCACGGGGCGTCCCGCATCCTTATAGATTGCAGTCATATTTTACTCCTGTATGGCGGAATGAGTTGCCGGGCTGAGCTGCCCCGCATCAGGTCTAACGTCACGTTTGTTGGCCAGTTCCCGGGCGATGGAATCCACCAGCCGACTGTTGAGTTTGTAGATGGAAAGCAGCGCGACCATGCACAGGAACAGCACGCAAGGAATGAGGGTAAACAGCGCGTTGATGGTAGAAAGCACGTGTGGTGCCTGAGAAGCCTGGCCAGGCACGTAATCCACCATCCCAAGAACCCAACCCACAACAGCCCCCCCGAGCGCCAGGCCAAACTTGATGGCAAACAGTGCGGTAGAGAAGACCAAACCATCCAGTCGGCGGCCGCTGCGGTGCTCTTCATAGTCGACCACATCAGAGAACATGGTCCACTGGAGCGGCGTGGTCAGGTTTTGAATAAAGCTAAAAATGATATTCAGACCAAATATCAGCCAGACCTGTGAGGGAGGAATGAAGAAAATCAGCGCGCCAAAAATAACAAAGGAAATAATGGTCCACTGATAGGCTCGCACCCGGTCAAATTTCCCCAGCAGGCGTTCAGATAATAATGCGCCACTTAAGGATGCCACCATGCCTGAAACAATAAAGGCAAACACCAGTTCCGGACGCAGCAGCACATAGTTGACGTAATACATGGTTGCAGAGCCGCGCGTGACGACGGCGGTTAACAGCAAAATATTAAACAGGAACACAATTCGCCACTGGCTATTACCGGCCAGCAGTTTTAAATCGGTCAGCATGGAGCCGGAGGTATCATTACGCGGAGAATACCGTTCCCGGATCATCAGGAAGCAGCAGAAGAATAAAATAATCCCCAACAGCCCCATCAGGCTCATCGCATAGAAATAGCCTTTCTGAACATTACCTTGCCCCAGATGCGAAACCAGCGGTAGCGCGATAACCGTGACGATCAGCCCGCCGATAAACGACAGGCCGAAGCGCCAGGACTGCAGGGAGTGACGCTCGCGCGGATCCAGCGTCAGCGCGCCCGGCATCGCACAATAGGGGACATTAATGGCTGAGTAAATCAGGCTAAGAATGGTGTAGGTCACACAGGCATAAACAATTTTTGCCGTTGGCCCCACGTCGGGAACATAGAAGGTGATAAGGCAGCTTACGCCAAAGGGGATGGCAAACCACAGCAGCCAGGGGCGGAAACGACCGTGCCGCGTTTGGGTGCGATCCACCAGCGCGCCAATGCAGGGATCGACAAACGCATCCACCACGCGGACCACTAAAAACATGGTGCCCATCACGGCTGCCGGTAAACCAAAAACGTCCGTATAGAAATAAGCAAGAAATAACGTTGCCGTTTGCCAGACCAGCGCGCTGGCCATATCGCCTAAGCCATAGCCTATTTTGTCTTTGGTACGCAAAACAGAGGAGAGTGTCATTTTTTATTTGCCTTTTTATCAGGTTAAAACGTATTTCAACCAGTCGCGCATCATGTAGGGTAATGCACGGTAAGGCTCAAGTATTAGCAACGCTTTGCGCGCTAACAATTGTCTAAATTAACAGGCAAATTATGATATTTGGTTTTTTGTTTTATTTGTGACGGGGAGCATAAAAGGAGCGAAATAAAAAAGGCGAGGAATATTATCCTCGCCTTTTTTCAGCTGATTACGACGTTACTTATTCAACTCAGCCAGGCTCAGCCAGGTCTGCACAACGGTATCCGGGTTCAGTGACAGGCTATCGATCCCCTCTTCCATCAGCCAGGCGGCAAAGTCTTCATGGTCAGACGGACCCTGCCCGCAAATCCCAACGTATTTACCCTGCTTCTTCGCCGCGCGGATGGACATCGACAGCAGCGCTTTCACCGCCTCGTTACGTTCATCAAACAGCTCAGAGACAACGCCGGAGTCACGGTCCAGGCCCAGCACCAGCTGCGTCATGTCATTAGAGCCGATAGAGAAGCCGTCGAAATGCTCAAGGAACTGTTCCGCCAACAGCGCGTTGGACGGGATCTCGCACATCATGATGATCTTCAGCCCGTTCTCGCCGCGCTTCAGCCCCTGGCGGGCCAGTTCGTCTACCACCGCTTTGGCCTGATCCACGGTGCGTACGAACGGAATCATAATCTCAACGTTGGTCAGCCCCATGTCGTTGCGCACGCGTTTTACCGCCTCGCACTCCAGCGCGAAGCAGTCGCGGAAGCTGTCAGACACGTAGCGTCCTGCCCCACGGAAGCCCAGCATTGGGTTCTCTTCTTCTGGCTCGTAACGCTCGCCTCCCACCAGGTTGGCGTATTCGTTAGATTTAAAGTCAGACAGACGCACGATCACGCGTTTCGGGTAGAACGCCGCGCCCAGCGTAGCGATCCCTTCCGTCAGACGACCGACGTAGAACTCTTTCGGCGAGTCGTAGCCTTTCATCATCTCGCGAATTTCGTTTTGAAGCTTTGCGTCCTGGTCATCAAACTCGAGCAGCGCGCGCGGGTGCACGCCGATCATACGGTTGATGATAAATTCCAGACGCGCCAAACCCACACCTTCGTTCGGCAGGCAGGCGAAGTCAAAAGCACGGTCCGGGTTACCGACGTTCATCATGATCTTCAGCGGCAGATCCGGCATGGTATCGACGCTGGAGCTTTTCACGCTGAAGTCGAGGATATCGGCATACACGTAGCCGGTATCGCCTTCCGCACAGGAGACGGTCACTTTCTCGTCGTCCTTCATGCGCTCGGTGGCATCACCGCAGCCAACGACGGCGGGGATCCCCAGCTCGCGAGCGATGATCGCCGCGTGACAGGTACGGCCGCCGCGGTTAGTAACGATAGCCGCCGCCTTCTTCATGATCGGCTCCCAGTCCGGGTCGGTCATGTCGGTCACCAGCACGTCGCCCGGCTGAATGCGGTTCATCTCGCTGATGTCATGAATCACTTTAACCGGGCCCGCACCGATACGGTGGCCGATGGCGCGGCCTTCCGCCACAATCTTGCCCTGCGCATGCAGCGTGTAGCGCTCCATCACCTGACCGCGGGAACGCACGGTTTCCGGACGCGCCTGCACGATGAACAGCTTGCCGGTGTTACCGTCCTTCGCCCATTCGATATCCATCGGACGGCCGTAGTGTTTTTCGATTTGTACCGCCTGCTTTGCCAGCTCTTCCACTTCAGAATCGGTCAAAGAGAAACGGTCGCGCTGCTCCTGCGGCACATCTTCAATTTTAACCTGCTTGCCATGCTCCTGCGTTGGAGCATAGATCATGCGGATTTTTTTCGAGCCCATGGTGCGGCGAACGACAGCCGGGCGGTTTGCGGCAAGCGTCGGTTTGTGTACATAGAATTCGTCAGGGTTCACGGCCCCCTGCACGACCATCTCGCCCAGACCCCACGCAGAGGTGATAAAGACCACCTGGTCGAAACCGGACTCGGTATCGATAGAGAACATCACGCCGGAAGAGCCCACGTCGGAGCGCACCATACGCTGTACGCCAGCAGAAAGCGCCACGCCGCGATGGTCATAGCCCTGGTGCACGCGATACGAGATGGCGCGATCGTTAAACAGGGAAGCAAACACGTGCTTAACCGCTACCAGTACGGCGTCATAGCCCTGTACGTTCAGGAAGGTTTCCTGCTGCCCGGCAAAGGACGCATCGGGCATATCTTCTGCGGTGGCAGATGAACGCACGGCAAAGGAGGCCTGCGCATCATCAGCGGAAAGCTGGTTGTACGCCTCATGAATGGCTTTTTCCAGTTCCGGCTGGAAAGGTGTGTCGATAATCCACTGGCGGATTTGCGACCCGGCTTTGGCAAGCTCGGTCACGTCATCAATATCCGTTTTATCCAGCAGGTCGTAAATGCGCTGGTTCACGCCGCTCTGGTCTAAAAACAGGTTAAACGCATCGGCAGTTGTGGCAAACCCGTTCGGCACGGAAACCCCCATACCGGACAGATTTGTAATCATTTCACCCAGGGAGGCATTTTTGCCCCCAACTCTGTCTACATCATTCATGCCGAGTTGGTTATACCAAAGCACCAGCGGTGACGAGCCATTGTTGGACATCGAAACAATCCTTTTGTGATATTTGATCGGAGTAAGAAACACCTGACTACGTATTTATACTGGCATATTTACTTGCGCTAAAAAAACGGTGAATCGTGTAAGCAATTTAAATTTTCAACTTTTCGGACACTTTCCCAGCGACAGCTAACCCGA
Organism: Enterobacter sp. UNJFSC 003; assembly: GCF_036903355.1. NCBI lineage: Bacteria > Pseudomonadati > Pseudomonadota > Gammaproteobacteria > Enterobacterales > Enterobacteriaceae > Enterobacter > Enterobacter sp. UNJFSC 003. The sequence goes on from NZ_JBAKHK010000002.1 coordinate 320,529, forward strand.
TGATTCCTATATATTCCGTCAAAAACCATAAAAATAAAGTCGCTATTCGGAAAATGAAATCCACTTTTCAGTAAAATTAAAAACACCATTTCATTTTAAATTCAGATAAGTTCTTTGCTGTGTATTTTACTTTTTTAATTTATGCTTTCAGGCAATTACGTACGATATTCAGGGTGGATAAAATGGATAATGCTGTCGATCGCCACGTTTTTTATATTTCTGATGGAACGGCGATCACCGCCGAGGTGCTGGGACACGCGGTGATGTCGCAATTCCCCGTTTCGATTAACAGCATCACGCTGCCGTTTGTGGAAAACGAGAGCCGGGCGAAGGCGGTAAAGGACCAGATCGACGCGATTTTCCAGCAGACCGGCGTGCGTCCGCTGGTCTTCTACTCCATCGTCATTCCCGAAATTCGCGCCATTATTCTGCAAAGTGAAGGCTTCTGTCAGGATATCGTGCAGGCGCTGGTCGCGCCGCTGCAGAGCGAGCTGAAGCTCGACCCCACGCCAATCGCCCACCGAACCCACGGGCTTAACCCGGGCAATCTGATTAAGTACGATGCCCGTATTGCCGCCATCGATTACACCCTCGCCCACGACGACGGTATCTCGATGCGTAATCTGGATCAGGCTCAGGTTATTTTGCTCGGCGTGTCGCGCTGCGGTAAAACCCCAACCAGCCTTTATCTGGCGATGCAGTTTGGTATTCGCGCGGCGAACTACCCCTTTATTGCCGATGATATGGATAACCTGGTGTTGCCTGCCGCGCTAAAACCGCTGCAGCATAAGCTGTTTGGCTTGACCATCAACCCGGAACGTCTGGCAGCGATTCGCGAAGAGCGCCGCGAGAACAGCCGCTACGCCTCAATGCGCCAGTGCCGGATGGAAGTGTCAGAAGTGGAGGCGCTGTACCGCAAAAATCAGATCCCGTGGCTTAACAGCACCAACTATTCCGTAGAAGAAATTGCCACCAAAATCCTCGATATCATGGGACTGAATCGCCGAATGTACTAATATGCTAGTACACTAACGCAGATTCGGTTATCATCAGGAACATCATCGGGGCGGGTTCGCCCCGAACTTGAAATCAGCAGGGATTGGTTTAAGGTGATGCCCATCACTTCCCGGTAGTCTGCCGATGAAGCAAAAAATTTCTGAGATATCCCATGAACAAAACCGACGAACTTCGCACTGCGCGCATCGATAGCCTGGTAACACCGGCTGAGCTGGCTCAGCTGCACCCCGTTTCCGCAGGCGTTGCAGAACATGTGACCGCTTCCCGCCGCCGCATTGAAAAGATCCTCAATGGCGAAGACAAGCGTCTTCTGGTGGTGATTGGCCCATGCTCTATCCACGATCTGGATGCAGCAATGGATTATGCAAAACGACTTCAGGCGCTGCGGATTAAACACCAGCACCGTCTCGAAATTGTGATGCGCACTTACTTTGAAAAACCGCGCACCGTTGTGGGCTGGAAGGGGCTGATTTCCGACCCCGACCTGAACGGCAGCTACCGTGTTAACCACGGTATTGCGCTGGCGCGCAAGCTGCTGGTGCAGGTGAATGAACTCGGCGTGCCGACCGCGACCGAATTTCTCGATATGGTGACCGGGCAGTTTATCGCCGATCTCATTAGCTGGGGCGCGATTGGCGCACGTACCACCGAAAGCCAGATCCACCGTGAGATGGCCTCCGCCCTCTCCTGCCCGGTCGGCTTTAAAAATGGCACCGATGGCAACACCCGTATCGCCGTCGATGCCATCCGCGCAGCCCGTGCCAGCCACATGTTCCTCTCACCGGACAAAACCGGCCAGATGACCATCTACCAGACCAGCGGTAACCCCTACGGGCATATCATTATGCGCGGCGGGAAAAAGCCGAACTATCACGCGCAGGATATTGCGGCAGCCTGCGAAACGCTGGCCGAATTTGACCTGCCGGAACAGCTGGTGGTGGATTTTAGCCACGGCAACTGTCAGAAGCAGCATCGCCGTCAGCTGGACGTGTGCGATGAGATCTGCCAGCAGATCCGCAGCGGATCAACCGCCGTGGCAGGCATCATGGCCGAAAGCTTTATCAAAGAAGGTACGCAGAAGATCGTGGCAGGTCAGCCGCTGGTTTACGGCCAGTCGATTACCGACCCGTGCCTGAGCTGGGAAGACAGTGAACGGCTTCTGGAGAAATTGGCCGCGGCGGTGGATACTCGCTTCTGAAATCCAGCCCTATCCCTCTCCCAGAAGGAGAGGGTCGGGGTGAGGCATCAACCGCACCTCACCCCCAAATTTGATCCCGTCACACTATTTTCACAAAAACGCTTGCCGTGAATTTATAGTTTATTGATAATGATTATCATTGTTACATTGATTGTTATTTATAAACATTATGTCACCTGCGGATAACAGCGCGGCAACGCCTGAAAAATTACACACAGCGCCGTCCCCTGCTCCTACCGATCGACGTATCGACAGTAAAACCCTGTTGGGCGATGAGGGGCGGGTCATTATCGAGCATGGCGGCCAGCACTACCTGCTGCGCCAGACCCATGCCGGAAAACTGATCCTGACAAAATAAACCAAAACATTCGCCAGCCACCCAGGTGATCCCCAAGCAGCCAGCGCTTTCGATTCTTAATGGAGAGTTGCTATGCCACACCTGCACACCGCATCTTTACGCCCGTCACTTCTGGCGCTGGCGATTGTCAGTACCTTGCCGGGCGTCGCGTTTGCTGCCGCAGATGATATTACCGTTACCGCCACGGGCAACGCCCGCAGCGCCTTCGAAGCCCCAATGATGGTCAGCGTGATTGACACTGCCGCACCGGAAAACCAGACCGCCAGTTCCGCCGCCGACCTGCTGCGAAAAGTCCCCGGCCTGATCCTCGACGGCTCCGGCCGCACCAACGGTCAGGACGTCAATCTGCGCGGCTATGACCGCCGCGGCGTGCTGGTTCTGGTTGACGGCGTGCGTCAGGGGACCGACACCGGACACCTGAACAGCACCTTCCTTGACCCCGCGCTGATCAAACGCATCGAAGTGGTACGTGGCCCGTCCGCCCTGCTGTACGGCAGCGGCGCGCTGGGCGGCGTAATTTCGTATGACACGGTCGATGCAAAAGACCTTCTCGATCCCGGCAAAAACAGCGGCTACCGCGTATTCGGTATCGGTGCGACGGGCGATCATAGCATCGGTATGGGAGCCAGCGCCTATGGCCGTACCGATACCCTGGACGGCCTGCTTTCTTGGGCCAGCCGCGACCGCGGTGATATTCGCCAGAGCGACGGTGCTACAGCCCCCAACGACGAATCTATCAGCAATATGCTGGCAAAAGGCAGCTGGAAAATCGACCCGGCCCAGACCCTGAGCGGCGCCCTGCGCTACTACAACAACGCGGCGCAAGAACCGAAAAACCCGCAAACCTCCGCTGCTGACGACAGCAGCAATCCAATGACCGATCGCTCCACCATCCAGCGTGACGTCCAGCTTGGCTATAAAATTGCGCCTGAAGGGAACGACTGGCTCAACGCGGACGCGAAAGTCTACTGGTCTGAAGCGCGCATTAATGCCCAGAACATCGACCGCAGCGGCGAGTTTCGCAGACAGACCACCAAAGGTGGCAAAGTAGAAAACCGCACCCGATTGTTCAGCGACTCATTTGCTTCGCACCTGTTGACCTACGGCGGGGAGTATTATCGCCAGGAACAAAGCCCGAGTGGCACAACCACCGGCTTCCCGGATGCGAAAATCGATTTCAGCTCCGGCTGGCTGCAGGATGAGATCACCCTGCGCGACCTGCCGGTGACGCTCCTCGGCGGCACCCGCTACGATAACTATCGCGGCAGCAGCGACGGCTACGATGATGTGGATGCCGATAAATGGTCATCCCGCGCGGGATTAACCGTCAGTCCTACCGACTGGCTGATGCTGTTCGGGTCCTACGCCCAGGCCTTCCGCGCCCCCACCATGGGCGAGATGTACAACGACGCCAAACACTTCTCCATCGGTAGCTTCTACACTAACTACTGGGTGCCGAACCCGAACCTGCGCCCGGAAACCAACGAAACGCAGGAGTACGGCTTCGGTCTGCGCTTTGACGATCTGATGCTTGCCAACGATGCCCTGGAGTTCAAGGCCAGCTACTTTGATACCAAAGCCAAAGATTACATCTCCACCACCGTCGATTTTGCGGCAGCAACCACCATGTCCTATAACGTCCCTGACGCCAAAATTTGGGGCTGGGATGTGATGGCAAAATACTCTGCCGATCTCTTCAACCTCGACGTGGCCTATAACCGTACGCGCGGGAAAGATACCAGCACGGGCGAGTACATCTCCAGCATTAACCCGGACACCGTGACCAGCAAGCTTGATATCCCGGTGGCGCAGAGCGGGTTTTCCGTGGGCTGGATCGGCACCTTTGCCGATCGCTCCACGCACGTCAGCAGCAGCTACAGCAAACAGCCAGGCTATGCGGTCAACGACTTCTACGTGAGCTATAAGGGCCAGGAGCAGCTCAAAGGCGTGACCACCACCCTGGTATTGGGCAACGCCTTCGACAAAGCGTACTGGTCACCGCAGGGTATTCCGCAAGACGGTCGTAACGGCAAGATTTTCGTGAGCTACCAGTGGTAGCCCCCCTCGCCCCGGTTAGCCGGGGCACAGATTGAGAAGGATAAAACAATGAATCACTACACACGCTGGCTTGAGCTAAAAGAAGAAAATCCGGGTAAGTACGCGCGTGATATCGCCGGCCTGATGAACATCAGCGAAGCGGAACTGGCCTTTGCGCGCGTGGGCCACGACGCCTGGCGCCTGCGCGGTGAAATCCGCCAGATATTAGGTGCGTTGGAAACCGTACGCGAAACCAAATGCATCTGCCGCAATGACTATGCGGTACACGAACAGGTTGGCGCCTTTACCCATCAGCACCTCAACGGCCATGCCGGGCTGGTGCTAAACCCGCGCGCCCTGGATCTGCGTCTGTTCCTCAATCAGTGGGCAAGCGTTTTCCACATCAGCGAAACAACCGCACGCGGTGAACGTCAGAGCATTCAGTTCTTCGACCATCAGGGCGATGCCTTACTGAAAGTTTACACCACCGATAACACCGAGATTTCGGCGTGGGGTGACGTGCTGACACGCTTTATTTTTGCCGAAAACCCGCCGCTGGTGCTCAAGACTGCCGACACCCCTGCACACGCTGATAACGCTGAGGGTTCCCTTGTGGATAAAGAGTGGCGCGCCATGACCGACGTGCACCAGTTCTTTAGCCTGCTGAAGCGCCACAATCTGAGCCGCCAACAGGCGTTCCGTCTGGTCGGAGACGATCTCGCCTGTATGGTTGAGAACGGTGCGCTGACACACCTGCTGGAGACCGCACGTCAGGACGGTAACGAAATCATGATCTTCGTGGGCAACCGGGGCTGCGTGCAGATCTTCACCGGGGCGGTGGAAAAAGTGGCGCCGATGAAAGGCTGGCTGAATATCTTTAATCCCACCTTCACCCTGCATCTGCTCGACGAGGCTATCGCCGAAACCTGGGTAACGCGCAAACCCACGGCAGACGGTCACGTCACTAGCCTGGAGCTGTTTGCCGCCGATGGTACGCAAATCGCCCAGCTTTATGGTCAGCGTACCGAAGGCGAGCCTGAGCAGCGCCAGTGGCGCAGTCAGATTGATGCCCTGACGCTAAAAGGACGGGCCGCATGAAAAAATGGCTTGTCCTGCTGGTCGCGTTGCCGCTGGTCGCCTTTGCCGCCGTGCAGGAGAAAATTGTCGCACTCGGCGGTGATGTCACCGAGATCGTGTATGCCCTAGGGGCGCAGTCTTCTTTGGTGGCGCGAGACAGCACCAGCCAGTGGCCGCAGGCGGCGAACGATCTGCCGGATGTCGGCTATTTACGCCAGCTCAACGCGGAAGGAATTTTATCCCTGCGTCCTACGCTGGTGCTGGCAAGCGCTCAGGCACAGCCGTCTCTGGCATTACAGCAGGTCGGGCAAAGTCATGTTCGGGTCGTCACCGTTCCCGGCCGTAACGATCTGCGCGTGATAGATGAAAAAATACGGGTGATTGCCGACGCGACGCACCGGGAAGCACAAGGGGAAACCCTGCGCAACGCCCTGCGTGAAGAGCTGGCGGCGCTGCCCTCTTCCTCCCTCAACAAGCGGGTGCTGTTTATCCTCAACCATGGCGGAATGACCGCCCTGGCTGCCGGGCAGCAGACCGGCGCCGATGCTGCCATTCGTGCCGCAGGGTTGCAGAACGCCATGCAGGGATTTGCCCGCTATCAACCCCTGTCGCAGGAAGGCGTGATTGCCAGCCAGCCCGATCTGATAGTGATTTCTCAGGACGGCGTAAAGGCGCTGGGCGGGGAAGCGTCTCTGTGGACGCTGCCCGGTCTTGCGCAAACCCCGGCAGGCCGCAACAAGCAAATGCTGGCCATCGACGATATGGCGCTGCTGGGCTTTAGCCTGCGTACGCCGAAGGCCATTCAGCAGTTGCGTGCCAAAGCGGAGCAACTGCCCTGATGATTCGACGAACCGCCCTGTCTCTCTGGGCGCTAACGGCGCTGCTCATCGCGATGACGTTAATGGCTACCGGCCTTGGCGCGCTGCACCTGCCGGTGAGCGTGCTGTGGAGTGGCGGGGATGACACGCTCCGCCAAATCTGGCTGAACATCCGCCTGCCGCGCGTGCTGCTGGCGCTGGTCATAGGGGGTTCACTGGCGTTAGCCGGGTGCGTGATGCAGGGACTGTTTCGCAATCCGCTGGCGGATCCGGGCCTGCTTGGGATCAGCAGCGGTGCGGCGCTCGCCGTCGCGCTGTGGGTGGTACTTCCGCTCACATTGCCGGCATTGGTCATGCTTTATGCCCCCATGCTCGCCGCGTTTCTTGGCGCAATGATCGCCACGTTTACCCTCTTCCTTCTTAACCAGCAGCGCGACGGCTCGCTCTCACGCCTGCTGCTGATCGGGATTGCAATCAACGCCCTATGCGGCGCGGCTGTCGGCGTCCTTTCGTGGGTCAGCAACGATGCTCAGCTGCGTCAGCTTTCACTTTGGGGAATGGGCAGTCTGGGACAGGCGCAGTGGTCAACCCTGTTAGCGGTGAGCTCGCTGATGGTGCCCAGCGTTCTGGCTATCTGGCGGCTGGCCGGCGCGCTAAATTTGCTGCAGCTGGGTGAAGAAGAAGCGCACTATCTCGGCGTAAATGTTGCGGTTGTGCAGCGGATTTTGCTGCTGTGCAGCGCGTTACTGGTGGCCGCCGCGGTGGCCGTAAGCGGCGTTATCGGCTTTGTTGGGCTCGTGGTGCCGCATTTGATGCGCATGTGGCTTGGCGCCGATCACCGGGCCGTCATCCCCGGCTCTGTTCTGGCCGGTGCCGCGCTACTGTTGGTTGCCGACACGGCGGCGCGCACCCTGGTCGCTCCGGCAGAAATGCCGGTAGGTTTGTTAACCAGCCTGCTCGGTGCACCTGGTTTCTATGGCTTATCTTTCGTCGCGGAGGGCAGCATGGCTGAACGCTATTGCGCTGAAAATATTTCGTATCACGTAGGGCAACGCACGCTTGTTAATGATGTTTCGCTAACCTTGTCGAAGGGGGAACTGGTGGCCTTGATTGGCCCGAATGGTGCTGGAAAATCAACCTTGTTACGGCTACTGACCGGGTATCTGAAGCCGGCAAGCGGGCGATGCATTCTGGCGGGAATCCCCCTCGACGCATGGCGTGCCGAGAACCTTTCACGTCACCGGGCGGTCATGCGCCAGAATTCGCAACTCGGGTTTGACTGGCCGGTAGAAGCCGTTGTCAGCATGGGGCGTGCGCCCTGGGGTCGCAATCCCGAAGCGGCGGTAGTTCAGGAAGTGATGGACCTCACTGGCTGTCAACCGCTCGCCGGTAGGCGCTTTGCCGCGCTCTCGGGTGGCGAACAGCAGCGCGTCCAGTTGGCCCGGGCGCTGGCGCAGCTCTGGTCCGAGGGCAGCCCTCGCGGCTGGCTGTTTCTGGATGAACCTACGTCTGCGCTGGATCTTTACCACCAGCAGCATCTGTTACGTCTTCTGAAATCGCTGACCCGCCGGGGTCAACTCCACGTCTGTATTGTGCTGCACGATCTCAATTTAGCGGCGCTGTGGGCGGACAGGATCATGCTGCTGCACAACGGGAGGATGGTTTCCCACGGCACGCCGGACGCCGTTTTGCAGACCGACGCGCTGGCGCACTGGTATGGCGCACAGGTTCACGTCGGCAGACATCCGGTTCACGCCGCGCCGCAGGTCTTTCTTACCCCTTAGCTTGAGCAGCTCACTTCCAGCCGCTTGCCCCAGTCCGGCGGGCGGCTCACATAGTCATCGTCACGATCGACAAACGGCGTGCGTAGCGCGACGTGCAGCCGATGCAGCTCGTCATAGTCGCCCTGCTCTGCCCGCGCTATCGCCCGTTGCGCCAGCCAGTTGCGCAGCACCATCGCGGGGTTTGCCGCGTTCATGTGGCTCTGACGCGCTGCGTCATCCACCTGCTCCTGCTGCAGCCGCGCGCGGTAAGCCGTATACCAGTCATCAAATGCCTGTCTGTCAATAAATTCGTCGCGTAGCGGTGAACTGGCGCTGTGCTGCTCCGTCTTGCCGAGCATACGGAAAGTGCGGGTGTAATCACTGCCTTCACGCGCCATAAGTGCAAGCAGCGCGTTCAGGATCTCATTGTCGCCCTTCTCCTGAGTCATCAGCCCCAGCTTGTTGCGCATCAGCATGCCGTATTCACGCAGCAATACGTCTTGATAGCTGTCGAGCGCATCATTCAGGGCGTCCACATCGATAAACGGCGATAGGCTTTGCGCAAGACGCTGAAGATTCCATAGCCCCACGGCAGGCTGGTTATCAAAACTGTAGCGTCCCTGGTAGTCCGAATGGTTGCAGATAAACCCCGGCTGATAATCATCCAGGAAGCCATAAGGACCATAATCGAAGGTCAGCCCCAGAATTGACATGTTGTCAGTATTCATTACGCCGTGCGCGAAACCGACCGTCTGCCAACGGGCAATCGTCGCGGCGGTGCGGGCAACGATATCGCGGAACCAGAGGATGTATTTGTCGGACTCATCCTGCAAATGCGGCCAGTGACGACGGATGGCATAGTCGGCAAGCTGGCGAACGTTATCCGGCTGGCGGCGGTAGTAAAAGTGCTCGAAATGGCCAAAGCGCAGATGGCTTTGCGCAATACGCATCAGCATCGCACCTTTTTCCACCGTTTCGCGAGCCACCGGGGTGTCGCTGGTGACAATCGACAGCGCACGCGTACTGGGAATGCCCAGAGCGTGCATGGCCTCCGACCCCAGACACTCGCGGATCGTTGAACGTAATACGGCGCGACCATCTCCCATGCGCGAATAGGGCGTCAGGCCAGCCCCCTTGAGGTGCCAGTCTACCGTGTCCCCGCTGGGCAGCTGTTGCTCGCCGAGCAGGATCCCACGCCCATCCCCCAACTGCCCTGCCCAGACGCCAAACTGGTGTCCGCTATAGACCTGAGCCAGGGGTTGCATGCCGGCAAGGAGCGTTTCTCCACCCCAAACGCCAGCGCCTTCTGAGGGGTTGAACAGTTCCGGTGGAATAGCCAGTTCGTCTGCCAGCGCGTCGTTATGCCAGATAAGACGAGAGTTTTGTAATGGTGTTGGTTTGAGTGCGGTGTAGAAACCGGGCAACTCATCATGCCAGTGAGCAGTAAAAGACAGGGTCATATGTCCTCCTGCTTTTAGTGTAGAGGGTTTACATGGACATAAACACGGGCGAAAGGAAGGGTTATCACTGCACGAGCGTTGTCACGTTCTGCGCAGAAACGGCGGGCCAGAGCGCACCCTGCATGGTGCCAAAATTATAAGGTAAAACACGTTGTAACAGACCGTGATCGTCAATACCGGCAACCATCACCGACTGACAATGCGGTGTTATTTGCCAAAGTATTGCCCGCATAAAGGGTTCAAAAGAAAGCTCCATCGCGCGCTGCTGGATAAAACCTTTGTCCAGTATTACGCGTTTAAACAATCCATCATAAATCGCTTTTAGCGATGCGGCGCCGGCACCAAAGTTAGCCAATACCAGAGGAAAATGGATTGCCATCCTTGCCAGCTGCAGATCGTCCTTTCCATTATTTAAACCTGGATAATTCTCATTAACAGTAAACTCCAGAAACGGATAACGCTCAAGTATTGAAACAGCGTTCCCATTAGTTAATAAAAATTCGACAATTACAGGTGTAATATTGATCCATGCAATTAATTGGTGTTGAAGAAAGAACAGTTTGCAGCTATCAAGCAAGTCCAGTTTCTCGTGAAACAATGCTAACTCTTGTGCTGTGGAAAGGCGCGGGAGAACCAGTTCAGTAGGGATCCTTACATCCGTGCCAACGCCAGTAAAGTTAACCAAAAGCTCTAAGCCTTTAAGCTCTCCTGCACTATTACGAGCAGGTTGGAGCAAAAGCTCAGACTGGTATGCATTATCTAGCGTAATAATCATTGCACTCGCCCCGCATTAAAGATGAGAGAGAACATCCTGGAGCAATTGCTGACACAATTCCACTGTCTTGATTTTAATAAGATTAATTTCATTAGTTCCGTATTATTTTTCAGATTTATCCCTGAATCTAAATTAATCTTATCCTGGTTGCTGAATAATAGCCAGTTTTAGCTAAAACAGACACAAATGGACATAACTAATTCATTAGAAATTTAACTTTAAGCATCTTAATTCAGAAAAACGGCATGGTTTATTAGTTGCCATGCCGCTTAAGTGATTTGGGTAACCAGGACTAAATACGTCGTGCCTGCCAAAAATTTTTACGCCAGTAAACATTATCCAGCGAAGAACGCATCACCCCACGGCTGGTCGAGGCATGAATAAATTGATTATCTGTATCGTAGATACCGACATGGAGACCACTTTCACCCGAACCGGTTTTGAAAAAAACCAGGTCGCCGGGCAACAAATCATCTTTATCGATTTCCGTGCCTATTTCGGCCTGTTTACGCGTTTCCCGTGGCAGCTGTAAATCAAACTTATCGCGGAAGGTCATCAGGACAAAACCGGAACAATCTACGCCACCTCGGCTCATGCCGCCGTAACGATAAGGCGTGCCGCGCCAGTTGCTCAGCTGATCGTTCAGACTGGCAATCACCGTAATTGAATCTGACAGCCGCGCGTTAGGCGGCGGCGCACGATGGCTACTGCATCCAGCAAGAAATAATGCGGCCACCAGGAGAAACCAGAATCGCATTTCCAGACGAATCCTCTGCTTTTTTTGTTCTTTTCGTAATTTAGCGTGCAATGGAGGGAACAGGCAAGAAACGGTTACGCTTACGCGGTAGAAATCAGCATCTTATGCCCTTCTATATCCAGCCTACGGAACGACATATTGTAAGCACGGGCAAGATTTGCAGGCGTAAGCACCCGATCCCGCGCGCCGCTGGCAATCATCTGCCCGCGCGCAAGGAGCCAAACGCTGTGCGCGTGGCGTAGCGTATGGTTCAGGTCATGGCTACTCATCACCACGGTAATGCCCTGTCGGGCCAACCCGCTCAGCAGCCTATCCAGCGCCGCCTGCTGAGCGACATCCAGACCGCTCATTGGTTCATCCAGCAAAAGCATACGCCCGTGAGGATTCCCTGCAGGATGGATCTGAAGGATCACCGCCGCCAGGCGCACGCGCTGCCACTCACCTCCAGAAAGCTGGCCCGCATGCCGGGAAAGTTTATCCTCTAACCCGAGTGCCGTTGCCACCTCAGCGAGCAGTGCCGTGTGCGCTTTATCGTGCAGATGCAGCGTCAGATAGTGCCAGACAGGCATCGCAAACGGCGGCACCTGCTGTTGAACCAGATAGCTTCGCCGGTGCGCCAGTGATACCGCTGACCAGTCGGCAAGGGCGTGCCCCTGGAGAGCGATATCCCCAGGCCCAGTGGTCAGCCCGGCTATGCGCGCCAGCAACGTGCTTTTGCCCGCCCCATTTGGCCCAACCAGATGCAGAATTTCACCTGCATGAATTGCCGCCGTTATCGGTTCCAGACGCCCCTTCCCGGCGACGTCCGTGAGCTGCATCAACACCGTCATTATTTCGCGAGCGCCAGCTTAATGGACTCCATCACAATCGGATCTTCAGGCGTCATGTCCGGAGAAAAACGCTGGACAACCTGACCATCACGACCTATCAGGAATTTCTCAAAGTTCCACAGAATGTCGTCCGGATAGAGCGGCGCGCGCCCCTTGCTCGCCATACGCTCGTAGAAACCGCTGCCTTCTGGCGCAACGGCCGTCGGCGCGGCGGCCACCAGTTTCGCATACAGCGGATGACGATCTTCACCGTTGACGTCGATTTTGCTGAACAGTGGGAACGTCACGCCGTAGGTGGTGCTGCAAAACGTTTTGATCTCGTCTTCGCTGCCCGGCTCCTGGCCCAGAAACTGGTTGCACGGGAAGCCCAGCACGGTAAAACCGTCTTTCTCCCAGGCTTTCTGAATGTTCTCCAACTGTTCATACTGCGGCGTCAGGCCACATTTAGAGGCCACATTCACGATGAGCAATACGTTGCCCTTGTAGCCTTCCAGCGTGGTTTTCTCGCCGTCAATGGTGGTCACTTCGGTATTCAAAATATCTGACTGCATAGCATTCCCTCAGGTTGTCTTACGGGTCGTGGTTTAACGTCCGGCTTTTAATAGTAGCCAGATAAATACCGGTGCGCCCAGCGTGGCGGTTACCACACCAATGGGCAACTCAGCTGCTGCAAGGGCGAGCCGGGCGATGATATCGGCAACGAGCAAGGTTGCTGCTCCGGCAACGGCCGAGGCAGGCAGCAAGGTTCGATGGTCGGTGATACCGCACAGACGCAGCATGTGGGGGATAACCAATCCTATAAAACCAATTGCGCCCGCCAGCGCCACGCTCACCCCCACCATCCAGCCGATCGCCATCACCAGCATATTGCGCCAGAATCCGATCGGCATGCCGAGCTGGCGGGCCGATGTCTCGCCCAGCGCAAGCATGTTCAGCGGCTGTGCCTGGATGCCAGACCACAGTATGACGGGGATCAGGAGCGCCATCAGCCAGCCCTGCCGCCAGTCAACGCCACCAAAACCGCCCATCATCCAGTACATCAGCTGGCGCAAATCAAACGAAGTGGAAAAATACACCGCCCAGGTCATCAGTGCGCTACAGATGATGCCCAGCGCAACCCCGGCCAGCAGCAGCCGGCTGGTCGATAAATGTCGTCGGGCAAAGCGCAGCAGAATAAGCGTGATAAGCAATGCACCGATGATGGCACTGATGCTAATTCCCCAGCCAGAGAGCGTCCCACCGCCCAGCATGACCGCCGCAATTAGCCCAACACCGGCACCGTTAGAGACGCCGAGAAGCCCGGGTTCCGCCAGCGGGTTTTCAAACAATGCCTGCATAATGGTGCCACACAGCGCCAGCGCGGCACCCACCAAAATAACCGCCAGCGTGCGTGGTAGGCGAATTTGCCAGACGAACAGCTGCCCTTCAGGGCCAAACCAGCTTTTCGGCCCTAGCCAGCGGTCGCCCGCGCAGAGGCTAACGCCCGTGGCGACAATGAGCAGCAGCACCAGCAAAATGAGGCGACGACGATCGGACTGTAGCTGGCGATGGGCAAAATCAAGCATGGGGAATGTTTTTTTTAGCGTGAGATGTAATTGATTTTACGGCGGGTTTACCGTAGCGCAAAGAAAAAAGGCCGCGATAGCGGCCTTTTTGGTTAGTTCATATTACTCTGCTTTGGGCGTTGCGTTTTCGACACGGCTTTTTAACTTCTGGCCGGGTCTGAAGGTCACCACGCGGCGGGCTGTAATGGGAATATCTTCCCCCGTCTTCGGGTTGCGGCCTGGACGTTGGTTTTTGTCTCGCAAATCAAAATTGCCAAAACCGGAGAGTTTTACCTGCTCACCATTTTCCAGAGCACGACGGATCTCTTCGAAAAACAGCTCTACCAGCTCTTTGGCATCCCGTTTGCTAAGCCCAAGCTTATCAAACAGATATTCTGACATTTCAGCTTTTGTAAGCGCCATAGGTTCAATCCCTCAATGATGCCTGGAATCGCTCTTTTAATGCCTCTACACATTTGGCGACGGTAGCGGCAATCTCCTCTTCTTCGAGTGTACGGCTGGTATCCTGAAGGATAAGGCTAATAGCGAGGCTCTTGAAACCTTCTGCTACGCCCTTGCCGCGGTACACGTCAAATAAGTTTACGCCAACTACCTGATTTACGCCAACTTTCTTACATTCGGCCAAAATATCTGCTGCAGGCACATTTTCTGCGACCACAACCGCGATATCACGGCGGTTTGCCGGGAAGCGTGAAACGTCCTGAGCCTGAGGAATCACGCGGTCTGCAATCGGGTTCCACTCCAGCTCAAACACGATGGTACGGCCGTTCAGGTCCAGTTTGCGCTCCAGCTCAGGATGCACAACACCAATGAAACCAACGCATTTACCGTCTAAATAAATGGCCGCGCTCTGGCCCGGATGCAGGGCTGGAATGGCTTCTGCACGGAATTCAATTTCAGATAATTTACCGGTCAGATCGAGAATAGCTTCCAGATCGCCTTTCATATCGTAGAAATCAACCGTGCTTTTTGCCAGATCCCAGTGTTCTTCATAGCGATTACCGCTGATTGCGCCAGCCAGCATGAGATCCTGACGGATGCCTAAATTTGCCTGATTATCGGGCACAAAGCGCAAACCGCTTTCGAAAATCCGCACGCGGTTTTGCTGACGGTTCTGGTTATAGACGATGGTGCCCAACAGACCCGTCCACAGCGACAGACGCATCGCAGACATTTCGCTGGAGATCGGGCTTGGCAGAATCAGCGCGTCTTCCCCTGGGTGGATCATCTGCTGCAGTTTTGGATCAACAAAGCTGTAGGTGATCACTTCCTGGTAGCCTTTGTCATTCAGCATGGTTTTCACACGCTTCAGGGACAGATCGGCTTCACGATGGGTTCCCATCACCAAACCCGCCTGTACCGGCTCGTCAGGGATGTTGTTGTAGCCGTATATGCGGGCTACTTCTTCCACCAGATCTTCTTCAATTTCCATGTCAAAACGCCACGTAGGCGCAACGGCTTTCCACTCGTCCTTGCCTTCGGTTACGTCGCAACCCAGACGCTTCAGGATATCGGTCACCTGCGCATCGGCAACATGGTGACCAATCAGACGATCCAGCTTGCTGCGGCGCAGCGTGATGGTCGCACGCTTCGGCAGCATCTCCTGGTTGGTTACGTCGATGACCGGGCCCGCTTCACCGCCGCAGATGTCGATCAGCAGGCGAGTTGCACGCTCCATGGCTTTGTACTGCAGCGCAGGGTCAACGCCGCGCTCATAGCGGTGGGATGCATCGGTATGCAGGCCGTGACGGCGTGCGCGGCCGGTGATGGAAAGCGGGCTGAAGAACGCGCATTCCAGCAGAACGTTTTGCGTCTCATCGTTCACGCCAGAGTGTTCACCACCGAAGATGCCGCCCATTGCCAGCGCTTTACCGTGGTCAGCAATAACCAGCGTATCAGCGTTCAGTTTTGCTTCGCTGCCGTCAAGCAGAACCAGGGTTTCACACTCTTTCGCCATACGTACAACGATCCCGCCTTCGATGCGATCTTTATCGAATGCGTGCATTGGCTGACCCAGCTCAAGCAGAACGTAGTTGGTCACATCAACCACGGCATCGATAGAACGGATACCGCAGCGGCGCAGCTTCTCTTTGATCCACAGCGGGGTTGGCGCTTTAACGTTGATGCCTTTGACAACGCGCCCCAGGTAGCGTGGGCAAGCCTCTGCGGCCTCAACCTGAATCGGCAACACGTCAGCGACAGTCGCTTCTACCGGTACGATCTCTGGCGCATTCAGTTCAGTCTGGTTCAGAACGGCAACATCACGGGCCACGCCGATAATGCCTAAGCAGTCAGCACGGTTAGGCGTGACGCTAATTTCAATGGTATTGTCATCAAGCTTCAGGTATTCGCGGATATCAGTGCCAATTGGCGCGTCCAGCGGCAGCTCGATGATGCCGTTATGATCGTCGGAAATACCCAGCTCGGAGAACGAGCACAGCATGCCTTCAGACGGCTCACCGCGCAGCTTGGCGGCTTTAATTTTGAAATCGCCCGGCAGCACAGCACCCACGGTTGCCACGGCCACTTTAAGTCCCTGACGGCAGTTTGGCGCGCCGCAGACGATATCCAGCAGGCGATCGCCGCCTACGTTTACTTTTGTTACGCGCAGTTTGTCCGCGTTAGGGTGCTGACCGCATTCGACCACTTCACCCACAACCACGCCATTGAACGCGCCGGAAACAGGCTCCACGCCGTCAACTTCCAGACCCGCCATGGTGATCTGGTTGGAAAGCGCTTCGCTATCCAGCGTGGTGTTGACCCATTCGCGTAACCACAGTTCACTGAATTTCATTGTTCTGTCCTGCCCTTATTTAAACTGTTTGAGGAAACGCAGATCGTTTTCGAAGAATGCACGTAAATCGGTCACACCGTAGCGCAGCATGGTCAGACGCTCCATGCCCATACCGAAAGCAAAACCAGAGTAAACTTCTGGATCGATGCCCACGTTGCGCAGCACGTTTGGATGCACCATGCCGCAGCCCAGCACTTCCAGCCATTTGCCGTTTTTACCCATCACGTCAACCTCTGCAGAAGGTTCGGTGAACGGGAAATAGGAAGGACGGAAACGAACCTGCAGATCTTCCTCAAAGAAGTTGTTCAGGAAATCATGCAGCGTGCCCTTCAGGTTGGTAAAGCTGATGTTTTTATCAACAATCAGGCCTTCCATCTGATGGAACATTGGGGTGTGCGTCTGATCGTAGTCGTTACGGTATACGCGGCCCGGCGCAATGATGCGGATTGGCGGTTCCTGCTCCTTCATCGTACGGATCTGAACGCCAGAGGTCTGAGTACGCAGGAGACGCGTAGCGTCAAACCAGAAAGTGTCGTGGTCAGCGCGTGCCGGATGATGGCCAGGAATATTGAGTGCGTCGAAGTTGTGGTAGTCATCTTC
Organism: Enterobacter sp. UNJFSC 003; assembly: GCF_036903355.1. Taxonomy (NCBI): domain Bacteria; kingdom Pseudomonadati; phylum Pseudomonadota; class Gammaproteobacteria; order Enterobacterales; family Enterobacteriaceae; genus Enterobacter; species Enterobacter sp. UNJFSC 003. The sequence continues at coordinate 337,578 of NZ_JBAKHK010000002.1, forward strand.
GATTTCCGGGCCAGTCGCCACGGTAAAGCCGAGCTCACCGAAGAAACTTTCAATGCGGTCGATAGTACGGGTGACCGGATGCAAACCGCCGTTCTCAATACGACGTCCCGGCAGAGAAACATCGATAGTTTCTGCCGCCAGACGTGCATTCAGCACTGCGCTTTCCAGAGCAGCTTTACGCGCATTCAGCGCCTGCTGCACCTGCTCTTTTGCTTCGTTAATTACTGCACCCGCTGCCGGGCGCTCTTCTGCTGGCAGCTCACGCAGGGTAGTCATTTGAAGGGTCAGGTGCCCTTTCTTGCCCAGATATTCGACGCGGACATTGTCTAACGCGGCAACATCTGAGGCCTGGTTAATGGCAGCTGTTGCACTGGCAACCAGCTCTGCGAGATGTGACATGGTTTTCCTCATTATGTCGGTGCAGACACCGATTTGGTGGACTTATTCTCTCGAATTTAGGCACAAAAAAAGCCTCCATCGGGAGGCTTATCTGGCGCTGTTTTTCGTTTCATCTTTCATGCGCTAGCCTCCTGAACTCAGGTGCTAAAGTAAAAGAAGAAGCGGAAAATAGCAGCATTCATGCTTGCGTTACCTTGTAGGGTAAAAACCGTGAAGACCTTATTGAAAAGCCTGGACGGGTAAAAGTCAATGTTCTGATGATGTTAAAACAAAAGAGGGAGCAACGCTCCCTCTTTCAACTGGCTTATGCCAGTGCTGCTTTCGCTTTTTCGACCAGAGCGGTGAACGCTACTTTGTCGAATACTGCGATGTCAGCCAGGATCTTACGGTCGATTTCAACAGAGGCTTTTTTCAGGCCGTTGATGAATTTGCTGTAAGAAATACCGTTCTGACGTGCTGCTGCGTTGATACGCGCAATCCACAGTTGACGGAACTGACGCTTACGTTGACGACGGTCACGGTAAGCATACTGACCAGCTTTGATAACAGCCTGGAAGGCAACGCGGTATACGCGTGAACGCGCACCGTAGTAGCCTTTAGCTTGTTTCAAAATTTTCTTGTGACGTGCACGTGCAATTACACCACGTTTTACGCGAGCCATATGTGCTCTCCTGTATCTATATTCTTAGTAAAAAAATTAAACGTTAACGGCTTATGCGTACGGCAGGCACGCGATAACCAGACCCAGATCGCCTTTAGAAACAAGGCCTTTTGGACGCAGGTGACGTTTACGCTTAGTAGATTTTTTGGTCAGAATATGACGCAGGTTTGCGTGCTTACGCTTAAATCCACCACCACCGGTTTTTTTGAAGCGCTTAGCAGCACCGCGTACGGTCTTAATCTTTGGCATTTTAATAACTTCCACTTCGCATTGTTAAATAAACGAAACATAGGCGAACAAAACCTATGAAACCCGAAGGCTCCACAGATTTTGCTGCTTGAAGGCCTTACTGTTTCTTCTTAGGAGCGAGCACCATGATCATCTGGCGGCCTTCGATCTTCGTAGGGAAGGATTCGACTACTGCCAGTTCACTCAGATCTTCACGGACGCGATTAAGCACTTCCATACCGATCTGTTGGTGGGCCATCTCACGACCGCGGAAACGCAGTGTGATCTTGGCCTTATCGCCATCTTCCAGAAAGCGTATCAGGCTGCGGAGTTTTACCTGATAATCGCCATCGTCGGTACCAGGACGGAATTTAATTTCCTTAACCTGGATAACTTTTTGCTTCTTCTTCTGTTCCTTAGAAGACTTACTCTTTTCATAAAGGAACTTGCCGTAGTCCATAATACGACAAACTGGCGGTTCGGCGTTAGGGCTGATTTCAACTAAATCTACTCCAGCTTCTTCAGCTTTTTCGATCGCTTCTCTCAGACTCACAATTCCCAGTGGCTCACCTTCCAGATCTGTTAAGCGAACTTCCTGGGCGCGAATCTCGCCATTGATACGATTCGGACGTGCCGTTTGAACTCGTTTTCCGCCTTTAATACCTTATTCCTCCAGTTGTTGAAGACTGCGGCTGCGAATCTCTTGTTGCAGCTTCTCAATCACTTCACTTACGTCCATGCTCCCCAGGTCTTTACCACGGCGGGTGCGAACGGCAACTTTGCCTGCTTCCACCTCTTTATCACCACAGACCAACATATACGGGACACGACGTAAAGTGTGCTCGCGGATTTTAAAGCCAATCTTCTCATTTCTCAAGTCTGCTTTTACGCGAATGCCCGCATTTTGAAGTTTCTGCGTCAATTCTTTAACGTAATCAGCCTGAGAATCCGTAATGTTCATCACGACAACCTGCACTGGCGCAAGCCAGGTCGGGAAGAAGCCGGCGAACTCTTCGGTCAGGATGCCGATGAAGCGCTCCAGTGAACCGAGGATTGCACGGTGAATCATTACCGGTACCTGACGCTCGTTGTCTTCGCCAACATAAGAGGCGCTTAAACGCTGCGGCAGGGAGAAGTCCAGCTGTACAGTACCGCACTGCCATGCGCGATCGAGGCAGTCATACAGGGTAAATTCAATTTTCGGACCGTAGAATGCGCCCTCGCCCAGCTGATACTCGAACGGGATGCCGTTCTCTTCCAGCGCCACGGCCAGGTCCGCTTCTGCACGATCCCATGTCTCATCGCTACCGATACGTTTTTCCGGACGCGTTGAGAGTTTGACCACGATTTTCTCGAAGCCAAAGGTGCTATACATATCGTAGACCATACGAATACAGGCGTTAACTTCATCACGTACCTGATCTTCCGTACAGAAGATATGCGCATCATCCTGAGTAAAGCCACGAACACGCATCAGACCGTGTAATGCACCTGATGGCTCGTTACGGTGGCAGCTACCGAACTCCGCCATACGCAGCGGCAGATCGCGGTAGGATTTCAGCCCCTGGTTAAAGATCTGAACGTGACCCGGACAGTTCATCGGCTTGATGCAGTATTCACGGTTCTCAGACGAGGTGGTGAACATCGCATCTTTGTAGTTGTCCCAGTGGCCGGTTTTTTCCCACAGCACACGGTCCATCATGAACGGGCCTTTCACTTCCTGGTACTGGTATTCTTTCAACTTGGAACGTACGAACGTTTCAAGTTCACGGAAGATAGTCCAGCCATCGTTATGCCAGAACACCATGCCAGGCGCTTCTTCCTGCATGTGATACAGGTCAAGCTGTTTACCGATTTTACGGTGGTCACGCTTAGACGCCTCTTCCAGGCGCTGCAGGTACGCGCTCAGGGCTTTTTTATCTGCCCACGCGGTACCATAGATACGCTGCAACATCTTGTTGTTGCTATCGCCACGCCAGTAAGCGCCAGCGATCTTCATCAGTTTGAAGTGATGACAGAAGCGCATGTTCGGCACGTGCGGTCCACGGCACATGTCGATGTATTCTTCGTGATGGTACAAGCCAGGCTTGTCATCATGAGAGATGTTTTCGTCAAGAATAGAGACTTTATAGCTCTCGCCACGCTTCACGAAGGTTTCACGCGCTTCGTGCCAGCTCACTTTCTTCTTGATCACGTCGTAGTTGGACTCAGCGAGCTCGTGCATACGTTTTTCGAGCGCGTCGATATCTTCCTGCGTCAGGGTATGGTCAAGGTCAACGTCGTAATAGAAACCGTTGTCGATAACCGGGCCGATCGCCATTTTGGTGTTTGGCCACAGCTGTTTAATCGCATGACCCAACAAGTGCGCACAGGAGTGACGAATGATCTCCAGACCTTCTTCGTCTTTCGCGGTGATGATAGAAAGCGTTGAGTCGTTTTCAATCAAATCGGACGCATCAACCAGCTCACCATTAACACGGCCAGCGATGGTCGCTTTCGCGAGTCCAGGACCAATGTCCAGGGCAACATCCATTGGGCTTACAGCGTGATCGAAATGGCGTTGGCTACCATCAGGAAGAGTAATTACAGGCATTTTATATCCTTATTTGCAGTGATGCCCCACACATAAGAGCATATACAAAGAAAATAATTGTTATTTAACAATAGATAACGAAACCATCTAACCAACAATCGTCAAATTGGCTCGTTATCAGGCACCCACCATAAATCAGAATAATGCGGGTTTACGGCAGGCGACCTAATAGTAACACTAATAACAGGGCGCATGCACCCTTTGCGACCACGTTGAACCTCTCATACGCTGGTATGAGTTTATGAACGTTGACTATCTATAGCTCGCATTCGAACAGTGCTGAGCTATCCTTGAACAGGTCCTAACATAGCCAGGGGGCACATATGAATGTATCCAGTAGAACGGTTGTGATATTAAATATACTTTCTGCAGCGGGTTTAGCGTTGATACTTGCAGAGCGATTCCAATGGTTTTGACGCCACTATGCATGCGCATAACCTTTTGTCCACGGTACTGCAACTTTGGTAGACTGAGGATATCAACTGACAAGGATTAGGTTATGCCAACGAAACGATTCGCCGTAAAACACTGGAAAATGGTGCTGATACTGATTGCCATCTGCGGAGCAATGTTGCTACTGCGTTGGGCGGCGATGATATGGGGTTGAGCAAGGATTAAAAATTAGAGTCAATAACGCTAAACATCTGAAACTGAAATGCGACTCTGTTTTTGGCAACACGAAATACGCACTACACGTTAAGTTTAAATAACGTTACATCACTATATCTGTCTCAAAACCGGTACATCAAAATCCGGTTTTAGACGGGTTAATGAATAAGTTAACATTCAATAACGCGCGACAGTCAATGTATCAGGACCACTCGCCAGCCACCAGCTTATGAACATCAAACGCATCATTCATAGACTGCCCGGTTGACTGCGATCCCGGCGCGATGTTGGATCCCGCTTCAACGTCCGAGGCTTTAGTTATACCGATTTGCGCATTGGCGTCACCGGCAGGTTGAGCAACGTTATCGGCGGCAAATACGCCAAAGGAGAGTGCGGAAAGCACCATTGCTGCTGCAGCATTTTTGATTTTTTTCATCATCGTTCTTCTCTTCTGAATTAATGCAAAACGATTTAAGGCGATATTTTTTGCCCGTGATCAAAGTGTAGATCCAGATCACACTTTTGACTAGCCCGTTTATTTATCAATTCGTGTCAAATAGCGTAATTCCGTATCGTTAGAGAGAATTATGAAGAAATTATGGAGATATCTGAAGACCAGTTATTTTAAAACAGCGTTTAATATAAAATAACACGATTTCTGAAATTTAAAAACGGGCCGATAATATTATCGGCCCGCGGATATTACATTTTATACCCTAACGAAATGGTGGTTCTGCGATCGGTATGATCCGGCGCAGAGGCTGGAGGCGATGAGTTCCAGGTAACGTTGTAGGCAACTTTCAGTCCAAAGTGTTCATTGATGGCAACGTTCAGCGCCGTCTCGGAATTCACCGTTGTATCGTCGGAACCAAAAACGGAAACACCCTGGGTAAATTTCGTGTTGTCGGTCATCTGCCAGGCATAGGTTCCTGACGCATAACCCAGCGGCTGAGTTTTGGTCTCGCCGTCGGTGTATTCGTCATAACGTACGCCCGGACCGAATTCAAAACGGAAGCTGTGAACCGGCCCGTTCAGGAACTGACGACCATAACCTGCGGTGAAGACATCGCGCTGACGGTAACCATTATAACGGTCGGTCAACCAGCTTGCCTGACCGAAGAGATAGTCATAATCGGTCATGTTGTAACGGCTACGTCCACCCACTGCATATTTCTCTGAAGAACGTTCGTCGTTAGCAGAGGTATTGCTGGCATTCCCCCACAGTGACCATGCGGTTGATTTACCGTACCAGGTCAGCGTGCTGTCTGCGGTCAGGGAAGAGCTTTTTGTGTTACCGGATTGAGCCAGATACCCTGCGTTCAGGTTACCTTCAAACGGTTTTTGCGCGGAGCTTGGATCGTCCATGACAGTAAAAACGGAATCATCGGCGGTTGCGTTCAATGACGCAAACACACCACCCGCCAGCATCAGTGCAGCAGGAACTGTCTTCAAAAGCTTCATTTTATTCAGGAGTCCATACAACAAAAAAAGAGACCATCACGGTCTCGGAAACTTTCTTGAGGATCAATGACAAGGCGTCCAGAGAAAGGTAACAAATTATAAAAAGGCGCTAATAACATAGCAATGATTTCTTATTTCATTTTTTGAATAAGAACGATCTCAAAACGACTTTTATTATATATATCGCCACCCTGCTTTTTGTCAGCATTCATATTTAAAATCATACTGTTATTTACATTGCCTTCCAGCAGATTGGTGCCAGGCTTAAAGCAACCCATGCTAAAAGGAGGTCAAAATGGTTTCTATTTATACGCTGACGCTCTCTCCCTCTCTCGATTCCGCGACTCTGACGCCCCAAATTTACCCGGAAGGTAAGCTTCGCTGTAGCGCCCCGGTGTTTGAGCCCGGCGGCGGAGGAATCAACGTCGCACGCGCGGTTACCTACCTTGGCGGTAAAGCCACGGCGATTTTCCCCGCTGGCGGCGCCACGGGTGAACACCTGGTTTCTCTGCTGGCCGATGAACAGGTTGGGGTGGAGACGGTTGACGCCAAAGACTGGACGCGTCAAAACCTGCACGTCCACGTGGAGTCCAGCGGTGAGCAGTACCGCTTTGTCATGCCGGGGGCAAGGCTCAGCGACGATGAATTTCGTCAACTTGAGGAGAAAGTGCTGGCAATTGAAAGCGGCGCTTTGCTTGTCATCAGCGGGAGTCTGCCGCCAGGGGTTAGCACGGAGAAACTGACCGCGCTCATTCGGGCAGTACAGCAACGTGGGATCCGCTGCATTGTCGACAGTTCCGGCGAGGCGCTACACGCTGCCCTGGAGCCGGGCAACCTTGAGCTGGTGAAACCGAACCAGAAAGAGTTAAGCGCGCTGGTTAACCGTGAACTGGCTCAGCCCGACGATGTACTCACCGCCGCACAGGAGCTGGTACGTAGCGGTAAAGCGCGACGCGTTGTTGTGTCTCTTGGCCCTCAGGGGGCGCTGGCCGTGGATGACAGCGGGTCGGTACAGGTCGTTCCGCCGCCGATGAAGAGCAAAAGTACCGTGGGCGCAGGCGACAGCATGGTGGGTGCGATGACCCTGAAACTGGCGCAGGGTGCGTCGCTGCTCGAGATGGCACGTTACGGTGTAGCGGCGGGTAGCGCGGCAACCATTAACCATGGAACCCGCCTCTGTTCACTCGCCGACACGCAAAAAATCGTCGATTACCTTGCCAAAAGTTGAGCCCCTGTTCCCCTTCTTCACGAAGGGGAAATACGCTTCATAGTCGCCAAACGCGAACTATCGACTATGCTAAGAAAACTTTCATGATAACAATGAGGTGAATTATGAGCAGTGGTGACATCACCCGCTACGTCATTACCGTTAACATTCATGAAGCGTCATTGACTGAACTCAATGAACTCAACAACGCCTTCACCCGGGCAAATTTCCTGCTCACGCTCACGGACGATGATGGCAACATTCATGATTTAGGCACGCTGACGTTCGGCCTGATAAGCGCCCTCAGCGAAGAAGAGGTGAATGCCCTGGCAAGCAGCCTGGCCGAAAGCGTCACCGACAAACCGACTGAAATTGACGTGGATACCTGGGATAACTGGCAAAAAAAAGAACAATAAGTGCCCTGCATGAAATTAAACCGCTCAGGTGTGCGTTAGTTCGTATTTTTTTACCGCAATAATGCGCTAACTTTATGATCTGGCAGACAACATGGGAGAGATATCATGTGGCAGGCTATCAGTCATCTTTTACGTGAGCAGCTGGGCGAAGGTGAAATTGAACTGCGTAACGAACTGCCAGGCGGAGAGATCCATGCCGCATGGCATTTACGCTACGCTGGACGCGATCTTTTCGTGAAATGCGATGAGCGGGAGTTGCTGCCTATTTTCACCGCCGAAGCCGATCAGCTGGAACTGCTGTCGCGCAGCAAAACGGTTACGGTACCGCAGGTTTGGGCCGTGGGCAGCGACCGCGACTACAGTTTTCTGGTCATGGAATATCTTCCCGCCCGGCCCTTAGATGCCCACAGCGCATTCATTCTTGGACAACAGCTCGCACGTTTACACCAGTGGAGCGACCAGCCTCAGTTCGGCCTCGACTTCGATAACGACCTTTCCACTACCCCACAGCCAAATGCCTGGCAGCGTCGATGGTCTACTTTCTTTGCCGAACAGCGTATAGGCTGGCAGCTTGAACTGGCCGCTGAGAAAGGGCTGGAGTTTGGCAATATCGATGCAATTGTCGAACATGTCCAACAGCGGCTGGCGTCACATCAGCCTCAGCCATCGCTGCTGCACGGCGATCTGTGGTCAGATAATTGTGCGCTGGGGCCAAACGGTCCGTATATCTTTGACCCAGCGTGCTATTGGGGTGACAGAGAGTGCGATCTTGCAATGCTGCCGCTTCATCCTGAGCAGCCTACGCAAATTTACGACGGGTACCAATCCGTATCGCCGCTGCCGCTGGATTTCCTCGAACGCCAACCGGTGTATCAGCTGTACACACTGCTTAACCGCGCCATTTTATTTGGCGGTGAGCATCTGGTTCAGGCGCAGCGCGCGCTAGACCGTATCCTGGCGGCATAACGGCGAAAAGGGTGGCTTCAGCCACCCTTTGACATTACAAAAATCCCAGCAACGAGAAGAAGAAATACCCTGCCACAATGATGATGACCGGCAGGATATACAGTGGGAAAATCTGCAGGAAGATAGTGTGGCGCGGCACAACGATGCGGGATTCAATCTGCGCTCGGCTGAGGCCATCCGCCCCTTTCGCCTGCTCCAGAATCAGCTGGTCTTCTACCCCTTCACGCAAAAAGCGAGTCTGGCGACTCATCCGCGCGCCCGAGGCCTGTAACGCCATGGCAATAAAGATCAGCGCATAGATCGCCCAAAAGCCGATATTCAGCTGCTGATGAAAATCCGGTGTGGGCGAATTGAACCAGAAGACATTTAAGAAAGGTGTATTGAAACGCATCATTTCAATCATAACATGCGCAAAATCAAGCATTACCGCATTGATACCCGCCTGTTTTTCGCTGTGATCGTACATGAACTTACACACAGAGATCAGCGTGGAAATAACGGCAGGAATAAAAATCACCCAGCCTGCAATACGTTTTAAGACAGCAATGCGTCCAGCTTGTTGATACGTCATCAGTTCCCCTTCAAAAAGACGCGTTATTTGTGCCTAAGTCTACCTGCTGACCATCATTTTCGCCCGCTCTTTAGAGGCAATATGCTAAATTGGAGTCTGTACTTAGCCTTTATCGTCTGTCGGACACCTTAGATAAGGAGACGTTGTGATGTCGTCACCGCGCCAAATTCTTGCCGCTATTTTTGACATGGATGGATTACTGATCGATTCCGAACCCCTGTGGGATCGCGCCGAGCTGGACGTCATCGCCAGCCTGGGCGTGGACATCAGCCGCCGTAATGAACTGCCGGATACGCTTGGCCTGCGCATCGACATGGTGGTTGAGCTTTGGTATGCCCACCAGCCATGGGCAGGCCCGGATCGCGACGAAGTCACCGCGCGCATTATCAACCGCGCCATTACGCTGGTTGAAGAGAGCAAGCCGCTTCTGCCGGGCGTACGCGAAGCCATCGCTCTGTGTAAAGCACAAGGCATGAAAGTAGGCCTGGCTTCAGCCTCGCCGCTGCATATGCTGGAAAAAGTGCTCACCATGTTCGACCTGCGTGACAGCTTCGACGCTCTTGCTTCCGCTGAAAAACTGCCCTACAGCAAGCCGCATCCCCAGGTCTACATGGACTGCGCCGCGAAGCTGGGTCTGGATCCGCTGACCTGTGTCGCCCTGGAAGATTCTGTCAACGGCATGGTGGCCTCCAAGGCAGCACGCATGCGCTCCATTGTTGTCCCTGCGGAGGAAGGCCGCCACGATCCCCGTTTTGCGCTTGCCGACGTTAAGCTCACGTCATTGGCAGACCTTACAGTGCAGCATTTGCGCGGCGAATAATGTCTCCCGTCAGGCAGCGTTGTGCTGCCTGACATGAAATAAAACATCGTTTCATTTCATTTGCTTTTCCTGAACCCGCCTCCTATTCTTAGCTTCAGAATGACAATAACCCTACTTTTGAGGCGCGTATGATACTGGATACCTTCACTCTTTCAGGAAAAGTGGCCATCGTGACCGGGTGCGATACCGGTCTGGGACAAGGCATGGCAATTGCGCTTGCGCAGGCGGGCTGCGATATCGTGGCCGTGAACCGTAAGATCCCCGAAGAGACGGCAGCCCGCGTCACCGCTCTGGGCAGACGTTTTATGGCGATTCGGGCCGACCTGAGCCAACACGAGAGCCTGCACGGTATTGTGGACAGCGTCGTCGCAGAGATGGGGCGCATCGACATTCTGGTGAACAATGCCGGCACAATCCGCCGGCAAGATGCGCTGGCGTTCAGTGAAAAAGACTGGGACGATGTCATCAACCTGAATCTGAAATCGGTCTTCTTTCTCTCTCAGGCCGTGGCAAAACAGTTCCTGGCTCAGGGCCAGGGCGGCAAGATTATCAATATCGCCTCCATGCTCTCTTTCCAGGGAGGTATCCGCGTCCCCTCTTACACTGCCTCCAAAAGCGGCGTATTGGGGATCACGCGCCTGCTGGCAAACGAGTGGGCCACCCATGGCATCAACGTGAATGCCATCGCGCCGGGCTATATGGCGACGAACAATACTCAGCAGCTTCGCAATGACGAACAGCGAAGCCAGGAAATTCTGGACCGCATTCCGGCCGGGCGCTGGGGAACACCGGAGGATCTGCAGGGGCCAGTGGTTTTTTTAGCCTCAGCAGCGTCGGATTACGTCAACGGTTACACCCTCGCCGTCGACGGCGGCTGGCTCGCGCGTTAATCAGTTTGTGACAAAGAGTTACACCGTCACCTCTTCCGCCTACTGTATAAAAACCCTATACTGTATGAATTGACAGTTTCCTGGGTTTTATCATGACGGCGGAAGGGCACCTTCTTTTTTCAATCGCGTGCGCAGTGTTTGCCAAAAATGCTGAACTCACCCCTGTGCTGGCACAGGGGGATTGGTGGCATATTGTCCCGTCCGCCGTGCTGACCTGCCTGTTGCCCGATATTGACCATCCGAAATCCTTCCTCGGACAACGGCTGAAGTGGATATCAAAACCCATCGCCCGGGCATTTGGTCACCGGGGATTCACCCACAGCCTGCTGGCGGTGTTTGGCCTGCTCACGCTGTTCTATTTAAAAGTGCCTGACAGTTGGGTAGTGCCCGCCGATGCAATTCAGGGAATGGTGCTGGGGTATTTAAGCCATATTCTTGCCGATATGCTGACCCCTGCCGGGGTGCCGCTGCTGTGGCCCTGCCGCTGGCGTTTTCGTTTCCCCCTTCTTGCGCCGCAAAAAGGGAACCAGCTTGAACGTGTTCTGTGCATGGCACTCTTCGCCTGGGCCGTCTGGATGCCACAGACATTGCCCGAAAACAGTGCAGTCCGCTGGTCCTCACAGATGATCAATTCTCTGCAATTTCAGTTCAATCGCTTTATTCATCACCAGATTGAACAATAAACCAACAATACTATCGCATTTGTCATAATCCATTCCATTTGGATATAAGCGCTACATCACACTTCTGCTAACCTTGCGCCAACAGGATCGGTATAAACCGACCGGATAATAAATCAGGAGAACGGGGATGAATTTTCCACTCATCGCGAACGTTGTGGTGTTCGTAATATTGCTATTGCTTCTCGCGCAGACGCGCCACAAACAGTGGAGTCTGGCGAAGAAAGTATTGGTTGGTCTGGGAATGGGTGTTGTATTTGGTCTGGCATTACAGGCGATTTATGGCTCCGATAATCCCGTCATGAAAGACTCTATTCAGTGGTTCAACATCGTCGGTAACGGCTATGTACAGCTGCTACAGATGATCGTCATGCCGCTGGTGTTTGCCTCTATCCTGAGCGCGGTGGCACGTCTGCATAATGCCACTCAGTTGGGTAAAATCAGCTTCCTGACTATCGGTACCCTGCTCTTCACCACGCTGATTGCGGCGCTGGTCGGGGTGTTGGTGACCAACCTGTTTGGCCTGACCGCTGAAGGTCTGGTACAGGGCAGCGCGGAAACGGCTCGCCTGACCGCGATCCAGACAAACTATGTTGGCAAACTCGCTGACCTGACCGTGCCGCAGATGGTGCTCTCCTTCATTCCGAAGAACCCGTTTGCCGATCTAACCGGTGCAAGTCCGACGTCCATCATTAGCGTGGTGATCTTTGCGGCATTCCTCGGCGTGGCCGCGCTGAAGCTGCTGAAAGACGATGCCCCAAAAGGCGAACGTGTTCTGACCGCGATCGACACGCTGCAAAGCTGGGTAATGAAGCTGGTGCGTCTGGTGATGCAACTGACCCCCTACGGCGTGCTGGCGCTGATGACCAAGGTCGTTGCAGGCTCTAACCTGCAGGACATCATTAAGCTGGGCAGCTTTGTGATTGCGTCGTATCTGGGCCTGGGCATTATGTTTGTGGTTCACGGCATCCTGCTGGGCGTGAACGGCGTCAGCCCGCTGAAATACTTCCGTAAGGTATGGCCGGTCCTGACCTTCGCATTCACCAGCCGTTCCAGCGCGGCCTCGATTCCACTGAACGTGGAAGCGCAGACCCGTCGTTTGGGCGTGCCGGAGTCCATCGCCAGCTTCTCCGCCTCCTTTGGGGCCACCATTGGTCAGAACGGTTGTGCAGGCCTCTACCCGGCGATGCTGGCGGTGATGGTTGCGCCAACTGTAGGCATTAACCCGCTGGATCCGGTATGGATTGCGACCCTGGTGGGTATCGTCACCATTAGCTCCGCAGGCGTTGCGGGCGTGGGCGGCGGTGCAACCTTCGCGGCGCTGATTGTACTGCCTGCTCTCGGCCTGCCGGTCACGCTGGTGGCGCTGCTGATCTCCGTAGAACCGCTGATCGACATGGGCCGCACCGCACTGAACGTTAGCGGCTCAATGACTGCCGGTACGCTGACCAGCCAGTGGCTGAAGCAGACTGACAAAGCGATTCTGGAAAGCGAAGACGACGCCGAACTGGCCCACCGTTAATCGCATTTGCCATAAAAAAACCGCCTGATGGCGGTTTTTTTATGGCTGCTATTCTTCAACCTCTTCTTCCTGGCGAATCTGCATCGCCCACCGCTGCGCCGCTTCCGGCACCGTGAAGGTGGGAGAGCGGCGAAAGTGCTCGCCCATCAGCACAAAAGCCACGTATTTGCCCCGCAGCTGCCAGACGTCGCGAAAACCCTCCACTTTCAGAGCATGGTCTGGCGGCGCGGGCTCAACGCGGGGCACATAGCTAATAACCTGGCGATTTTGTTGGCGAAGACGAAGAGGTTTCATAAGCGACGGTTCACTAAAGCAAATTCTGGAAGCGGTAAAAATCTATGATAGCCGATCCTGCCCCCATGCGTCGCGCCTGGCGTGTACTGGATGGCTCCTTTCGTTAACTGTGGTACCTGAAAATTCTTAGTTCGTCAGCCCTTTCGCCACATTGTTCTATCCTTATTAGGGTTTTTAGCAATGAATCAAGGAGAATCGTGCAATGTCGAACAAAGATAAACCACATCAATCACCCATTCATGGCACTGAAGAATCGCAACCGGGAATGGACTCACTCGCCCCTGCAGACGGGTCCCATCAACCTTCACCTGGCCCTTCCGCTCCGGGGGAACAACCTACCGCGCCGGGAAGCGTTAAATCTCCCGACGCGACGAACGACAAACTGAAATCTCTCGAGCCTCACCGTAAAGGCGGAGAAAATCATGCGCTGACCACCAATCAAGGGGTCCGCATTGCAGACGACCAAAACTCCCTGCGCGCGGGCACTCGCGGGCCAACGCTGTTGGAAGACTTTATCCTGCGGGAAAAAATCACCCACTTTGACCACGAGCGTATACCGGAGCGCATCGTGCACGCGCGCGGCTCCGCGGCCCACGGCTACTTCCAGCCCTATAAGAGCCTGAAAGCGATCACCAAAGCGGACTTCCTTTCCGACCCGGATAAAATCACGCCGGTATTTGTGCGTTTCTCCACCGTGCAGGGCGGCGCGGGGTCGGCCGACACGGTGCGTGATATTCGTGGCTTTGCGACCAAGTTTTATACCGAAGAAGGCATTTTCGACCTGGTCGGCAATAACACGCCGGTGTTTTTCATTCAGGATGCGCATAAGTTTCCTGACTTTGTCCATGCGGTAAAACCAGAGCCTCATTGGGCGATACCGCAGGGACAAAGCGCGCACGACACCTTCTGGGACTACGTCTCCCTGCAGCCTGAAACATTACACAACGTGATGTGGGCAATGTCGGACCGCGGTATCCCGCGCAGCTATCGCACCATGGAGGGCTTCGGCATCCACACCTTCCGTCTGATCAATGCGGAAGGTAAAGCCACCTTTGTGCGCTTCCACTGGAAACCGGTTGCGGGCAAAGCCTCGCTGGTATGGGATGAAGCGCAAAAGCTTACCGGTCGCGATCCCGACTTCCACCGTCGCGAACTGTGGGAATCTATTGAAGCCGGTGACTTCCCCGAATATGAGCTGGGGCTTCAGCTGATACCGGAAGAAGACGAGTTCAAATTCGATTTTGACCTGCTTGATCCCACAAAACTCATCCCTGAAGAGCTAGTGCCGGTGCAGCTGGTGGGCAAAATGGTACTTAATCGCAACCCGGATAACTTCTTTGCCGAGAACGAACAGGTTGCCTTCCACCCCGGACATATCGTCCCCGGACTGGATTTCACCAACGATCCGCTGTTGCAGGGGCGTCTGTTCTCCTACACCGATACGCAGATTAGCCGCCTGGGCGGGCCGAACTTCCACGAAATTCCGATTAACCGTCCGACCTGTCCGTTCCACAACTTCCAGCGCGACGGGATGCATCGCATGGATATCGACACCAATCCGGCCAACTATGAACCGAACTCAATCAACGATAACTGGCCACGTGAAACGCCGCCGGGGCCAAAACGCGGTGGATTTGAGTCTTACCAGGAACGCGTTGAGGGCACAAAAATCCGTGAGCGAAGCCCGTCGTTCGGCGAATACTACGCCCAACCGCGCCTATTCTGGAACAGTCAGACCCCGATTGAGCAGCAGCATATTATCGGCGGATTCAGCTTCGAACTGAGCAAGGTAGTGCGAACCTATATTCGTGAGCGGGTTGTCGACCACCTGGCGCATATTGATATTCAGCTTGCCCAGAGCGTTGCGGATAACCTTGGCATTAGCCTGACCGACGAGCAGCGCAATGCGGCTCCGCCAAAAGACGTTAATGGACTGAAAAAAGATCCGTCTCTTAGCCTTTATGCCGTGCCGGGCGGGTCAATCAAAGGCCGCGTCGTCGCGATTCTCCTGAACGACAGCACCCGCGCCAGCGACGTGCTGGGCATTATGAAGGCGCTAAAAACCCAAGGGGTACACGCCAAGCTGCTCTATTCCCGTATGGGCGAAGTGACCGCCGATGACGGCTCCGTGCTGCCTATAGCCGCGACGTTTGCCGGTGCGCCATCGTTAACGGTGGATGCGGTGATTGTGCCGTGCGGCGATATCGACGGTCTGCTGAATAACGGTGATGCGGTGTATTACCTGCTTGAAGCCTATAAGCACCTGAAACCGATCGCCCTTTCCGGAGATGCGCGGCAGTTTAAAGCGCAGCTGAAGGTAGCCGATCAGGGTGAAGACGGCATTGTCGAGGGAGATAACGTTGACGATGCATTTATGACGAAGCTGTTTGATCTGCTTGCCGCCCACCGCGTGTGGTCGCGCAGCAGTAAGATCGATCGGATACCGGCGTAAAAACAGCCGGGTGGCGACACTGCCACCCGGTATTTATCACAGATCCCGGAACGTCCCCAGACAATACCCACGCTCGGCAATCGCATACTTCAGCGACGCTGACGTCAGCACGTCAAGCTCCGCCAGACGCGGCCAGCAGTAGGCACTTTTACGTACGATGTTATCGACAAACGCCGGGTGCGCCATGATCTCCACCGACTTTTCGCCGCGTGCGGCGGACTCATCCAGCGTCTGCAGGAATAGCCCTTCGCTGATTTCTTCGCCGTAAAACGCGCTGCTGAATCCCTCCGTCGAGAGCACAGAGAAGGACGGCAGCCCATGCACTTCGCGATCGATACGCATCGGCACCCCTTTGCGTTGAGCAAATTCCGCAACAATCGGGAAAATCGCCGGGATCATATGCACATGATGGTGACTGTCTATGTGCGTTGGCTCGCGACCAAAGAGATCGACAAAACGGTTGAACTGGCAGTCCAGCTCGCGGGGAATCTGGTCAAGCGGCAGCGCGCCCTGCTCTGCCAGTTCCCAAATCCATTTCCCCAACTGTCCGTCTCGCGTCAGGCCGGGCATGGTTGAAAGCGGCATGCCAAGCGTCAGCACAAAGTGCATCCCCACGCCCAGGTCTGGCAGGTCACGGCTCAACTGCGCCGCATGTTCCACCGCTTCACCATTTATCAACGCCGTGGTTGAAGTCACCACGCCATTGCGACAGGCCTCAACGATGCCGTAGTTCTGCCCCTTCGACAGGCCAAAATCATCGGCATTTACGATCAGCAGATTTTCCATCGCGGGTCCTCTTAATGCTGTTTGCACTTAAGCGTCTCAACCGTAGCTGCAAAATTTGGCAGCCATTTTTCGTGCGCCAGGATCATCTCTCTTGCCAGCTGTTCGGCATCGCGGTCAGAATGCACCAGCGGGCTAAGGTTGAGCGCCAGCAGAACGTCATTTAGCTCACCGCTCAGCGCCGCATGGCTTGCCGCCACCTCGAACCCTTTGATGGTGTGGATAAGCCCCATCACGTTGTCATCAAAGTGGGTAATACGCGGGTGCGGCTTCGCGCCATCGCGTCCGAGGATACAGGTCATTTCGACGGCCCAGTCTGAGGGAATATTGTCGATGTGTCCGTGATGCGGCACGTTGACGTAGTGCTCAGCCTGCTTGTCGTTGAAAATGGCATTGATCACTTCGCATGCTGCATCCGAATAGTACGCCCCACCGCGCTGCTCAAGCTCTTTCGGTTTGACGTTCAGGTTCGGATCTTTATACAAATCAAAGAGCTGCTTCTCAACTTTCTGCACCACCTGGGCACGTGCGCCGCCTTTATAATACTCGCCCATTTCGATAGCCAGCATCTCTTTCTGCTTGAAGTAATACAGGAGGTAAGAGCACGGCAGCAGATTCAGGGAGCGGATAAGCCCTTCGCTAAACGGCAGGTCGAAGATATTTTTTACTGACGCTGCAGTCAGGCGACCAGACGCCACGCCGTCGAGCAGCTCGGCAAAGCGTGATGTGCCGTTCACAATAACATCTTTGATAAACACCATGTGGTTCAAACCGAACAGATCGATCGAGAGATCGTCACCGTCAGACAGTTCCAGCACGTCGCGGATAAACATTTTCATACCAATCGGAATGTTACAGACGCCGATAAAGCGTTTAAAACCGGTGTGGCGATATACCGCCTCGGTGACCATCCCGGCCGGGTTGGTGAAGTTAATCACCCAGGCGTTCGGGCAAATGTCTTCCACGTCTTTGATGATGTCGAAAATCACCGGAATGGTACGCAGCCCTTTAAACAGGCCACCTGCACCGTTGGTTTCCTGCCCGAGGTAACCGTGGCTCAGCGGAATGCGCTCGTCCAGCTCGCGTGCCTTAAGCTGGCCGACGCGCAGCTGGGTGGTCACAAAGTCGGCATCTTTCAGCGCCAGACGGCGATCCAGGGTTTTGTGCACGGTTAATGGCACACCAGCTTTTGCAACCATGCGTTGGCACAGGTCGAAAATAATATTGAGTTTTTCCTGGCCTTCCTCAACGTCCACCAGCCATAACTCACTGACCGGC
Organism: Enterobacter sp. UNJFSC 003; assembly: GCF_036903355.1. Taxonomy (NCBI): domain Bacteria; kingdom Pseudomonadati; phylum Pseudomonadota; class Gammaproteobacteria; order Enterobacterales; family Enterobacteriaceae; genus Enterobacter; species Enterobacter sp. UNJFSC 003. Next base: position 355,408 of record NZ_JBAKHK010000002.1, read on the forward strand.
AATTCATGATAACGTTTCAGAAACCCTTCCAGTAATTCTGGGGTATAGCTGCTGCCGCCGCCAATGGTCACGACTTTTAATTTCTGTTGCATAATTTCTCCCTTAGCGTATCAGGTTAACCGCCTGCAAGGTATAGCGCTCTCTTCCCGCTATTTGGGCAAGCAATTAAATCAATATGTGTGACGGATATACCGTCTGCCGTTAATTAATTACCGTCAAGTTCTTCCGGTAACTGTTCGGTGTGAATGAGGTCAATTTTTTAAAGGTTTTAATAAACAGGCTGGGGCTGCTGTATCCCGATTCGTATGCAATATCGGTAACAGAGTAATTGGTGATTTCCAGCTGTTTCTTGGCAAAATTAATGCGGATTTCATTAATAATCTGCACGGGCGTTTTTCGATAATAACGCTGGGTGGCGCGGGTCAAATATTCCTGCGACTTTCCTGATAGCGCCACCATATTTTCCAGCGCATTGTCGCTGAATTGACATTTATCGTGCATCATTTCGACGGTACCGCGCAGCCAATGCGGGATATCGTCACTTATCTGTTGTTCTTCACGGTGATGGCGAAGACGGTTCATCACGTAAAACGTCACGGTTTCAATAAACTCATCGAACTCACTGTCACGAAAGTTAAGCGAGGCAATAACCGTTTCGATCCAGGTCATGAACTCGTTTTTAACGCGATATACCTGAGAAGCCACAAAGCAAAACGGCACCAGCGGCAAATAGTGTTTCTCAAAGAAGCGCCTACTGACGCCAACGTTAAGAATGCGAGTGGCCCCAAACTCGTAAAAGCTCTGGTGATGAGAGCCCATCGGCAGGAACACAAAATCGCCACGCTCAAGCAGGACGCGTTTCCCGTTGATCTCCTGGTAGTAGCGGCCGGTCAGAACAATCGTGAACTCATAGTAGTCATGCTGGTGCAGACCACTGGCGCTCTCCGTCTTGTTGTAAATAACCACGTGAAAATTCTTACCATTAAACAGCTGCTGCTCAAGTGCGGTTTTAATTTCCATCGTGCTGACCTCCTGCTGCTCACTCTGACTACTGCATCTTCTCATGAAGCTCGATTAACTCGGCCACCAGCTCGCGCGCCAGCATCGAGGTCATCAGGTGATCCTGGGCATGCACCAGCACCAGGCTTACTTTCATCTTGCCTTCGCCCTGATCCCCCTCTATAAGCTTAGTCTGCACGAGGTGGGCTTCATTGAGTGCGATGCGGGACTGATCCATCATGGTTTTCGCTGCCGCAAAATCGCCCTGCTTGGCTTGCTTAAGTGCGGCATACGCCAGGCTACGGGCTTGTCCGGAGTTGATGATGAGACCCATCACCACTTCTTCCAAATCGTTCTCTTCGGTTTCTTCTGCAACAATACTGTCCAAATCTAACATCTTTAAGCTCCTTTTCACCGGCGCGGGTTGCCCCGCGCCGTGTAATTTAGAATTTCAGTGCGAGGGCGATATCCTCTTCGCTCTCTTCTTCATCGATAACCGTTGCGGCTTTGTTTGCTATTGCCACGAACGGCATATAGAGCAGCGTGGCAATGCCGAGGTTGAAAATCGCCAGCAGGAAGGCGGCTACGCTACCGTTGGTGTTGAAGAATGCACCCAATCCGGCCGGCATTGTCCACGGGGCAATGTTTGTCACCGGGGGAATAATGCCCAGGTAGTACGCTGTCAGAGTAATCGCTGCCAGCAGAGGTTGAACCAGGATGAACGGAATGAACATCACCGGGTTCATGATGATAGGCAAGCCAAACAGAATCGGTTCGTTAATCTGGAAGATGCCTGATGGCAACGCCAGCTTCGCAACCTGACGATGGTCAGCACGACGAGAAACAATAAAGACCGCGATGATCAGACCCAGCGTCGCCCCGGTCCCCCCCAGGAAGATATAGGAGTCAAGCATCGGCTTCGCCCACACATGGAAGGTTTTACCCGCTGCCAGCGCCGCATCAACGGAGCCGTACTGCTGGTAAAGCGCAACGTTCTCCAGTGCCCACGGGGTCATAATACCGCTGTCCAGCGCTGCCAGTGCCAGTGAACCATGCACGCCGAAGAACCACAGCAGGGAGGTGAAAATGACATACGCCCAACCGACCACGCCCCCCATCGACGCCAACGGCGTAGAGATAGAGTCCATGATGATCTGATGGAAGTTTGTGCCCCAGTGAGAGAGCGCCCAGGCCACCGTCCCCATAATGGAGAGAATAATGAAGCCTGGAATCAACGCGGAAAATGAACGAGAAACGGAAGCAGGTACGCTATCCGGCAAGCGGATAACCCAGTTGCGGCGGATAATAAAGGTGAACATCTCGGCAACCACCAGCCCGATCACAATACCGGAGATAATGTTTGCACCGCCCAGCCAGTTGGCACCGACCGCATACGCTTCCCCCACGCTGTAAGGCGTAACGGTCATGAATGCAGCAACGGATAATAACCCCGCCGCCAGCGGATCCACCTTACGTTCTTCTGCTAACGCCATCCCAATAAAGAAAGGCGCCATCAGCGACATAATACCCAACGTACCGTTGTATACGTTGCCGCCGATGGCTTTAAGACCATTAAGGGTTTCAATTGTCGAAGCGTCTAACCGAATTCCTAATGAATAAAAAAAGGAACCTTCACCAAAGCTCAGAAAAACGTTGTTAATTAAAACGAACATTGCCCCGGCCAGCGTCAACGGCATTAATTTAATAAAGCCGTTTTTGATGGCATTAACGTGAGGCTGCTTTCCTATTTTAACAGCAAAAGGAAGGAGTACCTTTTCAAGTGAAGCGATGACTTTACTCATAGGAAAATACCCTTAAATGCCGCAACATATGTTACGGCGTATTGTGTGTGAAATAACTCTTTGACGGGAAAATTAAAAATTAATGGGCAGCTTTTTTAATGGCTGCAACAGCAGCTTTCAATACACCTAAACCATCGATCTTGCCGTACAGCCCCGAATCGATAACTTCGACCGGTTTATTCGGTAATAGACGTTGAATTTCGGGCAACATATACGCGATTTGCGGTCCTAATAAAACGACGTCGGCCGTTTGCCCTTTTTCACCTGCCAGCGTTTCTGGAAACGCTTCAATCACCACAGGGACTTCATACTTCTCGGCCTGTGCACGCATCTTGGAAACCAGCAGCGAGGTTGACATGCCCGCAGAACAGAACAGGTAGATATGTTTCTTTTCCATAATAACTTCCCTCTCGTATGACCACCCGCCGTCACGCTATCACTCGACTTGCCATCCCGGCTGACGGGCAGTGTGCTTACCGTTGTTTGTCGTTGAACTGAGTATACGCAATGGTACAAGGAGGGGATAATTCTGGACAGGAGTAAATTGTCTCTCATTGACCTGGCATGTTGACTACCTTCACATTTCAGGCAAATAATTCGCGCAAAGAAATAAGATTTCCCTATACATAAAAAAACCGGCCCACGGGCCGGCTTGTTAACATCATCAGGCGAGCAGGTTACTGCGCCTTAGGTGCCTGTGGATCAGTGTCGTATTCAGCACAGGTCTGGTAACCAGAATTGATCACGTGTCCGGTCTCATCCAGTGCAACGAAGTAAGTCTCAGCCTTACCATCACGTTGACCCAGGATGTAGGTCTGGCAGGTGCCTTTCGCATGAATCATGGTCACTTCAGAAGAAGGTTTACCGGCAATCGCAGCAACTTGTGAACGCGTCATGCCTTTTTTGACATCTTTCACCACGGGCTGTGTGAACTGATCCTTGGTGCGATCGTAAGCCGTACACCCTGCCAGCATAGTCAGTACCGCCGCTGCGCTTAAAATTCCTGCTACGTTCTTGTTCATATTCCGTCCTCTTGTTTATCAGCGTGTTATCTAAGCATGGGATAAAAAGTACTATTGTTCAACTTTGCGAGTTACGCCAGACGAATTTCGGAAAATTCTAATAAAACAACACTAAGCTGCTAAATCGTGGTAAATCGCCGCACTCAAAAATGTGATCCTTGTCGTTTTACGTTCAACGGGTTAGTTTTAACAGATACATTTGGTTTGATTCTGCATATGGAGGGCGTAATGGCTCTGCAACAAGAGATTATTCAGGCGCTGGGCGCGAAGCCTGCGGTAGATGCAAATGAAGAGATCCGCCGTAGCGTTGATTTTTTGAAATCTTACTTAAAAAAGAATGCTTTCCTGAAGTCGCTGGTGCTGGGCATCAGCGGTGGTCAAGACTCCACGCTCACCGGCAAACTGTGCCAGATGGCCATTTCAGAGCTACGCGATGAGACGGGGGATACCGCTCTGCAGTTTATTGCCGTTCGTCTTCCTTACGGCGTGCAGGCAGATGAGCAGGATTGCCAGGACGCAATAACCTTTATCCAGCCTGACCGTGTGCTTACCGTCAATATTAAAGGCGCGGTGCTGGCGAGCGAGCAGGCGCTGCGCGAAGCCGGCATTGAGCTGAGCGATTTTGTTCGGGGTAATGAAAAAGCGCGCGAGCGCATGAAGGCGCAGTACAGCATTGCAGGCATGACCAAAGGGGTTGTGGTCGGTACCGATCATGCGGCAGAAGCCATTACCGGCTTCTTCACCAAGTACGGCGACGGCGGCACCGACATTAACCCGATCTTCCGTCTTAACAAGCGTCAGGGCAAACAGCTGCTGGCGGCATTGGGCTGCCCGGAGCACTTATATAAGAAAGCGCCTACGGCAGATCTGGAAGACGATCGCCCTTCCCTGCCGGATGAAGCCGCGCTGGGCGTCACCTATGACAATATCGATGATTATCTGGAAGGCAAAAAACTCGATGACAGTACCGCTAAAATTATCGAAGGCTGGTATCTGAAGACCGAGCACAAGCGCCATACGCCGATTACGGTGTTTGACGATTTCTGGAAGAAATAGCCCACGTTGTAGGCCGGGCAAAGCATAGCCGCCGCCCGGCTCTTTTTTAACCCCCCCACTCCTGCTACACTGTACACATGAACAGTATATGGAGTGGTATGTGAGCAGGCGTCAATCCGCCCCGCGTCTTGAGTTTGAAGCGGCGGCTATCTATGAATATCCCGAACATCTTCGCCCCTGGCTTGAGGCACTGCCTAAACAGCCCGGCGTCTACTTCTTTCATGGCGAAAGCGACACCATGCCGCTCTATATTGGCAAAAGTGTTAACATTCGCAGCCGGGTGTTGTCCCATTTGCGTACGCCGGATGAAGCCGCGATGCTTCGTCAGTCCCGGCGCATCACCTGGTTCGAGACGGCGGGAGAGCTGGGTGCTCTGCTGCTGGAAGCCCGGCTGATAAAGGAACAGCAGCCGCTGTTCAATAAACGCTTGCGCCGCAATCGCCAGCTCTGTTCTTTACAAATAAACGCGGGAAAACCGCAGGTGGTTTACGCGCGCGAAGTCGATTTCTCTCATGCCCCGAATCTCTACGGTTTATTTGCCAACAAACGCGCGGCCCTGCAGGCCCTGCAAGCGCTAGCAGACGAGCAAAAGCTTTGTTACAGCCTTCTGGGGATTGAGCCCACAACGCGCGGGCGCGCCTGTTTCCGCTCAGCGCTGAAACGCTGCGCGGGTGCCTGCTGCGGTAAGGAGAGTGTTGAGGAACATCATGCCCGCCTTCTTGCAGGGCTGGCGACTATCAGCGTTAACTGCTGGCCGTGGGACGGCGCCGTGGCGTTGAAAGAGAGCAGGGATGCGATGACGCACTATCATATTATTCATAACTGGCTGTGGCTGGGCGCCGTCGACACCCTCGACGACGCCACCGCCCTCTTACGCACGCCCGCCGGATTCGATCAGGACGGCTATAAAATTCTCTGCAGGCCTTTGCTGAGCGGCGAGTTTGAAATTATCGAACTCAGTGCCCCGGTAGCCAGGTAATTTCACTGAACAACAAGCGTCCCTGAGATTCCAGCAAACGCAGAGTATGGGTGCCCTCTTCCCAGCTGGCCCCCTGATCCGCCGTCAGCAATTTTTCGCCAAGCTGCCATGCGCCGCTCAACACGAAAATCACCCCGCCGCGTGAACCAAAAGTGGTAAACGTACGGTCAGCGACCCGCACTTTTGCCTGACAGCGGTCCCGTCGGGTCATAATGTTGAAATCCATCGACATTTGACCGTCGGTAAGAACGGCCTTAACCGGCAGATCCCCGGCAAAATTGTACGGCTGGTGGTGTTTCAGGGTATGGCAAAATGCCTGACCGGCATCGAGCGTCACCTCTCCCCCTTCCAACAGGGTAATCACCCTGTCGACGCCAGGAAAAGAAGAAAACTCGCCGCTGCTGGCAATGGAAGCAATGCTGGCGCGCCAGGAGAAATCGCGCGTCGCGGGAGGAAAACAGCAAATTTCACGCGTCTCGCCAGCACCATTGCGCCATAGACTGACCGGCATCTTACGGATATCAAAGAACTCCATAACCACTCCTGAAAGGCGCAATATGCACCAGGGCAAGGATATCGCTATCGTTGCAGTCTTGTTTGTTATCGTTGGATATTCACAGACGTATTATCGGCAGCAGAGTGGGCAGGCATTAGCCGGACGTTGATAAAAATGCCTAACGTCATGAATTCTCTAAAGCGATGACAGGAGGATACCGCGCTTGCGGCGGCAGACAAGAGGGTATGAAAGAAAAAACCGCCGGTCCTGTCCACAGCGTTTTCGCTTTTGTGAACAGGATCCCGGCGGTCTTAAGATGTTGAACCGATTATTCGGTTGGTGCAGGCATTTTACCTTCCGCCGCTGGATGTTCTGTCAGACGCTTCTCAAAATTGGCATTAAATTGTTTTTTCTGTTCCGGGGTCAGAATGTTGTAGATCTTGTTCTGGGTTTCCATGCGGGCCAGCATACCGGCTTTGTGCTGTTCGGCCATTTTGTCGATCTGCGCTTCGGCTTTTGCTTTATCGAAGCTGTCGCTGGCAATGATGTCATGCATTGCGCGGCGCTCTTCCAGTGGAGGGCGTTTCATCTGGTCACGCTGGCTTTTCATGATGTCACGAACTTGCTGCTTCTGCGCATCGGTCAGATTCAGGTCTTTGAACATCATGTCGTGGTGCATACCCGGCTTGCCTTTATGATGCATCATCATTTTGCCTTCAGATGGCGCGGCAGCGGTGGTGGTTGCGGTATCTGCAGCAAACGCCATGCTGGTAGCGCCCAGAGCCAGGGTAGAAGCAACAAACAGTGCAGTGAATTTACGCATAATTTATTTCCTTACTTTCAGTTATTCTTCGGCGCTATGCCGTGTTGACGAGATTAACTTTACGGGGTTTATCGTCAATTAGTCAGAGCAACGGTAAAACAATGAAAGTGTAAAAAACAAATTATCGCCAAATGTGGAGGAATTAAGGATAAAGCATGGAAAGTTGAAACAAAAATATTCAATACGATGATTTTAAAGAGATTATGAAGGAGTATATCGAAGTGACGATTAATAATAAAGCAATTAACCAGGAATATTCCGCAAAATAAAGGCAATCGCTTTTATCGCTAAGAAATAATTTCCCCTCCACAACGAAGAGGGGAAATGCTCAGGACATTTTTTCCAGCATCAGCCCGGCTCTAAGGCCAAACGCCACCGAGGGATTGGGGAATAAAACATACTCCGTGCTTTGTTGTACCTCATAGCGCTCGTCGCCATCTTCGGCCAGCAGCACCCCTTTGCGGAACGGGGTGAAGTTGAGCGTGTGGGCAGCCATATGCAGACGGAACGCCTCGCTGCGGCGGGTAATCTGCTGTACAACCCGATAACGCACGACCGGCTCCTGCGCGTGCTCAGGCGTCTTGCCCCCCAGCAGCGCCTGAAGCGCATGCTGCGTTGGCAGAAAGCGGGTGAGATCGTTCTGTCCAAACGGTAACGCTTTGCCCAGCTCCAGCGTGCAGGCCAGCGCGCCGAATTTTTCGCAGGTAAAGTGGGTAAAGGTTCCTCCTGGAGACTGATGGAAGACCAGCGCCTCCAGGCCCGCATCACCCAGCCAGCCCAGAAAGGTTTCATCCCACGGCTGCTGACGCTGGGGTAATACGCCAAAGCGCACATGATATGACGCCCGGATCGCCGTATGCAGATCGAGATGCCAGCGCGTTCCCCCCGAAGCGGTAAAGAAGGTGCTGACCACGCTCTCAAGCCACTGAGCGCGCGCCGTTTCATCACCCTGCGCAAACTGCGACCAGCGGCCACCGAACATTCGGTTAATATCGCTTACGAGATAACGCCTGTTTTGCGCCAGCGCTGGCGGGTTGCCGAGCACCACCAGCAGGCGGCACTGCAACGTGATATCACCGCGATACAGCGCCCGTAACAGGCGATCGACAATCTCGACGGGTGCGGTTTCGTTACCGTGAATACCGCTTGAAAGCAGAAGCGATAATTCGCTTTCATTCGTTGGCATCAGCTCAAGCACGCCGCGTCCCAGCCACTGCCAGTGGAATGAGGGGCCATCCCCCTCGCGGTGTGAAGGCGTTTCGTCCGCCAGCGTCAGTGCCAGTAAATTGTCCATAGCCTCCCCCTAGCGCTGGAACGGATAAACCGAACCCAGCTGCAGGATTGTCGTTAACGCATCCAGCGCCTCGCGTCCCTCGCGCAACAGCAGTGGGTCAATCAGGTCGGCCTGGGTTAATCTGTCGCGATAGTAACGATCCACCCAGTTGTTTAACGCGTTAAAGAGCACGTCGTTCATCATGACTGCGGGGTTTACCGCCTGCATTTCGTCCTGCGTTAAGACCACGCGCAGACGTAAACAGGCCGGGCCGCCGCCGTTTGCCATGCTTTCGCGCAGGTCAAATACGCGCAGCTCATCAATCGGGTTATCGGCCTTCACCAGCTCGCTCAAATAGCGCCACACCCCTTCATGATTACGTGACTCCTGCGGCAGCACCAGCATCATGCTGCCATCATCGCGGCTCAGCAACTGGCTGTTAAAGAGATAGGTCTCAACCGCATCCTGCACGCTCACCGCCCCGGTTGGCACCTGAATCGGCATAAAGCCGGGGACACGCTCGCGCAGCGTCGCCAGCAGTGTCTCCTGATGGGCAAACGCCTGCTCATGGCAGAACAGCACCTGGCGGTTGGAGACGGCAATGACGTCGTTATGGAATACGCCCTGGTCTATCACATGCGGGTTCTGCCGGGCAAAAATCACCTGCGAGGGATTGACCTGGTTCAGGCGCGCTACGGCCTGGCTTGCCGCCAGCGTCTGGCGGGCCGGATACCGGGTAGGTGCAGAATGGCCCCCCTCTTCCCGCCCGTATATAAACAGCTGCAAGCCGGGCTCGCCATAATCGCCCCCCAGGCGGTTATGGTTAGCGGCACCTTCGTCGCCAAACATCGCCACCTGCGGCAGCGCCTGATGCACCTCAAAACAAGCATCATTATTGAGCATTGCGCGCAGCACGCGCTCGGTCGTTTCCGCTTCGGTCGCACGGTGGAATTTGTTATTCAGGTTAGCGACCGTGAAATGCACTTTGCCATCCAGCGTATCGGCCGACGGAGCAACCGTTGCCGCATTTGCAACCCACATCGATGAGGCAGAGCTGGCCGCAGAGAGCAGGTGCGGCGTCTGCGTGCCCGCTTTTTCAACCACCTGCTCGTCGCTACCGCTGAATCCAAGCTGACGCAGCACGGGCACATTCGGCCGCTCCTGAGGCGGGATCACCGCCTGTGGAAAACCCGCGTCCGCCAGCGTCTTCATTTTCAGCAGCCCCTGCTTCGCCGCCAGCTTCGGGTTGGATACCTGAAAGCGGTGCTTCGTCGAGGCTTCATTACCAAACGACAGGCCGGCATAGTGATGGGTCAGCCCCACCAGCCCGTCAAAATTGACTTCACGCGCTTTCATGGGAATCTCCCCGGGTAAAGTCCAGCCCTGGATTCAGGGTCGTCGGCAGCGTCGATGCCGGCGACTCCAGGCTTGCCATCGGCCATGCGCAGTAATCCGCTGCATACCACGCGCTGGCGCGGTGGTTGCCCGAGGCACCCACGCCGCCAAAGGGTGCGGTGCTCGCCGCGCCGGTCAGCGGCTTGTTCCAGTTGACGATCCCGGCACGCGCCTCTAGCAGCAGCCGATCAAACTTCTCGCGCAGGGGCGAGATCAAACCGCTCGACAGGCCGTAGCGGGTGTTATTTGCCATCGCAATCGCGCTCCCAAAATCGTCATAACGCCAGACGCAGAGCAGCGGACCAAAGACCTCTTCATCGGGCACATTGCTCGCGCCGCTCATCTCAATAATCCCCGGCGTCAGCAGCGACGTGCCCGGCTGAATCTGCTTCGGCTCCAGCAGCGTTTTCGCCCCGCGAGCCACATGATCCTGCCAGGCCCTGAGCACGTTGAGAGCCGCCTGCTCGGAGATCAGCCCGCCGATAAACGGCTGCGGTTCCGCATCCCACCGCGCAGGCACCAGGCGCGCACTCACTTCCACCAGACGTTTCAGGAACGCATCACCTTGTGCACCGCGCTTCACCAGCAGACGACGCGCGCAGGTGCAGCGTTGCCCGGCGGTAATAAAGGCAGACTGAATGGTCAAATGCACGGCCGCGTCGATGTCGTCAGGATCTTCAACAATCAGAGGATTGTTACCGCCCATCTCCAGCGCCAGAATTTTTTCCGGCTGCCCCGCCAGCTGGCGATGTAGCTGGTATCCGGTTCCGGCGCTGCCGGTAAACAGCAGGCCGTCTATGTCGCTTACGGCACTCAGCGCCTGACCGGTTTCGCGCCCGCCCTGCACCAGGTTGAGCACGCCCGGCGGCAGGCCCGCCTGCTCCCAGAGCTTCACGACCGCTTCACCGGACAACGGCGTTAACTCACTCGGTTTAAAAATGACGGTATTCCCTGCCAGCAGCGCAGGCACAATGTGGCCATTCGGCAGATGGCCCGGGAAGTTGTACGGGCCAAATACGGCCAGCACGCCGTGCGGACGGTGGCGCAGCGTGGCCGCGCCGTCGGGCATTTCGGTCTGCTGCTCGCCGGTCCGGGTATGGTAAGCCTTCACCGAAATGGCGATTTTGTTGATCATGGCCGTGATTTCGGTCGCGGCTTCCCAGCGCGGTTTGCTGGTTTCACTGGCAATGACGCGCGTCAGTTCGGTTTTGTTCTCCTCCAGCAGCGCGGCAAATTTTTCGACCATCGCCTGGCGGGCGGAGAAGGGCTGTTTTGCCCAGGCAGGAAACGCGCGACGTGCGGCATGACAGGCTTGCTCTACCTGCACGGGGCTGGCGTCATGCCCCTGCCAGAGCACTGCGTTGCTCACCGGATCGGTTTTTACGCGCTGTTCGCCTTCACCCGTCACCCAGTCACCGTTGATCCATAAAGTCATGCTGTTTTCTCCTCAGGGCAAAGTCGTACCAGGCGAACCGTGTCGCCTGCGTTACATTTCAGGGCATCCAGTTGTGCAGCCGTCAATACCAGACGCTCAGATTGCGGGTTGGTCTGCACCAGCATGGCGCGGAAATTGTCGTAATGTTCGTTTGACACCAGGCAGACGGGCCATTCCCCTGGTGCGGGTTGGCCTTCTGCGACCTCCACCAGCCGGCTCTTACGGATGGCGCGCACGCGGTCAATATCGCACTCCAGCGTTGGGCCGCCGTCGAAGATGTCGACATAGTTGCGGTAGCGGAACCCCTCTTTCTCCAGCACCGCGCGAGCAGGCGCGGTCTGCGGATGCACTTCGCCGATCACCGCCTGCGCCTCCGGCGTCAGGAAATGGGTGTAAATCGGATGTTTAGGCATCAGTTCCGCAATAAACGCTTTCTGGCCGGTGCCGCAAAGGTAGTCCGCGCGGCTAAACTCCATGGAGAAGAAACGTTCCCCAAGGCTTTCCCAGAACGGCGAATAGCCGTTTTCATCAATCACGCCGCGCATTTCAGCGACAACCTTTTCATTAAAGCGATCGCGGAACGCAGCCATAAACATAAAACGCGATTTAGAGAGCAGATAGCCGTTGCCCTCCTTGCGCCATTGCGGATCGAGGAACAGCGTGCACAGTTCGCTGGCGCCGGTATGGTCATTGCAGAGAAAGAGCGTGGGCAGCGCGTTATAGACATTCAGCTCTTTCGAGGCATGAACCATTGTGCCAACGCGGTAGTTGTACCAAGGGTCATTAAGCCCCACGGCAACTTCAATGGCGCAGATCCCGGCGACGGTGCCGGTGTCAGTATCTTCCAGCACGAACACATAACCCTGTTCGCTTTTCGGTAACGTCCCTTGCCAGGTTTGCAGGGCGCGCTCAATACGCGCCGACAGCGTGGTTTCATCGGCAGGAAGCGAGGTCAGCCCGCCTCCCGTCTTACCGGCGAGCTGCATGAGCCCGGCGAGATCGCCGCGCTCAACGGGACGAATGACCATCATGATGACACCCCGGACTTCACCTGTTCACAGGCCTGCGCAAAACGGTCCAGGCCGGTTCTCACCTCTTCTTCGCTCACTATCAGCGCAGGGGCAAACCGCACCACGTTGGCACCGGCAATCAGCACCATCACGCCCATTTTTGCTGCTTCCTGTGAAATAAGTTTAGCTTTTCCGGCAAATTCAGGCGTGAGTTCACAACCGATTAACAGCCCCAGACCGCGGATCTCTTTAAACAGGCCGGTCTTGCTGTTAATGGCGCTCAGACGTTCAACAAACCACGCGTGACGCTGCTTCACGCCGTTAAGAACCTCCGGGGTATTGATAATGTCCAGCACCTGTCCTGCCACGGCAGAGGCCAACGGGTTACCGCCGTAGGTCGTGCCGTGCGTGCCCACCGTCATGACGCTGGCGAATTTATCGGTGGTGAGCATGGCCCCCACTGGGAAACCGCCGCCCAGCGCTTTGGCGGTCGAGACCACATCCGGCGTTACGCCATAGTGCATATAGGCATACAGCTCACCGGTACGGCCAACGCCGGTCTGCACTTCGTCAAAAATCAGCACCGCATTGTGGCGATCGCACAGCTCGCGCAGCCCCTGCAGAAACGCTTTTTGTGCCGGAACAACGCCGCCCTCGCCCTGCATCGGCTCAACAATCACCGCGCAGGTGGCGTCATCGATCAGCTCACTGGCCGACTGCAGATCGTTATAAACAGAGTGGCGGATATCCGGCGGCAACGGTGCGAAATCGTGCGAATAGGAGGGCTGCCCGCCCGCGCTCACGGTAAACAGCGTGCGGCCGTGGAACGCATTTTTAAAGGCCACAATGCCGCTCTTGTGCGCGCCAAATTTATCGTGCGCGTATTTGCGCGCCAGCTTCAGGGCCGCTTCGTTGGCTTCCGCCCCCGAGTTACAGAAAAACACTTTCTCTGCAAAGGTCGCGTCGATCAGCTTTTTGGCCAGGCGCAGGGCAGGTTCATTGGTATAACCGTTGCCGGTGTGCCAGAACTTCGCGGCCTGGTCGTTCAGCGCCTGGCGCAGCGCCGGGTTTGCATGCCCCAGCGCATTCACCGCAATCCCACCAGCAAAGTCGATATACTCTTTGCCCTGCTGATCCCACAGGCGCGAGCCTTCCCCACGAACCGGAATAAAAGCCGCCGGCGCGTAAACCGGCATCATCCATTCATCGAAATTTTCACGCGTAATTGACAGAGACATAGCGACCTCACCCGGTAAATAAAAGGTTGTTTAAATGTTAAATAATTGAGTGTTTGCACTGTGAATGTAGATTGCAGAGTTCGTGCCAGCCAGCGATAAAAATGCATAAAAGGGAAGGAGCGACAGAATATCAAAGAGTTACGATATGGAGTTATTCACTATTAATGCATAAAAAGTGAATATTTTTACGGCAAGCGGCGCTTTGCCGCATGAAAACCAGAAAGAGTATGCACATGCCAAATATAATTCTGGATTTGTGATCGCTCGCGAAATTTATCGGCCATTTACGCCCTCTTTCAGGGCGAGACGCGTCAGAATGGTGCAAATTTTGCACCGTCAACATTATCTGTCGCAGTAATTGGGCGAAGCGGATAACAGCCGACGCAATTTCTGCTACCATCCATGCACTATTCACCTTGCATTGGCAGCGACTATGAAATTTGTCTCTTTTAATATCAACGGCCTGCGCGCCCGCCCTCACCAGCTTGAAGCTATCGTTGAGCAACATCAGCCGGATGTCATCGGCCTGCAGGAGACAAAAGTCCACGACGATATGTTCCCTCTCGAAGAGGTGGCAAAGCTCGGTTACAACGTTTTTTATCACGGACAAAAAGGTCACTACGGCGTGGCGCTGCTGACCAAAGAGACACCGATCGCCGTGCGCCGCGGCTTCCCGGGTGACGATGAAGAAGCCCAGCGCCGCATCATCATGGCCGAGCTCCCTTCCCCGTTGGGCAATATCACCGTGATCAATGGTTACTTTCCGCAGGGTGAAAGCCGCGACCACCCGACCAAATTCCCGGCAAAAGCGAAGTTTTATCAGGACCTGCAGAACTACCTGACCACCGAGCTGAAAAAAGACAATCCGGTGCTGATCATGGGTGATGTGAATATCAGCCCAACCGATCTGGATATTGGCATTGGCGAAGACAGCCGCAAGCGCTGGCTGCGCACCGGTAAATGTTCCTTCCTGCCGGAAGAGCGCGAGTGGATGCAGCGTCTGCTGGACTGGGGCCTGGTGGATACCTTCCGCGCGGCGAATCCCGACACGCAGGATCGTTTCTCGTGGTTTGACTACCGTTCAAAGGGTTTTGACGACAACCGCGGCCTGCGTATCGACCTGCTGCTGGCTAGCGCACCGCTGGCAGAGCGCTGCATTGAGACCGGTATTGATTACGACATCCGCAGTATGGAAAAACCGTCAGACCACGCGCCGGTGTGGGCTAAGTTCACGCTGTAATTCGGTGTGAACGGACAAAAAACGATCTTCCTGTGCGCCCTTCTGGGCGCATTTGCGCTGGCATTCTTTTTTTTACCGCCCGGTGCACTTTCTCTCGACGCCGTAAAAACGCATCAGCAGGCGCTAGTGGCTTATGTGGAACACCATCCCCTGCAAAGTGCGGTTTACTATTTTGCCCTTTACGCGGCGGTCTCCGCCCTCTCGATACCGGGTGCGGCGATCCTCACCCTGCTGGGCGGCGCGCTTTTTAGCCCGTGGCTGGGGATACTGTTAGTCTCATTTGCCTCGACCCTCGGCGCCACGCTGGCGATGCTGACCAGCCGATATTTTCTTCGCGCCTGGATCCAACGGCGTTTTGCCCCGCAGATGCGTACCGTCAATCGCGGTATGGCGCGAGACGGCGCGCGCTATCTTTTTGCCCTCCGCCTGATGCCGCTGTTCCCCTTTTTTCTGGTCAATGTGCTCATGGGGCTAACCCGTATTGATGCGCGTCGCTACTGGTGGGTGAGCCAGCTTGCCATGCTGCCCGCGACAGTTATTTTCCTGAATGCCGGGCGGGAGCTGGGTAAATTAACCTCGCTTCGCGATATTTTGTCGCCGGGCGTGCTCTTCGCCTTTACACTATTGGGGTTATTACCGCTGGTGACTCGCTGGCTGTTTTCCCGTTACACCTCTTCTGTTAAAAAGTGAGGCATTATGCGCCGTGTGCGTTTTTGCGCGTTTCTGAGCGGTCTGCTGTTAATCGCGCCCGCAATGGCAGCCGAGCGCTGGCAATCCATCCAACAACATGCCAAAGGCCAGACCGTCTGGCTTAACGCCTGGGGCGGCGATCGGGCCGTGAACGATTACCTCGACTGGGTCAGCGGCGAGATGAAAACGCACTACGCCATTAACCTTAAAATCGTTCACCTGGCCGACGCAGCCGATGCGGTGAAGCGTATCCAGACCGAATATGCGGCAGGACGCAGCAGCAACGGCTCGGTCGATTTACTGTGGGTGAACGGGGAAAACTTCCGCACGCTGAAGGAGGCGAATCTGCTGCAAACCGGCTGGGCACAAATGCTGCCAAACTGGCGGTACGTCGATACCCGCAAGCCGGTCGCGGAAGATTTCGCTCTCCCGACCGAGGGCGCAGAGTCCCCGTGGGGCGGCGCTCAACTCACCTTTATTGCCCGTAAAGGCCGCCTCGCGAAACCGCTGGAGGACCCAAAGGCGCTGCTGGCCTGGGCGCAACAGCACCCGGGAAAAATGAGCTATCCGCGCCCGCCCGACTTTACCGGCACGGCGTTTCTGGAACAACTGCTCCTGACGCTAACGACCCAGCCTGACGCCCTGAAAAAAGCGCCCGATGAAACCTTCGCGCAGGTGACAGCCCCGCTGTGGAAATACCTCGATTCACTCCATCCGCTGCTGTGGCGGGAAGGGAAAGACTTTCCTCCCTCTCCGGCGCGGATGGACACCCTGCTGGCCAGCGGCAGCCTGGACCTGTCGCTGACGTTTAACCCCGCGCACGCGCGGCAAAAAGTGGCCAGCGGGGAACTGCCTGCTGACGCCTACAGCTATGGGTTCCAGAAGGGCATGCTCGGGAACGTTCACTTTGTTGCGATCCCCGCAAACGCCAGCGCGAGTGCGGGTGCGAAGATGGTTGCCAATTTCCTGCTTTCGCCGCAGGCGCAAATCCGTAAAGCTGACCCTGCGGTCTGGGGCGATCCCAGCGTGCTGGATGCCAGCACGCTGCCCGCCGATGAAGCTCAACAGCTTCGCAAGCATACCCCTGACGGGTTACCCGCTGTACTGCCAGAACCCCACGCAGCCTGGGTGACCGCGCTGGAGCAGGAATGGCTTCGTCGCTACGGCACCCGCTGAGCTGGGCGATCTGGCTGGCAATGGCGGTTATTTATCTACCGCTACTCCCGGCCGGCGCGATGCTGGCGGGACCGGCACTGTCGTGGACGAACTGGCAGTGGCTGCTTAACGATCCGCAGCTGCCCCAGGCGCTGATTGCAACGCTGGTGTCCACGTTGATTGCCACGCTGGGCGCGCTGTTTATCACCCTCGGCTTCGTCACCCTGCTGTGGCCCGGCGAGCGCTGGCGCCGTCTCTGTACCCATTTACCCTGGCTGCTGGCCGTTCCCCATGTTGCGTTCGCCACCAGCGCGTTACTGACGTTTGCTGAAGGCGGCCTGTTTTATCAGGTATGCTCCTTTTGCTCTCCGCAGCTCGACCGCTACGGCGTCGGGTTGGGGCTGACGCTCGCCGTCAAAGAGAGCGCCTTCGTGCTGTGGGCAATTTACGCCGTGTTGCCTGAAGCACGCCTGGCGCAGCAGAGCGTGGTGCTCCAGACGCTCGGCTACGGACGGCTTCAACGGCTGTGCTGGCTGGTACTGCCCGCGATTGCGCCCGCGCTGGGTGCGGTCATGCTGGCAGTTCTGGCCTGGTCGCTGTCTGTTGTTGATGTCGCCATTATTCTCGGCCCGGGAAATCCCCCCACGCTGGCGGTGCTTGCCTGGCAGTGGCTCAGCCAGGGCGACGAACAGCAGCAGGCGCAAGGGACGTTGCTGTGTTTGCTCTTGCTCCTGCTGATGGCCCTGCTGGGGGCACTGGGGTATGGAATTTGGCGGTGCTGGCGGCGGTCCTTGCCCGATCTGTCTGGTGTCCGGCGCAGCATGTCCCTTCCGCTGCCTGCATGCCCGCTCTCCCTGTTGCTCCCAGCCTGCGGGGGCATCTGCGCCGGGGTGCTGCTTTTTTTGGCACAAGAAAGTCATGTTGCCATGGCGCCCGTCACCACCAGCCTCACGCTGGGTCTGCTCTCCAGCCTGCTGGCGCTGGTGCTGATTATTATCTGGCTGGAGTGGGGGCCACCGCGCGGTGGGCAATGGGTCTGGCTTCCGCTGGCACTCCCTGCCCTGCCGTTAGTGTCTGGTCAGTACGTTGTCGCCTTACGGCTGGGTATTGACGGGCATTTTGCCGCCGTGCTCTGGAGCCATCTGCTCTGGGTGTTGCCGTGGATGTTACTGGTATTACAGCCCGCATGGCGCAGGATTGATCCGCGCCTTATTCTGACCGCGAGAACGCTGGGCTGGGGTCGCGTGAGAATAGTTTGGCTACTGAAATGCCCGCTGCTGGTACGCCCTGCGCTATTGGCCTTCGCCACCGGTTTTTCGGTGAGCATGGCTCAGTATATGCCGACGCTCTGGCTCGGCGCGGGACGGTTTGCCACGCTGACCACCGAGGCCGTTGCGCTCAGCAGCGGCGGCAGTATTCCGCAACTGGCCAACCGGGCGCTGGGATTACTGCTGGTAACGGGCATCGTTTTTGCGATCGCCGCCCTGCTCTCCCGCCTTGCAGGCCGCTACCGACAAGGATTACGTTAATGCTGGAAGTCAAAAACCTCACCGTTGAACCGCTTTTCCACGGGCTGAATTTCCGCGTATCGCGCGGGGAGATACTGACGCTCATGGGCCCGTCCGGTAGCGGGAAGTCGACACTCTTTTCCTGGATGGTCGGCGCGCTGTCCGCAGACTTTCAGGCGCGCGGCGAACTGTGGCTGGGCGACCGTCGCTGCGATACCCTTCCCGTTGAAAAGCGCGGACTGGGCATTTTGTTCCAGGATGCGCTGCTGTTTGACCATTTCAGCGTGGGGCAAAATTTGCTGCTGGCGCTTCCGGCCAGCATCACCGGGCCTGCACGTCGTGATGCCGTGCTGCAGGCGTTGGGTTCGGCCGGGATGGCCACCCGCTACGCCAGCGATCCTGCTACGCTTTCCGGTGGTGAACGTGCCCGCGTGAGTCTGCTGCGCGCCCTGCTTGCAGAGCCACAGGCGTTATTGCTGGACGAACCCTTCAGCCACCTTGATAAAACGCTGCGGAGCACCTTCCGGGCGTGGGTATTCGATACCGTCCGCGCCCGTCATATTCCGGTGGTGCTGGTTACGCATGACGAAGACGACATTCCCGCGGGCGGAAAGGTGATTGCGTTTTCTCATGGGCAATAATGTGCTAACGCAATGTTTTCTGTTTCGGGAGAGACGACAATGCCCCCCTCTTTTATCCACGTCAGGCTTTTCGATGAAACGTGTTTCTCAACTGACCGCGCTGGCCCTATTTTGCGGCCTCGCCTCATCGTCCATGGCGGCTGATATGCCGCACTCGCTCACGCTGGCGCAGCTACAGGCGCAGCAGGGTGCGGTGATTGATACCCGCATCAGCGCGTTTTATAACGGCTGGCCGCAAACGCTGAGCGCCCCCTCCGGGCATGAACCTGCCGCACTGAACCTTTCAGCCTCCTGGCTTGGCGCAATGCGCGACGACCAGCTCAGCGGTTGGGCAAAGCAGCATCATCTGACGCCCGCCACGGCTATCGCCCTTTACGGCAGCGAGGCTGATAGCCAGGCGGTCAAAGCCCGTCTTGAAAAAGCGGGATTCACCCATGTTTCGCGTCTCAGCGATGCCCTGCAGGCACCTGACCGTCTGCAGCGCCTGCCGCACTTTGAACAACTTGTTTATCCCCAGTGGATCCATCAGCTACAGCACGGCAAACAGGTTAACGCCGCACCGTCTGGCGACTGGAAGGTCATTGAAGCTGGCTGGGGGGCGCCGAAGTTCTATCTGCTAAACCATATCCCCGGCGCGGGCTACATCGATACCAACGAAGTGGAAAGCGAACCGCTGTGGAATAAAGTCGCTGACAACGCGCTGAAAGCGATGCTGGCGAAGCATGGGATACGTCACGACACTACCGTGATTCTGTATGGCCGAGATGTCTATGCTGCCGCGCGCGTTGCCCAGATCATGCTCTACGCGGGGGTGAAAGACGTGCGCATTCTCGATGGCGGCTGGAAAAGCTGGTCTGATGCCAGCCTGCCGGTCGAACGCGGCACGCCTGCGAAGGTGACGCCTGCCGCTGACTTTGGCGCACCGATCCCAGGGCAGCCGCAGCTCATGGTTGATATGGAACAGGCCCGCGGCATGCTTCATCGCCAGGATGCTTCGCTGGTTAGCATTCGCTCATGGCCAGAGTTTATCGGTGACACCAGCGGCTACAGCTACATTAAACCAAAAGGGGAAATTGCCGGTGCCCGCTGGGGTCACGCCGGCAGCGACGCCACCCATATGGAAGATTTTCATAATCCGGATGGCACCATGCGCAGCGCGGATGACATCGCCGCAATGTGGAAAACCTGGAATATCCTGCCGGAGCAGCACGTCGCGTTCTACTGCGGTACCGGCTGGCGGGCGTCTGAAACCTTTATGTATGCCAGAGCGATGGGCTGGAAAAACGTCGCCGTCTATGACGGCGGCTGGTACGAATGGAGCAGCCATCCGCAAAACCCGATCACTCGCGGCGCGCGTGGGCCAGAGCGTTCACGCTAGCGGGTAAGTGACTGCAGCGTCACATAGCCGCTCCAGATGCGCGTTGTGGTGGTCAGCCAGCACAACGCGCCGAATACCCACGCAAACGGCGCGAAGTACGCCGGAAACAGGCAGCACAGGACAAACAGGGCAATCGTCTCCGTTCCTTCCGTTAACCCACCGATATAGTAAAACGACTTGTGCGCATAGCCTGGGTTGTCGATATCGTGTTTCGCCGCCAGCGCGGCAAAGGCCAGAAAGCTGCTGCCGGTACCGATAAACGCGAACAACAGCCAGGCGGCGGCCAGCGCATTTTCGGCGGGAGCCGCGAGCGCAAAGCCAAAAGGCACCAGCGCGTAGAACAGAAAATCGAGCGCGATATCAAGAAATCCCCCGGCATCACTCAGCCCTCTTCGGCGCGCCAGCGCGCCGTCCAGCCCATCCAGCACGCGATTGAGCACGATGGCGAGCAGCGCCGCGGGATACCAGCCTAGCGCCAGAAACGGCAGAGCCAGCACGCCGATGGCAAACCCAGTGAGCGTCAGTCCGTCGGGCGAAATGCCCGGTTTATCCAGCATCACGGCCAGGCGATTGAGCGCAGGCTTTACGCGTGGATGCAGATGTCGGTCAAGCATGTGGATCCTCTTTAAAGGTGGCGCACAGCCCCTGCGCCGGAATGTCCAGCGCAGCGTTAAAACGGGCGGAAAGATTCTGGAAAGCGATTAACGCCGTCATTTCGGTAATGGCTTCATCGGTGAAATGCCGCTTAATCTCGTTTTTTAGCGCTTCCTCCACCTGAGGTGGCGTCGCGGTCACGGCCTCGGCATAGGCGAGCGCAACGCGCTCCTCCTCGCTGAACAGGTCGGATTCCTGCCAGACGGCGACGGCCTGAACCTTATCCAGGGCGCCAGCGCGCTGGGCAAGGCGTAGGCTATTGGCATCGATACAGAATGCACAGTGGCATATCTGCGATACCCGCGTCATCAGCAGCGCGCGGAGCACCGGGTTCAGGCGCGCCTTGCGACGTTCCAGAAAACCGACAAACAGCGCCACCAGCCAGAAAAGAGGCGGCATGCGCCCCCACCAGCGGGTGGGGTTCAGCACCGTGCCAAAATGTTTTTTCTGCATGGCGGCAATCGGTTTTAGGCTCGCGGGAAGGTTTTTTATGGGGGCAACCCAGGTGGATGTCTCTTTCACCTGATTCTCCTGATAGCTGGACTCCTGGAAAGGACACGATAATATGTTGTTTTTTACTCTCAATTATTGACGACCATGCTGAAAACACTCGATGTCGTAGCCGCCATCATCGAAAAAGATGACAAGATTTTACTGGCTCAGCGCCCTGCTCATGCCGACCAGCCTGGAATGTGGGAATTTGCGGGCGGCAAAGTTGAAGCGGGAGAAACGCAGCCCGACGCGCTCATCCGCGAACTGCGTGAAGAGCTCGGCATTGAGGCGCAGCCCGCGCGGTACGTGGCAAGCCACCAGCGCGAAGTGTCGCAGCGGCTCATTACTTTGCACGCCTGGCACGTTCCCGCGTTTAGCGGAGACGTGACGGCGCACTACCACAGCGGGCTGGTATGGTGTGCGCCCGAGGAGGCCTACGCGTACGATTTAGCCCCGGCAGATATTCCCCTGCTGGATGCCTTTATTCTTTTACGCGACGCCAAATAAGCGGGTTCGTGCTGATGGTGCGTTCGTCGCGCTGACACTGCAGTAAAACACCGTCTGCTTTTACCACGGCACCTTCCGAGTAGTTCTGATCCTGATAGATACAGCACTGATTGCACGGCTGCGCGCGCTGGCCGCCGGAGCTAAAAACGTCCGGCGGCACATTCACTTCCACGTCCGGGCGAATGCGGTCAGCCTGCGCGCCTGCCGTAAAGATCATACATAGCGCGGTTAACACATAGCGGTTCATAGACTTACCTTTCTGTTATCTCCTGATAATGACTATAACGGTTAACCGACGCAGAACCTTTAATTTATCTCGCTATCGTTTTTCGTTATGACCCGAGCCGGGTCATTAATTTCCCTTTCGGCATAAATTTCTGCTTGCCTCACAAAGCAGTGCGGGTGGTATAGTCGAAAAAACAACACAAATCGCATAAGTCATATACAACATTATTATAAGAGGTTCTTATATCTATGGATCAGACACGCTCTCTGGAAAGTTTCCTTGCCTATGTTCAGCAGCGCGACCCGCACCAAAGCGAGTTCGCTCAGGCCGTCCGTGAAGTCATGACCACCCTGTGGCCCTTCCTTGAAGAAAACCCGCGCTATCGTCAGATGTCTCTGCTTGAGCGCCTGGTAGAGCCAGAGCGCGTGATCCAGTTCCGCGTGGCGTGGGTGGACGACCGCAATCAGGTGCAAGTTAACCGGGCGTGGCGCGTGCAGTTTAACTCGGCCATCGGCCCGTTTAAGGGCGGTATGCGCTTCCACCCTTCCGTAAACCTCTCGATCCTGAAATTCCTCGGCTTTGAGCAGACCTTTAAAAACGCGCTGACCACCCTGCCTATGGGCGGCGGCAAAGGCGGCAGCGATTTTGACCCGAAAGGCAAAAGCGAGGGCGAAGTGATGCGCTTCTGCCAGGCGCTGGTTACCGAACTGTATCGTCATCTTGGCCCCGATACCGACGTTCCGGCCGGTGATATCGGCGTGGGCGGGCGTGAAGTGGGCTTTATGGCCGGGATGATGAAAAAGCTCTCCAACAACAGCGCCTGCGTGTTCACCGGTAAAGGGCTGTCGTTCGGCGGGAGTCTGATTCGCCCGGAAGCCACCGGCTACGGTCTGGTCTACTTCACCGAAGCGATGCTTAAGCGTCATGGGCTGGGCTTCGAAGGAATGCGCGTGGCGGTCTCTGGATCCGGCAACGTGGCGCAGTACGCTATCGAAAAAGCGATGCAGTTTGGTGCCCGCGTGGTGACGGCCTCTGACTCCAGCGGTACCGTAGTGGATGAAGCCGGTTTCACCGCCGAAAAGCTGGCTCGCCTGTGTGAAATCAAAGCCAGCCGAGACGGGCGCGTGGCGGACTATGCCCGCGAGTTTGGTCTGACATATCTTGAAGGGAAACAGCCGTGGGGCGTGCCGGTGGATATCGCCCTGCCGTGCGCGACGCAGAACGAACTCGACGTGGAGGCCGCACGTACGCTGATTGCTAACGGCGTGAAGGCCGTCGCAGAAGGCGCCAACATGCCGACCACCATTGAAGCCACGGATCGGTTCCTGGAAGCCGGCGTGCTGTTTGCACCGGGTAAAGCTGCGAATGCGGGCGGTGTGGCAACGTCAGGCCTTGAGATGGCGCAAAACGCCGCGCGTCTTGGCTGGAAAGCCGAGAAAGTCGATGCCCGCCTGCACCACATCATGCTGGATATTCACCACGCCTGCGTGGAGTACGGCGGCGATGCCTCACAAACCAACTACGTGCGCGGTGCGAATATCGCCGGGTTCGTGAAGGTGGCAGATGCGATGATTGGGCAGGGTGTGATTTAAGGTTGTCATCGTGCCCTCTCCGTATGGGAGAGGGCAAAATCGGGGGTATCAGGCCGCGCTTTTCTTCTTTTTGAATGGCTTCTTCGCACCGCCCCCCGGTGCAACCATCCCTCTGAACTGCTTCACCGGCGTGCTTCGTGCCTGGTTTATCAGCTCATAAAGCGTCCCGACCAGCGGCTGCATAAAGTCCTGATAGCGGCACTGCTTTTCGCTGATTTGCGTTAGCACCGACTCCCAGTGCGCGGTCATATCCGGCCTTGCCGCCAGCTCCGGCAGCGAGTGGATTAGCGCCCGGCCCGGATCGCTGGAGTGGATATAGCGCCCTTTTTTCACCAGGAAACCGCGCTTAAACAGCAGTTCGATGATACCCGCTCGCGTCGCTTCCGTACCCAGGCCGTCGGTCGCACGGAGGATCTTTTTCAGATCTTTGTCCTGCACAAAACGCGCGATCCCGGTCATCGCCGAAAGTAACGTCGCGTCAGTAAAATGGCGCGGAGGCTGAGTCTGACGCTCCACCACTTCGCCCTTCTCGCACAGCAGTTCGTCGTCTTTAGCAACCACCGGCAGCGGCGTGCCGTCATTCTCTTCGTCGCGTTCTTTGTTGCCAAGCAGCGTGCGCCACCCCGCTTCCGCCAGGAAACGCGCTTTGGCGACAAATTTTCCTTTGGCGATCTCCAGTTCGATCACGCATTTACGGAACACCGCATCCGGGCAGAACTGCATCAGGTACTGACGCGCAACCAGGTTATACACCTTCGCTTCGTTTTCGGTCAGATTCACGTTGCTGGCGCGCGCCGTCGGGATAATCGCATGGTGAGCATCCACCTTTTTATCGTCCCAGCAGCGGTTGCGGGTATCCGGGTTCACGACCGGCTGCGGCAGCAGATCGGGCGCGTGGACGCCGATAGCGTTCATCACCGAATGACGTCCGGCAAAATGCTCTTCCGGCAGATAGCGGCTGTCAGAACGCGGATAGGTGATCAGCTTGTGGGTTTCATAGAGCTTCTGGCAGATATCCAGCACGTTTTGCGCGCTCAACCCAAACTTTTTGGCGGCCTCAATCTGCAGCGCAGAGAGGGAAAACGGCAGCGGCGCAGGTTCTGATTCCCGTTTATCGTTATAGCTGGTGACAATCGCGGGCTGCCCGGTAATGCGGTTAACCACGTGATCCGCCAACGGACGGTGGAGCAGACGCCCCTCTTCATCCTGATACGATTCACAGGCGTCGCTCGGCTGCCAGACGGCAGTAAAGCGCTCGTCTTTCGGGGTAACGATATGGGCTTTCACTTCAAAGAAATCTTTGGCGACGAAGTTTTCAATCTCTTCGTCACGACGCACGACCAGCCCCAGCACCGGCGTTTGTACACGGCCGACGGAGAGCACGCCCTGATACCCCGCGTTGCGCCCAAGAATGGTGTAGGCGCGGGTCATGTTGATGCCGTACAGCCAGTCCGCGCGAGCGCGGGCCAGCGCGGAAACGCACAGTGGGATAAACTCGCTGTTTGAACGCAGACGCGTAATCGCACGCTCTACCGCCTGCGGGTTAAGGTCGTTAATCAGGCAGCGCTGTACCTGCTGGCGCTTTTCCGGCGCCAGCTCCAGGTAATCCAGCACCTCGTCCACCAGCAGCTGTCCTTCCCTGTCCGGGTCACCCGCGTGGATAACTTCAGACGCGTCATGCAGAAAGCGTTTAATCACGTTCAGCTGCTTGGTAACGGATGGCCGAGGCTGCAACCGCCATTTTTCCGGCACAATCGGCAGATCGTTCAGGTTCCAGCGGGCGTAGCGGCTGTCGTACACGTCCGGCTGCGCCTGCTCAAGCAGGTGACCGATACACCAGGTCACCACCTGCCCGTTACCACATTCGATAAAGCCGTCGCCTTTGCGATGCGGTTTAGGTAGCACATCGGCGATGGCGCGGGCCAGGCTCGGCTTTTCGGCAATAAACAACCGCATCGAATTAACGGATCTCAATCATCGGACGACCGCCGCGGGCACTGACCAGCTCGCCGATGGCCGTCAGGGTAATGCCGAATTCAGCGGCCGTCGCCTGAACGTCCTCTTCTGACTCTGGCGTGACCGCCAGCAGCAGGCCACCGGAGGTTTGCGGATCGCACAGCAGGTTGCGCCACGCTTCCGGCATTTCGCCCATCAGGTGGCCATAGCTGGCGAAGTTACGCTGCGTCCCACCCGGGACGGCGCCCTGCGCAATATACTCTTCCACGCCCGGCAGTTTGGGCACGTCCTGATACCAGACCTGCGCCTGCACGCCAGCGCCCTGACACACTTCGCTCAGATGACCGAGCAGACCAAAACCGGTCACGTCAGTCATGGCTTTGACACCCTCAATATTGGCAAAGGCTGCACCTGCCAGGTTCATCTGGCACATGACGTCCGTCGCCAGGCCTTTGTGCTCAGGCTTCAGCAGAGATTTTTTCTCCGCCGTGGTCAATACGCCAATGCCCAGCGGCTTGGTGAGGAACAGCTTGCAGCCCGCCTGCGCGGTGCTGTTGCGCTTCACGCGCTCGGTAGGCACTACGCCAGTGACGGCCAGACCAAAGATCGGCTCAGGCGCATCGATAGAGTGACCACCGGCCAGGGCAATCCCGGCCTGCTGGCAGGCAAAGCGTCCGCCTTCAATCACCTCGCGGGCAATTTCGGGCGCAAGGGTGTTGATCGGCCAGCCCAGGATGGCGATCGCCATGATCGGTTTGCCGCCCATCGCGAAGATATCGCTGATGGCGTTGGTGGCCGCAATACGCCCGAAATCAAACGGGTTATCGACAATCGGCATAAAGAAGTCAGTGGTGCTGATAATGCTGGTGCCGTTACCTAAGTCATAAACCGCTGCATCGTCACGCGTTTCGTTACCGACAAGCAGGTTCGGGTCGACAAACTTCGCCTGTTCACTGTGCAGGATGGTTTCCAGCACTTTTGGGGAAATTTTACAACCGCAACCGGCTCCGTGGCTGTACTGCGTTAAACGAATGGTTTGCTCGCTCATGGACGTCTCCTGTCATCTCAATCGCGCTATGGTAGCGCTCATTCCATAAAGAGGTAAGTATGACTGTCTGAATTCTGCGGCAGTTGCTCAGAATCCAGACAGTTTAGCGCGGGTAATCAGAAACGGCTGACGAAAGGCGTGGTGTCCGGCACGTTAATAGTGCTGGAGGCTTTAAGCTGAGGGGTGCCAAGATAAAGGAAGCCGACTATTTTATCGTGCTCTTCGCAGGAGAAGCCGTCGCGAACCGCCGGGCTTTCGGTTAACGGACCGGTGCGCCAGATGCCGTTGAAGCCCTGCGCGACCGCAGCCATTTGCATCGCCATCACTGCACAGCCAGCGGACATCTCCTGTTCCCAAACCGGGACTTTGTGATCCGCCTGGCATTTCGCTACCACGGCGATAATCATCGGTGCACGGAACGGTGCGCTACGGGCTTTCTCAATGCCTTTTTCATCCTGCCCGGCAGCCATCGCCCCTTTTTCCAATAGCGCGCTGAAGCGATCGCGCCCTTCACCTTCGATAACAAAGAAGTGCCATGGCTGAAGCGTGCCATGATCCGGTGCACGCAGTCCAGCACGCAGAACGTTTTCCAGCTGCTCGCCCGCGGGCGCGGGTTCGGCCAGGCGTGAAGCGCTACGACGGTTAACGAGCAGTTCAAGTGCGTCCATTGGTTAACTCCTGTCTTGAAATTTACTCACAAAATTAACACGGCAGCAGATTTTGTTACAGCCTGGCAGGCGATTCCTGCTGACAAGTCGCGGTTGGGTCATTACGATAGCCCAACATTGCCGTCTCGTGGCGACGGAAACAGTCATTTTCTGGTTAGGGAGAATACATGCGAACCCTTTGGCGAATCTTTGCCGGTTTCTTTAAATGGACGTGGCGACTGCTCAACTTCGTCCGCAACCTGGTGATGAATATCTTCTTCATCTTCCTGGTCCTGGTGTGCGCGGGCATCTGGATGCACATCAGCAGTGCAAACCAGGCACAGCACTCTACGCGCGGCGCGCTATTGCTCGATATCACTGGCGTGATAGTTGATAAGCCGTCCACCAGCAGCCGCCTGAGCGTGATTGGTCGCCAGCTGTTTGGCGCAACCTCAGACCGCCTGCAGGAAAACTCTCTGTTCGATATTGTCGATACCATCCGTCAGGCGAAAGACGACCGTAACATCACCGGTATCGTGCTGGATCTCAAAGATTTTGCCGGGGGCGATCAGCCTTCAATGCAGTACGTGGGTAAAGCGCTGCGCGAGTTCCGCGACAGCGGCAAACCCGTCATTGCCGTGGGCGATAGCTACAGCCAGGGTCAGTATTATCTGGCGAGCTTTGCCAACAAAATCTGGCTGTCTCCACAGGGCACCGTGGATCTGCACGGTTTCGCCACCAATGGCCTGTATTACAAATCCCTGCTCGACAAGCTGAAAGTCAGCACTCACGTGTTCCGCGTGGGTACCTATAAATCCGCCGTCGAACCGTTCATTCGTGACGATATGTCCCCTGCCGCCCGTGAAGCGGACAGCCGCTGGATTGGCGAGCTGTGGCAGAACTATCTGGGAACCGTGGCCGCTAACCGTCAAACCACAGCCGAGCAGATCTTCCCGGGCGCTCGCGGCGTGCTGGACGGCCTGCGAAAAGTGGATGGCGACACGGCAAAATATGCGCTCGATAACAAGCTGGTCGATGCACTGGGTACCAGCGCTGATATCGAAAAATCGCTCAGCAAACAGTTTGGCTGGAGCAAAGAAGATAAAAATTACAGCGCCATCAGCATGTACGATTACACGACTAAAAAGCCGGATGACAGCGGTGATAGCGTCGCCGTGGTCTTTGCCAATGGTGCCATCATGGACGGCCAGGAAACCCCGGGTAACGTCGGCGGTGATACGACCGCATCGCAAATCCGTGATGCCCGTCTTGATCCGAAGGTGAAGGCAATCGTCCTGCGCGTTAACAGCCCGGGCGGCAGCGTTAGCGCCTCCGAAGTGATCCGCGCTGAGCTGGCCGCTGCGCGAGCGGCGGGCAAGCCCGTCGTGGTATCGATGGGTGGAATGGCGGCCTCAGGCGGCTACTGGATCTCCACGCCTGCGAACTACATTGTCGCCAACCCAAGCACGCTGACTGGCTCCATCGGGATCTTCGGGGTCATCAACACCGTTGAGAACAGCCTGGATTATCTGGGCGTGCATACCGATGGCGTGGCGACCTCGCCGCTGGCGGATGTGTCGATCACAAAATCTCTGCCGCCGGAAGTGTCCGAGATGATGCAGCTCAGCATTGAGAACGGCTACAAGCGCTTTATCACGCTGGTTGCCGACTCGCGTAAAAAGACGCCTCAGCAGATCGATGAGATTGCTCAGGGCCACGTCTGGACCGGGCAGGACGCGAAGAACAATGGCCTGGTAGACAGCCTGGGCGACTTTGATGACGCGGTGAAGAAAGCAGCAGAACTGGCGAAGCTTAAGCAGTGGCACGTCGAGTATTACCAGGATGAACCGTCGTTCTTCGATATGGTCATCGACAGCATGTCCGGCTCGGTTCGCGCCATGTTACCGGATGCGCTGCAGGCGTATCTGCCTGCCCCTGTCGCCACCGCCGCAAAAGCGATGAAAGCGGAAAGCGACAAGCTTGCAGCCTTTAACGACCCACAAAGTCGCTATGCGTTCTGCCTGACCTGCGCAAACGTTCGTTAAACCCCGTCCCCTCTTCGCATGAAGAGGGGATTTTTCTTTTGAATAACAAGAACTCTCTACCATGCAGAAGAAATCAATTTATGTGGCGTATACCGGCGGTACGATCGGTATGCAGCGCTCTGAAAATGGCTATATCCCTGTTTCCGGTCACCTGCAGCGTCAGCTTGCCCTGATGCCTGAATTCCACCGTCCGGAAATGCCTGACTTTACCATTCACGAATATGAGCCGCTGATGGACTCCTCCGACATGACGCCGGAAGACTGGCAGCATATCGCGGATGACATTAAAGCCCATTACGACCAGTATGATGGCTTCGTGATCCTGCACGGCACCGACACGATGGCGTTTACCGCCTCGGCGCTCTCCTTCATGCTGGAAAACCTGAGCAAGCCTGTTATCGTCACCGGCTCGCAGATCCCCCTGGCGGAACTGCGCTCAGACGGGCAGATCAACCTGCTCAACTCACTGTACGTGGCGGCCAATTACCCGATTAATGAAGTGTCGCTATTCTTCAACAATCGTCTGTATCGCGGTAACCGTACCACCAAAGCGCACGCCGATGGTTTTGATGCTTTTGCCTCCCCTAACCTGCAGCCGCTGCTTGAAGCGGGAATTCATATTCGTCGCCTGGGAACGCCCCCTGCGCCGAACACCGCGGGCGAGCTGATTGTGCATCCGATCACCCCACAGCCGATTGGCGTGGTGACGATTTACCCGGGGATCTCTGCGGATGTGGTGCGCAACTTCCTGCGCCAGCCGGTGAAAGCGCTGATTCTGCGCTCCTATGGCGTGGGCAACGCGCCGCAGAATGGAGAGTTCCTGAAGGAGCTGCAGGAAGCGAGCGCGCGCGGCATTGTGGTGGTCAACCTGACCCAGTGCATGTCAGGCAAGGTCAATATGGGCGGCTATGCCACCGGTAACGCGCTGGCGCATGCGGGTGTGATTAGCGGCTTCGATATGACCGTTGAGGCGACGCTGACTAAACTTCACTATCTACTCAGCCAGGATCTGGACATCCAGTCCATTCGCAGCGCCATGATGCAAAACCTGCGCGGCGAACTGACCCCAGACGAATAAGGAGGCCTCATGACGCATCGCGCCCTGTTACTGGTCGATTTGCAAAATGATTTCTGCGCAGGCGGCGCGCTGGCCGTCGCTGAAGGTGACAGCACGGTTGACGTGGCGAATACGCTGATCGACTGGTGTAAAGCACGCGACGAGGCGATTGTTGCTAGCCAGGACTGGCACCCGGCGAACCACGGCAGTTTTGCCAGCCAGCACGGCGTTGAGCCCTACAGCCAGGGGGAACTTGACGGGCTGGCGCAAACCTTCTGGCCCGATCACTGCGTGCAGCAAACGGAGGGTGCAGAGCTGCATCCGCTGCTGAATCAAAAGGCCATCGATGCCGTATTCCATAAAGGAGAAAACCCGGCTATCGATAGCTATAGCGCGTTCTTTGACAACGGGCATCGGCAGAAAACGGCGCTGGATGCGTGGCTTCGTCACCACGAGGTTACCGCGCTGATTGTGCTGGGCCTGGCAACGGACTACTGCGTGAAGTTTACGGTGCTGGATGCGATCCAGTTGGGCTACACCGTGAGCGTTATCACCAACGGTTGTCGCGGGGTTAACATTCAGCCGCATGACAGCGCGCAGGCGTTTATGGATATGGCCGCAGAAGGCGCGACGCTGTATACGCTGGATGACTGGCTGGAGACCCATGCGTAGTTTTTAAGCCGGGTGGCGGGTTTGCCCCCGGCAATCTCCCATAAAGTGAACTTCCTCGCATCGCAAGCGAAACGGCAATGCTATTCTCTTCTGGCTGTTTTTTCGCCACGCCTTTTCCGTGGCGTGGTTATTTTGTATTAGTCAAAGAGGAACTCGTATGAAACGTTTGCCATTGTTGGCAGCATTACCCTTGCTTTGCGCGTCACTCGCCTCCGCCAATACCCTGATGTCTGTGGGCTACTTTAACGGTGGCGGTGATGTCACTGCCGGACCGGGTGGCGACATCAATAAGCTTGACGTTCGCCAGATTACCCATCTGAATTACTCGTTTGGTCTGGTCTATAACGACGAGAAAGACGAAACCCACGCCGCGCTGAAAGATCCGGCGAAACGGCATCAAATCTGGCTGTCGCCAAAGGTCGCCGCCGACCTCGCGTTAATCCCAGTCCTGCGTAAGCAAAACCCAAATCTTAAGGTGCTGCTCTCCGTTGGCGGCTGGGGGGCGCGCGGCTTCTCGGGTGCGGCGGCCACCAAAGCGACGCGCGCGATATTCATTCGCTCGGCCCAAGAGATTGTCGAGAAATACGCGCTGGACGGGATCGATCTCGACTGGGAGTATCCGGTGAACGGTGCGTGGGGGCTGGTGGCAAGTACTCCTGCCGATCGCGACAACTTCACCGCGCTGTTAAAAGAGATGCGCGACGCCTTCGGGCAGAAAAAGCTGGTCACCATTGCGGTAGGCGCCAATGCGGAAAGTCCGAAAAGCTGGGTGGACGTGAAGGCGATTGCCCCACTGCTCGACTACATCAACCTGATGACCTACGACATGGCGTACGGCACCCAATATTTTAATGCCAACCTGTATGACTCCCGCGACTGGCCGACGGTCGCAGCAGCCGATAAATACAGCGTCGATTTTGTGGTGAATAACTATCTGGCTGCGGGGCTGAAGCCTCAGCAGATGAACCTCGGGATAGGTTTCTATGGCCGCGTGCCGAAGCGTGCCGTAGAGCCGGGTATCGACTGGACAAAACCGGATGCGCAAAAGAATCCGGTTACGCAGCCCTATTTTGGTCCACGTGAAATCGGCCTGTTTACATCGCTGGGCTATGACCTGACCAAAGACACCTACGTGAAGTATAACGATATCGTAAAAAAGCTGTTGAACGACCCGCAGAAGCGCTTTACCGAGCACTGGGACGATCGGGCGAAGGTGCCGTGGCTTTCCTTGAAGGGCGCAGACGGTAAGGCGCTGTTTGCCATCTCTTACGAGAACCCACGTTCCGTGGCAATCAAAGCGGATTACATCAAGGCGAAAGGCCTTGCCGGGGCGATGTTCTGGGAGTACGGTGCGGATGACAATAACCAGTTAGCGAAGCAGCTGGCGGAGTCGCTTGGGATCCAGCACAAGCCGTAATGTTATCATGCCCTCTCCCTGTGGGTGAGGGCATTGACCTGCACGATTACTGTATTTTCAACGTCGCAATAGGCTTCGGCGTAATGCCAAAATCTTCTTTCAGTTCGCGCTTGCTCTTCATGACCATCTGCCCCCGGGTGTCGATGGTCATGTGCTGTGCATCCGTGTTGTTGCGTGCCTGCCACAGCATCACCAGCTGCAGGCTGTTCTCTTTCTGCTCTGGGGTGAGCGCTACGCCATCGGGCCATTTCCCCAGTTCAACAGCCGTCACCAGGCGCTGATAAACTTCCGGTGTCATACCGCCGATCATGTCATCAATATTCATGATGCCTCCCTAACAAAGGAATAATTTGCTGAATCGTTTTTTCAACCTTTGGTCTGGTCACCGTTTTCATCATCGCTGAAGCTCAGCGACGCTGAATTCACGCAAAAACGCTCTCCCGTCGGCTGAGGGCCATCCGGGAAGACATGACCGAGGTGGGCATCACAGCTTCCGCAGCGTATTTCGGTGCGGACCATGCCGTGAGAGGAGTCGGTCAGATAGCGGATAGCATCATCGCTCACCGGCTCGTAAAAGCTCGGCCAGCCGCAGCCGGAATCGTACTTGGTTTGCGAATTAAACAGCGGGGCATCGCACACCAGACAGTGATACACGCCGTCTCGCTTATTGTGCAGTAAACGCCCGGTAAATGGCGGTTCAGTCCCGTGATTCTGCGTCACGTAAAACTGCATTTCGGTCAGGTTTTTTTTCAAATCATCAGGGTTACGTTGGTTCGACATATGCTTACATCTCGCTGTAGAAACAGACATCTTTTAAGCCGGATTCTAACAAAACATTAACACCAACGCGTGCACTTTTGTTCTAAACTTATGTGTCGCAAAAAGGCGGTCAGGCAATTGTGACCTTTATCACACTTTTATCCTGAGAGGCCTTTAAAATTCCGGCCGCAGCCCCCATGTGGTTGCTAGCTCAAAGGGAAAGTGAGGCGAGTCAGTCGCACAAACGTTAGTCACAGGATTGATTTGTCGCAATGATTGACACGATTCCGCTTGACGCTGCGTAAGGTTTTTGTAATTTTACAGGCAACCTTTTATTCACTAACAAATAGCTGGTGGAATATATGACTATCAAAGTAGGTATCAACGGTTTTGGCCGTATCGGCCGTATTGTTTTCCGTGCTGCTCAGGAACGTTCTGACATCGAAATCGTTGGTATCAACGATCTGTTGGACGCTGAATACATGGCGTACATGCTGAAGTACGACTCAACTCACGGTCGTTTCAACGGCACCGTTGAAGTGAAAGACGGCCACCTGGTTGTTAACGGCAAAACCATCCGCGTTACTGCTGAAAAAGATCCAGCTAACCTAAAATGGAACGAAATCGGTGTTGACGTAGTCGCTGAAGCTACCGGTATCTTCCTGACCGACGAAACCGCGCGTAAACACATCACCGCAGGTGCGAAGAAAGTTGTTCTGACTGGTCCATCCAAAGACAACACGCCTATGTTCGTTAAAGGCGCTAACTTCGAAAAATACGCTGGCCAGGACATCGTTTCCAACGCATCCTGCACCACCAACTGCCTGGCTCCACTGGCTAAAGTTATCAACGACAACTTCGGTATCGTTGAAGGCCTGATGACCACCGTTCACGCAACTACCGCTACTCAGAAAACCGTTGATGGCCCGTCTCACAAAGACTGGCGCGGCGGCCGTGGCGCAGCTCAGAACATCATCCCATCTTCTACCGGTGCTGCTAAAGCAGTAGGCGTTGTACTGCCAGAGCTGAACGGTAAACTGACTGGTATGGCGTTCCGCGTTCCAACCCCTAACGTATCCGTTGTTGACCTGACCGTTCGTCTGGAAAAAGCTGCTTCTTATGAAGAAATTAAGAAAGCAATCAAAGCTGCTTCCGAAGGCGCAATGAAAGGCGTTCTGGGTTACACCGAAGACGACGTTGTATCTACCGACTTCAACGGCGAAGTGTGCACTTCCGTGTTCGATGCTAAAGCGGGTATCGCACTGAACGACAACTTCGTTAAACTGGTTTCCTGGTACGATAACGAAACCGGCTACTCTAACAAAGTACTGGACTTGATCGCTCACATCTCCAAATAAGTTGAGATGAGAATCTGATCCAAAAAGGCGACCTCGGTCGCCTT
Source organism: Enterobacter sp. UNJFSC 003 (assembly GCF_036903355.1). Taxonomy (NCBI): domain Bacteria; kingdom Pseudomonadati; phylum Pseudomonadota; class Gammaproteobacteria; order Enterobacterales; family Enterobacteriaceae; genus Enterobacter; species Enterobacter sp. UNJFSC 003. The sequence goes on from NZ_JBAKHK010000002.1 coordinate 390,022, forward strand.
TTTTATTGCTTCAAGACAGAGGATTGCTTAATGATAAATAAAATTTTTGCACTTCCGGTAGTCGAACAACTTACCCCTGTGCTCTCCCGCCGTCAGATTGACGGCGCTGATGTTATCGTCGTCGATCACCCGCGCGTTAAAGCCTCCGTGGCGTTAAACGGCGCCCACCTGCTCTCCTGGAAACCAGAAGGCGAACAAGAAGGCCTGTGGCTGAGCGATGCGACCTCTTTCAAAAAAGGGGCGGCGATCCGTGGCGGCGTACCGATCTGCTGGCCATGGTTTGGCCCAGCAGCGCAGCAGGGTCTGCCTGCGCACGGTTTTGCCCGTAACCAGCAGTGGACGCTGAAAGCGCATAACGAAGATGACACGGGTGCGGTATTGACCTTTGAGCTACAGGCAAATGATGAAACTCGCGCCCTGTGGCCACACGATTTCACCCTCTACGCCCGCTTTAAGCTGTCTAAAACGTGTGAAATTGAGCTGGAAGCGCACGGTGAGGTTGAAACCACTTCCGCGCTGCATACCTATTTCAACGTGGGTGACATTAACGCGGTAAAAGTCAGCGGGCTTGGCGATACCTATATCGACAAAGTGGATAACGCCAAAGAAGGTAAACTGAGCGATGGCATTCAGACCTTCCCTGACCGCACCGACCGCGTGTATCTGCACCCTGAAGCCTGCAGCGTGATCCATGACAGCGCCCTGAATCGCGGAATCGACGTGGTTCACCACCATCACAGCAACGTTGTCGGCTGGAACCCTGGCCCGGCGCTTTCTGTGAGCATGGCGGACGTACCCGACGACGGATATAAAACCTTTGTTTGCGTTGAGACCGCCTGCGTGACGGAACCTCAGAAAGCCAGCGAAGAAAAACCGTCTCGCTTAGGGCAGACGATCAAGATTGTGAAACGCTAAAAGAGCGCCCTCACTCTGGCCCTCTCCCCACTGGGGAGAGGGGATAAACGGAGCTCACTTACACGACGTCTAATGGGGTTTTAGCTGTGGGGGCAGGGAAAGCGTTGTCCAGTATGCCTAATTCTTCGACGGTGAGCGCGATGTCTACAGCTCGTGCATTCGCCTTTACATGTTCGATGGTTGCGGCTTTCGGGATAGCGATGACGCCCTGATGGCTGATGACCCACGCCAGCAGGATTTGTGCAGCCGTGGCATTGTGATGATGGGCAATCTCATTCACGACAGGATGGTTCATGAGTCCGGTACGCAAACGTCCGGCCTGCGCCAGCGGGCAGTAGGCCATGACCGGCATGGCCTGTTGCTGACACCACGGCAGCAAATCGTATTCGATACCGCGCGACGCAAGATGGTAGAGCACCTGATTGGTCGCACAGGCAGAACCGCCCTCCTCGCGCCACAGCGCCTGCATGTCGTCGTAATCCAGATTTGATACGCCCCAGCGGCCAATTTTCCCCTGCTGCTGTAGGGACGCCATCAGCTCTACCGTTTCGCCAAAACTGACGTTACCTCGCCAGTGCAACAGATAGAGATCAATACGATCGGTTCCCAGACGGCGCAAGCTGGCCTCACAGGCGGCCTGACCTTTCTTAACGTCTGCGTTCCAGGGATAGACTTTGGAAACAAGAAAGACCTTGTCGCGCTGGCCTTTGATGGCCTCGCCAACCACCTCTTCCGCGCCGCCCTCCGCATACATTTCTGCCGTATCGATAAGCGTGAGTCCCAGATCGATGCCCGCACGCAGTGCAGCCGCCTCGATTTGGCGCTGACCCGCCTTTTCGCCCATGTACCAGGTGCCCTGCCCAATGGCAGGCAGCGGGTGGCTGCCTGAAAATGTCACGGTTTTAACGCTCATATCACCCTCCTGTTTTGTTGCACCAGCCTAAAGCAAACGGGGCGCAAGCGCCCCGTTGTGATGCATAGATTGCACTGTATTAATGCGCAATCAGAATTTGTAGGTCACACCCACGGAAAAGATGCCAGACCAGGACTTATCAACCATCGGGCTGTCTTTCACTTCATCGCTTAGACGGGTATAACGGCCGGAGCCGTATACGTTCCAGTCGCCGAGGACGTTATAGGTCGCGGTCAACTCCAGATACGGATCCCAACCATCATCAGCGCTGTAGCTTTTCAGACCACTGCGGCGAGACTCATTTTTGGAGACGCCATAATAGTAGTCGTTATAGTTTTCGCTGCTGTAATTAACACCAATACCCGGCGTCAGGGTCAACGCGCCGTTGGTGTAACGGTAGAGCCAAGCCAGGTCCCAGATAAAGCCGTTGCTGTTGTCCAGGGTGTCCGCTGCCAGCGCGGTACGCAGAAAACCATACTGCGTGTTATGCACATAAGATAGGCCGGCCATCAGCGAGCTGCGGCGCTTGTCGAGCTGACGTAGCGCGTTGCTGTCGCTATCGCCCGGCTTGAAGTGCGTCGGGTCGTAGTACGCCATAATGGAGAGTTTGTCGGCCGTATCGTTCCACAAGTAGTAGCCGCCGCCTAAGCCACGGAACCAGAAGTTATCGCCTTCATAGGTGACAACCGGAACGGGATAAACATCACGGTCATACTGTTTGTACGGGCTGTTAATCACACCAGCGCCCGCACCGACAGTCCACTGACTCGCCGCGTGTGCGGTGCTCACTGCGGTGGCGGCAAGTACGCCCAATGCCAGAAGTTTGAGTTTGGTCACAATCCATTCTTTCCTGTAGTCAAATAATCAGCGGATGAAGTGTAACCGCCATTCCTGAACATCCCAAAATTTTTTGCCTGCTAATGAGTATGATTAACCCATTATTTTTCACTTTTCAGATGACAGCCTGCTTTCAGTTATGTGACCACGGAATGATTCACCCATGTTGGGCTTATACCAGCAGTGGATATTTTTGGATGAGTTATTGATATGTCATTGAAATTGGATTTTCCTGGCATGCAAGTTTTGCAAATGCCATCTACGCTTTATTTTAAGAAGAGATTTTGCTGAACACCCTGCACTTCTTAGCGTCCGACCTGGCACACAGGTTGCTGCTCTGGCAGTGAGGTGCGAGAAATTCTCTTCCGGGAGCCTCCACTACTCATACGAACGGCTCTTATCCTGTGCTAAAAAACGAAAGGACGGCATGCCATGAATATATTCGATCACTATCGCCAGCGCTATGAAGCTGCCAAGGACGAAGAGTTCACACTGCAGGAGTTTCTTACCATTTGTCGGCAAGATCGCAGTGCCTATGCCAATGCGGCAGAACGGCTATTGATGGCTATTGGTGAGCCAAACATGGTTGATACTGCCCTGGAACCACGGCTTTCCCGTCTTTTTTCGAATCGGGTGGTCGCCCGATATCCGGCGTTTGAAGAGTTCTATGGCATGGAAGATGCCATTGAGCAGATTGTCTCCTACCTGAAACACGCAGCACAGGGTCTGGAAGAGAAAAAACAGATCCTCTATTTGCTCGGTCCTGTGGGTGGCGGTAAATCATCGCTCGCCGAACGTCTTAAAGCGCTGATGCAGCGCGTGCCTATCTATGTGCTGAGCGCTAACGGCGAACGCAGCCCGGTGAATGACCACCCGCTGTGTCTGTTTAATCCGCAGGAAGATGCGCAAATCCTGGATAAAGAGTTTGGCATCCCACACCGTTACCTCGGCACCATCATGTCTCCGTGGGCTGCAAAACGTCTGCATGAGTTTGGTGGGGATATCACTAAATTCCGCGTCGTCAAAGTGTGGCCGTCCATTCTGGAACAAATCGCCATCGCCAAAACCGAACCGGGCGATGAGAATAACCAGGATATTTCAGCTCTGGTGGGTAAAGTCGATATCCGTAAGCTGGAACACCACGCGCAAAACGATCCGGATGCCTATGGCTATTCTGGCGCGCTGTGCCGTTCCAACCAGGGGATTATGGAATTCGTGGAGATGTTTAAAGCCCCCATCAAAGTGCTGCATCCGCTGCTGACCGCAACCCAGGAAGGTAACTACAACGGGACGGAGGGGATTTCCGCCCTGCCGTTTAACGGGATTATTCTCGCTCACTCGAACGAATCAGAATGGGTGACGTTCCGTAATAACAAAAACAATGAGGCGTTCCTTGACCGCGTGTACATCGTCAAAGTGCCTTATTGCCTGCGGATATCCGAAGAGATCAAGATTTACGAAAAATTGCTTAATCACAGTGAGCTGGTGCATGCCCCTTGCGCCCCCGGCACGCTGGAAACGCTGTCGCGCTTCTCCATCCTGTCGCGCCTGAAAGAACCGGAAAACTCCAGCATCTATTCGAAAATGCGCGTCTATGACGGTGAAAGCCTGAAGGATACCGATCCGAAAGCGAAGTCTTATCAGGAATACCGGGACTACGCCGGCGTCGACGAGGGGATGAACGGCCTCTCAACCCGTTTTGCCTTTAAGATCCTCTCCCGCGTGTTTAACTTCGACCATGCTGAAGTTGCGGCAAACCCTGTACATCTGTTCTACGTCCTGGAGCAGCAGATTGAGCGTGAACAGTTCCCACAAGAGCAGGCCGAACGCTACCTTGAGTTCCTCAAAGGCTATCTGATCCCGAAATATGCCGAGTTCATTGGCAAAGAGATCCAGACAGCCTATCTGGAATCCTATTCAGAATACGGGCAGAACATCTTTGACCGCTACGTCACCTATGCTGACTTCTGGATCCAGGATCAGGAGTACCGCGACCCGGATACCGGCCAGCTGTTTGACCGCGAATCCCTGAACGCGGAGCTTGAAAAAATTGAGAAGCCTGCCGGGATCAGTAATCCGAAGGACTTCCGTAATGAGATTGTGAACTTCGTCCTGCGCGCCAGAGCGCATAACAACGGGCGTAACCCGAACTGGACCAGCTACGAAAAATTGCGCACGGTCATTGAGAAGAAAATGTTCTCCAATACCGAAGAGCTGCTGCCGGTGATTTCGTTTAACGCCAAAACCTCAACCGACGAGCAGAAAAAGCACGACGATTTTGTCGACCGTATGATGGAGAAAGGCTATACCCGCAAGCAGGTCCGCCTGCTTTGCGAGTGGTACCTGCGCGTGCGTAAATCGTCTTAACCCAAGTGCCCGGTAGCGCCAGCGCTTACCGGGCCTACAAAAAATGTCCGGTATTTCAGGACGCTGCAAGTTGGCAAATGCAGTACGGGGGATATATGACCTGGTTTATTGACCGGCGTCTAAACGGCAAAAACAAGAGCACGGTGAATCGCCAGCGCTTCTTGCGCCGTTATAAAGCGCAAATTAAACAGTCGATCTCCGAGGCCATCAACAAACGCTCGGTGACCGACGTCGACAGCGGCGAGTCTGTCTCCATCCCTACCGATGACATCAGCGAACCGATGTTTCATCAGGGCCGTGGCGGATTGCGCCATCGCGTACATCCAGGTAATGACCACTTCGTTCAAAACGACAGAATCGAGCGGCCACAAGGGGGTGGCGGCGGTTCAGGAAGCGGCCAAGGCCAGGCCAGCCAGGACGGAGAAGGACAGGATGAATTCGTCTTCCAGATTTCAAAAGACGAATATCTCGACCTGCTGTTTGAGGATCTGGCCTTGCCCAATCTGAAAAAGAATCAGCATCGTCAGCTTAACGAATACAAAACCCATCGCGCAGGCTATACCGCAAACGGCGTACCTGCCAACATCAGCGTGGTGCGTTCTCTGCAGAACTCGCTTGCGCGACGCACGGCCATGACGGCAGGGAAACGGCGCGAATTGCGCGAACTGGAAAGCACGCTGAAAGTTGTGGAAAACACCGAACCGGCGCAGCTGCTGGAAGAGGAGCGTCTGCGTAAGGAGATTGCTGAGTTACGGGCGAAGATTGACCGGGTACCGTTTATCGACACCTTTGATTTACGGTACAAGAACTACGAAAAACGTCCTGAGCCTTCCAGCCAGGCGGTCATGTTCTGCCTGATGGACGTCTCAGGCTCCATGGATCAGGCCACCAAGGATATGGCGAAGCGGTTTTATATTCTGCTCTATCTGTTCCTGAGCAGAACCTATAAGAACGTGGACGTAGTCTATATTCGTCACCATACGCAGGCTAAGGAGGTGGATGAGCATGAGTTCTTCTACTCGCAGGAGACCGGCGGTACCATCGTGTCGAGCGCCCTGAAGCTAATGGATGAAGTCGTGAAAGAACGCTATGACCCGGCACAGTGGAATATTTATGCCGCACAGGCGTCCGACGGCGATAACTGGGCGGACGACTCGCCGCTGTGTCACGACATTCTGGCGAAGAAAATTCTGCCGGTGGTGCGTTACTACAGCTATATCGAGATTACGCGTCGTGCTCACCAGACGCTGTGGCGCGAGTATGAGCATCTGCAATCCATGTTCGATAATTTTGCGATGCAACATATCCGCGATCAGGATGATATCTATCCGGTGTTCAGAGAACTTTTCCACAAGCAATCTGCAACCAACAACGCATAAACCAACAGCCAGCACATTCGCTGGCTGTTTCCTTTGCGTTCTGCCCCGCCATCGGTGAAAAAATCTGTGCTACTGTACAATGCTGCGTATTGGCATATTTCAGGAAAAATCGCGATGTCTGATGATGTTATGGGGACAGCAACCCACCAGCAGCTTATTACGCTATTGACCGAGAGGCGCGCCCACTTTCGGGTTGTCGAACACGAGGCCGTTGGCAAATGTGAGGCGGTGAGTGAAATTCGCGGTACCGCTCTGGGGCAAGGCGCCAAGGCGCTGGTCTGTAAAGTGAAGGGTAACGGCGTTAAGAAACACGTTCTGGCCATCCTGGCGGCGGATCAGCAGGCCGATTTAAGCCAGCTTGCCAGCCATTTTGGAGGAACAAAAGCCTCTCTCGCAAGTCCGGCTGAAGTCGATACTCTCACCGCCTGCGTTTTTGGCGCTATCCCGCCTTTTAGCTTCCATCCCGATCTGACGCTGGTTGCCGATCCGCTGCTGTTTGAGCGTTTCAACGAAATCGCGTTTAACGCCGGCCTGCTGGAAAAGTCCGTCATTATGGACACCCAGGACTACCTGCGCATTGCTCGACCTGAGCTGGTGACGTTCCGTAAAGCGTAGGATTCATGGCTGGCGTGATTGTCAGCCCTTTCTTTCGAGAATAAGAACCGACGCAACCAAAATAATTGCAATGGTAAAAAACGATGTAGAGATAATCAGCGTCTCGACAAACATGTGATCGTTCATGATATAGCCTCATTCGTCTCGTATCCCCTTTTTACCCCGATATAATGACAATTAAATGACAGCGCCAGGTCTGTTGGATGAATATTTTCACAGCTGAAACGATTCCTGAAAAATAAACGTAACGCTGCAAAAAGGCGTACATTCACACCAAAATGTTACCGGTATCACGAAAAAGAGTTTCCATAACCCCATTGCCAAATCTCGCAATTGTTAACCTTCCACGCGTGGTTAAACATGCTTATCACAACATCTCATAAATAAACCTTACACGGGCCAGGTGATTAGCATGACCGATAAGATTACCCGCAAAGAAAAAATCAGTTATGGTTTAGGTGATATGGCCAGCCATATTGGGTTGGATAACGTTATTATTTTTCTGACCTTTTATTACACCGATGTCGTGGGATTACCGGCAGCATTTGTAGGAACCATGTTTCTGCTGGCCCGTACGGCAGATGCGATAATTGACCCCGCGATGGGTTATATTGCCGATCGTACCCGCACTCGCTGGGGGAAATTCCGTCCATGGATGCTGTGGCTAGCGCTGCCGTTTGGAGCAAGTTGCCTTCTCACCTACGCCGTACCTGAATCGCTGGATCTGCACGGTAAAATGATTTTTGCCACCATCAGCTATACCGTGATGATGCTAATGTACACCGCGATTAATATTCCGTATTGCTCAATGGGCGCGGTAATTACCCCTGACAACAACGCGCGTATTTCACTCCAGTCATACCGCTTTTTCCTGGCCACATTAGGAGGAGCGCTCTCAACATTCTTTATGATGCCATTAGCAGAGTTTTTAGGCGGTGACGATAAATTGCTGGGGTACCGCTGGGCGATGGCGATTATGGCTTCCGTTGCCGTAATAATGTTCTGGATTTGCTTTGCCAATACTCGTGAGCGTATTAACGCGCCGGCCACCCATAATAATTACCTGGCGGAATTACGTGATCTATTGCGTAACGACCAGTGGCGCGTCGTCTCTGTGCTGGTATTAACCAATATCGGCTTCGGCGTTATTCGCCTCGGTGCCATGATGTATTTCGTCACGTATTATCTTGGCAGCGCCAGCTATTTTATGTGGATGTTGGGTGCGCATATCCTGGGCAAAGCCGCAGGCAGCGCGCTGGCGAAACGCCTGACGCACAACTACAGCAAAGTGCAGATGTTTGGCTACTGCTCCGTGCTGGCGGGGGTGCTCAGTATCGCCCTGTTCTTTGCGCCAAAGCTGGTGCTGGTTTTGGTGCCACTCACTTTCATCGTCTCCACGCTTTACCAGGCCACCACCACGCTCATGTGGGTAATGATGGCCGACGTTGCCGACTACGGGGAGTACACCCAAGGCAAACGCATGGATGGCGTGATCTTCTCCACCTTCCTTGCAGTGCTCAAGCTGGGAATGGCAATCAGCGGTGCCATTGTTGGCTGGACTCTGGGCTTTAGCGGCTATGTGCCGAATGCCGCGGAACAGACCACGACGGCCATGTACTGCATTATCGCTCTCTTCACTGTCGTCCCGGGCGTCCTGTCGCTCTGCGCTTTCGCCACGCTGCGCTGGTACAAACTCGACGACAGCACAATGAAATCTATCCAACTCGCCAAACACACTGTTTAAAAGGACGCGCGATCCATGAGTGAATTGATTCAACATACCAACAGTATTGAGTGGCGTTTTGAACGTCAGATCCTGCGCATTGAGCCTTGGGGAGAAAACAGCCTGCGCGTCCGCGCAACCTGCTCCCCGGATTTCAGCGACGCGACGCATGCGCTGTTACCGGCAGAGAGCGGTCAAGCAAAAATAACCTCCGAAGCTGAAAGCCTGACGCTACGCAACGGGAATATCACCGCCACGCTGAACCTGAAAGGCCAGTTGGCCTTCTACAATCAGCGCGGCGAACTGCTGCTGGAAGAGATGTGGCGACAGCGCTCAACCGTTGGCATCGGCGCCAGCGAAAAGAGCCAGGACAAGTATGTCAGCGCCCTGAAGCTGGACGGTCGCGAATTTAAACCGCTGGCAGGTGGAAAATATCAGCTCACGGTACGTTTTGAAGCCCGGCCTGAGGAACGCATTTATGGCATGGGCCAATACCAACAGCCCTGGCTAGATTTGAAAGGCTGTACGCTGGAGCTGGCCCAGCGCAACTCCCAGGCCAGCGTGCCGTTTATGCAGTCCAGCCTGGGTTACGGCCTGCTGTGGAATAACCCGGCGATTGGTGAAGCCAGCTTTGCCAAAAATCAGACCGAATGGCGCGCTCGCGTAACGGGTGAGATGGATTACTGGATAACGGCAGCCGACAGCGTGGCCGATCTTACCCGCCAGTATGTTAAAGCCACCGGTACTCCACCGCAGGCACCTGACTTTATCAGCGGGCTTTGGCAGTGCAAACTGCGCTATCGAACCCAGCAGGAAGTCCTGGACGTCGCGCACGAATACCGCCGCCGCAACCTGCCGCTCTCGGTGATGGTCATTGACTTCTTCCACTGGCCGAACCAGGGTACCTGGTGCTTTGATCCGGTCGACTGGCCCGATCCGAAAGCCATGGTCGACGAACTGCGCGAGTTGGGCATTGCGCTGATGGTTTCCGTCTGGCCAACGGTTGAAGCGCGAAGCCCGCTCTACCCAGTGATGAAGGCCAAAGGCTGGTTGGTGAGCAGCGAACGCGGCGTGCAGGTGAACCTCGATTTTATGGGCAATACCACCTTCTTTGATGCCACTCATCCTCAGGCCCGACAGTTTGTCTGGGATACGGTGAAGAAAAACTATTACGACCTGGGCATAAAGCTGTTCTGGCTGGACGAGGCTGAGCCGGAATACCGCGCCTATGACTTCGACAACTACCGTTACTATGCTGGGCCGGTGCTGGAAGTCGGTAACCGTTACCCGCGTGATTTTGCGCAAGGATTTTATGATGGGCTACAGGCCAACGGTGAAACGGACATCGTTAACCTGGTGCGCTGTGCCTGGGCGGGTAGCCAGCGCTACGGCGTACTGGCCTGGTCTGGAGATGTTCACTCCTCGTTTCACGCGTTTCGCAATCAGCTGGCTGCTGGGCTTAATATGGGGCTGGCAGGGATCCCGTGGTGGACCACCGATATCGGCGGGTTCCAGGGAGGTAACGTTAACGACCCGGCGTTTCATGAACTGCTGATCCGCTGGTTCCAGTGGGCCGTGTTTACACCCGTCCTGCGCATGCACGGCTATCGTGAACCGCAGATCCAGCCGCCGGAGCGCTACCGCGATGGCATTCCTCAGTGTAACAGCGGTTCGCCAAATGAGCTTTGGAGCTATGGGGAAGCGAACTTTGCCATTATGCGGCACTGGCTCTCCGTGCGCGAAACGCTGCGCCCGTATATTGATGCCCTGTATGAGAACGCCCACCGGCATGGCGACCCGCTTATGCGCCCGCTGTTCTGGCACTATCCGCAGGAACCCCAAAGCTGGGAGACAGAAGATCAGTATCTGTTTGGTGAAGACCTGCTCATCGCGCCGGTGATGCATGCCGGCCAGCGTGAACGTCAGGTCTGGCTCCCGGCCGGAAACCGCTGGGTCGACTTAAACGGTGAATGCTATACCGGCGGTGAGCGTATTACCGTGCAGGCAGCGCTGGATTCCATCCCGGTATTTATCCGGGAAGGCAGCACGCTGGTACAAGAACTGGTGAGCCTTTCTCAGGCAAGCGCCCAAAAATAGAGGATTTTTTTATAAAAGCCTGTTTGCTCTCGTATTTACGCGTAAAGTAAGCAGGCTTACTTTTTTTTGGCCAGGACTCCTCATGCTTGACCCTACTCTTCTCATACTGCTTGCACTCGCCGCACTCGGCTTTATCAGTCATAACACCACGGTCGCCATCTCTATTCTGGTGCTGATCATTGTGCGCGTGACGCCGTTAAACACCTTTTTCCCGTGGATTGAAAAACAGGGCCTTACCATCGGGATTATCATTCTGACCATTGGGGTCATGGCCCCCATTGCCAGCGGCACGCTTCCCGCCTCGACGCTGCTGCACTCGTTCGTAAACTGGAAGTCCCTGGTCGCTATCGCGGTGGGTATTTTTGTGTCGTGGCTTGGCGGGCGCGGCGTGACGCTGATGAGCAGCCAGCCGTCGCTGGTGGCAGGTTTGCTGGTCGGGACCGTGCTGGGCGTGGCGCTGTTCAAGGGCGTGCCGGTTGGGCCGTTGATTGCCGCCGGGCTAGTCTCGCTGTTTATTGGGAAGTCGTAGTCAGGCTGGCGATATAGCGCGCAGGCGTTTGCCCCAACCCTTTTTTAAACATGGTAATAAACGCGGTGGTAGAGTCATAGCCCAGTGACTGTGCCGCCTGCTGCACCGACTTCCCGCCAATCAATAGCTGTAACGCGACGATCAGCTGCAGCTGGTGGCGCCACCGCCGGAAGCTCAGCCCCGTCTCTTTCACCACCAGCCGCGCCAGGTTTCGCTCGCTCATCGCAAAGTGGCTCGCCCATTGCGCCAGGGTTTGCCAGGCTGCAGGCTCTTCCGCCATCTTCTCGCTCATCAGTCGGATTTTAGGATGAGCGGAGACGGGAAGCTGCAAATGCTCCTGAGGCTGCTGCGGCAGTTCATCAAATAGAACATCCACAAGACGCGACGTGGCGCTTAGCGCCAGCTGTTCAGGCACTTTACTCGCCAGGGACAGGATCAGTTCACGTACCAGCGGGGATATTTTCAGTGTACAGCAGTGTTCGGGTAGCCTGACGGCTCCGGGCTCAACAAACAGAAAGCAGAGCTGAGCGCCGGGCGTGGCCTTATTGCTGTGCGGCATCTGCCTAGGGATCCACACCGCGTACTGCGGCGGTACCATCAGCATGGCATTTTCCACTTCGCAGGTAATTGCACCGCCCAGCGCCAGGATCAGCTGGCCCTTACGGTGCTGATGCTGCGGAATATGCTGTTCTTGCTCGACCACGCGGATGCGAAACGCGACCGCCGGGTCGCGCTGGCTATCCGGATCGTAACCTTCCAGTCCCAGACCGATCATCATTTTGTCCGATATTAGCGATAAACTGTCATTTTAGCCTGATTTCAACCACCGAGAAAATCGGTATTGTGTGCACTCGCTTGAACGTATGAGAATATAATGACTACCGCTATTAGAACTTCAGGGAAACAGGGTGCGCTGCTGATTGCGGGCATCCTGATGATTGCTACAACCCTTCGCGTCACGTTTACCGGGGTAGCTCCGCTGCTCGACACCATTCGTCACGATTATGGACTAAGCACCGCGCAAACCGGCATGCTGACGACCCTGCCTTTGCTAGCCTTTGCGCTCATCTCGCCGCTCGCAGCAGGCGTGGCCCGACGCATCGGCATGGAGCGCAGCCTGTTTATCGCACTGCTGCTGATATGTGCCGGGATTGCCCTGCGTTCCCTGCCTTCCGCCACTCTGCTGTTCACCGGTACGGCGACGATCGGCTGCGGTATCGCGCTGGGCAACGTGCTGTTGCCTGGGTTAATCAAACGGGATTTTCCTGGCCAGGTTGCCAAACTTACCGGGGCATATTCTCTGACGATGGGCGCCTCCGCCGCGCTAGGCTCTGCGCTGATTGTCCCGCTGGCGCTGGGCGACGCGGGCTGGCACGGCGCACTGTTAATGCTGATGATCTTCCCGCTGGCGGCACTGCTGCTATGGCTGCCGCAGTGGCGTCAGACGCCGGTCGCCACGGTGACGGGCGCTGGTGCGTTACATAATCGAGCCATCTGGCGTTCAGCCCTCGCCTGGCAGGTCACCCTTTTTCTGGGTATCAACTCGCTGATTTACTACGTGATCATCGGCTGGCTTCCCGCTATATTGCTGAGCCACGGCTACAGCGAAACCCAAGCTGGCTCCATGCACGGACTGTTACAGTTGGCCACCGCCGTGCCGGGCCTCGCCGTTCCGCTGATCCTGCATCGACTGAAAGATCAGAGAGGGGTCGCGGGCGTTGTGGCGTTGATGTGCGCGGTGAGTGCAGCAGGATTCTGGTTTGCGCCTGATATGGCGGTGGTGTGGACGCTGGTGTTTGGCTTTGGCTCTGGAGCCACCATGATCCTCGGGCTGACGTTTATCGGGCTGCGCGCCAGTTCCGCACACCAGGCAGCGGCCTTGTCCGGTATGGCGCAGTCGATTGGTTATCTGCTGGCTGCCTGTGGGCCACCGCTGATGGGAAAAATTCACGATACCGCCGGAGACTGGCGGATCCCACTGATGGCCTGTGCGCTCGCGTCTGTCGTCATGGCCCTCTGCGGAATGCTTGCGGGACGTGACCGGGAGATCACACCCCGCTGAAGATACCGGCAGACCCGATGGTCTGCCTTTGCTTACCCGCGTGCCGCGCGCAGCATTGCCTGCGCCAGCACCACCGGACGGCCGTCCAGCGCTGCACGCTCGTGCTGGAATAACGTGATCACAAAGAAAGGATGGGTAACCAACTCTGCCGCGCGGATTTCCCCCTGGTCGTCCCAGCCTGTAACGCGCATATCACCCGTTTCAAGCGCCTGCGCAAATGCCGGCGACACGCCATAGTTGCAATGATATCCCTCTTCAATTTCAGGCCTGCCGTAGGCTTTGGCAATGAGCGTATTGTTACGCAGCTCAATCGCATCCGTTTTTTCTACCAGCGAGCAGGCCAACGGTGCAATCACCATCGTGCCCTCGGTATCCGTTTCGGCGTGAGCCGCATCGCTCCAGCCCAGCACATTACGCGCATACTCAATCAACGCGTGCTGGAACCCGCCGCAGGTGCCGAGAAATGGAATGCTATTTTCACGCGCGTACCGTGCGGCAATAAAAGCCGCCTCCGTGTTTTTATAGGGACTGGCAGGAACCAGCCAGATGGCGTCGTAACCCACCAGATCTTCAGGACTGGTCAGTTCGGTCGTGGCAAGCCAGTCGTAATCAGCCGTGAGTTCCAGGACTGCAGCGGAGTCGTCAATGGCCAGCGGGATCGCTTGGTGCGCAGTAACATCGGGATTGTAATCGCCAACGAGCGCAATGCGCAGTGTCGTTTTAACCGGGAGGTGTTCCATGAAGGGGGCCCTTATGCCAGAGTATTATCAGATAACATAAGGAACCTCAGACTACCGATCTTTTGCAATTATCACAATACCTTAAATTAGTTGGAATAAAAGATGATTCAGTGCAAACGCGTATACGAACAAGCAAGCCCGGCGGATGGTTATCGGGTTCTGGTGGACAGGCTCTGGCCGCGGGGAGTGAAAAAAACAGCTCTTGATCATGATGAATGGTGTAAAACGCTCGCGCCTTCTAACGAACTGCGTAAAGCCTTTCACAGCGAAGCTATCGATTTCGAGCACTTCAGCGAGATGTATCGGGGCGAGCTGGCACAGTATCAGGAGGAAGGGCTGCGTCTTGCGGCACGGGCTAAAAAGCAGCCCCTAACGCTCCTCTACGGCGCGAAGAACACGCAGCAGAATCACGCTCTGGTATTAGCGGACTGGCTGCGTCATCTGTAATCAGTTGAGCATCAGCTCGTCGAGGGTTTGCGAGGCCTGGTCAGGAGAAAGCGGCATTAGATGTTCCGGTCGGATAAACGCAAAACCGTGCTGATTATCAAAAGCGTATACATCGCCCGTCACCAGCCAAAGCGCGCGATCGGCTGTTGCGGGCAGCTGCGTCATGACGCCATTTACCGGATTAACAAAACGCTGGCCCGGCTGGCAAAGACCAAATAACTCAACGGATTTACCAATATTGCGGCGGCCTGACGCCGTGCGGGCACCGATGATAATGGCCAGGCTGCCCGGTTTAAGTTGGTACATACTTCTCTCGCACTAAAAACTGCCAGAAACTGGCTAAGAATAATCCTAAAGAGAAGTGTATCGCAGTCGATGTCCCGTTGTCACCTGGCAGGTTGAGGATGATCGCGACGGTAGAGCGCCCATTCATCAATCACTTCACCACCGGGTAGCTTGCACTCCGTGCGAACCCCCTGAGGGCTTTGAATGGGTATCTGCTCTCCGCCTTTTTCCAGGCAGTATACGGAAGCCGGGTTTGCCATGCCGATAGCATGCGGCGGCTTTGGGGCATCGGGCGGCGTAGTTTTGGTGGCGCAGGCGGCAAGGGGTAACGTCAACGCAAGAAGCAGAAATCTCATCGTAGTAATCCTTTGGACATCTTCAAACCTTAAGGGTAACGGGTCAGCCCCGCTTTCTCCATGATTTCTCCATTTTAACTGCACTTTTCAACACTATAGTGTGCTCGTTCTTGATATGACCAGAGAACATCATTCCGTAATCAAGATGTCTTTGCCCCGGTCTCAACAACGGGGCTTTTTTCTTCCCCGCCCTCCCCATGAATATATTAAATTTTTTATATTCATGTTTTACTATGCCTGAAGTCGATAATTTCAGCATAGCATGCAGATGCAGACCTCTTCTGCATGGGAGTCAACGTACGTCATGTCGGATATCATCCTCGCCCGTGTTTCAGAAACGCTCTCCACTGAACAATCCCTCGAAAGCCTCGTTCGACAGCTGCTTGAGATGCTGGAGATTGTGACCGAAATGGAGTCAACCTATCTGACGAAAGTCGATATCAATGCGCGATTGCAGCATATCCTGTATGCCCGTAACAGCAAGCAGATGCACATCCCTGAGGGGCTTAGCGTTCCCTGGGGCGACACGCTGTGTAAGCGCGCGATTGATAGCGACACTTTTTTCAGTAACGAGGTGGCGGAACGATGGGCGGATTGCGATGCCGCTAAAGCGCTTGGCATCACGAGCTACGTGAGTATTCCTGTTCACCTTGCCGACGGCTCGCTCTACGGTACGCTGTGCGCAACCAGCACGGCAAAGAAGCAGCTTAGCGAGCGTGGGGAACAGGTTCTCAGATTGTTTGCCGGGCTCATTGGCCAGTATATTCAGAAAGAGTCGCTGGTGGCCCAACTGCGCCAGGCGAACGCCGCCCTCATCTCTCACTCTTACACCGATGCGTTGACAGGCTTACCTAACCGCAGGGCAATCTTTGAAGATCTCACCACGCTTTTCTCTCTTGCGCGTCATCTCAAACGCAACGCCATCATCGCCTTTATCGATCTTGACGATTTTAAACTTATAAACGACCGCTATGGGCATGAGATCGGCGATCGTTTTTTAATTGAAGTCGGCAAGCGTTTGACAGAGGAAAAAACCCAGGACGATATCATTGGCCGCTTAGGCGGTGATGAGTTCCTGGTTGCCAGCCTGAGCAAAAACGACGATAACGACGAGATTAACGTGCTTAAAACGCGTATCAGCGCCTGTATTGCGGGCGAATACTGGTTAGGTAATGTCCATATTATCTATCCGGGCGCAAGCCTGGGCGTTATCGAAATCGACCCTGCGAATATTGATGCTGACGCCGCATTACGCGCCGCAGATGTCGCGATGTATCAGGATAAAAAAGGAAAAATCAAAACGCGCTTTCTCACGCTGAATTAACCCCGTACACTCTACGGCATAATCTCAACCCAAACAGGTGATAGCATGAGAATAGGGATCATCTTTCCGGTCGTTATTTTTATAACGGCAGTGATATTTTTGACATGGTTTTTTGTCGGCGGTTACGCGGCTCCGGGAGCATAAATGAGAAAAACAACGCTTATTATGCTGATTGTTGCCGCAGTGGCTTTAGCGGGCACACAGTTTGGCTGGTGGTAACACCGCAAAGTAAAAAGGCCGCCATCAGGCAGCCTTTTCGATACGTATCAGATTTAGCTTTTGATTTTTCTGTAGATAAACAGAACAACCAACGCGCCGATCACGGCAACAGCAAAACTGCCAAAGTTGAAACCATCAACCTTACCAAACCCGAACAAAGTACTGATCCAGCCGCCGACGACCGCGCCGACAACACCCAGTACTACGGTGACGATAAACCCACCGCCATCTTTGCCCGGCATAATCCACTTCGCCAGGATCCCCGCAATAAGCCCAAAGATAATCCAGGATAAAATACCCATAACTTTCCTCTCTGTATGGTTTTTGTCATTAAATCAACGACACCGAAAAGGATAGCACAGGATTTCAGAAATGAAATTTGTGATGCAACTCACAGCGTCAACTGGACAAATTTTCACCAAAAAAGGCGTACACATAAAACGTGGGGTTGCATCTTTTATTGAGAAAGATTATCTTTCTCAATACTGAATAGTTGAGAGAATCACTCAGGTATTCAGTACGACATTGCTCACATTGCTTCCAGTATTTCTTGCCCACTTTACGTGGGCTTTTTTTTATTCCCGCCATCCCACCAAAATTCAGTGTTTTTTCAATTTGTGTTAAGCGTTATGCTTGGCACCCTCCCTCCTCAGCATGTCTTTGATAACATGAATGTATCAAGCAAGTTTGTGATTTGTCTGAATCTTGTTTCTGCCAGCACGCTCGTTATGCTGCTGTCAACGAGGTTTGACTGGTTCTGAGTACGCGAAGCTCGGCGTTCTGCCGGGCTTTTGCTTAAAGAATACCCCATACCCGAGCGTGATTATCAGTCTTGTCCCCCCTCCTGCCTGTGTTAAGATTCCTGAAATCAGGGATATGACAGGACAACAGGAAAATGAAAAAGATCATTGCCGTTGCACTCTTTTCAACGCTTCTGGTCATCCTGTCTCTCATTGCGGTCAATGCGGTTATCACCGCGCAGCAGAAAAACAAGCAGCTTGAAATATCCCAAACGCTTTTGCGCTACTCCGAGGCGTTATCTCAAAGCGTGGCGCTTGGGCTGAAAAGTATTCCTTTTCAAGGGTGTGACAAACGCAGCCTGGATAATTACCGGAAAAGTAAGCTCGACAGCGTTTATTTTGCTGATATTGGGTATATCGAAAATGGGAAAGTCACGTGTACGGCATTCTGGGGGAAATTATCCGTTCCCGTTGCGCTTCCACCTGAACAGCACCAAACAGACAATGGATTTACCCTGGTGCAATTCTCTCAGAAGGATTTTTTCACGGGCAATGCGGCCATCTATAATAACGTGATTATTTTTACTTCACGGTATGCCTATGACAAATTCACGCCGGTTACGGCCAGCTATTCGCTCACCTCGACCACAAAAGATTTCGGCAGAACCTTCTTCTCCGTGTCACCAGAGAGAGAACAACGCAGCTGGTTACAGTCCTCTCTATTCACCCTGAGCGTCACGCAGTGCAGCGATAAATGGGATATATGCGTGGAGGTTAAACATCACGATGCCGGTCTGGCATCACTGTCTGCCGTCATGTTTGTACTGCTTTCTGCTTTTCTCTTTTTTATCTGGATCGCCCTGTCGCTTTTTTCACTACGACTCTATGAAGATCGTTCTTCACTGGAAAGGAGGCTGGTGCGAGCGGTAAAAAATAATACTATTAGCGTAAACTATCAGCCTATTATTCGTGTCCGTGATAAACATATCGTCGGCGTTGAAGTGCTGTCGAGATGGCGTGATAACAATCACATGAATGTTTCACCTGAGCTTTTCATTCCGTTGATTAAAAAGATTGGGCTTTATAAAACGTATTACCACAATATGATAAAAAAATCCCTCGCTGAAATCGGCCCGCTTGCTATTAAATATCAGTTGCTTATTTCACTAAACGTGGGCAGAACGGAGATCGAAGACGGGGATTTTATTACTATTTTGCGCCGCAATTGTTTACTGAATAACCTTCCGCTATCGCTAATAAAAATCGAGCTTTCAGAAGGTGCGGTCTCCAATGCAGGTGTTCTGGAAGAGTTCTGTGAAGAACTGAAATGTGCAGGTGCCAAAATATCTATCGATGACTTTGGCGTACAACATTCCAACCTGGCCAGGCTATCACACCTGCAATACGATGAGATTAAAATAGACAAGTCGCTGGTTGATGGCATCAGCGAAGCTTACAAGCAGGACATCTTCGTTATCTTCAGCGATGCCCTTTCCAGACTGCACAAAACCCTCGTATTCGAGGGCGTTGAAAGTGAAATACAATTCAATTTTATTGCCGAGCGCTACCCTGAGGCACTGATTCAGGGCTGGTATTTCTCTAAATCGCTCGCCTTGAGCGAGCTGGAAAAAATGCTCGCCACCTCAGCGCACTGAGTCTAACGCCGACGCGTTGACGTCACCGACGTTACTCATTACCCCATTGATTGAGGAAGTTCGCAACATCATCAATCCGGCGAGCGTTAATGCCTGCTTCTACCGCCATCTCTTTCTGATCTTCTTCGCTGATTTCTTCGTTGTTGCTTAGACGGGTGAGCAGCAGCTGAAAATAGCGTGCCAGCGCATCGCGCTCTGCGTCTGCCACTGGCTTAGCCGTTTCCGTCGAATATTCATCAACGATGTCATAAAATTTAAGCGGAGTGTCGTTATTCATGGTGAGTATCTCGTCTGACCTTACATAATTAAGCACTGAGTATAGAGAATGCCATAAAAACGGGCGCTACCTGCCCCGTTCATAGGCCATCTAACACGTAGATTACCTGTTCGCGAGAATCGCGTCACGTCAGGCACTCGACATCATAGACAATCAATAAGGTTTTCGGGGCGGACATCGCGATTTACCAATTTGTAAACTACCGGCTGCGTGTACCAAATCAGCTAAGGTCCGAACCTTCATTTTATCCATAACCCTACGTCGGTGGACCTTCACGGTAATTTCCGAAATGCCCAGTTCCGACGCGATTTGTTTATTCTGCAAGCCATTAATTGTCAGCTCAAAGATCTCTTTCTCACGCCGTGTCAATGCCTGGTAGTTTTGGCAAAGTTCGAAAAATTTTTGCTGCTCTAAAAAATCCTTTGTCGCGTCGCTCAGAACATCCTTTACAACGTTTAGCAGCTGATGGGGCTCTACCGGCTTGGTCAAAAAATCCCGAGCGCCTGCTTTCATCGCCCGCACGCACATGGGTATTGAGCCATTCTCAGTCAGGACAAGTATCGGTACAGTGCATCCACGTTCCTTCAGCGCATCAATCACATAAAATCCATCATTGCCTGGGATTGTTAATTCAAGAATCAAACATGAAGGGTGATCAACGATGGGGCTGGAGAGAAATGCCTCTGCGCTTTTGAAGTCGAAGGTCTCATAACCCGAGGCTATTAATAATTGGACTACAAACTGTCTGGATGCATCATCGGCATCGAGAACATAAACCACATTTTCCATATCAGTCTCTGCTAAGTTAGCCTGCCACGGCCAGACGAACAGTAGCGCTCATTCAAGATGGAGGGACTTTCAGTCACGTCAGGTATCTCACTATCGCAGGCTGAAAGGCTGACATTATACGATGATTGTTTGGTCCGCCACCGGAGCCTCGAACTCCGTACTACAACATCAAGGTTGCTGCTCTTCCCGATGAGCTAGTGGCGGTTTGGTGACCCTTTCCAGATGTGTCCCGTGGCCAGCCGATGATAAGTCTCACGCGCTAGCCGCTGAACTAACAGGGCGGATGACAATGATACATAAGTCAAACTAACCCTGCAAACCCAGGGGGTTTGACGACCGCCAGGTTCTGCGCTTAATGGTTTAGTCACCGAAAGAAACATTTTCAAATCAGAAAATAAAAACGGGAACCCTTGGGCTCCCGTTCTTTACTAACCCAGCAAGTGGATTACATGTTCGCGATAATCGCGTCGCCAAACTCTGAACATTTCAGCAGCTTAGCGCCTTCCATCAGACGTTCGAAGTCATAGGTGACGGTTTTCGCGTTAATCGCGCCTTCCATACCTTTGACGATCAGGTCTGCGGCTTCGAACCATTCCATATGACGCAGCATCATCTCTGCGGACAGGATGATTGAGCCTGGGTTCACTTTGTCCTGG
The DNA here is from genome assembly GCF_036903355.1 of Enterobacter sp. UNJFSC 003. Taxonomy (NCBI): domain Bacteria; kingdom Pseudomonadati; phylum Pseudomonadota; class Gammaproteobacteria; order Enterobacterales; family Enterobacteriaceae; genus Enterobacter; species Enterobacter sp. UNJFSC 003. Next base: position 410,947 of record NZ_JBAKHK010000002.1, read on the forward strand.
CCCGCATATTTAGGCGCAGTACCGTGAGTGGCTTCGAACAGGGCACATTCGTCACCGATGTTCGCGCCCGGCGCAATACCGATACCGCCAACCTGTGCCGCCAGGGCATCAGAAATGTAGTCACCGTTCAGGTTCATACAGGCGATAACGTCGTATTCGGCTGGGCGCAGCAGGATCTGCTGCAGGAACGCATCGGCGATGACATCTTTAATGATGATCTCTTTGCCGGTGTTCGGGTTCTTGATTTTCTGCCATGGACCGCCGTCGATCAACTCACCGCCGAACTCTTCGGTCGCCAACTGGTAGCCCCAATCTTTGAATGCGCCTTCGGTGAACTTCATGATGTTGCCTTTGTGAACCAGGGTCACAGAGTCACGATCGTTGGTGATGGCGTATTCGATTGCTGCACGTACCAAACGCTTGGTGCCGTCTTCAGAACACGGCTTGATGCCGATGCCGCAATGCTCAGGGAAGCGAATTTTCTTCACGCCCATCTCTTCGCGCAGGAACTTAATCACTTTCTCTGCGTCAGCAGAGTCAGCTTTCCACTCGATACCTGCATAGATGTCTTCTGAGTTTTCACGGAAGATAACCATGTCGGTCAGTTCAGGATGCTTAACCGGGCTTGGGGTGCCCTGATAGTAACGCACTGGTCGCAGACACACGTACAGATCCAGCTCCTGACGCAGCGCAACGTTCAGAGAACGAATACCGCCGCCAACTGGCGTGGTCAGAGGGCCTTTAATAGCAACGCGATAATCGCGGATCAGGTCCAGCGTTTCTGCTGGCAGCCAAACGTCCTGGCCATAAACTTGAGTCGATTTTTCACCGGTGTAAATTTCCATCCAGGAAATTTTACGCTCGCCCTTGTAGGCTTTCTCAACAGCGGCATCAACCACTTTCAGCATTGCCGGGGTAACGTCTACGCCGATTCCATCACCTTCGATGAACGGAATAATCGGGTTGTGAGGAACGTTAATCTTGCCGTTTTGCAGGGTGATCTTTTTACCTTCCGCCGGAACAACTACTTTGCTTTCCATTAACCTCTCCTTCGAGCGCTTCTGGTTGTTACTGATCTTATGTTAATAAATTGTAATGAGCCTTTCGATACTACCTGATTGTCTGCCGCCATGAAAGGTCTTCGTTATTAGGCTATAATGCGGCAATTGATAAAGTCTGAAAACACCATGAACAAAACTTCTTTTAGAAAACACCGGGTTGAGCGATTCAGCTCACGACAAGCGACCAGAAGAACGCAAGAAACCCAGCCAACACGGGTGATTCTGTTCAATAAACCCTACGATGTTTTGCCGCAATTTACCGATGAAGCCGGGCGCAGCACCCTGAAGGATTATATTCCGGTTCAGGGCGTCTACGCCGCCGGTCGTCTGGACCGTGACAGCGAGGGGCTGCTGGTCTTAACCAACGATGGCGCGTTACAGGCCAAACTCACCCAGCCGGGCAAACGCACCGGTAAAACGTACTTTGTGCAGGTTGAAGGTGAGCCCGGAGAAGAAACATTGGCGCAGCTGCGCAACGGGATCACGTTAAACGATGGCCCCACTCTCCCCGCTGGCATCGAACGCGTCAGCGAGCCTGAATGGCTGTGGCCACGTCATCCCCCGATTCGCGAACGCAAATCCATTCCAACAAGCTGGCTCAAAATCACCCTGTATGAAGGACGTAACCGTCAGGTTCGACGGATGACGGCGCATGTCGGCTTCCCTACCCTTCGACTCATTCGCTACGCCATGGGCAGTTACACGCTGGATTCGCTGGCTAACGGTGAATGGCGGGACGTAACCCCTTAAAGGAGACACCATGTTCAAACCTCACGTCACGGTCGCCTGCGTGGTTCACGCCCAGGGTAAATTTCTGGTGGTAGAAGAGCGCATCAACGGCAAGGCCCTGTGGAACCAACCTGCCGGCCACCTCGAAGCCAATGAAACGCTGCTGCAGGCGGCAAAGCGCGAGCTGTGGGAAGAGACGGGCATCCATGCAGAACCCCAGCACTTCATCCGTATGCATCAGTGGATTGCTCCCGACCAGACCCCTTTCCTGCGCTTCTTATTTGCCGTTGAGCTTAGCGAAATGTGCGCCACTGAACCGCATGACGACGATATCGATCGCTGTCTGTGGGTCACAGCCGATGAGATCCTGAACGCGTCAAACCTGCGCTCGCCGCTGGTTGCCGAAAGCATCCGCTGCTGGCAGTCCGCCCAACGCCTGCCGCTGGATGTCATCGGCGAATTTAACTGGCCGTTTACAGAGGGTGTCAATGCCGGGGGGGCGTGATAGAATATGCCGCCTTGAAGTTCAATGTCGTGAGTATTCCATGTCAGATAATAGCCAGAAAAAAGTGATCGTCGGCATGTCCGGCGGTGTCGATTCCTCCGTTTCCGCCTACCTGCTGCAACAGCAGGGCTATAAGGTGGAGGGCCTGTTCATGAAGAACTGGGAGGAAGATGATGGCGAGGAATACTGTACTGCTGCTGCGGATCTCGCCGATGCGCAGGCCGTGTGCGATAAGCTCGGCATTGAACTGCATACCGTCAACTTTGCTGCAGAATATTGGGACAACGTCTTTGAACTTTTCCTTGAAGAGTACAAGGCGGGCCGTACCCCGAACCCAGATATCCTGTGCAACAAAGAGATCAAATTCAAAGCCTTCCTGGAATTCGCCGCTGAAGACCTGGGTGCAGATTATATTGCGACCGGTCACTACGTACGTCGTGCAGACGTGAATGGCAAAAGCCAGCTGCTGCGCGGCCTCGACGGTAACAAAGATCAGAGCTACTTCCTCTATACGCTGAGCCATGAGCAAATTGCCCAGAGCCTGTTTCCGGTCGGCGAACTTGAAAAGCCGGAAGTGCGTAAAATCGCGGAAGAGCTTGATCTGATCACCGCGAAGAAAAAAGACTCCACCGGTATTTGCTTCATCGGCGAGCGTAAATTCCGCGACTTCCTCGGCCGCTATCTGCCTGCCCAGCCGGGCAAAATTGTTACCGTAGATGGCGAAGAGATCGGCCAGCACCAGGGTCTGATGTACCACACGCTCGGCCAACGTAAAGGCCTTGGCATCGGTGGGACCAAAGAAGGTAGCGAAGATCCGTGGTACGTTGTCGATAAAGACGTCGAAAACAATATTCTGATTGTTGCTCAGGGACACGACCATCCGCGTCTGATGTCCGTTGGGCTAATTGCACAGCAGCTGCACTGGGTCGATCGCGAGCCGGTCAAAGGCACGCTGCGCTGCACGGTGAAAACGCGCTATCGTCAGACAGACATCCCTTGCACCGTTACCGCCCTGGATGATGACCGCATTGAGGTTCGTTTTGACGACCCGGTTGCTGCCGTGACTCCTGGCCAGTCCGCCGTGTTTTACAGCGGTGAAGTCTGCCTGGGCGGTGGAATCATCGAACAGCGCCTGCCGCTGCCCGCTGTTTAACACGATTGCACACATAAAGGAGAGCGTGTGGCGAAGAACTATTACGACATCACCCTGGCGCTTGCAGGAATTTGCCAGTCAGCCCGCCTGGTGCAACAGCTGGCACATGAAGGTCATTGCGACGCTGATGCCCTGCACGTTTCACTGAACAGCGTTATTGATCTTAATCCTGGCTCCACGCTGGGCGTTTTCGGTGGCAGTGAAACCAATCTTCGCCTCGGCCTTGAAACTCTGCTTGGCGTGCTTAATGCCAGCAATCGTCAAGGATTAAACGCGGAACTCACACGCTATACGCTCAGCCTGATGGTGCTGGAACGTAAGCTGAACGGCACCAAAGGCGCGATGAACATTCTTGGCGATCGCATTGCCGGGCTGCAGCGTCAGCTCGACCATTTTGATCTGCAATCCGACACGTTGCTGAGCGCTATGGCCGGTATTTACGTAGACGTTATCAGCCCGCTGGGGCCACGTATTCAGGTCACCGGCTCGCCAGCCGTACTGCAAAGCCCACAGGTTCAGGCGAAGGTTCGCGCTTCGCTGCTGGCAGGCATTCGTGCCGCCGTACTGTGGCATCAGGTTGGCGGTGGCCGCCTGCAGTTAATGTTTTCTCGTCATCGCCTGACGACTCAGGCAAAACAAATTCTTGCTCATTGTTAACCTCCCGGAGTTGCGAATTATGGAATTATCCTCACTGACCGCCGTATCCCCTGTCGACGGACGCTATGGCGATAAAGTCAGCGTGCTGCGCGAGATCTTCAGCGAATATGGCCTGCTGAAGTTCCGTGTTCAGGTTGAAGTACGCTGGCTGCAAAAGCTGGCCGCTCATGCAGCAATCAAGGAAGTTCCTGCTTTGGACGCAAAAGCAAACGATTACCTTGATAAAATCGTTGCTGACTTCAATGAAGAAGATGCCGCGCGCATTAAGACCATTGAACGCACCACCAACCACGATGTGAAAGCGGTTGAGTATTTCCTAAAAGAAAAAGTTGAAAGCGTTCCTGCGCTGCACGCGGTGTCTGAGTTCATTCACTTCGCCTGTACGTCTGAAGACATCAACAACCTGTCCCACGCGCTGATGCTGTCAACCGCGCGCAAAGACGTAGTGCTGCCTTACTGGCGCAAAATCATTGATGCGGTAAAAGCACTGTCCGTGGAATACCGTGATATCCCTCTGCTCTCCCGTACCCACGGCCAGCCAGCAACTCCATCAACGATGGGCAAAGAGATGGCGAACGTAGCGTACCGTATGGAGCGTCAGTATCGTCAACTGGAACAGGTTGAGATCCTGGGTAAAATCAACGGCGCGGTGGGTAACTACAATGCGCACATCGCGGCCTACCCAGAAGTGGATTGGCACCTGTTCAGCGAAGAGTTCGTGACCTCTCTGGGTATTCAGTGGAACCCGTACACCACGCAAATTGAGCCGCACGACTACATCGCAGAGCTGTTTGACTGCGTTGCTCGCTTCAACACCATTCTGATCGACTTCGATCGTGACGTCTGGGGTTACATTGCGCTGAACCATTTCAAACAGAAAACCATCGCTGGTGAAATTGGTTCTTCAACCATGCCGCATAAGGTTAACCCGATTGACTTCGAAAACTCTGAAGGCAACCTGGGCCTGGCAAATGCCGTTCTGCAGCATATGGCGAGCAAACTGCCGATTTCCCGCTGGCAGCGCGACCTGACCGACTCCACCGTACTGCGCAATCTGGGCGTCGGGATTGGCTACGCGCTGATCGCCTATCAGTCCACTCTGAAAGGCGTGAGCAAACTGGAAGTCAATCGTGACCGCCTGCTGGATGAACTGGATCATAACTGGGAAGTGCTGGCGGAGCCGATTCAGACCGTGATGCGTCGTTACGGCATCGAAAAGCCGTACGAAAAACTGAAAGAGCTGACCCGCGGTAAACGCGTTGATGCCGAAGGGATGAAGCAGTTTATCGACGGCCTGGAATTGCCAGAAGAAGAGAAAACCCGCCTGAAGGCGATGACGCCAGCAAACTATATTGGTCGCGCAATGACCATGGTTGACGAGCTGAAGTAACGCCCCCTTCCCCCTTTCCGCCCGGAAAGGGGGCTGCTTTTCCCCGGTTTAATCAATGTTTATCCCCACAGCAACATAATCAGCGTTAAACTATTCATACAATTTATTCTGGGAGAAGAGATGATGCGCGTTTTGGTTGTTGAGGATAACGCTTTGCTACGCCATCACCTGAAAGTTCAACTTCAGGAGATGGGACATCAGGTGGACGATGCTGAAGATGCAAAAGAAGCCGATTATTATCTCAATGAGCACCTGCCGGATATCGCCATTGTCGATTTAGGGTTGCCGGATGAAGACGGTCTGTCGTTGATACGTCGCTGGCGCAGCCATGACGTCTCCTTGCCGGTTCTGGTATTAACCGCCCGCGAAGGCTGGCAGGACAAAGTTGAAGTGCTCAGCGCTGGCGCGGATGATTACGTCACCAAGCCGTTCCACATTGAAGAGGTCGCTGCGCGCATGCAGGCGCTGTTGCGTCGTAACAGTGGGCTGGCCTCGCAGGTTATATCTATCCCACCTTTCCAGGTCGATCTCTCCCGTCGCGAATTTTCGATTAACGAAGAAGTCATCAAGCTCACCGCCTTCGAATATACCATTATGGAAACGCTGATCCGTAACAACGGCAAAGTGGTGAGCAAGGATTCGTTAATGCTCCAGCTTTACCCGGATGCTGAGCTGCGCGAAAGCCACACCATTGACGTACTGATGGGGCGTTTACGCAAAAAAATCCAGGCGCAGTATCCGCAGGATGTGATCACGACCGTGCGCGGCCAGGGTTACCTGTTTGAATTACGCTAAATGAAAGGGATTTTGCGCCACATTTTGCCCCTTTCGCTGCGGGTCCGCTTTCTACTGGCAACCGCTGCCGTGGTGCTGGTGCTTTCCCTTTCTTACGGGATGGTGGCGCTGGTCGGCTACAGCGTGAGCTTTGATAAAACAACCTTCCGCCTGTTACGCGGCGAGAGCAACCTGTTTTATACCCTGGCGAAGTGGGAAGATAACCATATCACCGTCGATATGCCGGAGAATCTGAACCAGCAAAGTCCGACGCTAGCACTCATCTACAATGAAAAAGGCAAGCTGCTCTGGGCACAGCGCGACGTGCCGTGGTTGATAAAAAGTATTCGTCCGGAATGGCTCAAAACCAACGGGTTCCACGAAATAGAAGCCGATCTTAACACCACCAGCTCGCTGCTGAGTGAGGATCGTACTTTGCAGAAAAAACTGAATGAGATCCGCGCCGACGATGCCGAGACGGAGATGACGCACTCCGTTGGGATTAACCTCTACCCCGCGACGATGGGGATGCCGCAGTTGACCATCGTGGTGATCGACACCATTCCGGTAGAGCTTAAGCGCTCTTATAAAGTCTGGAGCTGGTTCGTCTATGTTCTGGCTGCCAACCTGCTGCTGGTGATTCCGCTGTTGTGGGTTGCCGCACGGTGGAGCTTACGCCCGATAGAATCGTTGGCAAAAGAGGTTCGTGAGCTGGAAGAACACAACCGCGAGATGCTCAATCCGGACACCACGCGTGAGCTGACCAGCCTGGTGCGTAATCTCAACCGTCTGCTGAAAAGCGAACGCGAACGCTATGACAAATACCGCACCACCTTGACCGATCTCACCCATAGCCTGAAAACGCCGCTCGCGGTGATGCAAAGCACCTTGCGCTCCATGCGCAGCGAAAAGCTGAGCGTCAATGATGCTGAGCCGGTGATGCTGGAACAGATCAGTCGTATTTCACAGCAAATTGGCTATTACCTGCATCGCGCCAGCATGCGTGCCGGTAGCGGATTGATGAGCCGTGAACTGCATCCGGTGGCGCCGTTGCTGGATAATCTCACCTCCGCGCTCAATAAAGTTTATCAGCGCAAAGGGGTGGATATTAGCCTCGATATCTCACCGGAAATCAGCTTTGTGGGTGAGAAAAATGATTTTATGGAAGTGATGGGCAACCTTCTGGACAACGCCTGTAAATATTGTCTGGAATTTGTGGAAGTTTCCGCACGCGTCACCGATAACGAACTGCATATTATCGTTGAGGACGATGGTCCCGGCATTCCGCGTAATAAACGTGATCTTGTGTTCGATCGCGGTCAGCGGGCGGATACGTTGCGCCCCGGTCAGGGGGTGGGATTGTCCGTCGCGCGGGAGATTGTCGATCAGTACGATGGCAAAATACAAGCCGGCGAAAGTTTGCTGGGTGGTGCGCGAATGGAGGCCATTTTTGGGCGCCAGCAGCTAACATCGAACGATAGTTAACCCGTTATGTGAAAAATGCGAGGAACTCGCACCCAGGCTCCTGCGCTTCCGTTATAATCCGTCTCAGTAAGAGCCTGCGGAATAAAAAAATTATGGATTATCACTTAACGCTTAACTGGCCCGAATTCATTGAACGTTACTGGCAAAAACGCCCGGTCGTTCTAAAGCGCGGGTTCAGCAATTTTGTCGACCCTATCTCGCCTGACGAACTGGCCGGCCTGGCCATGGAAAATGAAGTCGACAGCCGCCTGGTGAGCCATCAGGACGGGAAATGGCAGGTCAGCCACGGTCCTTTCGAAAGCTACGATCATCTGGGTGAAAACAACTGGTCGTTACTGGTTCAGGCCGTGAACAACTGGCACGAGCCTACCGCCGCGTTAATGCGCCCCTTCCGCGCCCTGCCCGACTGGCGAATGGACGATCTGATGATCTCCTTCTCCGTGCCCGGCGGTGGCGTGGGTCCGCATCTGGACCAATACGACGTTTTTATTATTCAAGGCACCGGCCGCCGCCGTTGGCGCGTGGGTGAGAAAGTGCCGATGAAGCAGCACTGCCCGCATCCTGACCTGCTTCAGGTTGATCCTTTCGACGGGATTATCGACGAAGAGCTGGAGCCGGGCGATATTCTTTATATTCCGCCAGGATTCCCGCACGAAGGTTATTCGCTGGAAAACTCCCTGAACTATTCCGTTGGGTTCCGCGCGCCAAGCGGCCGCGAGATGATCAGCGGTTTTGCCGACTACGTTCTGCAGCGCGAACTGGGGAGCTATCGCTACAGCGATCCGGATGTCCCTGCACGCGAGCATCCGGCAGATATCCTGCCTCAGGAACTGGACAAGCTGCGCGGCATGATGCTGGATCTGATCAACGAGCCAGAGCATTTCAGACAGTGGTTTGGTGAATTTGTCAGCCAGTCTCGCCACGAACTCGACGTTGCGCCTCCGGAACCACCGTACCAGGCGGACGAAATTTACGACGCGTTGCAGCAGGGCGATAAGCTGGTTCGTTTGGGTGGACTACGCGTCCTGCGCATTGGTGAAGACGTCTTCGTGAACGGTGAGAAGATCGATTCTCCGCACCGTCCAGCGCTGGAAGCCATTGCCAGCCACATAGTGCTGACCGCCGATATCTTTGGCGACGCGCTGGAAGATCCTTCCTTCCTCGCCATGCTCTCCGCGCTGGTGAACAGCGGCTACTGGTTCTTTGAGGACTGAGTTCTAAACGACGCCGGGTGGCGGATTCACCGCGCCCGGCCAAAACGGCTACCGCTTCGCGGTCAGCTCAGCTATTCGCACAATCACGTTCACGGCTTTCTCCATCCCTTCCAGGGTGACGAACTCGTGTTTGCCGTGGTAGTTGTATCCCCCGGTAAACAGATTCGGACAAGGTAACCCCATAAACGACAGCTGCGAACCGTCAGTGCCGCCGCGAATCGGTTTCAGCAACGGCTCAATGTCACAGTCACGCATCGCCTGCTGCGCAATGTCGAGGATGTGCGGATGCGCCAACACTTTCTCGCGCATGTTGTAATAGCTGTCTTCAAAAATCAGCTCAATATAGCAGTCCGGATGCAACCCCTTTCCGACCTTCTTGGCAATTTCCATCATCTTGCGTTTACGGGCTTCAAAGGCTTTGCGGTCAAAATCGCGGATGATGTAATGCATCTGCGCGCTGTCTACCGTACCTTTAATGCTGGTCAGATGATAAAAACCTTCATACCCGTCGGTCTGTTCCGGGCTCTCCTCCACCGGTACTTCTGCATGAATACGGGTGGCCAACGACAGGGCATTGACCATCACGCCTTTGGCAGAGCCAGGATGAACATTGTTGCCGACAATTTTTATGGTCACAGACGCCGCATTGAAGTTTTCAAACTCCAGCTCCCCCACCCCGCCGCCATCCACGGTATAGGCCCACTGCGCATTAAAAGCATCAACATCAAAGTGCTTCGCGCCCTTACCCACCTCTTCATCTGGCGTAAAGGCCACGCGGATATCACCATGGGGAATATTCTTACCTTTCAGAACCGCCAGCGCGGTCATAATCTCCGCAACGCCGGCTTTATCATCCGCGCCGAGCAGCGTTTTGCCGTCGGTGGTAATCAGCGTCTTGCCGAGCAGCTGGTGTAACACCGGGAACATTACGGGAGATAACACTTCGTCTCCAATTCCCAGCGCAATGTCACCGCCCCGGTAGTTTTCGACGATCTGCGGGTTGACATTTTTACCGCTAAAATCCGGAGAGGTGTCGACATGAGAGATAAAGCCAATCGCCGGAATATCACCGGAGACATTCGCCGGCAGCGTTCCCATCACAGTGCCTTTATCGCTCAACGTCACGTTGACCAGTCCCATGGCATCAAGCTGCTCTTTGAGCAGGTTTAATAGCTTCCACTGGCCTTCAGTGCTCGGCACCTGACGCACACCCGGTTTAGATTGGGTATCCAGCGAAACGTACTGTAAAAAACGCTCAAGTAATTTATCCATGCAGTCACCCTCACTTTTTGTGACAACATTATCAATAAGCATCAAAACGCAAATATTGCGTCAGGTCACTTTTATCCCGCAAACGAGAACTTTTTACGTTTATATCGTTATACGTTAATAAATGTAGCTTATGAATCAGTGACAAGGATTGGCGATTGAGGGGGTTTGCCGTAGAATGTCCGCCCTCATTACGAGTCACCAAGGTGGTTACACACAAACCCCGCTTCAGTCTGCTGCCTGAAGCATCTATATGGGACAGCGCGAAAATTGAATACACAACCCCATTCCCGTGCGCCGCTGGTGCAACTGGAAGGAATTCGTAAAAGTTTTGATGGCAAAGCGGTGATTTCCGACCTCAATCTGACCATCAATGACGGTGAGTTTCTTACGCTGCTTGGCCCTTCTGGCTGCGGCAAGACAACCGTACTCCGCCTTATCGCCGGGCTGGAAAGCGTCGATAACGGCCGTATCCACCTCGAAAGCCAGGACATTACCCAGGTTCCTGCTGAAGATCGTCACGTCAATACCGTCTTTCAGAGTTACGCCCTGTTCCCGCACATGACCGTGTTTGAAAACGTGGCGTTTGGTCTGCGGATGCAAAAAACGCCCTCGAACGACATTGCACCACGCGTCACCGACGCGCTGCGTATGGTTCAACTCGACGAGTTTGCCCAGCGTAAACCGCATCAACTTTCCGGCGGCCAACAGCAGCGCGTTGCGATTGCGCGCGCCGTGGTCAATAAACCTCGGCTGCTTCTGCTGGATGAATCACTCTCGGCGCTGGATTACAAACTGCGTAAGCAAATGCAGAACGAGCTGAAAGCCCTACAGCGCAAGCTCGGCATCACCTTTGTCTTTGTCACCCACGACCAGGAAGAGGCGCTGACCATGTCAGACCGCATCGTGGTCATGCGCGATGGCAAAATTGAGCAAGACGGCACCCCGCGTGAAATCTACGAAGAGCCAAAAAATCTGTTCGTCGCGAGCTTCATCGGTGAGATCAATATCTTCAACGCCACGGTCATTGAACGCCTGGACGAACAGCGTGTTCGGGCGAACGTCGAAGGCCGCGAATGCGCAATCGCCGTTAATTTTTCCGTCGAGAAGGGACAACGGCTCAACGTCCTGCTGCGCCCGGAGGATCTCCGCGTCGATGAAATCCACGGCAATGCAGAGGCCGAAGGCCTTATTGGCTATATCCGCGAGCGAAATTATAAAGGGATGACCCTGGAGTCCGTGGTCGAACTGGAAAACGGTAAGATGGTGATGGTCAGCGAGTTCTTTAACGAGGACGACCCCGATTTCGACCACTCCCTCGATCAGAAAATGGTTATCAACTGGGTAGAAAGCTGGGAGGTTGTACTGGCTGATGAAGAACACAAGTAAGTTCCAGAATGTGGTGATTACCACTATCGTCGGTTGGCTTGTGTTGTTTGTCTTTCTCCCCAACCTGATGATCATTGCTACCAGCTTCCTGACCCGCGACGATACTCATTTCGTTCAGCTGGTCTTCACGCTGGATAACTACGCACGCCTGCTCGATCCGCTCTATTTCGACGTGCTGTTACACTCGCTTAATATGGCTCTGATCGCCACCGTTGCTTGCCTGGTGTTAGGCTATCCCTTTGCGTGGTTCCTCGCCCGCCTGCCGCAGAAGGTGCGTCCGCTGCTGCTGTTTTTATTGATCGTGCCTTTCTGGACCAACTCGTTAATTCGCATCTACGGGCTGAAAATCTTTCTTAGCACGAAGGGCTATCTGAACGCGTTTCTGCTGTGGCTTGGCGTGATTGATACGCCGATCCGCATCATGTTCACCCCCGGTGCGGTTATTATCGGCCTGGTATATATCCTGCTGCCGTTTATGGTGATGCCGCTCTACTCCAGCATCGAGAAGCTCGATAAACCGCTGCTTGAAGCGGCGAAAGATCTGGGTGCCAGCAAATTCCAAACGTTCATTCGCATCATCGTGCCGCTGACCATGCCCGGCATTATCGCCGGTTGCCTGCTGGTGATGCTGCCGGCCATGGGTTTGTTCTATGTCTCAGACCTGATGGGGGGGGCAAAAAACCTGCTCATTGGTAACGTAATTAAGAGCCAGTTCCTGAACATTCGCGACTGGCCGTTTGGTTCGGCCACCAGCATTACGCTGACGGTGGTGATGGGTCTGATGCTGCTGGTGTACTGGCGTGCCTCGCGCCTGCTGAACAAGAGGGTTGAACTCGAATGATCGGTCGACTGCTTCGCGGCGGTTTTATGACCGCCATTTACGCCTATCTTTATATTCCGATTATTATTTTGATCGTGAACTCGTTTAACAGCTCGCGATTTGGGATCCACTGGCAAGGCTTTACCACCAGCTGGTATAGCTTGCTGATGAACAATGACAGCCTGCTGCAGGCCGCACAGCACTCGTTGACGATGGCGGTCTTATCCGCGACCTTCTCAACGCTGATTGGCTCGCTCACCGCCGTGGCGCTGTATCGCTATCGCTTTCGCGGTAAACCGTTCGTTAGTGGCATGCTGTTCGTGGTGATGATGTCGCCCGACATTGTGATGGCGATTTCGCTGCTGGTGCTGTTTATGCTCCTGGGCATTCAGCTTGGCTTCTGGTCGCTGCTCTTTTCCCATATCACCTTCTGTCTGCCGTTTGTGGTTGTAACCGTCTTTGCACGTCTGAAAGGCTTTGACGTGCGGATGCTGGAGGCGGCAAAAGACCTCGGTGCCAGCGAGATGATTATCCTGCGCAAAATCATCCTGCCGCTGGCAATGCCTGCTGTCGCTGCCGGGTGGCTGCTGAGCTTTACCCTGTCGATGGATGACGTCGTGGTCTCTTCTTTCGTGACCGGGCCGAGCTATGAAATTCTGCCGTTGAAAATCTATTCAATGGTAAAAGTCGGCGTTTCACCTGAGGTGAACGCACTGGCGACCATTCTGTTGGTGCTCTCGCTGGTTCTGGTGATTGCCAGCCAGCTTATTGCTCGTGATAAAACAAAATCTCAGGGGACAATGAAATGAAAAAAATGTTAGCCGCAGCGGCGCTGGTGCTCGGGATGGGTACCGCGCATGCAGATGACAGCAAAACGCTCTATTTCTACAACTGGACCGAGTACGTGCCGCCTGGCTTGCTGGAACAGTTCACGAAAGAGACCGGAATCAAGGTTATCTATTCGACCTATGAGTCGAATGAAACCATGTACGCCAAGCTTAAAACCTACAAAGACGGTGCCTACGATTTGGTGGTTCCATCGACCTATTTCGTCGATAAAATGCGCAAAGAAGGCATGATCCAGAAGATCGATAAAACGAAGTTAACCCACTTCAACAACCTCGATCCAGAGATGCTCAACAAGCCGTTTGACCCGAACAACGACTATTCCATTCCTTATATCTGGGGCGCGACGGCAATTGGCGTCAACAGCGATGCGCTTGATCCTAAAACGGTGAACAGCTGGGCCGATTTGTGGAAACCAGAATACAAAAGCAGCCTGCTGATGACCGACGACGCGCGTGAAGTGTTTCAGGTGGCGCTGCGTAAGCTAGGTTATTCCGGTAACACAACGGATCCGAAAGAGATTGAAGCGGCCTATAACGAACTGAAAAAGCTGATGCCTAACGTGGCGGCATTCAACTCTGATAACCCTGCCAACCCGTTTATGGAAGGCGAAGTCAACCTGGGGATGGTCTGGAACGGCTCGGCGTATGTTGCCCGTCAGGCCGGCACGCCGCTGGAGGTGGTCTGGCCGAAAGAAGGCGGCATCTTCTGGATGGACAGCCTCTCTATTCCGTCCAACGCGAAAAACGTTGAGGGCGCGCTGAAACTGATTAACTTCCTGCTGCGCCCGGATGTGGCCAAACAGGTTGCTGAAACCATCGGCTACCCGACGCCAAACCTGGCCGCACGTAAACTACTGACGCCTGACGTGGCCAACGACAAGTCACTGTATCCGGATGCGCAGACCATCAGCAAAGGTGAATGGCAAAACGATGTCGGCGATGCGAGCCGCCTTTACGAAGAGTATTACCAGAAGTTAAAAGCGGGCCGGTAAGTTTTCTCCTTCCTCACTCCCGTTGCGGAGTGAGGAAGAATTACGTGACAGCATTCTCTCCAGCCCAGATCGTGGCCTTGCGCATGGCCTCGACGACCTCCTCATCCTTCAGACCCAGAGCATGCCCCATTCTGGCCGCCTCATCCCACGCCTGCTGTTCATAAAGTCTGCAAAGCGTAACGATATCAGCAAGCACGCCTTCCTGATGACAAAGCGCATTGCTCACGCTCTGCGGCACCGCGATTTGCTTCATCAACTCTGTCATTGGCAGTTCAAGAATCGTATCCAATAGCGAGAACAGGCCACACATGAAGGCATTCTCTGCCAGTAATGGGTCGTTCATCTGCTGCGCAATCATTTCACAGAATTTGCCCCGCATCATGCTTAGGGGGTACAGCTCGTTGACCGTGTCGTTACCCGCGCTGGCCAGAACCACAACCGCGACAAACCTTCTGAGCTGATTTTCACCGAGATACCTGAGCACTTCGTTCAGCGTTAGCTTACTGAAGTTACAGGCACCCACATGCTTGAATGCGGTATGTTTCATATAGCGCATGACTTTATAGGACAAGGTGAGATCGGTTTTTATCAGCGACTCGATTATCCGAAAATCGGGTTTATTGCGCCCCACTTCCATCTGCAAGCGAAAAATCGCGAGCTGATTTTGCGACAGACGTTTATATTTTATGATCTCCGGCCGGCAAAAAAAGTAACCCTGAAAAAGCGTAAAGCCCGCCTTCAGGTATATTTTAAATTCCGCTTTAGTCTCAACTTTTTCAGCGAGATACTGAATATGCATGGTCAGGTTTTTACGCTCGGCCAAATAACATTCAATTTGCGCTAAGGTATTATTCCTGACGTCAAATTTCAGAATGGAAATATAGGGTAAAAAAACATCCCATTCCGGGGCGAGGGTGAAATCATCCAACGCAAAACGATAGCCGTGCGCATTCATCTCTTTAACCGCCTGAAGAAGTTCCTCTCCCGGTATGGCGTCCTCCAGAATCTCAATGACCACGTTATCTTTATCTAACGCTTCCGCGCTGCGATCGATGACCATCCTCGAGGGGAAGTTAATAAATGACGTATGCGTACCGGCGATGCGCTGAGACGGGACACATAAAAACTGGTCCGATATCATCCGGGATGTTGCATATTCCGCTGAGACATCTGGAAAATGATTCGTCATTCCCTCGCGGAAAAGTAGTTCGTACGCAACCGTATTCATATCCGTATTAAAAATAGGTTGCCTCGCGATAAATGCGTACATTTTTCGCACTCCTTACAAGGTAATATTTTATAGCATCCTCTTTTTGCCGACATATAACGAGTACTATCGATATTTATTTTGATTCAATACACAAAATAAAAAAGCACTCAGTTTGTGAGTGCTTTTTTAACATCGAGCGCTATTACAGTCCTTTTAGTAGCTTATCGACAAAGTCCGGTACAACCTGGCTCGCCAGACCGTAGTGCTTTTCTTCAAATTCGCTTCCAACCTGGCTTGGCTCCAGATTAAGTTCTACCGTATGCGCCCCTTGCAGGCGTGCTTCATGAACGAATCCTGCCGCCGGATAAACATGCCCTGACGTACCGATGGCGATGAAGATATCCGCCATCGCCAGCGCGCTGTAGATGTCATCCATACCCAACGGCATTTCGCCAAACCAGACCACGTGTGGACGCAGCCGTGCGGGGAACTGGCAGCAGTGGCACTTATCCTCTGGCAGCACATCGTCTTTCCACTCCAGCACCTGACCGCTCCAGGCGCAGCGCACTTTGAGCAATTCACCGTGCATATGGATGACGTGCTTATTACCGGCTCGCTCATGCAGGTTATCGATATTCTGCGTCACCAGCAGAAAACGATCGCCCAGCGCGTCTTCCAGCTTCGCCAGCGCAAGGTGCGCCGCATTGGGTGCGACGTCAGGCTGCTGAAGTTGACGACGGCGGGCGTTATAAAATTCCTGCACGAAATCCGGGTCACGGGCAAAGCCTTCCGGCGTTGCCACATCTTCTACACGGTGCTCTTCCCACAGTCCGTCCGCAGCACGGAAGGTACGAATACCGGACTCGGCGGATATTCCCGCCCCGGTCAACACCACGACTCTGGGTTTATCCATCGCTTCTGGCATCATTCTGTCTCTGAAAAATATCCGCTGGCGCAGGCGCTCACGTAAGCGGCGTTTGTTTTTGCGAAAACGACTGAGTCGACCCTGGCGACGCGACAGCATAGTAACCTCGTAAACTAATCGGTGAGATGAAGGAATGCGGCTCCGCGCATGCCTCCTGCGTCCCCGTGTCGCGCGCGTTCAATACGCGGCACGCGGGCAACCGGCAATAAATGTCGGGGCAAACGTCCGGACAGCTGTTCCGCGATCGCAGTAAAGTTTGATAACCCTCCGCCAATCACCAGCAGATCCGGATCGACGATGGTGAGGATATTCCCCAGACACACCGCCAGCAAATCGAGATAACGTTCTACGTGCTCACGCGCCTGAGCATCCCCCTGCTCCCACAAGGTAATGATCTGGGGGGCTTCAAGTTTCTGATGATAGAAGTGTTCATAAAGCCATGCAAACCCGCCGCCAGAGAGATAGTTTTCTATGCAGCCATGCTGGCCGCATCCGCAGCGCGTAAGGGGGAAATCACGTCCCACGACCTCCAGTGCATCCACCGGCAGACGGATATGGCCAAACTCACCGGTGATATAACTCCGCCCGACGATCGATTTGCCATTGATAACAATGCCCCCACCAACCCCCGTGCCAAGAATCAGCCCCATGACCAAAGGATAGCGACGGAATTCTTCATCCCAGGCTTCTGAAAGTGCAAAACAGTTGGCATCGTTATCTAAACGTACATCGCGTTCGAGGAGGGCAGAAAGATCGGCGCGGAGCGGTTTACCGCTAGCAGCGGGGACGTTGGCAGCGTACAGCGTGCCATCGTCGGTTTCGGGCATGCCCGGAATACCAATACCTACGCTGCCCTTAACGCCAAAGCGCGTATCGGCCTGCGCCACCAGCGCGGCGATAGACGTCAGAAATTCATCGTAACTTTCGCGCGGGGTAGGAACGCGGGTTTCCCACTGCAGGTTGAGGTTTTCATCAAACACGCCGAGCGCAATTTTGGTGCCGCCAATATCAAATCCATAATACATAACGCATTCCTCTTTCTGATATAGCGGCACCAGGACCGCTATATCACGACGTAATTACTGACCACTTAGCACCCTCGCCGGATCAATTCGGCTTGCGCGACGCGCCGGATACCAGCTTGCCAGCAGACTCAGTAAAAGTGCTGTAACCAGCACATAAAAAACGTCCAGCCAGTGCAATTCAGACGGCAGGAAGTCAATAAAATAGATGTCACCCGACAGGAACTGGTGGCCGATAAGCGTCTCAATGCCGTTGATAATTGGCGTCAGCTGCAGTGATACCACCACGCCAATAACCACACCGCACAGGCTGCCAAACAGCCCTGCCAGTAAACCATACCAGACAAAAATGGCGCGAATAAGACCGTCCTTTGCCCCTAGAGTACGCAGCACGGCAATGTCACCGCTTTTGTCTTTCACCGCCATCACCAGCGTCGAGACAATGTTAAAGCACGCCACACCAATCACCAGCACCATCGCCAGATACATGATGGCGCGGATCATCTGAATATCACGGTACATATAACCGTAAGTGCCGATCCAGCTTTTGATGTAAACATAGTTATTCGTCACGCTGCCCGCGTCACGAACAAGTTTGTTGGCATTAAAGACGTCATTCACCTTGATGGCGATACCGGTCACGCTGTCGCCCATGTCCAGATACTGACGCGCGTCTTCCATCGGCACCATCGCGAAGCTGTGATCGAGCTGACCGCTTAGCTGAAGAATACCGGTGACGTGCAGGCGTACGCGCTTAGGCTGCTGTAGCTTGTGGTCAGCGCTGGCGTTCGGGATCATGATCGACACCCAATCGCCCTGCTTCACCTTCAGGGCATCGGCCACGCCCTTACCAATGATAATTTGCTGTTCACCGGCCTTAAAGTTTGCCCACGCGCCATTCTGCACGTAGTTAGGCAGCGCGCTCAGGCGCTGTTCCTGCGCCGGGTTCACGCCTTTCACCTGAATGGCTCGCAGGTTCACGCCGCTTTCCACCAGCCCGGTAAAGTTAATGTAGGGTGCAGCTGCAGCTATACCCGGCACTTTTTCCACTTTGGCGAGCGCATCGCGCCAGTGGGTCCACGGCTGGTTAACCGGTTCGATTTCACCGTGCGGTACCACGGCCAGAATGCGGTTATTCAGCTCGCGCTCAAAACCGTTCATCGCGCTTAGGCCGACGATCAGTACCGCCACGCCCAGCGCAATGCCGATGGTTGAGATAACCGAAATAAGCGATACCATCCCGCTGCGACGGCGGCCACGGCTAAAACGCAACCCGATAAGTAGCGATAACGGTGAAGCCATTACTCGGCCCCCATCAGGGTCAGCTCGGCGTTTAGATGACCGTCGCGCATTTCAAGCTGGCGTCCCATCCGCTTTGCCAGTTGAAGGTCGTGCGTCACCACCAGAAATGCGGTGCCCTGCGAAGCATTTAGTTCGCCCAGAAGCTGGAAAATACTGTCCGCATTGCGCGCGTCCAGGTTACCGGTGGGTTCATCCGCCAGAACCAGACGCGGGTTGTTGACCAGCGCACGGGCTATTGCCACACGTTGACGCTCGCCGCCAGAAAGTTCAGAAGGACGGTGGTTACCGCGATGCCCCAACCCCACGGCTTTCAACATGTCGCTGGCGCGGGTGTTAATTTCTGCGGGTTTCTTTTTACCAATCAGCAGCGGCATCGCCACGTTTTCCAGCGCGGTAAAGTCCGGCAACAGATGGTGGAACTGATAGATAAAACCCAGCTCGCGGTTGCGCAGTTCAGCTTTTGCCGTAGAAGACATTTTGCTCATGGGTTGACCGGAGAAGATCACATCGCCTTCTGTAGGCGTATCCAGCCCGCCCAGCAGGTGCAGCAAGGTACTTTTACCGGAGCCGGAACTGCCGACAATCGCCATTGTCTCGCCTTCGCCCACGCTAAAACTGACATTGTGCAGCACATCGGTCTGCACACTGCCTTCCTGATAGCGTTTGGACAGGTTGTCGCATTGCAACAGGATCTTATTCATAACGTAAAGCCTCGGCGGGTTGAGTGGCGGCAGCGCGCCATGAAGGATAAAGCGTAGAAAGCAGCGCGATGGCCATCGCGGCCAGCGCTATTCCGACCACCTGCAGCGGTTCAATAGCCACCGGCAAGGCCGCGCCGTCAAGCAGCGCGCCGATGATCGGCATTAAGTTGTTAAGCTGGCTGGCCAGCAGCGCGCCCAGCACCGCGCCGAGCAGCGCACCGATAATACCGGCGCTGGCGCCCTGGACCATAAACACGGCCATGATTTGGCGCGGCGTCAGCCCCTGCGTTTGCAAAATAGCGACCTCTCCCTGCTTTTCCATCACCATCAGGCCAAGCGAGGTAATGATGTTAAACGCGGCAACGGCCACGATCAGGCTCAGCAGCAGCCCCATCATGTTCTTTTCCATGCGCACGGCCTGGAATAACTCGCCCTTGCGCTCGCGCCAGTCCTGCCATTTGGTGCCTTCCGGCAGCGTTTGCTGGCTGAGGGTATCCACTTTCAGCGGGGCATCCAGCCACAGACGCCAGCCGGTAATATTGCCCGCCGGATAACGCATCAGGCGCGAAGCATCCTGAATGTTAACCAGCATCTGGTAACCATCAACTTCGCTGTTAGCCGCAAAAGTCCCAATGACGTTAAACAGTCGCTGGCTCGGTAAGCGGCCCATCGGGGTAAACTGGCTGGCAGAAGGCACCATCACGCGCAGCTGATCGCCACGGTTGACGCCCAGCTGTCCGGCAAGCTGCTCACCAAGGATGACGTTGTATTTACCTGCGGCGAGATCGGTCTGTTTCACGTTCACCAGGTATGGCGTCAGCGGATCGTTTTGTGCTGGGTCAATACCGAGCATCACGCCAACGGCCACGCTGCGGGCGCTTTGTAGCACCACGTCACCCGTCGTTAAGGGCGCAACGCGTGTGACACCCTGTAACTTCGCCGCGCTTTCTGGCAGCTGTTGCGGGTTAACGGAACCGTTAGTTGATGAAAGTACGGCCTGAGGCATCAGCCCCAGAATGTTGTTTTGCAGCTCGCGCTCAAAGCCATTCATGACGGAAAGCACCGTCACCAGTGCCATCACGCCAAGCGTAATGCCAATAGTCGAAAGCCAGGAGACAAAGCGACCGAAGCGGTCCGCGGCGCGCCCACGCATATAACGTAAGCCTATGAAAAGTGCGACAGGTTGGTACATGAAATCCGTCTGTTTGCTGATAGCAGACCCACGAGTATATAAGCGAATCCGTTAAGCGTAAATGACTGAAACCGTAAGCTTTGGTAATCATTTTTCTGAAAAAATCAGATAAATCAGGGTACTACTCTCTGATTCCCTCCCCCAAAGCCTCCACCTTTTCTGAAAAACCTCTTGATACAGACTGTTACCCGTTACATCCCGATTTCATTTTAGAACAATGGCCCTTTCGTTTATGGCAAAACAGGTGTCGGTTACCGATGAAACAAAAAGCACTATGGATAAACCAGATAAAAGGGCTCTGCATCTGCCTCGTGGTAATTTACCACTCGGTGATCACCTTCTATCCCCATTTAAGCGGCCTGCAACATCCGCTTTCAGGCCTTCTCGCCAAATGCTGGGTCTATTTTAACCTCTACCTCGCGCCGTTCCGCATGCCGGTGTTCTTCTTTATTTCTGGCTATCTTATCCGTCGCTACATTGACGAAGTGGACTGGCGCACCAGCCTCGACAAGCGCATCTGGAGTATTGTCTGGGTGCTTGCCCTATGGGGCGTTCTGCAATGGCAAGCGCTGAGCCATCTGAATGCCTGGCTGGCACCGGAACGCGAGCTCGCCACCTCCTCGAACGCGGCCTATGCGGATTCGCTAACCGGTTTTATTCGCGGCATGCTCACCGCCAGCACCAGCCTGTGGTATCTGTACGCACTGGTCGTCTATTTCACGCTGTGTAAGTTGTTGAGCCAATGGAAGCTGCCGGTTCTGGGCCTGCTGGCACTGGCAAGCGTCGCCATTAACTTCCTGCCGTTGCCGTGGTGGGGCATGAACAGCGTGGTACGCAATATGATCTACTACAGCATGGGGGCGTGGTACGGTGCCCAGCTCATGACATGGATGAAAGGACTGAATCTACGCCGCACCTGGCTGGCGGTACTCGCCTTCGGCGCAGTTTCTGTCGTGCTGTGGTTTGCCAACGTCCCACTCCTGCTCTCTCTGCTGTCCATCGTGCTGATCATGAAACTTTTCTACAGCGTTGAGCAGCGTTATGCCGTGCACCCTAACAATCTGCTCAACGTGATTGGCTCTAACACCATCGCGATCTACACCACCCACCGCATCTTAATCGAAGCATTTAGCCTGATTCTGATTGGCGAAATGAATGCCGCATATTGGCCCGTCTGGGCTGAGCTCGCGCTGATCCTGGTCTATCCGTTTATCAGCCTTCTGGCCTGTACGCTGGTAGGCCTCGGCGCCCGTAAACTCTCGACCGCACTGTTTGGCGATCTTTTCTTCTCCCCACCGACGAGACTTTCTCCGGTACCGGGCACGCGTTAATCCCTTCACAGGCCCCCTTTTCGGGGCCTCTTTTCCTGCCGTGCAGTTCAGATTTGCTTATGCAAAACGATCGAGGATAATAAAGACATTGCGTATCAGTGATATGCCCCAATACTGTTGGTATATCCATAAGAGACTCTGACATAGCCATGCCTGAACACTATCGTTATTCCTTGCCTGTCAAAGCCGGCGACCAGCGTCAACTGGGCGAACTCACGGGCGCAGCGTGTGCCACGCTGGTTGCAGAAATCGCCGAGCGTCATCTTGGTCCGGTGGTACTGGTCGCCCCGGATATGCAAAATGCCCTGCGCCTGCACGATGAAATTCGCCAGTTCACCGATAGCCTGGTGTTCAGCCTGGCGGACTGGGAAACGCTGCCCTATGACAGCTTTTCCCCCCATCAGGAGATCATCTCTTCACGCCTGTCGACGCTATACCAATTACCGACCATGCAGCGCGGTGTGCTGATCCTTCCGGTGAACACGCTGATGCAGCGCGTTTGCCCGCACAACTACCTGCATGGCCATGCGCTGGTGATGAAAAAAGGCCAGCGTTTATCCCGTGATGCCCTGCGCGCGCAGTTAGACAGCGCGGGCTATCGTCACGTCGATCAGGTCATGGAGCACGGTGAATACGCCACCCGCGGCGCATTGCTTGATCTCTATCCGATGGGTAGTGACCAGCCGTATCGACTCGATTTCTTCGATGATGAAATCGACAGCCTGCGCGTATTTGATGCCGACACGCAGCGCACGCTGGAAGAAGTAGACTCCATTAATTTACTGCCTGCCCACGAATTCCCGACGGACAAGACCGCCATTGAGCTGTTTCGCAGCCAGTGGCGCGACAGGTTCGACGTGAAGCGTGATGCCGAACATATTTACCAGCAGGTGAGTAAAGGCACGCTGCCTGCGGGAATCGAGTACTGGCAGCCGTTGTTCTTTAATGAACCCCTGCCCGCCCTGTTCAGCTATTTCCCGGCGAACACGCTGATTGTGAATACCGGCGATCTCGACGCCAGCGCCAGCCGTTTTGAAAGTGAAACGCGTGCCCGTTTTGAAAACCGCGGCGTGGATCCAATGCGTCCGTTGCTACCACCAGAAACGCTGTGGCTGCGCAGTGAAGAGTTGAACAGCGAGCTCAAACGCTGGCCGCGTATTCAACTTAAAACCGACGCGCTGGCAAAAAAAGCAGCTAACACCAACCTCGCCTTCCAGACACTCCCAGATTTGTCCGTACAGGCGCAGCAAAAATCGCCTCTAGACAACCTGCGCAAGTTTCTTGAAGCCTTTACCGGGCCGGTGGTGTTCTCCGTTGAAAGTGAGGGACGTCGGGAAGCCTTAGGTGAACTGCTGGGGCGCATTAAAGTTGCGCCGAAACGCATTTTGCGTCTGGATGAGGCCACGGGCTCGGGTCGTTACCTGATGATCGGTGCCGCCGAGCACGGCTTCATCGATACGCTTAACAACAGAGCGCTGATTTGCGAAAGCGACCTGCTCGGAGAACGCGTCGCGCGCCGCCGTCAGGATAGCCGTCGCACCATCAACCCCGATACGCTGATTCGTAACCTGGCTGAACTGCACCCCGGCCAGCCGATTGTTCACCTCGAACATGGCGTTGGGCGCTACCAGGGTATGACCACCCTTGAAGCGGGTGGCATTAAAGGTGAATACCTGATGCTAACCTACGCCAATGACGCCAAACTCTACGTGCCCGTGTCGTCCCTGCATCTGATTAGCCGCTACGCAGGCGGCGCTGAAGACAACGCTCCGCTGCACAAGCTGGGCGGTGATGCCTGGGCGCGCGCGCGTCAGAAAGCGGCTGAGAAGGTCCGCGATGTGGCTGCAGAACTGCTGGATATCTATGCCCAACGCGCGGCGAAAAAAGGCTACGCCTTTAAGCATGATAAAGAACAGTATCAGCTGTTCTGCGATACTTTCCCGTTTGAAACCACGCCGGACCAGGCGCAGGCCATTAATGCCGTGCTGAGCGACATGTGTCAGCCGCTGGCCATGGACAGGCTGGTCTGCGGTGACGTGGGCTTTGGTAAAACCGAAGTGGCGATGCGTGCCGCCTTCCTGGCCGTTGAGAATAACAAGCAGGTCGCGGTGCTGGTGCCGACGACCCTTCTCGCCCAACAGCACTTCGATAACTTCCGCGACCGCTTTGCCAACTGGCCGGTGCGCATTGAGATGCTGTCACGTTTTCGCAGTGCGAAAGAGCAGACGCAAATTCTGGAGCAGGCAAGCGAAGGTAAAATCGACATTCTGATTGGCACCCACAAGCTGCTGCAAAGCGACGTGAAGTGGAAAGATCTGGGACTGCTGATTGTCGATGAAGAGCACCGCTTCGGGGTGCGTCATAAAGAGCGCATAAAAGCGATGCGTGCCGACGTCGACATCCTGACCCTGACCGCGACGCCGATCCCGCGTACGCTGAATATGGCAATGAGCGGCATGCGCGATCTGTCGATTATCGCCACCCCGCCTGCACGCCGTCTGGCGGTAAAAACCTTTGTGCGGGAATATGATAATCTGGTCGTACGTGAAGCCATTCTGCGTGAGGTGCTGCGTGGCGGGCAGGTTTACTATCTCTACAATGATGTGGAAAACATCCAGAAAGCGGCGGACAGGCTTGCCGAACTGGTGCCCGAAGCGCGTATTGCTATCGGTCACGGACAAATGCGCGAGCGCGAGCTGGAACGGGTGATGAACGACTTCCACCACCAGCGTTTTAACGTGCTGGTGTGTACCACCATCATTGAAACCGGGATCGACATCCCAACCGCCAACACCATTATCATTGAACGCGCCGATCACTTTGGACTGGCGCAGCTGCACCAGCTGCGCGGCCGCGTAGGGCGTTCGCATCATCAGGCCTACGCCTGGCTGCTGACCCCGCACCCGAAAGCGATGACTACCGATGCGCAAAAGCGTCTGGAAGCCATTGCCTCACTGGAAGATTTGGGCGCCGGTTTTGCGCTGGCCACCCACGATCTTGAGATCCGCGGCGCCGGTGAACTGCTGGGGGAAGATCAGAGCGGTTCAATGGAAACCATTGGCTTCTCGCTGTATATGGAACTGCTGGAGAACGCGGTCGATGCCCTGAAAGCCGGGCGTGAACCTTCCCTTGAAGATCTGACCAGCCAGCAAACCGAAGTCGAATTGCGAATGCCTTCCCTGCTACCGGATGATTTCATTCCGGACGTCAATACTCGACTGTCGTTCTATAAACGCATCGCCAGTGCGAAAAATGAGAACGAGCTGGAAGAGATCAAGGTGGAGCTGATCGATCGCTTTGGCCTTCTGCCCGATGCGGCAAGGAACCTGCTGGATATCGCCCGGCTGCGCCAACAGGCGCAGAAGCTGGGCATTCGTAAACTCGAAGGCAACGAAAAAGGCGGCGTGATTGAATTTGCCGAGAAGAACCACGTCAACCCGATGTGGTTAATCGGCTTGCTGCAAAAACAGCCTCAGCACTTCCGCCTGGATGGTCCGACGCGCCTGAGATTTACGCAGGAACTGGCAGAACGCAAAACGCGGATGGAATGGGTGCGAGACTTTATGCGCCAGCTTGAAGAGAACACCCTCGCGTAACTCCTGTTCTTACCCCCTCTGGCGCTGTGCTATCGGGGGGGTGAGAATTTACAAACTCTTTGCACTTCACCCGATCTTCCCGACACGCATAGTAGCCATAATTATCCTTAACGCCTTTATATAAAAATAACCTTATCATTTATATGGATTAGGATAATGATGACCTCTTCGCGTTTTACTCGCTGGATAACCTTTTTCGCGCTGGTCGCAACGGTGGCGATTGCCCTGCCTGCCCGCGCGAATACCTGGCCACTGCCTCCTGCTGGCAGCAATGTTGTCGGGCAGAACCGTTTTCATGTGGTCGAAAATAACGGTGGCTCGCTGGAAGCTATTGCCAAAAAATATAACGTCGGCTTTCTGGCCTTACTGCAGGCCAACCCTGGCGTTGACCCTTATGTCCCGCGCGCCGGTAGCGTGTTGACCATTCCGCTGCAGACCATTTTGCCGGATGCGCCGCGTGAAGGGCTGGTGATCAATCTTGCAGAACTGCGACTCTATTATTATCCGCCGGGTAAAAACGAAGTGACCGTCTACCCTATCGGCATTGGCCAACTGGGCGGCGACACGCTTACACCGACAATGGTCACTACCGTGTCGCAGAAGCGTGCAAACCCGACGTGGACGCCTACCGCCAATATTCGTGCCCGCTATAAAGCACAAGGCATAGACCTTCCGGCCGTGGTACCTGCCGGGCCGGATAACCCAATGGGGCACCATGCGATTCGCCTCGCCGCGTACGGCGGTGTATATCTGCTGCATGGCACCAACGCTGACTTCGGTATCGGGATGCGCGTCAGCTCGGGCTGCATTCGCCTGCGCGATGACGACATCAAAAAGCTTTACAACGTCATTGAGCTGGGCACGAAAGTGAATATTATCAATACGCCAATCAAAGTCTCAGAAGAGCCGGGCGGCGTGCGGTTGGTCGAGATTCACCAGCCGTTATCGAAAAATATGGGTGATGATCCGCAAACCCTGCCGATAAACCTGAATGCGGCAATGGTGAGCTTCAAAACGAATGCCAGCACCGATGGCGCAGTGATGGAGCGCGCGATGGAGGCGCGATCCGGTATGCCAACAGACGTCACGCGGCATCACAATATCGCTCAACAGACGATGTAAAACAGAATAAAAAACGCCCTGCGATGCAGGGCGTTTTTTATTGCAGTGGCATAAATGAGGGTTTAGCCAGGCTTATTTGTAGATTACCGCAGTGCCGTGCAGGGTATTAGGACCGGTCACTGACGTGATACGAAATGATTTTGCACCCATGGCTTCGGCTTTTTGTGCCAGCTGATCTTCCAGTGAACCCAGGTTAGTCCCTGCGCTTGCAGAGATGGTACCGACCTTGTGCTGGTCTACAGGCGTCGATTGCACTTGAACAGCCGCGAAACTAGCAAAAGAGAGTGAGCTCAGGACAGCAGCAGCGATCAGGGTTTTTACGTTTTTCATGATTTTACCTTTAAGCAGATGAATTTGGGGTCGTTAGTTATTTACTTAACGATCGATAGGTAAATAATAAATGTGATCCAGCTCACGCGTCAATACATTTTTATAACGACCGTTATATTAATTTTAATTCCCTTATTTTTCATACCCATATGATTAATTTATTTTTAAGAAATCATCGCTGGTGATGGTTGGCGTTTATTTTTATAATGGGCGTTCAACAAACCAACAGAGGACCGACGGCAAATGACAACCGATGTCACGAGTTGCGCAAAGAAAAGCCGTGGCCGACCAAAAGTGTTCGACAGGGATGCAGCGCTTGATAAGGCCATGACACTCTTCTGGCAGCATGGGTATGAAGCAACCTCGCTTTCCGATCTGGTAGAGGCAACCGGTGCCAAAGCGCCAACGCTGTATGCCGAGTTCACCAATAAAGAGGGGTTGTTCAGAGCAGTCCTGGACAGATACATTTCGCGCTTTGCTGCAAAACACGAAGCGCAGCTTTTCTGTGAAGAGAAAACGGTCGAGCAGGCACTGCGGGACTATTTCAGCGCCGTCGCCACCTGCTTCACCAGCAAAGATACGCCGGCAGGCTGTTTTATGATCAACACCTCCGCCACCCTTGCGGCATCATCCAACGAGATCGCCAATACGGTGAAATCACGCCATGCCATGCAGGAAGAGACGCTGAGTACGTTTCTGACCCAGCGACAGCAGCGGGGTGAAATCCCGGCGCATTGTCACCCGCAGGCGCTGGCGCAATACCTGAGCTGCATTTTGCAGGGAATGTCGATAAGCGCGCGTGAAGGCGCGACGCTTGAAAAACTGCAATACATTGCCCAGACCACACTGCGTCTCTGGCCGGAACTTCTTAAAATTTAAGATAAAAAAAAGCTCCTCAGCCTGAGCGCTGAGGAGCTAAGTTCAGAGAACTGCTTTTTTACACTTTGTTATTCAGGATCAGCTGACCATTCCCATCCAGTGGGATCTGGGTACCAGGGTCTTTATCCATACGGATTTTGCCCTGCTGGTCGCCAATTTTGTACGTCACGTCGTAGCCCAGCATTTTTTCCGACTTGTCATAGACGGTTTTACAGCGTTGCTGAGTGGTCGTATAAGTATCGCCATCCTGCATTGCGCCTTGCACCTGGTTACCGGCGTAGCCGCCACCCAGTGCACCAACGACAGTCGCAACATCTTTACCGCGGCCGCCGCCA
This sequence comes from Enterobacter sp. UNJFSC 003, assembly GCF_036903355.1. NCBI lineage: Bacteria > Pseudomonadati > Pseudomonadota > Gammaproteobacteria > Enterobacterales > Enterobacteriaceae > Enterobacter > Enterobacter sp. UNJFSC 003. The sequence goes on from NZ_JBAKHK010000002.1 coordinate 439,178, forward strand.
AACTGATGACCAATCACACCACCCGCCACTGCACCCAGCACTGAGCCTGCAATACGGTTCTCATCCTGTACCGGACGACGGTGGGTTACCGCAACGTTACGGCATTCCTGACGAGGCGTTTTAACGGTTTCTTTAATCGGGGTAGCGGACACTACCTGCGCATACTGCGGGCCGCGATCAAGCACATTGAGACTGGCAACGGCAGCCACACCTAACGCAGCCGCGACACCAATCCCTATACCCGCCAACATTGATTTATTCACGGGACTTCCTCCTTTGTTGCTATTGGTAACAATTTTGCAATACGGAAGCGGCTTCGCCAATCAGATAAAGGATCAAAAAATCGGCATACAGAAGAGATATATCGTATTTAAGAGAACTCTTAAGCAGTCAATGGGAGATGTGCAGCATGAAATGCTAAAAACCCCCTCCGGATGGCCCGGAGGGAGAGAAAGATTAGTGCAGCTTCAGACGCGGACGAATGACGCGGTTGATTCTGCCTACGAGCATCATCAGGCCAGTCTTGAAGTAACCGTGCAGCGCAATTTGGTGCATGCGGTACAGGGAGATATACACGAAGCGTGCAATGCGCCCTTCTACCATCATGGAGCCACGCATCAGGTTACCCATCAGGCTGCCGACGGTAGAGAAATTCGACAGTGATACCAGAGAACCGTGGTCTTTATAGACATACGCCTTCATTGGCTTGCCTTTGTTCTGCGCCAGGATGTTGTGCAGAACCAGGCTTGCCATCTGATGGGCCGCCTGAGCACGCGGAGGCACAAAACCGCCTTCAGGACGGGCACATGACGCACAGTCGCCGATCGCGTAGATGTCCGGGTCACGCGTGGTTTGCAGCGTTGGCTCAGTAACAAGCTGATTAATACGGTTTGTTTCCAGCCCACCGATATCTTTCATGAAATCAGGCGCTTTGATGCCCGCCGCCCACACCATCAGATCGGCTTCAATGTATTCGCCATCTTTGGTGTGCAGGCCGCCCGCATCCGCGCTGGTTACCATGGTTTGGGTCAGAACGCGAACGCCCAGTTTGGTCAGTTCGCTGTGCGCCGCACCCGAGATGCGCGGAGGCAGAGCAGGAAGAATACGCTCGCCTGCTTCGACCAGCGTCACGTTCAGCGCGTCGTTAGTCAGCCCTTTGTAGCCGTAGCTGTGCAGCTGTTTCACCGCGTTGTGCAGCTCAGCAGACAGTTCAACACCTGTCGCGCCACCGCCAACAATGGCGATATTAACCTTGCCATTCGCACCCATGTTATTGGTGTACTTCAGGAACAGGTTCAGCATTTCCTGATGGAAGCGACGCGCCTGGTGCGGGTTGTCGAGGAAGATGCAGTGATCCTTCACGCCCGGCGTATTGAAGTCGTTAGAGGTACTGCCCAACGCCATGACCAGCGTGTCATACGCCAGCTTGCGCTCAGGGACCAGCAGCTCACCTTTATCGTCGCGCAACTCGGCCAGGGTAATGGTTTTGCTCTCACGGTTGATATCCACCACAGAACCCAGTTGGAACTGGAAATGATGATTGCGTGCATGTGCCAGGTAGCTCAGCGCGTCAACGCCCTCATCAAGGGAACCGGTTGCTACCTCGTGCAACAGCGGTTTCCACAGGTGACTGTGGTTACGATCTACCAATGTGATTTTGGCTTTCTTACCGCGACCCAGCTTCTTGCCCAGCTGCGTCGCCAGCTCCAGCCCGCCAGCTCCACCGCCTACAATCACTATCTTTTTCAATGGCGTAGTCAACGTGACCCCCTCAAATTATTAACCAATTGTTAATTAAAAGTTATAAAAATAACCCTTAATTAACAACAGGTTACAGCACTGAAACCTTTCAAGTGCTTTGAGAATAACACGTCAGGCGCATTGGTCATACCAAAATTGATATGCATCAAGTTTTGATGGCTTAAAAGTAGACAATTCTGGCTTAAAAGAAAGCCCGGCGCTTTCGTTGCCGGGCTTTGAAGGGTAAACGCGGTGGCTTAGCCCAGCGTTTTAAACGCTTTAATGCGCTGCAAATGCGGGGAGATGTTCTTGAACTTGTGGGTTTGCTCTTCGTCCCAGACAATTTCGTAGTAATGATGCAGCAGCTCTGCGGCACGTTGGCTGCTAAGCGCCTCATCGTTACGCGAGAGGATTGCCAGACAGCGGTCGCGGTTTTTCTCGCGGAAATTGCTTACGCATTTGGTGGCAATGTCGACATACTCTTCCGGCCGGTCAATTTTGCCTTCCATGTTTTCGTTCGGGAACAAATTAGGGTTGAACGCGACCTGTCGAATATCGCACAGAAAACCAATGCGCTCTGCCCAGTAGCCGCCCAGCCCGACGCCGCAGATCAGCGGGCGATCGTCAACGTTGAGCTGCAGCATCTTGTCCACTTCTTTAAGCAGATGCTGCATGTCATGTTTCGGATGGCGCGTGCTGTAGCTGATCAGCCGTACATCCGGATCAATAAACTGCAGTTGCAGCACCTTCTCATGATTACCAGGACTGTTAGAGTCAAAACCGTGTAAATAGATGATCATCGTCTTCTCACCACGCTACGCCTTCCGGGAGGGTTTACAGGCTGGCTTTATGTGCCTGCCAGCGCTCATTCAGTGCTTCAAGCTGGGCGTTGACCGTCTTCCAGCGCGCCGAGTCCATCAGCTCCTGACGGCTAAATGAACCTTTATGATACAATTGCGTAACACGCTCTGCATTGATCGGTGACAGGTTATCCAGCACGCTAATGGCCCCTTTACGATTATTGCAGACGAGGATCATATCGCAACCCGCATCCAGAGAGGCTTGCCCGCGTTCCGCGTAGCTGCCCATAATCGCCGCCCCTTCCATCGACAGATCGTCCGAGAAAATCACGCCGTTGAAGCCCAGCTCCTGGCGCAATACGGTTTTCAGCCAATGCGGGGAACCGCTGGCTGGACGCGGATCGACCTCGCTGTAGATCACATGCGCAGGCATGACCGCATCCAGCTTGTTGTCTGTGATGAGCGAGCGGAACACTGACATATCTTTGGCACGAATGTCCGCCTCCGGGCGCGGATCGCGCGGTGTCTCTTTATGCGAATCAGCCGTCACTGCGCCGTGGCCAGGGAAATGCTTGCCAGTGGTTTTCATTCCGGCATCGTGCATACCGTCAATAAAACGGGTCGCCATCGCAAGCGCAATGCGCGGCTCGTCGTGATACGCGCGTTCACCAATGGCGGCGCTGATATGCCCCACGTCCAGCACCGGCGCGAAGCTAATGTCGATATCCATGGCAATCATCTCGCTGGCCATCAGCCAGCCAGCATCCTGCGCGAGCTTCCCGCCCTCTTCCATGCCTAACAGAGCGTGGAAAGATTGGGCAGCCGGCAGGCGGGTGAAGCCTTCGCGAAAACGCTGCACGCGTCCGCCTTCCTGATCAACCGTCACCACAAGATGATTACGCGATGCCGCACGGATCTGGCGCACTAACTCACGCAACTGTTCCGGATCGTGGTAGTTGCGGGTAAACAGAATCAGACCGCCCACCAGAGGGTGCGCCAGGATCTCGCGCTCTTCCGCATCCAGCTCGAACCCTTCAACATCTAACATAACTGGACCCACACGAACCTCTCTTATCCTTTAGTTTGTAACTGGCGCCAGGCATCATTTGCCAGCGCAATAAATTGTTTGTCACCCGTTTGCTGCAAGCGCGCTTCGAACCAGCCCGCCATCAGCAGGTATACCCACGGCCGCCAGCGCCTAACCTGACGCGCCAGCTTGCGGGCGTCCAGGTGCGCGATCCCGGCGTAGTGGTGGATAAGCCGCTGCCGGGCGGCGTCATCGTCCACCCAAACCGCTGCCAGCTCCAGTGCCACATCCCCATCCCCGGCATATTCCCAGTCGATGAGCCTGGCGCCAGATGATGTATAAACGATGTTCCCGGCGTGAACATCCATATGCAATGGTGAGAGCCGTAATGGCTGCGGCTCTCCCGCTTTACGCAGTTGCTTTAGCTGTGCCAGCCAGAAAGGTGTCCGCCTGTCCGGAGAGGCCTGCTGCCAGTATTGTTCAAGCAGGGGTAATAGCGCGACTCGCCATCCCAGACGCGGTTGACGGTGCAGATGATACAACAAAGCGCTAAGGGTTGACGTTTCCGGTAGCTCACTTTTGACGTCACCCGGCAGATAGTCCACCGCCATCCAGCCCTGCATAAAAAAGCGCGGCTTCGGCACCAGATCGGCTGGAAGACGCCGCAGGGCGCGGAACTGACGACGGAAATGGGAGGCAGGCGCAAAGCGATCGTGATTCTGACGCAATACCAGACGACGATCGCCCTGCGCTATAATGCAACTCGCGCCGCCAAGCCCAGAGTGGGCCTGCGGCGCGATGAGGCGATACTGCGGAAAATAACGCGTCAGGATCTCTTCGCGCGTGCAGCTATTGTTGCGTAACGGCACCTTTCCCCGACCAGATAATCTCGCCTGTCTGAACAAGCATCAGCTGCATCTGCAGGGCTGGCGTATTCACATTCCCGGTGGCGTTGGAGTAAAGCACATACTGAGCCCCCACGTTACGGGCGATGCCAATCGCCTTGCTGCGCGAACCGAGGCTATCCTGTGGTGAAAGGCCGAGCTGCTGCTTGGCTACGGCTAGCTGCTGCGCGGAGACCAATGTAAATTTACCGTTATTTGCCAGGGCATTGCGCAGAGTTTCCGTCGCTTCGCCTGCATTCAGCGAACCGTTAGTTCGGTTATTTACGCTATCCACCAGCAGTACGCTACCAGCCGTTACGCCTTGCGCCTGCAACATTTTTCCGACCATTGGCTGCATCGCACCGTTCCAGTCGTAGTGGCGCACGCGAGGCGCTGGCTGGGAGGTTTGGTCCGGGTGCTCAATCGGACCAGGCTGCGCCGGAATGGACGGAACAGACGGCACGGTTGGCTGCGGCTGCGTTGGCGGCGCGGGTTGCTCGGTCCCTGGTTTTGCCTCTTCTACGGGAGCAGGCTCTTCAGTTCGCGTCACACATCCAGCAAGAAACAGTGCAAAAGCTGTCACGAGCGCATAACGGCTCATATTTTTAATCAAGGTTCACCTCTTACAAATAAAGATAAAGTCTCACCTTATGGGCACCCAGATAGTTGGCGCTGCCATAGAGCGTTACCGACTTTCCTGCCGGAATAACGACGCTACGCGGCGCTTCAAGCGGGTGCATTTCAAGACCTCTTACGTCATACCAGTAAAAACGGTAATGCACCGTCACCGGCTCGTGTCTTTCGTTAAAGAGCGTAGAGGAGGCAGAAGACTGGATTTCACTGATGGTTAACGTCGGTTGTTCCGCCGTGATGCCTGCAGCGAGCACGGAAGACTCCATCACCAGCGTCTGTTCATCGCTGACGGGGATAGCAGGACGCGCGCTGCATCCCACCATTGCTATCGCCATAATCAGCGCGGCTATACGCCCTCTTAGCATATTAAAGACCCTTGTGTGCCAGCATCGGCCCCAGGGGACGTCCACCCAGCAGATGCATATGGATATGATAAACTTCCTGACCACCGTGGCGATTACAGTTCATGATCAGACGGTAACCGTCTTCAGCAATCCCTTCCTGCTCAGCGATTGTCGCGGCCACCGTAAGCATACGGCCTAATGCGACCTCATGCTCGGTTTTCACATCATTCACGGTAGGAATCAGAATATTTGGAATGATAAGGATGTGTGTAGGCGCCTGAGGAGAAATGTCCCGAAAAGCCGTCACCAGCTCATCCTGATAGACAATATCCGACGGAATTTCGCGGCGAATAATTTTACTGAAAATCGTTTCTTCAGCCATGACCGTTTCCTTTTTTGTTTAATCTGGCGTGGTACGTCCGCAATTAGCACACATTGTCTTATGACTGCGTGATACAACACATGAGTATGAGCGAGTTTCTCCTGTCCTTTCAACCTTCTCCCGCGAATTCTTTCCTGAATGCCTGCCAGCTGGCTGGAGAGTGAGCGCTCTTGCCCCTTTATCGCCTGAAACATTATTTCAGACCCGTTCGCAACATCTGTTTACAGCGTTAATCACAATGCGTATATTTCGCATTTGCATTTTCATGCGCATTTTTCACATAGAAAACGACGTCAGCCCGCACGCGCGAGGCTAACGCATAACACCTTCACCATTCATTAAGGGTTTGATGATGCTTTTCATTAATCACACCAGGGATGGGCAACGTCAGCCTGTCGCAACGCCTTCGTTGCTGGCAGCCTGCATTGCTATGGCATTGATGCCAACCGCCAGCTTCGCCGCGCCAGACGAGGAAACCCTCGTCGTTGACGGCACCTCTCAGCCGGACTCTACCAGCGATCGGGATTACAGCGTAAAAACAACGACCATCGGCACAAAGATGCAGATGGTTCAACGCGATATCCCACAGTCAGTTTCTATCGTGAGTCAACAGCGCATGGAAGATCAGCAGCTGCAGACGCTGGGAGACGTGATGGATAACACGATGGGGATCGGTAAAAGCACCGCTGATTCCGATCGCAGCAGCTATTACTCACGTGGTTTCGAGATCGATAACTACATGATTGATGGCATTCCAACCTACTTTGAATCCCGCTGGAATCTGGGCGATGCCCTCTCTGATACGGCGCTCTTTGAACGCGTGGAGGTGGTACGGGGGGCTACCGGCCTCATGACGGGCACGGGCAATCCGTCGGCCGCCATCAATATGGTGCGTAAACATGCCACCAGCCGCGAGTTTAAAGGAAATTTATCTGCAGAATACGGCAGTTGGAACAAGCAGCGTTACGTCATGGATCTGCAAAGCCCCTTGACGGACGATGGCAATGTGCGTGGGCGCATTGTGGCTGGCTACCAGGATAATGACGCCTGGCTTGATAACTACAATCAAAAGAAAACCTTCTTCTCAGGCATTATTGATGCCGATCTGGGCGAGACCACCACGTTCTCTGCGGGTTACGAATACCAGCGCATTGACGTGAATAATCAAACCTGGGGTGGTTTGCCGCGCTGGAACACCGACGGCAGCGTCAGGCATTACGATCGCGCCCACAGTACCGCGCCTGACTGGGCCTATAACGACAAAGAATTTAATAAAGTTTTCGCCACCTTCAAGCAGCGCTTTGCCGACACCTGGCAAGCGACGCTTAACGCGACCCACACCGAAGCGAAATTCGACAGTAAAGCGTTGTACCTTGACGCCTACGTGGATAAATCAACGGGCGCGCTGGTAGGGCCTTATTCAAACTATGGTCCTGATTTTGGCTACATCGGCGGGACGGGCTGGAACAGCGGCAAGCGTAAGGTCGATGCAGTCGATCTCTTCACTGATGGGGGCTACGATCTGTTCGGTCGTCAGCACACCGTGATGTTTGGCGGCAGTTTAAGTCGGCAAACCAACCGGTATACCAATGCGTGGGCGAACGTCTACCCTGATGAGTTCGGAAGTTTCTACGACTACGATGGGCACTTCCCGGAAACAAACTGGGGCTCCCAGGCGCTGGCTCAGGATGACAAAACGAACATGAAATCGCTGTACGCTGCGACACGTATTTCATTGGCTGATCCGCTGCATGTGATCCTCGGCGCCCGTTATACCAACTGGAGCATCGACACCATGACTTATGGCATGGAGAAAAATCACACCACACCTTATGCGGGACTCGTCTTTGATATTGACGATAATTGGTCGGCCTACGCCAGCTATACCTCCATCTTCCAGCCTCAAAACTACCGTGACAGCACCGGCAGATATCTTGACCCCATTACCGGCAATAACTATGAGGTGGGCCTGAAGTCAGACTGGATGGACAGTCGCCTGACCACAACGCTGTCGGTATTCCGTATTGAACAAGATAACGTTGCGCAAAGCACGGGCCGTGTGATTCAGGGCTCTACGGATACGGCGTATGAAGGTGCAGATGGCACAGTGAGTAAAGGCGTGGAATTTGAACTCAATGGTGCCTTGACGGATAACTGGCAGATGACCTTTGGTGCCACACGCTACGTTGCAGAAGACAGCGACGGAAAAGCGGTTAACCCTAACCTGCCGCGCACGACGATTAAGCTGTTTACCCGCTACCGTCTGCCAGCGATGCCTGCGTTGACCGTTGGCGGCGGCGTTAACTGGCAGAATCGCATTTACAGCGATGTAGCTACGCCGTATGGCACATGGCGTGCCGAGCAAGGTAGCTATGCGCTGGTCGATCTGTTCACCCGCTATCAGGTGACGAAGAACTTCTCTTTGCAGGGTAACCTGAATAACTTGTTCGATAAAACTTACGACACCAACGTTCAGGGTTCGCTGGTCTACGGCGAGCCGCGTAACGTGAGCGTGACCGCAAGCTATCAGTTCTGATGAAGCATCAAAGGGAGCCTAATGGCTCCCTTTTTGGTGTCCAATAAAAAAGGCAGCCAATCGGCTGCCTTAGTCTCCCCAGGTCACAACTTAGTTGCTGCGGATGTATTCATCCATTTCGGTTTTCAGGTTATCGGATTTCGTACCGAAGATTGCCTGAACACCAGAACCTGCAACAACTACACCTGCTGCGCCCAATTTTTTCAGGCCAGGCTGGTCAACTTTTGCGACGTCAGCAACGCTCACACGCAGACGAGTAATACACGCGTCAAGGTTAGTGATGTTTTCTTTACCGCCGAACGCTGCAACCAGGGCCGGAGCCATTTCGCTGGTCACGGCTGATTTGCTGTCTTCTGACGCATCTTCACGACCCGGTGTTTTCAGGTCCAGTGCTTTGATCAGCACGCGGAAGATGGTGTAGTACGCCACTGCATAGCATGCGCCTACAATTGGGAACAGCCACAGCTTGCTGCTGTTACCCGACAGAACGATGAAGTCGATCAAGCCGTGAGAGAAGGACGTACCGTCACGCATACCCAGAAGGATACAGATTGGGAACGCCAGACCAGCCAGTACAGCGTGAATGATGTACAGGATCGGCGCAACAAACATGAAGGAGAACTCGATCGGCTCGGTGATACCGGTCAGGAACGAGGTCAGCGCTGCGGAGATCATGATACCGCCCACTTTTGCACGGTTCTCTGGTTTAGCAGAGTGCCAGATTGCAATCGCAGCTGCCGGCAGGCCGTACATTTTGAACAGGAAACCACCAGACAGTTTGCCTGCAGTTGGGTCACCCGCCATGTAGCGTGGGATGTCACCGTGGAACACCTGACCTGCTGCGTTGGTGAATTCACCAATCTGCATCTGGAATGGAACGTTCCAGATGTGGTGCAGACCAAATGGTACCAGGCAACGCTCAATGAAGCCGTAGATACCGAACGCGACAACCGGGTTCTGGTAAGCAGCCCACTGAGAGAAGGTCTGAATAGCGGAACCGATTGGTGGCCAGATGAAGGACAGGATCACGCCAGTGAAAATCGCTGCCAGACCAGAGATGATCGGAACGAAACGTTTGCCCGCAAAGAAGCCCAGATACTCAGGCAGCTTGATACGATAGAAGCGGTTAAACATATACGCTGCAATCGCACCGGAGATGATACCGCCCAGAACACCGGTGTCAGCCAGGTGTTTTGCAGCGATCTCTTCAGCAGGTAAATGCAGAACCAAAGGTGCAACCACAGCCATGGTTTTCACCATGATGCCGTAGGCAACAACTGCAGCCAGAGCAGATACACCATCGTTATTGGTGAAGCCCAGCGCAACACCGATAGCGAAGATCAGCGGCATGTTAGCAAAAACAGAACCGCCTGCTTCGGCCATCACATGGGAAACTACGGCTGGCAGCCAGCTGAAGTTTGCAGAACCGACACCCAGCAGGATACCTGCGATAGGCAGTACGGATACTGGCAGCATCAGCGATTTACCGACCTTTTGCAGGTTAGCAAATGCATTCTTAAACATAATTGAGAGTGCTCCTGAGTATTTGTGCTTTTTTTACGCTTTCACGCATTGGCTCGGGGGGAGTACCGTGCCGTGGACAGGACATCTAAGCGCCCTTTATTTATTACACAGAGTAAAATAAATCCCTCTGAGTTTGTTTGACGGCTATCACGTTTCAGCTTAAGACGGACGAAAAACTTTCAGATATTTACAAAAAGCATTTCTGGATGTGTCAAAAAACACCATCACCGCCCCAAATGAGGCGGTGAACTTTACTCGCTTTACTTATTAATTACGAGCCTAAAAAAAACAGGTGTTTCAGACAGATTGCAAGCGGGCGGGGTCAATATGGAACAGCGTAGAGAAGTTTTCCGTTGTGACGCGAGCCAACTCATCGATGCTAACCCCTTTCAGAACGGACATATATTCAGCCACGTCTCTCGTCATTGCTGGCTGGTTCTCTTTTCCGCGATGCGGTACAGGTGCCAGATAGGGCGAGTCTGTTTCCACCAGAATGCGATCGAGAGGAACATAACGCGCGGCATCACGCAGCTGCTCGGCGTTACGAAACGTCACGATCCCTGAAAACGAGATATAAAACCCCAAATCGAGCAGTTTACCCGCCGTTTCTCTGTCTTCTGTGAAACAGTGTAGTACGCCACCGCAATCCGTCACGTTTTCTTCCTGGAGGATTGTCAGCGTATCGGCGCGCGCATCGCGGGTATGAACGATAACCGGCTTGTTCAGCTCGCGACCGACGCGAATATGGTTGCGAAACGACTCTTGCTGACGCGGCTTGGTTTCTGGCGTGTAGAAATAATCGAGCCCGGTTTCCCCCATCGCCACCACGCCCTCTTCCGCCGCGAGGCGACGCAGGTCTTCAACGTCGTACTCTTCGTCCTGATTCAACGGGTGTACGCCGCAGGAGAACACAACGTTGTCGCGAACGCCTACCAGGTCGCGCATGGAACGATAGCCCGGAAGCGTCGTGGCGACGGCGAGGCAAAATTTCACATCGCGGGCGGCCGCTTTCGCCAGCACGTCGTCCACGTTTTTATGCAGAGATTGATAATCCAGGCCATCAAGATGGCAGTGTGAGTCGACTAAAAACATAATGTCTCTCTCAGAGATGGGAAGCAGGCGGTATTACGCCTGGTTGCAGGTAATGTTCGATACGCAGTAACAGATCCGTTAATACAAGCTCGCGATTGAGACCCGTGACGGTTAAAAGCTGTTCGCGACACTGGCAGACGTCATGGAGAATAGCGCGCAGAGAGATCCCCGACAGACGGTTCGCCAGGGTATTCACCAGCGGCCAGACATCGGGATTAGACAGAAGGGTGGCCCCCTGCTGGATTTTGAGTGCATCGAGAAGTAAGGCAGCCAGCCAGTGCAGACGTTCAATCGCCTGATCGCTATTCAGGGCAGGCAGCAGGCTCAGCCAGTCACTGCTGTCCAGCGCAGTTTCAACGGCACGACACAGCGTCTCACGCTGCGTCCAGACCTGCGTCTGCAGCAACGCCAGCGCCGCCGCGGGGGCGCCGCTGCTCAGGCGCAATGCAGCCAGCGCCGCGTCTTGCGACACCGTCACTTCGCGCTCCAGCCAGGTCATAGCCCACGATTCTTGTGGAACGGCAAGGTGATGAAGACGACACCGACTGCGCAGCGTGGCAAGCAATCGTCCCGGCTCGCGACAGGAAAGAAAGAACCAGGTTTTTTCAGGCGGCTCTTCCAGCGTTTTCAGCAGGGCATTTGCCGCGGCTTCCGTTAACACCGCAGCATCTTTCAGCCAGACCACTTTTGCCCCGCTGAGCCGTGCATGTTCGTATAATTTTTCACTGACTTCACGCACGGCATCAATACCGAGCGTGCTTTTGCCTTTCTCAGGCTCAAGCGTGTAGTAGTCAGGATGTGTGCCAGCCTGCATCAGCTGACATCCGCGGCATTTGCCACAGCTTTTATGCCCTTCCGGCTGTTGGCACATCAGAAAACGGGTGATGGCGTAAATCAGCGCATCATCGCCCATTCCTGGTAATGCCTGAATCAGTAACGCATGATGGCCCCGACCAGCCTGATAGCTGTTGATCAGCTGTTCAAAGTGCGGGCGCAACCATGGGTACCATTTCATGCCTGCTGCTCCTGTAACCACTGCGTGACCGTCCCCTGAATCGAACGCGTTACGTCCTCCAGGGATTGTGTGGCATCGATTGTCCGGATAGCGCTGTCCTGCCCGGCCAGTTCAAGATATCGCGCGCGGGTTCGATTAAAGAAATCGAAGGACTCCTGCTCAATGCGATCCAGTTCACCGCGCGCGCGCGCGCGCTTCAGGCCCACTTCAGGCGTCACGTCCAGATAAAGCGTCAGATCGGGACGGAAATCACCGAGTACCGCATCGCGCAACGTTGTCAGCATGGACTGGTCAATACCGCGACCGCCGCCCTGATAAGCCTGAGTGGACAGATCGTGGCGATCGCCTATGACCCATTTACCTTCTGATAACGCAGGTTTGATCACCGTCTCGACCAACTGCACGCGCGCTGCGTAGAACATCAGCACCTCTGCTTTGTCAGTGATAACTTCGTCGCCAACGGATTTGATATCCAGCACCAGGCTGCGCAATTTTTCAGCCAGCTGTGTACCGCCAGGTTCACGGGTGAACACCATCTCCGCAACGCCAAGCGTTTTGAGCGTATCAACGACCACGTTGCGGGCCGTCGTTTTCCCCGCCCCTTCGAGTCCCTCAATGACAATGTATTTACTGCGCATTTTTTTCCTTAAGTGCCTTCAGATAGTCCTGAACAGAGCGATTATGGCTGACAAGGTTGGTATTAAAGGTATGCCCCCCTTTTCCATCAGCCACAAAATAGAGATACGGTGTTTTTGCCGGATGAGCGGCTGCCTTAAGCGATGCCTCACTCGGCGTGGCGATAGGTCCCGGCGGCAGGCCAGCGATCACGTAGGTATTATACGCCGTTGGCGTTTCCAGATCTTTGCGTGAAATTTTGCCGCTGTAACGTTCACCCATTCCGTAGATAACGGTAGGATCAGTTTGCAGACGCATGCCTATGCGCAGACGGTTGATAAAGACTGATGCTACCCGCTCGCGCTCGTCCGCAACGGCGGTCTCTTTTTCGATAATCGAGGCCATCGTCACAAACTGGTTTTGATCTTTATAAGGCAGTCCATCCGCTCGCCCTTCCCAGGCCGATTCTATTGCTGCAACCATTTTTTTATGTGCACGCTTCAGAATGGCCACATCGGTCGTGCCAGCGGTGTACATCCAGGTGTCCGGCCAGAACCAGCCTTCTACCCACTCGGGATGTTCAAATTTCAGGACCTCAGCCACCGTTTCATAGTGGTCATCTTTCAGGGTGTGCGTGATGTATGGCGCATCACGCAGCTGTTTAAGGTAATCACTCAGGCGCATACCTTCAACAAACCGCAGCGGGAATTGCGCCTCTTTACCGCTCTCCAGCAATTGCAGCATCTCTCTGACGGTCATACCCGGCGTAAAGCGGTAGGTCCCTGCCTTAAAGTGGGACAGCTCGGGCTCAAGGCGCAGCAGCCACTGGAACACGCGTGGGCGGTTAATGATCTTGTCCCCATAAAGCTGTTCGCCCAGCGCCATGCGCCCGGTACCCGCTTTCAGGGTGAAAATCGTCTCATCTTTAATCAGGAGTTTACTGTCCGCCAGTTGACGGACTTTCCACACTCCCGCCCCGCCAGCGAGACCCAGCACGACGATAAGGAGGAGGACAAAGCGCAACATTTTCTTCATGACTATCTGGTTTGCTCACATATCGGGGCTAAAAACTGAAACAGCTCGCGCGAGGGAAAATCGAGTTCACCATATGCACGGACCGGTATAACAGGCATCAGCGCATTACAAATAATAACTTCATCAGCTGAATGCAGCGCCTCTTCCTGTGCGCTAACTTCGACAACGCGAAAGTCTGAGTGTGCCAGGTGCTGCAAACAAAACTGACGCATAATGCCCTTCACTCCGGCCTGCTGTAATGAAGGCGTGAAAACCTCACGGCCTTGCCGCCAGAGTAAATTAGCCGCACAGCATTCCGTAATGAACCCTTCGCTGTCAAGAACCAGAGCCTCATCGGCGTCCGTCTGTTCAAGATGAGTACGAATAAGCACCTGTTCCAGGCGATTAAGGTGTTTAATTCCGGCAAGCATCGGATTTCGCCCAAGGCGAATAGGGCTCAGCGTCAGGGTAACGCCTTCGTCACGCCAGCGTGCGTAATGGGCAGGCCAGGCAGAAACTGACAATATGCGCGTTGGGTGTTGGCAAGCTGCACCGCTATAGCCGCGACCACCGCTGCCGCGGCTGATAATAACCTTTAGCACTCCGCTGTCATTTTCGGACGCCAGAAGGCGCATTTCGCCGCGCAGTGTGCCCCACTCTGAATAGGGAATGAACAAGGATTGACACGCATTTTGTAGTCGACGGATATGCGCATCCAGAAGGCATACGTCTCCGTCAACAATACGTGCTGTGGTAAAGCAGCCATCGCCAAATTGCGTTGCCCTGTCGCTGGCGGGCAACGCCTCTTGCTCAAGGCCATTGATTAAAAACATGGTGGCTCCTTATGCGTAGGCGATAAGTCTGGCAGGACGTCTTGCCGACGACAAGCAGAGTAAACTTAATAAAAAAGGTCCGACAAGCGGACCTTTTTTTACTCGCTATCGGGTAACCCGGCTTAAACCTTTTTGAAGATCAGGGAGCCGTTGGTACCACCAAAGCCAAAGGAGTTACACAGGGTATACTCCATATCACTCACCTGACGCGCTTCATGAGGAACGAAGTCCAGATCGCAACCTTCATCCGGGTTATCCAGGTTGATGGTTGGTGGCACAGCCTGATCGCGCAGCGCAAGGATAGAGTAGATAGATTCTACTGCTCCCGCCGCACCCAACAGATGACCGGTCATGGATTTCGTTGAGCTAACCATTACGCGACGAGCAGATTCGCCGAAGATTGACTTAACAGCCTGAGCTTCTGCTTTATCGCCCGCAGGGGTAGAGGTACCGTGCGCGTTAACGTAGCCAATCTGTGCAGGGGTAATGCCCGCATCACGAATTGCGTTTGCCATCGCCAGTGCTGCACCTGCACCGTTTTCTGGTGGAGACGTCATGTGATAAGCATCGCTACTCATACCAAAGCCAACGACTTCAGCATAAATTTTCGCGCCACGTTTTTTCGCGTGTTCGTACTCTTCCAGCACGACCATGCCCGCACCATCGCCCAGGACGAAACCATCACGGTCTTTATCCCACGGACGGCTTGCCGCCTGAGGGTTATCGTTACGGGTAGACAACGCACGTGCCGCGCCAAAACCACCCACACCCAGCGGGGTACTGGCTTTTTCAGCGCCACCTGCAACCATAGCATCCGCATCGCCGTACGCGATCATACGCGCGGCCTGGCCGATGTTATGCACGCCGGACGTACATGCGGTAGCAATAGAAATGCTTGGCCCACGCAGGCCGAACATAATGGTCAGATGACCTGCCACCATGTTGACAATCGTGGACGGGACGAAGAACGGGCTGATTTTACGCGGGCCGCCATTCACCAGAGATGTATGGTTTTCCTCAATCAGGCCAAGACCACCAATACCGGAGCCGATAGCGGCGCCAATACGGGTTGCGTTCTCTTCCGTAATCTCAAGGCCAGAATCCTGCATGGCCTGAATGCCAGCGACAATTCCATATTGAATGAAGGCATCCATCTTGCGCTGTTCTTTGCGCGAGATAAATTCTTCACAGTTAAAATCCTTTACTAAGCCAGCAAATTTCGTTGCGTAGGCGCTAGTATCGAAATGGTCGATTAGGCTGATGCCGCTCTGACCGGCAAGGAGAGCTTTCCAGGTGGACTCTACGGTATTGCCGACAGGAGACAACATGCCAAGTCCGGTCACAACTACACGACGCTTAGACACGTTTGTCCTCCAGGGAGGGAAAAATAAAAGAGATTCGTGGGACTAAAAAAGATAAAACTCAGGCGGTCGAATGACCGCCTGGAGATGTTCACTTACGCCTGGTGACCGTTGATGTAATCAATGGCAGCCTGAACGGTGGTGATTTTCTCAGCTTCTTCGTCCGGAATCTCAGTATCAAACTCTTCTTCCAGAGCCATTACCAGCTCAACGGTGTCAAGAGAATCTGCGCCCAGGTCTTCAACGAAGGAAGCGGAGTTCACAACTTCTTCCTGCTTAACGCCCAGCTGTTCGCCGATAATTTTCTTAACGCGTTCTTCGATAGTGCTCATACTCTTAAATTTCCTATCAAAACTCGCTTTCGCGATGGTTTTCGTAGTGTATAAAATGTTGAAAAATTTGCAACTAAATCCCGGCAGTTCTTACCACGATTTTACGTTATTTTGAGGCCATTCGCCCTAATAACGCAAATATTTTTCATCGTGATTAAACCATGTACATCCCGCCGTTGACGTGGAGGGTCTCACCAGTGATGTAACCCGCTTCGTCAGAGGCTAAAAATGCAACCGCACTGGCAATTTCTTTAGGGTCGCCAAGACGGCCCGCAGGAACAGCTGCCAGCGTACCCGCACGCTGATCATCAGTCAGCGCACGCGTCATGTCCGTTTCAATAAAACCCGGAGCAACAACGTTTACAGTAATACCGCGGGACGCGACTTCACGCGCCAGCGACTTACTGAAACCGATCAGACCCGCTTTCGCCGCAGCGTAGTTAGCCTGACCAGCATTTCCCATGGTACCAACCACGGAACCAACAGTGATAATACGACCATGACGCTTTTTCATCATAGCGCGCATTACCGCTTTTGACAGACGGAATACAGATGACAGGTTGGTTTCGATAATATCGTTCCACTCGTCGTCTTTCATTCGCATCAGCAGGTTATCACGAGTGATCCCGGCATTATTTACCAGAATATCCACTTCGCCAAACTCTGCGCGAATATTTTCCAGAACAGATTCGATAGATGCAGGTTCGGTCACATTCAATACCAGACCTTTACCGTTCGCACCCAAATAGTCGCTGATGGCCTGAGCGCCGCTCTCGCTGGTCGCTGTACCAATCACCTTCGCGCCGCGCGCAACCAGTGTTTCAGCAATTGCGCGCCCGATACCGCGGCTTGCGCCGGTGACCAGGGCGATTTTTCCTTCAAAACTCATGGTATTCCTCATTTATTGCGAGAGTGCCGCTGACATCGCTTCCGGCTCGTTAATCGCCGAAGCAGTCAGGGTGTCAACAATACGTTTTGTCAGACCGGTGAGGACCTTACCAGGACCGACTTCATACAGATGCTCAACGCCCTGTGACGCCATAAACTCAACGGTTTTGGTCCACTGTACCGGGCTGTAAAGCTGGCGAATCAGCGCGTTACGGATTGCATCCGGTGCAGTTTCGCATTTCACATCGACGTTATTCACAACGGAAATCGTCGGTGCGTTAAAGGTAATTTTTTCCAGCTCCACCGCCAGTTTGTCGGCTGCTGGCTTCATCAGCGCACAGTGAGACGGTACGCTCACCGGCAGCGGCAGCGCACGTTTGGCGCCCGCAGCTTTACAGGCGGCACCCGCACGTTCAACCGCTTCTTTATGACCCGCAATAACCACCTGGCCCGGCGAGTTGAAGTTTACCGGAGAAACCACCTGGCCTTCAGCGGACTCTTCACACGCTTTTGCAATGGAGGCATCGTCAAGGCCGATGATGGCAGACATGCCACCCGTGCCTTCAGGCACCGCTTCCTGCATGAATTTACCGCGCAGTTCGACCAGGCGTACTGCATCAGCAAACGCAATGACGCCTGCACACACCAGCGCAGAGTATTCACCCAAGCTGTGACCCGCAAGCAGCGCTGGCGCTTTACCGCCCTGCTGCTGCCATACGCGCCATAGCGCAACGGACGCGGTCAGCAGTGCTGGCTGAGTCTGCCAGGTTTTGTTCAGTTCTTCAGCCGGTCCCTGTTGGGTCAGCGCCCACAGATCATAACCCAGTGCATCAGAAGCTTCACGGAAAGTGTCTTCGATAACCGGGTAGTTTGCTGCCATTTCAGACAACATCCCAACGGCTTGAGAACCCTGTCCCGGGAACACAAAAGCAAATTGCGTCATTTTTTTATCCTTATACTAGAAACGAACCAGCGCGGAACCCCAGGTGAACCCGCCACCGAAGGCTTCAAGCAAGACCAACTGGCCCCGTTTAATTCGTCCATCACGTACCGCTTCGTCAAATGCGCACGGTACCGATGCCGCAGAGGTGTTGCCGTGACGATCCAGCGTCACCACAACGTTATCCATTGACATGCCGAGTTTTTTAGCCGTCGCGCTGATAATACGCAGGTTCGCCTGATGCGGGACCAGCCAGTCGAGCGCGGAGCGCTCAAGGTTATTCGCTTCCAGCGTTTCGTCGACAATGTGCGCAAGCTCGGTCACCGCCACCTTAAACACCTCATTACCTGCCATTGTCAGGTGAATGGAGTTCTCTGGATTCACGCGATCGGCGTTTGGCAGCGTCAGCAGTTCACCGTAACTCCCGTCAGCATGCAGATGCGTCGAGATGATACCCGGTTCTTCGGACTGACCCAGCAGCACTGCGCCCGCACCATCACCAAAAATAATGATCGTACCGCGATCGGTTGGATCGCAGGTTCTTGCCAGCACGTCAGCACCGATCACCAGAGCATACTTCACGGCGCCGGATTTAACATACTGATCGGCTACGCTCAACGCATACGTAAAACCCGCGCAGGCAGCAGCAACGTCAAATGCCGGGCAGCCTTTAATGCCAAGCATATTCTGCACCTGGCACGCTGCACTCGGGAAAGCATGCGTCGCAGACGTCGTGGCAACCACGATTAAACCAATCTGCTCTTTATCGATGCCCGCCATGTCGATCGCACGCTGTGCGGCTTCGTAGCCCATGGTGGACACGGTTTCATCTGGCGCGGCAATACGGCGTTCACGGATACCTGTGCGCGTGACAATCCACTCGTCAGACGTATCTACCATTTTTTCCAGATCGGCGTTGGTACGCACTTGTTTTGGCAGGTAGCTGCCGGTACCTAAAATCTTCGTATACATGTACGCTCAGTCACTTTTAGCTAATACAGATTCCAGGCGAGCGGCAATCCGCTGAGGGACTTGTCGCTGCACCGCCTGCACTGCCTGTTCAATCGCGACAGAGAATGCTCGCTGATTGGCGGCTCCATGACTCTTAATCACGATGCCGCGCAATCCTAACAGACAGGCGCCATTATACTGGTCGGGGTTGAGGTGACTGAATCGCCGCGTCAGGCTTTTTTGTAACCAACGCTTTAATAAAATGAGCCACCAGGATTTTTTTTGACCCTCTCCCTGCGATTTGAGCAGAGAAAGGAACATCCTCACCACCCCTTCCATGGTCTTCAACGTTACGTTTCCGGTGAAGCCATCACATACCAGGACATCCGTTTTACCCGTCAGCAACTCATTGGCTTCGAGATAACCAATATAGTTGATGGACGGTACCTGCTTGAGTATTTCCGCAGCGTCGCGGATACTGTCCAGGCCTTTCGTCTCTTCTTCACCAATATTCAGTAACGCAACACGGGGATTGTTGATCCCGACCACGTCTTCTGCCAGCACCGACCCCATCACGGCAAACTGAGCCAGCATTGTACTATCACAATCAACGTTAGCGCCCAAATCGAGCACGACCGTTTTGCCCTTTTGCTGATGCGGGAGTACCGTCACCAGCGCCGGACGCTCAATGCCTTCAATAGGCTTGAGCAGTAATTTCGACAGCCCCATCAGCGCACCGGTATTTCCTGCGCTGACGCAAGCCTGCGCTCGCCCTTCTTTCACCAGCTCCAGCGCCACGCGCATTGAGCTGCCACGGCTATTACGAATAGCCTGCGATGGCCGGGCATCACTGGCAATAACTGACTGTGCAGGGATAATCTGCAGACGTGAACGTTGTTCGAAGTCAGCTTTTGCAAGTAATGGCGTGATTGTGTCGGGATTGCCGACTAAAAGAAGTGTGAGTTGCGAATTAGAATTCAGTGCCTGCAATGCTGCAGGCACTGTCACGGAAGGGCCAAAATCTCCCCCCATGACATCTAACGCCAGGGTTAGACGTGTCAAGGTTTCGTCACAGCCTGGTTTGGTAAATTCCCCCGCTTGCACGGGGAAATTCCTCACTAAGCTTAATCACGCTTGCGCGTGATTACTTAGTGATGACCTTGCGGCCGCGGTAGAAACCGTCAGCAGTGATGTGGTGACGCAGGTGTTTCTCACCAGAAGTCTTATCTACAGACAGGCTGGTAACTGCAGTCAGCGCGTCATGGGAACGACGCATGCCACGTTTGGAACGGGTTGGTTTATTCTGTTGTACGGCCATGGACCTTACTCCTCAATTACTTACGCTTTAAGCTGGCTAATACGGCAAATGGATTTGGTTTTTGCGCTTCATCAGGCAGTTCCCCAAAGACCATGTCCGCCTCGGACACTTCACAGTGTTCAGAATCATGCACCGGAACGACTGGCAAGGTGAGGATGATTTCATCTTCAACCAGCGCCAGAAGATCGATTTCACCGAATTCGTTAACCTCAATCGGCTCATACGCTTCCGGGAGTGCTTCAGCCTGTTCGTCAGAACGAACCGGACTGAAACAATACGTTGTGTGAACATGCTGTACAAACGGTTTCCCGCAACGCTGACATTCGAGCGTTACCGTTACCTTTGCATCACCGGTTATAACGGCGAGGCGCTGGTTGTCGATAGCGAACGACATGGAGCATTCTACATCACTGTCCACACTGACTACGGATTCGGCAATACGCTCTGCCTGATCGGAAGAATAGATTCCTTCGTAATCAAGGCGTTTTTGAGCCGTACGAACCGGATCAAGAGTCAGGGGTAATTTTACCTTTTGCATAGGGCGCGCATATTAACTTTGTAACGTCATAGAGTCAAAGAAAAAGGCAACCATAGCTGCCTTTTGCCAATTATTCGCACACATTGCGGCCTGTAGTTTAAAATGGCTGGCATCGATACGCTATATCTGGTGATAAAAATATGCCAAATCTTGTTCTCGCCTCCACCTCACCCTACCGTCGAATGTTGCTGGAAAAGCTTGGGATCCCGTTTGAGTGTGCCGCTCCGGACGTCGACGAAACACCGCTGCCGGGCGAATCCCCGCGTCATCTGGTCACCCGTCTTGCCCAGAAGAAAGCACAATCGTTTGCCGAACGTTATCCTGCACATCTGATTATAGGCTCCGATCAGGTTTGCGTACTGAACGGAGAAATTACCGGCAAGCCGCATACCGAAGAGAAAGCCTGTCAGCAACTGATGCTGGCACGCGGCAGTATCGTCACCTTTTATACCGGGCTGGCACTCTATAATTCGGCTTCTGGGCACCTTCAAACCGAATGCGAACCTTTCGACGTGCACTTTCGCCACCTCAGCGAGCAAGAGATTGCTGACTATGTGCGCCGCGAGCGTCCGCTGAACTGTGCGGGCAGTTTTAAAAGTGAGGGGCTTGGGATTGCACTGTTTGAAAAACTGGACGGTCGTGACCCTAACACGCTTGTTGGGCTGCCGCTTATTGCCCTGTGCCAGATGTTAAGGCGCGAAGAGTATAATCCGCTAACGGCGTGATGGGACCGTTGCAGCCTGATGCCCTCTCCAACACGTAGAGAGGGCAAACATTAAAAACGGCAACAAACGCTGCCGCTTAACGTTTACTCTACTCACGGCACAGGTTTAACCGCGCAGAACCTTCAGGCAGCGTTTCAGCTGCTCATCCATAGGCGCTTCAATACGAATCACGTCACCCGTGTTCGGATGAGTAAACGTCAGCGCTGCCGCATGCAGGAAGAGACGCGACAGCCCCGTGCCCGCCAGCTGCTTATCAAACTCCCTGTCGCCATAACGGTCATCAAACGCAATCGGGTGCCCGGCAAACTGGGTATGCACACGGATCTGGTGGGTACGGCCTGTTACCGGACTACAGCGCACCAGCGTGGCAAATTCATAGCGCTCTTCTACTTTAAATCGGGTTTCAGAAGGTTTACCTTCCTGATTGACTCGTACAATTCGCTCGCCGCTTTGCAAAATATTTTTCAGCAGCGGTGCCTGTACCACCTTTACGTGGGACTGCCACTGACCGCGCACCAGCGCGAGATAATCTTTCTGCATCCCTTTTTCGCGCAATTGCTCGTGCAGAGAACGCAGCGCGGAACGCTTTTTCGCCACCAGCAAGACGCCGGAGGTATCGCGGTCAAGACGGTGCACCAGTTCAAGGAAGCGCGCTTCCGGACGCAGCGCGCGCAAGCCTTCAATCACACCAAAGCTCAGACCGCTACCGCCATGTACGGCGGTGCCCGACGGCTTATTCAGCACCAGAATATAATCATCTTCATAGAGGATAACGTCGTTCAGGGCCGCCACTTTCTGAAGCTTAGGCGATACCACTTCCTCTTCACGCTCGGCGACACGAACCGGTGGAATACGCACTTCATCACCGGCTTCGAGTTTGTACTCAGGTTTCACGCGTTTTTTGTTAACCCGCACCTCGCCTTTACGCAAGATGCGATAAATCATACTCTTTGGCACACCTTTCAACTGGGTACGCAAAAAGTTATCGATGCGTTGCCCCGCGTAGTCGTCCGCGATAGCAACCATTTTTACGACTGGAGTCTCTGTTTTCATGGTTGGCGATTCTAAATATCGTCAAGCATTAGCGCCACTCATTTTTCTATGCTTATATTTACTTTTATCCGGCATACCTTCCGTTTCACGCAATCGATTTGGTGGTTATTAAACCAATCACCACCTTGAAGTGAAGAAACTGTGAGTAACCGGGTGATAATTGGTAAAAGTCATCTTGCTATAACCCGGTGAGCAGTGGAATAATGAATCCGTATTCCGCGTCAAATCCGGGTTTTGTAAGGATGTCGACGGAATGACCAATTTTGTCTGACCGATCATCAACGCAGCAATGGCGTAAGACGTATTGATCTTTCAGGCAGTTAGCGGGCTGCGGGTTGCAGTACTTCCCGGTATAAGGATTGTTCTCTGGAGAGTTTTACCCAGGCAATTCCCCTGATAATTGCGCTGTGTTTCCGTATGAAATACAGGCAACCGACACTCTGCGCCTCTTAAGCGAGCGACAACCGTGAGGTTGGCGACGTGAATAGACACGAGGCCATCGGTTCATACCCCGGAAAGCGTCACCTTGCCCGCAGCTTTGTCGTCAATGTAAGAATAACGAGTAAGTTACGATGAAAAGAATGTTAATCAACGCAACTCAGCAAGAAGAGTTGCGTGTCGCCCTTGTGGATGGGCAGCGCCTGTACGATCTGGATATCGAAAGTCCTGGACACGAACAGAAAAAAGCGAACATTTACAAAGGTAAAATCACCCGCATTGAACCAAGCCTTGAAGCTGCATTTGTCGATTACGGTGCTGAGCGTCACGGTTTCCTCCCTCTGAAAGAAATCGCCCGCGAATATTTCCCTGCAAACTACAACTCCCATGGCCGTCCGAACATCAAAGATGTTCTTCGCGAAGGTCAGGAAGTTATCGTACAGATTGATAAAGAAGAGCGTGGCAACAAAGGTGCCGCGCTGACTACCTTTATCAGCCTGGCGGGAAGCTATCTGGTTCTGATGCCAAACAACCCGCGTGCGGGTGGGATCTCTCGCCGTATCGAAGGTGATGACCGTACCGAGCTGAAAGAAGCGCTGGCAAGTCTTGAGTTACCGGATGGCATGGGTCTTATCGTGCGTACCGCCGGCGTGGGAAAATCTGCCGAAGCGCTGCAGTGGGATTTAGGCTTCCGTCTGAAGCACTGGGAAGCTATCCAGAAAGCAGCAGAAAGCCGCCCTGCTCCGTTCCTGATTCACCAGGAAAGCAACGTTATCGTACGTGCCTTCCGCGACTATCTTCGTCAGGACATTGGCGAAATTCTGATTGATAACCCGAAAGTGCTTGAGCTGGCGCGCCAGCACATCGCTGCGCTGGGTCGTCCAGATTTCACCAGTAAAATTAAGCTGTACACCGGTGAAATCCCGCTGTTCAGCCATTATCAGATTGAATCCCAGATTGAGTCCGCCTTCCAGCGTGAAGTGCGCCTGCCCTCCGGTGGTTCTATCGTTATTGATACCACAGAAGCGTTGACCGCTATCGATATCAACTCCGCACGTGCAACGCGCGGTGGCGATATCGAAGAGACGGCGTTCAACACTAACCTTGAAGCCGCTGATGAGATAGCCCGCCAGCTCCGTCTGCGCGACCTGGGTGGTCTGATTGTTATCGACTTCATCGACATGACGCCTGTACGTCACCAGCGTGCGGTTGAAAACCGTCTGCGTGAAGCGGTACGTCAGGACAGAGCACGTATCCAGATCAGCCATATTTCTCGCTTTGGCCTGCTGGAGATGTCCCGTCAACGTCTTAGCCCGTCCCTGGGTGAATCCAGCCATCATGTCTGCCCGCGCTGTTCCGGTACCGGTACCGTCCGTGACAACGAATCTCTGTCCCTCTCCATTCTGCGTCTGATTGAAGAAGAAGCGCTGAAGGAGAACACCAAAGAAGTTCACGCCATTGTTCCGGTGCCTGTTGCGTCTTACCTGCTGAACGAAAAACGTGAAGCGGTGAGCGCCATTGAAGCACGTCAGGGCGGTGTTCGCTGCATCATCGTGCCAAACGACCAGATGCAAACCCCGCATTACCACGTTCTGCGCGTGCGCAAGGGCGAAGAGACCAGTACGCTCAGCTACCTGCTGCCGAAACTGCATGAAGAAGAATTGGCGCTGCCATCCGATGAAGAGCCAGCCGAGCGCAAACTGCCAGAGCAGCCAGCGTTAGCGACCTTCATCATGCCAGAAGCGCCGCCAGAATCTGCGCTGGAAAAACCAGCTGTTCAACCTGCGATCCAGAAACCTGCACCGGAAGTGGCGAAGGCCCAGCCGGAACAGCCTGGTCTCCTGAGCCGTTTCTTCGGCGCGCTGAAGAAAATGTTTGCTGGTGAAGACGTGCAGCCGGAGCAGCCTAAAGAAGCACCGAAAGAAGCTAAGCCAGAACGTCAGCAGGATCGTCGTAAGCGTCAGAACAATCGCCGTGATCGTAATGACCGTGGCGACCGTAACGACCGTGGCGATCGTAACGAGCGCCGTGACAACCGTTCTGACAACAGCGAAGGCCGTGAGCAACGCGAAGACAACCGTCGCAACCGTCGTGAAAAACAACAGCCAAACGTTGAAGATCGCGATGTTCGTCAGCAGGCGGGCGATGAGTCTGACAAGAGCAAACAGCGTGACGAGCAGCAGCCTCGCCGTGAGCGCAGCCGTCGTCGCAACGACGAGAAGCGTCAAGCGCAGCAGGAAGTAAAAAGCCTGAACCGCGAAGAGCCTGTTGAGCAGCAAGATACTGAGCAGGAAGAACGTACTCAGGTCATGCCACGCCGTAAGCAGCGTCAGCTGTCTCAGAAAGTGCGTTTTGGTACGCCGCCGGCAGAAGAGACCATCATCATCCCTGCAGACGTTATCGAAACCGCGCCAAATACCCAACTGGCAAAAGTTGATCTGCCTGCTGTGGTAGAGAACAGCGTTGAGCAGGAAGAAAACAGCGAAGGCCGTGACAACGCCGGCATGCCGCGTCGTTCACGTCGTTCTCCGCGTCACCTGCGCGTTAGCGGTCAGCGTCGTCGCCGTTACCGTGATGAGCGTTATCCGACCCAGTCTCCAATGCCGTTAACCGTGGCGTGCGCGTCTCCGGAAATGGCATCCGGTAAAGTCTGGATCCGCTACCCGGTGGCTCGCCCGGAGCAGGCTGTTGAAGAACAGGTTGTGACAGAAGAGGTGATTGCACCAGTAGCTGCAGTTGAAAACGTGGTTACTGAAGCAGCGACGGTGGTTGAACCACAAGCAGTAGACGCTGAAGCACCGCACGCTGTTGAAGTGGAAACAACCCATCCTGAAGTGATTGCCGCGCCGGTTGAAGCCGCACCGCAGCTTATTGCTGAAGAAGACGCCGTAGTGGCTGAAGAGGTTGCAGCCGAAGTTCAACCTGCCGCTCCGGTTGAAGAAACCGCAGAAGCAGTCGTTGAAACCGTTGCGGCCGAGGTGGTTCCGGAAGTCGAAATCGACGTTGAACCTGTTCGCGAAGCTGCTGAAGTAAACGCGCCAGAAGTAAAAGCGCCAGAGGTGAAACCAGAAGCGGTTGTTGCCGCTCCGACACCTGCTCATGTGGCGACTGCACCAATGACGCGCGCGCCTGCGCCTGACTATGTGGCAGAAACACCGCGTCAAAGTGACTGGGTTCGCCCTTCATTCAACTTTGATGGCAAAGGCTCCGCTGGCGGACACAGTGCAACGCATCAGGCGACTGCCCCTGCTACCCGCCCGCAGTCTGGCGAATAAGGTAGCATGATGTAAAAAGCCGACCTCAGGGTCGGCTTTTTTATTGCCCGTTTGCCGGTTTTCGCATTCCAGCGATATCTGGCATCACCTGCTTCATCATCTCCAGAAAATGCCGCAAGCGTGCGGGGTAATATCGCGACCACGGATACACCAGATGAACGGGCAGCGCAGACGGCTGCCATTCCGGTAACAGGTGGACTAAACGCCCTTCCCGTATATCGTCCATTACCGTCCAACTTGATACCACGGCCACGCCCAAACCTGTCAAGGCGGTATTTCGCGCCACGTACAGACTGTCGGTACTCAACCTTGGCGTAAAGGCGATGCGTTGCGGCTGCATCGAGCTGCCATCATACAAATCCACATGCCGCTGATAAAACGTGCTGATGGCAATCCAGGGAAGAGCCTGTAAATCGTCCGGCGTGTTAACAGAAGGAAAATGGGTCAGCAATGCCGGAGAGGCCACCACCGATCGCGGTACCTCCGCCAGCTGCACGGATACCGTCGCCGGATCAACGTCTGCGCCCACGCGAATGGCACAGTCCAGGTTGTCGCTCAGAAAATCGACCGACTTATCGTTAAGCATCCATTCAACAGACAGCTGCGGATAACGCTGTAAAAAATCCGTCAGCGGTTTCAGAAGCTGCTCCTGACCAAAAGCATGCGGTGCGCGAACCCGTAATACGCCAACGGGCTCATCCTCTGCCTGCCCCACCTCATCCTCCAGCGCCAGCCAGCTATCAATCACCCGACGGGCATGCTGATAACACCGCTCGCCGTCGTCAGTGAGCTTCGTCGCATGGGTTGTACGCAACAGCAAGCGCGCCCCCAGCAGGGTTTCCAGCGACTGTAGACGACGGCTTACCGTAGCCTGCGTGGTGGAGAGCTGCCGCGCCGCGGCAGAGAGCGAACCGGTTTCCACTATGCGAACGAAGGTGCGCATCAGCTCCACCCTATCTATACGTTCAACTCGTTTCATATTTTTACTGCTCATACACCCAACGTATAAGCGTTTTACCACCGGGCCGTCTACCGCCGCAAGCGGTGTTGATTAAAAATAGCCGCACACAATGACTGAGGAACGTCTTATGAACACAACAACTGCTCCCCACACCGTAAGCCGCTGGGTGATTTTCATGCTGGCCCTAGGGGCTGGCTTCAGCGTAGCATCTATCTATTACGCGCAGCCGCTGCTGCCGCTGATGGGGGCCGATCTCCATCTCAGCATCGAAGGTATGGGGCTTGTTCCGACGCTGACCCAGGCGGGCTATGCCCTCGGAATCCTCTTCCTGTTGCCGCTTGGCGATCGCCATGACCGCAGAACGCTGATCCTGATAAAAAGTGCTGCGCTGGCGCTGTTCCTGCTGGGCTGTAGCCTGACCGGGCAACTTCATTCATTGCTGCTGGCAAGCCTGCTGATCGGCATCGCCGCCACCATGGCGCAAGACATCGTTCCCGCAGCGGCGATCCTCGCCCCGGAAGGAAAACAGGGTAAAACCGTTGGGACCGTGATGACGGGCTTGCTGCTGGGAATATTGCTGTCGAGAACCGTCAGCGGCGTGGTCGGCGAAGCCTTTGGCTGGCGTGTGATGTACCAGCTGGCTGCCGCAAGCATTGCGTTTGTGGGCGCGGTGATGTGGGCAGTGCTTCCCCGCTTCGCCATTCACTCAACGCTGAGTTATCCCGCGCTGATGCGCTCCATGGAGCACCTGTGGCGTCGTTATCCGGCACTGCGCCGTGCGGCACTGGCCCAAGGTTTTTTATCAATTGCCTTTAGCGCCTTCTGGTCAACGCTGGCGGTCATGCTGCTGGAACGCTATCACCTGGGGAGTGCAGTGGCGGGTGGTTTTGGTATCGCAGGTGCTGCAGGTGCTTTAGCCGCACCGCTGGCGGGCGGTCTGGCGGATAAACTGGGCGCGGGGAAAGTCACCCAGCTGGGGGCCGCCCTTGTGACCGCGTCGTTTGCCCTGATGTTCCTGATGCCTGCGCTCGGCACGCACGGGCAACTGCTCCTGATAGCGCTTTCTGCCGTTGGGTTTGACCTGGGTCTGCAGTCAAGTCTGGTGGCACATCAGAATCTGGTATATAGCCTCGAACCACAGGCTCGTGGACGGCTGAACGCATTGCTGTTCACGGTGGTCTTTATCGGCATGGCGCTGGGTTCGGTCCTCGGAACAAATATCTATACCCTGGCGGGTTGGACGGGTGTGGTGGCTCTGGCGACGGTATGCGGTGCAGTAGCCCTGGCGATTCGCCTGATTGAGAGCGCCCGCGTGACGTCGACATCAGCAGACATCGTGTAAAAAAATGCCCACTCCAGACGGAGTGGGCAGTAAAAACATGCCCAGTTTCAAGACATGCTCTAAGAGGTCGAGGTATTATTTGTTTAACTGGAACAGCGACATGCCCTGCATATCGCTGAAGGCTTTATAAGACGCCTGCAACGCGGCCTGCTGCATAGAATAAGAGGAGATGACGGCGTTCCAGTCAACATCGACCAGGTCACTCATCTGCTGCTTTTGCCCCAGTGCACGGTCATCACCCAACGAATCCAGCTTGCCCAGTTCATCCAGTTTAATACCCAGGTCGGCACGCACCGTCAGGACGTTATTCAGCGAATTGCTCAGACCACGATTGGTTTTATCCATGGCGGCGGTAAACGCGTCTGCTTTCGTCTGGTCACCTTCCACTGGCACATTCAGCGCGGCAATCGCTGAATCCAGGATCTTAAACAGGTTGGTTTCCGGTGCACTACCGTCCGGCTCCGGTTTAGCATTACTGGTGAAGGTATCGAATACTTCCGCACCCGTGTGGCTGATCTGCATGGTACGCGCGGAGTCGACCTGCTGGCTGATGGGCGTAGAGCCGCCTTTATAGTCACCCGTCGTCTGGTCGAAGGCCTCTGCTTCCGTTTTGTAACCTGCAAAGATAGAACGACCATTACCGTCGGTACTGTTTGCCAGGTTCATCAGCTGATCGCGAATACCCTGAAGGTTCGTGGCCAGCGAAGCACGGTCATCATCACTCAAGGTTCCGTTACCGGCATTCACCACCTTTTCCTGAGCGCTGATGATCGCCGTCGTCACCTGCTGGAGAACGTTCTCTTCCAGAGATACTTTGGTGGTGGCGAAGGAACGAGCCAGTGCGTACTGGGTGTTCTGCGTCTGTGCCTGGGAGAGCACAACGGCCTGAGAAGCAGCAATCGGGTCGTCAGAGGGGCGGTTTACGCGCTTGCCGGTTGACATCTGCTCGCCATAGCCAAGCCAAAGGCTTTGCGAGTTTGTCACGCCGCGCATGCTCTGCTCATACATCATTTGAGTACTAATACGCATTTTTTAACCCCGGCCTTAGCGAATGTTGATCAACGCATCAAACAGCGTACTCGCCGTCTGCAGTACCTGCGCATTTGCCAGGTAATACTGCTGATAGCGCTGCAGGTTGCCGTACTCTTCATCCAGGTTAACCCCAGAAATCGACTGCTGCTGCTTGGTCAGTTGCGTGACCACGTTATCTTTGGTGGCACTGCTGCTTTTCAGGGATGCCGTGGTACTTCCCACCGTACTGACCAGTGAAGCATACGCATCGTTAAAGGTTTTGTTATTGCCTACCAGCTTAGCGCTCTGCAGATCCAGCAGTTTTTGGCCGTTGGTGTTGTCGCTATCACCGCTGTCGCTGGCGGAGGCCATAGCCAGTTTAGACTCATCGCTGATCGCGACGTCCATATTCATAATCACGTCATTCACCGGCTTGACGATGAAGCTGTCTTTCTGGTTAGCCGCGCCGGTGATATTAACGTTCAGGCCGTCGAAAGACAGGTTGCCGGTGCCATCCGGCGTGGCCGTAAAGCTGGTTTTGTCTGACAGACGCGTGACCGTCCAGTTGGTGCCGTTGTATTCCACTTTATAATTGGTCGCCTGCACCGCAGAACTGTCTGTCACGCTGGCCGTCACCGAAGCGCTACCGGTGTTTTTGCTGTTGCTCAGCACCGACGGCAGACCAAAATCGAACAACTTACCGCCCGCATCGCCGTTGGCATCGAATCCGGCTTCATGTTGCGTGTTCATCGCGTCAGCAAACGCCAGCGCCATCTGGTTAAGGGTGTTACGTGCTTTATCCAGATCTTCAGAGCGGAAGGTCAGCAATCCGCCAAGGGAACCCGAGGTGATTTGCTTTTCCGGAATTTCAATGTTTCCAGAAGCGGTATCCACGAAGGCGATCGTGGTGCGTGACGGATCGGCACTGGATTTCACCGCAGCCAGCTGGCTGGCTGTGCTGCCCTGAACCAGGGTGTAACCGTTGGCGAAAGAGATGTTGTATGTACCGCTGTCCTGCACAGCCACCTCGACACCCACAATCTTATTGAGATCGCTCACCAGCTGATCGCGCTGATCGAGCAATTCATTCGGAGATGAGCCCGCACCAACGCCCGTCAGACGGGAAATCTGATCGTTAAGGTTAGCGATTTGCTTCGCATAGCTGTTGATCTGATCGACACTGGTCGAAATCGCGGTATTCACCTGCGCATCCTGGTCGCGAAGATATTGATCGTTAGTTTTAAACTGGTTTACCAGGCCATCGGCTTTACCGATCACCGTCTGGCGCGCAGCCGGATCTTCCGCGTTGCTCACCAGCGTTTGCAGACTCTTAAAGAAATCCTGCAGGGTGGTGGACAGCGAGTTAGTGGTATCCGAAAGCACGTCGTCAATTTTTGACATCTGCTGATAGCGGGTCGTCAGGCCACTGCTCTGCGTCTGCGCGGCGCGCAGCTGGTTAGTTATGAAAGCATCATACTCACGCTGTACACCGGAGACATAAACCCCGTTACCCACCCAGCCACCGCCAGTTAAGGTACTATTGGAGGCACCCAGTACGGTCGTCTGGCGGGTATAACCTGCAACGTTATAGCTTGAAATATTATTACTGACGGTATTGAGTGCCGACTGCGCAGCACTGAGGCCACTCATGGCACTGTTAATCAAACTGGACATGGGGGTTCCTTTTATACGTTCAGACACGAGTCCTGATGAAGGTTATCGGCAGCCTCCACCGGGACTTGAGAACTTTCAGAACAGATTTTCGAGATCTGTGCTATAGGCTTTGCTGACCTTCTCACCCATTGATTTCAGCTGCTGAATCATGCTGGTGAGCTTGCGGGCATAGTTAGGATCGGTGGCATAACCGGCATTCTGCAACGCCTGTGCCCCCTGCTCCGGCGTTGCCGCCTGGGTCACGGCGGTATACCGCGGATTTCGACTCAACAGACCGACATAGTCGGACAACGCTTCAAGATAAGAGCTGTAAACGCGGAACTTCGCTTTTACCTTCACTGCCGCACCGTTTTCGTACTCGGTGGTGGTGATCTCGGTGGCCGGCCCCTTCCAACTGGAGGTGGCCTTCACGCCAAAGATGTTAAAGCTCGGTTCACCGTTTTCCTTACGAATCTGCCGCTGGCCCCAGCCCGACTCGAGCGCGGCCTGCGCCAGGATCAGGTGATGCGGCACGCCGCTCTGCTCGCTGGCGAGGCGTGCAGGCAGAGAAAGCTGCGCAAGGAAGTCTTTACTGTCCCCTGAGAGCGGCTCGTCGCGGGTCTCTGACGGCTGTGGTATCGCCTTACGCACCATCTGCGTGAGCGCCTGGTTTTGATAACGGGTCTCCGTTTGCAGGTCAAACTTCAGCGGCACCTGCTGCGGCGGGTCCTCTGGCGGGCTACCCTGCGCGGCGGCGGTCTGCTTAACAATCATGTCGGCCAGACCTAAACCTTTACCGGCGGTCATCTGCTGTGCAATCTGCTGGTCATACATGCTGGTGTACAGCCGTGTCGAATCGCTGCTAAACATCCCGTCTTTCGGCAGGGCTTCACGCATGCTCTTCAACATCATCTGCACAAACATCCCTTCCACCTGACGGGCAACCGGACGGATATTCGCCGCCGGGTCTTTGCCTGCTTTGGTTTTCAGATCGTTGAGCGACTGGGCATCCCAGGCCGCACTGGTCAGCAGTTTGCTATCGGTCAGCATTAGATGATTTCCAGTTTGGCGCGCAGGCAGCCTGCACTTTGCATCGATTGCAGAATGGACATCAGATCCATCGGCGTTGCGCCCAGGGCATTCAGGGCGCGAACCACGCTGTTCAGATTAGCGCTGGCACGCACGCTCTGCAGCGAGCCGCCGCTCTGGCGCAGATCAATCTGCGTTTGCGGCGTCACCACCGTCTGACCGCCACCAAATGGCGTGTCCGGCTGGCTGACATTGGCGGAGCGATTTACCGTAACTGACAGGTTACCCTGCGCCACGGCACAGCTGTCCAGCGACACTTCTCTGTTCATGACTACCGAACCAGTACGGGAGTTGATGATCACTTTGGCATCCTGAAGCGGGACGTTCACTTCCATATTCTGGATATCGGCCAGCATGCGCACCTGGTTGCTGCTTCCCGTGGAGGTTCGGATTTGTACCGTACGGGCATCCAGCGCCGTGGCGCTGCCGTAACCACGGCTACGGTTGATGGTGTCCGCAATCTGCTGCGCCATCGTGAAGTCTTCATTATTAAGCTGCAGGTTTATGGTGTTTCCCGCGCCGAACTGGGTCGGCAGCTCACGTTCAACGATCGCCCCGTTAGTAATACGCCCACCGTTCAACTGGTTCACCTGAACGCTGCTTCCGCCAGCCGATGCACCCGCACCGCCCACCAGAATATTCCCCTGCGCCAGCGCGTAGACCTGGCTATCAACACCTTTCAGCGGCGTCATCAGCAGCGTACCGCCGCGCAGGCTTTTGGCGTTACCCATTGATGAAACCACCACGTCGATAGTTTGCCCCTGACGGGCGAATGCCGGGAAAGAGGCGGTA
Organism: Enterobacter sp. UNJFSC 003; assembly: GCF_036903355.1. Classification (NCBI taxonomy): domain Bacteria; kingdom Pseudomonadati; phylum Pseudomonadota; class Gammaproteobacteria; order Enterobacterales; family Enterobacteriaceae; genus Enterobacter; species Enterobacter sp. UNJFSC 003. Next base: position 472,284 of record NZ_JBAKHK010000002.1, read on the forward strand.
ACCATGACCGCGGCCACGTTTTTCAACTGCATGTTGGTACCAGCCGGTACGGTAATACCGAGCTGGGAAAGCATGTTATTTAAGCTCTGGGTGGTAAATGGCGTCTGGGTAGTTTGGTCACCCGTGCCATCCAGACCGACGACCAGACCATAGCCAATCAGGGAGTTTTCACGTACGCCCTGAACGCTGGTGAGATCGCGGATCCGGTCAGCCTGAGCAAACGTTGCCATCAGCGCCAGCGCCACTGCGAAGATCGATTTAAACATGGGTCACCTCGCTTACATCGGCGATAAGTTAAGGAAGAAACGTTGCAGCCAACCCATATTTTGCGCTTCGTTGATGTAGCCGTTACCGACGTACTCAATGCGCGCATCCGCCACCTGGGTGGACGGAACGGTGTTGGTGCCGCTGATGGTGCGAGGGTTAACCACACCGGAGAAGCGGATGAACTCAGTGCCCTGATTTATGGCGATCTGTTTTTCACCCACAACATGCAAATTGCCGTTAACCAGCACCTGGTCAACCGTTACCGTCAGCGTACCGCTGAAGGTGTTGCTGGCGTTCGCGCCACCTTTCCCGTTAAAGGTATTGCCGCCAGACGCATTGACATCCGCACGGGCATTGCCGAACAGGCCTTCAAGATAACGAGGCACGGTATCGAAGCCAAAATTGGTTTTGCCATCGCGGCTGGCATTCGCCGACGAGCTCTTGCTCGCGCTGACGTTTTCTTGCAGCACAATGGTCAGCGTATCGCCGACGTTACGTGGGCGACGGTCTTCAAACAGCGGCTGATAGCCATAGTTGATCGGCTGCGCCGTCTGGAAAATTGAGCCGTTCACCACAGGCGCGGGGCCGGGAACGGGTTGGGCGGTCGTCGCACCCTCGACCAATGGTTTAGACGGGATCCAGGCACACCCGCTGAGGGTAACGGCCAGAACAGTCAGTATCGGATAACGAAACGCCGCGTGTTTTTGCATTGCCTTCATCTTCGGAAACAGGGAGCCGGCGCGGCTTGAACCGCACCGGGCTACACCTTAGAGTTGCGTCAGTTTCTGCAGCATCTGGTCGGTCGTCGACACTGCTTTACTGTTAATTTCATACGCGCGCTGAACCTGGATCATATTCACCAGCTCTTCTGCAACGTTTACGTTCGAGGTTTCGACATAGCCCTGGTACAACAGACCCGCACCGTTCAGGCCCGGCGTACTTTCATTTGGCGTACCGGAAGACTGCGTTTCGGTGTAAAGGTTCTCACCAATGCTTTCCAGACCGGTATCGTTCATGAACGTCGTCAGGTTCAACTGCCCAACCTGAACAGGCGCTGCCTGGCCCTGCTGGGTGACGCTGACGATGCCATCGCGCCCGATAGTGATGCTCAGGGCATTCGCCGGGATGGTGATCGCAGGCTGAACCTGGAAACCGCCCGCCGTCACCAGCTGACCATTCTGATCCACCTGGAAAGACCCGTCGCGGGTATAGGCGGAAGTGCCGTCAGGTAACTGCACCTGGAAGAAGCCCTGCCCTTTGATAGCGACGTCTTTACTGTTGTTGGTTTGAGACAGGTTGCCCTGGCTGTGCAAACGCTCAGTCGCCACCGGACGAACGCCGGTACCAATCTGCAGACCCGACGGCAGCGTCGTTTGCTCAGAAGACTGCGCACCCGGCTGACGAATGGTTTGATAAAGCAAATCTTCGAATACGGCGCGCTGACGCTTGAAACCATTGGTGCTAACGTTTGCCAGGTTGTTGGCGATAACGTCCATGTTGGTTTGCTGCGCGTCCAGGCCGGTTTTCGCGATCCATAAAGAACTGATCATAAGGAGTCCTGTTAACTCATAGCCAGAAGTTGATTAGCTTTGCCCGCGTTTTCATCCACGCTGCTGATAATCTTCATCTGCATTTCAAAACGGCGGGCGCTGGCGATCATGTCGGTCATGGCTTCAACCGGTTTGACGTTACTGCCTTCCAGAACGCCGGACATTACGCGAATGCTCGGGTCGGCCTGCAGCGTGGTGCCGCGCGTGGCCTGAGCTGCCGGAGTCAGACGGAACATCCCGTCATCGCCGCGCAACACCTCTTTGCCTTCCGCTTTCACCAGCTTTAGACGTCCGACAGGCGCAACGGTGTTGGCCGGATCGCCCGGGTTCAATGCAGAGAGGGTGCCGTCCGCGGCGATCGTCAGCTCCGATCCTTCCGGTACCGTGAGCGGGCCAGCTTCACCCATCACCGGGTGTCCCTGAATCGTCAACTGCCCGGTCGCATCCACCTGAATATTACCGTTGCGGGTATACCCTTCACTGCCGTCAGCGGTTTGCACCGCCAGCCATCCGTCCTGCTGCAGGGCCACATCCAGCGGACGCGAGGTATAATCCATCTGGCCTGGCGTCATGTCGGCGCCAGGCGTTGATGCCGTCACCAGCGTACGCGTTGGCAGGGAAAGCCCTTCTACCGGTACCGCACGCAGCGCATTAAGCTGAGCACGGAAGCCTGGCGTAGAGGCGTTTGCCAGGTTGCTGGCCGTAACCGCCTGCTGATTGAGCGTCTGGCTTGCCGCGCCCATCGCGGTATATATTGCGTGATCCATTGCGCCTTCCTGTCAGCCGCTTAACGCAGGTTAACCAGCGTGTTGAGGATCTGATCCTGGGTTTTGATGGTCTGCGCGTTCGACTGATAGTTACGTTGCGCGACGATCATGTTCACCAGCTCTTTACTCAGATCGACGTTTGAGGCTTCCAGCGCCCCGTTGGTCAGCGTCCCGAAGTTACCGGAGCCGGCAGTGCCCAACAGCGCCACGCCGGAGGACTGTGTGGCAGACCAGACGTTATCGCCTTCCGATTTCAAACCTTCGTTGTTCGCGAAGTTCGCCATCACGATCTGACCCAGAACCTGAGTCTGTTCGTTGGAGTAATTGCCCACAACAGTACCGTCGTCGTTGATCTGATAGCTCACCAGATCGCCAGGTTTGAAACCATTCTGGCTGGTCGCAACAATGTTGTTCGCACCGGTGTTCTGCTGCATGGAGTTCGCAAAACTCATCGCAAAGGTGGCTGCCGTCGCACCAGGCACTACCGCGGTAGTAATGTTGACGTTTGCGCCGCCGGTCAGAATACCGTTGCTATTGAAGGTCAGCGTCGTAGCCAGAGAGGGGGTACTCCCCGCCACGCTCCCGTCCTGGGCATAGACTTTCCAGGAGTTAGCAGGCGTGGCATCTTTGACGTAAAACAGGTTCATGTTGTGCGCATTACCCTGGCTATCAAAGACGGTCACAGTGCCTTTTTTGTTGTAGGAATCCGGGTTAGCCGGATCGAAGGCGGTTGTTGGAGCGGTATCGGTGGAGTTCAGGTTAATTTGCTGAGAAGCCGTGGTGGTGGACTTCGCTGCCATTAGCGTGGTCGGGATATTAATCGCCTGTGGGTTCGCGCCGGTCTGAACCGTTGATGGCGTCCCGGCAACCGGATAACCGGTTAACTGCAGGCCCTGCATGTTGACCAGATTACGGTTCTCGTCCAGCTTAAACTGGCCGTTACGGCTGTAAAACACAGAGCCGTTGGCATCGACCATACGGAAGAAACCGTTCTGGCTAATGGCAACGTCCAGTCCACGACCGGTGTTGGTGGTGGTACCGTCGGTAAAGTCCTGAGTGATGCCCGCGACTTTAACGCCCAGGCCGACTTTGGAACCGGCAAACATATCTGCAAAGGAAGCAGAACCGGATTTAAAACCATAGGTCGCGGAGTTGGCGATGTTATTGCCAATGACGTCCAGGTTGGTGGCCGCAGCATTCAGACCGCTGACCGCTTGAGAAAAGGCCATGACTTACTCCTGATAAGTGTAAAGGCTTAGATAATCTGCCGAACTTCGTCGAGCGTGGTGGTACCCGAGGTACCCAAATCCAGTTTGTTGCCATCACTACCTTTAATGACGCCCTGAACCAGCGCAAACTGCAGCGGTTGAGCCACCAGCTGGGTCGTGCCATTGCTGGCGCTAATCGCAACCTTGTAGGAACCGTTTGGTGCTTTTGTCCCGTCCGTCAGACTGCCATCCCAGGTAAAGGTATGAACGCCCGCTTTCAGTTCGCCGATATCAATAGTGCGTACCACTGCTCCGGTAGAATCGGTGATCGTCGCGGTCACTTTGTCAGCAGGCTGCTGCAACTCAACGCCAAACGGCGTGGTGGTGGTAGATGATGTGCCATCAGTGGTGCTGGTACCGGCCAGGATCGTGGTGCCTGGGATCATGACCCCATGACCAATCAGATTCGCGGCCTGCAGGGACTGACTGTTGTCAATCTGCCCAGAAACGGAGCCAAGGGTGGTATTGAGTTTTTCAATGCCGCTCACGGTGCTGATCTGCGCAAGCTGTGTGGTCAGTTCGTTGTTCTGCATTGGGTTGGTCGGATCCTGGTTCTTCAACTGCGCCACCAGCAGCGTCAGAAAGCTGCTCTGAAGATCGGAGGCGTTACTCCCCGTCAGGGCGTTGGAACCTGTCGAACTTTGGGTGTTACCGACACCCGTGTTTGTTGGATCATTCACATTTACGGCGATGGACATGCATGTCTCCTTTACTGGCCGAGAGTGAGTGTTTTGAGCATCATGCTCTTCACGGTATTCAGCACTTCGACGTTTGCCTGGTAGCTACGCGAGGCTGACATGGAGTTCACCATTTCACCCACCACATCCACGTTCGGCATTTTGACGTAACCGCTGGCGTCCGCGAGCGGGTTGCCGGGCTCGTACACCAGCTTGTCAGGTGCCTGGCTCTCCACTACGTCAGACACTTTCACGCCGCCCGTCGCCGCACCTGGCGCAGCATCAACCTGAAAGATCACCTGTTTTGCCTTGTACGGCTGTCCGTCAGGTCCGGTCACGCTGTCGGCGTTGGCCAGGTTACTGGCTGCCACGTTCAGACGTTTGGACTGTGCCGTTAACGCAGAACCGGCGATATCAAAAATATTCAGCAAAGCCATTGATTAGTTGCCCCCCTGCAGGACGGTCATCATGCCTTTAATTTGTCCACCGAGTAGGGTCAGGCCCGTCTGGTACTGCAGGCTGTTATCGGCAAACTGCGTACGTTCCCGGTCCATGTCGACGGTGTTGCCGTCCAGAGAAGGCTGATCGGGAATGCGGTAAAGTAAGTCGGTCGCGGGTGCGGTCATCGCCTGAGCGGGAATATGGCGTGATGATGTCATTGCCAGTGCGACCCCCGTCCCCTCTGCACGTCCACGCTCCATCACCTTTTTGAGTTCACTGGAGAAATCAATATCGCGCGCCTGATACCCCGGGGTATCCGCGTTAGCGATGTTGGCGGCTAAAATCTCCTGCCGCTGGGCGCGCAAATTGAGCGCTTCCTGCTGAAAACGTAACGCGGCGTCGAGTTTATCGAGCATGTCTCCTCCGCTGATGGCAAAATTTCAGTTCACAGCTTAAATCTCACCCCGTCTCCCCTATCGACGGAATAAGCGCAAAATGCGTCGCTATTTATTGCGTTGATGGAAAACCACTGCGGGTAGAATCCTTCCAACTCTGAAAATGGTGGAACCTGTGATGCGGACAATAAAACGTGGACTGGCAGCAACCTTGTTACTCTTAAGTCCTCTGGTACAGGCTGGGGATTTACAGGAACAGCTGACCACCTTTTTTGCCCAGCAGCTGGCGGGCTTTAGCGATGAGGTGAGCGTCACCGTACGCACGCCGTCCAATCTCTACCCTTCCTGCGAGCAGCCTTCACTGAGCGTGACCGGCACGACAAAGCTGTGGGGAAACGTCAACGTTTTGGCGCGTTGCCCAAATGAAAAACGTTATTTACAGGTTGCAGTCCAGGCGACGGGAAATTATGTTGTTGCGTCCGCGCCTATCGCCCGTGGCAGCGTACTGCAGGCTAACAGCGTGACGCTAAAACGTGGCCGACTGGACCAGCTACCTCCGCGAACAATGCTGGATATTAACCAGGCGCAGGAGGCAGTCAGCCTGCGTGATGTTGCGCCAGGCCAGGCGATCCAGCTCTCGATGCTGCGTCAGGCATGGCGGGTAAAAGCGGGTCAGCAGGTGATGGTAGTCGCCAACGGAGATGGCTTTAGTATCAACAGCGAAGGGAAGGCATTAAACAATGCCGCAGTAGCGCAAAATGCCCGGGTCAGGATGTCTTCAGGTCAGGTGGTTAGCGGGACCGTCGATTCTGATGGGAAAATTCTGATTAACCTATAATCTTTTTAAAGATTTCGCGGCGGCTGCCGATAAATAATCAACAAATGATGATGTCAGGCGCAAACGCCGCGAACCCTCGATGAGGACAACACTATGAGCATTGATCGTACATCAGCCCTGAAGCCGGTTAGCACTGTACAACCTCGCGAAACGAATGACGCTACGCCACAGAAAACGCGTCTGGAAAAACCGTCAACGGCGAACAGCACCAGCGTGACCCTGAGCGATGCCCAGGCCAAACTGATGCAGCCGGGCAGCAGCGATATCAACATGGAACGTGTTGAAGCGCTGAAAACCGCGATTCGGAATGGCGAGTTGAAAATGGATACCAGCAAAATTGCTGACGCGCTGATTCAGGACGCACAGAGCTTCTTGCAGAGTAACTAACCCAATGAGTCGACTGTCAGAAATACTGGATCACATGACGGTTGTCCTGAACGACCTGAAAACGGTCATGGATGCCGAACAGCAGCACCTGTCTTCGGGTCAAATCAACGGCAGCGCGTTGCAGCGCATTACGGAAGACAAAAGTTCGCTGCTGGCGACGCTGGATTACCTTGAGCAACAGCGTCGCGCTGAGCAGGATCCTAAGCGCAGCGCTAATGATGATATCGTTGAACGCTGGCAGACAATTACAGAAAAAACCCAGCACCTGCGCGATCTCAACCAGCATAACGGCTGGCTGCTTGAAGGACAGATCGAGCGCAATCAGCAGGCGCTAGAGGTATTAAAACCGCATAAAGAACCCGGGCTGTACGGTGCGAATGGCCAACCCTCTTCGGCACGTATTTCTGGCGGGAAAAAGATTTCGATTTGAAGCAGCAGCGACAAATCTTGCAGGGGGGAGCACCTTACGGTGGCTCCCCTTTTGGCGTTTATGCCGTGCGGCGTGCAAACTCTTTCACTTTAAAGCCCAGTACCGCAAGCGTTGCAAAGTAAGCCACAACCCCCACCGCCACCACCGCCATTAAACGCATCAGACGGACAGGCATCGTTCCCTGCGACCACTCTGGCATGACGTACATCATGCCGACTAAGGCCGCTGACATCACCAGCACCGCAATGACCAGACGCACAAGGAAGGTTGCCCAGCCCGGTTGGGGCGTGAAGATATCCTGCTTGCGCAGTTGCCAGTAAAGTAGACCGGCGTTCAGACAGGCCGCCAGACCAATCGACAGCGCCAGACCGGCATGCTTTAACGGACCGATAAATGCCAGGTTCATCAACTGCGTCATAATCAGCGTCACTATGGCGATCTTAACCGGTGTCTTGATGTCCTGACGCGAGTAAAAGCCCGGTGCAAGCACCTTAACGACAATCAACCCCATCAATCCAACCGAGTAGGCAACGAGCGCCTGCTGGGTCATCAACGCGTCGTGCGCAGAGAATTTGCCGTACTGGAACAAAGATACCGTCAGCGGTTTTGCCAGAATACCCAGCGCCACCGCGCTTGGCAGCGCAAGCAGGAAACAAAGACGTAAGCCCCAGTCCATCAGGCGGCAATACTCATCATGGTTGCCGCTGGCAAAGCTTTTCGACAGCGACGGCAACAGGATAGTCCCCAGCGCCACCCCCAGCACCCCGGATGGAAACTCCATCAGACGGTCAGCGTAGTACATCCAGGAAACCGACCCCGAGACCAGGAATGAGGCAAAGATGGTGTTGATGATAAGCGAAATCTGGCTGACCGAAACCCCGAGAATGGCCGGCCCCATCTGCTTAATGACGCGCATCGCGCCAGCGTCACGGAAATTGATGCGCGGCAGCACCAGCATGCCAATTTTTTTAAGGTGCGGCAGTTGATACGCCAGCTGCAGCACACCCCCTACCGTTACCGCCCATGCCAGCGCCAGTATCGGTGGATGAAAATAGGGCGCAGCGAACAACGCAAACCCGAGCATGCTGACGTTAAGGAAGGTCGGTGCAAACGCCGGAACCGAGAAGCGGTTCCAGGTGTTTAGGATCGCCCCCACCAGCGAGGCCAGTGAAATCAGCAGGATATAAGGGAATGTAATGCGCAGAAGTTGCGCCGTGAGCGCAAATTTGTCCGCCGTATCGGCAAACCCCGGAGCCGTAACCATAATAACCCAAGGCGCAGCCAGCATCCCCAGAACGGTCACGACCGCCAGTGCCAGGGTCAACAGACCGGAAACGTAAGCGACAAATACGCGCGTCGCATCTTCACCCTGCTTGCTTTTATATTCTGCCAGGATCGGAACGAACGCCTGCGAGAAGGCTCCTTCAGCGAAAATACGGCGCAACAGGTTCGGCAATTTGAACGCGACGAAAAAGGCGTCTGTTGCCATCCCTGCACCAAAGACCCTTGCCACAACCGCATCGCGCGCAAAACCGAGCACGCGGGAAAACATGGTCATTGAGCTGACGGCCGCCAGCGATTTTAATAAGTTCATTAACGTGAAGTTCCACAACCATACGGCAAAACGCCTGCAATGCAGGCGTTGAAGAAGCGCTTAGTCTACCGCGATTTAAACGAATTACTATCGGCAGATGTTACAGCGAATTATTCACTCATGGCCTCTCGCCAGAGCCTTTCTATGATGCGCTGCGCCATTATCGCCTGCTCGCCGGAGGTTTCCGGAACCGTCTGATTTTGTACGCAGGTGATGAAGTGACGCGCACAACCAACAAATCCGCGTTGCTCAAGCGTGCTCTGCCAGCCCGGGACGGGCGGCATTACCACGCCGCTGCCCTTCTCCTCTCGCCATTCACGCATGTCGGTAACGTCGTACAACGCGCCGTCAGTCACCGCCTGCACGGTTTCCCTTTGGCTGCCTGCCCGGCGGTGCATGCTGGTGGTGACCTGAACATGGTCGATAGAAAAATGGTGCTCGGCGTACACCATTTCGCCCTGATCGTTGGTCATCAGGGTGCCGCTTTTAAGCTGCGCATTGCCGCCAGCAAGCCAGAGCGCCGTATCCACAACGTGCAGGTAATCATCCAGCAGCGTAAAGCGCAGATCGTTTGGCCCGATGCTGTCGGTACGGTGCTTATCCATCCGCAGCGAAGCGAGATTGCCCGTCGCCGCTTTCAGCTGTTGATAAAGCGGGGAAAAGCGGCGGTTGAACCCGACCATCAGCGTCAGATTTTTGCGTGCTGCCAGGTCAATCAACCGTTCAGCATCCTGCACATTCTCCGCCAGCGGCTTGTCCACACAGACATGAACGCCAGCGTTCAACAGCTCGCTGACCACCTGATAGTGGGTTGCCGTGGAGGTATGCACAAAGACCGCGTCGCACTCGCGCGCCAAATCCTGAAGCGAGTTTGCATACGGCATGCGCCACGTCTCGCAGATGCGCTCCGCTTTCTCGCGCGACGGCGACCATGCGCCCTGAAGCGTCCAGTCAGACGCCGCGCCTAACACGGGCAGCCAGGCTTTTTGCGCGATACCGCCCAGCCCCACCACCCCGACACGTAATGTAGTCACGATTAGTCTCCCAGATGTGCCAGCAATGCATCCAGACGCTGCTTCAGTCCGGCCACCTCTTCTTCCAGCGCGTCCACGCGCGCCGCCAGGCTGTCATCGGTTGCCGAGGAATCAGACGCCGCCACTGCCGAGGTATCGACCTCACCGCTAAACAGGTGCATATAGCGGCTTTCACGTTTGCCCGGTTCGCGGGCCAGCCGCACCACGTAGGGGCCATCCTCGCGGGAAGCCAGTCCTTCCAGCGTATGCTCGACCTCCTGCATATCACTGAATTCATGCATACGGGACGCGCGCGTGCGCAGTTCACCCGGCGTTTGCGCGCCGCGTAGCAGCAGCGTGGTAATGACCGCCACTTCTGCACTGCTCAGCTTCAAATCGCCAAAGTCGGAATTACAAAAGCGCTGCTCGTATTTGGTCACGCGGTTGCCGAAGCCGCTCACGGTGCGCAAATAGTGGCGTTTCACCAGCTCGTCCAGAAGATCCTGCACGTCATGCTCACCCAGATTCATCACCGGCTCGCGGTTGGTTTTTTGGTTACAGGCCATCGTCACGGCATTCACCGAGAGCGGATATTGTTCAGGCGTGGTGACCTGCTTTTCCAACAAGCACCCGATGACGCGCGCTTCTGTAGTGCTTAACTGATATTTCATGTGTTCTCCTTAGCGCCCTGCGGTCCAGTCCCGCGTCGTTAATGCCGTCAAGACATGGTCTCGCCATTCTCCATCTATAAGCAGATAGTCTTTAGCATACCCTTCTTTCTCGAACCCTAAGCGCGCCAGCAGATCGCCACTGCGATGATTGTGGGGCATGTAGTTCGCCATGATGCGATGGATATGTTGCGTGCGTTGCATATAGCGGATCGCCACCGTCAACGCCTCAAACATCAGCCCCTGCCCTTGCCATTTCTGGCCAATGGAGTAGCCGAGATAACAGGCGTGAAACGATCCGCGCACCACGTTAGAAAAGTTGGCAATGCCGACAATCTCTTTTTCATCGGGATCCAGCAGTGCGAAATAAAACGCGCTACCCTGCTTGTGAAATTCCGTAATCATGCCCAGGCGCGCCTGCCACCCTGACGGATAGCAATGGCTCTCATCCCGAACGGGCTCCCAGGGTTTTAAAAACTGGCGATTCTCGGCGTAATAATCCGCAAGACGCCAGGCATCACGCTCATGCACCAGACGAACGACCAGCCTGTCCGTTGTCAGACGCACTTTAGGCACATTGCTGCGATAGCCAAACATCGATACCACTCCTTCCCATCACTTCGGCTCTGCCCATTAGCTTTACTATACCTGCGCGTATGCCTTCTGTGAAAACAGTGACATAGCTTTTTAACCTGTTTTCACCATTTTCGATGAGAAGTGTCTATCAAAGCGCTCTTTTGATAAAAAAATATTGTCGCGCGCAGGGGTGGGAAAAAGCGAGGCCACACCGCAGAATGTTAGCGTGATCACCTTCTTATTTTCCCTGGAGGGAAAATGTCCCGCGTATCACAGGCCAGGAGCCTGGGTAAATATTTCCTGCTCGTCGATAACATGCTGGTCGTGCTCGGCTTTTTTGTCGTTTTTCCACTCATCTCGATCCGTTTTGTCGATCAAATGGGCTGGGCGGCACTCATGGTCGGTATTGCGTTAGGTTTACGCCAGTTTGTCCAGCAGGGCCTGGGCGTCTTCGGCGGTGCCATCGCGGACCGTTTTGGCGCCAAACCAATGATTGTTACCGGCATGCTGTTACGCGCGGCGGGCTTTGCCACCATGGCCATCGCCCACGAACCTTGGCTACTGTGGTTCTCCTGCTTCCTCTCAGGGATCGGCGGCACCCTGTTTGACCCGCCCCGCACCGCGCTGGTGGTGAAACTGATTCGCCCCCAGCATCGCGGTCGTTTCTTCTCTATTCTGATGATGCAGGACAGCGCCGGAGCGGTTATTGGTGCCTTACTGGGAAGCTGGTTGCTGCAGTACGATTTCCGTCTTGTTTGCGCGACCGGTGCCGTTCTCTTTATTCTTTGTGCGCTCTTTAACGGGCTGTTTCTTCCCGCCTGGAAACTGTCTTCGGTTAAAGCCCCCGTACGGGAAGGCCTTGGTCGCGTTCTGCGCGACAAACGTTTTGTCACCTACGTTCTGACCTTGACGGGTTACTACATGCTGGCGGTACAGGTAATGCTGATGCTGCCAATCATGGTAAACGACATTGCGGGCACGCCTGCCGCCGTCAAATGGATGTACGCCATTGAAGCCTGTCTTTCATTGACCCTGCTTTACCCCATTGCCCGCTGGAGCGAACGACGTTTTCGCCTGGAACACCGCCTGATGGCAGGCCTGCTTTTGATGACGCTAAGCATGATGCCCATTGGCCTCGTCAATTCGCTGCAGCAGCTATTTACCTTGATTTGCACCTTCTATATCGGCTCCATCATCGCGGAGCCTGCGCGCGAAACGCTGAGCGCCTCGCTGGCGGACTCGCGCGCCCGCGGGAGCTATATGGGATTTAGCCGTCTCGGGCTAGCGCTGGGCGGCGCGTTAGGCTATGCGGGTGGGGGCTGGCTGTTCGACGCCGGTAAAGCATTTAATCAACCCGAACTGCCGTGGATGATGCTCGGTATGGTGGGCTTTATGACGCTCATCGCCCTGTGGTGGCAGTTTAGCCAGAAGCGCATATCAAGCGGTATGCTCGAGCCGGGCGCGTAGCCCTTCCCGCTGGCGGGGCACCCTCCCGCCTCTATTATCAGCTTTTTCTGCTGGTTTCTGCCATTTCACACTGACATACTGGCGCAACAGGACAGATGCGCCGATTTTTCGTTGAGGAACACTATGAAGAAGATTGTCATTGCCGCTGCACTCATTGTCAGTGGCCTGTTGGTCGGCTGTAATCAGCTTACGCAGTACACCGTCAGCGAGCAGGAAATTAATCAGGCGCTGGAAAAGCATAACAATTTTTCTAAAGACATTGGCGTGCCGGGCCTTGCCGATGCGCATATCGTCCTTAGCAACCTCACCAGCCAGATTGGACGTGAAGAGCCAAATAAGGTCACCCTTTCCGGAGACGCAAATCTGGACATGACCTCGCTCTTTGGCAACCAGAAAGCGAACATCAAGCTGAAGCTTAAGGCGCTGCCGGTCTTTAATAAGGAAAAAGGGGCAATTTTCCTGCAGGAAATGGAAGTGGTCGATGCCGTGGTTTCTCCGGACAAAATGAAACCGGTTCTGCAAACCCTTATGCCCTACCTGAACCAGTCGCTGCGCAACTATTTTAACCAACAGCCGGCGTATGTGTTAAGCGAAGACAAGAGCAAAGGCGAAGCGCTCGCGAAGAAATATGCAAAAGGGATAGAGGTGAAACCGGGAGAGATCATTATTCCTTTCACCAATTAACCTGAAGGGCGCTTAGGCGCCCTTTTTTTTACGGAAAAGTGTGCAAACGAAAACGTTTACGCTTATGATTTGTGTCCGGCAAAAACAGCCATCCTAATGACTGATTCCTGACAAGCCGGAGCTTCCATGACTGCACAACCCCAGGTTCTCAAAATCCGCCGCCCTGACGACTGGCATATCCATCTGCGTGATAATGATATGCTCAAAACCGTCGTGCCCTATACCAGCGAAATTTATGGCCGCGCGATTGTTATGCCTAACCTGGTTCCGCCAGTCACCACCGTCGATGCTGCTATCGCCTACCGCCAGCGTATTCTCGATGCCGTTCCGGCAGGACATGACTTCACCCCGCTGATGACCTGCTACCTGACGGATTCGCTTGACCCCAACGAAGTCGAGCGCGGATTCAACGAAGGGGTTTTCACTGCAGCTAAACTCTACCCGGCCAATGCCACGACCAACTCGAGCCACGGCGTCACCAGTATTGATGCCATCATGCCCGTACTGGAACGTATGCAAACACTGGGTATGCCTCTGCTGGTACACGGTGAAGTGACGCATGCCGATATTGATATCTTCGATCGTGAAGCCCGCTTTATTGAAACCGTGATGGAGCCGCTGCGCCAGCGCCTTCCGGCCCTGAAAGTGGTGTTTGAACATATCACCACCAAAGACGCGGCTGACTATGTCCGCGACGGCAACGAACTCATCGCCGCGACCATTACACCTCAGCACCTGATGTTTAACCGCAACCACATGCTGGTTGGTGGTGTTCGTCCGCACCTGTATTGCCTGCCGATCCTCAAGCGTAATATCCACCAGCAGGCGTTACGCGAACTGGTGGCCAGCGGTTTCTCGCGCGCATTTTTGGGGACTGACTCCGCGCCGCACGCACGCCATCGTAAAGAAGCCAGCTGCGGCTGCGCCGGTTGTTTCAACGCACCCACCGCGCTTGCGAGCTATGCCACCGTATTTGAAGAGATGAACGCGCTCCAGCATTTTGAAGCCTTCTGCTCCCTTAACGGCCCGCGCTTCTACGGACTGCCCGTGAACGACACCTTCATTGAACTGGAGCGCAAAGAGAGCCAGGTCGAGGAATCTATCGCGCTGACCGACGACACGCTTATCCCCTTCCTGGCAGGCGAAACCGTGCACTGGACGGTTAAACGCTAAAAAAACGCAGCCCCTTGTTGTCAAACTCATAATATAACTGTATAAATAAACAGTATATTACACAGGGGGCATTTATGCGTATTGAAGTCACCATTGCCAAAACAACCATTCTGCCTGCTGGCGCACTTGATGCGTTGGCGGGCGAGTTATCCCGTCGTATTAACAGCACTTTTCCTGAAAACGACGGCACCGTCACGGTCCGTTACGCGTCCGGAAACAACCTGTCCGTCATCGGCGGCATAAAAGAAGATAAAGACCGTATTAGCGAAATCCTTCAGGAAACGTGGGAAAGCGCCGACGACTGGTTCATCACAGATTAAATCTTGCTCCCTCATTGTTTTTTTTGCCGGGTCGCCCCGGCTTTTTTTGATTCTCATTCCTGAAGTTCAAATTATTTCAGCATCTTCTTAGAAAATCGTGAACAAGACGGTGTTTTATTGCTCGAACAATCCTAAAAAGCAGAAAAATGTGTTGCCAGCTGTTTATTTTTCCCTTCAGAACCCTTATTTATTGATATACTGAAATTGCTTTCAGAAAAACATGCATTGAACCTCAAAGCCGTTGTCTTCTAACACGCATTAAGGGGGTTATAATGGAAAAGAATAGTGATGTCATCCAGACCCATCCGCTTGTCGGTTGGGATATCAGTACCGTAGATAGCTACGATGCGCTGATGCTGCGTTTGCACTACCAGACCCCAAATCAACTCAACCGTGAAGAAGCGGAAGTTGGACAGACGCTGTGGCTTACAACAGACGTCGCCCGTCAGTTTATTTCTATTTTAGAAGCAGGTATTGCAAAAATAGAATCTGGCGACTATCAGGAAAATGAGTATAAACGGCACTAAATTTATACCTATTCTGCACCCAACAGGCACCCTCGCGGTGCCTTATTTATTTCTCCCTTGTATCTCCCCCCGATGTTAATTACTCTGCTAACAAAGCGTTAGTTTAAGAGAAGCCTATGAAATACGATCTCATCATTGTGGGTAGCGGCTCGGTAGGATCTGCTGCGGGTTATTATGCAACGCAGGCGGGTCTGAAGGTCCTGATGGTTGATGCTCACTTACCTCCTCACTCGGAAGGCAGCCATCACGGCGACACGCGCCTTATTCGCCATGCTTATGGTGAAGGTGAACGCTACGTCCCGCTGGTCCTTCGTGCTCAGGCCCTGTGGGATGAACTGGCAAAACTGACTGAAGAGCGGATTTTCGAGCGCACGGGCGTTATCAACCTCGGGCCGGCTCGCTCCGAGTTTCTCGCCACTGTCGAACACAGCGCGAAAGCCTTTAACCTTGATGTTGAGCGCTTAGACGCCGCTGGCATCATGGCCCGCTGGCCAGAAATTACCGTCCCGGAAGAGTATATCGGGCTGTTCGAGGCCAATTCCGGCGTTTTGCATTGTGAAACGGCCATTAAAACCTGGATTGAGCTTGCCGCCCAGGCAGGCTGCGCACAGCTGTTCAATTGTCCGGTAGACGCGATTACGCATCATGCTGATGGCGTCACGGTCGCGACCCAGGACGGAGAATACACTGCGTCTCGTCTGCTGATTAGCGCGGGCACCTGGGTAACCAGGCTCGTGCCTGGCTTGCCCGTTCAGCCGGTTCGCAAGGTTTTCTCCTGGTTCCAGTCTGACGGTCGATACAGTTCGC
Source organism: Enterobacter sp. UNJFSC 003 (assembly GCF_036903355.1). Classification (NCBI taxonomy): domain Bacteria; kingdom Pseudomonadati; phylum Pseudomonadota; class Gammaproteobacteria; order Enterobacterales; family Enterobacteriaceae; genus Enterobacter; species Enterobacter sp. UNJFSC 003. The sequence goes on from NZ_JBAKHK010000002.1 coordinate 488,133, forward strand.
AGAACAAATTCCCGGCCTTCACCGGTGAATTACCCAATGGCGATCAGTTCTACGGTTTCCCGTCAGAGAAAGACGCGCTTAAGATTGGGAAACACAACGGCGGACAAATTATCACTTCTCCAGAGGATCGTAAGCCTTTTGGCGAATACCCGCAGGATGGCTCCGAAGCCTTCTCGTTCTTGCGCAACATTTTGCCAGGCGTCGGCGGCTTACTGTATGGTGCCGCCTGCACGTATGACAACACGCCGGATGAAGACTTTATCATCGACACTTTGCCTGGCTATGACAATACGTTGCTCATCACCGGGCTCAGCGGCCATGGCTTTAAGTTCGCCTCCGTGCTGGGCGAAATTGCCGCGCAGTTTGCCCAGGGTATCACACCCCAATTTGATCTGACTCCCTTCTCGCTTTCGCGTTTTAACGGATAATCTTCCACGGGCTCCGGACTTCCGGAGCCTCTTTTCTTTATGCTTGCTCGCGGGGAGTTATGCGCAGGATCGTTGATTTTCTCATCAATAATATTCGCGAGCATTTCATGCTCTATATTTTGCTTTGGGTTTTACTCGCCATTATTGATGTTATTTACATTGTCTTTTACTGAAAAATCCGACTGACAATAATTGACATTACTTTAGGTTTATTTAATCTCTAGCGCGATCGGGAATGTTCTTAACTCGAAGCTATTGAATTACATTTCATGATCACTTTCAAATTTGCTGAAATAAATAAAATAAAAATCGTTATCCATTTATTTCAGTTGCAATATTTTATCTTCCCGTTCATTTTTACTGTTCAATTTTTGAGAATGGTAATATTTATGCAATTGCGTAACTCTCCCCAGCGCTACGGAATAATATCCATGAGTTTGCACTGGATTTTTGCTCTGGCCGTCTATGGCATGTTCGCGCTTGGGCTGTGGATGGTGACGCTCAGCTATTACGATGGCTGGTACCATCAGGCTCCCGAACTGCATAAAAGCATTGGCATCCTGCTGATGATGGGACTGGTCATTCGCATTATCTGGCGACATATTTCCCCGCCGCCAGCCGCGCCGAAGAGCCACAGTAAATTTACCCGCCTTAGCGCTGCGGCTGCCCATATTGCGCTCTATGCCCTGCTTTTCGCTATTTTGATTAGCGGCTATCTCATCTCGACGGCAGACGGTAAGCCCGTCAGCGTCTTCGGGCTCTTTGACGTACCTGCCACGCTGGCAGATGCTGGCGCCCAGGCTGATACCGCAGGCGTGGTTCACCTCTGGCTCGCGTGGAGCGTCGTGATCCTGTCCGTGCTGCACGGACTGGCCGCCCTTAAACACCATTTCATCGATAAAGACGATACGCTTAAGCGCATGCTTGGCCGCTCGTCAGTAGACTCTGGAGCATAAAATGAAAAAACACCTGCTAGGTATCGCGTTAGGTTCTCTGTTATTCACCACCGGTTCAGCCGTGGCGGCTGACTATAAAATTGATAAAGAGGGTCAGCACGCTTTCGTCAATTTCCGTATTCAGCACCTGGGCTACAGTTGGCTATACGGTACCTTTAAGGATTTCGATGGCACATTCACATTTGATGAGAAAAATCCGTCATCCGATAAAGTGAATGTCACTATTAACACCACCAGCGTGGATACCAATCACGCCGAGCGTGATAAACATTTGCGCAGCGCGGAGTTCCTGAACGTTGGAAAATTCCCACAGGCCACCTTTACCTCTACTGAGGTGAAGAAAGAGGGCGATAAGCTGGATATTACTGGCAACCTGACGCTTAACGGCGTGACTAAACCTGTGACGCTTGATGCGAAGTTAATCGGTCAGGGCGACGATCCGTGGGGAGGCAAACGTGCAGGTTTTGAGGCCACGGGTAAAATTCATCTGAAAGATTTTAATATCACAACGGATTTAGGCCCGGCATCCCAGGACGTGGAGCTGGTTATTTCCGTTGAAGGGGTCCAGCAGAAGTCATAATAAAATTGCCCGGCGGGGTTTCACTCCGCCGGGCGTCATCCTTATTCAGGATCGGGAATACCCAGTTTGGTATTCAGGCGGCCACGGGATTTATTAAAAATCTTATTCCCATTTTCACGCCCAGCACGACGGCGGCGCTGCTCTTCTTCCGGCAGCACGCTCTCTTCACTGCACAGCTCGCTACAGCAGCCGTTGAACTTCTCGGCACACGCCGGACACTGAATGAAAAGCAGGTGGCATCCGTCATTTTTGCAGTTGGTATGGGTATCGCACGGCGTACCGCACTGATGGCAATGGGCAATCACATCTTCTGAAATGCGCTCCCCCATGCGTTCGTCAAAGACGAAGTTTTTACCGATAAAGCGTACCGGTAATCCCTGCTCGCGCGCGCGACGCGCGTATTCGATGATGCCGCCTTCAATGTGCCAGACTTTATTGAAGCCGTTGTGTTTCATCCATGCGCTGGCTTTTTCACAGCGGATCCCGCCGGTGCAGTACATAACAATTTTTTTATCTTTATGTTCCTGCATCATCTCGACGGCTTTTGGCAGCTGCTCGCGGAAGGTATCGGCCGGGATTTCCATCGCGTTCTCGAAATGGCCCACTTCGTATTCGTAGTGGTTACGCATATCGATAAACACCGCATCCGGATCGTCGAGCATGGCGTTCACTTCGGCAGCTTTGAGGTATTCCCCCACGTCACCGGCGTTGAAACTCGGATCGTCAATACCGTCAGCCACGATGCGTTCACGCACTTTCATGCGCAGCACCCAGAAGGATTTTCCGTCATCATCAAGGGCAATGTTGAGACGTACGCCGTTAAGGGCCGGGTCGAACCCGTAAAGCACGTCACGGAATGCGCTGACGTTGCTTTCCGGAACGCTAATCTGCGCATTGATGCCCTCGCGCGCCAGATAGACGCGGCCAAACACATTCAGCTTCGTGAATGCCTGGTACAGCGCATCGCGGGTCGCTTGAGGCTCGTTGATAGTAAAATATTTGTAGAATGAGATTGTGGTGCGCGGTTCGGTTTCAGCCAACATGCGCGCCTTCAACATCTCATTCGATACGCGGTTGTGTAACACTGGCATGGTGTACAAGTCCTGCAATCGTAAGTGAGAAATAAAAAACGGTCGGCATCATATAGCAAACAAAGCTAATTTACATCCACACAATTTACGCTACATTTCACACGCCCAATTTATTTGGCTTAACATTTGCTGTATTCGTGCACGTTTCGATGACAGACATTTTGGCAAAGTCTCAAAAAATGAGACAATGACCATTCAGGACGTTAGAACACAGGACAGACATGACCCAGTTACCGAAATTTACTGCCGCTCTTTTGCATCCCCGCTATTGGTTAACCTGGACAGGCGTTGGCGTTTTGTGGCTCGTCGTACAGCTTCCCTACCCTGTCATTTTCCGCCTGGGTAAAGTTTTGGGTCACATTGCTCAGCGATTCATGAAACGCCGCGCGAAGATTTCTTACCGCAACCTTGAACTCTGCTTCCCGCAAATGAGCGAGTCAGAGCGCCATGATATGGTGGTGAAAAATTTTGAATCCGTTGGCATGGGGCTATTGGAAACGGGTATGGCGTGGTTCTGGTCAGATAAGCGTATGGCTCGCTGGACAGAAGTTGCCGGTACGGGCATGGAACCGGTGCACACGCTTCAGGCGAATAAGACGGGCGTACTGCTGATTGGGATCCATTTCCTCACCCTCGAAATCGGTGCGCGTATGTTTGGTATGCAGGCGCCCGGCATCGGCGTTTACCGTCCAAATGATAACCCGGTGATTGACTTGCTTCAGACCTGGGGTCGTATGCGCTCCAATAAAAGCATGATCGATCGTAAAGATCTGAAGGGAATGATCCGTGCGCTGAAATCAGGTGAAGTCATTTGGTATGCCCCCGATCACGACTACGGCCCGCAGGCCAGCGTGTTTGTCCCTTTCTTCGCGGTCGAACAGGCGGCAACGACGTCCGGAACCTGGATGCTGGCGCGTATGTCAAAAGCCGCCATTGTGCCTTTTGTACCGCGCCGTAAACCGGATGGTTCCGGCTACCAGCTGATCATGCTGGAACCTGAAATGTCCCCCCCGCTGGACGATGCTGAAACCACCGCTCGGTGGATGAACGGCATTGTAGAGAAATGTATTATGCTCGCGCCGGAACAGTATATGTGGCTACACCGCCGCTTTAAAACCCGTCCAGAAGGCGTTCCCTCTCGCTATTAATCCCAATGCGGCCTTTATGGCCGCATTCTGTTTTAGCTTTAAAAGCCCCTCCGCATTGCGACAATCATAACCCCGGCGCATAATTAGCAGGCTTATTACTTATGCCTCATGGTGCCCTGCACCTCATTACGCGGATTTTTATGTCACCCTCAGATGCCCCCATAAACTGGAAACGTAACCTCACGGTTGCCTGGATCGGCTGTTTTCTTACCGGCGCGGCGTTTAGCCTGGTCATGCCCTTTCTGCCCCTCTACATTGAACAGCTGGGCGTAACGGGCCACAGCGCACTCAATATGTGGTCCGGTCTGGTCTTCAGTATTACCTTCCTGTTTTCTGCCATTGCGTCCCCCTTCTGGGGCGGCCTTGCCGACCGTAAAGGACGTAAAATTATGCTGCTGCGTTCAGCGCTGGGGATGGCTATCGTCATGGCACTGATGGGCGTTGCGCAGAACGTCTGGCAGTTTCTGATTTTGCGCGCGCTATTGGGACTTCTGGGCGGGTTTATTCCCAATGCGAATGCCCTGATTGCCACCCAAATTCCGCGGCATAAAAGCGGCTGGGCGCTGGGTACCCTCTCGACGGGCGGGGTCAGCGGTGCGCTGCTGGGGCCAATGGCGGGAGGTTTACTGGCGGATAGCTACGGTTTGCGGCCGGTCTTTTTCATTACGGCCAGCGTGCTGTTCCTGTGCTTTATCGTGACGCTGCTCTGCATCCGTGAAAACTTCACGCCGGTTGCCAAAAAAGAGATGCTCCACGCCCGGGATGTACTCACGTCGCTGAAAAATCCCAGGCTGGTACTGAGCCTGTTCGTTACGACCATGATAATCCAGGTCGCGACCGGATCCATTGCGCCCATCCTTACGCTTTATGTGCGGGAGCTGGTCGGTAACGTCAGCAATATTGCCTTTATCAGTGGCCTGATAGCGTCGGTGCCCGGCGTGGCAGCACTGCTCAGTGCTCCGAGGCTGGGAAAACTGGGTGACCGCGTGGGCCCCGAGAAAATTCTGATATGCGCGCTGGTGATTTCCGTCCTGCTGCTTATCCCGATGTCGATGGTGCAATCCCCATGGCAGCTTGGCATTCTGCGTTTCCTGCTGGGTGCTGCAGATGGTGCGTTACTTCCCGCCGTTCAGACCTTGCTGGTTTATAATTCGACCAACCAGATCGCCGGGCGTATCTTCAGCTATAACCAGTCATTCCGCGATATCGGCAACGTTACCGGGCCGCTTGTCGGGGCGGGTATTTCCGCCAGCTTCGGTTTTCGCGCCGTGTTTATCGTCACCGCGGGCGTTGTCATGTTCAATGCGATTTATTCGTGGATCAGCTTATCCCGGGCGCTGCGTCCGGTACGGGAATAAGCCGTACGCGTGACGCCTTATTTTCGCATTCATACTTGCTGAATCTGATCTTCAGCTATTCTTTCCCTGAATACCTTCATGAAAAACAGGGAGACACCGATGACCATGTACGCCACGCTGGAAGAAGCTATTGATGCCGCTCGCGAAGAATTCCTCGCCGCTAACCCTGGGATTGAGGAAGAAGATGCTGACGTGCAACAACTCAATATTCAAAAATATGTCCTGCAGGACGGGGATATCATGTGGCAAGCCGAGTTCTTCGCGGACGACGGCGCGGAAGGGGAATGTTTGCCAATATTGAGTGGTGAAGGTGCGCAGGCCGTCTTCGATGGCGACTATGACGAAATTGAAATTCGTCAGGAATGGCTTGAAGAAAATACCCTGCACGAGTGGGACGAAGGTGAATTCCAGCTCGAGCCGCCGTTGGATACGGAAGAAGGCCAGACCGCAGCCGATGAGTGGGACGAGCGGTAAACGCCGTTACTCGTACGGCCCGTGGCTGGCGTCGATGGGAAGCAGCAATGTATCGAAGATCAGTGAGAATGGCAGATCGAGTACGGTCAGATAGCGCCATGTCGAGTCGCGTAAGTCCCATTTCACGCCAGGATAATACTGATTACCGTGCCCCTGGCCCGGAATGGTGCGGCTGATGATGCTTCCGCAACCGCTCAGCAGCATCGCCAGGATGGTCACAATGACTATTTTCATCTACTACCTCATAAAAAATACCGGCGATATCGCCGGTATTTTATTTATAGCTCAGTGCAGGGAAAGCTTACTTTCCCTTCAGCGCCAGCGGGTTAAGCTTCATCGTCTTGTAGTAGTTCACCCACGAAGAGTATCTCTCCGGAGCAGACCACACGCGGTAGTGAAGCCTTGCCATCGTGACCGGATCGCTCAACAGCACCAAACGGCGGTCGCGGTTTAGCTTTTCCGGGGTCTCATTGAGCGCCTGCTCAACGTGACGATCGCGGGCAATTTCCAGTACCTGACTTGCTCGGTGACGTGCTGTTGCCATAGCCGTCGCCAGGGCATTGAATGACGGGTTAAACACCGCGTGAATAAAGCCATCATTCAGAGAGCGACTTCTGTTCAGCTCCAGATATTTATCCGTATCGACCAGAACCTGCGGCGGTGAATACTCTTCCGGGATCAGGAACAGCTTCCAGCGTTTAGTACGTAAACCCACCGTTGAACGGCTGGAAATCACGGACACAAACGGCGACAGGATCAGCGAGAAGACAATCGGTGCTAGCCAGAACAGGAAGCGCAGATCCAGCCATGCCATCCCTGCCGCCCAGACCAAACCCAGCAATAGCTGCGAGCCGTGACGCATAAAGGCTTCACTCCACGGCGTGGAATCATCGTCACGCTGCGGTGAGTTCCAGACCACTTCCCAGCCGAGGAACGCGCTGACCACGAAAACGGTGTGGAACAGCATACGTACCGGCGCGAGCAGCACGGAGAACAGCACTTCCAGCAGCAGTGAGAGGGTTACGCGGAAGAAACCACCGTACTCTTTCGAGCCTTTGCACCAGATCAGAATGATGCTGAGCAGCTTCGGCAGGAACAGCAACACCATCGTCGACGCAAACAGCATGATTGCCAGCTCCGGACGCCACTGCGGCCACACCGGGAACAGCTGGCGCGGTTGCAGGAAGTACTGCGGTTCCGTCAGGGCATGAACCACCTGCAAGGCCGTCGAGAGCGCAAGGAACATAAACCACAGCGGTGCCGACAGATACGACATCACGCCCGTCAGGAACACCGCACGGTGAACCGGGTGCATCCCTTTTACCAGGAACAGGCGGAAGTTCATCAGGTTACCGTGACACCAGCGGCGGTCACGCTTGAGTTCATCCAGCAGGTTCGGCGGCAGTTCTTCGTATGAGCCAGGCAGATCGTAGGCAATCCAGACGCCCCACCCTGCACGACGCATCAGCGCCGCTTCTACGAAGTCGTGCGACAGAATCGAACCGGCAAATGACCCTTCTCCCGGCAACGGCGCCAGCGCACAGTGTTCAATAAACGGCTTCACGCGGATAATGGCGTTGTGGCCCCAGTAGTGGGATTCCCCCAGTTGCCAAAAGTGGAGACCCGCGGTGAACAGTGGCCCGTAAACACGCGTCGCAAACTGCTGGCAGCGCGCGTACAGCGTGTCCATTCCGGAAGCTTTTGGCGAAGACTGAATGATACCTGCGTTCGGGTTAGCTTCCATCAGGCGAACCAGGCCGCTCAGACAGTCGCCGCTCATCACGGAGTCGGCATCCAGCACCACCATATAGCTGTATTGATTACCCCAGCGACGGCAGAAATCGTCAATGTTACCGCTTTTACGCTTCACGCGACGACGACGACGACGGTAGAAAATCTGGCCTTCACCCTGCACTTCAGCAATCAGCTCCATCCAGGCTTTTTGCTCGGCAACGCAGATATCCGGGTTATAGCTGTCGCTAAGGATATAAACGTCGAAATGCTCCGCGTTACCGGTCGCCTTCACGGACTCCCAGGTTGCACGCAGCCCCGCGAATACGCGATCAACGTCTTCGTTACAGATAGGCATAATCAGCGCGGTACGGTGCTCAGGATTGAGGGGTTCATCCCCGACCGTAGAGGCTGAAATGCTGTATTTGTCCCGTCCCATCAACAGCTGCAGGAAGCCCATCAGCGCCGTCCAGAAACCGGCTGATACCCAGCAGAAGAGAACCGCAAACAACAGGAGGATGCCGCTTTGCAGAATATACGGTAGTAGCTGCATGAAGGAGACCCAGATATCCTGGCCCACCATGTCAAACGGGTTGATCAGCGCCCACCCCTGATACGGCAGGATGGTCTTCATGTACCAGGTCGCGACCACCGTCTGTGCCAGCGTGAGAAGCAGCAGGGTATAGCGACGAATCGTTCCCACGGTACGCCATTTCTGTTCGGAAGCCTGTTCTTCTTTGGTCAGACGCGACAGATAGCGTGGCGTAACATCCCGTCCGCGCAGGCGATCCCAGAAGCGACCCACCGGGTTGGTGCGCCACGGATCGGGGAACATAGAGGAACGCGTCGCCTTCGGCATCGCCTGAAGCTGGTCGCGTCCTTCATCGTCTTTGATCAACTGCCCTTCTGCCAGCGAGTCCGGCCATGCCTGCTCCAGACGTGCTTTTACTGACCCCAGGGGCGTATCATCATCACGGGTAAAGTGACGATGTTCACCATCCAGCGCGGTTTGCACCGCGCGGATGTCGCTCTTAGGCAGTGCCGCTTTCTCAATGTCCGTCAGCGGCAGGGCATCAATATATTCAGATGTATTATTCATTGGCAGGTAGCTGATAGCTCCAGGTTTCACTCAGCGGCTGATCGTTACTGACCAGCGCAGCGCGCATTTCAGTGGTCTGTTTCGGATCTTTCACTTTCACGCGCAGGGTTAAACGCCACCCTTTGGTTACCGGGTTATACCGTACGGCGTTTTCAACGATTTCGCCGTTGTCACCGATGCTGGCCTGTGCCGTCACCGCCGTATCCGGGGCCAGTTTTTTCATATCCTGCCCAGCGAAGTCCACCACAAATGCCACGGTGCCATCCGGCTGACGGATCAGGTTAGACTGCTTCACATCGCCCGTAGAGCGGCGAGTCTGCATAACATAGGCGTTATCCGGCGCGTGGAGTTTGTCTTCATCACGGCTAAAGGTGATAGCGTATTTGAAGTTCATCTCTTTACCGGCTTCCGGAAGCTGATCCGGCGTCCAGTACGCCACGATGTTGTCATTGGTCTCATCGTTGGTTGGAATTTCAACCAGCTCAACCTTACCTTTACCCCAGTCACCCTTCGGTGTTACCCAGGCGCTTGGACGCTGGTCATAACGGTCATCCAGATCCTCAAAGCGAGAGAACTGGCGGCCGCGCTGAAGCAGACCAAAGCCCTGCGGGTTTTCCATCGCAAAGCTGCTGACCGCAAGGTGTTTCGGGTTATTCAACGGACGCCAGATCCACTCACCGTTGCCGGCATGGATGGAGAGACCGTTGGAATCATGCAGTTCCGGGCGGAAGTTCGTCGCCGGAGACGGCTGGTTCGGCCCAAACAGGAACATACTGGTCAGCGGTGCGACGCCCAGCTTGCCCACTTTATCGCGCAGGTAAACTTTAGACTGCACATCAACCACCGTGTCACGCCCTGGCATAATCACGAAGCGATAAGCACCCGTCGCTCGCGGTGAGTCCAGCAGTGCGTAGATAGTCAGACGTTTGTCCGTTGGTTTTGGACGCTCAATCCAGAACTCACGGAAACGAGGGAATTCTTCACCTGAAGGCAGCGCGGTATCAATAGCCAGACCACGCGCAGAAAGCCCGTACACCTGCCCCGCACCAATCACGCGGAAGTAGCTGGCGCCAAGCATGCTGACGATTTCGTCGTTTTTATCTTTGCTGTTAATGGGGTAAAGCACTTTGAAGCCCGCAAAGCCCAGGTCTTTTACCGTGTCTTTGTCGTGCTGCACATCGCCAAAATTGAAATAATCCGGGCTGTACTTGATTTTACGTACCGCTGTTGCCGTCACTTCATTGATGGCAACAGGCGTGTCGAAGTACATACCCTGATGATAAAACTCAAGCTTGAACGGGGTTTTTATATTGTTCCAGTACGCTTTATCGTGATTGAACTGGATCTGCTGATAGTCCGCGTACTTCATGTCGCGGAAAACGGAGGGCAGGTTACTTTTCGGCGCTTCGTAGCTCTTGCCAGCCATCGACTTTGCCTGTTTTGCGACGTCATCGATGGTAAAGGACCAAGCCGATGAGGTATACAGGGACAACAACACTGCCGCACCCAACCAACGCATTTTCAACATCTGTGGTTTATGTTTCATAATAAGTAAGCACTTCCCCCTTTGTGTGCTTATATCGATCCGATCCATTTTAATGGAAACTCAGGCAATCCGACAACATTATCACTGCTTTGTTCAGCTCGCTGGCTCAGGGATTAAGCAAATGAAAGAACCCGCTTTTCACTTTGCGTGCTTATCCTGGAGACAGGGTGTCGGTCTTGGTGTAGGGTTGGCTTCGAATGTAACCATTAAGCGTCTTAGGGATAAGGCGAAAAGTCTGAGAATGCACAAAGTTATATGAGCTCAACACCCGTACAACGCGAATATTTCCTCGACTCGATCCGGGCATGGCTAATGCTATTGGGGATCCCGTTCCACATTTCATTGATTTACTCCAGCCACACCTGGCACGTTAACAGCCAGATGCCTTCCTGGTGGCTGACGCTGTTTAATGACTTCATCCACGCCTTCCGTATGCAGGTGTTTTTTGTCATTTCCGGCTATTTCTCTTATATGCTGTTTTTGCGCTACCCCATCAAGCGCTGGTGGAAAGTGCGCGTTGAGCGTGTAGGCATCCCCATGTTGACCGCCATCCCTCTGTTGACCCTGCCGCAATTCATCATGCTGCAGTATGTCAAAGGCAAGGCGGATAACTGGCCGAATCTTTCGCTGTATGAGAAATACAACACCCTGGTTTGGGAACTGGTCTCTCACCTGTGGTTCCTGCTGGTCCTGGTGGTACTGACAACGGTCAGTATGCTGATATTCAGCCGCATGCGCCGTCATGTGAGCCATCACGCTGATACCTTCTTTGCCAGCATCACCTTGGGTAAACTGTCGCTGCTCTTTTTGCTGCTGGGCTTCGCCTACGCGGCCGTGAGACGTACCTTGTTTATCATGTATCCGCCGATACTGAGCGACGGGCTGTTTAATTTCGTGGTTATGCAGTCGCTGTTCTACATCCCCTTCTTTTTGATCGGGGCGCTGGCATTTATCTATCCAAAGCTAAAAGCACTGTTTACGACGCCGTCGCCGTGGTGCGCGGTCGGTGCCGCCATCGCGTTTGCAGCCTACCTGTTAAACCAGCGCTACGGCAGCGGCGATGGCTGGATGTATGAAACGGAGAGCGTGATAACCATGCTGCTGGGCCTGTGGATGGTAAATGTGGTCTTTGCGCTTGGCCACCGTTTGCTGAACTTTAAGTCCAGCCGCGTGACCTATTTCGTCAATGCTTCGCTGTTTATTTACCTGGTACACCACCCGCTGACGCTCTTCTTCGGGGCCTATATTACGCCACATATCGCCTCAAACACGCTGGGCTTCCTCACCGGGCTGGTCTTTGTCATCGGGATAGCCATCCTGCTTTACGAAATCCATTTGCGGATCCCGCTGCTGCGTTTCCTTTTCTCCGGGAAACCGCAAACGTAAGCCGCATAAAAAAACGCGGCGCACACTGTGCGCCGTTTTTTATTATTCAGGATTCAAATTCCTGTCTGCGCTGAGTCATCAGCCGTTGATAAAGATGCGCGGTCTCTTCGTCGTAGCAAACAAAAATCACCTTTTCCGGCAGTGGCTTAAGGGAGAGATAGTGATAAACCGTGTTCACCGCTATTGTCGCCGCGGCCGCTTTTGGATACCCGTACACCCCGGTGCTTATCGCCGGAAACGCGATGGTTTTATAGCCGTTGTCTGCCGCAAGACGCAGGCAGTTGCGGTATGCCTCTTCCAGAATACTGGCTTCATGGCTATCTCCGCCGTGCCAGACGGGCCCCACGGCGTGAATAACGGCCTTGGCCGGCAGATCCCCTGCCAGCGTGATCACCGCATGCCCTGGAGGGCACTCCCCCTGCTGCTGGCGCACAACCTTGCAGGCCTCAAGAAGCTGCGGGCCTGCCGCCCGATGGATAGCACCATCCACGCCGCCCCCACCCATTAAGGATGGATTCGCGGCATTGACGATCACGTCGACGTGCAACGTCGTGATGTCGCCATGGATAATCTCGATTTGCGGTTTCATACATCCCCCCTGCTACCCGCCTTTTCCCTAAGTGTATCGCAGAGGAGATGAGGATAAAAAACTATCGTAAAGGAAAGTACGGCTACCGATAATCCACCTGAACGACGGCCAGTGTTTTCTGCGGATTGAGGTACGTCATGCTGATACTTGCCATTTCAGGATAACCATTGCGCCCGTTCAGCGCATCGTCATAGCTGACCATACGCGTCTGCATACGGTTATTTTCCGGGCATGACATGGCTATCTGCTGGCGCTGTGGGGTTAGCACACAGGGATCGGCCACAATGGCACCGCGAAAATGAATCACGCCGCCATTCACCACCGTTGCTGAATAAACCGGAGAAATAAAGGCCGACAACATCAGGCCAAAGCCTGAAATAAGAAAAGCTGTAGATTTGGTCACTCAGTGTACTCCTCAATGAAAATCGTCCTTGAGGGGTAAAAGCGCTCCGTGATGACAAATGCCGTAATACATCGTGGAACATCAGGATTCAGTCCCTGATAACAGCATAGCTCATCGGCAAACGCCCGCCACATTCGTAACCTATTGATTTAACGAATAATTAAAGCATACCCCCTGCGGGCGACCACTGCTGGGATAAATGAAGCGATTTTCCATCAGAGATGGTGACACGTATTTTCACCCTGTCCCCGGAATCGATATTTAAACGCAGCTTCATCAAATCAATCGTCTGATTAGCGGGTATAGAAAGGGTATTTTGCTGGCGTGACGTACTCTGCCTGCCCATCCCTTGCCGTTCGGAAAAAATTTGAACCTGACAGTCGCAAGGCTCACTCAGCGTGACCTGTGGAATAATGGTTGTCATGTTGCCCTGCTGCGACGTTTTAAACGTGATCTGACTGGAAAGCGCGGCAAGGAGAATTAAGGTATTCATGGTACACCCCCGAAAAAAAAACAGGGCGCAGGCCCTGTTTTTTTGTAGCACAGATATGGGATCAGTACTGATGCGCGGTCGCGTTGTTGCCAAAACCAACCTGGTGAACAGTGACAGTTGAGCCAGACGCTGTTTGATCCACTGCCGCGCCGTTGCCGCCGCCGAACTGTTTCACATTGATAACAGAGTCTTTGCTGTTCCACTGGTCAATGGTCGCGCTGTTACCGAAGCCTTTCTGCAGCAGATCGATGGTGCTATCGTCAGAGCCTTGTCCAACATCGGCACCATTACCGCCGCCGTGCTGTGTAATGGTCAGATCTGAGTTTTTAGCATTAGTCTGCAAAGCAAGGGCTGAGTTGCCGCCACCGTACTGGTAAATGCTCAGCGTTGAGTTAGGGCCGCTATTACCGCCACCCCAGCCGCCACCACCGCCGTGGCCAAATTGTGGTACCGCACCTGCGAAAGCACTGCCAGAAACTACGATTGCTGCAATTGCTGCCACTTTGAAAAGTTTCATGGTAAACCCCCATCGGATTGATTAATTCGTCACAACGCCTTAACGTTGAATAACGCGAATAGCCATTTGTGACTGTCTCTGTACTACAACTGCTGTTTTCTGCGTACCATATTGCGTAATATTCGCCCTGTTACCCGACCCTTTCTGGATAATCACAGCGGTATTACCAAAAGCTTCCTGATTAATACTCGCGTCATTCCCGTAACCGGTTTGACCGATATAAGCAAGGTTATAACTCCCTGATTGATCAACATTCGCTCTATTGCCTCCACCTTCCTGAGAAACAACGGACAGTAATTTTGAACCGCCCTGACGAATATCAGCATTATTACCTGAACCTTGTTGACCAATAATGGCTGCCTGATTGTATGAAGACTTACTTAATTCATTAACCGCAAAGTTATACTCAGAACCTGCTAAATCTGAACCCGATGCGATTACAAACCCAGGCGCACCCAGTAATGTAAACATCATAAATAACGCTCTGTTTTTCATGTTGTCACCCTGGACCTGGCCATACACAAAATAACGTCTCTCTCTTGCGTTAACGCGAATCGTTATTGTGTTAACGCCGCGTTACGAAAAAGAGTATGTCTGCCGAAACAATTTAAATATCTCACCCGCGCGGCTTATTTTTATTAATGGCTTCACCACAAAGTATTACGTTCTGAAAAAATACGTTGATATCTGTAGGCTTTATTACATATAAAAAATTTTCAGCCACTGCGCTTGTACATTCGACGCGCTGTTTGCCCACCCTTACCAGGACTGACCGCCCCCCCATTCAGACAACTTTTTGAGAGCCTCGTGACACAAGGCGAGTTTTCTTAAGAGGGATCGAGCTCATGAGAGAGGGCTTAGTTTTTTTGCCGCACTCATACCTCGTATAATGCGATAATTAATTATCAATTTTCAATAATACCAATAAGATATAATAATTTGTATGATTTTTAAAATCTGTGCAGGGTTATTAATCTGTACAACTTTCCTATTAAATAAAAACCAATTAACAATATCAAATACACAAATTAATATTGATTTTTACATTTGGTTACATGATTAACACTTGCTTTAAAGTTCGTAATAGCTAGATTGAAATCAGCAGTAAGTCATTTTGTTTTTTATTTTCTTCCTCGTAAGGAAGAATGGTTTCACTCTACACACAGCAGTGCCACATCTGTCAGTACTTCTGGCATCTCTTTTATTATCAAGGGATAGCTGCCAGGTGTCATAAATAAAGTGGGGTTTCATCATGTTTAATGAAGTCCATAGTTTACAGGATCATACATTATTGTTGATCACTAAACCGTCCTTACAAGCGACAGCTTTATTGCAGCATCTGAAGCAATCTCTGTCATTGAACGGAAAATTGCATAATATTCAACGTTCATTTGATGAGATTGCCCCTGGCAGCATCATTCTTCTCGATATGATGGAAGCAGATAAAAAGCTTATCCATTACTGGCAAGATAACTTAAGCAGGAAAAACAATAATATCCGCGTGCTATTATTGAATACGCCTGATGAGTACCCTTTTAGAGACATTGAAAGCTGGCCGCACATCAATGGCGTGTTCTACGTCACTGAAGAAGAGAATCGCGTTGTCGAGGGTCTACAAGGCATATTACGCGGGGAGTGTTATTTCTCGCAAAAGCTTGCCAGCTACCTCATTACGCACTCCGGAAATTATCGCTATAACAGTTCAGAATCGGCCCTGCTCACGCACCGCGAAAAAGAGATCCTGAACAAGTTGCGCATAGGTGCTTCAAATATTGAAATCGCCCGTTCGTTATTTATCAGCGAAAACACCGTTAAGACGCACCTTTATAATCTTTTCAAAAAGATAGCTGTTAAAAACCGAACTCAGGCAGTTTCATGGGCCAACGATAACCTCAGGCGTTAATCACATGAAACGCAAGATGAGTTGGATTGTCGCAGCAGGT
Organism: Enterobacter sp. UNJFSC 003; assembly: GCF_036903355.1. Lineage (NCBI taxonomy): Bacteria > Pseudomonadati > Pseudomonadota > Gammaproteobacteria > Enterobacterales > Enterobacteriaceae > Enterobacter > Enterobacter sp. UNJFSC 003. Next base: position 503,875 of record NZ_JBAKHK010000002.1, read on the forward strand.
GTCCTGCTTGCTGCCGGGAACCTCCAGGCTGTAGAGGTTGAAGTTCCCGGATTGTTAACCGACCACACGGTCACATCTATCGGACACGATTTTTACCGTGCCTTCAGCGATAAATGGGAAAGTGATTACACCGGTAACTTAACAATCAATGAACGGCCCAGTGCACGATGGGGAAGCTGGATAAAAATAACCGCCAATCAGGATGTTATTTACCAGACCTTTCTATTCCCAACGAAAAGAGACTTCGATAAGAACGTCGATTTCGCGCTGGCACAAACAGAAGAAGCTATTAATCGTCTGCAGTTAGATAAAGCGCTGCTGAGTACCGGCGATTTAGCAAAAGATGAGTTCTAGCAACCTATTTCGGAGGCTGTAATGCGTCTCTCACACACAGTAATCTCGTTAATGCTTATTGCGCCGCTAAGCTGGGCCGGAAATATGACCTTCCAGTTCCGCAATCCCAACTTTGGCGGTAACCCTAACAATGGGGCATTCATGCTTAATGAAGCCCAGGCTCAAAACTCTTACAAAGACCCCAGCTATAAAGACGATTTCGGTATTGAGACCCCGTCAGCGCTGGATAATTTCACCCAGGCCATCCAGTCGCAAATATTAGGTGGCTTATTAACCAATATTAACACCGGTAAACCCGGCCGCATGGTGACTAACGACTTTATCGTCGATATCGCCAATAAAGATGGGCAGCTTCAGCTGAACGTAACTGACCGGAAAACCGGAAAGACATCGACAATCCAGGTTTCGGGTTTGCAGTCTAGCTCGACTGATTTTTAAACAACATCGAAATAAGGACAATCATCATGCAGCGCTTTTTGATCATTGTTGCAGTGTGCTTATTGAGCGGTTGTTTAACTGCTCCACCTAAAGAAGCCGCTAAGCCAACATTAATGCCTCGGGCACAAAGCTATCGCGATTTAACCCATCTGCCGACGCCAACCGGTAAGATATTTGTCTCGGTTTATAACATCCAGGACGAAACTGGACAGTTCAAACCGTATCCAGCAAGCAACTTCTCCACCGCCGTGCCGCAGAGCGCCACCGCCATGTTAGTGACAGCCCTGAAAGATTCACGCTGGTTTATCCCTCTGGAACGTCAGGGGCTACAAAACCTGCTGAATGAACGCAAAATTATTCGCGCCGCACAGGAAAACGGTACCGTTGGCGTGAATAACCGTATGCCGCTTCAGTCTCTCACCGCGGCCAATATCATGGTGGAAGGCTCTATCATCGGCTATGAAAGTAACGTGAAGTCGGGCGGTGCGGGCGCGCGGTACTTTGGTATTGGTGCAGATACGCAGTATCAACTCGACCAGATCGCCGTCAACCTGCGCGTGGTTAACGTGAGCACCGGTGAGATTTTATCTTCGGTGAACACCAGCAAAACGATCCTTTCCTATGAGGTGCAGGCCGGCGTGTTCCGCTTCATCGACTACCAGCGTTTGCTGGAGGGTGAAATCGGGTATACCTCAAACGAGCCGGTTATGCTGTGCCTGATGTCGGCCATCGAAACCGGGGTTATTTTCCTGATTAACGACGGTATCGATCGTGGCCTGTGGGATCTGCAGAATAAAAGTGAAGTGAAAAATGAGGTTCTGGTGAAGTACCGTGAGATGTCAGTCCCTCCGGAATCCTGATCGAGAGCGTATAAAAAAGGCGAGAGGGTTATCTCGCCTTTTTTTATTCACTCAACGCCGTAACGTTTTGCGTTTTTTCCCGCCGCGCGGCCAGCCACAGGCCGCTGTTCTTCATGGCATAGCCAAACACTAATCCCAGCGCCAGCGAGGGAACAACCAGTTTCCAATCCCCCTGCCCGGCAAAGGTTGCGCAGGCGCCCATAAAGGTGCCGGGGACGAACGAGAGCAGCAGATGTTTTGCCTGAATACACATCAAAAACGCAACCACGCCCGTCATGACGTAGCCCAGGATCTCCAGATGCGGCGCGAGCGCGCTGCCTTTCATAATCACAAGCGCCCAGATAACCCCGCTCATCAGCGTACACCCAGAAATGAACAGCCCTTTCACCCCGCCCTGCGGGCATGCGAAATACGCCGTGCAGCCGAGGAATCCGGCCCAGCTGAGCAACCCAAGAGACACGGCTACCCATCCCCAAAGCCCGGAGAGAATGCCTGTTGTGACAGCAATACAAAGTAATATGTTCATGGCGCGCATCTTAGCAGAAGTGCGCCATGAAAATGAGATCAGAAGCACATTACGTGCAAGGTGAAATGTACCGTTGCAGAATTTATGTGAACTAAATCACTCTTCATTCTCTTCTTCTAACTCATCCCACATTGCGGCGATGGCATCGCGGGTCAAAGGTGCCAGCGTTCTCCAGAAAGGAGATGTCGCATGGGCCTCCACTTTACCGAGGAAGGTCCCGCACCATGGCAACAGGTACTCTTCGAACAGCGTTCCGATGGCGTCGTTCTCGTCATCACCAGCATTATCTTCAATCCAGGATGCTGCCAACAGCAGCGTGCCGATATGATCGGCGGGGGTGTCCGTCAGCGGCATGCCGCGCTCGGAGAGAAAAGCGCGCACTTCCGCTTCGGTTGCCCCTTCCTGCCAGGCAGAGCGGTACGGGGAAACACGACATTCTTCGCCCACAAACAGCGCGTTATAGTCCGTCGAAATCTGCTGCATGTCGCAGCTTTTTTGCAAGCGCTCCAGCAATTCATCCTGTTCCAGCGGCCAGTTCTGCGCCAGCTTCCCTTCACGGATCAACGTAAAGAGTGGGACCAGCAGCGGGTCTTGCGGTTGGCGGTAATAAAGCGTACCCAGCACGCGGCAAAGGATGGAAAACTCATTCATTTTATTATTCCGTTAGACAATTAAAGATCGGCAAATTCATCAATCGGCGCCATTCCACGCGATTCAAGGAAATCGAGCATACGGCGAGGGGTCACGTTCAGGATCCGATCTTCCGGGAACCCGACGTCGTTAAGAATCTTCAGACACTCGCTGAAATCACCCAGCGTAAACGCGGTATGTGAATCGGAGCCGAGCGCAACCATGCCTCCGGCATCCCGCACTGCGGCAGCCACTGCGCGGCAGTTTGCTTCGCTGCCCTTACGCGAGTGAACAAAGGAGGAGTTATTAATTTCCAGCGCCACGCGGTGTTTCGCCGCTGCCTCTGCAACGGCCTGAATATCGATCGGATACTTAGGATTACCCGGATGGCTGATAATGTGCACGTTGCCGCTGGCAATCGCTGCAATCATCGCCGCGGTGTTCGTCTCTTTATCCTTCGGCGCAAAGACGGGCTCGTGGAAGCCAGCAAGGATCAGATCCAAAGAGGTCAGCATCGGGCCGGTGCAGTCGATTTCACCGTCGGTGTTTTTAATATTCGCCTCAATGCCGCGCAGAATCCCGATACCTTCCACCAGGCGTGGCCAGATACGCATATTCACAAAATGCCAGTAGTGCGGCGCATCTGCCATGTCCGGGCCATGATCGGTAATCGCAAAAAGCGTGATGCCCTTCAGCTTAGCTTGCGCAATGTAGTCATGGAGGTTGCTATACGCGTGGGTACTGGCGACGGTGTGCATATGCAGGTCAACGGGATACATCTTTCTCTCCTCTGCGTTTTTTCCAAAGGATAGCAGTTATCTGCAGCGATTATTAGCAAAAACCCGGCTAACGCCGGGTTACTTTCAGTAGCCGCGCTGTCTGTTAACCTGCCCGGTCACCGCGCGGCCCTGCTCCATTTCACTGATGGTATGGGTGATATAGGCCACCGCTTCGGCCGGACGCGTCACGGCCGCAACGTGCGGCGTCATCGCCACGCGCGGGTGTGCCCACAGCGGGCTTTCTGCTGGCAAGGGTTCACTGCTGTACACATCCAGCATTGCGCCTTTCAACTTTCCGCTGTCCAGCGCGTGCAGAAGATCGCTTTCCACCAGATGAACGCCACGCGCCAGGTTCATCACGTAGCTCTGGTCAGCCAGCTGATTTAGCAGCGTGGCATTAATGATCCCCACCGTTTCAGCGGTGTTAGGCAGCAGGTTGATGAGCACACGCGTCCCCTTCAGGAAGGCAGGGAGTTCATCCGTTCCGGCAAAACTCTCGACACCCGGATAAGCCTTGCGGCTGCGGCTCCAGCAGCGCAGAGGGAACCCCCACGGCGCGAGTGCTTCAGCCACTTTTGCACCAAGCACGCCCGCCCCGAGAATACCGATCGTAAAATCTTCGCGCTGATAGTCCGCCAGCGGCTCCCAGTGGGATTGCTGCTTGAAAAGCTGATAATCGTCGAAGCGTCGGAACCAGTGTAGCACCTGACTCACGGCATATTCCTGCATTTGCTGGCCCATGCCGGTATCCTCCAGGCGGAACAGCGGAATATCTTCAGGCAGCATTTCAGGGTGTGCTTTCAGTTTGCTCAGGATGGAATCCACCCCGGCCCCGAGGGCAAAGACGGCTTTCAGCTTGCGGCCCTGGAGCATTTCTACCGGCGGATGCCACACCAGCGCGTAGTCGGCATGTTCATTATCGCCGCGCGTCCACTCGCGCACGCGAGCGCCCGGCAGCGCTGCCGAGAGTGCGTTAATCCAGTAAGCCGTATCAAACGTGGGGTGATAGAAGATAATATCCATAGTCATTCCTGCCTTTTATTGCGCTGTTTTATTTTCATTTTCAACGGGATTGCCAGCATAACAAATTTAACGGCACTCCGCGTTGCTGATAAATAAGCCGCTTTCAGCACATTTCGGAATCATGTTGCGTGAAGTTTGTATAAACGCGCTAAATTACTGAAAAAGTGAGTTGACGGCAGTTCGGCTTTTCCTTACATTAGCGCCCGTCCCAGCAACAACGGGATGACAATACGGTGAGGTGTCCGAGTGGCTGAAGGAGCACGCCTGGAAAGTGTGTATACGGCAACGTATCGAGGGTTCGAACCCCTCTCTCACCGCCACATTCAAGAAAGAGCCCGCATGAAAATGCGGGCTCTTTTTCGTCTATTATCTGCTTACTCTTCTACTATCTGCGCATACTCTTCGGTGAGAAAATCCACCAGCGTCCTGACTGACGGCAGCAGCCCGCGTCTTGAGGGGTAAACAGCGTGAATGACCTCCCGGCGCGGTTCCCATGCTTCAAGCACTCTTACCAACGCGCCGGAAGCAAGCTGATCTTTCACCATCAAAATGGGCAACTGCACCACGCCCACGCCGGCCATCGCGGCTTCACGCAGGGCCAGCATATCGGTGGTAATCAAGCGCGGCTGATAGTGAATTTCCGCCTTCGCCCCATCAGGACCGGTCAGCGCCCATTTATGGAGATGCTTGCCTTCATCCATACTTAATCCGGGCCATGCGCTGAGTTCTGACGGCATCGCGGGCATGCCCATCCGTGCAATCAGCTCGGGTCCCGTCACCAGACAATGCCCCCTGTCTGCCAGCACCCTTAACACCAGATCGCTGTCATCAAACGGACGCGGACGAACGCGGATCGCCACATCGACGCCCTCGCCCACCAGATCGACACGCCGATTCGTCGCGTCCAGCTGAAGATTGATCCCAGGATAGCGTGCCATAAACCGTGCCAGCATTGGCCCTACGTGGACATGCAGCAAGGTCACCGGACAGGCGATCCTGACAGTCCCGCGCGGTTCTGCCCGCAGGGCTGCAACCGCCTCCTCAGCCGATTCAGCCTCTACCAGCATCGCTTTACAGTGCTGATAGAACGTCTGCCCCACCTCCGTAACCGTAAACTGTCGCGTTGTGCGCTGGATTAACCGAACGCCAAGCCGCTGCTCAAGCTGCGCAATCCGGCGGCTCAGCTTCGATTTCGGTTGGTCAAGCGCCCTTCCAGCCGCCGCAAAACCGCCGTAGTCCACCACGTTGACAAACCAGACGAAGTCATTGAGATCCTGCATAAACCCCCATTGTTCTATTTTGAGAACACTGTATGCCATTTTTGCTATCTACCGGGATATTAACTCTGAATATAAGCTAATTACATCAACAGAACATCAGGAGTTAATCATGAAAAACGTAACAGGCGTTTATACCGCCCCCCGCCAGCACTGGGTTGGCGATGGTTTCCCGGTTCGTTCGATGTTTTCTTATCAGACGCACGGCGAGCCGCTCAGCCCGTTCTTGCTGCTGGACTATGCCGGCCCCTATACCTTTCCGGCGGATGGGGTTAAACGCGGCGTAGGCGAACACCCGCATCGCGGTTTTGAAACCGTGACCATCGTCTATTCCGGCGAAGTAGAGCATCGCGACTCCACGGGTCGGGGCGGCGTTATTGGCCCAGGCGATGTGCAATGGATGACGGCAGGCGCGGGGATCCTGCATGAGGAGTTCCACTCCAGCGCGTTCGCGCAGAAAGGCGGCGAGCTGAAAATGATGCAGCTGTGGGTCAACCTGCCCGCGAAAAACAAGATGGCCGCACCGGGATATCAGAGCATCACAATGGCCGACATTCCCGTGATTACACTGCCGGAGAAGAGCGGTTCGCTGCGAATTATCGCCGGTCGCTTTGAAGATATTACGGGTCCTGCGCACACCTTCTCGCCGCTGAACGTCTGGGATATCGCCCTGAATCAGGGACATCCTCTCACGCTCAATCAGCCCGAAGGCTGGAGCACGGCGCTGGTGGTTCTTGAGGGCAGCGTGACGGTAAACGGCACAACCCCGGCGGGCGAAGCGCAGATGGTGGTATTGAGTCAGAAAGGCGACAAACTGCATCTGGAAGCTAACAGCGACGCCAAAGTGCTGCTCATGGCCGGTGAACCGCTGAATGAGCCCATCGTCGGCTACGGCCCGTTTGTGATGAACAGTAAAACCGAGATCGCGGAAGCTATTCGTGATTTCAACGCCGGCCGCTTCGGCCAGATCCGCGAGTAATAAAGGAGAAGAAAAATGTCTACACCTGCCAATTTTAATGGCGCACGCCCGGTCATTGACGTAAACGATGCGGTGATGTTGCTTATCGATCACCAAAGCGGTCTGTTCCAGACCGTTGGCGATATGCCGATGCCGGAACTGCGCGCCCGCGCGGCGGCGCTGGCGAAAATTGCGACCCTCGCGAAAATTCCGGTGATCACCACCGCGTCCGTGCCGCAGGGGCCGAACGGGCCGCTCATTCCGGAGATCCACGCCAACGCGCCGCATGCACGCTATGTCGCGCGTAAAGGTGAGATTAACGCCTGGGATAACCCGGAATTTGTTGCGGCGGTGAAAGCCACCGGACGCAAAACGCTGATCATCGCGGGCACGATTACCAGCGTCTGCATGGCCTTCCCATCCATCAGCGCGGTGGCAGACGGTTATAAAGTGTTTGCGGTGATCGATGCCTCCGGCACCTACAGCAAAATGGCGCAAGAGATCACCCTGGCGCGCGTGATGCAGGCAGGCGTAGTGCCGATGGATACCGCCGCTGTTGCCTCCGAGATCCAGCGCACGTGGAATCGTGAAGATGCGGCTGAATGGGCGGAAGTCTATACTCATATCTTCCCGGCCTATCAACTGCTCATCGAAAGCTATAGCAAAGCGCAGGACGTCGTGAAAAACAGCGAAGTGCTCGATTCGCAGCGCTAACCCCTCTCGCTGCGGGCAAGCTGATTAAGGCTTAACCGAACAAGCAGTAATGCAGAAAATCTGCTTGACCGCTTTAGCGCAACTCCCTATAGTAGCGCCCCGTTGCCCCCCAAGCGGTCAGGCAGCGAAACAATACGGTGAGGTGTCCGAGTGGCTGAAGGAGCACGCCTGGAAAGTGTGTATACGGCAACGTATCGAGGGTTCGAACCCCTCTCTCACCGCCACATTTAAGAAAAAGCCCGCATGAAAATGCGGGCTTTTTTTTCGTCCTCAGTAATACGCTTGCAGCGTCCGCTGACACAGTGCCGATCGTACGCAGTCATCTTTGGTGAAGCGCACTACCCCAATCATCTCATCTTCCTCAAAACGTGCCATGGCATCGCTCAACCCGGATTTAACGCCGGATGGCAGGTCACACTGGGTAATATCGCCATTAACGATGACCGTCACGTTCTCCCCGAGGCGCGTTAAAAACATCTTCATTTGCGCTGCGGTCACGTTCTGAGCCTCGTCAAGAATGACGACCGCATTTTCAAATGTACGTCCGCGCATATAGGCGAACGGCGCGATTTCCACCTTGCCAATCTCTGGTCGCAGGCAGTACTGCATAAAAGAGGCACCCAGTCGTTTCACCAGCACGTCATAGACGGGCCTGAAGTAGGGGGCGAACTTCTCCGAAATATCTCCGGGCAAGAAGCCGAGATCTTCATCAGCCTGCAGTACCGGACGGGTGACAATAATTCTCTCCACGTCTTTATGGATCAGAGCCTCTGCCGCTTTGGCTGCACTAATCCAGGTTTTCCCGCATCCGGCTTCACCGGTTGCAAAGATGAGCTGTTTACTCTCGATAGCATTCAGGTAGTGCGCTTGAGCTTCATTGCGCGCCACAATTGGAGAGTTATCACGGCTGTCCCGCGCCATGCCAATTGATTCTACGCCACTCATCTGCACAAGCGAGGTGACCGATTCTTCTTCACGCTGTTTATGGCTACGTGAATCCCGTCTCAGCACACGTTTTGCTTCGCGACGAGCTTTGATCACTGCTTTTTGTCTTCCCATGGATAGCACCTTGAGTTGTTGGTATTCATCACACGCGCCGGCATCGGCACGATTATGCGCACGAACATCAGAGGGTTGGCTTCCTTTTAAGCCATTGCTTGCTTTTCCGGATGACGCAACAAAACAGCTACGCGCACTATTTTGCACGTCGGTAGAAAGAGGTTCTGGAGTAAAGGAGGAGAATTTTGTGGAGAAGAAATCGCTGCCGGAGTCTGAGCCTCCGCGCCGGGTGCTGCGGTTTTTACGTTTACCTTGTCCAGTACAGGACGCAACCATTCGCGATCTCCATTGTGATTCAGTATCACTGCCGGGAACTACCGCTGTCTTATCTTAAGTACATCAGGAGTTATCATAAACGCAACATTTATTTTACCTGCATGCAACTTTTCAGACTGCACCTGCAGTGGATTCAGTCTCATACAGGAATATTACAGAAATATAACAATATGTTAGTCATATGAAAAAATAATGTCCCCGCGACCACGCGCAGGGACAATTATCAGGCCTCAATCAGCCCTTGAGCGAGATACGCGTTCCGATCGCGCGGCCCGGGCAGGGCAAAGAAATAGCCCCCGCCGATAGGTTTAATATACTCTTCCAGCGCTTCGCCGTTTAACCGCTTCTGCACGGTCAGGAAGCCCTTCTCCAGGTCATGCTGGTAGCAGACAAACAGCAGCCCCATATCAAGCTGACCGGCGTTTGTCACGCCCAGCGAGTAGCTATAACCGCGGCGCATCATCAGGCTGGATTGCGTCTCTTTGGTGCGCGGGTTGGCGACACGAATATGGCTGTCCAGCGCAATGGTGTCACCGTCAGGATCGCTGGCGTAGTCGGGCACATCATGCTCGTGCTTCATGCCCAGCGGCGCCCCGCTCTGCTTGTCGCGACCGAAGATCGTCTGCTGCTCTTTGAGCGGCGTACGGTCCCAGAACTCGACGTGAAACTGAATAATCCGCACCGCCTGATAGCTGCCGCCCACCGCCCAAGCGGGCTCGCCCTGATTCGCGGTGACCCACACCACGTCCTTCATCAGTGCAGCATCGCTGCTGTCCGGATTAGCCGTACCGTCCTTAAAGCCCAGCAGGTTAACCGGCGTCTCTTTTCCTTTACTGCGGGCTGCGTGGTCAGAGATAAACCCTTCCCGCTTCCAGCGCACGCTCAGCAGATCCGGCGTGTGCTTAATGATATCGCGCAGCGCGTGGATCACCGTGTCCTGGGTATTGGCACAAATCTGCAGCAGCAAATCGCCGTGGCACAGGGCCGCATCCAGGGAGTCATTCGGAAAACGCGTCATTTTTTGCAGCGCGTTTGGCTTCTGTTTTGCCAGGCCGTACCGTGCGTCAAAAAGTGACTCACCGAGGGAAACGGTGATCGTCAGGTTATCGGGGGCGATAAACGCCCCCAGAATACCGGAGTCCATCGGCGGCAGGCGCGGATTCGGCGTTTCCGGTGCCGGGCCGCCGGCGGTAAGAAATGCGATGCGCGTCGTCAGCAGGCGGAACAGGCGTTCCAGATCGGCTTTATCGCTCGCCAGTGAATCAAAGGCGACCAGCATCATAGAGGCTTGCTGCGGCGTCAGAATCCCCGACTGGTGTTCACCATAAAAAGGCTGCGTCTCCATTCGGGCGTCCGGAGACAGCGTGCCGGGGGCACTTTGCGGTTTTGCCGCATGCGCCACCGGGCAACCGCCGGCCAGAGCAAGCGCGCCCCCCAGCGCCCCTACCCCTTTTAACAACCGGCGTCGCGAAGGTTCAGCCACGTCATACTCATCATGCTTGTTCATCGTGCTTAGTCCAGACCCAGAACGCCACGCAGCAGGGAGAGATCTTCAGCCAGCGTCGTAATGGGGCCTTTCAGCGCGTTACGATCGGCATCGGTCAGTTTGTCGTAGGTCTCATACCCATCTTTGGTGCGATACTTCGCCAGAATGGCGTCGACTTTCTTGAAGTTGGCATCCACTTTAGCCAACAGCTCGCCGTTCTCTTTTTGCAGTTGAGGACGCAGCAAATCGACAATTTTCTGCGCGCCGTCGACGTTGGCCTGGAAATCCCACAGGTCGGTGTGGCTGTAACGATCCTCTTCACCGCTGATTTTGCTCGCGGCCACTTCTTCAATCAGACCAGCCGCGCCACCCACCACCTTCGACGGCGGGAACGCCAGCTCGCTGATGCGTTTTTGCAGCTCCAGCACGTCGGCGTTCAGCTGCTCCGCGTATTTCTCCATCCCCTTGGTGGAGCGATCGCCAAACAGCGCCTTTTCCAGACGGTGGAAACCGGTGAATTTCGGATCGGCCGCTTTCTGCTCGTAATCATCTTCACGGGCGTCGATGCTGCCGTCGAGGTCGGAGAACAGCTCAGCAATCGGTTCGATACGCTCGTAATGCTGACGGGTTGGAGCATACAGCGATTTGGCTTTCTCGATATCGCCCGCTTTCACCGCGTCGGTAAAGGCTTTGGTACCGGCTACCAGATCGGCGGTTTCTTTGGTCACGTAGGCTTTATAGGCGGTGATAGCCTCACCCAGGCTCAGCAGCTCAGCGCCTTTCGCGGCATCCGCCGTCGCTTCGCCTTTGACGATCAGCTTACCTTTCGGGTTGGTCAGCAGGCCGCAGGTCATATCATATTCACCCGGCTGCAGGTTGGCGGTCATCTTCTGGCTGAAGCCAGGGGCGATGTTTTCACGCTCTTCTACGACCATCACGCCTTTCAGAATTTCCCACTCCAGCGCCTTCTGGCTGTGGTTCTGAATAATAAACTGGGTTTTACCGCTGTTGACCGTGATGGTCATCGGCTCACACTGTTTATCATTCACCGTCACTTTCACCTGCGGAATATCCGCGGCCTGCGCGGCGAATGCAGACGCAATCAGCGCTGCCACACCGGCATGTAACGCACTACGACGAAATTGAATTGCCATGACCCTTTCCCTATTAAAAGTATGTTGTAACGACACTAAGCACGTCAGGGCGCAGTACGCGTCGGCTGAGCGCTGGGGCGCGAGGGCATACAGAACAGCACCAGCGCCGGAATGAGATAGATGAAATACATCGCCACTTCACTGACGCTCGGCGTTTCCTGGTAGCCGAAGATCCCTTCGAGCAGGGTGCCGGTCAGAGAATGGGTGGAGAGAACGTTGCTAAGGTCGAACGCCACGTCCTGGAAGTGATTCCACAGGCCCGCTTCATGGAAGGCGCGAATCGCTCCCGCAGCCAGCCCGGCAGCCACCAGCAGAATGAACAGGCTCGTCCACTTAAAGAACGCGCCCAGGTTGAGGCGAATGCCGCCCCAGTAAAGCAGGAAGCCGAGCACCACGGCCGTTGCCAGCCCCAGCATTGCGCCAATCGGCGGCCAGATGCCCACGTCCTGTTGAAACGCTGCCAGCAGGAAGAAGACCGACTCCAGCCCTTCACGCGCCACGGCGAAAAAGACCATCAGGATCAGCGCCCAACCATGGTTATTTCCTTTTTGCAGGGCGTTATCCACCGCCTGCTCAAGCTGCACCTTCACGTTCCGGGACACTTTGCGCATCCAGAACACCATCCAGGTGAGGATCACCACCGCAATCACGGCAACGAGTCCTTCAAACAGTTCCTGTTCTTTCTGCGGGAATTCGCCGGTGGTTTCATTGATCAGGATCCCCAGGCCAAGACAAAGCGCCGCAGCGAGGAAAACCCCTACCCACATCACGCTAATCCAGCGCCCGCGCTGGGTTCGCTTCAGATAACTGGCGATAAGGCTAACAATCAGGGCCGCTTCAAGGCCTTCACGTAACATAATGAGAAATGGAACAAACATGCCGACACCTTAAATGTTTATCGCGGTCAACTGATGCAAAGAAAAGTAAATTCTTGTGATAGTGATTATCATTACGGCGGAAAGAAAAACAAGCGAAATGTGCGGTGTTTTGATGACGAGTTGTAACCACGTCGCAGGATAATAGTGTCAGACGTTACGATTAAGTTTATAAGTTATAACGAAAATGCCCATTTACGGTTAATCAGCGCTGTGGCTAAATATCTGCCTCAAAAACTAACCGACAAAACAACATGTATAACGTTATTCATTTCCTGCTGGCGCTGGTGATTATTCTTGCGCTTGCCTGGTTGGCGAGTTTCGACCGCCGAAAAATTCGCATTCGCTTTGTTTTACAGCTGATCGTTATTGAAATTATTCTGGCGTTCTTTTTCCTGCATGCCGAAAGCGGCCTGTTCTTGATAAAATATGTTTCAGGTTTCTTTGAGTCGTTGCTCAAGTTCGCGGCTGAAGGGACGAATTTTGTCTTTGGCGGGATGGGTGAAAAAGGACTGGCGTTTATTTTCCTCGGCGTCCTCTGCCCCATTATTTTTATTTCCGCGCTGATTGGTATTCTTCAGCACTGGCGAATTCTGCCGATCTTTATTCGGGTCATTGGCACGGTGCTGTCAAAACTGAACGGTATGGGCAAGCTGGAATCCTTCAATGCGGTGAGTTCACTGATCCTCGGTCAGTCCGAAAACTTCATTGCCTACAAGGGTGTACTGGGCGATCTCTCCTCCCGTCGTCTGTTCACCATGGCGGCAACGGCCATGTCGACGGTGTCCCTGTCGATTGTCGGGGCCTACATGACCATGCTCGACGCTAAATTTGTCGTGGCCGCGCTCATTCTTAACATGTTCAGTACCTTTATTATTCTCTCCGTCATCAACCCGGCGCGCCCGGAAGCGGAGCCGGATATTAAGCTCGAAAAATTGCACGAGTCTCAGAGCTTTTTTGAAATGCTGGGAGAATACATTCTGGCCGGTTTCAAAGTGGCGATGATTATTCTGGCAATGCTGATTGGCTTTATTGCCCTTATTAGCGCCGTTAACGCCCTCTTCTCCAGCATATTTGGCATGAGCTTCCAGCAAATCCTGGGCTATGTCTTTTATCCGTTGGCGTGGCTGATCGGTATCCCGCTAAGCGATGCCCTCAACGCCGGCAGTATTATGGCAACCAAGCTGGTGGCGAATGAATTTGTGGCGATGATTGAGCTGCAAAAAATCGCGCATCAAATGTCGCCGCGCGGTTTGGGCATTCTGTCGGTCTTCCTGGTCTCCTTCGCCAACTTCGCGTCTATCGGCATTGTGGCTGGGGCGATCAAGGGCCTGAACGAGAAACAGGGGAACGCGGTATCGCGTTTTGGTCTGCGGCTGGTGTATGGCGCGACGCTGGTGAGCCTGCTGTCGGCGAGCTTTGCGGGGTTAGTGTTGTAAAGGAGAACGGCGGGATATCCCGCCGTTTTTATTAGAACTGCACGCACACCGGCTGGTCGACGCGCATCACCGACTCCTGCGCGAAGCGTGACTTATAAATCCCTCGCAGCGCTTCGATACTCTTTTCGCTCTGAGCATCTTTACCGTGGATCAGCATCAGCGCTTTGCTTGGCTCACGCGCCACTTTTCCGTCGTTACCCAACCATTGTCCCCGCGCGTCAAACACCGTTAACCCGTCACGAAAACGTGGCGTGACGTCCTGGTCGACAAACTGCTGCCACTCGCTGCCGGTGATCTGCGTCCCGGCTGGACGGTTGAGTCCAAAATAGAGCGTGGTTTGCTGCATCTGGCTGTCCGCCCTGCAGGTCTCCACTGCAGCGTGCTGCGAGGGTGCGTTGCAGCCTGCCAGCATCAACAATGTTGCTGCCATTAACCCTGTTTTCATTCTCATGTATGACTACTCTCATCGGTGAAAGGACGATTCCCCCTCCCCTTGGGGAGAGGGTTAGCGTGAGGGGTGTATTTTATTCCGGCTGCAGCTTGGACGGTGGAGCAGAATGGTAATGCGCGTCCGCTTCCGCAAAGCGTTTTTGCATCGCGGCAGAGGGCGCTTTACCCAGCAGGCTGAACACCACAATGCCGATGCTGCCGAAGATAAAGCCAGGGATGATTTCGTACAGGCCCAGCCACGCGAACTGCTTCCAGACGATCACGGTAACCGCACCGATAATCATCCCCGCCAGCGCCCCGTTGCGGGTCATACGCGACCACAGCACGGAGAATAGCACCACAGGGCCAAACGCGGCACCAAAGCCTGCCCATGCGTAGCTCACCAGGCCCAGCACGCGGTTCTCAGGGTTTGCGGCCAGCGCAATGGAGACCAGCGCCACCAGCAGCACCATGAAACGCCCAACCCACACCAGCTCCGTCTGGCTTGCGCCCTTGCGCAGGAAAGCCTTGTACAGGTCTTCCGTGATCGCACTGGAGCAGACCAGCAGCTGGCAGCTCAGGGTGGACATCACCGCCGCCAGAATGGCTGACAGCAAAATACCGGCAATCCACGGGTTAAACAGGATCTGCGCCAGCTCGATGAACACGCGCTCGGCGTTCTGATTCACCGCGCCCGCCTGCGCCGGGTTGTTGTTGAAGTAGGCAATGCCGAAGAAGCCGACCGCGCACGCGCCCGCCAGACAGAGGATCATCCACGTCATGCTGATGCGGCGCGCATGCACGATGGTGTGATGGGAATCCGCCGCCATAAAGCGCGCCAGAATGTGCGGCTGACCGAAGTAGCCCAGGCCCCAGCCCATCAGCGAAACGATGGCAACAAAGTTCAGCCCCTTCAGCATATCGACGTTTTCGATGCTCTTCTGCTTAATGACTTCCAGCGAATCCGCAAAACCGCCAACGGTGAAAATGACAATCACCGGGGTCAGGATCAGGGCGAAGATCATCAGGCTCGCCTGCACGGTGTCCGTCCAGCTTACGGCCAGGAAACCGCCGACAAAGGTATAAAGAATGGTCGCGGCAGCACCGGCCCACAGCGCCGTTTCATAGCTCATGCCGAAGGTGCTTTCGAACAGACGCGCACCCGCCACAATGCCGGAGGCACAGTAGATGGTGAAGAACAGCAGGATCACCACCGCAGAGATAATGCGCAGAATGCGGCTATTATCTTCAAAACGACCGGTGAAGTAGTCCGGTAGCGTCAGGGCGTTGTTGTTGGCTTCGGTGTGCACGCGCAAACGGCCTGCCACCAGCTTCCAGTTAACCCATGCGCCAAGGGTCAGGCCAATCGCTATCCAGCTCTCGGAAATACCGGAGATGAAAATCGCACCCGGCAACCCCATCAGTAACCAGCCGCTCATGTCCGAGGCACCCGCAGACAGCGCGGTCACCATCGGCCCTAAACTACGGCCGCCCAGAATATAGTCGTCAAAGTTCTTCGTTGAACGCCATGCCAAAAACCCTATCAGGATCATGCCAAAAATATAAACGAGAAATGTCACCAGCATCGGTGTGCTAATAGCCATTCAAATTCTCCACAATATCGAGCGACAGCCGTCCGGGCTGCCTTGTTATGTCATCACCGGAACGTAGTGATGTGTGTATGTGTTTCTGTTGGGCGCGCTATCCTGCCGTATGCGCATCCCGCTGACAAACGATTTAACACTGCATTTACATCAAATTCATCCCTGGTTTGATACGTCTTTCCTATAGGTTGCACTCGCTCACGCTTTTACGGGTTGCACCTTTTAAAAGTGTTAAGTTCCGCATAAAAACAGGCCACAAATGCAGAAGCCGACATCTTTTTCCAGTCAACCATCTATTAACAATCCATTCATTTTCCAGCTTGCAAACCAGGTCACAATTAACACGGTTGCACAAAGTTGCAACATGGTGGATATTTCACGCTAACGACCTAACACGATTAAAGAACAACAGGAGTTTTGGCATGGGGATGACCACCATGGGGGTTAAGCTGGATGACGCGACCCGCGAACGGATTAAGACCGCGGCGACCCGCATTGACCGCACGCCGCACTGGCTAATCAAGCAGGCGATTTTTAACTATCTTGAAAGGCTGGAGAGCGACGAGGGTCTGCCAGAGCTGCCTGCCCTGCTGGCGGGCGCGGCCAATGAAGGCGAAGAAGCTGCCCCGACCGTTGAAGAAAACCATCAGCCGTTCCTGGAGTTTGCCGAGCAGATCCTGCCGCAGTCCGTCAGCCGAGCCGCCATTACCGGCGCTTACCGTCGCGCAGAAACCGACGCCGTTCCGATGCTGCTGGAGCAGGCGCGTCTGCCGGAAGCCATTGCCGCACAGGCGCATAGCCTTGCGTATCAGTTGGCCGAGAAGCTACGCAACCAGAAAACCGCCACCGGTCGTGCCGGTATGGTGCAGGGTCTGCTGCAGGAGTTCTCCCTCTCATCTCAGGAAGGTGTTGCGCTGATGTGTCTGGCAGAGGCGCTGCTGCGTATTCCCGACAAAGCCACCCGCGACGCGCTGATCCGCGATAAAATCAGCAACGGCAACTGGCATTCGCACATCGGCCGCAGCCCGTCGCTGTTCGTCAACGCCGCAACCTGGGGCCTGCTGTTTACCGGCAAGCTGGTCTCAACCCACAACGAAGCCAACCTCTCCCGCTCGCTGAACCGCATTATCGGCAAAAGCGGCGAACCGCTGATCCGTAAAGGCGTGGACATGGCGATGCGCCTGATGGGCGAGCAGTTTGTGACCGGGGAAACCATTGCCGAAGCGCTGGCCAACGCTCGCAAGCTGGAAGACAAAGGCTTCCGCTACTCTTACGACATGCTGGGCGAAGCGGCCCTGACCGCCGCCGACGCGCAGGCCTATATGGTCTCTTATCAGCAGGCGATCCACGCTATCGGTAAAGCCTCTAACGGCCGCGGCATTTATGAAGGTCCGGGCATCTCCATTAAGCTCTCAGCCCTGCACCCGCGCTACAGCCGCGCGCAGTACGACCGCGTGATGGAAGAACTCTACCCGCGCCTGAAATCCCTGACCCTGCTGGCGCGCCAGTATGACATCGGCATCAATATTGACGCCGAAGAGGCGGATCGTCTGGAAATCTCCCTCGATCTGCTGGAAAAGCTGTGCTTCGAGCCGGAGCTGGCAGGCTGGAACGGGATTGGCTTTGTCATTCAGGCCTACCAGAAGCGCTGTCCGTTCGTGATTGACTACCTGATCGATCTGGCCGCCCGCAGCCGCCGTCGCCTGATGATCCGTCTGGTGAAGGGCGCCTACTGGGACAGCGAAATCAAACGCGCGCAGATGGAGGGTCTGGAAGGCTATCCGGTCTATACCCGCAAGGTCTACACCGACGTCTCTTATCTCGCCTGCGCGAAGAAACTGCTCGGCGTGCCGAATCTGATTTATCCGCAATTCGCAACCCACAACGCCCATACGCTGGCGGCAATTTACAGCCTGGCCGGTCAAAACTACTACCCTGGACAATACGAGTTCCAGTGCCTGCACGGCATGGGCGAACCGCTATACGAACAGGTCACGGGTAAAGTGGCGGACGGCAAGCTGAACCGACCGTGCCGTATTTATGCTCCGGTGGGCACGCACGAAACCCTGCTGGCGTACCTGGTGCGTCGTCTGCTGGAAAACGGGGCGAACACCTCCTTCGTCAACCGTATTGCCGACACCACGCTGCCGCTCGACGAGCTGGTTGCCGATCCGGTGCAGGCCGTTGAGAAAATGGCGGCGCTGGAGGGCCAGCTTGGCCTGCCGCATCCGAAGATTGCCCTGCCGCGCGAGCTCTACGGCACGGGCCGCGTCAACTCTGCAGGGCTGGATATCGCCAACGAACATCGCCTGGCGTCCCTCTCTTCTGCTCTGCTCAACAGCGCGCTGCAGAAATGGCAGGCCAAACCGATTCTGGAACACCCTGTCGCTGACGGTGAACTGCAGCCGGTCATTAACCCGGCCGAGCCAAAAGATATCGTTGGCTACGTGCGTGAAGCCACGGAAGCGGAAGTCGACCAGGCGCTGGACAGCGCGGTGAACAACGCGCCAATCTGGTTCGCCACGCCACCGCAGGAGCGTGCCGCGATTCTGGAACGCGCCGCCATGCTGATGGAAGATCAGATGCAGTCGCTTATCGGTATTCTGGTGCGTGAAGCGGGTAAAACCTTCAGCAACGCCATTGCCGAAGTGCGTGAAGCGGTCGATTTCCTGCACTACTACGCGGGCCAGGTGCGGGATGATTTCGACAACGAAACCCACCGTCCGCTCGGCCCGGTGGTCTGTATCAGCCCGTGGAACTTCCCGCTGGCGATCTTCACCGGTCAGATTGCCGCCGCGCTTGCCGCAGGCAACAGCGTACTGGCAAAACCGGCAGAGCAGACTCCGCTGATTGCCGCGCAGGGCATCAACATTCTTCTTGAAGCCGGCGTGCCTGCGGGCGTGGTTCAGCTGCTGCCGGGCCGAGGTGAAACGGTCGGCGCCAAGCTAACCTCCGATAACCGCGTGCGCGGCGTAATGTTTACCGGCTCCACCGAAGTGGCCTCTCTGCTGCAGCGCAATATTGCCACCCGTCTGGATGCCCAGGGCCGTCCTACTCCGCTCATCGCGGAAACCGGCGGCATGAACGCCATGATCGTAGACTCCTCCGCGCTCACCGAGCAGGTGGTGGTAGACGTGCTGGCTTCCGCGTTCGACAGCGCCGGTCAGCGCTGCTCCGCCCTGCGCGTGCTGTGCCTGCAGGATGACGTGGCCGACCACACGCTGAAGATGCTGCGCGGTGCCATGGCGGAATGCCGCATGGGCAACCCGGGCCGCCTCACTACCGATATCGGGCCAGTGATCGACGCGGAAGCCAAAGCCAACATCGAAAACCACATTCAGGCCATGCGCGCCAAAGGCCGTCCGGTATTCCAGGCGGTGCGTGAGAACAGCGAAGATGCCCGCGAGTGGCAGACCGGCACCTTTGTGCCACCTACGCTTATCGAACTGGCAAGCTTCGATGAGTTGAAAAAAGAGGTCTTCGGTCCGGTCCTGCACGTGGTGCGTTACAACCGTAACAACCTGAACGAGCTGGTCGAGCAGATTAACGCCTCCGGCTACGGCCTGACGCTCGGCGTGCATACCCGCATCGACGAAACTATCGCCCAGGTCACCGGCAGTGCCAAAGTGGGTAACCTGTACGTAAACCGCAACATGGTCGGGGCCGTGGTTGGCGTACAGCCGTTCGGTGGTGAAGGCCTTTCCGGCACCGGACCGAAAGCGGGTGGCCCGCTCTATCTATACCGCCTGCTGGCAAACCGTCCGGAAAACGCGCTGGCCGTCACGCTGGCGCGTCAGGACGCGGATTATCCGGTGGATGCACAGGTGAAAGCCGTGCTGACCCAGCCGCTGGACGCGCTCATCGAATGGGCGGAGAAACGTCCTGAACTGCGCGCAGTAGCCCGGCAGTATGGCGAGCTGGCACAGGCGGGTACCCAGCGTCTGCTGCCAGGGCCAACCGGCGAGCGCAACACCTGGACGCTGATGCCGCGCGAGCGCGTGCTGTGCGTTGCGGATAACGAACACGACGCGCTGGTGCAGCTGGCTGCCGCCGCCGCCACGGGCTGTGAGGTGCTGTGGCCGGAAGACGGCCTGCATCGCGACCTGGCGAAACAGCTTCCGAAGGCCGTCTCCGCCCGCATTCACTTTGCGAAGCCTGATGTCATGCTTGCTCAACCGTTTGACGCCGTGATTTACCACGGTGATTCAGACCAGCTGCGCGAGCTGTGCGAACAGGTTGCGGCCCGCAGCGGCGCCATTGTGTCCGTGCAGGGTTTTGCCCGCGGCGAAACCAACCTGTTGCTTGAGCGTTTGTACGTTGAGCGTTCCCTCAGCGTCAATACCGCGGCGGCGGGGGGTAACGCCAGCCTGATGACAATAGGCTAACGCTGTGCTAATAAGGCTCCGAAAACGGAGCCTTTTTTTATGGGGAATGTATGAAACATTATCTGATTGCTGGCGCAGCGCTGCTGCTCAGCACAAGCGCGCTGGCCGACGAGTGCGCGAATGCCAGCACCCAGCTTGAACTGAATACCTGTACCGCGCAGCAGTACCAGACGGCGGATAAAAAACTTAATGAAACGTATCAGGCCGCCATCAAGCGTGCGGCAGCGCCTCAGCGCGACCTGTTGAAAAAAGCACAGCAGACGTGGATTGCCCTGCGCGATGCGGATTGCGCCTTTGTGAGTTCCGGTACTGAAGGCGGCAGCGTTCAGCCGATGGTCATGAACCAGTGCCTGGCAGAAAAAACCGTGGAGCGTGAAGCCTTTCTGGCCTCGCTGCTGCAGTGCGAAGAGGGCGATTTAAGCTGCCCTCTCCCGCCGGGAAATTAACGGACGCGGATCCCTTCAATAATCATCCGCTGCACGTTTTCCAGCGTACTCTGGAAAAACGCCTCGTCCTGCAGCGTTTTACCGGTCACCGCTTCAACCTGGGCCGCAAAGTCAGCGTAATGCTGGGTGGAGGCCCAAATCATAAAGATAAGATGGTGCGGATCGACGGGCGCCAGTTTTCCACTGGCGACCCATCCGGCAATAATCGCCGATTTATCATCCACCAGCTGTTTCAAATCGCCTGCCAGCTCCGCTTTCAGCAGCGGCGCGCCCTGGAGCATCTCCAGGCAAAACAGCCGTGACGCCTGCGGGTAATCTCGCGACACCTCCAGCTTCAGGCGGATGTACTCTTTGATCGCCACCAGCGGCGTAAACTCCTGACGAAAAGCCTTCAGCGGGGCCAGCCAGATATCGAGGATCTGCTGCATCACCGCAACGTAGAGCGCCTCTTTAGACGGAAAGTAATACAGCAGATTGGTTTTAGACACCCCGGCCTGCTCCGCGACCTGCTCAAGGCGCGTGCCGTGAATGCCAAACTGCGAAAAGGTCTCCAGCGCGGCTCTCAGAATGGCCTCTTTCTTGGCGCTGACCGCCTGAGAACGTTTACCTGGTGTTTTCACTGCGCCTTGCGTCATGCCCGCTCTCCCTGGTGTGCGTTGCCCTCAGCATAGCAAAACCGCCGACTGACCACGACATTCTGCACTCCAATCGCGCATGAATGCCTGTTTTCTGTGCAATCTTTTTGACCATTCAGTCCACTTTATTGATGCTCAACTCCTCAACCACTGATTAACACATTAATAACAAAGCCCTTTTAAAAACTGGCACTGCCTTTGCAAAACCCTTTTCACCTGCGACGTTATAAGAGAGGTTCGTGATGAAAATTGGCGTATTCGTCCCCATCGGCAACAACGGCTGGCTAATCTCGACAACGGCACCGCAATACATGCCGACCTTCGAACTGAACAAGGCTATCGTGCAAAAAGCGGAACATTACCATTTCGATTTCGCGCTCTCAATGATCAAGCTGCGCGGCTTTGGCGGCAAAACCGAATTCTGGGACCACAACATGGAGTCCTTCACCCTGATGGCCGGACTGGCCGCGGTGACCTCACGCATCCAGATATACGCCACCGCGGCTACCCTCACCCTGCCCCCGGCGATAGTGGCGCGCATGGCCTCAACCATCGACTCCATCTCCGGCGGGCGCTTTGGCGTCAACCTGGTAACCGGCTGGCAAAAACCGGAATACGACCAGATGGGGCTCTGGCCGGGCGACGCGTATTTCTCGCGCCGTTACGACTATCTTACCGAGTACGTGCAGGTGCTGCGCGACCTGTGGGGCACGGGTAAAAGCGACTTTAAAGGCGACTACTTCACCATGAACGACTGTCGCGTCAGCCCGCAGCCTTCCGCGCCGATGAAGGTGATCTGCGCCGGACAGAGCGACGCGGGAATGGCGTTCTCGGCGAAATACGCTGACTTCAACTTCTGCTTTGGTAAAGGCGTCAATACCCCCGCCGCCTTCGCCCCGACCGCCGCGCGTATGAAAGACGCCGCCGACAAAACCGGGCGCGACGTGGGCTCCTACGTTTTGTTCATGGTGATAGCCGATGAAACGGACGACGCCGCCCGCGCGAAATGGGAGCTTTACAAGGAGGGCACGGACGACGAGGCGCTGAGCTGGCTCACCGAACAGAGCCAGAAAGATACCCGTTCCGGCTCGGATACCAACGTGCGTCAGATGGCCGACCCCACCTCGGCGGTCAACATCAATATGGGGACGCTGGTCGGTTCCTATGCCAGCGTCGCCAGAATGCTGGACGAGGTCGCCGCCGTCCCCGGCGCAGAGGGCGTATTGCTGACCTTTGACGACTTCCTGACCGGCGTAGAAACCTTCGGCGAGCGCATTCAGCCGCTGATGCAGTGCCGCGCCCATATCCCTGCCGTTACCCGGGAGGTGGCGTAATGACGACGCTCGACGCACGCCCTGAAGCCATTACCTTTGACGCCCAGCACAGCGCGCTGATTGTGGTGGACATGCAAAACGCCTACGCCAGCCAGGGCGGTTATCTGGATTTGGCGGGGTTTGATGTTTCGGCCACCAAACCGGTGATTGAGAATATCAAAACTGCCGTGGCCGCCGCCCGAGCGGCTGGCATGCTGATTGTCTGGTTCCAGAACGGCTGGGATGACCAATACGTCGAGGCCGGAGGCCCCGGCTCGCCCAACTTTCACAAATCTAACGCCCTGAAAACCATGCGCAAGCAGCCCGAACTGCAGGGCACGCTGCTGGCAAAAGGCGGCTGGGATTATCAGCTTGTTGACGAACTGGTGCCCGAAGCGGTCGATATCGTGCTACCCAAACCGCGCTACAGCGGCTTTTTCAACACCCCGCTCGACAGCATGCTGCGCAGCCGGGGGATACGACACCTGATCTTTACCGGTATCGCCACCAACGTCTGCGTGGAGTCGACCCTACGCGACGGCTTTTTCCTTGAGTATTTCGGCGTCGTGCTGGAGGACGCCACCCATCAGGCCGGACCGGCGTTTGCCCAGAAGGCAGCCCTGTTCAACATCGAAACCTTTTTTGGCTGGGTGAGCACCGTCGCCGATTTCTGCGACGCGCTTAGCCCCCCTTTAGCCCGTACTGCCTGAGGAGATCCACTATGCCGAAATCCGTCATTATCCCACCCGGCACCAGTACGCCCATTGCCCCGTTTGTGCCCGGCACGCTCGCCGATGGCGTGGTGTACGTCTCCGGCACGCTGCCGTTTGATAAAGACAACAACGTGGTGTTTATCAACGACCCAAAGGCGCAAACCCGCCACGTGCTGGAAACCATCCAAAAGGTTATCGAGACGGCGGGTGGCACGATGGAGGATGTGACCTTCAACAGCATCTTTATCACCGACTGGAAAAACTACGCCGCGATTAACGAGATCTACGCCGAGTTCTTCCCCGGCGACAAGCCGGCACGGTTCTGCATCCAGTGCGGGCTGGTGAAGCCGGATGCCCTGGTGGAAATCGCCACCGTTGCCCACATCGGTCAGTGAGGTTGCCATGAAGCTCTCCGTCTCACCGCCGCCGTATGAGGGGGCGCCCGTGGTGGTATTGATTGCCGGACTCGGCGGAAGCGGCAGCTACTGGCTGCCGCAGCTGGCGATACTGGAACAGGAGTATCAGGTGGTGTGCTACGACCAGCGGGGAACGGGCAGTAATCCCGATACGCTACCGGAAGCCTACAGCCTTGCGCAGATGGCGGACGAGCTGGCTCAGGCGTTAGCCCTTGCCGGGATAACGCGCTATTGCGTGGTCGGCCACGCGCTGGGGGCACTGATTGGGCTGCAGCTCGCGCTCGACAGGCACGACGCGCTCTCCGCGCTGGTGTGCGTCAACGGCTGGCTCACCCTGAATGCCCATACCCGCCGCTGTTTTCAGATCCGCGAGCGCCTGCTGCATGCCGGCGGCGCGCAGGCGTGGGTCGAAGCACAGCCGTTGTTTCTGTATCCGGCGGACTGGATGGCCGCCCGCGCCCCGCGCATGGAGGCCGAGGAGGCAATGGCGCTGGCCCACTTCCAGGGCAAAGACAATCTGCTGTGCAGGCTAAACGCGCTAAAAAAAGCCGACTTCAGCCGCCATGCCGCGCGCATTCTTTGCCCGGTACACATCATCTGTTCTGCTGACGATCTGCTGGTGCCCGCCGTCTGTTCCACCGAGCTGCAGGCGGCGCTCCCACATAGCCAAAAAGCGGTGATGCGCCAGGGCGGGCACGCCTGCAACGTTACCGAGCCAGACATCTTTAACACGCTGCTGCTGAACGGGCTCGCCAGCCTGCTACACAGCCCTGAGCCCGTCTTATAAGGAACCAGAATGAGCGAAGCTATTACCCCCACCGCGCTGGAAACACTGTTCACCGGCGCGCGCACCCACAACGGCTGGCAGGATATCCCGATCAGCGACGAAACGCTGCACGAGATCTACGACCTGATGAAATGGGGCCCGACCTCTGCCAACTGTTCCCCGGCGCGTATCGTGTTTGTGCGAAGCGCAGAGGGAAAAGAGAAGCTGCGCCCCGCGCTTTCCAGCGGCAATCTGGCGAAAACCCTCACCGCCCCGGTCACGGCGATTGTGGCCTGGGACGGCGAATTCTATGATCGTCTGCCCGAGCTGTTCCCGCACGGCGACGCGAAGAGCTGGTTTACCACCAGCCCTGCGCATGCTGAAGAAACGGCTTTTCGCAACAGCTCAATGCAGGCCGCCTACCTCATCTTCGCCTGCCGCGCGCTGGGGCTGGATACCGGGCCGATGTCCG
Source organism: Enterobacter sp. UNJFSC 003 (assembly GCF_036903355.1). Classification (NCBI taxonomy): domain Bacteria; kingdom Pseudomonadati; phylum Pseudomonadota; class Gammaproteobacteria; order Enterobacterales; family Enterobacteriaceae; genus Enterobacter; species Enterobacter sp. UNJFSC 003. Next base: position 528,902 of record NZ_JBAKHK010000002.1, read on the forward strand.
GCTTTGACCGACAAAAAGTCGACGACGCCTTTTTCACCGGCACTCAGCTTAAAAGCAATCTGCTGATCAACATTGGCTATGGCGATGCAGGCAAACTCTACGGGCGCTTGCCGCGTCTGGCCTTCGACGACGCCTGCGGGCTGGCGTAAGGAGTGATCATGACAACCCCCGATAAACAAACCTTTCGCGACGCCATGGCCTGCGTTGGCGCGGCAGTCAATATCATCACCACCGACGGCCCTGGCGGGATGGCCGGCTTCACCGCCAGCGCGGTATGCAGCGTCACGGACTCCCCGCCCACGCTGCTGGTCTGTCTGAACCGCGGCGCGTCCGTCTGGCCGACCTTTAGCGAAAACCGCACCCTGTGCGTCAATACGCTGAGCGCCGGACAGGAGCCACTCTCTAATCTGTTTGGCGGTAAAACGCCGATGGAAGAACGCTTTGCCGCAGCACGCTGGCAGACGGGCGACACGGGCTGTCCACGTCTGGAGGAAGCGCTGGCCTCTTTTGACTGTCGCATCAGTCAGGTGGTCAGCGTGGGTACCCACGACATTCTGTTTTGCGACATTGTTTCCATTATTCGCCACCCCGCGCCGCAAGGGCTGGTGTGGTTCGACCGCGGCTACCACGCGCTTATGCGACCCGCCTGTTAACCCTCTTAAGGATGCAGCTCATGGCAATGTTCGGATTTCCACACTGGCAGTTGAAATCGACCTCTACAGAACCTGGCGTGGTCGCGCCGGATGAACGGCTCCCGCTCGGCCAAACCCTGGTGATGGGCGTGCAGCACGCGGTCGCAATGTTTGGCGCCACGGTGCTGATGCCCATGCTGATGGGGCTTGATCCTAACCTCTCCATTTTGATGTCGGGTATCGGTACCCTGCTGTTCTTTTTTGTCACCGGCGGGCGCGTGCCCAGCTACCTTGGCTCCAGCGCCGCGTTTGTTGGCGTGGTGATTGCCACCACCGGGTTTAACGGTCAGGGGATCAACCCGAACCTGAGCGTCGCCCTCGGCGGGATTATCGCCTGCGGTCTGGTTTACACCCTGATAGGCCTGGTGGTAATGAAGGTCGGGACGCGCTGGATTGAACGAATGATGCCCCCTGTCGTGACCGGTGCGGTGGTGATGGCGATTGGTCTGAACCTCGCGCCGATTGCGGTGAGAAGCGTGTCCGGCTCGCCGTTTGAAAGCTGGATGGCGGTGATCACCGTACTCTGCATCGGCGTGGTCGCGGTATTTACGCGGGGCATGATTCAGCGCCTGTTGATTCTGGTCGGGCTCATCGTGGCCTGTCTGGTTTACGCCGTGCTGGCGAACATCATGGGACTGGGCAAACCGGTTGATTTTACCCTGCTGCACCAGGCCGCGTGGTTCGGTCTTCCGCAGATCACGTCACCTACCTTTAACGGTCAGGCGATGATGCTCATTGCCCCTGTCGCGGTGATCCTGGTGGCGGAGAACTTAGGGCATCTGAAAGCCGTCGCGGGCATGACCGGGCGCAGCATGGACCCGTATATGGGGCGCGCCTTTGTGGGCGACGGCATCGCGACCATGCTCTCCGGCTCGGTCGGCGGCAGCGGCGTCACCACCTACGCTGAAAACATCGGCGTGATGGCGGTCACCAAAGTCTACTCCACGCTGGTCTTTGTGGCGGCGGCCGTCATGGCCATGCTGCTCGGCTTCTCGCCGAAATTCGGCGCATTGATCCACACCATTCCGGCCCCGGTGATTGGCGGCGCCTCCATTGTGGTGTTTGGCTTAATTGCGGTAGCGGGCGCGCGGATCTGGGTGCAGCACCGCGTCGATCTCAGTCAGAACGGCAACCTGATTATGGTTGCCGTGACGCTGGTGCTGGGTGCGGGCGATTTTGCCCTGACGCTGGGCGGGTTCACGATAGGCGGAATTGGTACGGCAACGTTCGGGGCCATACTGCTAAACGCCCTGCTGAGCCGCCGGACGGCACCTCACCCGCAGGGCGAAGCGGTCCCTCAGGATTCGTGATGCACAACAGCGCTGTCAGCCTCCGGCAGCGCTTTTTTCTTCCGTTTGAGCTTTAGCTCGCTCACCAGCACGCCGGCCACGATAAACGCCGCCCCCACCAGCGCCAGCAGCGGCAAGCGTTCCCCGGCGAGTCGCCCGAAAATACCTGCCCAGACCGGCTCGCCGGTGTAGATGACCGTCGCACGCGTCGGCGACACGCTGCGCTGCGCCCAGTTCATGGTGACCTGAATAATGGCGCTAAAAATACCCAGCCCCAGCGCCACTACAACCAGCCCGGTGGACATCGGTGGAACCGACTCTCCGGCCGGAACCATGGTCGCAAACGCTACCAGCGACGCCGTCGCCAGCTGCACTACCGTCACGCGCTTGACGTCCACTTTCCCCGCCCAGGCGCTAATCAGAATAATTTCCGCCGCAATAGCGATGGCACCCACCAGGGTGATGATTTCACCCGGCCCCAGGGCCAGCAGGTTACTTTCCGGTCCGGCAAGCAAAATCAGGCCGATAAAGGCCAGTACAATGCCCGTGCAGGACATGATCCCCGGCATTCTTCCCAGACACAGCCACTGCAGTAACGGCACCAGCGGCACATACATGGCCGTGATAAAAGCCGATTTGCTGCTGGGAATGGTCTGTAATCCCCACGTCTGGAGGCTGTAGCCCATTGCAATGGCAACCCCGATCGCCACCCCGGCCTTCAGCTCTTTGAGGGTTAACCCGCGCAGGGTTTTAAGCGATATCAACGCCACGGCAATCGCCGCCGTCGCAAAGCGCAGGCCGACAAAGAAGAAGGGATCGCTCAGCGTGACCGCGTACTGGACGGCCAGAAAGGTTCCGCCCCAGAACATGGTGATCAGAATCAGGATCGCTTCCTGAGGTTTGACGGTGATGTTGAAACGGGAGAGAGACATGCGGCACCAGCAATAATAAACAATCCTGTAGTGTGCGATGCCTTTGGTTACAGTTCAATGTTGCAGACATAAAAAAACCGCCGGGAGACCCGGCGGCAGGGTATTAACCCGGCGTACTACTTGCTGCTGCCGTGGCTATTTTTACCCCCTTTTTTGCCAGCTTCTGATGCGCGCTGAGGGTCATTCTTGAAATTGCCTCCGCTCGACTGGCCACCTTTACGGCCTGCTTCTGATGCTCTGTCACGGTCTTCAGCGAAATTACCGGAACCACCACGATGGTTTGCCATCTCTAACCTCCAGAGTGTGAAACATTAGACATCATATTGCATTCAGTAAAAGAGGATTCTTTCACCTCGCGACGTAAGGACAGTGCCTTTATCTGCGTCACGTGAAACTAAGCTTAGTGGAATGAGGCTATCCAGCAAGCAGCAGGTAATATTCTGCAACATCATCTCAGCCTTTTGCATGAGAATCGGCGCAGAGGATATATAAGCCATTCTTATGCTTCCAAAAAATCAGCGCCGCAAAGTTGTTTCAACTTGCTACAGACTTTCAGCGTCAAGATATTGTTATAAATCAAAGAAATGCTGTTCATTTTTGCAGTCTGGCTGTGATGTCATATCTTTAAATGAACGCAGCGATTCGCTGTCAGAAAACACAAACGAGGAGTGATGCAAAATGGCAAAAGTTCTGGTGCTCTATTATTCCATGTATGGACACATTGAAACCATGGCTCACGCGGTAGCAGAAGGTGCGAACAGAGTGGACGGCGTAGAGGTCGTGGTGAAGCGCGTACCGGAAACCATGAATGCTGAAGCGTTCCTGAAAGCTGGCGGAAAAACGCAAAATGCCCCACAGGCAACGCCGCAGGAGCTGGCGGATTACGATGCCATTATCTTCGGCACCCCGACCCGCTTCGGCAATATGTCGGGTCAGATGCGAACCTTCCTCGACCAGACTGGCGGGCTCTGGGCATCCGGTGCGTTGTACGGCAAACTGGCCAGCGTTTTCAGCTCAACCGGCACCGGCGGTGGACAGGAGCAGACGATTACCTCAACCTGGACTACCCTTGCTCATCATGGGATGGTGATTGTACCGATTGGCTATGGTGCCCAGGAACTGTTTGACGTTTCTCAGGTACGCGGCGGCACACCTTACGGGGCAACCACGATTGCCGGTGGCGATGGTTCGCGCCAGCCCAGCAACGAAGAACTGGCTATCGCCCGCTATCAGGGTGAACACGTCGCGGGACTCGCCAAAAAACTGCACGGCTAACACCCAACAGGAGGACAAACATGCCAACACAAGAATCCAAAGCTCATCACGTGGGCGAATGGGCAAGTTTACGTAACACCTCGCCGGAGATCGCCGAAGCCATTTTTGAAGTCGCAAAATATGACGAAAAACTGGCAGAGAAGATTTGGGAAGAAGGCAGCGACGAAGTTCTGGAACGCGCCTTCGGGAAAACGGACAAAGACTCGCTCTTTTGGGGCGAGCAAACGATCGAACGTAAAAACGTCTAAACGTTCCCCCCGCCGCAGCGGGGGGTTCTCCGCTATTTCGCCGCGTTGTTCATGACCGTATTAAATTTATCAATCGGGCAAAAACCATTCGCATCGACGGGACATCCCTTTAGCTCAAGCGTCACGCGCTGTGCCGGGGACTGGAGGGACAGAACGCTGGCGTTACGCAACTGCTCTGAACTCTGATACACGTACTCGATTTTCATCAGCTCACGGTTCGCGCCCTTATCATGCCAGCGCTGGAAAACAATTTTGCCGCCAATCGGCGTGCGCTCATGCTGGTCATGCAGTTGATAGGGCTTGAAGTCCAGCGCCGTCAGCAGCGAAGCGATGTTGGAGTCATGCCCCACCAGCACCGTGATTTTTGGCGCTTTTGCCTGCCCGGTCACCAGCGCGTTATCAATGTATTTCACCAGCGGTTTGGCAACGTTCTGCGCCACGTCGGTGGAGGTAAACAGCGAATCCTGATACCCATTTTTCAGCTTTGACAGCACCCGCCACTGCTGGTCCGTTTTGATTTCCCCCCAGGCAACCTTATCGGCCGGGAAGCCTTCGTAATACTGCAGCATGAACGCATCCACCAGCGAGTTACCGACTTTTAGCGGGCCAGAAACGCCCGGCTCTTTTTCATAGTCGGCGCTGAAGGTGTCTTTCGCTTCCGTCAGGGAGCAGACTTTTTTCTCCTTGCAGGACGGGGATTCGGCAAAGTGAGTTATCTGCTCCAGCAGCTTGTAGCTCTCATCCAGCTGCATTCTCTGCCGTTCCGTCTCCATCGCCTTCAGCGCTTTTTCGCGGAATTCCGGAGAATTATCGGTAATGACCGGGTTAAAGGTCGGGTCCATGGTGCCCATTTTTTCCTGATGATGCACAGGCACATCACAGCCCGGGAAGGCACCAGTGATAAAGAACTGCGCGGTTGCCACGGTGCGCTGCAGGCTGTTGGCGTAGGCATAGACAGCATCCGCAGGCGGACACTCGCCGGTGGTCACCATTCCCTGCTGCGCCAGCCACTCACGCATATAGTGCCCCATATACACTTCCAGCACCCCGCCCTTGGTGGTGAGTTGACCGCCCGGCACTTCCCATTCCGGCCACTGTTTCGGCGTGGACTGTTCCAGCACGCTGCCGTTATTGGCGAGCGGCGCGCGCAGGTTGTGGCGACTCATAATTAAAACTTGCTCTAACTGGTAGCCATCCGGCGTATCCTGCGCCTGGACACCAACGCTCATTGAAAGGGTACCTGCCACTGCAACAGCGAGTAGTGCTTTTTTCATCCCTCGATCCTCTCTCGGTTTTAATCGTGCGATAAGTGTGACAGATTCATGACAATTTTCCGGGAAGCATTTCTCATACTGATGAATAACTGGCTTACCCGGCGAGGAGAATAGTTTTATAATAAAACCATACCGTACCGGAGAACTGACTGTGAAACGCACCCGTCTTGAAGAAAGCACCTGCCCCGTTGCCCGTTCGCTGGATATTATCGGCGACTGGTGGTCATTGCTGATTGTTCGCGACGCGTTACGGGGCATCCGGCGGTTCGGTGAATTTCAGAAAAGCCTGGGCATTGCCAAAAATATGCTGACCACGCGGCTGAAGCTGCTGGTGGATGAAGGCATTCTCACCCTCCAACCGGCATCCGACGGCAGCGCCTGGCAGGAATATGTCCTGACCGAAAAGGGGCGCGCGCTGCAAACGGTGCTGGTTGCCCTTTCGCAGTGGGGCAATGAATACCTGTTTGCCGAGAACGAATGCGGTACCGTGCTGGTTGATACCGAGCAGCGTAAGCCCTTGCGCAAGCTGACATTACTGTCTGACGATGGCCGTGAACTGACTCCCGCCGAGATCGTACCAAAACTCCCATCCTGACCCGTCCGCCAGGCAAAAATAAAAAATGCGCGCCAAAATGGTTGCATTATAAAACCAAATAACAGAGAGTTAATTCAGTTTCATGTTGAAACCAAATAACTCACTTCCTTTCGAGGTAATGCACGATGACTACGCAACACGCTACCGCCCTGATTACGGGCGCTTCATCAGGAATTGGTGCTGTCTACGCCGATCGTCTGGCCGCTCGCGGCGTCAACCTGGTCCTGGTCGCCCGTCGTGAAGCACGCCTGCAAACGCTGGCTGCAGACCTACGCGCCCGCTATGGCGTTGCCGTAGAAATCCAGGTCGCCGATCTGACCGATGAGGCGGGGATCCGCGCCGTGGAAGAGACGTTACGCAGCAATACCGCCATCACGATGCTGGTTAACAACGCGGGTGCCGCGCAGATGGCCCCCTTCCTCGCGGGCGACGTGGCGCAACATCAGGCTATCAATACCCTGAACACCACGGCACTGATGCGGTTGACGTATGCGATCCTGCCGCGTCTGGCGCAGAACAATCAGGGAACGCTTATCAATATTGCGTCGGTGTTGTCCCTGCACGTGCGTGCGGGCAGCGCGCTGTACAGCGCCACCAAAGCCTGGGTATTGAGCTTCACCCGTGGATTACAGGAAGAATTTGCTGACAGTCACCTGCGCATTCAGGCCGTCCTGCCTGCCGCAACGGCGACGGAGATTTGGGGGCACTCGGGTGTCACGGTCAACGATCTGCCGGAAGGTTCGGTGATGACGACGGAGGATATGGTGGACGCTTCGCTGGCGGGACTGGATCAGGGCGAGCTGATTACCATTCCGCCGCTGCACGATGCCAGCCTGTGGGATCGCTACGAAACGGCGCGCCTCGAGCTCTTTAACAGCGCGCGCACCGGCATTCCGGCACCGCGCTACGGTAAACGGTAACCTACCGTTCCAGCTGGCCGCCGTACTCACTCATCCAGGTGGCCAGCGGGGAGAGTGCGCCTTGCAGGGTTAATCCCAGCTCGGTTATTTGATACTCCACGCGCGGCGGGATCTCCGGGTAGACGGTACGCGACACCAGCCCGCGCTGTTCAAACAGCCTAAGCTGCTTCGTTAACTCTTTTTGGGTGATCGGGGTGGCGGCACGCAGCAGATCGCCAAACCGCACCGGCGCATTAAGCATAATCAGGCGATAGAGAACGGGGATCGCCCACTTACCGGAAATCAGGTTCACAAACTGCGTCATTGGGCAGACATAAACCTCAGAATTTTTTTCGCAGGGCACATTGAGTAATTCCGCCATTGCACACCTCTTGCCTCATTAGTATCCAAATGGTACCTGGTTTCCTTTCGATACTAACGTTTCTATAGTGCTTTCTCCAGAGACTTTCAGGAGAAGAACATGGGTCGTTTAGCAGGTAAATATACGCTGATTACCGGCGGAACCAGCGGCATTGGTCTTGCCACCGCGCAGGTGTTTATCGCCGAAGGGGCGCAGGTTGCCGTCACCGGACGTAACCCGGAAACCCTCGCCGAAGCACAACGTATTCTGGGCGATAAGGCCTGGGTGATTCAGACCGACGCCGGGGATAGTCGCGCGCAAAAAGCGCTGGCAGAGACGATTGCCTCACGTTGGCCGCGGCTGGATGCCGTGTTTATTAACGCCGGCGATGTGACGCACGGACTGCTAGAGGAGTGGCAGGAGGATGCCTGGGATCGCCTGATGCGCATCAACCTTAAAGGGCCGTTCTTCCTGATTCAGGCTCTGCTGCCGCTGCTCAGTCATCCTTCCTCGGTGATCCTCTGCGGCTCCGTAAGCGCACGTATTGGTCTGCCTGCCAGCAGCGTTTACGCCGCCAGCAAGGCGGGCTTACTGTCGCTGGCACGCACGCTATCGGCAGAGCTGTTGCCGCGCGGTATTCGCGTCAATGGCCTCAGCCCCGGCCCGGTCGAAACCCCGGCGTTCACGAAAACCGGCCTGAGCGAAGAGGCGCTGAAGGCGTTGATGGCAGATGTCACCAGGCTGGTGCCGCTGGGCAGAATGGGGACCACAGCGGAGCTGGCGAAAGCCGCGCTCTATCTGGCATCGGACGAGTCGACGTATACGGTGGGCACCGAGCTGCTGGTCGACGGCGGAATGGGAAGCCTGTAGCTCAAAAGACGCTGATGCCGGTGACAATGCCGACATACAGCGCTGCCCAGGCGCAGGCGGAGGCCAGGCTGACGGCGTACACTTTTACGGCGTTCAGCCTGAGCATTCCCGCCGCCAGCGGCACGATGTAGCGCAGAACCGCCAGGAAACGCGCGGTGAACAGCACCAGCACGCCATTTTTTTGCAGCTGCTGTTGGACCCGCAAAAATTTATCGGCATGCTTTGTGGTCACGCGCGTGACCAGCCGGGTATGCCCCATCAGCTGGCCGATATGGTAGTTCAGCATCGAGCCTGCTGCTGCGCCCATCACCACGGCAAGCCACGTTAGCCCGGGATGCAGGCTCGACTGGCTGACGGTAATGCCTGTAAGCAACATAACCGACGCAGGGGGCAGCACGGAGGAGATCAGCACCGTCGATTTACTCAGCGCCATCACAAATAACAGCGCGAACAGATGCGTCGGATAAAGGGCAAAATGATTGAGTAGATTGTCCAGCCACGCCATTATGACCTCCGCGAAAAAATAAGCACTCTCCATTTAAAACGAAGAACCTTAAATAAACGCTCAACGCAGAATCGATATTATTCTTCTAAACCTTTCATAAACATCTTTTAAATTTAAAAGCGCGATGTTAAAACTCGCGTATTATCCCTCACGTTTTATAACGATCTCGTTATGGCGAGGCTCCTGTACAAACACACGTTATCGCTCTGGTAGGTTCGAGAGAACCGGCACAGGGTAAAACAGGCACTGTCGAATCAAGGCTTTGTCAGTATAACTTCCCTGACGGGATACGGTGTACAGTGCTGAACCCAGGACGTGGGGATCTCCTCTTCGACATGCCCTGTCTTGCTCGCCCCTGAGAGATTTTATTATTCAAAGGGAATTTACTATGTCTCATGCTATTCACAATCAAAACCTGGCATTCAATGACAGCGCCATCGCGCAATATATGAATACCGATTTTATTGTTCTCGATATTTCATTATGCGTGGCGCTGGCGCGCGAACAGTTTTTCGATAAATTAAAAGATGATGATATTCCGTCGCATATTTTTATCGAGGATAACGGTCGCCTGGCGGGCATGATTGCCGTGCGCAAATTATTACAGACCGCGGATACCGTACAGCCGGTTAAGGCGCTAATGATATCCGAGTTTGTCCAGGTAAAACCGGAAGATGAGCGCGCAGACGTCGCCGGGCTGCTTGCGCACGGCGCTGCGGATGTTGTGCCGGTGGTCACGCACGGCAAGCTGGTAGGCTGCCTTACCGAACGTGAAATTGCCCATCTGCTGGAAGATGACGTCACCGAGGATGCGCAACTGCAGGGCGCGACGCTGCCGCTGGAAAAGCCCTATCTGGAAACCAGCCCGTATCGCTTATGGAAAAAGCGCTCCGTCTGGCTGCTGCTGCTGTTTGTCGCGGAAGCCTACACCAGCTCCGTCATACAGCATTTTGAAGAAGCGCTGGAATCCGCTATCGCGCTGGCGTTCTTTATTCCGCTGCTGATTGGCACGGGCGGAAACAGCGGCACGCAGATCACGTCGACGCTGGTTCGCGCCATGGCGCTGGGCGAAGTGCATCTGCGCGACGTCGGGCGCGTGCTGCGAAAGGAGATGACCACCTCGCTGATGATTGCCGCCACGCTCGGCATTGCCGGGTGTATCCGCGCCTGGATGATGGGAATTGGGCTGGAAATTACGCTCATTGTCAGCCTGACGCTGGTGTGTATCACGCTGTGGAGTGCAATTGTTTCGTCCGTGATCCCAATGGTGCTCAAGCGCTGTCGGATCGACCCTGCCGTGGTCTCCGCGCCGTTTATCGCAACGCTCATTGACGGTACCGGGCTGATTATCTATTTCAAAATTGCCCAATACACGCTGGGGCTGGAGTAATTCTGTGGGCACCTCACGCTGAGGTGCCCACGGCGTTATACGTCATCGAGCCTGTGCGCGATCTCGCGCAGCTGCTGAGCCAACGCCTGCAGGTTTTTCCCCTTCTCCCCTTTCGGCCCGGTGGACTGACGCACCACCAGTCGGGCTGGCAGGATCGACGACATGCGCAGCGCATTGTCTTCGCCGCTGTCCAGAATGCGGCGCACCGCCTCTTTGCCCTGCAAATCGAGATCCAGTGACACCGTCGTCAGCGCGGGATAAAAGAACGAACTCTCGTAGGTATCATCGTAACCAATCACCGACTTCTCCGCCGGGATGGATATTTGTTGCTGATGGAAGGCGCTCAGCACGCCGAGCGCCATCTGATCGTTGGCGACCAGCACGGCGGAAAAGTGTGCCGTTTCGCGCAGCATCTGCAGGGCGCCGGAATAGCCGCTTTGCGCGTCCCAGTTACCGCGAATGACCGATGCCGGCTCCAGGCCATAGCCCTTCAGGGTGTCTATCCAGCTTTTCAGCCTCAGCTGTGCCGACACGGAGGACGCAGGTCCGGCCAGCAGGGCAATCTCCCGATGGCCCAGCTCGTAGAGATATTTTACGCTGGCGCGCGTGCCGTCTGCCGGGTTAAATGAAACGTTAAACACGGAACTGTACGGGTCCACATCGAGAAACAGACAGACAATATCATCATTGTCCATCGCGATTTTCTGCGCCTGCTCCGCCTCCAGCGGGACGTTGACGATCACCTTGCTAACCCGCTGCGACTTCAGCTCATTGATGGAATCCTGGATGCTATGGTTGACGTTCTCATCAATCATTGAGATCAGCACCTGGTATCCTTCCATATTGGCGTAGCGTTTTACCGCTGCCGCCACCTGCGAAGGGGCGTGTAAGGCCAACGAAATGGTCACCAGCCCGACCGTCTGGCTCTGCTTGCCCACCAGCTGCTGAGCCAATCGGTTTGGGACATACCGCAATAACTCTATGGATTTCTCCACCTTGTGACGCGTGGCTTCGGATACATTGGCAGATTTATTCAGTACCCTGGACACGGTCTGATAGGAGACGCCCGCATGGCGTGCCACATCCTCTAACGTCGCGCTTTTCGACTTCATGGTCCGGTTCCTTATGTTGTTATGCGCTGATTGTAACAGGGGCGATGTAAAAAAACGCACACAGCAACCTTTTCATGCGCTCAACACCATCAAAAAGTATGACGCTCACAATGCCACATTTCGTGGTGCATCTCATCAATCGTAACAAAATTGTCTATTTTATTTGCACTTAATCACACATTCACGATCGTGCAATTGCCAGATAACGGGTTTAGGCATTTTATGACTGCGGATTTGTGAACGTATTACAAAACAATAAGAGGATAACAATGAACACGACGATCCGCTCTGTATCTGTTGCGTTGGCTGCCGCATTAGCGTCTCCTTCGCTGTTTGCAGCGTCTTCAGTACCGATTGATTTTCATGGATATCTTCGCTCCGGCGTGGGCGTCTCACGGGATGGTGGGATGGAGGAGTGGCAAAAAAATAAAATTGGCCGTTTGGGCAACGAAGCCGATACCTACGGCGAGCTGGAACTGGGCTCGGAGGTATACAAAAAGAACGACGTTAGCTTCTACCTCGACAGCATGGTCAGCATGGTCTCTGACGGCTCAAACGATAACGAAACCACGTTAGATGATGACGCTCAGTTTGGTCTGCGCCAGCTAAATCTGCAGATCAAAGGCCTGATCCCGGGCGATCCGAATGCGGTGATTTGGGGCGGGAAACGTTACTACCAGCGCCATGACCTGCACATCATCGACACCAAATACTGGAACATCTCCGGCTCAGGTGCCGGTATTGAGAACTATACGCTCGGCCCGGGCACCGTCTCCGTAGCCTGGATCCGTGGCGATGCCAACGATGTCGATTACCGCGTAGATGGCGATAGCGACGTGAACATCAACTATATCGACCTTCGCTATGCAGGCTGGAAACCGTGGGCGGGCGCATGGACAGAAGTGGGTATTGATTACGCCATGCCGAACCCCACCAACAAGCAGAAGGAATATGGCGGCCTGTATGAGGCCGACAATGGCGTGATGGTCACCGGCGAGATCAGCCAGGACATGCTGGGCGGCTATAACAAGCTGGTGCTTCAGTATGCTAACAAAGGTCTGGCACAGAACATGGTGTCACAGGGTGGCGGCTGGTATGACATGTGGAACTACGTGAACGATGCCACAGGCTACCGCGTGATCAATACCGGCCTGATTCCCATCACCGACAAATTCTCCTTCAACCACGTGTTGACCTGGGGCTCGGCGGATGACACCACGCAGTACACGGACAAATCACGCCTCGTCTCGCTGGTTGGCCGTGCCCAGTATCAGTTTACGGAATATGTTCGCCTGATTGGCGAAGTGGGCGGCTTCTATCAGGAAGATACCTATACCGACGGTTCGAAATACAAGCAGAGCGGCGAGAAGTACACCATTGCCCTGGGCCTGGCGGACGGTCCCGACTTTATGTCGCGTCCTGAGCTGCGCGTGTTTGCTTCTTACCTGAATGATTCTGAAAAAGGGCAATCCTTCGAAGATGGTACCGCCAATAACACCTGGAACTTTGGCGTGCAGGTCGAAGCCTGGTGGTAAGCGTTAGTCTTTAATATGCGTTAATCGTTATTGTATCTCCCGCTATTTGCAGAATATCCCCTGCTCAGGGATAGCCATTATTTTGGCTATCCCTTTTTTATGCTTAATGATTAAAGTGCTTTTCTAATAGCTGCCGCAAGGTATCAGACTGCCTGCCAAATATCGCATGAACCTGCTGACCGATAATAATTACCCCAAGCGCCCCCTCCTCCTGTAATGCCTGTGAATTAACCTTATTTAAATCTTTTACCGTGACGCGCAGACGGGTAATACAGGCTTCTACGTGCTCGATATTATCGTCACCGCCAAACGCGGGAATTAAACGCTGAGTAATATGACTGTCCATAATACGCCTCTCTGTTATGCAGATAAAAAAATGCCTGCTCCAGGAGCAGGCTTTTTGCCATTTTTCCGGGTGACGCTGCGCTTACGCTTTACGCTTGAGCACCCGACAGTCCCACGCCAGCAGCACGGTATCGCCCGCGGCGGCGGCGTCCGTCATGCAGTCGGTATACCCCTGCGGCAGCGTGATAATTTGCTGCTGGGCGGTAAAGTTCTGCACAAACACCCAGGTGGTTTCGCCATCCGTGCGCGCTGTTGCAACGACACCCGGCGGGAAATCGCCTTCGATTGCTCGTGGAAGCGCCAGTTCGTCAATAATGCTGGCGAAGAAATCACGCTGAAAGGGCAGATCGTTGCGGGACGCGACGTGCCACACTTTACCTTTGCCAAAGCGGTTCACCGTGACGGCAGGCCGACCGGCGTAAAAGTCGTCACGGTAGGTCGCCAGTACCTGAGCGGACTCGGCGTGGATCAGTTCGCACAGGTGGCGAACCTGATACGGCCCCTGCAGCCCTGACGCATTGCCCGCCAGCCCCTGGATCAGATTACGTTCACCGTCATCCAGGCAGTCAATCTCCTCCGCCCAGATCCCCACCAGCTTACGCAGCGGGCCTGGGAAACCGCCCAGATGGCAGAGGTCAGTTTCATCAACCACCCCGCTCCAGTAGGTTGTCACCAGATGGCCGCCCGCAGCCACAAAGGCTTCAGCGCGTTCAGCAAAACCTTTACGCACCATGTAGAGCATCGGCGCAATGACCAGCGCGTACTGGTTGAGATCGCCGTCGGCGTCAATGATATCCACCGCGATCCCTTGCTCCCAGAACGGACGATAGTGCTCGTTAACGGTTTTCTCGTACTCCATTCCCTTGTTACGCGGCCCTTCGGCATCGTCCAGCGCCCAGCGGTTTTGCTGGTCGAAAATTATCGCCACGCGGGCTTGCGTACGGCAGCCCACGACATCCGGCAAGCGCGCCAGCATCTCGCCGAGGCGCGTCACTTCACGTCCGACGCGGGTATCAAGGTGACCCACGTGGTCGATAATCGCCCCGTGGAATTTCTCCACCGACCCGCGGCTCTTGCGCCACTGGAAGTACTGCAACGCGTCCGCCCCGTGCGCCACAGCCTGCATCGAGGAGAGAATATGCATCCCCGGCTTTTTCAGCTTGCTGGTCGGCTGCCAGTTGGTGGTGCTCGGCGTGGACTCCATTAGCACAAAGGGTTTGCCGCCCTTCAGGCTGCGCATCATGTCATGATACATGGCGGTATAGCAGGCAAGCTGCGTTTCGTCTTTCTCCTTGTGCCACATCGGGTAGCTGTCCCAGGAGATAAAGTCGATCGCGTCGGCAAGCTGCCAGTAGTCGTAATCGTAGAAATACTCCATGAAGTTGGTCGTCACCGGCAGATCCGCATTTGCGGCTTTCAGCGGAACCACTTCATGGCGGCAGAAATCAGTGACCTGCGCCGTATTAAAACGTCGCCAGTCCAGGTTCAGGCCGTGGATCGACACTTCCCCCTGCGGAGACGGAGACTCAATCTGCGACCAGTCGGTGTAGGTGTGACTCCAGAAGGTGCTCCACCACGCGTGGTTCAGCGCCTCCAGGGTTTTATAGCGCGCCTTCAGCCAGTCGCGAAAGCGCGCCTGGCACAGGGTACAGTGGCATTCCCCACCGTACTCATTCGAAATATGCCAGCCCAGCACCGCCGGATGCTGCGCATAACGCTCCGCCAGCAGTCTGTTGATTTTGAGCGTCTTCTCGCGGTATACCGGGGACGACATGCAGTGATTATGACGCCCCCCATGCAGCGCGGGCACGCGGTTGCGCCCCACGCGCAGCACTTCGGGGTATTTTTGCGACATCCATGCCGGGCGCGCGCCGCTTGGCGTAGCGAGAAATATATGGATCCCCGCCGCAAAGAGCTTTTCAATAACGCTGTCCAGCCAGGCAAAATCATATTCCCCTTCGCGGGGTTCAAGTTTAGCCCAGCTAAATATCCCGACCGACATGACATTACATTTCGCCTGTTTCATCATGGCGATATCATTTTCAATAATACCGGGATAATTCTCCCATTGCTCCGGGTTATAGTCGGCACCGTGCAATAACGCAGCGACCTTCGGGCTTAAAGGCGCAAATTTATTCATCATAAAAAGATCCTGAATGAAGATTAAAAACTATTTAAATACCGTTATTGACGGAAGTACTTTTCCTTTGCAATCAAATAACGCCTGATTCTCGCGGGCATTCCCCTCTTTCCATTCATCATGGATATATTTCATGCCGGTTTTGGTTGCCCAGGTGGTGCCGGGCACGGCAATCCAGGTGGGCTCCCAATAAAAAATACCTTTACCGCGATGGTCAGGCACGTCGATAACGGACTGCATTAAATCGTGAATATAATCGTACTGGCCCTGAACGGTCCCCGGATAGCCGCCGTCCTTCTCTTCTTTCGCCTGGAAGCTGTTTTCTGCGTTATCGCAATTCTCCAGCGTATAGCCATACGCCGCTTCCACCACGATCACGTCTTTGTTGTAGCGCTTGCTGATGTCATCCATGTTGGTTTTGAGCGCGCTAAGCGGGCCGTTCCAGTAGGTGTACATCGACAGGCCGATAATATCGAACGGAACGTCGCGCTGGGTAATTTCATCAAACCACCAGCGGAAGGTGTCATTTTTGGTCCCTTCCGCCAGGTGCAGCATGATTTTCACCTGCTCGCCGCCGGTGAGGTTCTCTTTCACCCCGCGAATCGCGGCGTTAAGCAGCCCAGCCAGGCGATCAAACTCGCCGCCGCCTTGCCCCCAGCTTTTCCCTTCTGGCCACAGCATGCCGCCGTTGATTTCGTTACCGATCTGCACCATGTCCGGCAGCACGCCCTCTTTCTTAAAGCGTGCGATGGTGTCGCGGGTGTAGTCATGGATCGCCGTGTTGAGCTGCGGATAGTCCATTTTCTCCCAGGCTTTCGGCTTGAACTGCTTGCCCGGATCGGTCCAGAAATCGCTGTAATGGAAATCGAGCAGCAGCTTCATGCCCTGGGCTTTCACGCGCTTCGCCAGCGCAACGGTGTTTTCCAGGTTGTTACTGCCCCCGCCGTAGGTCTTGCCATCCGCATCCTGCGGGTCAACCCACAGGCGCAGGCGCACCGTGTTTACGCCGTTGGCTTTCAGAATCGCAATCGCATCCTGCTGCTGCCCGTTCTGGTTATAATATTTAGCGCCATGCTGTTCTGCTTCCAGCAGGGTCGAAATATCCGCCCCCTTGATAAAATCCGCAGGCATGGCGTTAAACGGACGCGTGTTTACCACGTCCGCAGCAAAAGCACTCGCGGCAAGGCCACATGAGAGGCAAACAGCAAGCAAAGCGGGTTTGAGTCTTTTCATGATTATCCTTTGGTACTCCCGGAGGTAAGACCGGAGACGAAGTATTTTTGCAGCGCCAGGTAGAGGATCGCGACCGGCACGGCAATCAACACCGCGCCTGCCGCGTAGGTGGTGTAGCTGGCACCCATTTTTTGCGCTACCAGGTTATAAAGCCCAATGGGTAAGGTGTATTTGTCCGGGGTGCGCAAAATGGTGCTGGAGAGGATGAAATCCCCCAGCGGCCCCGTGAAGGAAAACAGCGCGACCACGGCCACAATCGGTTTGGAAAGCGGCATGATGATCTCGATGAAGATACGGAAGTTGCTGGCCCCGTCCATGCGCGCGGATTCATCCAGATCTTTCGGGATGGCGTCGAGATAGCCCTTCATCAGATAGGTGTTCATCGGGATCATGCCGCCGACGTAGATCAGCACCAGCGCCAGATGGCTATTGATTAACCCCAGCAGCTGCGACAGCACGAAGATGGCAATCAGCGCCGAGAATTGCGGGATCATCTGCAACAGCAGGAACAGCATCAGGCCGTTCTGACGCCCCTTAAAGCGAAAGCGCGAAAAGGCATAGGCGGTGAAGCTGACGCTGACCAGGGTCAGCACCATGGTCAGGAAGCTGATCTTCATCGAGTTCCAGTACCAGGTCATGTAGTTCACCTGGCCATTGAACAGGTCAGCATAATGCTGGACCGAGAAGTTCTCCGGAATAATCGACGAGCTAAGCAGGCTGTTACCGGCATTGAATGACGCCCCGACCGTCCACACCAGCGGGTAAATGATGATTGTCGACACCAGTACGATAACCAGCCAGGAGAGCGAGAGGCGTACCCACTTCTCACGTTTAATACTTTGTGATTGAGCCATTGTTACGTCCCTTACGCCATGTCGTCATTTTTGAAAGATTTGGTGGCGCGGAACTGCCACAGCGCCAGGCCAACGACAAAAACCGACAGCAGGATGGTGATGGTTGCCGCTATCGCGTATTGCGAAGAGGACATCGTCAGCTTGTAGATCCACGATACCAGAATGTCGGTCCCGCCCGCGTTCGACCCGACAACCGCCGGCCCGCCGTTGTTGAACAAGTAGATAATGTTGAAGTTATTAAAGTTGAAGGTGTACTGCGTGATCAGGATCGGCGCAATCGAGTACAGCACCAGCGGCAGCGTAATGGTCCGCAGCTTGGTCGCGCTACTGGCACCGTCCATGGTCGCCGCTTCGTACAGATCGTCCGGAATGGCCTGCAGCACGCCCGTGGTCATGGCGAAAACAAACGGGAAGCCGAGCCAGGTCTGCATCATAATCAGCGCCGTTTTGGTCCAGAACGGATCGGTCATCCAGGCTTTTGGCGCAATGCCGAAGAAAGCCAGAATGGCGTTGTTGATCACCCCAAAGGAGTCGTTGAACATCCCGGCAAACACCAGAATGGTGACAAAACCCGGTACCGCCCACGGCAAAATGAAGATGGTGCGGATCAGCGGCTTAAAGCGCAGATCTTTCTGGTTCACCAGGATGGCCAGCAGTACGCCCACGGTGCACTGCAGCGTGGTAGCCAGCAGCGTCCAGACCACCGTCCACTGCAGCACGTCGAAGAAGGTGGAGCGCCAGATGGAGAGCGTGAAAATATTGATAAAGTTCTTAAAGCCAACCCAATCCACCAGCTTGGCTGGCGGCGTGTGGTAAAGGTTGTAGTTGGTAAAGGCGATAGCAAAGCCGAACAGAATTGGGAAAACCACCACAAACACCAGCAGAATGAACCCCGGGGTGATCATCAGATACGGGAAGCCATCGCTCAGCAGCATCTGGTACTGCTTGCGCACACTGTTTAGCCCCAGCCCTTCATCACGTTTGCGACCGTTAACCCAGGCATCGCGCATCGACAGGTAATACACCATCACGCCAAATGCGGCGATCAGTACGCTAATGATCCCTTCTGCCAGAAGGAAGATGGAGTTATCCCGCGGCACTTCCTCCCCCAGCGTCACCAGCCCCCAAAGCCCTTCGCGCAGGAAATCGGCAAAAACGCCGATAAAACTGGCAAGCAGCACCAGGAAGATAACGCCCTTCAGCCACTGGCGGTGATAGAACTGGCCGAAGCCGGGGATAAGCGCCAGCAGCAGGCCGGTCCAGGCGTGACGCCCGGCCCCGTGCGGTTTGGCAAAATTTTCCGGGATGATACTCACAGACAACTCCTTTCAAAAAAACGGGAGCATGCACTCCCGTTTTGCGACAACAGAAAATTACTGGTTGCTGGCCTGCATGGCTTCGATCTGCATCTGAACCTGTTTTTCTGCGCTATCCAGCGCGGCTTTAGGATCTTGTTTACCGGTCAGGCTCAGCTCCAGCGCGGCGTTGGCCGGCCCCCAGACTTCGCCCATTTCAGGGATACCCGGCATGGCGGTGGCGCGCGCGGCCTGCACCGCAACGGCGCTCGCCTTCTCGTCGTTCTTGATTACCGGGTCGTCGATCATTGCGGTCAGCGGCGGGATCTCCCGCGTGGCCACATAGCGGGTTTTCACGTACTGCGGCTGGTTGATGAATTCGATAAATTTCTGCGCCAGCGCTTTGTCCTTGCTCCAGGTGGAAACGACGTAGCCTTTTACCCCGAGGAAGGAGCTCATTGGCTTGCCGCCCGGCAGCGTGGGCAGCGGCGCAACGCCGTAGTTGATCCCTGCCGCTTCATATGGCTGGAACGCCCACGGCCCGTTGATCACCGCCGCCGCTTTTTTCTCGGTGAACAGGGAGTCGATGGCATTCAGGCCGTTATCGCCGATGATCCCCGCAGGGAAGATACCGTCGGCATAGAATTTTTTCAGATACGTGACGGCCTCTACCGCACCCGGCTTGTTCAGACCCACGTCGCTAGCGTTGTAGCCGCCTTTGTCGTTTTTGCCGAAGATGTAGCCACCCATCGGGGAGATGGCCCCCCAGCTGTAATAAATCTGGTCAAATTTGGCGAGCAGCCCGTACTGATTTTTGGCGCGCTGCTGTTTGGAAAAGTCGTACCAGTCCTGAAGCGAGTTCAGCGGCTTATCAATCAAATCTTTGTTGTAGATAAGCACCAGCGTTTCGACCGCTTTTGGCACGCCGTAGAGAGCATTATCCATTTTGAAGGCGTTGATGGAGGCCGGGGTGTACTGTTCGGTCTGCTTCGCCTCCAGATTCAGGGGGGTCAATAGCCCTTGCACGACCGCGCCGCCCAACTGATCATTAGGGATGACCAGCACGTCCGGCCCAATCCCTGCCGGACCGTCCAGACGCAGCTTTTCCAGCTGCTGTGCGTAAGGCGTTTCCTCGACGTTGACCTTAACGTCGTACTGTTTTTCAAAATCGGCGACCGCATCTTTAATACCGGACGACTTCTTAATGTCTTCCCAGACGTTAAGCTGCGCGGTAGCGTGTACCTGCATCGCGAGCGTAGAGAGGATCAGAGCAGCGAGTATGTTCTTTTTCATTATCAACCCCATGTGAAGGTATAACAATTTATGGTTTTTTATCGCATTAAAACATCACTCGCCTTCACCGAATAACCCGTTAAAACTGGCGTTGAACGTATGACATCAAATGCCTTTGGTTTGTTATACGCTACCCTTCACATCATGATAACTCTACAAAAAACTGTAAGTTGTGTGATCGTCATAACATTAATGGAATATCTGTATAGGGCGCATGAATACTGGAAGTTATAGTCAACGCAGACAAATTGCACCGTCCAGCCATGTTAAACATGATTGTTATACGTAAAACATAATTGGCGGTTTACTCGGGGAACACTGATGTCGAACATACAATTGAGGAACGTCACCAAACGCTTTGGCGACACCGTAACTTTGCACAACGTGAATCTTGAAATTGAAGACGGAGAGTTTGCCGTTTTTGTTGGCCCTTCCGGCTGCGGTAAATCGACCATGCTGCGCATGATTGCCGGTCTGGAGGAGATCAGCGATGGGGAAGTGCTGATCGGTAACGAGGTGATGAACGATGTCGCCCCGTCACACCGCGGCGTGGCGATGGTGTTTCAGTCCTATGCGCTCTATCCGCACATGACGGTGGCGGAAAACATGGGCTACGGGCTAAAAGTGAATAAGGTGCCGAAGGATCAGATCCGCCATCAGGTGGAGATGGTGGCTAAAACGCTGCAGCTTTCCCCTCTGCTCGACCGAAAGCCCAAGCAGCTCTCCGGCGGCCAGCGCCAGCGCGTCGCGATTGGCCGGGCCATCGTGCGCAACCCGCGCGTGTTTATGTTCGATGAACCGCTGTCTAACCTGGATGCCGAACTGCGCGTTGAAATGCGCCTGCATCTGGCCCGCCTGCATCAGGAGCTAAAAACCACCATGGTGTATGTCACCCACGACCAGATTGAGGCCATGACGCTGGCCGATAAAATTGTGGTGATGAACTACGGCAAAGTGGAGCAGATGGGCGCGCCGATGGATCTCTACTACAAACCCGTCAACAAGTTCGTGGCCGGGTTTATTGGCTCACCGAAGATGAACTTTCTTCCGGCCACGGTGGAGGCCTGGCAGCCGGGGGAGCTGACCGTCCGGCTTTCGCAGCAGAAGTCCCTGACGCTTGCCCTGACCACCACGCCGCTAGCGCCGGGTAACCGGGTGACGCTGGGCATTCGCCCGGAACATTTGACCACCGACATTCGACGCGGGACGGGACTGGAATTTAACTGCGAAGTGGTTGAACGACTGGGAAACAATACCTATCTGTTTGGTCAATGCTACGGTCACGACAACGTAAAAATCCTGCTGCCAGGGGACGTTAAGTTCGCCCCGTGGCAGAAGATTGACGTGGCCTTCGACGATCGCCACTGCATGGTCTTTGACGAACGGGATGTGCGCGTCAGCGCAGATCTCGACGACGCGGTGCGTTCGGTGGCCTAAGACCGTTCCGTACTCGCCAGCCCGATTGCCGCACGCCTAAACGCCTCAATCGCCAGCGCGACATCTTCAGCCATCACCGACTCCGCCGGATGGTGGCTAACCCCCCCCCTGCAGCGCACAAACAGCATGCCCACCGGCCAGCGCTCCGCCATTGCGATGGCGTCATGCCCGGCTCCGCTGGGCAGAGACAGCGTGCGGGATTGTACCGATTCAACGGCCTCGCCCAGCAGCGCCTGTAAACGGACATCGCACGGCGTGGCGGCGATCCGGTAAAACTCCTCCGCGTGGAAGGACAGCCCCCGACGGGTGGCGATGGCCTGCGCCTGCGCCTGCAGCGCGTTGAGCAGCGCATCCAGCGGGGCATCCTGCGGGCCGCGAATATCCAGAGAGAGCGTGACCTCACCGGGGATGACGTTCACCGCGCCGGGCAGGCACTGCAGTTCTCCGACGGTGGCCACCAGATTGCCCCCCGCCTGTCGGGTGGTAGTTTCAATCCGCACCATCCACTCTGCGGCGGAGGCAAGGGCGTCCTTGCGATGGGTCATCGGCACGGTCCCCGCGTGTCCAGCCTCGCCGGTAAACCGACACTGCAGACGACGTGCGCCGTTGATGGCTTCCACGACGCCGAGCGCGAGATTTTCCTGCTCCAGACAGGGGCCCTGCTCAATATGCAGCTCAAGATAGGCGCTAAAATCGTCTTTATCCCGTGCCGCCAGCGCCACGCGAGCGGGATCGAGCCCCGCCAGCACCATCGCCTGCGCTACGCTTATTCCGCTGGCATCGCATTTTTCGAGCCAGGTCGCCGGCCAGGTTCCCGTTAGGCCCCGGCTGCCCAGCAGCGTAATACCGAAGCGGGTGCCCTCTTCGTCGCAAAACCCAACAATTTCGATAGCCTGCGCCAGCCGGATATCCTGCTGGTGCAGGCTATCCACCACTTCAATGGCCGTGAGCACCCCGAGCATGCCGTCGTAGCGCCCGGCATTACGCACGGTATCCAGATGCGAGCCAAGCAGCACCGCCTGCGCCCCTTCCTGCGCGCCCTCATAGCGTCCACAGATATTGCCCACGCTGTCCTGCCAGACGGTCATCCCCGCCTGGCACATCCACTGCCCCACCAGCTGGTTGGCCTGCAGATGCTGCGCCGAGAGGTACACCCTTGTCAGCGCATCCGGGGTTTCGCTGACGGCGGCCAGCGCGTCGGCGCGCGCCATCACCCGTTCTGCTGCCGGGCTCATTGCGGCATCTCACGGCGATAGTGGTCCCACGCGGCCTGCATCGCTGCCCCCTGCGTGGTGGTGAACTTCAGGTAGTTCAGCACCGACTCCAGCGCGCTCAGGGTGGTCATCACGCAGTCTTTGCGCGCGTTATAGCCCATGGTGCCAATGCGCCACACTTTGCCGTGCAACGGGCCAAACGAGGTGCCGATTTCAATCCCGAAATCCTCCAGCATCAGCTTGCGCACCTGGTCACCGTTAACGCCCTGCGGGATGACCACGCCCAGCACGTTGTTCATCTTGTGCTTGAGGTCGCCGAAGGTCTCCAGCCCCATCGCCTGAATTCCTTTGAGCAGCGCATCGCCGTGGAGCTTGTGGCGCGCGATACCGTTATCCAGCCCTTCCTGCAGGATCAGCCGCGCGCATTCCCGGGCGCCAAACAGTGCGGTAGTGGCTTCGGTGTGGTGGTTCAGACGCTCCGGCCCCCAGTAGTCCATCACCATGCCGAGGTCGAAATAGTTGGAGTAAATCATCTCTTCATCCCCGTCGCGGTGGGCGTCGGTACGAATGCCTTCCTCCACACATTTACGGCGGCGGATCGCCTCTTCCATCCGCGCGCTCAGCGTGATCGGCGACGTGCCCGACGGGCCGCCGAGGCACTTCTGCATCCCGGCGGAAACGGCATCCAGGCCCCAGGCGTCGGTTTCCAACGCGTTACCGCCGAGGGACGCGGTGGCGTCAGTATAAAACAGCACGTCGTAGCGGCGGCAGATGGCCCCGAGCTCCGCGAGCGGCTGCAGCATGGTCGTTGAGGTATCGCCCTGCACGGTCAGCAGCAGGCGCGGACGAATACGCTTGATGGCATCTTCCACCTGGTCCGGGGTAAACACCTCGCCCCACGGCACTTCGATGGTATGCACTTCCGCTCGGCAGCGGCGGGCAATTTCGCACAGCAGATGACCAAAGCGGCCAAACACCGGCACCAGCACTTTGTCGCCCGGGCGAATGGCGGAGACCAGTATTGCTTCAATCCCCGCGCGGGAGGTGCCGTCCACCAGCATCGTCCAGCGATTCTCGGTGCGAAACACCCCGCGATAGAGCGCCATCACTTCGTTCATGTAGTGGGTCATGGCCGGATCGTATTGGCCGATCAGCTGGCTCGACATGGCGCGCAGCACGCGCGGATCGGCGTTGATCGGCCCCGGCCCCATCAGCAGGCGCTGTGGCGGATTGATTTGCGGAAATTGAGCGATATCCATTGTTAAGTCCTTATCAGTTGAGGCCGCGCACGGAGGAGATGAACTGCTTCAGTTCAGTCGTTTGCGGGTTGGCAAACAGCGTTTTGCTGTCGCCCTGCTCCCAGACTTTCCCCTGATGCATAAACACCACGCGGTCGCCCACTTCGCGGGCAAAATTCATTTCATGGGTCACGAGGATCAGCGTCATGCCCTCTGCCGCCAGCTGCTCAAGCACCTTGAGCACTTCACCCACCAGTTCGGGATCGAGCGCAGACGTGATCTCGTCACACAGTAAAACCTTTGGCGACATGGCCAGCGCGCGGGCAATCGCCACGCGCTGCTGCTGGCCGCCAGAGAGGCTCGACGGGTAGTAGTCCAGGCGATCGCCTAAGCCCACTTTCTCCAGCATGCGCTGCGCCAGCTCCCGGCATTCGGCGGCGCTTTTCTTCAGCACCCGACGCGGTGCAAGCATCACGTTTTCCAACGCCGTCATGTGCGGGAAAAGGTTGAAGTTCTGGAACACCATCCCGACCGAACGGCTGATGTCTCGCGCCTGGGAATCACGGTCGGTAATGGTCATGCCGCCGAGCTTGATGCTGCCGTCCTGATATCCTTCCAGACCGTTGATGCAGCGCAGCAGCGTGCTTTTTCCGGATCCGCTGCGGCCAATAATCGAAATCACCTGGCCCATGTCGATATCCAGATCCACGCCCTTGAGCACGTGGTTATCGCCGTAGTACTTCTGCACCTGATTAATGGTGATGAGAGGCATTGAATTTAGTCTCCAGATAACGGCTGTAGCGCGACAGCGGATAACACAAAATGAAGTAGCCCAGCGCCACCAGCGCAAAGACCTTAAACGGCTGATACGTCACGTTGGTCAGCATGGTGCCGGCTTTGGTCAGCTCGACGAAACCGATGATCGACGCCAGCGCGGTACCTTTAATGACCTGCACGGCGAAACCGACCGTGGGGGCAATCCCGATGCGTAACGCCTGAGGGGCGACCACGCGAAACAGGGTCTGGCCGAAGGTCAGCCCCAGGCAGCGCGACGCTTCCCACTGCCCTTTTGGCAAGGCGCGAATACTGCCAAACCAGATATCGAGTAAAAATGCGCTGGTGTAGAAGGTGAGCGCAAGCGACGCGGCGGTCCACGGCGACACGTCAATACCGAACAGCGCCACGCCAAAGAAAGCCAGGAACAGCTGCATCAGCAGCGGCGTGCCCTGAAACAGCTCAATATAGGCGCGAATCAGGCGTTTTATGGTGCGACCGCCGGTCAAGCGCAGCAGCAGCAGCGGTAGCGTCACCAGCGACCCGCCAGCAAACGCCACCAGCGACAGCAGCACCGTCCAGCGTCCGGCCAGCAGCAGGTTGCGAATAATGTCCCAGTCAGTAAAGGTGGTCATCATGCCTGTACCCCCAGCCATTTGCGTCCTGCCGCCAGCATCAGCTGGCGCAGGGTAATCGACAGCGCCAGGTAAATCCCGGTCGTCACCAGATAGACCTCAAAGCTCAGGAAGGTTCTGGACTGGATCAGGTTGGCGGCAAAGGTCAGTTCTTCATACGAGACCTGCGACACCACCGACGAGCCGAGCATCACGATAATGCACTGGCTTACCAGCGCCGGGTAAATACGCTGTAATGCAGGCGGCAACACCACGCGGATAAAGGTTTGCAGGCGGCTTAACCCCAGCACGCGCCCCGCTTCCCATTGCCCTTTTGGCGTGACCTGAATGCCGGCGCGAACGATCTCGGTGCTGTAGGCCCCCAGATTGACCACCATCGCCAGCAGCGCCGCTTCGCCTGCCGTCATTTTTAGCCCCATGTTAGGCAGGCCAAAAACGATGAAAAACAGCTGCACCACAAACGGCGTATTACGGATAATTTCCACGTAACCGCCCCAAATCCGGCTGAACCACGTCGCCCGCCCGCTGCGAATGGCCGCCCCGAAAATACCTATCGCCAGGCCACCCGCCGTCGCCATTACGGTCAGCTGAATGGTGGTCCATAGCCCTGCCAGCAGTGCCGGCCAATACGGCCAAAGCGCTGAAAAATCCAGTTGCTCCGCCATCGCTTATACGCCAAGGTTTGCCGGCAGCGGGGCTTTCAGCCATTGCTCTGACAGGCCGTTCAGGGTGCCATCCTTAATACCTTGCTCGATCAGCGCGTCCACTTTCGCCTTCAGCGCCGGTTCATTTTTCTTCAGGCCGATAAAGCACGGCGAGTCTTTCAGCATAAAGCTTGGCACCGGCGCTTTGTCGGCGTTCTGGCGGGAAATCGCCGCCACCACGAGGTTGCCGGTCGCCACATACTGAACCTGACCGGAGAGGTACGCCGACAGCGTGGTGTTATTGTCTTCATAGCGTTTCACGTCAGCATCCTTCGGTGCCAGGCTGGTCAACACCATGTCTTCCACCGCGCCGCGCGTCACGCCGATGCTTTTTCCGCTCAGCGCTGCGGCATCTTTTATCACTGCGCCTTTCGGGCCAAACACGCCAAGGAAGAATGGCGCATAGGCGCGACTAAAATCGATCACCTTTTCACGCTCGGCATTTTTACCCAGGCTTGAGATCACCAGATCCACCTTATCGGTTTGCAGATACGGCACGCGGTTGGCGCTGCTCACTGGCACCAGCTGCAGCTTGAGCTTCATCTGTTTCGCCAGATAGCGCGCCATATCGATGTCATAGCCCTGCGGCTGGAGATCGGTTCCCACCGAGCCAAACGGCGGGAAATCCTGCGGGACGGCAATGCGGAGAGTGCCGCGTTTTTCAATATCCTGAAGCTGGTCAGCTTTCGCGGGCAGCTGAGTGAACAAACAAGCGGCCCCGGCCAGTGCGATCAACAGTTTTTTCATGGTGCTTCCCCGTAACGTTAGCATGAAACAAAAGATTCTTTGAAAGTGATTTTGCAACTAATGTGCCAGGAGAAGCGATGCGCGGGATTTTCTTTTAATGGCTGATAAAACGCGGGATGGGCGAGGGAAAACGTTCCTTTTTCCGCCACGCCCGTTGCACCATTTAAATGCAAAGCACCACGCTGATGCCCCATTATCGTTGTTCCAGTTCGTCCAGCTGGTGGTAGAGAGAGGCAATGTCGTGAATGCGTGGACGACCTTTATCGAGGATTTCATGCAGAAAAGCATTCGCCAGCAGGTTAATCAGGCTGTTTACCGACGCGTAGCTGTCATAGGCCGAGACGCTGTCCAGCGGCGCGCAAAGCTGCCAGCGCGCCAGAGGAAACAGGCTGTGGGCCTGCGGCTCGCACATCAGCAGTACCGGAATGCCGCTGCTCTGAAGCTGCTGCATCAGTGGGCGAACAAGGCGCGGACGGCGACGAAAGGCCATCACCACCACCAGATCGTCGGGGGTGAGATCCACCAGCTCCTCGCTGAGGCTCTGTCCCGGCTGCGG
Organism: Enterobacter sp. UNJFSC 003; assembly: GCF_036903355.1. Taxonomy (NCBI): domain Bacteria; kingdom Pseudomonadati; phylum Pseudomonadota; class Gammaproteobacteria; order Enterobacterales; family Enterobacteriaceae; genus Enterobacter; species Enterobacter sp. UNJFSC 003. The sequence goes on from NZ_JBAKHK010000002.1 coordinate 556,344, forward strand.
CAGCACCAGCACCTGCCCGCGCGCCTGTAGCAGCTGCTGGCGCAGATGCAGCGCTGCAGGATAAGCGTTACGCATACCGATAATGACGATCCGCTTCGCCTTCACCATCTCCGCGATGGACTCGGCAAACTGCTGCGCGTCCAGGGCGTTCACCCACTGGGTCAGGTTTGCCATTTCCTGCTTGTAGTGCCGCGCCAGCAGCGTGTTGCCCTGCACCGCGTCGCGGTTATCGGTCAGAGGCATGCCGCTCTGGCGCAGAGTACGCAGCTCGTCGCGCATGTCTTTGTACTTCTCGTACCCCAGGCGCTTGAACAGGCGGCTGACCGTGGCTTTCGATACCCCGCTAAGCTGGGCCAGTTCAGCGCTGTTGTAGCTAATCAAATCATCAAAGTGATCGAAAATAAAATCCGCCACCCGCTGCTCCTGCGGCGACAATGATGCGTATTGTCCCTTCAGACGTTCATCAAGCTGTTCCATAGAGCCCCTGTAACTTTTGTTTCATCTTACACTCTTCATTCATTAAGCATGCCAGCTTCTGTGGCGACTGGCATGAAACTTTTTATTCATAACTGGAACAACTTTTGCAGCGAATGAAGACTTTCAGGGTTATGAGGACTCTTCATGCAAAGTAATGTCTCCGCGCACGGTATGGCCGTTGCGCCCCACCATCTTGCCAGCCAGAGCGCGCTGGCCGTACTGCGCGAAGGCGGCAGCGCGATAGAAGCCATGGTCGCGGCCGCCGCAACGATCGCTGTGGTTTACCCGCATATGAACGGGCTGGGCGGCGATGGCTTCTGGCTTATCGTGCCGCCTAAGGGTGAACCGATAGCCATTGACGCCAGCGGCGCGGCGGGGTCGCGGGCAACGCTTGCCGCCTATAAAGGCCTGACGACGATCCCCCATCGCGGCCCGCGCGCGGCGCTGACCGTCGCCGGAACGGTTAGCGGCTGGGACGAGGCGCTGAAAATCTCGCAGGGCATGACCGGCAAGGCGCTGCCTGTGGCTCGCCTGCTGGCGGATGCCGTTGACTACGCGCAAAACGGCACGCCGGTGACGGCGTCTCAGGCCCACGCCACGGCCAGTAAATTCGACGAGCTCAGGGACGTGCCGGGCTTTGCCGACACCTGGCTGGTGGACGGCGCGCCGCCGCAAGCCGGTAGCCGTTTTTACCAACCGGCCCTGGCGTCTACCCTCAGACGCCTGGCAGAAGATGGGCTGGACAGTTTTTATCGCGGCCCGCTGGCCGAATGCCTTGCGAGCGGCATGGAAAAACTGGGCCTGCCCATTACGCTGGCTGACCTAAACGCCCACGTTGCCCGGCGCACCGCGCCGCTAAAACTCGCCCATCAGCAGGGTGAGGTCTGGAACCTCGCGCCGCCCACCCAGGGGCTGGTGTCGCTGGCCATCCTGGGGATAACTGACCGCCTGAATATGGCGGAGGCCGACGATGCCGGGACGATTCACCGTATCGTCGAAGCCACCAAGCTGGCCTTTGGCCTGCGCGATGCCCACATCACCGACCCGCGCGAGCTGAAAACCGACGTTCAGCGTCTGCTGGATCCGGCTTCCCTGCAGGCGCTCGCGGATCGGGTCGACGACGACCGCGCGGCGATGTGGGGCACGGGCAAAGGCCCTGGCGATACGGTGTGGATGGGGGTGATGGACAACAGCGGCCTTGCCGTGTCGTTTATTCAGAGTATTTATCACGAGTTCGGCAGCGGCGTGGTGTTGCCTGACACCGGGATCGTCTGGCAAAACCGGGGCGCGTCGTTCAGTCTCGATCCCGATCATCTTCTGGCGCTCGCGCCGGGCAAGCAGCCCTTCCACACCCTCAACCCGGCCGCGGCGCGGCTTAACGACGGGCGGGTGATGGTCTACGGCTCGATGGGCGGAGATGGTCAACCGCAAACCCAGGCAACGCTGTTTACCCGCTATGTGGTGCAGGGCGTGCCGCTGCAGGAAAGCATTACTCGTCCCCGCTGGCTGCTGGGGCGGACCTGGGGACAAACGTCGGACACGTTAAAAGTGGAAGGCCGCTTTTCAGCGCAAACCATCGCGCGTTTGCAGGCGCTGGGCCACGACGTGGAGCGCTTCCCGGACTTTAGCGAAGCCATGGGCCACGCGGGGGCGATTGTCCGCCATCCCAACGGCCTGTTTGAAGGCGCGTTCGACCCGCGCAGCAATGGCTCGGCTGCAGGCTATTAAGGAGATAACCATGAACATCACCCCACCACCTGACTGGAATGCGTATCTGGCGCAAATGGAAATCGTTCTGGGCGTTGAGCTGGATGACGACCGCCGCGCAGAGCTTGCGCTGCAGTTTACCCGCATTGCCGCCCTGTCCGCGCCGTTGATGGCCCTGCCCCTTAACGATCGTCTTGAGATTGCCGGAGTGTACAAAGCATGACGCTACAGGAGATGAGTATCCGTGAGATCCAGAAGGCATTAAGCGCTGGCGAGTTGAGCGCGCGTGAAATTGCCTGTGAGACGCTTGAACATATCAGGCAAACCAACCCGCAGCTCAACGCCTGGACGACGGTCACCGACGAACGGATGCTGGCTGAGGCTGACAATATTGATACCCTGCATCGTGAGAAACGCCCGCTGCCGCCGCTGGCGGGCATTCCCTACGCGGTGAAAAACCTGTTTGACGTCGCCGGACACACCACGCTCGCGGGTGCAGCGCTGTTCAGCGAGCGCCCCGCCGCCGCCGCGGACAGCTTCGCGGTACGCCAGTTGCGCAGCGCGGGCGGGTTACTGTCAGGCATGGTGAACATGGATGCCTACGCCTACGGGTTTACCACCGAAAATAGCCACTTTGGCGCAACGCATAATCCGCACGATCTGTCGCGCATTGCCGGGGGATCGTCCGGAGGATCTGCCGCCGCGGTCGCCGCCGGACTGGTCCATTTTTCGCTTGGCACCGACACCAACGGCTCTATCCGCGTTCCGGCGTCTCTGTGCGGCATTTACGGCCTGAAGCCCACATTTGGCCGTCTCTCCCGTACCGGCAGCCATCCGTTTGTCGCGAGCCTGGACCACATCGGCCCGTTTGCCCGCCGGGTAAGCGACCTGGCCTCGGTGTACGACGCGCTGCAGGGGCGGGACACCAGCGACGGTTTTCAGGCCGATAGCTCGCGCGAGCAAACGCGCCCTCTGCTGGATCGGGGTCTGGACGGTTTACGCTGCGCGGTGCTGGGGGGCTATTTCACCACCTGGTGCGATAGCGATGCGCGCGACGCCGTTGCGCGGGTGGCGAAAGCGCTCGACGCGCGCGAGGAGATGCAGTTCCCCGAGGCGGAGCTTGCCCGATCGGCCGCCTTTATCATCAGCGCGTCAGAGGGAGGAAATCAGTACCTGCCGGCACTTCGCCGCGAGCCGGCGCGTTTCGAACCCCACTCCCGCGAACGCCTGCTGGCAGGGGCGATGATCCCGTCCGCCTGGTACATTCAGGCGCAGCGCTTTCGTCGCCATGCCCAGCAGGTTTTCAAAACGCTGTTTAGCCAGGCCGACGTGCTGATCGCCCCGGCTACGCCGCGCTGCGCCACCCTGATTGGCGAGCAGACCATGGAAATTAACGGGCAAACGCTGCCGGTTCGCGCCAGCATGGGAATGCTGACGCAGCCGATCTCGTTTTTAGGTTTACCCGTCACGACGGTGCCGCTGCGCACGCAGAAAGGGCTTCCCATTGGCCTGCAGCTGATTGCTGCCCCGTTCAATGAACAAGCCTGCCTGCGCGTGGCGCGCGTCCTTGAAGAGAGCGGGATCGCGGATGCGCGTCCTGCGGAGAGTGCACAATGATCAATCACGACGATATCAACCTTCCGTGGGTGGTGGTCGACGTTACGGCAGCGTTTTATCGCTATGAAGACGCGCTGGTGAGCAACAACGTTGCGGTACTGGATGAACTGTTCTGGCACGATAAAAACACGGTGCGGCTGGGTGCCGGGGAGAACCTGTACGGCATTGATGAAATCCGCGCCTTTCGCAACGCACGTCCTTCAGCCGGGCTGCAGCGAACCCTGCGCCACACGGTCATCACCACCTTCGGAGAGGATTACGCGGTTTGCAGCACCGAGTTTACCCGCGAGGAAACGGATAAAATTGGACGCCAGCAGCAGACGTGGGTGCGTTTCCCGTACGGCTGGCGAATTGTCGCGGCGCAGGTGAGTTTGATGGTATAGGCCGGGTAAGGCGTAACCGCCACCCGGCACACTGCTGTACCGTTATTTCTGAAACGGATGAACGTCCCGCCAGTGATCGGCAATCTGCTGGCGGGTGCAGACCCACACCCTGTCGTGCAGCTGGACGTAATCCAGGAACCGCTGCAGCGCGCGAAAACGCCCCGGACGCCCCAACAGGCGGCAGTGCATGCCAATCGACATCATCTTCGGCGCGCTTTCCCCTTCTTCGTACAGCACGTCGAAACTGTCTTTCAGGTAGGTGTAAAACTGCTCTGCGGTATTAAACCCCTGCGCCGTCGCAAAGCGCATGTCGTTGGTATCCAGGGTATAGGGCACAATCAGATGCGGTTTGCGGCTGCCATCACTGCACGCTACCTCGGTCCAGAAAGGCAAATCGTCGCCGTAATAGTCGCTGTCGTAATCAAAACCACCGTGCTCCGCCACCAGCTGGCGGGTATTGGGGCTGTCGCGCCCGGTGTACCAGCCCGTGGGCGGTTTGCCGAAGAGATCGGTAAGGACGTGCACCGCCTTGTTCAGATGCTCGCGCTCCTGGTTGATGTCCATGCTCTGATAGTGGATCCAGCGCCAGCCGTGGCTGACCACGTCGTAGTCTGCCGCCTTGATCGCCTCGACGATATCAGGATGACGCGCAAGCGCCATCGCCACGCCAAAGACCGTCAGCGGCAGCCCCCGCTTCTGAAATTCACTGTGGATCCGCCAGAACCCGGCGCGACTGCCGTATTCGTACAGGGAGTCCATCGACATGTGTTTGTCCGGATAGCTGGCTGCCCCGATGATGTCGGAAAGGAACTGCTCCGATCCGGCATCGCCGTGCAGAACGTGATTTTCCGCGCCCTCTTCGTAATTGAGCACAAACTGCACGGCGATACGGGCCTGCAGTGGCCACCGCGCGCGCGGCGGGCTGCCCGCGTATCCGCGCAGATCCCGCGGGTAATCCTGTTCAAAATGCGCCATAGCTACCCCTTAATTTAAAATGGATTCAATGCCTGAAATGGTCCGCTTAACACTTTTTTCTCCGGAAAGGCCAAATCACCATGCTTGCTGGTCGACAGCCCCAGCGCCACCAGCGATTCGACCATCTTCACCGCGGCGCTGACGCCGTCAATCACCGGGACGTGCAGCTCGCACGTCAGCTCCTGCGCCAGCGTCGCCATGCCGCCGCAGCCCAACACGATGGCGCCGCAGCCGTCCTCTTTCAGCGCCTGAATGCAGCGCGCACGCACGTTCTCCAGTGCCAGACCGGTGCCGTCTTCCAGCGCCAGCACCGGCAGATCGATGGCGTGCAGCGCCGCACAACGATCCTGAAAGCCATACTGATGCAGCAAATGACGGGCAATAATCAGCGTGCGCGGCAGCGTGGTGACCACCGAAAAGCGTGTCGCCACAAGCGTAGCCATATGCATCGCGGCTTCGGCGATGCCAACCACGGGCCCTTGCGCCAGCTCGCGCGCCGCCAGCAGCCCCGGATCGCCAAAGCAGGCGATAACGTGCCCGTGCACGCCCTGCTCTCTGCCTTTTTTGATCTGCTCAAGGACGCCGACGGCAGCGATGGCTTCGTCAAAATGTCCCTCAATGGACGGTACGCCTTCGCTTGGGCATACCGCCAGAATCTCCGTCCCCGGCGCCGCGACCGCACGGGCAGCCGCCCCGATGGTTTCCGTCATCCCGAGGCTGGTATTGGGGTTGATCACTTGTATACAGACAGACGACATTACGACTCCTTATAGTCGGCAAACAGCCGGGCAAAATCAGGCAGGCACTCCCCCGCCCGCTCGAAGCAGAGGCTGGCGATGATATGTTCAAAATGGTGCATTAAGGCTTCGCTTAGCGGCTGGAGCGCTTTCTGGCGCAGCAGATCCAAAAGCTGCTCGTGATCGTTGCAGCGACACCCCTGGCGCCACGGCGCGCCCCAGGTGGCAATCACCAGCGATGACCGCTGGCTCAGGCCTGTGACCATTTCTGTGAGGACCTGGTTGCCGGAAATAGCCTGAAGCTGGATATGAAAATTAGCGGAATGGCGAATGGCCGCGGGGCCGTCATAGGCTTCGTGCGCCTGCTGCTCCTGAAGGATGATGGCCTCCAGCGCCGCCAGATGCGGCGACTGACAGTGCGCCAGCACGTCCGACAGGTTAGCGACCTCCAGCAGGGCGCGGGTGCGGAAGATATGCCGGGCCTCTTCAACCGTCGGGCTGGCGACGTGTGCACCACGTTTGGGCGTTAAGGTGACCATTTGCACAGCGGCGAGTCGTTGCAGCACCTTACGGATGCCGGTACGGCTGACGCCAAAGACCTCGGCCAGCGCTTCTTCCGGCAATTTGCTCCCCGGCAGCAGCTTATGTTCGACAATTGCGGTTATCAGCGCCTGAAAGATAGCTTCGTCTTTGTCATGCAGGTCTGGCGCGGCGTACAGACCGTTCAGGTTGTTCATTACCTACTCCACTTTTTACTTTTCGCTACCGAATCGTATACATAAAAATAAAATATTGCATACAAGATTTATTATTTTGGCCTGGATCCTGCAACACCGTTTGCACTCCCACTTAACGGGTTTTCATTTACAGGAGCAGGTTTCATGCCAAATTTACACGCGCAGCACGGTACGGCCGCTGATTCCGGGCCGGTATACAGCCCACGGCTTTGCAATGAGGATCTGGCACCGACGCGTGACCAGAACTGGAGCTGGTACAACATCTTTTCTTTCTGGATGTCAGACGTACACAGCATGGGAGGTTATGTGGTTGCCGCGAGCTTCTTTACGCTCGGGCTGGCAAGCTGGCAGGTGTTGCTTTGCCTGCTGGTGGGGATTTGCATTGTGCAGCTGTGCGCCAACCTGGTGGCAAAACCGAGCCAGATGGCTGGCGTGCCTTATGCGGTAATTTGCCGCCAGGCATTTGGCGTGTTCGGGGCGAACATTCCGGCGGTGATACGCGGGCTTATTGCCTTTGCCTGGTACGGTATTCAGACCTATCTGGCGGCCAATGCCCTGATGCTGGTGGCGTTGAAATTCTGGCCCTCGCTTTCAGCGCTGACTGCCGCCTCGTTCCTCGGCCTGTCGCACCTTGGCTGGATCTGCTTTGCCATCATGTGGGTATTGCAGGCCATGGTCTTCTGGCACGGCATGAGCGCCATCAAGCGATTTATTGATATCGCCGGTCCCGCCGTCTATGTGGTAATGCTGGCGCTGGCGGGCTGGATTGTATACAAGACCGGCTTCGACGGAATCTCCTTTACCCTCGCCAGCAAATCTCTGAGCGCGGGTGAGCAGACCTGGCAGATGATTACCGCCACGGCGCTGGTGGTCTCCTACTTCTCCGGCCCGCTACTCAACTTTGGTGACTTCTCCCGCTACGGTAAAAGTATGGGTGAGATCCGCCGCGGAAATCGCTGGGGCTTGCCGTTTAACTTCCTGCTGTTCTCGATGGTTACCGTGGTGATTGTTTCCGGCACACAGTCGCTGTTTGGCCGCATGATCACCGACCCGATAGAAACCGTCAGCCGCGTAGGCAACGATCTGGCCGTGGCCATTGGCCTTCTGACCATGATCACCGCGACCATCGGGATCAACATCGTGGCGAACTTCGTCTCCCCGGCGTTTGACTTCTCTAACTGCTCGCCGCAAAAAATCAGCTTCCGCACCGGGGGAATGATTGCCGCCGTGGGGTCTATTCTATTAACCCCGTGGAACCTGTTTAACTCGCCGGAGCTGATTCACTACACCCTGGACGTGCTTGGCGCGTTTATCGGCCCGCTGTTCGGTATCCTGATTGCCGACTTCTACCTGATTAAGCGCGGAACCGTCTCCGTGGACGACCTGTTCGACGACACGCCAAAAGGCAAATACTGGTATCGCAACGGCTTTAACCCGAAGGCCATCGGCGCGCTGGTGCCCTCCGTAGCTGTGGGGTTAATTATCAGCTTTATCCCGAGCCTGCATGAAGTCGCGAACTTTAGCTGGTTTATCGGCGTCTTCCTCGGCGGCGTAACCTACCGCTGGCTGGCGCGCGATGATCGCAAGAGGGTCGCCGCGCCACAGTTCAATGCTCGCGTCGCGACACAAAAAGAATAATCTCCTCTCTGGCCGCAGATTCACTGCGGCCATTCTCAAGCTGGCACTGTTTTTGCTCATTCACATGACTCCGCTACGCAAACAATAAGGCAGGAACCATGATGGATTACCAGACAGCGATCCGCGGTGCATTTTTTGATATCGCCCAGGTCTGCGACAGCGCAGACGCCATCGCCCAGCACACCCGCTATCTTGAAGATGGTCTGCTGTTTATTCAGGAAGGGAAAATAGTGGCACGCATGGACTGGCGTGAGGGCGAGCAATACCTTGATCCTCTGAAGGGGTGCACCGACCTGCGCGGCAAGCTGTTGCTGCCCGGCTTTATCGATACCCACGTACATTATCCGCAGACCGAGATGATCGGCGCGTTTGGCGAACAGCTGCTGGAATGGCTGACGACCTACACCTTCCCGGTGGAGAGTCAGTTCGCCGATCCGGTCTACGCGAAGGAGATAGCCGCGTTTTTTGTCAATCAGCTGGTGAGCCACGGCACCACCACCGCGCTGGTGTTTTGTACGCTGCATCCTGAGTCCGTCGATGCGCTCTTTACCGAGGCGCTGAGCCTGAACATGCGTCTCATCGCCGGTAAGGTGATGATGGACAGGCACACGCCGGACTATCTGACCGAAACCGCGAAAGAGAGCTACCGGCAAACCCGGGAGCTTATCCAGCGCTGGCACCATCGCGGGCGGCTGGGCTATGCCATTACGCCACGCTTTGCCCCGACGTCATCGCCGGAACTGCTGGCGGCGGTGAGCTTGCTGCGAGAGGAGTTCCCGGACACCTGGATGCAGACCCATCTGAGCGAAAACCCGAACGAGGTGGCCTGGGTGAGCGATCTGTGGCCGGAGCATGAACGTTATCTCGATGTGTATCATCACTACGGGCTGACCGGCGAGCGCAGCGTGTTTGCCCACGGGATCCACCTGCACCACAGCGAATGGCAGTGCCTGCATGACACCGGTTCTGCTGTGGCGTTTTGCCCTACCTCCAACCTGTTTCTCGGCAGCGGGCTGTTTCGTTTACCCGCATGCTGGCAGCACAAGGTGCGCATGGGTATCGGTACCGACGTGGGGGCAGGAACCACCTTCAGCATGTTACGTACCCTGGGCGAGGCATACAAAGTGGGCCAGTTGCAGAGCTACCGTCTGCGCGCCAGTGAAGCCTTTTATCACGCTACCCTGGGCGGCGCGCATGCGCTGCGGCTGGACGATAAAATTGGCAACTTTGCGCCAGGCAAAGAGGCGGACTTTATCGTTATTGACCCGGCCGTTACCCCCTTACAGCGCCTGCGCAGCGGGCACTGCAAGGATATCTACGAACAATTGTTCGTGCTGATGACGCTGGGTGATGAGCGCAACATCAGTGAAACCTGGATTAACGGTGAGCGCGCGTGGTCAGCTACCGCGGTAGGTTGACCATCCTCCCGGCGCAATCACAAACGGCAGATGGAAATGTTCGTCTGTCTTTCCCGCCATCACAAAATCAATTTGTGCGCAGGGATAGAGTGTGTCGCGCCCGGTCTGGGCAAACCATGCGCCAATGTCCGCCACCAGCCTGTAGCGCCCTTCAGGCAAAAAGGGAACGAACGCAGTGATGCGGCCACTTGCGTTGGTGACGCCAGTGGCTTTTATTTCTCCTTCCTGCTCCAGGCGTACCGTCACGCCCTGGGCAGGTTTTCCCGTCGATATATCCAAAATATGGGTGCTTAAGGTGCTCATTCGCCGATCGCTCCTTCCAGTCGTAGCATGGTGATTTCCCGCAGCTGTTCCAGCGCAACCTGTACTTCCTGCGCGTCGCTGTTTTTCATTCGCGCGTTCAACGCCTGTAAAATATCGTCCCCGCTGCGCCCTTTTGCGCGAATAAGAAATACCTGCCCGAAACGGCGCTCATAGCGCGCATTACCGTCACGCAACGCCGCTGCAAGCTGCGCATCGCTGTTATTGACTGCCCCTTGCTCCTGGCGGGAAAGCGCTGACTCTGCGCCGGGGGGGTTTTCACCAATGCGCGGGTGGGCGCTCAGAGCCTGCGTGAGCGCCGCCCGGTCCCAACGTTGAGCAAGCCTTTCGGCCGTGCTAAGCAGAGCCTCCCGACTGGGGTAAGGACGCCCCCGAATGACCTCCTCGGCCCAGTTGGGGATCGCCACGCAGGGCTGTAGCGCCACGAGGGCCGCGTCGGGTGAGAGCTGATTAAAATTGTGCAGTGTTATCATGGATACTCCTCAAAACGATTGTCCTGCACCGTTGCACAAAACACGCCATTCTTGTTCAGGCCGTGAAACTGTCGATTCCAAATCGTTAAACTGGAAATTATTGATTCAAAAAAAGGCACTCTCACCGCGATAACGCACCTTAGCAGTGCAGCTCCCCCTCTCGCCATTCCGTTTTACCTCGTTTGCAGCCTGGTACGCAAATTGCTCATGTTCTTTACACCCTGCAAAAGGAGAGAAGCATGAAAGCAATCGTCATCGGCGCGGGCATTGGCGGTCTGAGTGCCGCCGTCGCGCTAAAAAAGGCTGGAATCGACTGTACCGTTTTTGAGGCCGTGAAAGAGATCAAACCGGTTGGGGCGGCCATCTCCATCTGGCCCAACGGCGTGAAATGCATGCAACACCTCGGCATGGGGGAGATCGTGGAGACCTACGGCGGGCCTATGCGCTTTATGGCCTATAAGGACTATCGGCGCGGCGACACCCTGACCCGCTTTAGCCTTGCTCCGCTGATCGAGCGCACCGGAGGCCGCCCCTGCCCCGTCTCACGCACGGAACTGCAGCGCGAAATGCTGACCTTCTGGGGGAAGGAGGCCGTACAGTTTGGCAAGCGCGTCGAACGCGTATGCGAAGATGACGCGGGCGTTACCGTCATCTTTACCGACGGGGCTACCGCAACAGGAGATTTTCTGATTGCCGCTGACGGTAGCCACTCTGCGGTTCGTCCCTACGTGCTGGGCTATACGCCCGAGCGTCGTTACGCCGGTTACGTTAACTGGAACGGGCTGGTAAAGATTGATGAAGAGATTGCGCCCGCTCATCAGTGGACCACGTTTGTTGGCGAAGGCAAGCGCGTCTCGCTGATGCCCGTTTCCGGCGGTCGCTTCTATTTCTTTTTTGATGTGCCGCTCCCGCTCGGGCTGGCGGAGGATCGCAGCACCCTGCGCGCCGACCTCAGCGGCTATTTCCGCGGCTGGGCACCGCCGGTACAAAAGCTCATCGCGGCGCTTGACCCAGACACGACCAATCGGATTGAGATCCACGATATTGAACCCTTCGACAGCCTGGTACGCGGCAAGGTCGCGCTGCTAGGTGATGCGGCGCACAGCACCACTCCGGACATCGGCCAGGGCGGCTGCGCGGCCATGGAAGATGCGGTGGTGCTGGGAGACTGCCTGCGAGAAAACCCTGACATCGCGCTGGCGCTGCGGCAGTACGAAGCGCTGCGCTGTGATAGGGTACGCGACCTGGTCCTCAAAGCCCGTAAACGCTGTGATATTACGCACGGCAAGGATATGGCGCTGACGCAGGCGTGGTATCAGGAACTGAGAGAGGAGACCGGGGAGCGCATTATCGCCGGTCTGTGCGACACCATACAGGGCGGGCCGCTGGGCTGAACGCAAGAGGGATCATGATGAAAACACAACCGACTCCGCCCGCCCACTGCACGTTTGAACCCGAGGACTGGCTGCGCCTGGCGAAATGCTGGCACCCGGTTGCACGCGCAGGCGACATCGGCGCGGCTCCCGTCAAGGCGACCCTGCTCGATGAGCCGCTGGTTATCTACCGGATTAACGATCGGGTCGTGGTCGCCCGTGACGTATGTCCTCACCGCGGCGTGCCGCTGACGCTGGGCTTTCACGATGAGCAAGGAATTATCTGCCCCTATCACGGTCTGCGCTTCGGGGAGGATGGCCGCTGCAACCGTATCCCCTCCAACCCCGACCAGCCGGTTCCGGCGAAGCTTAATCTGACAAATTACGCCGTAGAGGAGCGCTTTGGGCTGATCTGGACCTGTCTGGCATTTGACCCGGAAAACCCCGTGCCGCTGCCGACCATGCCGCACTGGGACGACGACGGGTATCAGCAGATCAACTGCCCGGCATTTGAGGTGAATGGCTTCGCGGGTCGTCAGGTGGAGGGGTTTCTCGACGTAGCGCATTTCGCGTGGATCCACACCGAGACCTTTGCTGACCCGGATAATCAGATCGTGCCAACCTATCAGCCGCAGGAGACAGCGTACGGATTCGAGGCCGATTACTGGAGCTCAGTGAGCAACTATCCTCCCGATTCGGACGTGCAGGCGCCGGACGGTTTCCAGTGGTTACGCCACTTTGAAATGCACCTGCCGTTTACCGCCACGCTGACTATCCATTTTCCGGGTGAATCCCGGCTGGTTATCATGAACGCGGCCTCCCCGCTGTCATCACGCGTGACGCGGATGTTCGCCCCTATCGCGCGTAATTTTGACCTGCACATCCCCGTAGAAGATGTCCATGCCTTTAATCTTCGCGTCTTCGAAGAGGATCGCCTGATGGTGGAAACCCAGCGGCCGGAAAGTTTGCCGCTGGACCTGACGCTTGAAGCCCACATCCCGGCGGATAAAAGCTCCATTGCCTACCGTCGCGGATTGAAAAAGATGGGCTTCGGCTCGTTTTTCCTGGTCTAAAGGAGGAGTGAGATGAGCGACATGCTGAACGTTGTTGTGGATGGGCTCTGGCGTCAGGGGAACAAGAGCCTCGCCGTTCGACTGGTGGCTGAGGGCGGCGAAACGCTGCCGGACTGGCTGCCGGGGGCGCATATCGACGTCCATCTGCCCTGCGGCCTCATTCGCCAGTATTCATTGACCGGGCCGCGAACGGGCGAGAGCTATCTTATCTGCGTGGGGCGAGAAACAGCGTCGCGCGGCGGTTCACGCTATATCCACGAGACGCTGCGCCCTGGACAACGGCTGCTTGTCTCCGTGCCGCGCAATCTGTTTGCGCTGCAGCAGGCGGAACGCGTGCTGCTGATGGCGGCGGGGATCGGCATTACCCCGCTGTATGCAATGGCGCTCGAGCTTGAGGCGGCGGGGACACCCTTTACCCTGCACTACTCCGTCAAAAGCCATGAGAGCGCGGCTTTTAGGCGGGAATTGTCGCAATTTACCCAGGGTGAATGCGTCATTCATGCCGCCAGCCCGCGCGCAGGGCTGGCCGAACATATTCCCGAGCCTGAAGCGGGCCTGCATCTTTACGTTTGCGGTCCTGCGGGGTTTATGGAGAAAGTGCGTGAAGTGGCAACGGCGAAACGCTGGATGGAGGGCAACATTCACGCCGAGGCCTTCCAGCCTGTTGCCCTCGCCGCAGGCAGCAACGCGGCCGATGTGTTTACAATCGCGGTGGCATCGACAGGAGAACGCTGGCCGGTACCTGCCGATAAAACCATCGCGCAGGTTCTGCAGGAAAACGGCGTGGCCGTGCCGCTGTCCTGCGAAATGGGAATTTGCGGCGCCTGCCTGACGCCGGTTATCGACGGGGTGGTCGATCACCGGGATACCGTGCAGTCAGAAGCGGAAAAATGCGGGGTAAATCAGCAGGTGGCGCTGTGCTGCTCCAGGAGTCATTCGAGGGAACTGGTGATCGGGCTGTAAAACGAAAAAACCCTGCGATATTGCTATCGCAGGGTTTTCGAATTTGGCGGAAGCGTAGAGATTCGAACTCTAGAACCCTTTCGGGTCGCCGGTTTTCAAGACCGGTGCCTTCAACCGCTCGGCCACGCTTCCAAAGTGAGGCGCACTATAAACATCTATTAGCGCCTTGTAAAGCAGGAATTTTTCTAATTTAATACTCAGCCGTTTGCTGGCTGCAAAAAAGCAAAAAGCCCCGCGATATTGCTATCGCAGGGCTTTCGAATTTGGCGGAAGCGTAGAGATTCGAACTCTAGAACCCTTTCGGGTCGCCGGTTTTCAAGACCGGTGCCTTCAACCGCTCGGCCACGCTTCCTAAGTGAGGCGAACTATAAACACCTCGTCGGGCGCTGTAAAGTGTGATTGCATTCGTTCGCTTTAAAAATAGCCAAAACCTGTTTAATCGGTTGAATAGACAACGTATTGGCCATTTTATCAGCATAAATACCGACTCTTACGCTCAGTGTTTTTTAATGTACATGTCTTTCGTGAAGTAGTACCCCAGCTTATCCGGCGTGAATCCCCCCACCCACGGTTTCACCAGATGCGTTCGTACGTAGTGATAGACCGGGATGGCGGGCACATCGCGACCTAACAGGTCCTCGGCCTGCTGGTAAAACGTCCCACGCGCTTCCGGCGTTTTCGCTTTCGCCGCATCAACCAGCGCCCGATCATATTCCGGATTGCTGTACTGGCTGGTGTTTTCGCTGTCGCCGGTACGGAAATTGTTCAGGAAGGTCGCGGCATCGTCGTAGTCCGCAATCCAGGCGTAGCGCACGGCGTCAAAGTTGTGGGTATGCATGGTGTCCAGCATGGTTTTCCACTCTTGGTTTTGCAGCTTCGCCTCTACGCCGAGGTTTTTCTTCCACATTGAGCTGGCGGCAATGGCGATACGCTGATGTGATTCAGAGGTGTTATACAGCAGGTTAAAACGCAGCGGATGGTCGGCGTTAAATCCGGCCTCGGCCAGCAGTTTTTTCGCCTCGGCGATGCGTTTATCCATCGGCCAGCTGGCGTATTCCGGGTTCTGCAGCGTTACGCCGCCAATATCAGGCTGGCTGATAAGCCACGCCGGACGCTGCCCCTGTCCTAACACTTTCTCGGCAATGATGTCCTTATCCAGCGCCATGTTTAGCGCCTTTCGCACGCGAACATCATTGAACGGAGGACGGGTGGTGTTGAACTCGTAGTAGTAGGTGGCAAGCTGCGGGGAAACATCCAGCTCGCTGCCCAGCGTTTTTTTAAGCTGTGCGAACTGGTTGATCGGCACGGTATAGACGATGTCGATTTCGCCCGCTTTGTAGCGGTTTACGTCCGAGGCTTCAGAGGTGATAGGCAGATAGGTCACCTTGTTAATCACGGTATGTTCGTTATCCCAGTAGCGCGGGTTACGCTCGGCCACAATACGCTCGTTGACCACCCACTGCGAAAGCTTATACGCCCCGCTGGTGACAATGTGTTCCGGCTTTGTCCATTTCTCGCCAAAGCGGCTAATCAGCACCTTGTCCACCGGCACCAGCGAAGGGTGCGCCAGCATTGCCAGGAAAGCCGCGTTCGGTTGAGTAAGGGTCACTTCCAGCGTGGTGTCGTTAATCGCTTTGACGCCCAGCGTGTCGGGCGCTTTTTTCCCCTGTGCGATGTCCGTGCCGTTGACGATGTGCATATTGCCCGGATAGCTGGCATACGGAGACGCCGTTTTAGGGTCGACCAGGCGCTGCCAGCTCCAGACCACATCCTGAGCGGTGATGGTGGTCCCGTCACTCCAGGTGATGCCGGGACGCAGATGGAACGTCCAGACGGTGTTGTCTTTGTTGTCCCATTTCTCTGCCAGGCGCGGCTGGATTTCACCTGCCGGTGAGACGCTGACCAGCCCTTCGAATAAATCGCTGATAATATTGAATTCGACATCGCTTTCGACTTTGTGCGGGTCGAGCGACGCGGGTTCATTACCGTTGTTCCTGACCAGCTCCTGTTTATCCGCCAGCGGCGTTCCTGCTGGCACGTTAGCCGCCCAGCTCGCTGTGCTGGTACACAGAATAGCTGCGGTTAACAAAGAGAGCGTAAAGTTGGTGCGTGATTGTGATTTCATGTCCTTCGCCTTATTGTTTGTTTTTCGACGATCCGGGAATAACTCTTAGCGCCCACAGTGTAATAAAGCAATATTTTTCAGTAACCTATAAGAGGTTGATCTGAATAATATTTCCAAACCGCTGTTCATACTGATGAAATGGATTTCTTTAGAAGAAAGCACCAGCGAGAGCGCTAATGTGCTGAGTAAAGATGGGTAAAACCACTTTGAGACTGGCGCGCCGTTTCCTATTCTTGCCGTTAATTACATCTGTCATAAGAGAGTGACTCATGGATCGTATAATTACTTCTTCACGCGACCGCACATCGCTACTCAGCACTCACAAGGTGCTGCGCAATACCTATTTCATGCTCAGCCTCACGCTGGCGTTTTCTGCCATCACCGCAACCGCCAGCACCGTGCTGATGCTGCCGTCTCCGGGGCTGATCCTGACGCTGGTGGGTATGTATGGTCTGATGTTCCTGACCTACAAAACCGCAGACAAACCTGTAGGCATTCTGTCTGCATTCGCCTTTACCGGCTTCCTGGGCTACATCCTGGGGCCAATGCTGAATGCCTACCTGTCTGCCGGAATGGGCGACCTTATCGGCATGGCGCTTGGCGGTACCGCGCTGGTGTTCTTCTGCTGCTCGGCCTACGTGCTGACTACCCGTAAGGACATGTCGTTCCTGGGCGGGATGCTGATGGCAGGTATCGTGGTGGTGCTGGTCGGTATGGTGGCGAACATCTTCCTGCAGTTGCCTGCCCTGCACCTGGCAATTAGCGCGGTGTTCATCCTGATTTCGTCTGGCGCAATCTTGTTTGAAACCAGCAACATTATTCGCGGCGGCGAGACGAACTACATCCGCGCCACCGTGAGCCTGTATGTGTCGCTGTACAATATCTTTGTCAGCCTCCTGAGCATTCTGGGCTTCGCAAGCCGCGATTAACTCAACGTGCTGTGAACCGAGCCCCGCTTATGCGGGGCTTTGTTTTTTGGTACACTGCTGCGGTTTTTGACTGACGCGTGAATGACTATGTTGAGTTTTGAAGGTAAAGAGATCGAAACGGATAACGACGGTTATCTGAAAGAGAGCAGCCAGTGGAGCGAAGCGCTCGCGGAAGTGATTGCGGAGAAGGAGGCTATAACCCTTTCCCCAGAGCACTGGGAAGTGGTGCGATTTGTGCGCGAATTCTATCTCGAATTCAACACCTCCCCGGCTATCCGCATGCTGGTCAAAGCAATGGCGAATAAATTTGGCGAGGAGAAAGGCAATAGCCGCTATCTTTATCGCCTCTTCCCGAAAGGCCCGGCAAAACAGGCGACCAAGATCGCCGGCCTGCCAAAACCGGTGAAGTGTATTTAATACCGAATACCGAAGTTAACGTATTCACGGCCGGGTTGATGCGGCTCCGTCAGGACCTTATCAACCCGCGCGCTACGTGGCCCGCCCGCCTTCAGCCACGCCATCAGCTTTTCAACCTGCTCCGCTTCGCCACAGGCCACCACCTCGACGCTGCCGTCATCCATGTTTCGCGCGTATCCCGTTAGCCCAAGCTCAATCGCTTCGCGCTGGGTGCTGTAACGAAACCCAACGCCCTGAACGATGCCGTGAACCCAGGCGATAGTGCAGACTTTTGACATCTTTCTTCTCCTCATTAGTATGGCGCGTTGCAATTCCCCACCGAACTCGGGAAAATGGCGGCCATTTCATTGGAATCGACAGAATAGCAAATTATGAGTGTACGTTTAGTGTTAGCCAAAGGGCGCGACAAGTCATTGTTGCGCCGCCATCCCTGGGTTTTCTCCGGTGCCGTTGCCCGCATGGAAGGCAAAGCCAGCCTCGGTGAAACCATTGATATCGTTGACCATCAGGGGAAATGGTTAGCCCGCGGCGCCTATTCGCCTGCGTCCCAGATCCGCGCGCGCGTCTGGACGTTCGATAAAGATGAAACCATCGACATCGATTTCTTTGTACGTCGGCTGAAACAGGCACAGCAGTGGCGCGAGTGGCTGGCTAAACGTGACGGGCTGGACAGCTATCGCCTTATTGCAGGTGAATCCGATGGCCTGCCGGGCGTGACAATCGACCGCTTCGGCAATTTCCTGGTACTGCAGTTATTGAGCGCCGGAGCAGAATATCAGCGTGCGGCGCTGATTAGCGCCCTGCAAATGCTGTTCCCGGACTGCGCAATCTACGACCGCAGCGATGTGGCCGTGCGCAAAAAAGAGGGCATGGAGCTGACCCAAGGTCCTGTGACCGGCGAACTGCCACCCGCTCTTATGCCAATTCAGGAACACGGCATGAAGCTGCTGGTGGATATTCAGGGTGGTCACAAAACGGGTTACTACCTGGATCAGCGAGACAGCCGTCTGGCGACTCGCCAGTACGTTGCCGATAAACGCGTCCTGAACTGTTTCTCTTATACCGGCGGTTTTGCCGTATCCGCACTGATGGGCGGTTGCGCGCAGGTCGTCAGCGTGGACACGTCTCAGGAAGCGCTGGATGTGGCGAAACAGAACGTTGAGCTGAACAAGCTGGATCTGAGCAAAGCAGAATTCGTGCGCGATGATGTATTCAAACTGCTGCGTAAATACCGCGATCAGGGTGAGAAATTCGACGTCATCGTGATGGATCCACCCAAGTTTGTGGAGAACAAAAGCCAGTTGATGGGTGCCTGCCGTGGGTATAAAGACATCAACATGCTGGCTATCCAGCTGCTTAACCCAGGCGGTGTGCTGCTGACGTTCTCCTGTTCTGGCCTGATGACCACAGATTTATTTCAGAAAATCATCGCAGATGCCGCAATAGATGCTGGTCGTGATGTACAATTTATAGAGCAGTTCCGTCAGGCAGCCGACCATCCTGTGATCGCTACCTACCCGGAAGGACTGTATCTGAAAGGGTTTGCCTGTCGCATCATGTAACTTGAAAAGAGAAATATTGCCCGCACATAGAGTGTAAGTAATGTTTCCCGGGAGGTGACAATGATTGCCAGCAAATTCGGTATCGGCCAGCAGGTCCGTCACACCTTGCTTGGGTATTTGGGTGTGATCGTGGATATCGACCCGGAGTATTCCCTTGATGAACCGTCAGCGGACGAGCTGGCGGTTGACGCAGAGCTTCGCGCCGCGCCCTGGTACCATGTTGTTATGGAAGGTGATGACGGGCTGCCCGTTCACACCTATCTTGCCGAAGCGCAGTTGAGTAGCGAACTGCAGGAAGAGCATCCGGAGCAACCCACGATGGATGAACTTGCTCAGACAATCCGCAAACAGCTACAGGCCCCTCGCCTGCGCAACTAAGCGTGTAAAAAAGCCCGATAACGGGCTTTTTTTATTTCGCCAATCCAAGCCGAGGAATATCTATCGCCGGGCAACGGTCCATCACCACCTTTAATCCTGCATCCTGAGCCAGTACCGCCGCCTGTTCGTTAATCACGCCAAGCTGCATCCACAGCGTTTTTGCCCCGATTGCGATTGCCTCTTGCGCGACACCCCACGCCGCCTCTGAATTACGGAATACATCCACCATATCGACTTTCTCAGGGACATCAGCAAGCGTGGCATAGCCTTGCTGCCCGAGCAGCGTTTTGCCGGCCACCTTTGGTGACACCGGGATAACGTGGTAACCCTGATCAAGAAGGTACTTCATCACCCGGTAGCTTGGACGATCCGGTTTATCACTCGCCCCCACCAGCGCAATGGTGCGCGTGGACGTTAAAATCTCGGCAATATCGTTCTCTTTCATGGTCTTCCTCCTGGCTTTTTTTAAGTGTACGCCATAGCGGACATCTCAACCATTCATCCCATACGGATGCATGAGGGCAAAACGGCAGAATATGTCTATATGTTAGTAAACATGATTATCGAAAAATTTTGATACATTATTTAGACGAAGGCCTTTTACAGGAGCACCTTATGAAAGCCGGCATTGCCTCTGCTGTGATTGCGTTAGTGATGCCGGTTTGCGTCTTTGCCACCACGCTGCGGCTCTCGACCGACATCGATCTTCTGGTGCTGGACGGCAAAAAGGTATCCAGTTCACTCCTTCGCGGCGCCGACAGTATTGAGCTTGATAACGGACCGCATCAGGTTGTCTTTCGGGTGGAAAAAACCATTCGTCTCGCCAATCACGAACAACGAATGTACATCTCCCCCCCACTGATTCTCAGTTTTAACACTCAGCGTGTCAGCCAGGTAAATTTTAATCTGCCCCGTCTCGAAAACGAAAAAGAGTCGCTCGTCTTTGAGGCGTCCCCGCACATTGAGTTACTCGATGGTGATTCGATGCCTATTCCCGTGAAGCTGGATATTCTGGCGCTCACAACAAGCCCCAAAGGCACGGATTACGAGGCGGACACGGAAAACTACAACAAGGCTGGTAAGCGCGCGTCGTTGCCGCAGTTCGCCACCCCGATGGCGGATGACAGCACGTTACTTTCAGGCGTTTCAGAGCTGGATGTTATTCCGCCACAATCGCAAACGCTTACCGAGCAGCGCTTGAAATTCTGGTTCCAGCAGGCCGATCCTGATACGCGAGCCCGCTTTTTGCAGTGGGCGAAGCAACAACCTTCGTCGTAAGCCACATTTTTTTCTCCTACCTCTTGCAGGCTCAGACGCTTCCCGTCATCGTGTAACCCATTAACCTGAAGGACAAGCTTATGGAACTGACAACACGCACGCTGCCAGCACGCAAACACATTGCGTTGGTCGCGCACGATCACTGCAAGCAAATGCTACTTAACTGGGTAAGACGCCATCAGCCCTTGCTGGCACACCATGCCCTCTCCGCAACGGGGACCACCGGTAACCTGATCCACCGCGAAACCGGCCTGGAAGTGAATGCGATGCTGAGCGGCCCTATGGGGGGCGATCAGCAGGTGGGCGCACAGATTTCAGAAGGGAAGATTGATGTACTGATTTTCTTCTGGGACCCGCTAAATGCAGTTCCGCATGACCCGGATGTAAAAGCGCTGCTGCGCCTTGCCACGGTGTGGAATATTCCTGTGGCGACCAACCTGTCGACAGCGGATTTTATTATTGAATCACCACAGTTCAGCTCCCCGGTTGAGATCCTGATCCCGGATTATCCGCGGTACCTCGCGGAAAGATTGAAGTAAGTTTAGGCCCGGGTGGCGTCATCGCCTCCCGGTAATCCGCTACGGCTTCCTCGCCACCGGCACATCGATACTCTTCAAAATATCAACAAACGTGGACGGTTCATCCTTATTGAACAATAGCCACACGCGGTGGCGTGCACGGGTTATCGCCACGTATAACAGACGTCGCTCTTCGGCATCCGGGAAATCTTCCGGAACCGGCAGCAAGGCCTGCTCCATTACCGACTCGCGGGCCGGAGCCGGGAAACCGTCGCTCCCCTCTTTTAGCCCCACCACGATCGCATAATCAGCCTGCTGGCCTTTACTGGCGTGGATGGTCATAAAATCCAGCTGCAGCTTCGGCCAGCGGGTTGCGGCTTTTTCCAGCGCGGCCGGTTTAAGATGGTGATAACGTGCCAGCACCAAAATACGTTCATCCGGCTTCGCATAGCCGCTGAGTTTGTCCAGCAGCGGCTCCAGCTGATCCTCAGCCAACAGGGTGACGGCTTTTTTATCCCCCGGCGTCAGGCTATTGAGCGGTTTAGCCAATTGATGCGGGTTTTGCTGGATAAAGCGGTTGGCAATTTCGCCTATACGGGAATTGAAGCGGTAAGTGGTGTCCAGATCGCTGCGATCGCCTTCGCCAAAATAGTGATGAAACGCCGTGGTAAGAGTGAGTTGCGCTCCGCTAAAGCGATAGATGGCCTGCCAGTCATCGCCCACGGCAAACAGCGAGGTGTGTTTATTTTGCGCCCGTAACGCGGAAAGCAGCGCGGCTCGCTGCGGAGAGATATCCTGAAACTCATCCACCAGAATGTGTTTCCAGGGGCTGACAAAACGCCCTTTATCAAGAATGATAATCGCCTGATGGATCAGCCCCGAGAAATCGACAGCATTTTCATCTTTCAGCGCCGTTTTCCAGGCTTTCAGCATCGGCGCCAATAATTTGACCCGCTTCGAGAACACCGCGCGAATCTCCTCCGGTGCGCTTTCAATCATCTCCGCCTGAGAGCCACCGTGCATCCGCATCAGGCTCACCCAGCGGTCAAGGCGCGATCCCAGACGGCGGGACAACGTTTCATCCTGCCAGAAGCTGCCTTCAGGGACGTCCCAGTTCAGCTCCTCTTCAAGCCACTGACGCCATCCTTTCGCCTGGGCCTTTTTCTCGCCGCACTGCTGACGCCATGTTTTTATGAACAACGCCTGACGCGCCTGAACGTCGTTTTCCAGCTTGCTGATAGACGGCACTTTTTTGCTGCCCTGCTGAATAATATGCAGCGCAAGCGCATGGAACGTTCTGGCTGAAATATCCCGGGTATGCAGGCGTTCCTGGATACGCTCATCCATCTCCTGCGCAGCCTTGCGCCCAAACGCCAGAAGCAAAATCTGTTCGGCAGCGGCCTCGCCCGTGGTCATAAGCCAGCCCGCGCGCGCAACCAGCACAGACGTTTTACCGCTTCCTGCCCCCGCCAGCACCAGCAGCGACTGTTCACCATTAACCACCGCGCGCGCCTGGGCGGGATTGAGCGGTGACGATTCTACCGTGCTGAAAAAATCGGCGTATCGGGTAAGCATGGCATCCGTCCACGCCTGGTTATGCGCCAGACGACTTTTGTCTATATCGCTCAACCAGGCCTGACATTTGCCCCAAGCTTCACGGCAGTTTTCAAATTCATCAAGTCGCGTCACCGGTAACGGCAATGCGGTAAGTGCTTTCCCAATCTTCTGCTGCAACGCCGCTGTCTGCTGACGGGTCAGCCATTTTTGTTGTTCATTACTCTGGGCGATCTCGTCTAAAACCTGCTGGAGAACCTGGGCGGCAATGACGCTCATCTCATGGCTCCACTGCTGCCAGAGCGTGTTCAGATGATGATGAAATCGCTGGGTTTCTGCCCACTCCGTCCCATGCAGGCGTACGACTTTACCGGCGGGCAAAACAAACTCCAGCTCGCCCCACACCAGCCCGCGCTTACAGTGGATAGCCAGAAGCTGATTAAAAGGAATAAGGTATTCGTGGCGTTCCCCGGAGACTTTCACCCCCGCATTAAGAAGGACAACCTTGTCATAAGGGTGCTGCGCCAGGCGTTTGCCCATTGAAGTTGCTTTCAGTTCCATATCCAGCCGGATCCACGAAGAGATAATTTGTCTGATAGTTTAACTGCCAGTTTTAAGGTGCTCCAGCCCAAAAAAACGTTACAATCAGTGGGCGTTAATTATATCGAAAGGAACTGAGGGTTTATGCGTACTGTTCTGAATATTTTGAATTTTGTCCTTGGCGGTTTTGCCACCACCCTTTCCTGGCTTTTTGCCACGCTGGTGAGCATCGTGCTCATTTTTACGCTTCCGCTCACGCGGTCCTGCTGGGAGATCACCAAACTCTCCCTCGTTCCTTACGGGAATGAAGCTGTTCACGTTGACGAACTGAACCCGGGAAGTAAAAACGCCCTGATGAACACAGGCGGAACCCTGCTTAACATCCTGTGGTTGATCTTCTTCGGCTGGTGGCTGTGCCTGATGCACATTTTTGCCGGAATCGCCCAGTGCATCACCATTATTGGCATCCCGGTAGGGCTCGCAAACTTTAAAATTGCCGCCATTGCGCTGTGGCCAGTTGGACGCCGAGTGGTGTCGGTAGAAGTGGCGCAAGCCGCACGTGAAGCAAATGCCCGCCGTCGTTTTCAGTAAATAAGGACTGGCCGCGTTTATGTTAAGCCCACTGCTTCGCCGTTACACCTGGAACAGCTCCTGGCTTTATAACGTCAGGATTTTTATCGCCCTTTGCGGAACGACGGCCCTGCCCTGGTGGTTGAATGACGTTAAGCTCACGATTCCACTCACGCTGGGCGTGGTTGCGGGGGCGCTTGCGGATCTGGACGATCGTCTTGCGGGTCGTCTGCGCAATCTTGTTATCACCCTCATCTGCTTCTTTATCGCTTCCGCATCCGTTGAACTGCTGTTTCCGTGGCCCTGGCTGTTTGCTTTAGGCCTGACGCTTTCCACCAGTGGATTTATTCTGCTGGGCGGTCTTGGTCAGCGCTATGCCACCATCGCGTTTGGTGCCTTGTTGATTGCCATTTACACGATGCTGGGCGTTTCACTTTACGAACAGTGGTATCAGCAGCCCATGCTGCTGTTGCTCGGCGCCATCTGGTATAACCTGCTGACGTTAACCGGTCACCTGATCTTTCCGGTGCGCCCTCTGCAGGATAATCTCGCCCGCAGCTATGAGCAGCTGGCTCACTACCTTGAACTCAAATCCCGACTTTTTGATCCGGACATAGAAGAAGAGAGCCAGGCCCCCCTTTACGACCTGGCGCTGGCGAACGGCCAACTTGTCGCCACGCTCAACCAGACGAAAGCCTCTCTGCTTACCCGCCTGCGTGGCGATCGCGGTCAGCGAGGCACGCGCAGAACACTGCACTACTATTTTGCCGCGCAGGATATTCACGAGCGCGCCAGCTCGTCGCACGTACAGTATGCGACGCTTCGCGATAAGTTCCGCTACAGCGACGTCATGTTCCGCTTCCAGCGGCTATTGTCCATGCAGTCTCAGGCGTGTCAGCAACTGTCTCGCTCTATACTGCTGCGCACGCCCTATCAGCACGATCCCCGTTTTGAACGTGTTTTTAGCCACCTTGATGCGGCTCTCGATCGCGTACAGGCCAGTGGGACATCGCCGGAACATATCAAAGCCCTGGGGTTTTTGCTCAATAACCTGAGGGCAATTGATGCTCAGCTGGCCACCATTGAATCCGAGCAGGCGCTCGCGCTACCTGGTAACGATGCGGATAACCAGCTTGCAGATGACAGCGTGCACAGTTTTAGCGATATGTGGCTACGGCTTAGCCGTAATTTCAGCCCGGAATCGGCCCTGTTTCGCCATGCGGTGAGAATGTCGCTGGTCCTGTGCGTGGGCTACGCCTTTATCCAGGTTACCGGCCTACAGCACGGCTACTGGATTCTGCTGACCAGCCTGTTCGTCTGCCAGCCAAACTATAACGCGACCCGACACCGCCTCGCGCTGCGTATTATTGGTACTCTGGTGGGCGTCGCCATCGGCTTACCGGTGCTCTGGTTTGTCCCGTCGATTGAAGGACAGCTTATCCTGATCGTCATCACCGGCGTGCTGTTCTTTGCCTTCCGTAATGTTCAGTATGCTCACGCTACTATGTTCATTACGCTGCTGGTTCTGCTGTGCTTTAACCTGTTGGGCGAAGGGTTTGAAGTCGCCCTTCCCCGCGTGATCGATACGCTGATTGGCTGCGCGATTGCCTGGGCGGCGGTGAGCTTTATCTGGCCTGACTGGCGTTTTCGTAACCTACCGTGCGTGGTGGACAGGGCAATGAATGCAAACTGTCGATACCTGGATGCCATCCTTGAGCAGTACCACCAGGGTCGCGACAACCGCCTCGCCTACCGTATTGCCCGTCGTGATGCGCATAACAGGGATGCAGAGCTGGCCTCGGTTGTCTCAAACATGTCGACGGAACCCCGCGCCACGCCAGACATTCGTGAAACAGCCTTCCGCCTGCTTTGCCTGAATCATACCTTCACAAGCTATATTTCGACGCTGGGCGCTCACCGCGAGAAACTGACAAACCCAGGGATCCTGACCCTGCTGGATGACGCCGTCTGCTACGTAGATGACGCCCTTCATCATCTGCCGGCCGATGAGCCACGCGTGGAGCAGGCCCTGGATGAACTGGCACAACGTATTGCCCACCTTGACCCGGGTACCGACAGCAAAGCACCGCTGGTACTGCAGCAGATTGGCCTACTCATCGCTCTGCTGCCCGAAATTTGTCGCCTGCAACAGCAAATTGCTACCTGGAGGGGTGATACTCCAGTGGCTCAGGTAGCGCATTAAACCACTCGGTTAGCTCCCGGCGAATGTCAGCCGGGAGCGCCGCTTCATGTAAACCTTCTATTGCTCCCTCAAGCGCGAACAGGACTTTGATGCTGAGTTCTTTATTTTTCGCCCGCATCTTCAGCCAGCTTACTCTGGCCCCCAGCTCCCTCAGGGTTTCCTCATTGGTAATACCCGCTTCATACAGCAGGACCTCTAGTTGAAACGTAAGATTTGGCAGATCCTTAAGCCGATTTCGCTGATGGCGCTGATAACGCTCCTTCCTTGCAGCATTGAGCGCAAAAGAAGAAAGTTGAAGCAATCTTTCCCTGTCCTGCCAGAGGACATCATCTACGCGGTAGTAGTTAAGCAACACCGGACGCCCTCTTTTCATAAGCGTCAAAAACGACGAGGCATTTTTGACACAGTATTTCGCACTTTCCTCACAGGCTCGCAGGTAAAGTTCACCCTCAGAAACCATTGCGAAGACAGCATCATCTACCGCAAGGGTATATCCGCCAAAAAGTGCGCGATGGTGAATTTCACCTAGTGGTGAAAGGTATTCTTGCGATTTATAAATCCGTTCATAAGATATCTTTTTCATGATATTCCCTTTAAAAATCATACAATAACAACAGAATTTCTTACTAGCGGATCCGTTAGCAGGAACATAGGCAACTTATTGCCGTTGAGCAAGATGATTTTTTCAGACGCGCCAACAATGAATGAATTTTGCGAGTCGCTTTCCGAAAATGAGGTTGATCTTTATGCATACAGGGGTTACTGTATATCCATACAGTAACTACAGGGCTGGGATGAATATGTACACTTCAAGCTATGCAAATCGCTCAACATCTCTTTCATCTACTGCGGGTAATGTTTCGCAGAATTCTGTCGAAGGCGTGTCGTCAGGGCTTATCAGTGAAGTGGTTTATCGTGAAGACCAGCCTCTGTTGACCCAACTTCTTTTACTGCCGTTATTACAGCAGCTTGGTCAGCAATCACGCTGGCAGCTCTGGCTGACGCCACAACAGAAATTGAGCCGGGAATGGGTTCAGTCCGCGGGCCTGCCGCTGACGAAGGTTATGCAAATTAATCAACTCCCTCCGTGCGATACCGTGGAGTCCATGATTCGGGCGTTGCGTACCGGGAATTACAGCGTTGTCATTGGATGGTTATCAGACGACTTAACGGAAGAAGAACATTTCCGCCTGACTGAAGCGGCTGAAGAAGGGAGCGCGATCGGGTTCATCATGCGTCCAGTGAACCAGGATTCTTATCGCAAAGGACAACATTCCGGGCTAAAAATTCACTCGAATTTGTATCATTGAGTAAATTTAAGAGTTTTCCTGGAATTTTTTTTGACCGCGAGATGTGGAATTAGTTCAACGAACAAAATCTTCGGAAAGGCTTGTCTGGTGCGGTTCCTCTTAATTTTACTGCACAAAATCCGTTCAAAAAATGTTAAATAATAGGTATACGGAAATTTTTTTTTCATATGCCTGACGGACTTCACACTTGTAAGTTTCTAGCTACGTTGTAGACTTTACATCGCCAGGGGTGCTCGGCCTAAGCCGAAGATATCGGTAGATTTATATTTGACCACGCCCCCCGGTGAAGGATTTAACCGTGATTTCTCTCCAGAGATTTTCATGGCAAATTTTGGATGATAACGAGGCGCAAAAAATGAAAAAGACAGCTATCGCGATTGCAGTGGCACTGGCTGGCTTCGCTACCGTAGCGCAGGCCGCTCCGAAAGATAACACCTGGTATGCAGGTGGTAAACTGGGCTGGTCTCAGTTCCATGACACCGGCTGGTACAACAGCACCCTGAACAACGATGGCCCAACTCACGAAAGCCAGCTCGGTGCAGGTGCGTTCGGTGGTTATCAGGTTAACCCGTATGTTGGTTTTGAAATGGGTTACGACTGGTTAGGTCGTATGCCATACAAAGGCGACACCGTAAACGGCGCATTCAAAGCTCAGGGCGTTCAGCTGACCGCTAAACTGGGTTACCCAATCACTGACGATCTGGACGTGTACACCCGTCTGGGCGGCATGGTATGGCGCGCAGACTCCAGCAACAACCAGTCTGGTGACAACCATGACACCGGTGTTTCCCCAGTATTCGCTGGTGGCGTTGAGTGGGCTATGACCCGTGACATCGCTACCCGTCTGGAATACCAGTGGGTTAACAACATCGGCGACGGCAACACCGTTGGTGTTCGTCCAGACAACGGCATGCTGAGCGTAGGTGTTTCCTACCGCTTCGGCCAGCAGGAAGATGCAGCGCCAATCGTTGCTCCAGCGCCGGCTCCAGCTCCAGAAGTACAGACCAAGCACTTCACTCTGAAGTCTGACGTTCTGTTCAACTTCAACAAAGCTACCCTGAAACCAGAAGGTCAGCAGGCACTGGATCAGCTGTACACCCAGCTGAGCAACCTGGATCCTAAAGATGGTTCTGTAGTGGTTCTGGGCTTCACCGACCGTATCGGTTCTGACGCTTACAACCAGAAACTGTCTGAGAAACGTGCTCAGTCTGTTGTTGATTACCTGGTATCTAAAGGTATCCCAGCTAACAAGATCTCCCCACGCGGTATGGGCGAATCTAACCCAGTTACTGGCAACACCTGTGACAACGTGAAAGCTCGCGCTGCACTGATCGACTGCCTGGCTCCAGATCGTCGCGTAGAGATCGAAGTTAAAGGCATCAAAGACGTTGTAACTCAGCCAGCGGCATAAGTTATCGTCTTATAAAAAAACCCCGCATTGCGGGGTTTTTTATTATCTGAATGAAATCAAAAAATCACTTTTTCCCAAGCATAGCCTGGAGATCGCTCTTCAGCGTCGACATCTGGCTGGCATACTTTTCTTTATGCTCGGCATCTTCAATAAGTTGCACTACCGTCTCCGACAGTGTTTTACCCCGCCTCTGTGCAAGCCCTGCCAGACGCTGCCAGACCATAAACTCCAGGTCGATAGATTTTTTGCGGGTATGCTGATGCTCAGCATTAAAATGCCGTTTGCGTCGTGCGCGGATAGTTTGCTTCATCCGGTTCATGAGCGCTGGATTGATGTGTTTCTCTATCCAACTGTTGACCTGAACCGGTTCATTTTCGAGGGTCAGCAAAATATCCACAGCGTCTTGTGCTGCGCTGGCTTCGATGTAGCAGGTGATCAGCTCCCCTTCACGGTGCTTTTTGACCAGGTACTTCCATTTCCAGCCGCTTTCGAGATTTTCCAGTTGTTGATATTTCATTGCGATCTCAGTGTTACCACGTAACTCTGTTCAGAATATCAGTTTTTTACCAATCTGCTGAAAAGAAATCATATCCTGTGAACCATTGCAGGTGATTCACTCCCCGAAATACCCAATCCTACTTGGGAAGAGCCCCCTGCTTACGGTATACTCCACGGTTTTACATCTGACTAAAAAACATCAACTTTGACCATTACGAAACTAGCATGGCGTGACCTGGTTCCGGATACCGAGAGCTATCAGGAACTGTTTTCACAGCCCGACCTCGCGCAAGAACACGAATTCATACTTAGCGATACACAACCGCGTTTGCAATATGCGCTGGAGCAGGTGTTAAGCCCATGGGCGACATCTCCCTTCATGCTGCTCAAAGCCCCGGAAGAAGCCGAGTATTTGACGCTTCTGGGTGATGCCATGCGCCAGTTGCAGCCGGAAACGAACTCCGTATTTGGCGGCCAGTATCGTATAACGGGGCATGACGTCTCTTTCGCGCCAGCACAACGGCCAGATGACCGTTTTGCTGCCGCAGGTGAAGTGCTTACGGCAAACTGGGTCGAGGCTGAACAACTTTTCGGCTGCCTTCGCCAGTTTAACGGCGAGCTTACGTTGCAGCCGGGACTCGTCCACCGCGCTAATGGCGGTGTACTGATCATTTCCCTACGCACCCTGCTTTCTCAGCCGCTTCTGTGGATGCGTCTGAAAACGATTGTTGCCCAGCAGCGTTTTGACTGGGTCGGTTTTGATGAATCGCGCCCTTTACCTGTATCCATCCCACCGATGCCGCTCACGCTCACCGTGGTACTGACCGGCGATCGCGACTCCCTGGCCGATTTCCAGGAAATGGAGCCGGAGCTGGCTGAACAGGCTGTCTATAGCGAGTATGAAAGCAACATCCAGATTGCCGACGCCGATGATATGGCGCAGTGGTGTCGCTGGGTGATGGCTGTCGCAGAACGTTTTTCGCTGCCGACGCCTTCAGCCGATGCATGGTCGGGTTTAATCCGTGAAGCGGTTCGCTACACTGGCGATCAGGAGACGCTGCCGCTCTGCCCGCTTTGGATAAGCAGACAACTGCGTGAAGTCGGGGTTATCAGCGGCGATGGTGCGTTTACCGGTGAGCAACTGACTCAAATGCTTGCCCAGCGTGAGTGGCGCGAAGGCTATCTTGCTGACCGCATGCAGGATGAGATTCTGCTGGAACAAATTCTGGTAGAGACGGAAGGCGAACGTATTGGGCAAATCAATGCGCTGTCGGTCATTGAGTTCCCGGGCCACCCACGCGCATTCGGAGAGCCATCACGTATCAGCTGTGTGGTGCATATCGGTGACGGCGAATTTACTGATATTGAACGCAAAGCTGAATTAGGCGGGAATATCCACGCCAAAGGCATGATGATCATGCAAGCGTACCTGATGTCCGAGCTGCAGCTTGATCAACAAATCCCCTTCTCCGCCTCGCTGACCTTTGAGCAGTCCTACAGCGAAGTTGATGGCGATAGCGCCTCAATGGCTGAACTGTGCGCGTTAATCAGCGCCCTGGCTGAAGTTCCCATCAATCAGAACATCGCGATAACCGGTTCTGTCGACCAGTTTGGCCGTGCCCAGCCTGTGGGTGGGCTGAATGAGAAAATTGAGGGCTTCTTCTCGATCTGCCAGCAACGTGGATTAAACGGTAAACAGGGTGTGATTATCCCTGCACCTAATGCACGCCATTTAAGTCTCAGTCAGGCGCTGCTGGATGCGGTAGAGCAGGAACAATTCACGATCTGGGCCATCGAAGGTATTGAGGATGCACTACCCTTACTGACAAACCTGGTATGGGATGGCGAAGGGCAAACTACCCTGATGCAAACCATCCAGGAGCGCATTGCTCAGGCGACACAGCAGGATGCTCGTCATCGTTATCCCTGGCCGTTACGCTGGCTGAGTTGGTTTGGTCCGAACTGATCGGACTTGTTCAGCGTACACGTGTTAGCTATCCTGCGTCCTTCACTAAAATAAGGCTTACTGAGAACATGGTAGAAAAACGCGAATCCTATACAAAAGAAGATCTTCTTGCCTCTGGTCGCGGTGAACTGTTTGGCGCTAATGGCCCACAGTTACCGGCCCCTAGCATGCTGATGATGGACCGTGTCGTGAAAATGACCGAAGCCGGCGGCAACTTCGATAAGGGTTACGTAGAAGCGGAACTCGATATCAACCCGGACCTCTGGTTCTTTGGTTGCCACTTTATCGGCGATCCGGTCATGCCTGGCTGCCTGGGCCTTGATGCTATGTGGCAGCTGGTCGGCTTCTATCTGGGCTGGCTCGGTGGCGAAGGCAAAGGCCGCGCGCTGGGCGTTGGCGAAGTGAAATTCACCGGTCAGGTTCTGCCTTCTGCGAAGAAAGTCACCTACCGTATTCACTTCAAGCGCATCGTGAATCGTCGTCTGATTATGGGCCTGGCGGATGGTGAAGTGCTGGTTGATGGTCGTCTGATTTATACCGCGAACGACCTGAAAGTGGGTCTGTTCCAGGACACCTCTGCTTTCTAATCCCTGCTTATCGCAGCGTCAGAAAGGCGAAACCTCCGCAGTGCGGAGGTTTCTTTTTTAAAGAGACGCTATCAAGCAAGTACTGCCCTGTCTCCGATGGCTTCTCGCCAGCCCCCCAACCATTGAGACCTTTGGTTCAAAGTCTGATAGGGACACATTTCTTTAGAACGTCCGGCGATGCCAGCCTGATAACCACGTTGATGAGCCCTTTCCAGGCGATCTCGTTTCTGTCTCTTCATGCCTCGTTTCCCTCATTCTTTTGTCTGGTGGAAAGAAAACAGTGGTTGCAAAGTGTGCAAGCACAGTTAACGAATAACCCGAATCAGCCTCAACGTCAACGTTCGAAATTCATACGGGTGTCATATTTGTGAGCTATGCGGAAGTTCATTTGTACAAAAAATGTGACGCGGCACAAGTAACAAGCTGAAGTCCAAACGAAAAAAAAGCCGCAATCAGTGAGTCACTGAATGCGGCTTTTGTCGATGAATTTTACTTATGGCAAGCGAGAAATCTCTCTGGCAATGCTGGCCGATTCTTGCGACCAACCCTGAGCCAGAACTTTCACCATCTCATCGTAACCATCTTTTTGCTGCTTCATTTCAAGATGGAAAGGACGCTTAATCAGCTGTCCTTGATGATTTAGCAACCACTCACCGCTCACTACCACCATGCCATCATAGCGACCGTGGAAGCCCGTCACGGTAACGTTCAGCGTGTCCTGGTCGCTTCCCAGCGGCTGGGAAGCGACAACCCAGCCCGGAAGCTGACTGCTGAGGTTCGCCACCAGCGTGTTGCGCAACTGCTGATCCAGCGGGCTGGCCCACAGGTTATTACTGGCGATGACATACTGAACATCACTGGTCTGATATACCACGCCGTTTCCTGCGAGATAATCCGGCACAGCAACCTGCTCGACCCATAACAGGCGGTTACCTTGCGAGGCAGTGCTCTGCGCACCCGCCTGTGCAGTCAGCGGCAGCTGGTAGTAGCTCTTGTTATCACTCCCTGAGCTACAGGCGGTTAATACCATTGCGCCCACAATCGCTAGCCATTTTTTCATTGTTTCGCCCTCTTCGGCTCAGGATCCTTTTTATCTTTCGCTTCGAATACCAGCGCGTTGCTCTTCTCGTTAAGCGTTTTCAGTACCGGCTGCAGCTCGCGCAAGACCTGATCAAGACGCTGCATATCTGCCACCATCTTATTGTATGCCGCCGATCCAGGCTGGAAGCCCTGCATACTGCGGTTGAGTTCACGCAGCGTTTTCTGCATGTCCTGCGGCAGTTGCTGCATGGACTGACTTGCGGTGATCTTATTGATGTTATCCAGCGTGGTTTGCAGACGCTGCATTGTCGCCTGACTTTGATGCAACGAGCCTGTCGCGGCTTCAAGCATTGGATTCAGCGGCAGATTATTGATCTTATCCAGAGTATCCATCAGACGCTGCTGGATCTGTGCCAGACCGCTGCTGACGGTTGGAATGATCGTATACCCGCCAAATTCACGAACCCCGGTAATCGCAGGTGCTTTTGGATAAAAGTCCATATCAACATACAGCGCACCGGTCACCAGGTTACCGGTTTTCAGCGAACCGCGCAGGCCGCGATTCATCAGCTCGGTAATATGGGTTCCGATGTCCTGATTTTCACCAATCTGATTGATCAGTCGCTCAGGCTCGATACGAATGAGCACTGGAATACGGTAATCGTCATCCAGCATCTGCTGAAGGCCTGGAACGAAGAACGGCACTTGTCCCACCGTCCCGAGGCGAATACCGCGGAACTCTACAGGCGCCCCAGGCTGCAAGCCACGAACGGAATCCTTAAAGAACATCAGATAGTCGATATGATCCGTGTAGAGCGCATCCTGAATGCTTTTCTGATCGTCGAAGAGTCTGAACGCCGTTTTCTCTGCAACCGGCTGCCCCAAATCCTGGCCTTCTGGTACGTCAAAACTGACGCCGCCGCCAAACAGCGTGGTCAACGAGCCCATTTCTACACGCATACCGGCAGACGTGAGATCAACGGCGATCCCGCTGTCTTTCCAGAAGCGCACATTGCTGGTCACCAGACGGTCGTTTGGTGCATTAATAAAGAGCTGGTAGCTGATAGCACGCTTTTGCGCATCAAAGGTACTCGTTTCAACCGAGCCTACGCGATAGCCGCGGAACAGTACCGGGTCGCCGGGAGAGAGCTGGCCCGCCTTTTTGCTGTCAAGAATTACGCGGATACCTTTCGCATCAGGCGGCGCCAGCGGCGGAGAATCCAGCAGCTGATACTGAGCTGGCTGGCTACCTTTCTTACCCGGCTGCAGCTCAATATACGCACCGGAAAGCAGCGTACCTAAGCCGCTGATCCCTTCACGCCCAACCTGCGGTTTAACCACCCAAAAAACAGAGTCACCGTGCAGCAGCTTCTCCATTCCGGCGTTCAGGCGCGCTTTAATTTCAACGTGCGTTAAATCGTCCGTCAGGATGGCACTTTCCACCACGCCCACATCCACGCTACGACTTTTGATGGTCGTTTTGCCGCCCTCAATACCTTCTGCATTGGTGGTGATTAGCGTGACTTCCGGTCCCTGATGGCTGTAATGATAAAACAGGATCCATGCACCGATCAGCGCAGTCACGATGGGGAAAATCCACACCGGCGACCAGTTCTTGACCTTCTGCACTTTAGCCTCTCCACTCTTATTTTCCATGCTCTTACTCTTCCTCATGGCTTGACTCGGGCTCACGATCCCACGATAAACGAGGGTCGAAGGTCATGGCCGCAAACATGGTCATAATGACGACCAACGCAAACATAAGCGCTCCCATTGCGGGATAAATACTCATCAGCCCCCCCATGCGCACCAGCGCAGAGAGTACCGCAATCACAAACACATCGATCATTGACCAGCGACCAACAAACTCTACGACTTCATAAATCAAGTGCATGCGTTCACTGTCGCGTTTCCCGTGCCCTTTTGCATCCCAACAGAGCCAGGCAATGGCGATCATTTTTAACGTCGGTACCATAATACTGGCGATAAAAATGACGCCAGCCACCGGATACGAGCCTTCCCCCCACAGCAAAACGACGCCCGCGAGAATGGTCGAGGGCATTTTTTCACCGAACAAATCGGTGATCATAATCGGCAGGATATTGGCGGGGAGATACAGCATGATCGACGTCACCAGCAGCGCCATCGTCCACTGCAGGCTATTTTTACGTCGTACATGGCCTTTGGTTTCACAGCGCGGACAAACGTCCAGATCGGCTGGCAGCACGGCAGTGCAGCATGAACACGAGCGGAGCCCCTGACGGATGCCCGGCACGCCAACTTTCACCCTCTGCGAGAGCGTGGGAGCAGGAGCGATATCGTCCCACGCCCATCGACGGTCAACGCACTGAAATGCGCGAAGCTGCAGGACACAGTACAGGCACCAGGGAATAAAGCTGCTGCCTATCCCCACGTCTCCGTAGGCCATTAGCTTGACGAAGCTGACCAGGATACCCGCCAGGAAAATCTCAGCCATCCCCCAGCTTTTTAGCTGGAAGAGAATACGCGCGAGCTTAATTTTTAGTGAAGACGGCATGCGGACACGGTTGACCAGGAGCAGGATCAC
Source organism: Enterobacter sp. UNJFSC 003 (assembly GCF_036903355.1). Taxonomy (NCBI): domain Bacteria; kingdom Pseudomonadati; phylum Pseudomonadota; class Gammaproteobacteria; order Enterobacterales; family Enterobacteriaceae; genus Enterobacter; species Enterobacter sp. UNJFSC 003. The sequence goes on from NZ_JBAKHK010000002.1 coordinate 591,689, forward strand.
CACCAGGCAAAATGCCGGCACTATCTGAACAAACAGAAGGAAAAAGGTCCCTAGACTGGCGTAATCTTCCGAGAACATGACGCCCGGGATCTCAAGCAAATCCACCTGGCTGGTGATCCCTCCCACCTTCATATAGATGAAGGGGAAGAGATTGGACAGCAGCAACATGAACAATGCGGCCAACGCATACGCAGTAGGACGCTGCCTTGGTGCATCCCACTGGGTTGTTAGCGTTGCGCCGCACCGCGGGCATGTGGCCTTATGTCCGTGACCAAGCTCTGGCAGCGCCACGAGCATATCGCATTGCGAGCATAATATATGCCTGTCGGCGTGGTGCTGGTCACACATATGTAATCCCTGTTTATGCGCCGTTTTTCAGAGACTCAAGGTACTCCCAGCGCTCAAATGCTTCTTCCAGGGCCTTCTCAGCCTCGGACAGTTCAGCCAATACTTTCTGAGTATAGTCGTGCGATTGCGTAAAGAATGAGGCGTCAGCAACCTGAATTTGTAGCGCTTCAAGCGAGGCTTCCAGCGCTTCGAGACGCTGTGGCAAACCCTCAAGTTCGCGCTGCAGGTTATAACTCATTTTAGCAGGTGCTTTTTTGACAGTTTCTGCTTTTGCAACAGCAGCTTCCGGTACATTTTTTAATTTCGCCTGCTTTTGTGCCTGGGACTGCGTTTGCTGTCCGCGAGCATCATGATAACCGCCGACATATTGACCAATTCGGCCTTCACCTTCGAAGATCCAGCATTCGGTCACGGTGTTATCCACAAACTGACGATCGTGGCTTACCAGCATCACGGTTCCCTGGTAGCCGTCGATCAACTCTTCAAGCAGTTCCAGCGTTTCGACATCCAAATCGTTCGTCGGTTCATCCAGAATCAACAAGTTACTTGGTTTGAGGAACAGACGCGCCAGCAGCAGACGATTTCGCTCGCCGCCCGACAGGGCACGTACAGGCGTCATTGCCCGTTTAGGGTGGAACAAGAAGTCCTGCAGATACCCCAGAACGTGGCGTGGCTTGCCGTTAACCATTACCTCTTGCTTACCTTCAGCGAGGTTATCCATGACCGTTCTGTCTGGATCCAGCTCCGCACGGTGCTGGTCAAAGTAGGCCACTTCGAGTTTCGTCCCACAGTGAACGCGACCGCTGTCAGCCTGGAGCTGGCCTAACATCAGCTTGAGGAGCGTGGTTTTACCGCAGCCGTTCGGGCCGATAAGGGCAATTTTGTCTCCACGCTGAACCTGGGCGGAAAAATCTTTCACCAAAACTTTGCCGTCAACCTGGTAGTTAACGTCTTCCATCTCAAAGACGATTTTGCCTGAACGGGATGCCTCTTCAACCTGCATCTTCGCACTGCCCATCACTTCACGGCGGGCATTTCGCTCGTTACGCATCGCTTTCAGCGCGCGCACGCGGCCTTCGTTACGGGTACGTCGGGCTTTGATGCCCTGACGGATCCACACCTCTTCCTGCGCCAGCTTGCGGTCGAATTCTGCGTTTTGCAGCTCTTCCACACGCAGGTTTTCTTCTTTTTCCAGCAGATAGGTATCGTAATCGCCCGGATAAGTCACCAGTTTGCCGCGATCGAGGTCGACAATGCGGGTCGCCATGTTGCGAATAAACGAGCGGTCATGCGAAATGAAGATAATGGTGCCGTTAAAGGTCTTCAGGAACCCTTCCAGCCAGTCAATGGCTTCAATATCCAGGTGGTTCGTTGGTTCATCCAGCAGCAGCACTTTCGGGCCGCTAACCAGCGCGCGGCCGAGTGCTGCTTTTCGCAGCCAGCCGCCGGAAAGTGACGCCAGTTCCATATCCGCATCCAGACCTAACTGATCCAGCACTTCGGTGATACGGCTTTCAAGCTGCCACAGTCCATGATGATCCAGAAGCTCCTGCAGGCGCGCCATCTCATTGAGATTTTTTTCGCTCGGGTCGGTCATCACCAGATGCGAAATCTCGTGGTAGCCTTTCAGGTATTCAGCCTGCTCTGAAATGCCTTCCGCCACGAAATCATACACCGTCCCCGCCACGTTGCGCGGTGGGTCCTGCTGCAGACGGGAAACAATCAGATCCTGTTCGTAAACGATACGGCCATCATCCAGCCCTTGCTCGCGGTTAAGGATTTTCATCAGCGTGGATTTACCCGCGCCATTGCGTCCTACCAGACAAACACGTTCGTTATCTTCAATATGCAGTTCAGTATCATCGAGAAGCGGCGCATCGCTGAATGAGAGCCAGGCGCCGTGCATGCTAATAAGTGACATTTATTTTTCCTTTCAGGCCGCGGTAATTAACCAGCAGTTATGGATTTGACGGTTACGGGCGAAGTCCTGAGACAGCGTTTTTTGGCTGATTTCTTGTGCTTTCAGTCCCAGAGCGGCCAGGCCGTCGTGATCCATACGGAATCCGCGTTTGTTATTCGAGAACATAATGGTGCCGCCTTTACGCAGCAGGCGTTTCAAATCGGTCATCAGGCGCAGGTGATCGCGTTGAACATCAAAGCTATCTTCCATACGCTTGGAGTTAGAGAACGTTGGTGGATCGATGAAGATCAGGTCGAACTGTTCATCGGTATCACGCAGCCAGCCCAGCACGTCAGCCTGCATCAGGCGATGCTGGCGTCCGGTCAGGCCGTTGAGGCGCAGGTTACGCTCTGCCCACTCCAGATAGGTGCGGGACATATCCACCGTGGTCGTGCTACGCGCACCGCCCAACCCCGCATGCACGCTGGCGCTGCCGGTGTATGAGAACAGGTTCAGGAAGTCTTTGCCCTTGCTCATTTGGCCCAGCATGCGGCGCGCGATACGGTGATCGAGGAACAGGCCGGTATCCAGATAGTCCGTCAGGTTAACCCACAGGCGGGCGTTGTATTCACCCACTTCAATAAAGTCGCCCTTCTCGCCCATCTTCTGATACTGGTTTTTCCCCTTCTGGCGCTCACGGGTTTTGAGTATCAGTTTGTTTGGGGAAATGCCCAGTACCGCAATGGTCGCCGCGATAACATCCAGCATACGCTGACGTGCTTTTTGCGCATCAATGGTTTTTGGTGGCGCATACTCCTGAATCACCACCCAATCTGCGTAGCGGTCAACCGCCACGTTATACTCCGGCAGATCGGCATCGTACAGGCGATAACATTCAATCCCTTCCTGCTTTGCCCATTTTTCATATTTCTTCAAATTCTTACGCAGACGGTTAGCGTAATCTTCCGCCACGCCTGATGGCTTGCTGTCGGTCGTTTTCTCAGCCAGATGGTAGTTTTTCTGCACGCAGTCCAGCGGGCCGTTTTTCGCCTTAAACTGACGATCGGCACGCAGTTGCAGGCAGCTCAAGAGCTCCGGAGAAGCGCTAAAGAGTGAGAGATTCCAGCCGCCGAAGTAATCTTTCATATTACGGCCCAGCAGGCTGTGCAGAGCAATCAGCGCCGGTTCGCTATCCAGACGTTCGCCATATGGCGGGTTGCTGATAACGGTACCATATGGACCTTTAGGCAGTGGATTGGTTAGGTTGGCAACGTCTTTTACCTCAAAGGTAACCAGTTCACCAATCCCCGCACGACGGGCGTTACTGCGCGCACGTTCAATCACGCGCGAGTCGCTATCAGAGCCGTAGAAGTGGGAGGTGTACTCCGCCAGGCCTTTACGGGCACGGGTTTGCGCGTCGGCTTTAACGTCTTGCCAGACGGCTTCATCGTGCTGTGCCCAGCCCCTGAACCCCCAATTGCCGCGGTGCAGGCCCGGCGCACGATCGGTTGCCAGCATAGCCGCTTCAATCAGCAGCGTACCAGAACCGCACATGGGATCGAGCAGCGGCGTACCCGGCTGCCAGCCAGAGCGCATCACAATAGCGGCGGCCAGCGTTTCTTTGATAGGAGCCATGCCGGTGCGATCGCGGTATCCACGAAGATGCAGACCCGCGCCACTCAGATCCAGGGAAATACTGGCGGTATCACCATTGAGCCAGACGTTGATACGCAGATCGGGATTTTCGCGATCGACGTTTGGGCGTTCCTTATTTCTACGCGTGAAACAGTCAACAATGGCGTCTTTAACGCGCAATGCTCCGTACTGGCTGTTGCGGATCTCGTCATTCACACCGTTGAAATGCACGGCAAAGGTCGCATCCGGGGTGAAGATCTCTGTCCAGTCGATCATCTGAACGCCGGTGTAGAGGTCAAGATCGCTGTAGACCTTGCACTCCTTCATCGGCAGCATGATGCGCGACGCCAGACGGCTCCACATCAGGCTCTGGTAAATAAGCCGTGTGTCGCCCTCAAAATGGACACCACCCTGAACCACCTGGCACTCTTGCGCACCCAGGGTTTCCAGTTCAGTTTTTAACAGCTCTTCCAGCCCACGGGCCGTACTGGCAAACAGAGAATTCATATCGTCACTTTTAACTCTTAGAAAATTGTCGCGCATTATAGCTAATATGGCGTCTATGTCATAAAGTTGAAGGCTTATTTTCATTTGTGGGAGTGTGCAGTGGCGACCTTATCCAGGCTTTTTATTCATCCGGTGAAATCCATGCGCGGTATTGGCGTCTCACACGCGCTGGCAGACATGAGCGGATTTGCCTTCGACCGTATCTTTATGGTCACCGAGTCCGACGGCACCTTCATTACGGCCCGCCAGTTCCCACAAATGGTTCGCTTTACCCCTTCACCGCTGCAGGACGGTTTACACTTGACCGCGCCCGATGGTTCCAGCGCGCTGGTTCGGTTTAACGATTTTGCGCCTGTCGATGCGCCAACGGAAGTATGGGGGAATCATTTTACCGCACGTATTGCGCCTGAAGAAATCAACCAGTGGCTGAGCGGCTTCTTCTCCCGCGACGTGCAGCTACGCTGGGTAGGGCCAGAGCCGACGCGTCGCGTTAAGCGCCACGAAGCGGTCCCACTCTCCTTTGCCGACGGCTTCCCGTTCCTGCTGACTAACGAGGCCTCGCTGCGAGATTTACAGCGCCGCTGTAAAGCCAGCGTACAAATGGAACAGTTTCGCCCAAATCTGGTGATAACGGGATCTGACGCCTGGGAAGAAGATACCTGGAAAGTCATCCGCATTGGCAGCGTTATTTTTGATGTGGTGAAGCCCTGTAGCCGCTGTATTTTTACCACCGTGAGCCCGGAGAAAGGCCAAAAGCACCCTTCCGGCGAGCCGCTGAAAACCCTGCAGTCATTCCGCACCGCGAAGGATAATGGCGACGTCGACTTTGGTCAGAATCTGATTCCGCGCTCGAGCGGCGTCATCCGCGTGGGCGACGAGATAGAAATTCTCGCCCGTGGGTCCGCACGGGCTTATGGTGCAGGTCAGGAAGAAGAGGTCGTCGACGTTAATATCCAGGACCATTCGGCAGTGGATATTCATTGGCAAGGGAAAGTTATCCGCGGCAACAACCAGCAGGTTTTGCTTGAGCAACTGGAGCAGGCGGGTATTCGCGTTCCTTATTCCTGTCGGGCGGGTATCTGCGGGTGTTGTCGAATCAAGCTGGTAGAAGGCGAAGTCAGTGCGCTGAAGAAATCAGCCATTGGAGATGACGGTACAATTCTGTGTTGCAGCTGTATTCCAACAACGTCGGTACAGCTTGAGGCTTAAACGGCCTGTTCCAGGCTGAACGAATCTACGCGAAGCTGCGGCTTCAGCCTGTCGTTCATCACTTTAATTGCGTCACCAAGCTGCATCATCCGCCCGGCAATGGTTACGCCGGGCTGGGCCAGCAGACAGAGAGCGGCATTTTCACCGGGCTCAACCACCAGCAGACTAACCTCTTCGGCAGTATCGCTCAAATTGACGCTGGCAGCATCCCCCGTTGCCGGAGTCCAGCTCATGCCATGCGCCAGAAAATGCCAGCTTTTCGGCATTTGTGGTTTCAGGAAACGGATCGCAACCAGCGCATTTAATACCAGTTCAGCACGCTGTTCTTTTGAGAGAACTAAATCGCGGCATTTTTCTTCAAAAGAAAAATAAAGTGCAGCATCGTCAACGCAAAAGCCTGACGGCGCAAAGGCGTCCGGAGTTAACATTCGACGAGGAAAACGAGAACGGAACAACATGCCATTGGCTAAATCAAGCATCATACGATCGTGCTCGTCGCAAAAATACCAGCGCCAGTTATCGTCAGGTTTAATACGCATGTCTCTCTCCCGTCCCCAAACACCCTGTTCTAAAAATGTCCTGTTTGCCGCCTCGTTTATAACAACATTAATAAAAGACCATAATGTCTAAATAAGCAACAATGACGGAATATAAAACAAGCAGGGCCGGAAATAAAGCCCTGGTTGTCTGATTAGGAAAAAAGATTAGATATGAGTAACGATTTCTTTAATCAACTGCGGCCCTTTAAAAATAAAGCCGGAATAAATTTGCACCAGTGATGCTCCTGCCGCCATCTTCTCGCGGGCAGCAATCACAGAGTCGATACCGCCGACGCCGATAATTGGTAACTGACCTTTTAATTCAGCGGATAGCGCTCGAATAATTTCTGTGCTTTTTAATTGTACTGGACGGCCGCTTAACCCACCCGCTTCGTCACAGTTTTTCATTCCCTGAACAAGAGAGCGATCGAGCGTCGTATTGGTCGCAATCACACCATCAATATTATGACGAACTAAACTGTCGGCCACCTGGATCAATTCTTCAACAGAAAGATCCGGCGCGATCTTAACCGCGACGGGAACATATTTATGGTGGATCGCCTGGAGCTCGTTTTGTTTATTTTTAATGGCGCTCAGAAGATCGTCCAGCGCTTCGCCATATTGCAGTGAACGCAGACCCGGGGTATTCGGTGATGAAATATTCACCGCAATATAACCGGCATAGGCATAGACTTTTTCCATACAAATCAGATAGTCATCTTTGCCCTGCTCAACCGGCGTGTCTTTATTTTTACCTATATTAATGCCTAATATGCCATCAAAATGAGCTTTTTTAACGTTCTCGACCAGGTGATCAACACCAAGATTGTTAAAGCCCATGCGGTTGATCAGACCTTCTGCTTCGACCAGGCGGAACAGACGCGGCTTGTCGTTACCCGCTTGCGGACGCGGCGTAACGGTTCCGATCTCAATGGAGCCAAACCCCATCGCGCCCAGAGCATCAATACACTCGCCGTTTTTATCCAGACCGGCCGCGAGACCCAGTGGATTTTTAAACGTCAGGCCCATGCATTGGACAGGTTTTTCCGGCACGTTTTGACGTACCAGCGCGGCCAAAGGCGTGCCTGTAATACGACGTAACTGCTGAAATGTAAATTCATGAGCGCGCTCAGGATCGAGCTGGAAAAGGGCTTTACGAACGAAGGGGTAGTACATGAACTCTCCTGGATTCCCGGTGTGCAAACCGGGAGGGGATTATGTGCGATCCTGCCCGGAAAGGGAATTGACCTGTGGCAAAAAAATCAGCGTTAAACGCAATCGTTTACTTTGACCTTCTCTTCTTATGCACTTTTTCGCATTTAAATTGCAGATAAATCATTTAGTGGAATTACCCGGCGATGTCACACTCCTGAAAATTGTTATGAATGTTAGATAAAAGCAAACAATTAGTTATAAGGAGTACCTATGCGCGTCATTACCCTGGCCGGAAGTCCACGATTCCCTTCACGTTCCAGTTCGCTGCTGGAATATGCCCGCGAAAAGCTCAATGCCCTGGATGTGGAAGTGTGCCACTGGAATCTGCATAACTTCGAACCAGAAGATTTGCTTTACGCCCGTTTTGATAGCCCGGCGCTCACCGCCCTTACTGAACAACTCAAAGAGGCTGACGGGCTGATTGTAGCAACGCCTATTTATAAAGCCTCCTTTTCGGGCGCGCTGAAAACCTTGCTCGATTTGCTGCCAGAACGCGCGTTGGACGGGAAAGTGGTGTTACCCCTGGCAACGGGAGGCACGGTTGCCCATCTGCTGGCGGTGGATTATGCCCTCAAGCCGGTGCTTAACGCTTTAAAAGCGCAGGAGATCCTTCACGGCGTCTTCGCGGATGACTCGCAGGTCATCGATTATCAACACAAACCGCACTTTACGCCGAATCTGCAAACCCGCCTCGACAACGCGCTGGAAACCTTCTGGCATGCCCTGCACCGCAGGGATATTCAGGCACCCGCACTGGGTCAACCGCAAGGAGTTGCACATGTTTAAAACACTGACACGCATTGGGCTGGCTGGTCTGATGGCCGTCTCAGCGCTGGCCCACGCGGCTGACGCGGCGCCGGAAAGCCTGCGTATTGGCTATCAGAAAGGCAGCGTCAGCATGGTGCTGGCCAAAAGCCACCAGCTTCTGGAAAAGCGCTTTCCGCAAACCAAATTCTCTTGGGTGGAATTCCCCGCGGGGCCACAGATGCTGGAGGCGCTTAATGTGGGCAGTATCGACCTGGGCAGTACCGGCGATATTCCGCCGATATTCGCACAGGCTGCCGGGGCGGATCTGGTGTACGTAGGTGTGGAGCCTCCAAAGCCAAAAGCAGAGGTGATCCTGGTGCCTGAAAATAGCGCCATCAAGAACGTTGCGGAGCTGAAGGGTCACAAAGTGGCGTTCCAGAAAGGTTCCAGCTCACACAACCTGCTGCTGCGCGCCTTGCAGGAGGCCGGACTGACGTTCACCGATATTCAGCCCGTCTATCTGACGCCTGCTGACGCACGCGCGGCATTCCAGCAGGGCAACGTGGATGCCTGGGCAATCTGGGATCCGTACTACTCCGCCGCATTACTGCAGGGAGGCGTGCGGGTGCTGAAAGACGGTACCTCTCTGAAACAGACCGGCTCGTTCTATCTCGCGGCCCGTCCGTATGCGGAAAAAAACGGCACATTCATTCAGGGCGTGCTTGATACCTTTACGCAGGCCGATGCCCTGACGCAGAGCCAGCGTCAGGAAAGCATTGCCCTGCTGGCAAAAACCATGGGCTTACCTGAGCCAGTGATTGCCAGCTATCTCGACCATCGTCCGCCAACCACCATTAGCCCGGTGGACGCACGCGTCGCTGCGCTTCAGCAGCAAACCGCTGACCTCTTCTATCAAAATCACCTGGTTCCAAAACAGGTGGATATTCGCGAACGCATCTGGCAACCCGCAGGCAAAGAAGGAACAAAATCATGAGTCTGAATCTTTTCTGGTTTCTACCCACCCACGGTGATGGACAGTATCTTGGCACAGAAGAGGGTTCCCGCCCGGTTGACCACGGCTATCTGCAGCAGATTGCGCAGGCCGCAGACCGTATCGGCTTTACCGGCGTACTGATCCCCACCGGACGCTCGTGCGAGGACGCGTGGCTGGTGGCGGCCTCCATGATCCCGGTGACTCAGCGCCTGAAATTCCTGGTTGCACTGCGCCCAAGCGTGGTCTCCCCTACCGTTGCGGCGCGTCAGGCCGCAACGCTAGATCGCCTTTCTAACGGTCGCGCGCTGTTTAACCTGGTCACCGGCAGCGATCCGCAGGAGCTGGCGGGTGACGGGGTGTTCCTCGACCACACCGAGCGCTATGAGGCGTCTGCCGAGTTTACCCGCGTCTGGCGCCGTCTGCTTGAGGGTGAAACCGTGACCTTTGACGGTAAACATATCCACGTTCGCGACGCGAAGCTCTACTTCCCGCCGGTTCAACAGCCGCGACCGCCCCTCTATTTTGGCGGATCGTCGGATGTGGCACAGGATCTGGCGGCAGAGCAGGTCGACCTCTACCTCACGTGGGGCGAGCCGCCTGAACTGGTGAAAGAGAAAATTACTCAGGTGCGCGCCAAAGCCGCAGCGCAAGGTCGCCACGTGCGCTTCGGTATTCGTCTGCACGTGATTGTGCGCGAGACCAACGAAGAAGCCTGGCAGGCCGCTGACCGTCTGATTTCTCATCTGGATGATGACACCATCGCCAAGGCGCAGGCGGCGTTTGCAAAAACCGACTCCGTTGGGCAGCACCGGATGGCGTCATTGCATAACGGCAAACGCGAGAATTTAGAAATTAGCCCGAACTTGTGGGCGGGCGTCGGGCTGGTGCGCGGCGGGGCAGGCACTGCGCTGGTCGGCGATGGCCCAACCGTCGCCGCGCGGATTAATGAATATGCTGAACTCGGGATCGACAGCTTTATCCTCTCGGGCTATCCGCATCTGGAAGAGGCTTACAAAGTGGGAGAACTGTTGTTCCCACATCTGGACGTTGCCATTCCAGAAATTCCACAACCGCGACCGCTTCAGCTTCAGGGTGAAGCCGTGGCTAACGAATTTATTCCGCGAAAAGTCGCGCAAAGTTAAGGAGTAGCTATGTCCGCCACTTCGCAAAAATGGCTGCTGCGTGCCGCCCCGTGGTTCTTGCCCATCGGCATTATTGCTGTCTGGCAGCTTGCCTCATCCGCAGGCTGGCTGTCGAGCCGCATTCTGCCCTCTCCGGAGGGCGTAGTAGAGGCCTTCTGGTCGCTGAGCGTCAGCGGCGAGCTATGGCAACATTTGGCCATCAGCTCCTGGCGCGCGGCGATTGGTTTTTCCATCGGCGGAAGCATCGGTCTGGCGCTGGGGCTGATCAGCGGCCTTTCTCGCTGGGGGGAGCGGCTGCTGGATACCTCCATTCAGATGCTGCGTAACGTGCCGCATCTGGCGCTGATCCCGCTGGTGATTTTGTGGTTTGGCATTGATGAAAGCGCCAAGATTTTCCTCGTGGCGTTGGGGACCCTGTTCCCGATTTACATTAATACCTGGCACGGGATCCGCAATATCGACCGCGGGCTGGTGGAGATGGCGCGGAGCTATGGATTATCGGGATTTGCGCTCTTCGCACATGTCATCTTACCCGGCGCCCTGCCCTCCATCATGGTGGGCATACGCTTCGCGCTCGGTCTGATGTGGCTAACGCTGATCGTTGCAGAAACCATCTCCGCGAACTCCGGCATTGGCTATCTGGCGATGAACGCCCGCGAATTCCTGCAAACAGACGTGGTGGTGGTCGCGATTATTCTTTACGCCCTGCTCGGCAAGCTCGCTGACGTTAGCGCCCAGTGGCTGGAACGCAGCTGGCTGCGCTGGAATCCGGCTTATTCCACCACTCAGGAGGCAAAAGCATGAATACTGCCCGACTGAATCAGGGGACGCCGCTGTTACTCAACGGCGTGACCAAACGCTACGGCGAAAACACTATCCTGAATGCACTTGATCTGCACATTCCTGCCGGCCAGTTTGTGGCCGTTGTCGGCCGAAGCGGCGGCGGCAAGAGCACCTTGCTACGTTTGTTAGCCGGGCTTGAAGCACCGAACGGTGGCGAAATTCTGGCCGGTAATACGCCGCTGGCGAACATCCAGGATGATACCCGCATGATGTTTCAGGACGCGCGCTTGTTGCCTTGGAAAACGGTGATCGACAATGTGGGACTGGGTCTCAAGGGCGACTGGCGGGATGAGGCAAGGCAGGCTCTGGCCGCGGTGGGCTTGGACAATCGCGCGGGTGAATGGCCTGCTGCACTGTCAGGCGGGCAAAAGCAGCGCGTTGCGTTAGCACGCGCATTGATACACCGACCAGGCCTGCTGTTGCTCGATGAACCGCTGGGCGCTCTGGATGCCCTGACGCGCATTGAAATGCAAGATTTGATTGAATCCCTCTGGCAAAAGCATGGCTTTACGGTGCTGTTGGTCACCCATGACGTGAGTGAAGCGGTGGCGATGGCCGATCGCGTGCTGTTAATAGAGGAAGGGAAAATTGGTCTGGATTTGACGGTAGATATTCCTCGTCCTCGCCGCGTGGGGCTGGCAAGACTGGCGGAGCTGGAAGCAGAGGTATTGGAGCGGGTGATGAAGCGTGGGGTTTCTGAAAGAACGTTGATTAAGGCAAATGCCTGATGCCCTCACCCCGGCCCTCTCCCAGTGGGAGAGGGAGGGTAAACCTTAACGTCAGGCCAGCGCCTTCGCGATCTTCTCGTACAGATCGCCAGACAGATTTTCCAGCCCTTTTAGCTGCTCAAGCGCGGCGCGCATTTTCGCCTGGCGCTTCGCATCGTAGCGTTTCAGGCGGATCAGCGGCTCAATCAGACGCGATGCCACCTGCGGGTTACGGCTGTTCAGCTCGGTCAGCATTTCAACCATAAATTGATAGCCGCTGCCGTCTTCTGCGTGGAACGCTGCCGGGTTGCTGCTGGCAAATGCACCAATCAGAGAACGCACGCGGTTCGGATTGCTCATGGTGAAGGAGCGATGTTTCAGCAGGCCGCGCACGGTATTCAGCACATCGGCTGACGGGCTGGTGGATTGCAGGATAAACCACTTGTCCATCACCAGACCGTCCTGATGCCATTTATCATCGTATTCCTGCATTAATGCATCGCGGCACGGCAGCTCGGCGGCAACGCTTGCGGCCAGGGCTGCCAGCGCATCGGTCATGTTGTCAGCGTCGTGGTACTGCTTGCTCACCAGGGTATTGGCCAGTTCGACGTCACCAAACGCCAGATAGCGCAGGCAGGTATTACGCAGGGAACGCTTGCCAATATCCGCATGTTCTACGCGATACTCATCCAGCTTGTTGACGTTATAGATAGCCAGGAACTCGTCCGCCAGTTCGGTTGCCAGCGTACGGGTCAGTGCTTCACGCACCGCCACGATGGCAATCGGATCGATGATATCGAACAGCTCGGCGATTTCTGTGGCCGACGGCAGCGTCAGAATTTCTGCTGCCAGTGCCGGGTCAATCTTCTCATCCAGCAGAATGGCGCGGAACGCATCAGCCACATGGACAGGCAGCGACAGCGGCTGACCCTGCTGCTGACGGTTCACGTTCAGCTTGATGTACGTTGCCAGCAAACTTTGCGCCGCATCCCAGCGGGAGAAGTCATTGCGAGCGTGACGCATCAGGAACGTTAGCTGCTGATCGCTCCATTTATACTCCAGCTTCACCGGGGCAGAGAATTCACACAGCAGCGCGGGCACCGGCTGGAAGTAGACGTTATCGAAGATAAAGGTCTGCTCTGCCTGGGTGACATTCAGTACCTGATGCACCGGATGACCCCCCTTCTGCAGCGGGATCACGTTCCCTTCGTTATCGTACAGTTCGATGCTGAACGGAATGTGCAGCGGATGTTTTTCTTCCTGCTCGGCCGTTGGCGGCGTGCGCTGACTGATGGTCAGGGTGTACTGCTCCGTTTCCGGATTGTAATCATCTTTGACGGTCACAATCGGTGTCCCGGCCTGGCTATACCAGCGGCGGAAATGGGAGAGGTCTACGTTGGACGCGTCTTCCATCGCCTGCACAAAATCATCACAGGTGGCCGCACTGCCGTCGTGACGTTCGAAGTAAAGCTGCATCCCTTTCTGGAAGTTTTCTTCTCCCAGCAGGGTGTGGATCATACGGATAATTTCAGCGCCTTTCTCATACACCGTCAGGGTGTAGAAGTTGTTCATCTCGATCACTTTATCCGGACGGATCGGGTGCGCCATTGGGCTGGCATCTTCCGCAAACTGAAGTCCACGCATGGTGCGCACGTTGTTAATGCGGTTAACCGCACGTGAACCCAGATCGGAACTGAACTCCTGGTCACGGAAGACGGTCAGGCCCTCTTTCAGGCTCAGCTGGAACCAGTCGCGGCAGGTCACGCGGTTACCGGTCCAGTTGTGGAAATACTCGTGGCCGATAACGCGCTCGATATCGAGGTAATCTTTGTCCGTTGCGGTGTCAGTGCGCGCCAGGACGTACTTGGAGTTAAAGACGTTGAGGCCTTTGTTCTCCATCGCGCCCATATTGAAGAAGTCGACGGCAACAATCATATAGATGTCGAGGTCGTATTCGAGGCCAAAGCGCTCTTCGTCCCACTTCATTGAGTTAATCAGCGAGGTCATCGCCCACGGCGCGCGATCGAGGTTGCCACGGTCTACAAACAGCTCCAGCGCCACATCGCGGCCTGAACGGGTTTTGAAGGTATCACGCAACACGTCGAAGTCACCCGCCACCAGCGCAAATAGATAGCACGGTTTTGGGAACGGATCCTGCCACTGCACCCAGTGACGTCCATTTTCCAGCTCGCCTTCATCCACACGGTTGCCGTTAGAAAGCAGGAACGGATAGAGGGTTTTATCGGCAATAATTTTGGTGGTAAAGCGCGCCAGCACGTCCGGGCGATCCAGGTACCATGTAATGTGGCGGAACCCTTCCGCTTCACACTGCGTGCACAGCGCCACGCCAGACTGGTAAAGCCCTTCCAGCGCGGTATTGGCCGCAGGGCTGATTTCATTCACGATGCGCAGCGTAAAGCGTTCTGGCAGGTTGTTAATCACCAGCTGGCCGTCTTCTTCTTTATAGTCAGTCCAGGCTTCATCATTAATATGCAGGGAGAGCAGCGTCAGGTCTTCACCATCAAGACGCAGCGGAACTGCTGTTGCGTTCTGGCGCGCAACCTGGCTTATCGCCGTCACAACGGTTTTAGTGGCATCCAGGTCAAAAGTCAGATCGATATCGCTAATCAGGTAATCCGGCGCACGGTAGTCGTGGCGGTATTTGGCTTGTGGCTGTTGTGTCATAGAAAACCTTATGCATCGTTTGTCGAGTAACGTTTCAATATATTCCTGTTGTGTAAAACGCGCTATGCAGAATGTTCATCTTTTCAGATACAAACCTCTTTTTCGCTACATTTGTATAACATGGGGCACAAAATGCCCTCGACCATAAAGAGCGCTTATGTTGTGATCGGGGTTCAATAAATCACTAAACAAGGTATACTCCGGAGTTGTTTATTGTACTAAACGCTCCTGTGAGAGGATGCTACTGCGCACCTATGACTCGATTCGCTTCTCCTGTTCTGCATACATTGCTGGATACCGACGCGTATAAACTGCATATGCAGCAAGCCGTATTCCATCATTACTATGATGTCCACGTTGCGGCGGAATTCCGCTGTCGTGGCGACGACTTGCTCGGTATCTACGCAGACGCCATTCGTGAACAGGTCGATGCTATGAAGCATCTGACGCTGCAGGACGACGAATACCAGTGGCTTTCCGGCCTCCCCTTCTTTAAAGCTGACTATCTGGACTGGCTGCGCGATTTCCGCTATAAGCCGGAACAAGTCACTATCACCAACGATAACGGCAAGCTGAATATTCGCCTTGAAGGCCCGTGGCGTGAAGTGATCATGTGGGAGGTCCCGCTGCTTGCCGTGATAAGCGAACTGGCTCACCGCTACCGTTCGCCGGAAGTCGGTGTTGAACAAGCCGTTGCCTCGCTTGAAAACAAACTTGTTGAGTTCTCCGCGCTGACCGCAGGACTGGATATGTCCCGCTTCCGCCTGATGGATTTTGGCACGCGTCGCCGCTTCTCTCGCGAGGTTCAGCAGGCTATCGTCAAACGCCTGCAGCAGGAATCGTGGTTTGTTGGCACCAGCAACTACGATCTCGCCCGTCGTCTGGACCTGACACCAATGGGTACACAGGCGCATGAGTGGTTCCAGGCACATCAGCAAATCAGTCCCGATCTGGCTAACAGCCAGCGCGTTGCGCTGGCCGCGTGGCTGGAAGAGTATCCGGATAAGCTGGGAATCGCCCTCACCGACTGTATTACAATGGATGCGTTCCTGCGCGACTTCGGCCCTGAATTTGCTGAACGCTATCAGGGACTGCGCCATGATTCCGGCGATCCGGTCGAATGGGGTGAGAAGGCTATTGCGCATTATGAAAAGCTCGGCATTGATCCCATGAGCAAGGTGCTGGTTTTCTCTGATAACCTTGATTTAGCAAAAGCGGTCGATCTTTATCGCCATTTCTCGACCCGAGTGAATCTCAGTTTTGGTATCGGTACGCGTTTGACATGCGATATTCCTCAGGTAAAACCTCTGAACATCGTCATAAAGCTGGTGGAATGTAACGGTAAGCCGGTGGCAAAACTCTCCGACAGCCCCGGTAAAACCATCTGTCATGACAAGGCATTTGTCCGCGCGTTGCGAAAAGCGTTTGATCTCCCCCAGATCAAAAAAGCCAGCTAAGCGCTTGAGGGAGCCTTCATGGCTCCCCTCTCCTTATTTATTTCTTAATTCTTCTCTTTTGACTGCGAAATTTACTTGTCTGATAGCGGATGGTAGGTAACATAGATATCCCCCCATTTGGGTGGACAAGTGTTTATTTTTTCCGACTATTAACAGAGAGAATATTATGAGCGTTGTGCCTGTAGCCGACGTACTCCAGGGCCGCGTCGCCGTTGACCAGGAAGTCACCGTGCGCGGATGGGTGCGTACCCGCCGAGATTCTAAAGCTGGCATCTCCTTCCTCGCCGTCTATGACGGTTCCTGCTTTGATCCTGTACAGGCCGTCATTAATAATTCTCTGCCCAATTACAATGATGACGTTCTGCACCTGACGACGGGTTGCTCCGTTATTGTGACCGGTGTTGTAGTGGCTTCACCTGGCCAGGGTCAGAGTTTCGAAATCCAGGCCTCTGCGATTGAAGTGACCGGCTGGGTTGAAGATCCTGATACCTACCCGATGGCAGCAAAACGCCACAGCATTGAGTACCTTCGTGAAGTGGCTCACCTGCGTCCGCGTACCAACCTGATTGGTGCGGTTGCCCGTGTGCGCCACACGCTGGCACAAGCGCTGCATCGCTTCTTCGATGAGCAGGGTTATTTCTGGGTATCGACTCCGCTGATCACGGCTTCAGATACTGAAGGTGCTGGCGAAATGTTCCGCGTCTCAACGCTGGATATGGAAAACCTGCCGCGCACACCGGAAGGCAAAGTCGACTATGACAAAGACTTCTTTGGTAAAGAAGCTTTCCTGACGGTTTCTGGCCAGCTCAACGGTGAGACTTACGCCTGTGCACTGTCGAAGATCTACACCTTTGGCCCAACTTTCCGTGCTGAAAACTCCAACACCAGCCGTCACCTGGCAGAATTCTGGATGCTGGAGCCTGAAGTGGCCTTCGCAGACCTGAATGATGTTGCCGGTCTGGCAGAAGCGATGCTGAAATACGTGTTCAAAGCAGTTCTCGAAGAACGCGCTGACGACATGAAGTTCTTCGCAGAACGCGTTGATAGCGACGCCGTTGCCCGTCTTGAGCGCTTTGTATCAGCGGACTTCGCTCAGGTGGACTACACCGATGCTGTCGCGATCCTCGAAAAATGCGGTGAGAAGTTCGAGAACCCGGTGTACTGGGGCGTAGATCTCTCCTCCGAGCATGAACGCTATCTGGCAGAGAAACACTTCAAAGCACCAGTTGTGGTGAAAAACTACCCGAAAGACATTAAGGCCTTCTACATGCGCCTTAACGAAGACGGTAAAACTGTTGCGGCGATGGATGTTCTGGCTCCGGGTATTGGTGAGATCATCGGTGGTTCCCAGCGTGAAGAGCGTCTGGACATACTGGATGCGCGTATGGAAGAGATGGGTCTGAATCCTGCTGATTACAGCTGGTATCGCGATCTGCGCCGTTACGGCACCGTACCGCACTCCGGCTTTGGTCTGGGCTTTGAACGTCTGATTGCCTATGTTACCGGTGTTCAGAACGTTCGTGACGTTATTCCTTTCCCTCGTACACCACGTAACGCCAGCTTCTAACCGCCATACATGCAAATGGCCAGCTTATGCTGGCCATTATTTTATTCTGTATTGTCAATTTTCGTCAGTACAAAGTCAGCATCTTTAAACTACAACCCCGTCATAACCACTACCTGTTACGTTTTGTTTCCACGAAATATCTACGCACAAAAAATAAACCACAGTCTTATTGCGATTATTACATCCTCAAGCATTAGCACAAATTTTGACCGAATATACAGCCATCCAGAAGTCTCACTTGACTCATAAGAAAAAATGAGTCGTTTAACATCTGTGTATATGAAATGCCTTTATCCAAATTAATCATAAGGAATTCATATATATAGAAATGAGTGTGTTGTTTAAATCACCAGATCGCTCTGAAATTTGAGGTGGTTCACAAAGTTCCTCAAAATACATATTTAGTTACACATGATTGCTTTTTGTTACTCAATCTTGAGATTTGTAGCACTTTCAGGCTAGCGAAACGGTTCTATGAATGGAAAGATGCCTATCAGATACATAAAGACACCTAACTCTCATCAATAGTTCCGGAAATATTTATTGACAGAATTTATTGACGGCAGTGGCGAGTGTCATAAAAAAACCAATGAGGGTAATAAATAATGATGAAGCGCAATATTCTGGCAGTGGTAGTCCCTGCCCTGCTGGTAGCCGGTGCAGCAAACGCTGCAGAAATCTATAACAAAGACGGCAACAAATTAGATCTGTACGGGAAAGCAGTTGGCCTGCATTACTTCTCTGATGATTCTGGTAATGACGGCGACAAGACTTATGCGCGTCTCGGCTTCAAAGGCGAAACCAAGATCAATGACCAACTGACCGGTTACGGCCAGTGGGAATACAACTTCCAGGGTAACAACTCCGAAGGCGCTGATGCTCAGTCCGGTAACAAAACCCGTCTGGCGTTCGCTGGCCTGAAATACGGTGATGCAGGCTCCTTCGACTACGGTCGTAACTATGGCCTGGTTTATGATGCAATCGGCATCACCGATATGCTGCCAGAGTTCGGCGGCGACACCGGTGTGAGCGATAACTTCTTCTCTGGCCGTACTGGTGGTCTGGCGACTTACCGTAACAGCGGTTTCTTCGGTCTGGTTGACGGTCTGAACTTCGGCGTTCAGTACCTGGGTAAAAACGAGCGTACCGATGCAACTCGTTCTAACGGCGACGGCTGGGCAACTTCTCTGAGCTATGATTACGAAGGCTTCGGCGTTGTGGGTGCTTACGGTGCTGCTGACCGTACCGACAACCAGCAGACTCTGGCATGGGGCAAAGGCGACAAAGCTGAGCAGTGGGCAACTGGCCTGAAATACGACGCGAACAACATTTACCTGGCAGCACTGTATGGTGAAATGCGCAACGCAGCGCGTCTGGGCAGCCGTGGCTTCGCTAACAAATCTCAGGACTTCTCTGTTGTAGCACAGTACCAGTTCGACTTCGGTCTGCGTCCATCCATCGCTTACTACAAATCTAAAGCGAAAGACGTAGAAGGTATTGGTGACGAAGACTTCATCAACTATATCGACGTTGGCGCGACTTACTACTTCAACAAAAACATGTCCACCTATGTTGACTACCAGATCAACCAGCTGAAAGACGACAACAAGCTGGGCGTCAGCAGCGACGACACTGTTGCTGTGGGTCTGGTTTACCAGTTCTAATCAGTACACCTCGTTGTTATATGCTTAATGAACAGGGCTTCGGCCCTGTTTTTTTATGTCTGAGAGTAAATAATGGCGACTTTTGAAAAGCCGCACGCTTTTCGTCGCAAACGGTTGGCATTTTGTAAATCTACCGTTAACCTGATAGCGGATTTCACTTCTGTAATCACAATGGAACTTCGTCATGTTTGAGAACATTACCGCCGCTCCTGCCGACCCTATTCTGGGCCTGGCCGATCTGTTTCGTGCCGACGACCGCCCTGGCAAAATCAACCTGGGTATTGGTGTATATAAAGATGAAACCGGCAAAACACCGGTACTGACCAGCGTTAAGAAAGCTGAGCAGTATCTGCTGGAAAACGAAACCACCAAGAATTACCTCGGTATTGATGGTATCCCTGAATTTGGTCGTTGCACTCAGGAACTGCTGTTCGGAAAAGGCAGTGCGATTGTGAGCAGCAAACGCGCTCGCACGGCACAAACCCCAGGCGGTACCGGCGCGTTGCGCGTGGCGGCGGATTTCCTTGCAAAAAATACGTCTGTTAAGCGTGTCTGGGTAAGCAACCCAAGCTGGCCGAACCATAAGAGCGTCTTTAACTCTGCGGGGCTTGAAGTGCGCGAATATGCTTACTATGACGCGGCAAACCACGCCCTTGATTTCGATGGCCTGCTGGCGAGCCTGAACGAAGCACAGGCTGGTGATGTCGTGCTATTTCACGGCTGCTGCCATAACCCTACCGGTATCGATCCGACGCTGGAGCAGTGGGAACAACTGGCGAAACTGTCCGTCGAAAAAGGCTGGCTGCCACTGTTTGACTTCGCTTACCAGGGCTTTGCTCGTGGTCTGGAAGAGGATGCCGAAGGCCTGCGCGCATTCGCAGCCGTGCATCAGGAGTTGATCGTTGCCAGTTCCTACTCGAAGAACTTTGGCCTGTACAATGAGCGCGTGGGCGCTTGTACGCTGGTGGCAGCTGACGAGCAAACCGTTGATCGTGCATTTAGCCAGATGAAATCCGTGATCCGTGCCAACTACTCTAACCCACCGGCGCACGGGGCTTCTGTTGTTGCAACGATCCTGAGCAACGATGCGCTGCGTGCAATCTGGGAACAAGAGCTGAACGATATGCGCCAACGCATTCAGCGCATGCGCCTGCTGTTCGTGAGCACGCTGGCGGAAAAAGGGGCAGACCGCGACTTCAGCTTTATTATCAAGCAGAATGGTATGTTCTCGTTCAGCGGACTGACCAAAGAGCAGGTTCTGCGCCTGCGTGAAGAGTTTGGCGTTTACGCCGTGGCTTCTGGCCGCGTGAACGTTGCAGGCATGACGCCGGACAACATGGCGCCGCTGTGCGAAGCCATTGTCGCCGTCCTGTAATCTGCGCCCACAAAAAAGCCTGCATCGCGCAGGCTTTTTTTATTTAATTCGGTTTACCAGACAGGCATTTCATCTTGAAGGAACGGGTTATGCACTCGCTCATAGCCCAGCGTCGACATCGGCCCATGTCCCGCGATAAACGTCACATCATCGCCTAACGGCAATAACCTCTGTTTAATCGACTGAATCAACTGCCCATGATCGCCACGCGGGAAATCGCTGCGTCCTACGCCACCTTTGAAAATCACATCGCCGGAAATCAGCAGACGGGACTGGTCATCAAAGAAGACAATATGGCCTGGCGTATGGCCAGGACAATGCAACACCTGTAAAGTCACATTCCCTACGGTAACACTCTCTCCTTCGTTCAACCAGCGATCGGGCGTCAACGGCAGACACTCATCGAGGCCAAACATGCGGCTTTGCGCGGGTAACCCCTGCAGCCAGAACTCATCTTCTTTTTCCGGGCCGATCACCGGCACACCGTAGTGTTCAGCCAGTTCAGCGGCAGCCCCCACATGATCAAGATGACCATGGGTCAGCAAAATCTGCATCAGCGTTACGCCGCTGGCTGCAACCTCCTGCTTGATTTTCTCAGCGTCACCGCCGGGATCGACAAGCGCGGCCAGTTTAGTTTGCTCGCACCAGATTAATGAACAATTCTGGGAGAACGCGGTAACCGGAATAATACGATAGTTCATACTGCTCCTGTGTTTCGTTATTACCAGTGCCGTACCGGCCCGGTATCAATATGCACAAAGTTGCTACGTGGGTAATATCCTACACCACCTGCGCGCATAGATAACGCTGCTTTGCGAATATTGGCTAACGAAACGCCTTCAATATGGAAATCCATTGCCTGCCCTTTCGTGTGATAGCTTTTTTTCGCTACCCCACGGCTGTGGGCACGCAGCTCGTTATTGGTATCCAGAGAGCGATACCCCGAAATGAGCTGCACCGGCTTGCTGGTACCCAGCATGCCCTGAAGGCGGAATAACTGATCAAATAATCCTGGGTCGATGGCTTTTATTTTATTCGCGCGGAAATCACGGAAAAAATGGTTAAGTCTTGCTAATTCATCCTGAATATAGCCTCTGCCATCGAAGAATTCCGCTTTAAGCGACTCACCAGTATGGAGGTTGTTGAGCGTCAAAATGCGCGGACGTGGTGTCGAGAGGGTGGCAAATGCTGGCGTCGGCAAGATGGCCGCTGCGCCGAGCGCAACACCACCTAACGCCAGCAGTTTGCGGCGATTAGCGTCAAATTTGTCCATGATAATCAGGTCTACAGGTCAAAGAAATCGTAATATGCTTAGCGCACGAAGGGCACCTTAACTGGCAAAGCCGACGACGTCAAGGCGCCCAACCCCAGCAAACACGCGGCTTACAGCCATATTGCCCCGCATTCACCATAACTTACGACAATCATTTTCCCAGAACTACTTCATTTACCTGATTAATTGTTCCGCTTTTGGCAAAATTTGTGCGCCGGATCGCGCGGTGAGATCATAATTGTAAATATCTGTACGATACTGGGTACGTCCATCTTCCCCCACAAACGCCGTCAGATAATAAAGATTGACCGGGATATTGTGGCGAATATTCACGTAACGCGTATCGCCCTGCTTCAGCGCATCAGAAATCCGCGTATCGTTCCAGCCAGCATCCTGCAACAGCATATTGGCCAGTTCAGACGCTTTATTGACGCGCACACAGCCGGAACTGAGCGCGCGAGTATCTTTCTGGAACAGATTGTGATTCGGCGTATCGTGCAGATAAATGGCGTCTGAGCTCGGCATGTTGAATTTGTAGCGTCCCAGCGAATTGTGCGCGCCAGGTGCCTGCTGGAAACGGAACGGCAGATTTGATGCCGTGATCGTCGACCAGTCAACCATCCAGGGATCAATCGCCTCGTTGCTGTTCCAGCCGCGCATCACCGTGTAGTTATGCCGTTCCAGATATCCCGGATCGTTCCACAGCTTAGGCAGTATATCCTTACGCGCCAGCGTCGGCGGCACGTTCCACGGTGGGTTAACCACCACATTATTCAGCGCGCTGCTCATCATCGGCGTTTTACGGTCAGGACGGCCAACAATCACACGGGATGCCAGCACTTCGCTCCCGTCCTGATAGTAGACCAGGGAATAAGCCGGAATATTGACCATAATGCCCGTAGACAATGTGCCGGGCAGCAGACGTAAACGCTGGATATTCAACGCCAACACCCCAGCCCGCTGCGCCGGCGATACATTCAGCCAGTCGCGCGTCGACTGACCAATCACGCCGTCAGCACCGAGCCCCTGAAGGGCCTGAAACTGCTTAACCCCCGCAACCAGTTCACGATCGTAAGCGGCAGGCTTATCACTTAGAGCAACCGCTTTCTTTTCTTTCACCGGCGCAGACGGGCTGACGACCACGCTTTGTGGGTCATCGCCGGGAAGCGCAATTTTAGGTCCGCCATCGAGAATACCGGAGCGCGTAAGGATTTCACGAAGCGCCGGAACATCGCTGCTCCACTGCCCCGGGCGCAGCGTTGCCGTCGCTCGCAGCTGAGGCCATGGGCGGGAATCTCCTACCAGCGCCAGCAGCGACTGATGCATCGTGGCATATTGCGGATGAGAAGGCGCAAGGCTCGCGATAAAGCGCGGCA
Organism: Enterobacter sp. UNJFSC 003; assembly: GCF_036903355.1. Taxonomy (NCBI): domain Bacteria; kingdom Pseudomonadati; phylum Pseudomonadota; class Gammaproteobacteria; order Enterobacterales; family Enterobacteriaceae; genus Enterobacter; species Enterobacter sp. UNJFSC 003. The sequence goes on from NZ_JBAKHK010000002.1 coordinate 614,872, forward strand.
GGTTGCCATTATCCAGCGCCAGCTGCCACTGGTTAATGACCGATAGCGCAGGCGTCGCCAGCTTGTACGGTTTTTCGCTATACAGCCAGCGGTTGCCGTTCACCGGGATCCCCGCCACGAACTGGAGGTAGCCCATCATGGCATCCGACAGGACAACATCGCGCGCCTGGTCGGTCACCGACGGATCGGTCAAGAGTTCAACCCATTTTGTGAACTGCGGCTGGAAACCTGCAATGGCGACTTCTGCCAGCTGTTGCTGGAAAGCGCGCACTGCATCACGGTTCTCCCACATCGGCTTCATGTCGCGCGCGGCATAAAGCAGCGTGAGCTGATTGATGTAGGCAGGCGTGTAACCGGCAGGTAGCCCGGCCGTCAGCTGCTGGCGGAGCGACTCGATATCAATCCCTTCCGGCAGCGGCTTAATACCCGCCATGATGGCCGTCGCCGGAGATTGATCCAGCGGCTGTGATAGCGACGTCGGCTGCGCGCCCGTCGTCGCGGAACTGTCCGATGGCACGACTTCGGGCTCATCGGCCTGTGCGGTAAACAGTGGAGCAAACATCACTGCCAGACACAAACTCATCGCTGACAGCTGACGACCACGTATTTTGTTTAGCAACATCCCTTGCCCCCTGTTTTCTAACGACATGCCCATCACGCTGGGGCTTATATTCATTATAGGAAGGCATAGAAACTACTGCCTTACCTTATGTAAAGAAGTTTAAAGATAACGCAGGCGTAAGCACAAGTTAAGTGAAAAAAAAGCGGTGCATGAGCACCGCTTTTTATGGCAAGACGCCTCAGGAGGCGTCAGCTTCAGCGCCAGGCAATGACTCCGGTGGCTGCGGGGCAAAGCCACGCAGCCCGACGACGTGTACGTGTTCGCTGTTCTGGAACACTTTACGCACCAGCTTATAGGTTGTGCCTTTTTCCGGGCTGATGTTTTCCGGCGCCGCAATGATGAGCTGCATATCAAGACGATCGCACAGCTCAAACAGCGTAGCGATGGAGCGGGCATCAAGACGCGCCGCTTCATCCAGGAACAGCAGGCGACATGGAGAGATGTCTTTGCCGCGCAGGCGACGCGCTTCATCTTCCCAGCTTTGAACCACCATCACCAGAATCGACATACCAGTACCGATAGCTTCACCGGTAGACAGCGCGCCTGACTCCGCACGCAGCCAGCCGTCGGACCCACGGTTTACTTCAACTTCCATTTCCAGGTAGTTGCGGTAATCCAGCAGCTCTTCACCGATGGTTTGCGGCGTACGCTGCCCCATATCAATCTGTGGGTTCAGGCGCTGGTACAGCTTCGCCAGCGCTTCCGAGAAGGTCAGGCGATTGCTGTTGAACAGATCCTGATGCTGTTCATGTTGTTCAGACAACACATCCAGCAGCGTGGAGTGGGCTTCACGCACGTTCACGTTCAGTCGTACGCTGTTTACCTGACCAAACGAAACATTCTGCAGCCCCTGGTTCAGTTGGCGAATACGGTTCTGCTCGCGCTGAATGGTTTTGCGGATAATGTTCGACACGCTGCGAGAGCTAATCGCCAGCTTCTGCTCGCGAGAGGTCAGCTCTTCCGTCAGACGACCCAGCTCGATTTCCATCTGTTCTATAGCTTCAACCGGATCGTCGGTGCGGATGATGTCCTGACGAATTCGCTCACGCAGGTGTTGATACACGGCAACGAAGAACTGGATTTTACGTTCAGGACGTTTTGGATCCTCTGACATACGCAGCACGTCGCGCAGATGTTCGTTATCGGCCACCGCCAGACGCAACGCACCCAATGCCTTATCCGACATGGAGCGCAGCTCGTCGCCGGAGAGATAGGCCAGCTCACGACGGTGTAGACGACGTTCAACGTTGTTGTCTTTCACCATGCGCATGACCGCACACCAGCCCGCCTTCGCGGTGACAACCTGCTCACGCATCTCGTGATAGTCACGCTCCAGCTTACGCAGGCGACGGGTCAGGTTGTCCATCTCCGCTTCACAGAAGGTCAGCGCTTTTTCTAACTGATTGCGACGTGCGCGGTTGTTGCTAAGCTGGCTATGCAGCTCATCACGACGAATTCGCGCGCGCTCTTCGGCACCGCTGTCGGCACGCACGCCAATATCCTGCAGTTCTTTATGTAGATCGTTTAGCAGCTCTTTTTTGGTGTCGTAGGAGCTTTTCAGCGAGGCCATTACCTGGCTGTACTGGCTCAGCTGAGCCGCATGACTGCGCATCGCTTCACGGGCGCGGGTACGTTCTGCTTCAGCTTGCTCAAGACGCTGGCGCAGCTTCTCGTTAAGGTCGCTATTCCCGCTTAGCATTTCAGCCGAATCGGAGTAGCCGAAGTGGGCCCGACGCTGTACCACTTCCGTCAGGGCAAACGCCTGCTGACGCGCTTCACGCTGAACCTGCTGCGACCAGGCATAATCTTCTTTTAACTGCTCGTACTGCTCCGGATCGCTCTGCAGAACCGAAACAACCGGCTCCAGCTTCGCTAACTGATTGCCGTGCTGCTGCACGAAGCGTGCGGCTTCCTGAGCTTCATCCAGACGTTCCTGGATCTCATCCACACGGTCAGCCAGCGTGTCGTCTGCCAGCAGATTCAGGCGCGGCAGAATGCGGTTAAGCGCCGCAACACCCTCTTTCGCCTGCTCGAACTGAAGGCGACTCTGCTGGTTGTCATTTTCATGATTGGCCAGCGCACGCTCAAGTTCACCACGACGGGTGTTGAGCTTACGAATTTCGGCTTCCGGGTCAGCGTCAAAGGCTACGGCCAGATGGCTGCCAATAAAGCGGCTAAAGGCCTGGTGCAGACGCTGGGTTTTCTGCACGTCAAACGACAGCGTCGCAAAACGTTCAGAGAGCGTTTCACGCTCGGCATGCAGGGTTTCAATACGATTTTCACGCGCGGCGCGGCCAAAGAGAGGCAGTTCCGGGAAGCGTGAATAACGCCACTGACGGTCAGCGATTTTCACCACAACCGCTTTTTCCAGCTCATCTACGCTGAACACGCTGTCATCGAATGACTGCGGATCACCTTCGATCAGGTAGAGATCTTCCGGACAATCTTCCAGGCCAGCAAGCTGTTCGGAAATCAGCGACAGATCCGGCACCACAATCGCGTTACGCGATGGGCCATACAGCGCGGAGAAGTACGGCGCGTCATCGAGACCTACATCGTCATAGATTTCTGACAGCAGTACGCCGCCGAAACGCTCCGCCAAGGTGTTGAGGCGCGCATCTTCCGAACCACCCGGCTGGCTTAAGCGCTCAATTTCTTCGTCGACGTCACGCTTACGTGCGCCCACTTCGTCACGCTCTACAATCGCTTCACGCTCGCGCTCCAGCAGCTGCTGCAGGTATTCGGTGACGTCCTGACTGGACGTAAACTCTTCACCGCACTGTTCGCTGAGCTGGCTTAAACTGGTTTGCGCCGCAAGCCATATCGGCGCACGCTGCAACAGCGTCTGTGAACGAGACTGGAGCTGCTCCATTTCCTGTCGCAGCGTCATACGCTGTTCGCTTGCGTTCGATACGGAGTCAGAAAGTGCGGCAATACGGGCTTCGAGTTCCTGATGCAGGGCCTCGAGCTCGTCGAAATCGTAATTTTTGCCCTGGCGCTTGCAGAATTCGGTCAGCAGACGCTCGGCTTCCTGCTGCTCGCGCAGGCGCTGTTCCAGCTCGTTCAGGCGCATACGCAGCGGCTGAACCTGTTCGGCCAGATGGCGTTGGTTCACGCCGTCGCGCAGCAGCTCGCGGGCAACGTCCCAGGCTTCGTTACGCGCAAGCGGGCCGTTGATGGCCGCGACCAGCTGGTATGCTTGCTCAAACTGACTGTGCGCGGTTTGCGCCACGCTCATTTTCTGTTCAAGCGACAGCAATTTCTCCGTTGCTTCCTGCTCTTTGGCCTGGAACGTATCCAGCCATTCTTCAGCGCTTTCTGCTGTTAAGTCAGGGAGATGGCACAGTTCTTTTGCACGCTGTAATGCCTGCAAAGCCTGATTGTACTGAATCGCGCGCGTCTGCTGCACATCCAGCGCCTGCTGGTAATCGGCTAGCTGGCTTTTCAGCTCATCCACTTCCAGCTCGGCGGCTTCGGCACGAGCTTCGTTCTCTTCCTGCTTGTCAGCGGCTTCTGCCACCACTTCGTTTTGTTCTTCAAGACGAATTTGCAGCTCATCGAGATCCGCTTCGTAGCGCTCGATTTTCTCCTGCTGACGCAGCGCGGTTTGCACCAGGTTCAGATGATCGCTGGCGGCCTGATAATCGGCTTCCAGGTCACCTTCGGCACCGTTCTGTTCGCCCAGCTCGCGCGCCATTTCAACGTGCTTATACTGCTCAGCCACCAGCTGTTTACGTGAGGTAAAGAGCTCTCGACGATACTCTAACGCCTGGTCGAGGTGAATGCGGCGCTCGTTGGCGTGACGCATGTAATCTGCCGCCACATAGTTGGTGGCTTCGCTAATCAGATGTTTAAACAGGTCACGGTCGGACTGGGTAACGCGAATGGCTTCGAGCGTCATGCGGTTTTCACGCAGCGCGGCTTCCATATCCTGGAAAGCCTTACGCACGCCGCTGTTTTCCGGCAACAGGTAGTCGCGCAGAGAGCGGGTAATGGCGCTTGAGATACCACCGTACAGAGACGCTTCAATCAGACGGTAGTATTTGCTACGGTCGGACGCGGTACGCAGACGGCGGGCAACCACGCCCAGATCGAACATCAGGGAGTGGTAATCGGTAATCGAGTTGAACTGCTTGAACTGTACGCCTTCGATGGTTTCGAGCTTGTCTTTCAGCTCCTGCAGCGTTAGCACACGCGCCTGACGCTCGTTCAGCGTTTCTGTCAGCAATGCCGTTGGCTGCATGGAGGTTGGCAAGCCCTGGATCGCAAAAGGTTTGATATCCACTTTACGGTCACGGCCCGCAATCTGCTGCAGGCGCACGCCCACCACCACACGCTGGTGACGGGAGTTGATAACGTCCAGTACCGAATAACAGACGCCGGCTTTTAACTTGCCGTGCAGACCTTTATCACGAGAGCCGCTTGTCGCCCCCGCTTCGGTGGTGTTACGGAAGTGCAGCAGTGTCAGATCGGGAATAAGCGCTGTAACAAAGGCCGCCATGGTGGTGGATTTACCCGCACCGTTTCCGCCAGAGAGCGTCGTGACCAGCTCATCCAGATCGAAGGTTCGGGCAAAGAAGCCGTTCCAGTTAATCAGCGTCAGTGAGCGAAATTTACCGCGTTCAATCATTATTCTTCCTCCCCGCTATCCGGCTGATTCTCTTCATGCTCGTCATTGAGCAGCAAATGGTTTTCCACCGGCATCGCTTCACCGTCGCGAATCATACGCAGCTGTGCTTCACGCGCATCGTCGCCTGCGCGCACGTCTGCACCAAAGCGGAAGACCGATTCCGTAATGCGGAATTTGCTGCTGTCGTGGCCCATAAACCAGACCATACCCAGACGACGCAGACGGTTCAGGGAAGAGCGAACTTTTTCCTGGAGTTTCTGACGATCGAGATCCGACCCCGTAGAACGGTTATTCACCAGCTTGAGCAGCTTGCCTTCATCCGCCAGCGCTAACAGCTCATCGTAAAGCTCCTGCTGGGTGAAGATACCTTCATTCGCCAGACGTTCAGGGCTGAGATAGAGGTAGCAGAGAATTTTACCGACCATCATATCCAGCTCGGAGAGCACGGAACGCGGGATGAGCGTCGTGGAGCGTGGGCGCAGGTAGAAAAACCCTTCCGGTGCGCGGATAAGTTCAACGTTATAGCGCGCGTAAAACTCTTCCAGGTACTCCTGGAAGTCCATCAAAAAGGCGTGATTATCCAGCTCGTCAAGACCAATGTGACGACCGGCACGCAGCTGGCTGTCCAGCGCCGGAAATAACGGATTCGCCAGCGCCTGTGCCAGCTTAAGTGGCATCACTTGTTCAATATTTGTCAATGACATGCGCCTGTACCTTGGCTCCGTAATCGTTAATCGGCTGCCATTTCGGCGGCAGTCCGGTGAAATCTGCTTGCGCGACACCCAGGCGCACCGCCTGGTCTACAACAATGCGGGCAATATCGAAATGACGCGCACGAGGATATTGCGCCAGATAGTCGCGTACCACGAGCCCAAGATCCAGCGGGGCTTGTCTGGTTTTGTAGACGGCAAGCTGTTCTTCGATCATCGCCGCAAGCTGCTCGCGAATTTCGTTAAATTCTTCATACTCAAGATCCGGTGGCAGTTCACCGGTAACCTCTTCATCTCGCAGCGCCATTTCCTCGTCGCGCATATCAAGCAGACGATCGGCACTGGCGTAGGTCAGCGCCCATGGCGCATCAAAATAGGTCTGTACCGACTGGCGCAGACGCTGAGCAAAGACGCGGTTTTTATCCATATCAATCGCGGTACGGATAAATTTATGCACGTGGCGGTCATAGCCGATCCACAGGTCGATCGACTGCTGGCCCCAGCTGATAATACGATCGAGCTTGCTCTGCAGGTCAAAGACCAGACGGTCCACAAAATGAAGATCGTCGTGCGCTAACGTGGCATCCTGAATGCGCAGCAGGTTGGCCTGCAGTTTATCGCCCGCCGCCTCCAGCGTATCCTGCAGCTCTCGCAGTGTTCCCGACGTTTCTGACAGTAACAGCTCACAGCTGGAGATGGCTGCGCGCCAGTCTTTGTTCAGCAGCTGGGCGATATCGTCTTTCACCTGCTGCTGCTGTTCGTCCATCAGACGCTGGGTAAGATCGATACTGTCGAAAATCTCTGCCACCGAGTACTTCAGCGGCGCATACACATTACGATGCCAGTGGAATTCGTCGCCGTTTTCATCCGCGGCATCGGCGGCGCGCTTAAGCTCGCCCGCCACAATGGAGAGCTGCATAGAAAGACGCAGCGTGGAAAACTCGCGCTGGCGGATGTAGTAATCGGTAATACCGATACCCAGTGGCGTCAGACGATAGATGGCGTTTCCTTCCGCCTGCTCGCTGGTAAAGCGGTTCAGCAGACGTTGACGTACCATATCGTTAATTGCGTTGTTGGCACGCACGCTAATGGTTTCGCTGGTTTGCTCAAACGCATCACTGACATGGCGGAACGCATCCACCAGTTCACCCTCGCTCATTTCGCCATCCAGCCGTTCGCCGTTCAGCGTGGCAACCGCCAGCAGAAAAGAGAGTCTGTCTACCGGCAGCGAGATGGAGAAATCGTTTTTCCTGGCCCAGGCAACCAGTTCGGGGACTGTCTGGGAAAATTCACTCATAGATTATCCTTGCATCTGCGGCTTGCGCGCGGTGACGTGTATATAGCGGCCAAGGCTCAGGTAAGGCTCCTGGCGGCAATACCGCGTTTCTATTTCTGTTAAGGCGTCTAAACAGTCATGCTGTTTTTGTTTATCACGCAGATAATCATGAAACACCCTCACGCCTGTTTTACCGGTGATCTTCCAGCCAATCTCCTCCAGCCAGCCATAGACCTGCTGCGGTTCTCGCGGGAAATCTGGCGATAGCGTGCGCCGTTTCTTTTTATACATACCCTGCTGCACGTAGCCGAAATTGCCGACCAGCACATTACGCATCAGCAAGCCGTTAGCATTGTAGAACATCAGCGATAACGCACCGCCCGGACACAACATCGACCACAGCGTTTTTAACATGGCTTGCGGTTCGGCTACCCATTCCAGCACAGCATGAAACAATATCAGATCAACCTGAGTTTCCAAATGCTGCGGGATGTCCTGAGCGGCGCAATGTATAAAATGCATGTTGTCGCTCACACCTTTCTCTTTTGCCGCGCGTTGGGCGCGCGCAACCATCTCTGCAGAAAGATCGCAAAGCGTGACGTGATGACCGCGTTGCGCCATAAGAATCGCTGTCTGGCCTTCACCGCCACCGGCATCCAGCACGCGCAACTTGCGGTCACCGAAATCGGCAAGCAGCATGTCCAGATCCTGCCAGAGGATCGTCTGACGTAGCTGGCCTTTTGTGGTGCCATAAATGTTACGCGAAAATTTTTCCGCGATGTCATCAAAATTGCGATCCCGCATTGGGAGAGTTCCACTCGCTAACAGCAAAACCGCTATTTTGTCACACCCGAGCAGAGAATGAACCTCTCTGGTGTAATATCACAGGCAATCGCCTGCTGTATGGTCAAAAAAGGAACCAAAAAGGATGCTTTTTACCCTAAAAAAATACATTGGAGGCATGCTGCTTCCCCTTCCACTGCTGCTACTGCTGATCGCGGCGGGCCTGGCCCTGGTGTGGTTCAGTCGTTTTCAGAAAAGTGGCAAATCGCTCATTACGCTCGGCTGGCTTGCTTTGCTGCTGCTGAGCCTGCAACCGGTCGCGGATAGCTTATTGCGCCCTGTCGAAAATCGGTATCCAACATGGCAGGGAAATCAAAAAGTAGAATACATTGTCGTGCTGGGCGGCGGGTACACCTGGGATCCGAACTGGGCGCCCAGTTCAAACCTGATCAACAACAGTTTGCCGCGGCTGAACGAAGGTATTCGCCTGTGGCTTGCCAATCCGGGATCGAAAATGATCTTCACCGGGGCCGCCGCAAAAACTAACCCGGTCAGCACGGCTGAAGCCGGTGCAAGGGTCGCGGAATCCCTCGGCGTGCCGCGCTCATCGATCATCACGCTGGACAGCCCAAAAGACACAGAGGAAGAGGCGGCGGCAGTGAAGCAGGCTATCGGCGATGTGCCGTTTTTGCTGGTAACGTCTGCCTCTCACCTGCCAAGAGCGATGATTTTCTTTGAAAAGCAGGGGCTGCATCCCCTGCCTGCGCCAGCAAACCAGATGGCCATAAACGCGCCGCTCAACCCGTGGGAACGGGCGATTCCCTCCCCGGTCTGGTTAATGCATAGCGATCGCGTAGGGTACGAGACGCTAGGCCGTCTCTGGCAGTGGCTGAAAGGATCGTCAGGCGAGCCAGGGCAAGAGTGATTTTGTCGCGAGATCGAAGTTGGCGCGATTGAAACGGCCGGTGTTCACCAGCTGCGCCACTTCATCCCAAAGCAGATAAAGCCAGCGTCGCCACAGAAACGCCTCTGCCACGGGGGCGCGCTGGAGATAGTGCCACAGCAAGCCTTCCGCGGCTCCGCTATCGCTTAGCCTGAACAGCTCGTATTCGCGCGGTGCCCAAAGCATGATCCCCGGCCCGACCATGGCCAGCAGCTGGTCGCTGCGCGAATCTTTTAACATGCTGCGCAAGGTAAAATTACCGTGGATGAGCACGCAGTTGTCGTTAAAGCCTTCAAATAGCGCCGGTAAACACTCGCGGGTACGGAACAGAATGCGCTTGTCCTGCATCGTCAACCCGGTGTTGTTGAACTGGTTCAGTGTTCCCCACAACACCTCGACCCGCTGGCGATACCATAGCGGCCACAGGTTTTCCTGCGTGCTGTCGACGGCGCCGACAAGGCCGCGGCTATCCTGTCGATGCCAGGCCAGCAGCGCCTCGACAATCTGATCTTTCAGCTGTTCCCAGCGTTCTGGCGTACGCGCCGGTGCTTCGACCGATACTCCGCGCAGCCGCTCAATCAGCAGAACATCCGGACCGGGGTGTTCCTCGTGCGTCATGACGCCGTAGACCGTCGGCATGCGGACCGTTCCTTCCCGCGCCAGCATCGATATTTTCCATGCAAGCTGCCTGGCAACGCCCGGTGAGGAGAAACTTCTTGCCATCAGCGGCATGGGATTTCCCTGGCTATCGTACAACGCCCAGAGTGCCGTATCTGCCTTTTCGTTCACGCACTCGACCCGGCTTAACGTCTCGCCGAGCAGATGACTTAGTTCGGCACGCAACTGTTCCATATGAGATTACCCCCATTAAAACTACTGCTTTTATAATGAGCGCGCAGACAGCAGATGTCACCCGGAAGAGATCAATTATGGATGAGAAAGCGGAAAAAGAGTCATCAGGGAGAACATCCCCCCAACGGAGGGATGCAGGGTAATTAGCGTAATTCTGCGCGGACGCGCTCAAGATCTTCCAGGGTATCAACCCCTGTACCAGGCACTTGCTCCGCAACGGCAACGTGGATTTTTTCTCCGTACCAAAGGACGCGGAGTTGCTCCAGCATTTCAATATGTTCAAGCGGGCTCGGTGCCCAGGTGACGTATCGACGAATAAAGCCAGCGCGGTAGCCGTAGATCCCCAGATGGCGCAGGAACGTATCACCAATGGTCTCTTTTGATGCCGCAAAGCGATCGCGATCCCACGGGATGGTCGCGCGGGAGAAATAGAGCGCGTAGCCCTCCGCGTCCATGACCACCTTCACCGCGTTAGGGTTGAATGCCTCTTCAGCATGGTGAATAGGCACCGCAAGCGTGGCCATACCGACCTGACGCTGAGCGAGGTTTTCTGCTACCTGGCGAACAATAACCGCCGGGATCATCGGCTCGTCGCCCTGTACATTAACGATCACCGTATCATCGCTGAAGCCGCATTTTTCAACGACCTCAGCCAGACGCTCGGTGCCTGACTGATGATCGGCGCGAGTCATGCACACTTCTCCACCAGCCGCTTCAACCGCACGCGCGACGTCCGGATGATCGGTTGCCACGATCACGCGGTCAGCACCTGACTCGCGGGCACGTTCAAGAACATGCACAATCATCGGCTTGCCGTTGATATCAACCAGCGGTTTTCCCGGCAGACGCGTCGACGCATAACGCGCCGGGATAATGACAACAAAACTCATGGTTTGCTCTCTTCTGCCACCAGGGAACGGGCTTCATTTTCCAGCAGAACCGGAATACCCTCACGCAGCGGGAAGGCCAGGCTGTCCAGTTTGCAAATCAGTTCTTGTTTGTCCTGGCTGTAGTAGAGTTTGCCGTTGCACACCGGGCAGGCAATAATTTCAAGTAAACGGTGATCCATAGTTCCTCCGTATAGGTAATCGCTAAAGCTTATCACATTCCCTTTTCAGGGAGTGCCTGTTTCCCAGCCACTTCGACAGGACATGAATAGCCCATCGGGCAGACGTCCAAGCGTCACAATAAATGCCCCCTGCCAGAGCGCGAAGTCGTTGATGGCAGATGTTAATCCCTTTTCCAGAGTAGCCGTCATTTTCACTCCGTCCTCAAGATAAAATGCAATGATTTCAAGCGTGCCCGTTTTACGGTGCATTTTGGCGTCCATGCGTCCGACCAGTTGCCCTTTATGCAATAATGGCAAAACAAAGTAACCATACTGACGCTTGGGTGCAGGGGTGTAACATTCCAGCCGGTAGCTAAAGTTAAAGAGCTGCTCAGCCCGCTTCCGGTCCCAAACTACCGGGTCGAAGGGCGACAGCACCACGCTGTGGGTGGCCTGAAGTTTTCCTTCCTGAGCCTGTGGCAACAGCGGGCGTAAATCTGTATGCAGCCACATGTCACCCAGCGTTTCCACAGTGACCGGAATCACACGCTGCTCGCGCTGCCATTTTTCCAGCAAGGGTTTCAGCACCGGCTGGCGCAGGCGATAGTAATCAGCCAGCCATTGCGGGCGGAAAATACCCAGACTCTGGGCGCTATTCTCCAGCATGATGGCTTCAGCTGATTCTTGAGTGAGCAGATCGCGCCGATCGTCCCAGTGAGGCATAACGCGGTGCGTCAGGTCATAGACGCGCTGAAAATTACGCCGTTCAACCACCATCACTTTTCCCGACGTAAACAGTCCTTCAAGGTGACGTTTGTGTGGTTTCCACTCCCACCAGCCGCTCGCTCCCTTGCGTGGATGTTCAAAATCCGCGGAGCGTACAGGACCCTTTTCTTGAATATGCGCAATGAGCTGCTCAATTTCTGCCGCGTGTTCATGCATCCATTCCTGACGGTATTTCCAGCCCATTTTGCCCGGGGAAAGCATGCGGTGACGAACCAGCGCGAAATCGCTGCGAGGCAAGAAACAGGCTTCATGCGCCCAGTATTCCATCAGTTCCCCTCGACTCAACGCATTATCGAGCCACTGCGGCGGATAGTTACCCAGGCGACTAAATAGCACCAGATAGGGGCTACGCGCCACAATGTTAATGGTGTCGATTTGCAGCAACGACATGCGTTGTACGGTAGAGAGGATATCGGCGGGCTGCGCGCGGCGGCGGGGCTTTTTCAGTAATCCCTGCGCAGCAAGGTGTAGGTTACGTGCAGCGGAAAGTGAGAGTTGCGGTAGAGACATGCGTTTTCCTGTTAGTCAGAGCGCCACCGGAATCGCGAAAGGTATTACTGCACTAACGCAATCAGTTCCTTGAGCAATTGTTCCGGTTGCTCACCGCTGAGCTCAGCGTCAACCGGCAGATACCACCAGTTTTCTTTCGCAAAAGCACGGCATTTCACCGCGTCTTTTTCTGTCATGATTAGGGTCTGTCCGGACGCGGTTAGCGCTTCTACCTGCCCCGCCATCAGTGCCTGATGGTCTGCAAGCGGAACCTGTTTTTCAATCCGTGCACCGCACTGCGCAAGCGTCGCAAAGAAACGTGGTGGATGCCCAATACCCGCCATCGCTACCAGCGCAGGCAATTGGTCAACTGCCTTGCGTTCTCCGGTCAACAGGTTAATGGCCATTCCCGGATGGAGATGCATTGGAATTTCACCAGACATGGCCTGACCACCGTTAACAATTACCGCATCGACGGACTTCAGGCGTGAAGCACGCTCACGCATCGGCCCGGCGGGCAGCCACCAGCCGTTACCGAAACGGCGAACCCCGTCGATGACCACAATCTCTTTATCACGCGCCAGGGCATAATGCTGCAGGCCATCATCGGTGATAACAATGTCTACGGGGTGCTCGCTGAGAAGCGCTTTAACGGCATCGCTACGTACCGGTGACACCGCAACCGGCGCGCCTGTACGCTGGTAGATTAATACCGGTTCGTCACCCGCTTCTGCTGTCGTTGTTTCAGCCGTCAGCAGCAGAGGATACTTCGCGGCCTTACCGCCATATCCCCGCGACACAACGCCTGGCCGGAGACCGCGTTTCTGGAGTTCCTCCACCAGCCAGATCACCACCGGCGTTTTGCCGTTACCCCCTGCCGTGAGGTTGCCCACAACCACAACCGGAACCGGCGCACGCCAGGCGCGTTTTAGCCCCAGATGATAGAGCAAACGAATGGCACCGCTCACCAGGCCATACAGCCAGGAGAGCGGCAGAAGCAGCAGCCACAGCAGTGATTCACCGGACCAGATGCGTGCAATCATTCGCCGAACTGCATCTTATGAAGCTGAGCATATACGCCGCGATGCGCCAACAAATCTGCATGGCTGCCGCGTTCAACCAGCACGCCGTCTTCAACAACGACAATTTCATCCGCTTGTTCGATCGTTGAGAGACGGTGCGCGATGACCAATGACGTACGGTTCTTTTGCAGTTCATCCAGCGCGGACTGAATAGCACGTTCAGATTCTGTATCCAGCGCCGAAGTGGCTTCATCGAGGATCAGAATAGGGCTATTACGCAGTAGCGCACGGGCAATGGCGATACGCTGACGCTGGCCGCCTGAGAGCAGCACCCCATTTTCACCAATGATGGTATCTAGACCGTTATCCATTTTGTTAATAAAGTCCATCGCATAGGCCATGCGAGCGGCTTCTTCAATCTGCTCACGGCTGTATTCATCAGTACGAGCATAGGCGATGTTATTCGCGACCGTATCGTTGAAGAGATGGACATTTTGAGAAACCAGCGCAACCTGGTTACGCAGCGATTGCAGGGTGTATTCCCGCAAGTCGTGGCCATCTAACAGGATTTGGCCTTCATCAATGTCATAAAAACGGGTGATTAAGCTGGCAATGGTTGATTTACCTGAACCCGATCGTCCGACCAGAGCAACGGTTTTACCCGCCGGAATGTTCAGGCTGATATTGCGCAGCGCAGGGACTTCACGGCCCGGGTAAGTGAAGGTGACATTACGGAATTCAACATCGCCTTTCGCGCGTTCAATTTCGCGCTTCCCTTCGTCTTTCTCCTGTTCAGAGTCCAGGATGCTGAATAGCGTCTGACATGCTGCCATCCCGCGCTGGAACTGGGCGTTGACGTTGGTCAGAGATTTAAGTGGACGCATCAGCGCTATCATGGATGAGAAGACAACGGTGATGGTCCCCGCAGTCAGCGTCTCCATTACGCTCGGGAAGCTTGCGGCATACAGAACAAACGCCAGTGCAAGCGAGGCAATCAGCTGGATGATAGGGTCGGAGATGGAAGAGGCCGACACCATTTTCATTCCCTGCAGACGCATTTTGTTGCTGACCTTATCAAAGCGTTTGGTTTCGACCTCCTGACCGCCGAAAATCAACACTTCTTTGTGCCCTTTCAGCATCTGTTCAGCGCTGGTGGTCACCTGCCCCATCGTATTCTGCATATTCTTACTGATGTTGCGAAAACGCTTAGACACGACACGAATAGCAATAGAGACAATAGGCGCCAGGACGATCAGGATGAGCGACAGCTGCCAGCTGTAGTAGAACATCATGATAAACAGGCCAATGATCGAGGCACCTTCACGCACAACGGTAATAAGCGCGCTGGATGACGATGATGCTACCTGCTCTGAATCATAGGTAATACGTGACAGCAGTGTACCGGTGGATTGCTTATCAAAGAACGCGACCGGCATGCCCATCATATGGCCGAAGAGCCGACGACGCATAGACATGACCACCTTTCCCGATACCCATGAGATGCAGTAGCTGGAAACATAGCTGGAAATACCGCGTAAAATCATCAGCCCGATAACCACCAGCGGCATCCATAGCAGCACTGAGCGATCCGTTTTACCAAAACCGTCATCCAGTAACGGTTTGAGAAGCGATAACATAAACGTATCGCTGGCTGCGTTGAGGATTAACGCTACGCCCGCCACGATCAAGCCTGTTTTGAAAGGTGCAATCATCGGCCAGAGTCGGCGGAAGGTTTGCCACGTGGAGAGATCTTTGTCGTTATGCATTCAAAAAACCAGCATTTGTTGAAATAGCCGCATATTCTACCCGTTATCTACGGGCGCGCCAAACCACTGATGATACCAACGTGGTAAATATTGATCTCGCAAGCGCCGGATGTGCCAGCCATGCTGCGTAAATGTCACCGATATTTGCCCTGAATGTGGAGTATCATGCCAGATATAGCCCTCTTTTTGATAACGCCTCACCACTTTCACCGACGGGAATCGCCAGGCGTTATAGCGAGCCGCAGAGGCCAATGCCATGTTACCCTCCCCCCGCTGCACAAAGGACGTGGATGAAGATGTACTGCTGCCATGATGAGGAACCTGAACGACCGTTGAAGACAGATAACGCCAGTAATGGCTAAGCATAGCCTGTTCAGCGCGCGCTTCAATGTCACCCGTCAGTAAAATACTCTGCTCGCCATCATCGATTTTCACTACGCACGAGCGGTTGTTACCCGTTGCAGAATATCCCTCTGGCGGCCAGTGGACGGTCAAGGTGAGTCCCTGCCATGTCCATCGCTGCCCGCGAAAACAGGGGAGATGCTGCGCCCAGCGTAACGGACTTCTTATCCACAAATCGGGCCATGTTGTTTGCAGTGACCTCAGCCCTCCTGCATGATCGAGATGTTCATGGCTCAAAATCACCCCTTCCGGCTGCAGGTGATGCCAGCGGAGCCAGGGAATAATTAACTGTTGCGCGCTATCGCCTCCCGGCCAGGCCAGACCGGTATCATACAAAATCGCTTTCCCCTGCCGCTCTATAACCATTGCCAGCCCCTGTCCCACATCCAACATATGTAGCGTCCAGCTATCATCTTTGACCATTCGCCATAAGGGGAATGTCAGCATAAGGCTGGCACCCAGACACACTGCCGGAACCGTGTTGAAGGCACGCATACGACAGCCGATGATGGCAAACCAGGGAAGTAGCGTCAGATACTGCCAGCGTTCATCGACATTCTGCCAACCATCAGGCAGACGCATCAGCATCCAGAACAGTGCCTCAAGAGACTTATCTGCTGCAAACCAGATAGCCGTTTCCAGAGAGACGCACGGGAGCAGATGCAACAGCATACCGAGTAGAATCAGCGGAACCGAGACAAAGGTCACCAGCGGGACGGCGAAGAGATTAGCCACCAAAGAAGAGAGGCTAAATCCATGGAAAATCAGCACCTGAAGGGGAAGCAGCAGTAGCAACATCCCGACCTGAAGATACAACAGATTCATCAGCGGCTGTATCTTGCGGCTCCAGCCCCCCTGCGGAAGAGGAAGCCACTGATACCAGAAAATGAGCGCCGCCACGGCAAACGCCGATAGGGTAAGGCTCTGCGATAATGCCGCCAGCGGGTCGAAAATCAGGATAGCCGCAACACAGCACAGCCACACCTGCCACGGAGACCACTGCCGCCCGCTAATCCTTAGAGCCGCTAACGCTGCCAGAGAGATAACTGTGCGCAGAGCCGGAGGCTGCAAACCGGTTAGCCAGGAATAGAAAGCCGCGAAGATAAGGCTGGCAAGTAAGGGCATCTGCCAGTGGATCCAACGAGCGGGCAACCAAAATTGGATGCCCCGCATCAGCAGCCAAAGAAGGGATGCCGCCAGGGCGATATGCAAACCGGAAATCGCCATCAAATGCAGCGTACCTGTTTCACGCATCAGATTTTTTGTTTCTCGCGGCACGTTGAGGCGCTCCCCCATTCCCAGCCCCAGGATCACCGGCCCCCAGACATAGGGCGCGAGAGTAGTCTGCAGCGACGTCAGGTAGCGTGAGCGTAAACTACAGCGCGTATCGATGGCTTCGGCATGAGTAAACCTCCCGGTCAGCGTCTGGTGCCGGGCAAACGCGCGTTGCTGTGAATCATACCCGCCGTCGTTTAATTCACCGTGCACAGCCCGGAGGCGGAGCGTCATTGCCCAACGCTGTCCCACGCACACCGGCTTTGGCAGATAATTGCCATACAGCGTCACACCTGTGGAAGCCCACCAGCGTTTACCGTCGCGGGCAGTCATGCTCGCCTCATGGATCGTGGCACCATCGGTAGCGGTGATCTCGACCTCCACCTGTTGTGCCCCAGCGGTTAAATGCTGCATTGGCCAGACGCTCTCCTGTGCCGCAAGCACCGCCCAGGAAAAGAACAACAACCCTATCCCCGTGATCCGCAGCCCCCTGTGTCGCTGAGCGCCCAACATAACCCCGGTAGCAATGACAACCCAGATAGCGTAAACGCTGGGCAACGCCGGTAACCAATACAGTGGAATGATGGCCACAATGGCACATGCACAAATGATGGGTATCCCCATTTCACCTCCCAGTTTTTGGGCAGTATGCGGGGGAGGATGGGACTGCGTCAGACGGGAAAAACGCGTATTACAGCGGGCGCTGCAACATATTTATCTGTTTGCAAAAAGACTCACACAGGATTGCGGGGCATCTTCAAACGTGAAGGAGAGAAAAACAAAAAAAGCACCCTAAGGTGCTTTCTTTTAAACCCAGTTTAACGCTGATGGCTAAACTCAGTTACCGTAAATGTTGGCGCGATCGCGCAGTTCTTTACCCGGCTTAAAGTGCGGAACGTACTTACCTTCCAGCTCGACTTTGTCGCCAGTCTTCGGGTTACGCCCGGTTCTTGGAGCACGATAGTGCAAAGAAAAACTACCGAAACCGCGGATTTCAATGCGCTCGCCCTGGGCAAGAGTGGTGGCCATATGCTCCAGCATCTCTTTAACAGCATCTTCCACGGCTTTCGCCGGGACATGCGGCTGCTGACTGGCAAGTCTTTCAATCAATTCTGACTTGGTCATGATTCCTCCGGTTCCTTTCAAACCAATTAGCTGAACAGCTCATTAAACAAGGGCGGCCGTAGCCGCCCTTTGTTATTGATTACAGGACGAATCCTGCAATCTGTCAAGTCTGCCCCACATCCTTCTCACTGTAAATGCGTTACAGCTCAAAGGATGCTGAGAACTTGATATTACTCGCCTTTAGCTGCTTTGAAAGCTTCAGCCATTGCGTTGTTAGAGAAGTTTGCATCTTCCTGTTTGTTAACAGTTGCGATTGCATCTTTCTCATCAGCTTCGTCTTTAGCACGAACAGACAGGCTGATTGCACGGTTCTTACGGTCAACACCGGTGAACTTAGCTTCAACGTCGTCGCCAACGCTCAGAACCAGAGTTGCATCTTCAACGCGGTCACGTGAAGCTTCAGAAGCGCGCAGGTAACCTTCAACGCCGTCAGCCAGTTCTACGGTTGCGCCTTTAGCGTCAACTGCAGTCACTTTACCGTTTACGATTGCGCCTTTCTTGTTCAGTGCAACCCAGTTGTTGAACGGATCTTCTGCGAGCTGCTTAACGCCCAGAGAGATACGTTCACGTTCTGCGTCAACCTGCAGAACAACTGCAGCGATTTCGTCGCCTTTTTTGTATTCACGAACTGCTTCTTCGCCTGCAACGTTCCAGGAGATGTCAGACAGGTGAACCAGGCCATCGATGCCGCCGTCCAGGCCGATGAAGATACCGAAGTCAGTGATAGACTTGATTTTACCTTCAACACGGTCACCCTTGTTGTGGGTTTCCGCGAACTGCTGCCATGGGTTGTTTTTGCACTGTTTCAGGCCCAGGGAGATACGACGACGTTCTTCGTCGATATCCAGAACCATCACTTCCACTACATCACCCACATTAACAACTTTGGATGGGTGGATGTTTTTGTTGGTCCAGTCCATTTCGGAAACGTGCACCAGGCCTTCAACACCTTCTTCGATTTCAACGAAGCAGCCGTAGTCGGTCAGGTTAGTAACGCGACCCGTCAGTTTAGTACCTTCTGGGTAACGCTTAGCGATAGCTACCCATGGATCTTCGCCCAGCTGTTTCAGGCCGAGGGATACACGAGTACGTTCGCGGTCGAATTTCAGCACTTTAACAGTGATTTCGTCGCCAACGTTCACGATTTCGCTTGGGTGCTTAACGCGTTTCCACGCCATGTCGGTGATGTGCAGCAGGCCATCAACGCCGCCCAGGTCAACGAATGCGCCGTAGTCAGTGAGGTTCTTAACGATACCTTTGACTTCCATGCCTTCCTGCAGGTTTTCCAGCAGCTGATCGCGTTCTGCGCTGTTTTCGGATTCGATAACGGCACGACGGGATACAACAACGTTGTTACGCTTCTGGTCCAGCTTGATTACTTTGAACTCAAGCTCTTTGCCTTCGAGGTGCAGGGTGTCACGGACTGGACGAACGTCTACCAGTGAACCTGGCAGGAACGCACGAATACCATTCAGCTCAACAGTGAAGCCGCCTTTAACTTTGCCGTTGATAACACCGACTACAGTTTCAGCTTCTTCGTAAGCTTTTTCCAGCGTGATCCAAGCTTCGTGACGCTTAGCTTTCTCACGGGACAGCAGGGTTTCACCGAAGCCGTCTTCCACTGCATCCAGAGCAACGTCAACTTCGTCACCAACCTGGATTTCCAGCTCGCCCTGGGCGTTTTTGAACTGCTCTGCCGGAATGGCGGACTCAGATTTCAGACCGGCGTCAACCAGTACTACGTCTTTGTCGATAGCAACAACAACACCACGAACGATGGAACCCGGACGGGTTTCGATTGTTTTTAAGGATTCTTCAAATAGTTGAGCAAAAGATTCAGTCATGTTTAATCTTCAGGTTAATATAACGTCCACCTGGCTCCGTGCCGGATGGGGTTGTTTCACATACCCGCCGTCAATCCATTGCAGCGGGGGTACTGCTAAATCGGTCGCGATTACGCGAGTGCCAGTTTCTGGCGCGCATATTGTAGCGCTTTTTCAATCACTTGCTCAATAGTTAAACTGGTCGAATCCAGAACTAATGCATCTTCTGCAGGAACAAGTGGGGCAACGGCGCGATTACGATCGCGGTCATCGCGCTCTTTTATCTCGGATAAAAGGCGATCAAAGTTAACACTAAACCCCTTTTCCTGCAACTGAAGCATGCGGCGTTGAGCACGTTCTTCCGAGGAGGCGTCAAGGAAAATTTTCACAGGCGCATCAGGGAAAACCACGGTTCCCATATCACGCCCGTCGGCGATCAGGCCAGGGGCTTCACGGAATCCACGCTGACGGCGTAACAAAGCTTCGCGCACGCGCGGGAATGCCGCCACCTGAGAAGCCGCATTCGCGACTTCCTGAGTCCGAATTTCACCGCTCACGTCTTCGCCTTCAAGGATCACTTCAAGATTACCGTTCGTTGAGATAAAGCGAACATCCAGATGCGCAGCCAGCGGGACCAGCGCCTCTTCAGAGGCAACATCCACATGATGATGCAGTGCAGCCAGCGCCAGCACACGATAGATTGCGCCCGAATCTAAAAGATGCCATTGCAATGCTTCCGCCATCGCCTTGCACAGCGTACCTTTCCCTGCGCCACTAGGCCCATCAATGGTGATTACCGGGGCAACTGCCGTCATCTTTTTCTCCTTAATTAAGGCATACCGTTAACATGAACGCCGCGCATTATACGCGCCAACGTGCGCAACTGTTACCTTTGCGTGCAAATTACGGAATGATTGAAGCAGAGTGTAGAAGAAATAGGCGAGAATGAACGTCAGGAAGCGTAAGGAAATGCCGCATCGGATGATGCGGCAAGTATGATCAGGCCAGAGTGCTAATGCGCGCCAGCTGTTCGAAGTAGTCCGGGAAGGTTTTCGCCGTACACTTCGGATCGAGAATGGTGACTGGCGTATTGGACAGTGCCACCAGCGAGAAACACATCGCCATACGGTGATCGTTATACGTGCCAATTTCCGCAAACTGCAGTGTTGTCGGAGGCGTGACGCGGATATAGTCTTCGCCCTCTTCCACTTCTGCGCCCACTTTACGCAGTTCGGTGGCCATCGCAAACAGACGGTCGGTCTCTTTCACGCGCCAGTTGTAGATGTTTCGCAGCGTCGTCGTGCCTTTCGCGAACAGCGAAGCCGTTGCAATGGTCATCGCCGCATCCGGGATATGGTTCATGTCCATATCGATGGCATTCAGCTCGCCGTGAGTACAGGAGATGAAGTCATCACCCCAGGTCACAACGGCGCCCATTTTCTCCAGCACGTCAGCAAAGCGGATATCACCCTGCACGCTATTACGGCCAATACCGGTCACCTTCACCGTACCGCCTTTAATTGCACCTGCAGCCAGGAAGTAGGAGGCAGATGACGCATCGCCTTCAACCAGGTAGCTGCCCGGAGATTGATACTGCTGCGCGCCGCGAACCACAAAACGCTGGTAAGACTGGTTCTCCACCTCAACGCCAAAGGTGTTCATCAGGTGCAGCGTGATATCGATGTATGGCTTAGAGACCAGCTCACCCTTGATGGTAATAAGGGTATCCTGCGGTGCCAGCGGTGCTGTCATCAGCAATGCGGTCAAAAACTGGCTGGAGACGCTGCCATCAACCTCAACGTTGCCGCCGGTAAAACCACCGCGCAGGCGCAGGGGCGGATAATTTTCCTGCTCCAGATACTCAATCTGCGCGCCACCCTGACGAAGGGCATCCACCAGATGACCAATTGGGCGCTCTTTCATGCGCGGCTCGCCGGTCAGGATAATGTTATTACTGCCCAGACACAGGGCTGCCGCCAGAGGGCGCATTGCTGTACCGGCATTACCCAGGAACAGCTCAAGCTCTTCAGCTGCGTGTAGCGCGCCGCCGTTACCGGTGACTTCGCAACGGGTACGATCGTCAGACAACGTGTAATGAACTCCCAACGCTTTCAGCGCATTGAGCATATGGCGCACATCATCGCTGTCCAGCAGGTTAGTGAGGACGGTGGTGCCATTTGCCAGAGCGGCCAGCAGCAGAGCGCGGTTCGAGACACTTTTTGACCCAGGCAGATTAATGGTGCCATCTACCCGCGCAATAGGTTGTAACGTCAGGGATTCCATGAAACGTAAACTCTCAACTCAACATAATAAAAACCCCGCAGCAGCGCTACGGGGGTGAAAGACTGCACAATTAGCCGTGACGACGTTCAAAGTCAATCATGAAATCGGTCAGTGCTTTAACGCCTTCCAGCGGCATGGCGTTGTAAATGGACGCGCGCATACCGCCTACAACGCGGTGCCCTTTCAGCGCGTGCAGGCCTGCAGCAAATGACTCTTCCAGGAACACTTTATCAAGATTACTATCCGCCAGTTGGAACGGGACGTTCATGCGGGAACGGTTGGTTTGCGCTACGTCATTGCGATAGAAATCACTCTTATCAATCACACCGTACAGCAGTTCAGCTTTTTGCTGATTGATCTTGTCCATTTGCGCCACACCGCCTTTTTGCTTCAGCCATTTGAAGACAAGGCCGGAGAGATACCAGGCAAAGGTAGGAGGCGTGTTAAACATGGAGTCGTTATCGTTCAGCACGGTATAATCAAGAATCGACGGGCAGGATTTATGCGCTTTACCCAGCAGGTCTTCGCGCACAATGACGATAGTCAGGCCGGCAGGGCCGATGTTTTTCTGTGCGCCAGCATAAATAACACCGTAACGGCTGACATCCAGCGGCGTGGAAAGAATGGTGGAGGAGAGATCCGCGGTCACTACCACGTTCTCACCAAAGTTTGGCTCTTCGTGAATCGCGATGCCATCAATCGTTTCATTTGGGCAGTAGTGCAGGTACGCAGCGTCGCGTGAAAGCTGCCACTCGCTCATCGGCTTAACGGCGCGCAGACCGTGAACAGTCACTTTTGCGTCGATAACGTTCGGCGTACAGTATTTGTGCGCTTCTTTGATCGCGCTGGCAGCCCAGTAACCTGCATCAACGTAGTCTGCTGTGGTTTTGTCGCCCAGGATGTTCAGCGGGATACCGGCAAATTGACCGCGCCCGCCGCCATGGCAGAACAATACTTTGTAGTTCGAGGGAATGTTCAGCAGATCGCGAAAATCCTTTTCTGCCTCTTCCGCCACCTGAATAAACTCTTTACCACGGTGGCTGATTTCCATCACCGACGTACCCAGACCGTTCCAGTCACACAGATCCTGCTGAGCCTGCTTGAGTACATCCGCCGGTAACATTGCCGGACCTGAACTGAAATTAAAGACTTGAGCCATTTCCCCTCACCACGCTAAAAGCCATAAGTTATAACTGTGGATATCGGTTTTATCATTCAGTGACACGCGCCGCAATGTCTAAAACTTATGACCGGCGAAATGTGTCCGTCGTCACACAATACAATCGACCACCTTGCTGTCACAAAACCGACAAAATGGCTGTCAGGTTATACGTTTTGCCCGGCTAACCTTTGTCCACTCTGGATTTGTACAGCGGGGGCATAATTGATGAGCGCCTGCCTGCATCGCAACCACATGGCTGCATTTTATACAGGCATACTCCTCGGTTTCGGGTACGGTGGTATATCGGTCGATCAGCATATCCGGCAAAATACACAGCCCAGCCTTTACCTCCTCGTCGGGATAGTAGTAGACGCTGATTTGCCCGTTGGTTTCCATTATCGCCAGCCGTACCTGTCCAAGCTGTTCAACGCTGTTAAGGCGTAGCTCCATAAAAAACTCAAACTCCGTCATATTGGCGCTTCGCACGTTCTCCCAGGCCAACTGCCCCTCTTCCACAATCACCACCGGTTTCCCTTCCAGGAGATCTTCCAGCTTTTCGCTTTTCGACATGAGCCACATTACCAGCCGGTACAGCAAAGCCAATGAAACGAAAACAATAAAGACTGGCACCATCGGGACATCGTCATAAAAGGCGACATCCCCCGCGGCGGACCCTAAGGTCAGAATGATCAGCACTTCAAAAAGCGACATTTGCCGCACACCGCGACGCCCGGTAATTTTGAGAAAGAGAAAGACCAGTACGAAGGTATACAGGCTACGCAGCGCTACTTCGCCTAAAAATTCAGGAGGGACTTTATCAAACGCCATCCGCTGGAGATCGAATGCTTTCATTTTTCTATGCCTTAACAGTGAGTTACTGACAGTAAGCATAGCTCAGCCTTTTATTTTCGCCGGAGATAGCACCTGTCACGCAAAACCCGTATCATTGCGCGCTTTACGTACGATAAAAGTGAACGCCATGACTCAAACGTTTATCCCCGGCAAAGACGCCGCTCTGGAAGATTCCATCGCTCGCTTCCAGCAGAAACTGACCGACCTGGGCTTTAATATCGAAGAAGCCTCCTGGCTGAATCCGGTGCCACACGTCTGGTCCGTGCATATTCGCGACAAAGAGTGCGCTCTGTGTTTTACCAACGGTAAAGGCGCGACGAAAAAAGCGGCACTGGCCTCTGCTCTGGGGGAATATTTTGAACGTCTGTCGACCAACTATTTCTTCGCCGACTTCTGGTTGGGTGAAACCATCGCGAACGGCCCCTTCGTTCATTATCCCAATGAAAAGTGGTTCCCGCTGACTGAAGACGACGAGCTGCCGGAAGGGATCCTGGATCCGCGCCTGCGCGCGTTCTACGATCCTGAAAACGAACTGACCGCCAGCATGCTGATCGATCTGCAGTCCGGTAATGAGGATCGCGGTATCTGTGCCCTGCCGTTCACTCGTCAGTCTGATGAGCAGACCGTTTTTATCCCGATGAACATCGTCGGTAACCTGTACGTGTCTAACGGCATGTCTGCCGGTAACACCCGCAATGAAGCGCGCGTTCAGGGTCTGTCTGAAGTCTTTGAACGTCACATCAAAAACCGCATTATTGCAGAATCCATCAGCCTGCCTGAAATTCCAGCCGACGTGCTGGCGCGCTATCCTGGCGTGGTGGAGTCCATTGCTAAACTGGAAGCAGAAGGTTTCCCAATCTTTGCGTATGACGGTTCGCTAGGCGGTAAATATCCGGTTATCTGCGTGGTGCTGTTCAACCCGGCTAACGGAACCTGCTTTGCCTCCTTTGGTGCTCACCCGGACTTTGGCGTGGCGCTGGAGCGTACCGTCACAGAGCTGCTGCAGGGCCGTAGCCTGAAAGATCTCGACGTGTTTACCCCTCCGACCTTTGACGATGAAGAAGTGGCCGAGCACACCAACCTCGAAACCCACTTTATCGATTCCAGCGGCTCTATCTCCTGGGATATGTTTAAGCAGGATGCAGACTATCCGTTCGTGGACTGGAGCTTTGCCGGCACAACGGAAGAAGAGTTCGCCACGCTGATGGCCATCTTCACGGCCGAAGATCAGGAAGTCTATATTGCCGACTACGAACATCTGGGCGTCTATGCCTGCCGCATTATTGTGCCAGGCATGTCCGATATTTATCCTGCTGAAGATCTGTGGCTGGCGAATAACAGCATGGGTGCCCATCTACGCGAAACGCTGCTGTCCTTGCCGGGCAGCGAGTGGGCAAAAGAAGATTATCTGAACCTGATCGCCCAGTTGGACGAAGAAGGTCATGACGATTTCACCCGCGTGCGTGAACTGCTGGGTCTGGCGACCGGTAAAGACAACGGCTGGTATACTCTGCGCATTGGTGAACTGAAGGCGATGCTGGCTCTGGCCGGCGGCGATCTGGATCAGGCTCTGGCTTGGACAGAATGGACGATGGAGTTCAACCAGTCCGTCTTCTCCGCCGAACGCACCAACTATTACCGCTGCCTGCAAACTCTGTTGCTGCTTGCTCAGGAAGAAGACCGCCAGCCACTGCAATACCTGAATGCCTTCGTGCGTATGTACGGCGCTGACGCTGTTGAAGCGGCCAGCGCAGCGCTGAGCGGAGAAGAGCCTTTCTACGGCCTGCAGGCTGTCGATAACGATCTGAAGGCCTTCCCGGCACACCAGTCGCTGTTGAAGGCTTATGAGAAACTGCAAAAAGCAAAAGTCGCTTACTGGTCAAAATAAGCGCACATAACATTAGCGACTGTAGGCGTATTCAATCGTCTGGGCTATATTACGGGGCAATTTCATTGCCCCGTTTTTTATTTTCGTCAGCAATGAAATTTGATTGTGATAATAAAGTTAAATACAGGTAAATATAAAAATATTTATCTGGGATTAAGTGTTACCTTTTATGGCAAATACTCCATTTTAATTAACTGATTTTGAGGTGGCCGACTGAAAATATTCAACTCTTTCCATAACTTTTAAAATTTATTTTTATACGGATAATCAAATACTTACTCCGCATTTGCTGTAAAACCATACACAGTGCGGGCCTATAAGCCAGGCGAGATATGATCTATATCAATTTCTCTTCTATAATGCTTTGTTAGTATCTCGTCGCCGACTTAATAAAGAGAGAGTTAGTGTGAAAGCTGACAACCCTTTTGATCTTTTACTCCCAGCTGCGATGGCCAAAGTTGCCGAAGAAGCGGGTGTCTATAAAGCAACGAAACACCCGATGAAGACGTTCTATCTGGCGATCACGGCTGGTGTGTTCATCTCAATCGCTTTCGTCTTCTACATCACTGCCACCACGGGTACAGCCGGGATGCCTTTCGGCATGGCCAAACTGATTGGCGGCATTTGCTTCTCACTGGGCCTGATTCTTTGCGTTATCTGCGGTGCAGACCTCTTTACCTCAACGGTACTGATTGTCGTGGCGAAAGCCAGCGGAAGAATTACCTGGGGCCAACTGGCGCGCAACTGGCTTAACGTCTATGTTGGTAACCTTATTGGCTGTCTGCTCTTTGTTTTGTTGATGTGGCTCTCTGGCGAGTATATGACCGCCAACGGTGGTTGGGGGCTGAACGTCCTACAAACTGCTGACCACAAAATGCACCATACATTTATCGAAGCAGTTGCTCTCGGCATCCTCGCAAACCTGATGGTCTGCCTGGCCGTCTGGATGAGCTACTCGGGTCGTAGCCTGATGGACAAAGCCATGATTATGGTTCTGCCGGTTGCGATGTTTGTCGCCAGCGGCTTCGAGCACAGTATCGCGAATATGTTCATGATCCCTATGGGGATTGTTATCCGTAACTTTGCGAGCCCGGAGTTTTGGACTGCAGTAGGTTCAAGCCCGGAAAGTTTCTCTCACCTGACTATTATGAATTTCATTACTGATAATCTGATCCCAGTCACTATCGGGAACATTATCGGTGGGGGTCTGTTAGTTGGGTTGACATACTGGGTCATTTACCTGCGTGGCGATGCCCATCATTGATGGTTGTCTCAGGCAGTAAATAAAAAATCCACTTAAGAAGGTAGGTGTTACATGTCCGAGCTTAATGAAAAGTTAGCCACAGCCTGGGAAGGTTTTGCGAAAGGTGACTGGCAGAATGAAGTAAACGTACGTGACTTCATTCAGAAAAACTATACCCCGTATGAAGGTGACGAGTCCTTCCTGGCTGGCGCAACTGACGCGACAACCAAGCTGTGGGACAGCGTAATGGAAGGCGTCAAACTGGAAAACCGCACTCACGCGCCAGTTGATTTTGACACCTCCGTTGCTTCCACCATCACTTCTCACGATGCTGGCTACATCAACAAAGCCCTTGAGAAAATCGTGGGTCTGCAGACTGAAGCACCACTGAAACGTGCGATCATCCCGTTCGGTGGTATCAAAATGGTTGAAGGTTCATGCAAAGCGTATAACCGCGAGCTGGACCCAATGTTGAAAAAAATCTTCACCGAATACCGTAAAACCCACAACCAGGGTGTATTCGATGTTTATACCAAAGACATTCTGAACTGCCGTAAATCTGGCGTTCTGACCGGTCTGCCAGATGCGTATGGCCGTGGACGTATCATTGGTGACTACCGTCGCGTTGCGCTGTACGGTATCGACTTCCTGCTAAAAGACAAATACGCCCAGTTCGTTTCCCTGCAGTCTGACCTGGAAAACGGCGTAAACCTGGAAGCAACTATCCGTCTGCGTGAAGAAATCGCTGAACAGCACCGCGCGCTGGGTCAGATCAAAGAGATGGCTGCTAAATATGGCTGCGATATCTCTGGACCAGCAACTAACGCTCAGGAAGCTATCCAGTGGACTTACTTCGGCTACCTGGCGGCTGTTAAGTCTCAGAACGGTGCAGCAATGTCCTTCGGTCGTGTATCCACCTTCCTGGATGCTTACATCGAACGTGATATCAAAGCAGGCAAAATCACCGAACAAGACGCTCAGGAAATGATTGACCACCTGGTCATGAAACTGCGTATGGTTCGCTTCCTGCGTACCCCTGAATACGATGAGCTGTTCTCTGGTGACCCAATCTGGGCAACGGAATCAATCGGTGGTATGGGCGTTGATGGCCGTACACTGGTAACCAAAAACAGCTTCCGCTTCCTGAATACCCTGTACACCATGGGTCCTTCACCGGAGCCGAACATCACCGTTCTGTGGTCTGAAAAACTGCCTCTGAACTTCAAGAAATTCGCCGCTAAAGTGTCTATCGACACCTCTTCTCTGCAGTACGAGAACGATGACCTGATGCGACCGGACTTCAACAACGATGACTATGCTATCGCGTGCTGCGTAAGCCCAATGATCGTTGGTAAACAAATGCAGTTCTTCGGTGCGCGTGCAAACCTGGCGAAAACCATGCTGTATGCAATCAACGGCGGCGTTGATGAAAAACTGAAAATGCAGGTTGGTCCTAAATCTGAACCAATCAAAGGCGATGTTCTGAAGTTCGATGAAGTGATGGATCGTATGGATCACTTCATGGACTGGCTGGCTAAACAGTACGTCACTGCACTGAACGTTATCCACTACATGCATGACAAATATAGCTACGAAGCCTCTTTGATGGCGCTGCACGACCGTGACGTCGTTCGCACCATGGCATGTGGTATCGCTGGTCTGTCCGTTGCTGCTGACTCCCTGTCTGCAATCAAATATGCGAAAGTTAAACCTATTCGTGACGAAGACGGCCTGGCTGTAGACTTCGAAATCGAAGGCGAATATCCGCAGTTTGGTAACAACGACTCTCGCGTCGATGACATGGCGGTTGACCTGGTAGAACGTTTCATGAAGAAAATTCAGAAACTGACGACTTACCGTAACGCTATCCCGACTCAGTCTGTTCTGACCATCACCTCTAACGTTGTGTATGGTAAGAAAACCGGTAACACCCCAGACGGTCGTCGCGCTGGCGCGCCATTCGGTCCAGGTGCTAACCCAATGCACGGTCGTGACCAGAAAGGTGCTGTTGCCTCTCTGACCTCCGTTGCTAAACTGCCGTTTGCTTACGCGAAAGATGGTATCTCTTACACCTTCTCTATCGTTCCAAACGCACTGGGTAAAGACGACGAAGTCCGTAAAACTAACCTCGCAGGTCTGATGGATGGTTACTTCCACCACGAAGCGTCCATCGAAGGTGGTCAACACCTGAACGTGAACGTGATGAACCGTGAGATGCTGCTCGACGCAATGGAAAATCCTGAGAAATATCCTCAGCTGACTATCCGCGTATCTGGCTACGCAGTACGTTTTAACTCCCTGACTAAAGAACAGCAGCAGGACGTTATCACCCGTACTTTCACTCAGTCCATCTAACTGGAATTGACTGAAATCACGCGTTAAAAGGCGTACAATAAAGGCTCCACGTCAGTGGGGCCTTTTTAGCACCCTCTCTACCTCAGTCTCTTTTGTCCGCTATCTATACTTTATGGATATCAGCCAAAACAGACTAAGAGCCTATCCCATTAGGCGTAACACAGCCGGTTTTGAGCTGTGCATAAACAGGCCCCGGACGGGCCGATGCTGGAGATATCACCGCAATGTCAATTATTGGTCGCATTCACTCCTTTGAATCCTGTGGCACTGTCGATGGCCCAGGTATCCGCTTTATCACCTTTTTCCAGGGCTGCCTAATGCGCTGCCTGTACTGCCATAACCGTGACACCTGGGATACGCATGGCGGTAAGGAAGTGACCGTTGAAGATTTGATGAAAGAAGTGGTTACCTATCGCCACTTTATGAACGCGTCCGGCGGTGGCGTGACCGCATCCGGCGGTGAGGCCATTCTTCAGGCAGAATTCGTACGCGACTGGTTCCGCGCCTGCCGTACGGAAGGTATTCATACCTGTCTCGACACGAACGGTTTTGTTCGCCGTTACGATCCGGTGATCGACGAACTGCTTGAAGTGACCGATCTGGTGATGCTCGATCTCAAACAGATGAACGATGAGATCCACCAGAATCTGGTCGGTGTGTCCAACCACCGTACGCTAGAGTTCGCTAAGTATATCGCTGATAAAGGCATCAAGACCTGGATCCGCTATGTCGTCGTGCCAGGCTGGTCAGACGATGATGACTCTGCGCATCGGCTGGGCGAGTTTACCCGCGACATGGGCAACGTTGAGAAAATTGAGCTCCTGCCCTACCACGAGCTGGGTAAACATAAATGGGTGGCAATGGGCGAAGAGTACAAACTGGATGGCGTTAAGCCGCCTAAAAAAGAGACGATGGAGCGCGTGAAAGGTATTCTTGAGCAGTACGGTCACAAAGTGATGTATTAAAGAAAAGCCCGGTACTGTTACCGGGCTTTTTTAATTCTATTTGAAGACGCCATTAATAATAGTGGTCACAATTGCCGTGCTGAGCGCAATTAACACCAGGTCGTCTCCGACCACACGCCATTCATAACCTGGATACGAAGGAAGCTGACCAAGCATAGAGGCAGGTACGGTTTTCTTCGCAATTCCTGGAGGCAGGGGTTTACCTCGTGCAAGGTTTTTCGCAATGCCCGGAGGCAATGCGTCATAGCCTGTTAAACCGTAATTCAGCGCAAGATGACGGGCATGATCGAAGCTCACGCGCGCATCGACATCATCACCAACACTTTTATTTGATTTGCCGGGATTGTGGTTACCGTTATTTTGTTTATTACCATGGCTATCGGAATTACCGTTACCATGATTGCCGCTATTGCCTTGCCCACCACCGTTACCGTGGCCATTCCCGTTTCCTGGATTCGCCATGACCGGAGCCGTTGTAAACATGAGAGATAACGCCACTGCCAGTGCGGTAGTGGAAAAACGACGAGTAGACATGATTGCTGCCTTTTAGTGATAGATCTCAGTAGAATTATCGCCTGGCGCAATAAACAAGCAATGTGCAAAAGTCTTATATGTGATGAGGACAAAAAGCCCGTCATCGACGGGCTTTTTGTTATTCAGGCGTGCGCAACTGGCGTTGGATGTTCGCCCACTTTGCGCAGCAGCATTAAGAGATAAATGAACGATACGCTGGCGATCATGATAAACAGCAGGTTGTCAGAATAATTCTGCATTAGCATGGCGGTAAAGGTCGGCCCCAGCAGGCTGCCGATAGTATAACTCAACAATAATGCCTGATTCATCGCCACAAGCTGATGATGTTCGACTTTCTCACAAGCCCACGCCATCGCCACTGGATAGAGCGTAAAGCCCGCCGCCCCCAATATAAACAGTGCTGGGGCCATCGCGGCGTTGCTGAGCATTGCAAGACAGCCCATGATCACGACGAAAACTTGAACCCGCAGTACAAGCAAGCGGCCAAAGCGGTCCGCCAGACGACCGATCGGCCACTGCCCGACGATTCCGGCACTGACCATCACCGCCATCCAGAAGCCGATTCCGGAATCGCTGACGCCCTGATGATTAAGGTAAAGCGGCATCAGCCCATACAACGAGCCCAGGACAATACCGGAGATAATACAACCGTTAACCCCAAGGCGCGCCTGACGCAGTCTCAGCATCGGCCAGACATGGGTTGCTTCCTGATGTTCACTGCTCTGGCTAACAATCCGCGTAAAGAGCAACGGCAGGATGGCCGCCATGACCATTGCAGTCACCCACGGCAAAACGCTCATGAGGTCGGTCGGCAGTTTGCTGACCATCAACTGACCGAGCACGGTCCCAACATAATAAACCATCATATAGGCCGCAAGCAGACGCCCGCGGTTACGCGAAGTGCCGCTGCACATCAGCGCACTTTCCACCACTACCCAAATCATTGCGCAGCCGATACCGGCAATAAAACGCCAGGCCATCCAGCTCCAGAAGCCCACCATCACCCCTAACCCGGCACATCCAGCGGCAAAAATAAGCGATGCCAGATAATAGCTGCGGTTAAAACCGAAACGCTTAATCAGGCTGCCCGTAACCAAGGTACCCAGCAGGTTCCCGGTGAAAAAAGATGAACTAACCATACCCACCTGCCAGGTCGGTAAGTTTTCATGGGCAAGCCACAGCGGGACGAGCGTGTTTAGCACGGCGATCGCCAGGGTCAGCAGAAGCAGGCCACAGAGCAACAGGAGCACTGGCCGGGTATACGTGGTCATGGATTAAAAACCGTGAGGAGGTTCAGATTTCGTGCGCATCATGCCACTGGCAAAAACAAAGTCAATCCACCGTTTCTGGCGGCACGCACAATATGCCCCTTGTCGATTTAAAAAACTAATCCTGCTAATGCAACGTCTGCTATCGAACTTATTTATGTATCTGTTTTTATTTATTAAGGGTAATAATTGAAGCCGAACGACAGTCGAAAAATTTCATGATTGAAAAAAGAAAAGCCGGGCACTGCGTCCCGGCTTGATATAACAAAATGCAGCGTTAACTGGCGATGGCCATACCAACGGTCATATGTAAGCCGTAGAATACACCGCGTCCTATCAGTTCACCCGCCAGGACCAGTACAAAGGCCAGTGACAACAGCGGCAGCGCAGGCTGATAACCCTTAAGCTGAGGGGCAATCCACAATACTAACGCGGCGACCAGCAGTACAATACGCAAGGACATGAGCGAGCCGTAATCCGGTACCAGCGCCGAGGCCTGTTGAATGGAGCTATGGATTGTTGCCAGCTCCGCCCCCTGCATAAGCGCCACGATGGCACTGATCACCAGTGCCAGCAGAGAAACCGCAGGTAACAAGCGCATCGCCCAGCCATTTACACCCGCAATCCGCAGCAGCAAGAAGCCAAGCAATGGGCCGCCGATAAACATCGTCAGGAAGAAACTCATCGGCGTCCAGACGCTATACCAGGTGGGAACGGTGTCGATAGTGTTATAGACGCGCACCATCATCCACACGAACACGATCCCCAGCACCATAGTGACGACAAGCCAGAGGCTACGCAGTCCAGACGGCAGTTTTTTCACTGCCGCCAGCAGCCAGCCAAGTCCGCCAACAGCAAAGAAAATGGCACCGCTGGCAATTTCATTACTTAGCGAAGACGCCCCTACGCGGTTCAAAGAGTTGAACGCGCGCATTGGCGAACCGAGGTGCAGCGTAGAAGCGATAAAGCCGATCCCCATCATCACCCACAGACCAAACATGCTTAATACCAGACGTTGCTGCTGCTCAGCATTCAGATTGCCTTTTAGCAGCGCCAGCGCAAGGACAATAAAGCCGCCTGCAACGCACTGCCCAAAGACCGTGAAGATCACCAGCGGCCATTCATGCCATCCACTTCCCATCTCACACCTCCTTCGGGTTGGCCAGATAGCCGGTGGTATCGCCCGTCGGGCGGCTATTAGCGTTAGGTTTAATCACAATGCTCGGCTTGGTGAAGTGCGCGGAAGGCAGCGGTGCGACGGCCGCAAGCTGGCCGTGTTTTTTACGCAGCTCGTCAATCGGGCCAAAATCCAGCGCACGCAGCGGGCAGGATTCCACACAGATCGGTTTCTTGCCGTCGACGACGCGGGTATGACAGCCATCGCATTTGGTCATGTGGCCCCTGGCGGCGTTGTACTGCGGCGCGCCGTACGGGCAGGCCATATGACAGTAGCGGCAGCCAATGCAGACATCTTCATCCACCACCACAAAGCCGTCGTCGCGCTTGTGCATTGCGCCGCTCGGGCACACTTTGGTGCACGCCGGGTCTTCGCAGTGGTTACAGGCAATCGACAGGTAATAGGCGAAGACGTTCTGATGCCAGACGCCGTTATCTTCCTGCCAGTCGCCGCCCGCGTATTCATAGATGCGGCGGAAGCTGACGTCCGGAGTTAAGTCTTTGTAATCTTTACAGGCCAGCTCGCAGGTTTTGCACCCGGTGCAGCGGCTGGAATCGATATAAAATCCATACTGGGTTGTCATCGGTTACTCCTTACACCTTTTCAACCTGAACGAGGTTCGTGTGGGACGGGTTGCCTTTCGCCAGTGGCGATGGACGCTGCGTGGTCAGTACGTTAATACTGCCCGCCTGGTCGATGCGGTTTGCATCCGGGCTATACCAGGCCCCTTCCCCCAGCGCGACAACGCCAGGCATCATGCGCGGTGTAACTTTGGCTTCGATATGTACCTCACCACGCCCGTTGAAGATGCGTACGCGATCGCCGTTGCTGATGCCACGCGCCTTTGCATCCATCGGGTTAATCCACATCTCCTGACGACAGGAGGCTTTCAGTACATCGACGTTGCCGTAAGTCGAGTGAACGCGCGCCTTATAGTGGAAACCGGTCAGCTGCAGCGGGAATTTTGCCGTCAGCGGGTCATTGTAGTTTTCGAAGCCTGGGGTATAGATTGGCAACGGATCGATAACGTCTCCGTCCGGCAGCTCCCAAGTAGAGGCAATTTTTGCCAGCTCTTGCGAGTAAATTTCAATCTTGCCCGACGGCGTAGTCAGCGGGTTAGCGTGAGGATCTTCGCGGAACGCCTTATATGCCACGTGGTGGCCTTCCGGATCGCGCTGTTTAAACATGCCCTGTTTGCGGAAAGTATCGAAATCCGGTAGATCGGGAATTGCCTTGCGTGAGAGCTCATGCAGATGACGCATCCACCCTTCCTGCGTGCGTCCTTCCGTAAACTGCTCCTCCACGCCAAGACGTTTCGCCAGTTCCGACGTCATTTGATAAATAGTTTTGCACTCAAAGCGCGGTTTAATGGCCCGATCGGTGAAGATCACGTAGGACATGTTCCCGCAGGATGCATCCAGTGCGAAGTCCATCTGCTCAGAAGCCGTGCAGTCCGGTAGCAGAATATCGGCATATTTCGCCGACGAGGTCATGTGGCAGTCAATCACCACAATCATCTCGCACTTCTTGTCATCCTGGAGGATTTCGTGAGTACGGTTGATATCAGAATGCTGGTTGATGAGGCAGTTACCGGCATAGTTCCAGATCATTTTGATCGGCACATCCAGCTTGTCTTTGCCACGCACCCCATCGCGCAGGGCGGTCATTTCCGGGCCACGTTCTATCGCATCGGTCCACATAAACATGGAGATACTGGTCTGAACCGGGTTTTCCAGCGTTGGCATGCGTTCAAAGGGCAGCGAATAGGATCCTTCACGAGCGCCGGTGTTGCCGCCATGAACGCCCACGTTCCCGGTCAGAATAGAGAGCATTGAAATGGCACGGGTCGCAATTTCGCCGTTTGCATGACGCTGCGGCCCCCAGCCCTGGCTGATATATGCCGGTTTAGCCGAACCTATTTCACGTGCTAGTTGAACAATCCGCTCAACCGGAATGCCGGTGATGGTAGAGGCCCACTCGGGTGTTTTCGCCACGCCGTCGCTACCCTGGCCGAGGATGTACGCTTTATAGTGCCCGTTTGCCGGCGCATCAGCTGGTAACGTTTTCTCGTCGTAACCGACGCAGTATTTATCAAGAAACGGCTGATCAACGAGGTTTTCAGAGATCATTACCCACGCCAGCGCGCTGACCAGTGCAGCATCGGTACCCGGTCGGATTGGGATCCATTCATCTTCACGCCCTGCCCCGGTATCGGTGTAGCGCGGATCGATGATGATCATGCGGGCGTTAGATTTAGCACGAGCCTGTTCGAGATAGTACGTCACCCCGCCGCCGCTCATGCGCGTTTCACCCGGGTTGTTACCGAACAGAACAACCAGTTTACTGTTTTCAATATCAGAAGGACTGTTGCCGTCTGCCCAGCCACCGTAGGTATAGTTCAGACCAGCCGCAATCTGTGCTGAAGAGTAGTCGCCGTAGTGGTTGAGGTAACCGCCGCAGCAGTTCATCAGACGCGCAACTAGCGTTTTGCCTGGCGGCCAGGAACGGGTCAGCGTACCGCCGAGCGTGCCGGTACCGTAATTAAGATAGATGGATTCGTTGCCATACTCTTTGATTAAGCGCTGCATATTGGTAGCGATAATCTCGTAGGCTTCGTCCCAGCTGATGCGCTCGAACTTGCCTTCTCCCCGCTTGCCGACGCGCTTCATTGGGTACTTCAGGCGGTCCGGGTTGTAGACACGACGACGCATGGAGCGGCCGCGTAAACAGGCGCGTACCTGATGTAACCCTTCGTAGTTATCGTCGCCGGTATTATCCGTTTCGACATACTTGATTTCACCATCCACCACATGCATACGCAGCGGACAACGACTGCCACAGTTTACGGTACAGGCACTCCACACCACATTTTCCGGGGCCGTGGCAGGCGATAAAGCATTCGCCGCCGACGCCAGGCGAGAAAAAGGGAGCGTGAAGGCGCTGCTGGCAACTGCCAGACCGCCAATGGCCGTGGTTTTCATCAACCCACGGCGAGAGACCTCGGCAGCCATTAACGCTTCAGGCGCGTTGATTTTCATAGAAACTCACTTTGGTTGCTCACAAAGAAAAGAGAGGCGGCTTAAACCGCTATATAGTTTTATATATAACGAATTGCTTCGTTATCAGTTTTTTATGCTAACTTTCATTCGGAGGAGTATTACTACTTTAGAGGGAGGGGGTATTGCGTCGTATCAAATCACAGGCATAAAAAAAGCGCCCTGAGGCGCTTTTTTGTTTCAAAGCAGATTATTAGCCGATGTACTGCTGGCCCTTCATATACGGACGCAGCACTTCTGGGATCTCAATACGACCGTCCGCCTGCTGGTAGTTTTCCAGCACCGCAACCAGCGTACGACCCACTGCCAGACCAGAACCGTTCAGGGTATGTACCAAACGGGTTTTCTTGTCAGATTTGCTGCGGCAGCGTGCCTGCATACGACGCGCCTGGAAATCCCAGACGTTAGAGCAGGAGGAGATTTCACGGTAGGTATTCTGCGCAGGAACCCAGACTTCAAGGTCGAAGGTCTTACAGGCACCAAAACCCATGTCACCGGTGCACAGCGCCATACGGCGGTACGGCAGACCCAGCAGCTCCAGCACTTTTTCAGCGTGACCGGTCATCTCTTCCAGTGCGTCCATGGAATCTTCAGGACGTACAATCTGCACCATCTCAACTTTGTCGAACTGGTGCATACGGATCAGACCACGGGTGTCGCGACCGTAAGAACCCGCTTCAGAACGGAAGCACGGAGAGTGTGCAGTCAGTTTGATTGGCAGGTCGTCTTCGTCAATGATCTCATCCCGCACGAGGTTGGTCAGCGGTACTTCCGCAGTTGGGATCAGCGCGTAATTACTGCTGTCGGCTTCCTCGTCCAGCGGACGGGTGTGGAACAGATCGCCAGCAAATTTAGGCAATTGACCGGTACCGTACAGGGTATCGTGGTTCACCAGATACGGAACGTAGGTTTCACTATAGCCGTGCTGCTCGGTGTGCAGATCCAGCATGAACTGAGCCAGCGCGCGGTGCAGGTGAGCAATCTGGCCTTTCATGACGACAAAGCGAGAACCGGTCAGCTTAACCGCAGCAGCAAAGTCCAGGCCCGCGTGCATTTCGCCCAGCGTCACGTGATCGCGAACCTCGAAGTCGAATTCGCGAGGCGTGCCCCAGCGTTTCACTTCAACGTTGTCATTTTCATCTTTACCGACAGGAACGCTGTCGTCAGGAATATTCGGGATTGCCTGCGCGATATCGCGGATTTCTGCCAGAAGAACGTCCAGATCGGCTTTTGCCTGATCCAACTCTTCACCCAGCTTGTTCACTTCCAGGCGTAGTGGCTCAATATCTTCCCCGCGCGCTTTCGCCTGGCCGATGGACTTCGATCGAGAGTTACGCTCTGCCTGCAGATTTTCAGTTTGTACCTGCAGAACTTTACGACGCTCTTCAAGAGCGCGCAGCTTATCTACATCCAGCTTAAAGCCCCGGCGTGCCAGTTTTTCAGCGACTGCGTCTGGCTCATTACGCAGCAGATTGGGATCGAGCATGCTTATCCTGTGCTTATCGAATTAAAATAGGAAAATGTGACCACAGCCTGCGGCCACAAGGATACATTGCCAACATTACCGCAACGATCGCGCTAACGGTAGCGTTTTATAGGGCTATTTTGATCCTGTCCGGTAAGCCAGGCGAGCTTTTCGCCAATCTTACCCTCAAGACCTCTGTTTGTGGGGTGATAATAGCGGGTTTGTGCCATCTCCTGAGGGAAATATTCCTCCCCGGCCGCGTAGGCGTTGGGTTCATCGTGGGCGTAACGATACTCTTGCCCATAGCCCATCTCTTTCATCAGTTTCGTCGGCGCGTTGCGCAGATGAACCGGGACATCGTAGTCCGGACGTTCTCGCGCATCAGACATGGCCGCTTTGAAGGCGGTATAGACGGCATTGCTTTTCGGCGCACAGGCCAGATAAACAATAGCCTGCGCAATGGCGCGCTCCCCTTCCGCCGGGCCGACGCGGGTAAAACAGTCCCATGCTGAAAGAGCAACCTGCATAGCGCGTGGGTCAGCGTTGCCAACATCTTCAGAGGCAATCGCCAGACAGCGACGCGCGACATACAGAGGATCGCCACCTGCGGTGATAATGCGCGCATACCAGTAAAGTGCCGCATCCGGCGCGCTGCCGCGTACGGACTTATGCAAGGCCGAAATTAAATCGTAAAAACGATCGCCTTTATTATCAAAGCGTGCGCTGCGTTCGCCGGCAATTTCGGTAAGCAATTCAGGCTTTAGCACCCGCTTGCCGGAACCATCCAGTTCGGCCATATCGGCCATCATTTCCAGCGTATTCAGAGCCCGACGAGCATCGCCGTTGACCAGCTCCGCAATCGCCCGGCGCGTTTCGTCCGGAAGAACAATATCTTGGCCACCGTAACCGCGCGCTTTGTCTTCCATCGCCTGAGTAAGGACCTTTTCGATATCCTCGGTGGTCAGCGATTTAAGGAGGTAAACGCGCGCGCGGGAAAGCAGCGCTGAGTTGAGTTCAAACGACGGGTTTTCGGTGGTCGCACCGATGAAGAAGATGGTACCGTCTTCAATATGCGGCAGAAAGGCATCCTGCTGGCTTTTGTTGAAGCGGTGGACTTCGTCCACAAAGAGGATCGTACGGCGTCCGGCATTGCGATTCTGCCGCGCACGCTCGATTGCCTCGCGGATCTCTTTTACTCCGGAGGTGACGGCCGAGATGCGCTCAACGTCCGCATTGGCATAGCGGGCAATCACTTCAGCAAGTGTGGTTTTGCCGGTACCCGGCGGGCCCCAGAGGATCATGGAGTGCAAATGCCCGGCTTCAATGGCGCGCGGCAGCGGCTTGCCCGCAGCCAGCAGGTGTTGCTGGCCGATATACTGGGCTAAATTTTCTGGCCGCATACGCGCGGCCAGAGGTTGAAATGCATTATCTGAAAAATCGAGCGACAGGTTGCCCACTCAAGCCTCTTACTTACGTTGGTCGTCCACCGTTACGCCCTGCGGCGGGGTAAAGGTGAATTTAGATGCATCAACAGCGCCGTTCTGCTGCGTTTTGAGCTGATAGCTGCTGCGCTGATCGTCCTGCTCAACCGCGCCGAATTGATTAATCGTGCCGTTGCTGCTTACGTTAATGGTGAACTGCTTCAGATTGCCATTGTTGCCTTTAGGCGTCAGGACAAACTCATCACCGTTCTGTTTGATGTTATACTGTTGCCAGTCGCTGGACTGGTTACGGGCAATCAGCATAAATGGCGTGTTGCTGGTGGCGTCTTTCAACCAGGTGGCCGTGGCCTGCTCGACAAACGGGTTGAAGAACCACAGCGTTTTACCGTCAGAGACCAGGATGCTTTCATCCGGCTGTGTCATATGCCAGTTAAACAGGTTCGGGCGTTTCACCCACAGATCCCCCTGACCTTCCTGCACCGCATTGCCGCTTCCGTCAGTCACTTTTTGCGTGAAGCTGGCGTGGAAGCTGCTTACTTTATCCAGTCGGCTTTTAAGGTCGCTGGCTGCATCAGCCCAGACGCTGCTGGTAACAAAGCTGGTCAGTAATGCACAGGCGATTGCGAATTTTTTCATTGTTATTCCTTAAAATACGTCTTCCCGATATGGGGTTTCCGTCTTCTATTCTGGACCTGCCCGCAGGCAGGTGACAGAAGAAAATGCTTAATTTTGGTTGATTTACCCTTCTTTGCAATCGAGGTAGGGTTAATCAAACGGCGGCGGTGCCAGCACCTCACGGTTCCCGTTATGTCCCTGCTCGCTCACGATACCCTGTGCTTCCATCTGTTCGATGATACGCGCCGCGCGGTTGTAGCCGATACGGAACTGACGCTGCACCCCAGAGATGGAGGCTTTACGTTTTTCGGTAACGAAGTTAACCGCCTGGTCGAATAACGGATCCAGCTCTTCGCCGCCGTCAAGACCACCACCGCCACCTTCGCTTTCGGTATCGTTAGTAATGCCATCCACGTATTGCGGACGACCGCGCGCCTTCCAGTCTTGCACCACCGCGTGAACTTCCTCATCGCGAACGAACGCGCCGTGGACACGCACTGGCAAGGTCGAGTTCGGACCGGAGTACAGCATATCCCCCATGCCCAACAGCGATTCTGCGCCACCCTGATCGAGGATGGTACGCGAGTCAATTTTGCTCGACACGGTAAACGCGATACGGGTCGGGATGTTCGCCTTAATCAGACCGGTGATAACGTCCACGGACGGACGCTGCGTTGCCAGCACGAGGTGAATACCGGCCGCACGCGCTTTCTGCGCCAGGCGGGCAATCAGCTCTTCCACTTTCTTACCGACGGTCATCATCAGGTCAGCGAACTCATCCACCAGCACGACGATGTAAGGCAGTTTTTCCAGCACTGGATGCTGGGCATCCATGCTGTCACCCGGCTTCCAGTACGGATCTGGAATCGGACGGCCCATGCGCACGGCCTCGGCGATTTTCTCGTTGTAACCGGCCAGGTTACGCACGCCCAGCGCCGACATCAGCTTGTAGCGACGTTCCATTTCATTGACGCTCCAGCGCAGGGCGTTGGCAGCATCTTTCATGTCGGTCACAACTTCAGTCAGCAGGTGCGGGATGCCTTCATAGACGGACAGCTCCAGCATTTTCGGGTCGATCATGATGAAACGCACATCTTCCGGCTGCGCTTTGTAGAGCATGCTGAGGATCATGGCGTTCACACCAACGGATTTACCGGAGCCGGTGGTCCCCGCAACCAGCAGGTGTGGCATTTTTGCCAGATCGGCAACGACCGGATCGCCCGCGATATCTTTACCCAACACCACGGTCAGCGGAGACGGATTATCGCGGAACTTGGTGTTATCCAGTACTTCACGCAGATATACGGTTTGACGTTTCTTGTTCGGCAACTCAAGGCCAACGTAAGGCTTGCCTGGAATCACTTCCACCACACGCACCGCCACGGTTGACAGAGAACGTGCCAGATCGCGCGACAGGTTAGAAATACGTGCAGCTTTTACGCCAGGAGCCAGGTTCAGCTCAAAACGGGTGATCACCGGACCTGGAGAATAGTTAACCACATCCGCCTTAATGCGGAAGTCTGCCAGTCTCGCTTCCACCAGTCGCGCCATTTGTTCCAGTGCAAAAGTATCGACCGGCTCCACTTCTGACGGAGGAGGCGTTAACAGATCCAGCGACGGCAGCGGCGTGCTTGGGCGCTGCAGCGGACGGCTGTCGCCGTTACGCATCAACAGCGGGTGGATAAGGCTCTCCTGCGGCTGTGCTGCAGGTTGCTGGAACTGCGGCGGCTGTTGTGGCTGCTGCGGTTGCGCATAATGCTGCTGAGCAGGCTGTTGCGGCTGAACGTAGGGCTGCTGAGTGGATTGCTGTGGCTGTGCATAGCCCTGTGGCGCAGGTGCAGCTGGCTGACGTACAGGTTCTGCTTCCGGCATGACGCTCGGGGTAAACAGCGGCTCGCTCGGCCCGTCATCCACCAGGTCTTTCATTGGCGAGAATTCAAAATCAGACAGCGAGAACGGATTTGCGCCCGTTGGCTGCTCGCCGGAATAGCGCTGCTGCTGCGTGGCCGCAAACTGTCGTGCTAGCTCCGCTTCAGCGGCGTCATTTTCATTCTCTTGCCCATGCGACGGCTGCGCATCGTGCTGATATTCCTCGCCATAGCGCTGATTTTGTTGCATGGCAAACTGGCGTGCCAGCTCATCCTGTTGCAACTCATCAGCGTCGTCTTCATAGTCAGATTCGCGCGCTTTCTCTTCAGCCATGCGCTGGGAAGGCAGCTTGATGCCATACGACGCTAGCTCACGACGCGTTGGAACGCGCACGCGATTAGGGCGGGGTAACTGCGGGCCAATCCCCTCTTTCACCTGAGGACGCGGCGCACCGTCTGTCGCCAGGCTAAACAACGGGGCGGCAACGGTCGCGGCTGTTGCCGCCTGCTTCACGCTATCTGCCACGGGGGTGACAGCTGGCGTTGGATCAACAGACGGAACAGAAACAGCAGGCGTTCTCGTCACAGGCTCCTGCACAGGTTCAGGCACTGGCTGATACCAGGCGGCAAGCTGCTCACGCTCACGGGCGCGGCGCTCTTCGACCTCTTCAAAATAGTACAGCGGCGGACGAGCCGGTTTGGCCTCTTCCACAACGTCAGGTTCTGGCTGTGGCGTTACGTGAGGTTGTACAGGCTCCGGCTCAGGAACATACTCCTGATATGGATCGGCAACAGGCTGCTCATATTCAGAATACCCTTGCGGTTCATACACGGGCTCCGCCTGATAAGGCTGCTGCCACTGTTCCTGCTGCACAGGTACATAGCTTTCTGGTTCTGGCGCAATCACAGGTTCCGGAGTGTGGACGCCAGGCGCAGTTTGCCAGGCAACCTGCGGCTGCTGAATGGCAGATTCGGGAGCAGGAACCGCGGCAGAAGGCATCACTGCCTCTACAGGCGCAGTATACGCCTGCGCGGCCGTGGTGGCTGCTGCTGCCGCTGCGACCGGTTCAGTGACCGAATGGCCGTTTAACAGCGGATCGTATTCGTCAAAATCGCCCGGCATCGCGCGGTTGCCAGAGAAGAGTACATCATCAGGATCGACTGCGGCACCCGCAGCACGATACTCAACCTGCTCGTCTTCATCCATACGTTTGCCGGAGAAGAGAGCCGCATCGGTTTTACGCCCAAGCGGGTTAGCAAATTTTTCAGCGACACGCTGACGACGCGCCAGTGCTCCGCGCAGAATACGGGCACGACGCGATTCTCGACGCTGCACGGGGGCCTCGTCTTCGTCGTCATACTCCTCTTCATACTCGTCTTCATCAACCCACGTATCATCACGACGAGTACGGTTGCTGGCAAACGTCAAGAGGGTAAGGATAAAACTGCCAATTTTCTCGGCAATGCTCACCCACGACCAGCCGGTGAACAGGGTCAAGCCTGCCGCCCAAATACACAGCAACGTCAGCGTGCCGCCGCTGCTGTGAAGCATCGGCTGTAGCGCTGAGCTCAACAGGCTACCAATCACCCCACCAGAGGCGAAGTACCAGATATCATCGGCGTTGATTGCCGCAAGCCCGCAGGAGGTGAGGATCAGCGCCAGGGCACCAATCAAGCGTAGCGAAACCGCGAAATAATCGATGTAGTCATCGTTCTGACGATGACGCCAGGCAAACCAGCACCCGCCAAGAATAATGACAGGAAGGGTGTACGCCATCACACCGAAAATGAAAAAGAGGGTGTCCGCAAGCCAGGCTCCGGGAACGCCGCCCAAATTATGGATAGGCTCATGCCATGCGGTTTGTGACCAGCTGGGATCTGAGGGGTTGAAACTGAGTAAGGCAGCCATCAGCCAGACGGCAAAAAGGGCAATAACAATCAGTAACGCCTCAAGGAGACGACGTCCGCTGCTTAACTTCGATAATGTGACTTCTTTGTCTTCAGTGTATTCCTGGCTCAAGAAAGGCTCTCCAGGTATCAGGCATGTCCTGCCTGTTTGCTAAAACGGACAACAGCGCCGGGTATCCCCGGCACTGTTGCTGTATGGATTAACAGGAGTGTAATCAAACTACGCTGATTTTGCACCTGTTCCGTGTTAGCGCGTCTTAATAACCAGACGATTGCTCTGTTTGACTTCTTCCATCACCACATAAGTACGGGTGTCGTTCACGCCTGGCAGACGCAGCAGGGTTTCCCCCAGCAGCTTACGGTAGGCGGACATGTCTGGCACACGGGTTTTTAACAGGTAGTCAAAATCACCGGAAACCAGATGACACTCTTGAATTTCTTCAAGTTTTTGTACAGCGGAGTTAAATTGCTCAAACACATCCGGCGCACCACGATTCAGAGTAATCTCAACAAATACCAGAAGTGAGGCATCCAGATAATGCGGGTTCAGCAGAGCTGTATAGCCCTGAATAAAACCCTGTCTTTCCAGTCGGCGCACGCGCTCAAGGCATGGCGTCGGGGAAAGTCCCACACGTTTTGAAAGCTCGACGTTGGAAATACGCCCATCCTTTTGCAATTC
Organism: Enterobacter sp. UNJFSC 003; assembly: GCF_036903355.1. Lineage (NCBI taxonomy): Bacteria > Pseudomonadati > Pseudomonadota > Gammaproteobacteria > Enterobacterales > Enterobacteriaceae > Enterobacter > Enterobacter sp. UNJFSC 003. The sequence goes on from NZ_JBAKHK010000002.1 coordinate 659,184, forward strand.
ATTAAGAATGTTACGATCGATACGGTCGAGATCTTTGCCAGGGCGCTTCTTGCTATCTACCATTATTATTGTCTCTCTGTATTCCTTCCCTACTCCTGCCTGGACCCTGTGCACATCACTGTTCAGAGCCTGTCCCCGTTATTTATCACATCGCCTGATTATGTATTAAACGCGATGCGGATTCGGGTTCTGTTGGTAAGAAAACCGTTGCCCTAAGGCAGTCACCGACATCACGTATGGCGTCTGTCCACGCCATGCGTAGATTTCATTGACCCGGTAAAAATGGCATTTACATGCATGTCTATGCGGCACGCGGTTAATGCGGATTTTTTTCTTCCTTGAATGTTTTCGCAAAAGCGCAGGGGATTGTCAAAGCAAAACATCGATTTTTAGTACAACGTGCCGGATATTCATTGCGGTCGGGTATTAATCCTCATTTTATTGCCTTATAAACGAGCGGTTTCAACATGAAGACGTGATGTTATAGCGTGCAATTCATTGTCAGTGGCTATTGCACATATCGATATCAAAATTGCTGTGCTCTTTTTTTACGGCAACAAATTCCCTACAATCCAGCCCAATGTCTGCCAACAACAATGGGGATCTCATGGGCACGGCCAAACACAGTAAGCTGCTAATCCTTGGTTCTGGACCTGCGGGATATACCGCGGCGGTCTATGCTGCACGCGCTAACCTGCACCCGGTATTAATCACCGGCATGGAAAAAGGCGGTCAGCTGACCACCACCACAGAAGTGGAAAACTGGCCAGGCGACCCGAATGACCTTACCGGGCCGCTGCTGATGGAACGTATGCACGAGCATGCTGCCAAATTCGAAACCGAAATTCTGTTCGACCACATTAACAAGGTCGATCTGCAGAACCGTCCGTTTCGTCTGACCGGCGACAGCGGGGAATACACTTGCGACGCGCTGATCATCGCCACGGGCGCCTCTGCCCGTTACCTCGGTCTGCCGTCTGAAGAAGCCTTTAAAGGTCGCGGCGTTTCTGCCTGCGCAACCTGCGACGGTTTCTTCTATCGCAACCAGAAAGTAGCCGTTATCGGCGGCGGTAATACCGCGGTGGAAGAAGCGCTTTACCTGGCGAACATCGCCTCTGAAGTGCATCTGATCCACCGCCGCGAGACCTTCCGCGCCGAGAAAATCCTGATCAAGCGTCTGATGGATAAAGTGGCAAGTGGCAACATCGTGTTGCATACCAACCGCACCCTGGAAGAAGTTACGGGCGATCAGATGGGCGTTGCCGGTCTGCGTATCCGCGATACCCAGAACACCGATAATGTAGAGTCACTGGAAGTGGCTGGACTGTTTGTGGCCATAGGCCATAGCCCGAACACCGCCATTTTTGACGGTCAGCTGGAGCTGGAAAACGGCTACATCAAAGTGCAGTCTGGGATCCACGGCAACGCGACCCAGACCAGCATTCCGGGTGTCTTCGCCGCGGGCGATGTCATGGACCATATTTACCGCCAGGCGATCACCTCAGCGGGCACCGGCTGTATGGCCGCGCTGGATGCTGAACGCTACCTCGACGGGTTGGCCGAACAAGGTAAATAATCTTTACAAGTCAGTAACAAACGTAAATAAAGGCGGCCATTGGTCGCCTTTATTTTTTCCCGCGTGTAACATGCAGTTGTCTAATTTCTTATAACGTCACCTGCAAAGTACGCAATGGAAAAAACCCGTCAACAAGAGTTAACACGCTGGCTGAAACAGCAAAGCGTTATATCCCGCCGCTGGCTCATGATTTCCCGCCTTCTGGGACTTGTCAGTGGTCTGTTGATTGTTGCCCAGGCATGGCTGCTGGCCCGCATTCTTAATCATATGATCATGGAGAACATACCGCGAGAAGCGCTGCTGCTGCCTTTTGTCGTTTTGGTTCTGATCTTTATCCTGCGCGCCTGGGTCGTGTGGCTTCGCGAGCGCGTTGGTTTCCACGCGGGGCAACATATTCGCTACGAGATCCGTCGACAGGTGCTCGATCGCCTTCAGGACGCAGGACCAGCATGGATCCAGGGTAAACCAGCCGGAAGCTGGGCGACGCTGATCCTTGAGCAGATTGACGATATGCACGACTATTATGCCCGCTATCTTCCACAGATGGCGCTGGCCGTCTTCGTCCCGCTGCTGATTGTCATCACCATTTTCCCAATCAACTGGGTAGCCGCGCTGATTTTGCTGGGTACCGCCCCGCTGATTCCGCTGTTTATGGCGATGGTGGGCATGGGCGCTGCAGATGCTAACCGCCGTAACTTCCTGGCCCTGGGTCGTTTGAGCGGACATTTTCTTGACCGCCTGCGCGGCATGGAAACCCTGCGTATTTTTGGCCGCGGCGAAGCGGAAACCGAAAACATCCGTCGGGCGTCTCAGGATTTCCGTCAGCGCACGATGGAAGTTTTACGGCTGGCGTTCCTGTCTTCTGGCGTACTTGAGTTCTTTACCTCTCTTTCAATTGCCCTGGTGGCGGTCTACTTCGGCTTCTCATATCTTGGCGCACTGGATTTTGGCCACTACGGTACGGCGGTAACCCTTTCAGCCGGCTTCCTGGCGCTGATCCTTGCCCCCGAATTTTTCCAACCGCTTCGCGATCTTGGTACTTTTTATCATGCCAAAGCGCAGGCCGTTGGAGCAGCGGATAGCCTGAAAACCTTCATGGAAACGCCGCTGGCGCATCCGGAGCGTGGTGACGTTACGCTAAATGCCAAAGACCCGGTGACGATCGAAGCACGTGATTTTTCAATCCTGTCGCCAGAAGGCAAGGTCCTGGCAGGCCCGCTGAACTTTATGCTGCCAGCAGGGCAACGTGTGGTGCTTGTGGGTACCAGCGGTTCAGGGAAAAGTTCGCTGCTGAATGCACTCTCCGGCTTTATGGCCTATACCGGTTCGCTGCGAATCAATAAGACGGAGCTGCGCGATCTCGATCCGGATGCATGGCGAAAACAGCTCAGTTGGGTGGGACAAAATCCCCAGCTTCCTGCCGCCACGCTGCGTGAAAACGTCCTGCTGGCGCGGCCAGACGCGCGCGAGAATGAACTTCATACCGTTCTCGAACGCGCCTGGGTCAGCGAATTTCTGCCGCTGCTGCCTCAGGGTGTGGATACCGTTGTAGGAGACCAGTCAGCCGGGTTGTCCGTCGGTCAGGCACAGCGTGTGGCTGTTGCCCGCGCCCTGTTAAATCAGTGCCAGCTTATGCTGCTCGACGAGCCAGCTGCCAGCCTTGACGCACACAGCGAGCAGCGCGTAATGCATGCCCTTAACGAGGCGTCACGCCAGCAAACGACCTTGATGGTCACCCATCAGCTTGAAGGTATTGCTGACTGGGATCGGATCTGGGTAATGGAAAACGGTCATATTGTTGAGCAAGGCGATTACGCCTCTCTCGTTGCCGCGCAGGGGCCCTTTGCCACTCTGCTGGCAAATCGTCAGGAGGATATCTGATGCGCGCCCTGTTGCCTTACCTGGCGCTCTATAAACGCCACAAATGGATGCTGATGCTGGGGATTGTGCTGGCAATTGTGACTCTGCTTGCCAGCATTGGCCTGCTGACGCTTTCGGGTTGGTTCTTATCGGCCTCGGCCGTCGCGGGTTTTGCCGGGCTGTACAGCTTTAACTACATGCTTCCGGCTGCGGGCGTGCGCGGCACTGCCATCACCCGCACTGCCGGGCGTTATTTCGAGCGGCTGGTCAGCCATGATGCAACGTTCCGCGTCCTGCAGCATCTGCGTATTTATACCTTCAGCAAATTGCTGCCCCTCTCCCCTGCCGGTTTGGCACGTTTTCGTCAGGGCGAATTGCTCAACCGCGTTGTGGCGGATGTCGATACCCTCGATCACCTCTATTTACGCGTCATTTCCCCCATCGTCGGCGCGTTTGTGGTGATCGTGGTGGTCACGCTGGGGCTTTGCGTGCTTGACGTGCCTATCGCATTGACCCTCGGCGGCATCATGTTGCTGACGCTGCTTATTCTGCCGCCGCTGTTTTACCGTGCCGGTAAATCCACAGGAGAAAATCTGACGCGTCTGCGCGGTGAATATCGACAGCAGCTGACTTCCTGGCTTCAGGGACAAGCAGAATTAACGATTTTTGGGGCCAGCAAGCGTTATCGCGCGCGCATGGAGAGCACGGAGTTAAACTGGCATGAAGCCCAGCGGCGTCAGTCCGAATTGACCGCGTTCTCGCAGGCGTTGATGATGTTGATTGGCGGTTTCGCGGTCATCGCGATGCTGTGGATGGCGTCTGGTGGCGTAGGAAATAGCGCGCAGCCTGGCCCATTGATTGCCCTTTTCGTCTTCTGTGCGCTGGCAGCCTTTGAAGCGCTGGCACCGGTCACAGGCGCCTTCCAGCACCTCGGGCAAGTTATTGCCTCTGCCCTGCGTATCACAGAGATTGCCGAGCAGGAGCCCGCAGTGAAGTTTGCGGCTGCGCAGACAGCTGTTCCCGTACAGGTTTCGCTATCGCTGAATGACGTCTCGTTCGCCTACGACAATCAGGCGCAGAACGCGCTGGAGAATATCAACCTCACGGTTAGCGCAGGCCAGCGTATCGCAATCCTCGGGCGGACAGGCTGCGGTAAATCAACACTGTTGCAGCTGCTGACCCGCGCCTGGGATCCCCAACGTGGCCAAATTTGCTTTAACGACGTGCCGTTGACCGACTTCAGCGAGCAGGCTTTGCGCCAGACGGTTAGCGTGGCATCGCAGCGCGTGCATCTCTTCAGCGCAACGCTGCGCGATAATCTGTTACTGGCCGCGCCGGAGGCCTCCGACGAAACGCTTAAAGCCATGCTGGAACAGGTCGGATTGCATAAGCTGCTTGAGGATGAAGGGCTAAACAGCTGGCTGGGTGAAGGCGGTCGTCAGCTGTCCGGTGGTGAACTGCGTCGTCTGGCGATTGCGCGCGCACTGTTGCACGACGCCCCGCTCATGCTGCTCGATGAACCAACCGAAGGGCTGGACGCGACGACGGAAAGTCAAATCCTTGATTTACTGGCTAATGTGATGACCGGCAAAACGGTACTGATGGTGACACACCGCCTGCGTGGTCTGGCGAGTTTCGATCGGATAATTGTGATGGACAACGGGCATATTATTGAGCAAGGTAGTCACACAGAACTGTTGGCGAAACAGGGTCGCTACTACCAGTTTAAACAGCGTCTGTAGACTATATTTGAACCGATCCTCACTCGTCGCGTATTGGAGTTCTGCTGTCATGCGCCTGGTCCAGCTTTCTCGTCATAATATTGCGTTCCCTTCGCCAGAGGGGGCGCTCCGTGAGCCCAACGGGTTGCTGGCACTTGGCGGCGATCTCAGCCCTGCCCGGCTATTAATGGCCTACCAGCGTGGGATCTTTCCATGGTTTTCTCCCGGCGACCCGATTTTATGGTGGTCGCCCGATCCCCGTGCCGTACTTTGGCCGGCGCAGTTTCACCTGAGCCGCAGCATGAAGCGGTTTCATGCAAAATCTTCCTACCGTGTCACATTAAATCACGCCTTCGGTCGAGTTATTGAGGGTTGCGCCGAAGACCGTCATGAAGGGACGTGGATCACCCGCGACATCATTACCGCTTACCATCAGCTCCATGAATTGGGCTACGCGCATTCAATTGAGGTATGGAATAACGGGGATCTCGTGGGCGGCATGTACGGCGTGGCACAAGGCACACTGTTTTGCGGCGAGTCGATGTTCTCCCGGGCGATTAACGCCTCAAAAACGGCATTGCTGGTGTTCTGCCAGGAATTTGCCCAGCGTGGCGGACAGTTGATGGACTGCCAGGTTCTTAACGAGCATACCGCCTCGCTCGGAGTGGTTGAAATCTCCCGCCGTCACTACATTGAGCACCTTGATGACTGCCGCCAGGAGAAGCTCCCCCGCGACTTCTGGGTACCAAGAACCCTCTTTATACCCAATGCATAAATGTTTTCCGCATATTTTTTATGAGGGTGTTATAATTATGCCGCAGAATAGCTTCTGCCTGTTGCCCCGCCGCCGTTTGGGACCCTCGCTTCAGATAACGTCCTGACGTTTATCCTGTCGTCTCCCCTTTACGAATGCGCTTCCTGTTCGGTTGTACCGTGACGCTTGGGCAATGCGCTGAAACTGTTTTGCTGCGTTTTAATCGCGCAATTCTTTACTTAATTGATGAATTTCGGCATTATCTTGCCGGTTCAAAACTTGGTAGTGATACCCCAGAGGATTAGATGGCCAAAGAAGACAATATTGAAATGCAGGGTACCGTACTTGATACGTTGCCTAATACCATGTTTCGCGTAGAGCTGGAAAACGGTCACGTGGTAACTGCGCACATCTCCGGTAAAATGCGCAAAAACTATATCCGCATTTTAACGGGCGACAAAGTGACTGTTGAACTGACCCCGTACGACCTGAGCAAAGGCCGCATTGTCTTCCGTAGTCGCTAATTGTTTTCGCCTGTAATGGCAGATGAATATTTAAAAGGTCGGGTAATCCCGGCCTTTTTTATTTACTGGACCCAATGTTGCGCAGCATGAAGATGTATTGTCGTCCGGGCCGGGTATGCTCCCCAGACAGCTTCAGCGTTTAAAGTTCGGCGCTGAGGGAGCGTTCGGTATAGAGACGAGAAAAGTGACTTTCGTGAATCATAAATACCCCCTTCATGAACACACATTCAGAACGCCAGTCCTGATACCTGATGTTGCAGGTATAAAAAAACCGGGCATTCGCCCGGTTTTTAAGCCTCATATCCGAAATCAGTGAGCCGCTTCCGGCTTATGCTTCGCCGCACTCTGGAAATCGTACGTAAGCTCGTTCTTCGCCTGATCCAACGCCACCGTCACCTGACCGCCATCCACCAGCGAGCCAAACAGCAGCTCGTTCGCCAGCGGTTTCTTGAGGTTATCCTGAATCACACGCGTCATCGGACGTGCCCCCATCGCACGGTCGTAGCCTTTCTCAGCCAGCCAGTTTCGGGCCTCCTGACTCACTTCCAGCGACACCCCTTTCTGGTCCAACTGAACCTGCAGCTCGACGATAAACTTATCCACTACCTGATGGATTACCTCGGTTGACAGGTGATCGAACCAGATAATGTTGTCCAGACGGTTACGGAACTCTGGCGTAAAGATCTTCTTGATCTCTTCCATCGCATCGGTGCTGTTATCCTGGTGGATCAGGCCGATGGATTTACGCTCGGTTTCACGTACGCCGGCGTTAGTCGTCATCACCAGCACCACGTTGCGGAAGTCCGCCTTGCGCCCGTTGTTGTCGGTCAGCGTCCCGTTGTCCATCACCTGCAGCAGGATGTTGAACACGTCGGGATGCGCTTTCTCGATTTCATCAAGCAGCAGTACAGCATGCGGATGCTTGATCACCGCGTCAGTAAGCAGGCCGCCCTGGTCAAAGCCCACGTATCCCGGAGGCGCACCAATCAGTCGACTAACGGTGTGAGGCTCCATATACTCGGACATATCAAAGCGCAGCAGCTCGATGCCCAGCGCTTTGGAAAGCTGAACCGTCACCTCGGTTTTCCCGACACCGGTTGGGCCAGCGAACAGGAAAGAACCGACAGGCTTGTGGTCATGCCCCAGTCCGGCACGGGCCATCTTGATCGCTTCGGTTAAGGCCTCAATGGCTTTATCCTGACCAAACACCAGCATTTTCAGGCGATTGCCCAAGGTACGCAGCGTGTCACGGTCGCTCTGAGACACGCTCTTCTCAGGGATACGCGCGATGCGTGCTACCACAGACTCAATATCCGCCACGTTAACGGTTTTCTTGCGCTTGCTGACAGGCATCAGGCGCGCGCGCGCGCCTGCTTCATCGATGACGTCGATTGCCTTATCCGGCAAATGACGGTCGTTGATGTATTTCACCGCCAGCTCCACCGCGGCACGTACCGCTTTCGCGGTATAACGCACGTCGTGGTGCGCTTCGTACTTCGGTTTCAGGCCGTTGATGATCTGCACCGTTTCCTCGACGGACGGCTCGGTCACGTCGATTTTCTGGAAGCGACGCGCCAGCGCGCGGTCCTTCTCGAAAATGTTGCTAAACTCCTGGTAGGTCGTGGAGCCAATCACGCGGATCTTACCGCTGGAGAGCAGCGGTTTGATCAGGTTAGCAGCATCCACCTGGCCACCAGAGGCCGCACCTGCTCCGATGATGGTATGGATTTCATCAATGAACAGAATGCTGTTGGTGTCCTGCTCCAGCTGTTTTAACAGCGCCTTGAAGCGTTTTTCAAAATCACCGCGATACTTGGTGCCCGCCAGCAGAGAGCCGATATCCAGCGAGTAAATGGTGCAATCGGCAATCACTTCCGGCACGTCGCCCTGCACAATACGCCAGGCAAGACCTTCGGCAATCGCCGTTTTACCCACGCCTGATTCCCCCACCAGCAGCGGGTTGTTCTTACGGCGACGACACAGCACCTGGATCGCGCGTTCCAGCTCTTTATCGCGGCCAATCAGCGGGTCGATACCGCCAACGCGAGCAAGCTGATTAAGGTTGGTGGTGAAGTTTTCCATACGATCCTCCCCGCCTGCTTGCTCTTCATTGTTATTGACCTGATTGCTGGAATCCGATGCCTGATTAGGCTCGTCTTTGCGCGTTCCATGAGAGATAAAGTTCACCACGTCGAGTCGGCTGACTTCGTGTTTGCGCAGCAGATAGGCAGCCTGTGACTCCTGCTCGCTGAAGATAGCAACTAAGACGTTTGCGCCCGTCACTTCGCTACGTCCGGAAGACTGGACGTGGAATACCGCACGCTGCAACACGCGCTGGAAGCTAAGCGTCGGCTGCGTGTCGCGCTCTTCTTCGCTGGCTGGCAGCACCGGCGTAGTTTGTTCGATGAAGGCTTCGAGTTCCTGACGTAGCGCCACCAGATCCACGGAGCATGCTTCCAGCGCTTCGCGGGCAGATGGGTTGCTAAGCAGTGCGAGCAATAAGTGCTCGACGGTCATAAACTCATGTCGGTGCTCACGCGCTCTGGCGAAAGCCATGTTTAAACTGAGTTCCAGTTCTTGATTGAGCATAGGCACCTCCCCCAATTTTATGCCTTATCAGGCCTTTTCCAGCGTACACAGCAACGGATGCTCGTTCTCCCTTGCATAGTCGTTCACCATCGCCACTTTGGTCTCCGCGACTTCAGCGGTAAAGATGCCGCAAATCGCTTTGCCTCGATAATGAACGGTAAGCATCAGTTGCGTTGCACGTTCTACATCATAAGAAAAGAACTTTTGTAGCACGTCAATAACAAATTCCATCGGCGTGTAATCATCGTTCATTAACATAACTTTATACATAGATGGCGGTTTTAGCGCGTCACGCACTTTATCTTCCGCCAGCTGGTCAAAATCCAGCCAGTCATTGGTCTTACCCATTTTGCATAACCACTTTGAATCTACCTCAGATGTTAGATAACAATCATCTATTACTGTCATCCGCGATGTCTGTCACAAACTGTTGCAATAGCGTTAACTGCCTCAAATTTTGGTTGATTATTGTCCCAACTCCAGCGCCAAACGCTTGACGGCTTCTTTCGTTTATCTAAATTGTACAAGCGTGAGTTGGCGAGGTTTTGAACAGCCCCCACTCCACCACCGGTTCATTCCATCTTAATTTATAAGATTTACGAAGGATGTCGAAGCATGGAAATGGGTACTGTTAAGTGGTTCAACAACGCCAAAGGGTTCGGTTTCATCTGCCCTGAAGGCGGCGGCGAGGATATCTTCGCTCACTATTCCACCATTCAGATGGATGGTTACAGGACGCTCAAAGCCGGGCAATCCGTCCGGTTCGATGTACACCAGGGGCCAAAAGGCAATCACGCCAGTCTTATCGTACCTGTTGAAGCAGAAGCGGTTGCCTAGCTCTCTGATTCATTGTGTACACCCCGCAGATAAAATGCCAGCCCGATCGGCTGGCATTTTTATTTCCAGGCTATTCTCGGGCCAAGGCATCTACCGGATCCAACCGTGCAGCATTGCGTGCCGGGAGCCAGCCAAACAAGATGCCGGTAAAGGTTGAGCATAAAAATGCGGTAAGGATCGCCACCGGCGAAAAGCCAATTTCCCAGCCGGGTAAAAAGAGCTGTAGCGCAAACGCGATCATCATCGACAGCGCAATACCCATCGCGCCGCCCACCAGACACACCAGCACCGCTTCAATCAAAAACTGCTGCAATACATCGCTGGCCCGGGCACCCACCGCCATGCGGATACCAATTTCTCGCGTCCGCTCGGTGACCGATACCAGCATGATATTCATCACCCCGATCCCGCCGACGACTAATGAAATGACCGCCACCAGCGTCAGGAACATCTGAAGAGTACGTGTGGTCTTTTCCGCCGTTTTCAAGAGACCGTCCATGTTCCAGGTGAAGAAATCCTTCTTCCCATGGCGCAGGGTTAACAGCCGCTCGAGCTGCTGCTCGGCAAGCGCGCTGTCATAGCCCTCTTTCACGCGCACGGTGATAGAGTTAAGCCACGACTGCCCCATAATGCGCCCGGAGATGGTGGTATACGGTAGCCAGACGCGCAGGATCTTGCTGCTGCCAAACATCGACTGTTTCTCTTCCGCTACGCCAATCACCGTCGCGGGCATGTTCCCTACGAGGATCACTTCGCCCACCACGTGAGTTTTATTTGGGAAGAGCTGCCTGCGGGAGTTAGCATCCAGCACCACCACCTGCGCCCTGCCCGCCAGCTGTTCGGCGTTAAAGGTCGCCCCCTCGCTGAAGGTCATGCCGTAGACGTTAAAGTAATCGCCGCTGACGCCGTTAGCGCTGGCTGCCACGTCAATGTTGCCATAACGCAGTCGCAGGTTTTGCGAGACCGCAGGCGTGGCCGAGTTCACCCATGGCTGTCTCTGGATAGCCGCCAGGTCATCGTATTTTAGCGCCTGCTGAAACTGCGGCTCGTCATCGCCAAAGTCCTTGCCGGGATAGACGTCAATCGTGTTGGTGCCAATGGCGCGAATATCCGCCAGCACCAGTTGTTTAGCGGCGTCGCCCACCACCACAATCGATACGACCGAGGCGATACCAATGATGATGCCAAGCATCGTCAACAGGGTGCGCATTTTGTTAGCCGCCATCGCCAGCCAGGCCATGGCAAGCGCTTCGCGAAAACCACTAGAGAATTGCCCCCATCCGGTGGAGGCGGGCAAAGCCTCCTTCGGTGCGGCGGCCCTCGACTGACGCGGCGGCGGATTGCTAATCAGCTCACCGTCATGGATCTCGACGATCCGCTCGGCCTGTGCCGCCACCTGTGGGTCGTGGGTCACGATGATCACCGTGTGTCCCTGATCGCGCAGCTGATGGAGGATCGCCATCACCTCTTCACCCGAATGGCTGTCGAGCGCACCGGTCGGCTCATCCGCGAGGATCACCTGGCCGCCGTTCATCAAGGCACGCGCAATACTCACGCGCTGCTGCTGACCGCCGGAAAGCTGCGATGGCTGATAATCTACCCGCTCCGCCAGCCCGAGGCGCGTTAACAGCGCCTTCGCGCGTTCCAGGCGCTTTTTACGCTCCACGCCCGCATAAACCGCTGGCACTTCAACGTTTTGCGCCGCGCTCAAATGGGAGAGCAGATGATAACGCTGGAAGATAAATCCAAAGTGCTCCCTGCGCAGTTTCGCCAGCGCGTCACCGTCAAGCGTGGAAATATCCGTTCCCGCCACGCGGTAGGTGCCGCTGGTGGGTTTATCCAGACAGCCCAGAATGTTCATCAGCGTCGATTTACCGGAACCCGATGCCCCGACAATCGCCACCATCTCGCCCGCCTCAACGCGCAGAGAGATGCCCTTCAGCACCTCTACCGGACCGTCGCCCGACGGATAGCTGCGACGGATATCATTCAGCTCAAGCAGCGCTGTCATTTGGTGGCTCCGGGCAGGCTTTCGCTGGTGATAACCTCCTCACCCTCTTCCAGCCCTTTCACCACGACCACGTCAGTGTCGTTACGCTCACCAATCACCACTTCACGTTCGCGCGTTTCACCGTTGCGCAGCACCTTCACCTTATAGCGGCTGTCTCCGGCGGATTCTCCCAGCGCTGAGAGCGGGATGGTCAGCACGTTTTTCACGCCGGTCAGCTGAATATGCACCTGTGCCGTCATATCCAGACGCAAAACGCCCTGCGGGTTAGGCACTTCAAAGCGGGCATAGTAAAAGATGGCATCGTTCACTTTTTCCGGCGTCGGCAAAATATCTTTCAATACGCCTTCATAACGGGTTTGCGGATCGCCCAAAACCGTAAACCAGGCATTTTGCCCGGGCTTAAGATGGATCACATCCGCCTCTGAGACCTGCGCTTTAACCAGCATGGTGCTCATGTCCGCCAGCGTCAAAATGTTGGGTGCCTGCTGGGCGGCAATCACCGTTTGGCCCTGCAGCGTGGTGATCTGGGTGACTTCCCCGGCCATCGGCGCCACGATTTTCGTGTAGTCGAGGTTAGTTTTTGCCGTATCCAGAGAGGCCTGATTACGCTTGATCTGCGCGTCGATAGTGCCGATCTGCGCCTGTTTAACCGCCAGCTCGGTGGCGGCGGTATCCAGATCCTGTTTCGAGATAGCCTGCGTTTTGGCCAGCGCCTGCTGGCGGGTTAACGTCACCTGCGCAAGATTACGCTCCGCCATCGCCTGGCTGCGCTGCGCACGGAGTTCCATCAGCGTCGCTTCCACTTCGCGGATCTGGTTTTCAGCCTGCTCAGGATCGATAACGCCCAGCAGCTGACCTTTTTTAACCTTGTCGCCAATCTCAACGGACAGCGTTTTCAGCTGGCCGCTCACCTGCGCGCCCACGTCCACCTTGCGTAGCGCATCCAGTTTGCCTGTCGCCAGCACGTTTTGCTGCAGTTCTCCCGGGCGAACGATCAGCGTTTGATACTGGGGAACAGGTGCGTTCAGCACCTGCCATAACCAGTAACCGCCCACTAAAACCACTATCGCCAGCAGCAGAAACAGCTTTCTGCGTTTTCCCTTAAGGTTCATAAATATTCCAAATAATTGTTCTGGCTATCATCACCGTTGATTCTATCTAAACCACTCCTCAACGAAACCCCTGATTTCTGTCAATGCCCAGATTTGTTTACACAACGTTGACAAAGCGCCTGCTGAAATAACGTTCTTCCACAAGGAGCAGGATCTAACATGTCTTCCATCGTCGATACACCTTATTCCACACAGGCTCAGCCAAAATCTGGCTGGCAGCTTTTTAAAAGCCTGGCATCCGGTGCCATCACGCCGGGGCTGGCATGGCAAAACCCCGCGTATCGACGAAAATTTGTGCTTCGTTCGCTGGCGACGCCGTTTAACACCGCGCGCCTGCTTTCAATCCTGGCAAAGCAGCCTCGCCTGATGCAAATACTGCGTGTCCAGCCCGGCCTGCCGTGCCGCCTGCACCGTCCGTGGTTGACGGTGAATATGAACCGTCAGAACGTGCTGGGCTCGCTGGCGTGCCACTACCAGACAATGAGCCGTCAGCTGCCGGCTGCGTTGCTCAACGGCTATCTTTCACAGCCGGGTATGCCGCTGTTAACCCTCACCGGCAAAGACGAACAGCAGTTTACCATCCGCCTGTGTGCAGATGCGTTCATGGACAAAGAAGGGGAAGCTACCCTCACCTTCTGCGACGAGCAGAACACGGTGCTGGCGGAAATGACGTTTACGCTGTGCCCGTTCAACGGAAAAAAGACGCTGTTCGTCGGCGGCTTGCAGGGTGCAAAAGCGCATATCCCGCATGAGCTGATCCAGGGCGCAACCAAAGCATGTCATGGCCTGTTCCCGAAACGTCTTCTTGTTGAAGCCGCCATGGCGCTGGGCGTTGCGTTCCCGGTGGAGCAAATTGTCGCGGTGAGCAACGCCACCCATGTTTACCGCAGTTGGCGTTATCGTAAGAAAAAAGAGGGAAAACTGCTGGCCGATTACGACAGTTTCTGGCTCTCCATTGGCGGCAAGAAACAGGACAACGGTAACTTCATGCTACCGCTTGTCATGCCGCGCAAGCCGATGGAAGAGATTGCGAGTAAAAAGCGCGCTGAATACCGACGCCGCTATGCGCTGCTGGATAGCCTGATGGAACAAATCGTTCAGGTCACCCGTCGTTAATCTGCCTTCCCGCGTGCCAGCCACAGCACGCGTGAAAACATCTTGCGCAGTAAAGCGGGCACGGATTCCACGCCCCGCCTTCCCGCCTCCGTCGCCACTTCAATCGCCAGGTCGGGCTTAGACGAACGATGAATTGCTTTGGCGATCACGCGCCTCATGTTCATCGGTACGTCTGCCGGTATCATCGCCACGCGGTGGAAAACATCATCAAATCCCTGACGGTACATAAAATGTTCCATGTCCATCGCGGGCAGCATGGTTAAATGGTCACGCTCTTCTTCTCGCTCATTATTCAGCAGGCTCCGCACCGTGGCGGCATACTTCTTACCCGCCTCATCACCGTCCACCAGCACGTGCCATTCAATGCCCATCCTGCGGGCAAATTTGATCAGCGGTTTTAGTCCGGACTGCGCAAATTCGATGACCTTAATGCCTTCCGCATCAAAATGGTGGCCGCACTGACGCGCCAGCTCGTTGATAACCCAGGTTTCTGTTTCTCCCTCTACCAATAACCAACAGCGCGCAAACAGCGACGAGGCGCGGTTAAAGCGGATATGAAACGCGATACGGCGCCCGTCTTCCGCGCTCAGCCCGCCGGGGCCAAGACGAAATGCAGAGACGCGCGAGGATTCACGCACCAGACGGCAGACATACTCTACCGGCGTGAGCGATAAGAGCTCACCTGAATTGGTGGTGGTGATGCGCTGGAGCGGCAGGAGATTGAGCAGATGCCACGCAACGGAGAGCATAATCGGGTGTAGCCGCGTTTCCGGGTCTTCCACCAGCAAAATCGGGCGCGCGTCGCGATCCAGGCGAACCGTCCCTTTGGCCTGCAGCAGCGTTGAAAACAGCCCCAGCAGGATGACCCGATGCGTACGGCCGCCAGGCCTGTCGATCATCCGGTTAATGATATCCAGATAGCGCCAGCTTCGCTGTTCATCGTGCGAGCGACGGCGCATAAGGCGGTGACGGGACTGGGACGTTCCCTGCTCGGAAAAATAATGTTCCAGCAGCTGTACCATCGCGGATAACCCCTGACGAATTTGGCCATCGGTCAGGTTCTGCGGACGCGACACCAGCTCACGCGCGAGGAAATCCAGCTCGCGCGCGGTCACTTCCACGTCCGGCATATTCGGTACGGTACCGTTGCGGATACGCCGCATAAAACGCGCATCGCGCAAGCGTAAGACCGGGGTGAGGCGGATGAGGTGGCGGGCCAGATCGTCAATATTATCCAGCGCGATGGGGTTTCCCTTTTCATCAAGGAACTCACGGAGGGTTAATACGCCTTCATTTTCAGTCATCTCGCCTTCGAGACGATAAAAAATGCGGCGATAATCATCGTCACAGGGGACCCAACACGACGACATCGGCCGGAAGCGGCGCACGCGGTGGCGGCCAGGTTCAGATTCGCGGAAGGTCAGAATAATATGCAGATGCTTTTCGCGGCCCGTGACGTCGCCAGGTGGGAACCAGAAATCGTCATGCACGAAGTGATACAATTCGTCTTCGGGCGAAAGGAGTAACGTGAGTGCATCCAGCAAACTGGACTTGCCCCAGGCATTCTCCCCTATCAGGACGTTGTTCTGCTCCAGCTGTAGCGACAGACGGTTGATACCGCGAAACCCGACAATTTCCACACGTTCGAGCAGCATAAATCCCCCGAAAAATGTTCACTTTTTCCTTTAAGTTATCAGCAGTATAGCGGGAGGATGTTTGGCTGGACACTGTAATCCGTTTCGATTACTTCGCGTAAGCACGAAAAATTCAGAATTTACCCATGACGTATCATTTGAAATAACGCTAGCTGCACAAGATACTATCGCCCGCAAATTGGACTATGCTCTGTTTACCTCCGGTTTGAACAAGGATTAACATCACATTGCCTTAAATCAAATTTATCGAATTTATTTAAGTGGCGAAGGGGTGTTGTTAGTTTTTAAAATAATGGCTCTTTGAGTCGTCATCCCTTTATGGCGATATAGCCTGCGCGCGGGAAAGCGTGCAGAAGTTTATTATTGAGGTGGTTATGTTTAGAAAATTAGCGGCAGAATGTTTCGGTACATTCTGGCTGGTGTTTGGCGGCTGCGGTAGTGCCGTTCTGGCAGCAGCATTCCCGGAATTAGGTATTGGTTTTGTCGGCGTTGCACTCGCATTCGGCTTAACCGTATTAACCATGGCATTTGCCGTGGGACATATTTCCGGCGGGCATTTCAACCCGGCAGTCACATTAGGCTTATGGGCCGGCGGCCGCTTCCCGGCTAAAGACGTTATTGGCTATATTGTTGCCCAGGTTGTGGGCGGCATTATTGCTGCTGCTGTTCTGTACGTCATTGCCAGCGGTAAAGCAGGCTTCGATGCGGCAGCCAGCGGCTTCGCCTCTAACGGCTTTGGTGAGCACTCTCCGGGTGGCTACTCCATGCTCTCTGCCATCGTCATTGAAATTGTGCTGACCGCAGGCTTCCTGCTGGTGATCCACGGTGCGACTGACAAACACGCGCCTGCGGGCTTTGCCCCCATTGCCATTGGTCTGGCGCTAACGCTTATCCATCTGATCTCGATTCCGGTCACCAACACCTCCGTTAACCCGGCAAGGAGTACCGCCGTTGCCATTTTCCAGGGCGGCTGGGCGCTTCAACAGCTGTGGCTGTTCTGGGTGATGCCCATCGTCGGTGGTATTCTGGGCGGCGTGCTGTATCGCACCCTGCTTGAAAAACGCGATTAATTAAGCGTGTGCCGGGTGGCGTAACCGCCCCCGGCTTTTAATGCTGCTTTACTGGTCAGCCTTTATTGGGTAGTGTCTCTGGCGCTCAACGAATACTCAAAAGGACCGGCTGTTCATGTTTTCAGGACTTCTCATTATTCTGCTGCCCCTGATCGTGGGCTACCTCATCCCGCTGCATCGTGAATCCGCATTACGGCTGATCAATCGTTTTCTGAGCTGGATTGTCTACGTCATTCTTTTCTTCATGGGAATCAGCCTGGCCTTCCTGGATAATCTTGCCGCTAATTTACTGTCCATTCTTCATTATTCTGCCGTCACGGTTGTGGTTATTTTGCTGTGCAATATCGCCGCTCTTTTCTGGCTCGAACGCACTATTCCGTGGAAAAATCATCACCATCAGGAAAAACTGCCTTCGCGAATTGCAATGGCGCTGGAATCGTTAAAATTATGCGGCGTGGTGGTCATCGGTTTTCTGCTGGGGCTCACCGGATGGGCTTTTTTACAGCACGCCACAGAAGCCAGTGAATATACGCTGATCTTCCTGCTGTTCCTGATTGGTATCCAGCTGCGAAATAACGGCATGACGCTGAAACAGATTGTCCTTAATCGTCGGGGAATGATCGTTGCCGTTATCGTGGTTGCCAGCTCCCTGGTCGCGGGCGTGATTAACGCCTTTATTCTCGACCTGCCGCTGAAAACAGGGCTGGCGATGGCATCGGGTTTTGGCTGGTATTCCCTTTCCGGTATTTTACTGACCGAATCTTTCGGACCGGTGATTGGCAGCGCCGCCTTCTTTAACGACCTGGCGCGTGAGCTGATTGCCATCATGCTGATCCCGGGTCTGGTCCGCCGCAGCCGCTCGACCGCACTGGGGCTATGCGGAGCCACCTCAATGGACTTCACCCTTCCGGTTCTGCAACGTTCGGGCGGTCTTGAGATGGTGCCTGCTGCCATCGTGCACGGTTTTATCCTGAGCCTGCTGGTGCCCATTTTGATGGCGTTTTTCTCTGCCTGATACTCCTCTGGCGGTAGGATCCCTGCCGCCAAAATTGCGCTAAATCAATATCCCTCGACTTTGTAGAAGAAAGGACTTTTCTCCCTTTCGGCACAAGCATAATCTTAAACATGTATATTAAATATAACTTTAACAGGTGTGATTATGTTTTGTGTGCAATGTGAACAAACTATCCGTACCCCAGCAGGCAATGGCTGCTCCTATGCGCAGGGCATGTGCGGCAAAACGGCTGAGACGTCAGACCTGCAGGACCTGCTGATCGCTGCCCTGCAGGGGTTGTCTGCCTGGGCATCCAAAGCCCGCGAGTACGGCATCGTCGACCACTATGTTGACAGCTTTGCCCCGCGCGCATTTTTCTCCACGCTGACTAACGTCAATTTTGATTCCCCACGCATCGTCGGCTATGCCCGCGAAGCGATTGCCCTGCGCGAAGCGCTGAAAACACAGTGCCTGAATGCCGATGCCAGCGCGCGCGTTGAAAACCCGATGTCAGCGCTGCAGCTGGTGAGCGACGATCTGGGCGACCTGCAGCGTCAGGCGGCAGAGTTCACGCCGAACAAAGACAAAGCGGCGATTGGCGAGAACATTCTCGGCTTGCGCCTGCTGTGCCTGTACGGCCTGAAAGGTGCCGCGGCGTATATGGAGCACGCCCACGTTCTGGGTCAGTACGACAACGACATCTACGCGCAGTACCACAACATCATGGCGTGGCTGGGAACCTGGCCTGCCGATATGAACGCGCTGCTTGAATGCTCAATGGAAATCGGCCAGATGAACTTCCGCGTGATGAGCATTTTGGATGCCGGTGAAACCAGCACCTACGGCCATCCAACGCCGACTCAGGTCAACGTCAAAGCGACTGAAGGCAAATGCATCCTGATCTCCGGCCATGACCTGAAGGATCTCTACAACCTGCTGCAGCAAACCGAAGGCACCGGCGTTAACGTGTATACCCACGGTGAAATGCTGCCCGCACACGGCTACCCGGAACTGCGTAAATTCAAACACCTGGTTGGGAACTACGGCAGCGGCTGGCAGAACCAGCAGGTTGAGTTCGCCCGCTTCCCTGGTCCTATCGTGATGACCTCTAACTGCATCATCGACCCGACCGTCGGCGCCTATGACGACCGCATCTGGACTCGCAGCATCGTCGGCTGGCCGGGCGTAAGCCACCTCGAAGGCGACGATTTCGGTCCGGTTATTGCCCAGGCGCAGCAGATGGCAGGCTTCCCGTACAGCGAGATCCCGCATCTCATCACCGTGGGCTTTGGCCGCGAAACTCTGCTCGGCGCCGCAGATTCCCTGATTGATCTCGTCAGCCGTGAAAAACTGCGCCACATCTTCCTGATTGGCGGCTGCGACGGCGCGCGCGGTGAACGTAATTATTTCACCGACTTCGCCACCCGCGTCCCGCAGGATTGCCTGATCCTGACCCTGGCGTGCGGGAAATACCGCTTCAACAAACTGGACTTTGGCAACATTGAAGGGCTGCCGCGCCTGGTGGATGCCGGTCAGTGTAACGACGCCTATTCAGCCATTATTCTTGCGGTCACCCTGGCGGAAAAATTGGGCTGCGGCGTGAACGACCTGCCGCTGTCTCTGGTACTCTCCTGGTTCGAGCAGAAGGCGATTGTCATCCTGCTGACCCTGCTCTCTTTGGGCGTGACCAATATCGTGACCGGCCCAACGGCGCCAGGCTTCCTGACGCCGGACCTGCTGGCCGTGCTAAACGAGAAATTCGGTCTTCGTTCCGTGACCACGGTCGAAGAAGATATGCAGCAGCTGCTGAGCGCGTAAGGAGCGATTCATGACCATGCCAACCTCGCAATGTCCGTGGCGGATGCAGGTTCATCACATCCATCAGGAGACGCCGGATGTGTGGACGCTGTCACTGCTGTGCCATGACTATTACCCCTACCGCGCAGGGCAATATGCGCTGGTCAGCGTCCGCAACGCGGCGGACACGCTGCGCGCCTACACGATTTCCTCTACCCCGGGCGTGAGCGAGTACATTACGCTCACCGTCCGTCGCATTGACGATGGCGCAGGCTCCCAGTGGCTAACGCGTGACGTGAAGCGCGGAGATTACATCTGGCTGTCTGACGCGCAGGGTGATTTCACCTGTGACGATAAGACGGAAGATAAATACCTGCTGCTGGCGGCCGGGTGTGGCGTAACGCCGATAATGTCCATGCGCCGCTGGCTGGCCAAAAACCGCCCTCAGGCCGACGTGCAGGTGATCTTCAGCGTGCGTTCTCCGGATGACGTGATTTTTGCTGATGAATGGCGCAACTATCCGGTGACGTTGGTGGCAGAACACAACGCGACGCACGGGTTTGTCGCGGGGCGTCTGAGCCGCGAGCTGCTGCAAAGCGTGCCGGATATTGCTCAACGTACCGTGATGACCTGTGGCCCGGCACCGTACATGGATGTCGTGGAAGAACAAGTGAAAGCCCTGGGCGTGACCCGCTTCTTCAAAGAGCAGTTCTTCACCCCTGTGGCGGAAGCGGCAACCAGCGGGATTCAGTTCACTAAACTGCAGCCCGCGCAGACCTTCTTTGGCCGTGTCGGCACCACGCTGCTGGAGGCGCTCGAAAGCAACAAGGTGCCGGTTGTAGCGGCCTGCCGCGCAGGCGTATGCGGTTGCTGTAAGACGAGAGTGGTTGAAGGCAACTACACCGTCAGCAGCACCATGACGCTAACGGAAGCGGAAATTGCTGAAGGATACGTGCTGGCGTGTTCTTGCCATCCACAGGGTGATTTGGTTATTGCCTGATAAAAATGCCCGGTGGCGATAACGCTTACCGGGCCTTCAAACCGTCACCGCCACGCCGGCGCTTTCCCCACCGCGTAACGCCCTGCCCCTAAAAATACGACCGCCAGCGCACCGATAAAGAAGTACACCAGGCTTTCAATTGCCCACGCGCCGACGGCATCGAGCGCAAAAGTTTTCCCCGTGCCTACCATCAGCCATGCCACGATCATCGTGAAGGCCAGCACCAGCGCCGCAGGCCGCGTAAAGAGGCCGATAACAATCAGGATGGGTGCCACCACTTCACCTATTAACACACCATAGGCAATAAACCCCGGTAACCCTTTTTCCACCAGCATGCCGCTGATGAACCCCACACCACCCAATAATTTGTGCAACCCATGAAATAACATCAGCCCGCCGACGGCAAGTCGTAACAAGAGTTTGCCGAGATCGTCGCACGATAGCTTTTCATTAACAGCAATTAACAATGATTTAACCATTTGAAATGATTCCTGTTTTCACCCAATGTTCAGCCAGAGTATGCCGAAGAGTTACATTTGAAATCCACCTTTTAATGAGGGGGTAAAGCAGGCAAGACAGGGACTTTCTTCTAAGCTTGTAAGCGATATCACAAAAAGGAGATGGACACCCATGAAACAAACTGTGGCTGCATACATAGCGAAGACCCTTGAACAGGCTGGCGTGAAGCGTATCTGGGGCGTAACCGGCGATTCCCTGAACGGACTGAGCGATAGCCTTAATAAGATGAAAACCATCGAATGGATGCCCACCCGCCATGAAGAAGTGGCTGCTTTTGCCGCAGGTGCCGAAGCACAGCTGACGGGCGAGCTGGCGGTCTGCGCCGGATCGTGCGGGCCAGGAAACCTGCACCTGATTAACGGCCTGTTCGACTGCCATCGCAATCACGTCCCGGTGCTGGCAATAGCGGCGCACATCCCCTCATCTGAAATCGGCAGCGGCTATTTTCAGGAGACGCATCCTCAGGAGCTGTTCCGTGAATGCAGCCACTACTGCGAGCTGGTCTCGTCGCCCGAGCAGATCCCTCAGGTATTGGCGATTGCCATGCGCAAAGCGGTGCTGAACCGCGGCGTATCGGTGGTGGTAATACCGGGCGACGTAGCGCTCAAAGCGGCTCCGGAAGGGGCCAGCACCCACTGGTATCACGCGCCTCAGCCCGTGGTGACGCCTGCCGAAGAAGAGCTTAAAAAGCTGGCGCAGCTGCTGCGTTACTCCAGCAATATCGCCCTGATGTGCGGCAGCGGCTGTGCCGGAGCGCATAAAGAGCTGCTGGAATTTGCCGGTAAGCTAAAATCGCCGATTGTCCACGCCCTGCGCGGCAAAGAACACGTCGAATATGACAATCCCTATGATGTGGGTATGACCGGGCTGATCGGTTTTTCCAGCGGTTTCCACACCATGATGAACGCCGACACGCTCATTTTGCTCGGCACCCAGTTCCCCTATCGCCCGTTCTACCCGGCAAATGCCAAAATCATTCAGATCGATATCAACCCGGCCAGCATCGGCGCGCACAGCAAAGTCGATATGGCGCTGATCGGCGATATCAAATCGACCCTTGCGGCCCTGCTGCCGCTGCTGGAAGAAAAAACGGACCGCACGTTCCTCGATAAAGCGTTGAGCGATTATCGCGACGCGCGTAAAGGGCTGGACGATCTCGCTAAACCCAGCGATAAGGCCATTCATCCGCAGTATCTGGCACAGCAAATTAGCCATTTCGCCGACGACGATGCCATCTTTACCTGCGACGTCGGCACACCAACCGTCTGGGCCGCGCGCTATCTGAAAATGAACGGCAAACGCCGCCTGCTCGGCTCGTTCAACCACGGCTCGATGGCAAACGCCATGCCGCAGGCGCTGGGCGCGAAAGCCACGGCACCGGAACGTCAGGTGGTGGCGATGTGCGGTGACGGCGGGTTCAGCATGCTGATGGGGGATTTCCTCTCCGTGGTGCAAATGCAGCTCCCACTCAAAATCGTGGTCTTTAACAACAGCGTGCTGGGCTTTGTGGCGATGGAGATGAAGGCCGGTGGCTACCTCACGGACGGCACCGAGCTGCATGACACCAACTTTGCCCGCATCGCTGAAGCCTGCGGCATCACCGGGATCCGCGTGGAGAAAGCCTCGGAGGTGGACGAAGCCCTGCAGCGTGCCTTCTCCATCGACGGTCCGGTGCTGGTCGACGTGGTTGTCGCCAAAGAAGAGCTGGCGATCCCGCCGCAGATCAAGCTGGAGCAGGCCAAAGGCTTTAGCCTGTACATGCTGCGCGCCATTATCAGCGGACGCGGTGACGAAGTGATCGAACTGGCAAAAACCAACTGGCTCAGGTAAAACATCTGGCATCGCCTTTAACATTATAAGGACATGCCATGATTGATTTACGCAGTGATACCGTAACCCGCCCGAGTCGCGCCATGCTCGAAGAGATGATGGCCGCCCCGGTCGGGGACGACGTATACGGCGATGATCCAACGGTTAATGCGCTACAGCGCTACGCGGCAGAGCTGAGCGGTAAAGAGGCCGCGCTGTTTCTACCCACCGGCACCCAGGCAAACCTGGTAGCGCTGCTCAGCCATTGCGAGCGTGGTGAAGAGTATATCGTCGGCCAGGGCGCGCATAACTATCTGTACGAAGCGGGCGGTGCCGCGGTGCTCGGTAGCATTCAGCCGCAGCCTATCGACGCCGCACCGGACGGTTCCCTGCCGCTTGATAAAGTCGCCGCAAAAATTAAGGTCGACGATATTCATTTCGCCCGTACAAAGCTGCTCAGCCTGGAGAACACGCATAACGGCAAAGTGCTCCCGCGCGACTACCTTAACGCCGCCTGGGAATTTACCCGCGAGCGCAATCTGGGCCTGCACGTGGACGGCGCGCGCATCTTCAACGCCGTGGTGGACTATGGCTGCGAGCTGAAAGACATCACGCAATATTGCGACTCGTTCACCATTTGCCTTTCAAAAGGCTTAGGGACGCCGGTTGGCTCACTGCTGGTCGGCAATGCGGACTACATCAAGCGCGCCAACCGCTGGCGTAAGATGACGGGCGGCGGCATGCGCCAGTCCGGGATTCTGGCCGCAGCCGGGCTGTATGCGCTGAAAAATAATGTGTCGCGCCTGAAGGACGATCACGACAACGCCGCGTGGATGGCGGCGCAGCTGCGCGAGATTGGCGCCGACGTGATGCGTCACGACACCAACATGCTGTTCGTGCGCGTAGGCGACGATCGCGCCGCTTCGCTTGGCGAATTTATGAAGGAACGTGGCGTACTGATCAACGCTTCTCCTGTCGTGCGTCTGGTGATGCATCTCGACGTCAACCGCGAGCAGCTCGCTGACGTGGTGAAACACTGGCAGGCGTTTTTACAGCGTTAAGGAGCATAACGTGTCGCAACGTATTCTGGTGCTCGGTGCCAGCGGCTACATCGGCCAGCATCTGACCACAGCGTTAAGCCAGCAGGGAAATCAGGTGCGGGCAGCGGCACGCAACACTGAGCGCTTGCAAAAGCAAAACCTTCCGGGCGTGACCTGTCACAACGTCGATCTCAACTGGCCTGTCGCGCTGCCTGCGCTGCTGGACGGGGTCGATACGCTTTACTATCTTGTCCACAGCATGGGTGAAGGCGGCGATTTTATCGCCCACGAGCGTCAGGTGGCGATGAACGTCCGCGACGCCCTGCTGCAAACGCCGGTTAAGCAGGTGATTTTCTTAAGCTCGCTACAGGCTCCCGAAAACGAGCAGTCCGACCATCTGCGCGCGCGCCAGCTGACGGCTGACACCCTGCGTGATGCCAACATTCCCGTCACCGAACTGCGCGCCGGGATCATCGTTGGCGCGGGTTCAGCCGCCTTCGAAGTAATGCGCGACATGGTCTATAACCTGCCGGTGCTCACCCCTCCACGCTGGGTCCGTTCACGCACCACGCCCATTGCGCTGGAGAATCTACTTCATTACCTGATAGCGCTGCTGGAACACCCCTCTGATCAGCATCGCGTACTGGAGGCCGCCGGCCCCGACGTGCTGAGCTATCAGGAGCAGTTTGAGCATTTCATGCGCGTCAGCGGCCGCCGACGCTGGCTGCTGCCGATCCCCTTCCCGACTCGCTGGATTTCGGTTTGGTTCCTGAACGTCATTACGTCGGTGCCCCCCACCACGGCGAAGGCGTTGATTCAGGGGTTGAAACACGATCTGCTGGCAGACGACCGCGCGCTGCGCGCGCTGATCCCGCAGGAGTTGATCCGCTTTGACGATGCGGTACGCAATACCCTGAAAGAAGAAGAGAAGCTGGTGAACTCCAGCGACTGGGGCTACGACGCCCAGGCGTTTGCCCGCTGGCGCCCGGAGTACGGTTATTTCCCGAAACAGGCGGGCTGCACGGTGAAAACGTCCGCCAGCCTGCAGGCGCTGTGGGAGGTGGTAAACCAGATCGGCGGCAAAGAGGGCTATTTCTTCGGCAATGTGCTCTGGAAAACGCGCGGCGCGATGGATCTGCTCGTGGGGCACCGACTGGCAAAAGGCCGCCCTGCTCGCCCGTATCTTGAAGTGGGTGATACGGTCGACAGCTGGAAGGTGATCGTTGTCGAACCTGAAAAGCAGCTGGCGCTGCTGTTTGGCATGAAAGCCCCGGGCCTGGGGCGGCTGTGTTTCACCCTCAAAGACCAAGGTGATTATCGGGAACTGGACGTTCGCGCCTGGTGGCATCCACACGGCATGCCGGGTTTGTTCTACTGGCTGCTGATGATCCCGGCGCATCTTTTTATCTTCCAGGGGATGGCAAAACGTATTGCGCATCTGGCAGAACAAAAGACGGAAAAGATCTAAATAAAACTCTTATTCTTTCACCTTTCCCATTGCATACCGCCGTAATTCACGAAAGAATGCGCACGAAATTCTTTTTCAACACAGTGGATTGATATGAAGGTACTGGTTACCGGGGCGACCAGCGGCTTAGGCCGAAATGCGGTCGAGTTTCTGCGCAACAAGGGCATCAGCGTCAGGGCAACCGGTCGCAACGAGGCGATGGGTAAGCTGCTGCAAAAAATGGGTGCAGAATTTGTCCATGCCGACCTGACGGAGCTGGTCTCTTCTCAGGCGAAAGTGATGCTCGCCGGTATCGACACCCTGTGGCACTGCTCCAGCTTTACCTCCCCGTGGGGCACGCAGGAAGCGTTCGACCTCGCCAACGTGCGCGCCACGCGCCGCCTGGGCGAGTGGGCCGTTGCCTGGGGCGTGCGTAACGTTATTCATATCTCATCCCCGTCACTCTATTTCGACTATCACCACCACCGCGACGTGAAGGAAGATTTCCGCCCTGCACGCTTTGCCTGCGAGTTTGCCCGCAGCAAGGCCGCCAGCGAGGAGGTGATAGACCTTTTAGCACAGTCGAACCCGCACACGCGGTTTACGATTCTGCGCCCGCAGAGCCTGTTCGGGCCGCATGATAAAGTGTTTATTCCACGCCTGGCGCAGATGATGCACCACTACGGCAGCGTGCTGCTGCCGCGCGGCGGCGATGCGCTGGTGGACATGACCTACTACGAAAATGCCGTTCACGCCATGTGGCTGGCAAGCCAGCCGGATAGCAATCATCTGGTCTCTGGACGCGCCTATAACATCACCAATGGCGAACCCTGCACGCTTCGCAGCATTGTCCAGCGGCTGATCGACGAGCTGCAGATCGACTGCCGCATCCGTTCGGTGCCTTATCCGATGCTGGATATGATCGCCCGCAGCATGGAGCGCTTTGGCAGTAAATCAGCCAAAGAGCCTGCGCTAACCCATTACGGCGTGTCAAAACTCAACTTCGATTTCACGCTGGATATTTCCCGCGCGGAGAATGAACTGGGATATACACCGCTTGTGACGCTGGATGACGGGATAGTACGCACGGCGGCATGGCTGCGGGATCACGGGAAATTGCACCGCTAAATCTACGACGCCGATCTGTCCCCTCTCACCAAAGGGGAGAGGGAAAGAGTAAACACGAAAACGGCAACCCGAAGGTTGCCGTTATGATTTTACAGAGCCGTCCAGGCATCAGCCCATGCCAGACCTGCGCCCGGTTCATAGTATGCCGGGGCGTTATTACACCAGCCGCTGTACGGGAACGGTTTGCACTGGAACAGTTTACCGTGGTTGTTCACGATATCACCGGCCTTGTACTTGTTGTTCGCGCTCCATGCCGCGTAAGAGCCAGAAGAGCCTTCGTCATTAGACGGCGCCGCTTCTTTCGCCTTCACGTTCAGCAGGTAGGACGTGGTGCTGCTCAGCTCGCCATCGCTGACGGTCAGGCTCACTTCGTACTGCTGTGCTGTTGCCGCTTCAGGCGCACTGAAGGTAACAACCGCTTTGTCTTCGCCAGTCACGGTCTGACCATCCTGTAAACGCCAGGTATAGGTCAGTTTGTTACCGTCTTCATCGCTGGAGCCTTCTGCGCTCAGAGAGACCTGCGCACCCGCTTCAACCGCACCGATTGGACCGGCGATCTGCGCCACTGGCGCATGGTTGACGGCTGCCGGCTCTGCCGGGGTTTCGTCCGGCGTTGGCGTCGGGGTAACCGGGGTTTCATCTTCAGACGGCGTTGGCGTTGGGTTTACCGACGTTTCATCCGGCGTGGTCGCGGAACCGTCGTCATTCACGATGTTCACGTTAAAGAACTTCTGTACACACTTAGTGTAGTCGCCGTCTTTGAACGCGCTGAATGGCGTCTGGTAGCCCACCAGTTGGCAAGAATAGGTTTTGCCATCAGGTGTATCCGAGCTCCACCCCCAGTCCTGTTCCCAGTAGATCTTCAGGGCGCCCGCGCCACCTTCGTCGAACTGCTTCATGTTGGCACAGCCAAGCACTTCGTTAGCCGGAACAGGCACTTTCAGGTAGTTAGCAAACTCTTTGTAGTACTTAATACGGTTCTGAGACTGCGCAATTTCAGTCGGGCCACCGCACTCTACGCCGCCGTTGATGATCTGGGTGGTTACGCCGAAGCCGGAGACCAGACCGTTAGCCTTGTCGTGATCGTTCGGCTGCCAGGTGCCGTCGATAACCTGCAGCATGCTTGGTTTTGGCGGCTGTGGATAGGCGAAGAAGAAGATGGCGCTGGCCAGGTTCAGCCAGGTGTCCGCCACCAGCTCGGGTTTTTCCAACAGAACTTTCACGTCGCCGTACATCGCTTCGGAGAACGGACCATAGTTATAGTTGTAGGACAACTGCTTCGCGCCGCGGCCGAAGTAGCTCAGGAAGTCACCGTCTTTGTCTTTACCGCACGGCCAGGTCTGACCCTGCCAGACGTCGGTATTACATTCGCCGTTATAGCCGCCCTTCTGGCCTTCGCTCCAGCCCATTTCGCGCACATAGACCAGCGCCTGACGCCATTCGGCTTCCGGACGCCAGCTTTCGTGACCGCCTGTTTCCTGCGCAAAGTGGGCAAACATGGTTGCCAGCTCTTTACGGCAGATGGCGTCGCTGTCGCGGCCGTCTTTGTAGGTGTCGCACAGCGCCGGGAATTTACCCACCGCTTTCAGGAAGTTGCTGTAGCTGTAATCCTTTGCACGCAGTGGGAACAGGTATTCCCAGTCGCTCTCTTTCAGGATCCCTTCAACGCGCTTGACGTTAGCCGGATTTGACGCACGGCCTGGCTCAATTTGCTCAACCTGAGCGTTGTCCAGCGTGCGGATGGTATCCTTCACAGACTGCATCAGTGGGAAATCTGTAAGCTCTTTCTCCTTTTTCGCCAGATCGCTGGCTTTCATGGTGTAAGGCGTGGTGCTTTCTGCCTTCAGCATGGTGGCCTGAGCCATAATCGGTGCTACGCAGACACCGGCAATCAGTACGCTCAGTAATGTCCTTTTATTCATCTCGATTGTTCCTGTTAAATACGATTGTGTTAGTTAATAAAATCCCAGTTTATTTATTAATCCATTAATAAATAAACTCCAGACAGCTGCTTTTCATTTTCTGAAGAGTACTTAGGGGTACACTTCAAAAAAGAAAAAACTCACCAGTCATTTCTTTCGCGTGCAGCAGATTTTAATTGCTGATACTTCGCCCAGACTTTATGGGCATACACCATACGCTTTGGATAATTTTCTTTTTTAATCCCGGCGTTATAGGCACCGACGGCTTCCCAGTTATATCCGTAGACTTTAATCATGCCTGACAGAATCGATGCGCCCACCATAATAGAAGTACAAGGTTCTGTTATAAGTCTACGTTCGCTGATACCGCGTCGTTCAAGCTCCGAAAAGTGCGAGCTGTTAATTTGCATTAATCCTACGTCAATTGTGCCATCATGATTTTTCCCGACAGCGTAGGGATTCATTCCTGATTCCACATTCGCAATGGCATAAAGTAAATAAGGGTCAACATGATAATAATGCGCCGCCTTATCCCAGCAGTTCGCCAATGCGCTTTGGCTTAATATCAATAACAGCAACAGTAATCGCTTCATCATTCACCTGCGGTGGTACGTTTTATTTCTCCTCAAACACGTCCTGTTAAATATTTTAGTTACAGACCACACCCGAAGCGGGGTGTGGTCTGTGATTGTGGGCGGATATCACACCCACAATTTCAGGCTCAGAAGATTATTTGCAGTCAGCTGACGCGCCTTCTTTTACCCATACATCGCTGTTACCTGGTTTATCACCCTGGGTCCACCACTTCGCACGGTACTCGAAGCCCTGGTAGGTCGTCTTGTCGCCGCCGTTGTAGACCGTGTCAGCGCGCCAGTTCATTTTCACCTGGCTGACCAGTTCCCATGCATCTGCACCAAAGCCTGGCTTGTTGCCCTGAGTCCAGTACTTCGCTTTCCAGACCAGGTTATCAGCGCTTACCAGATCGCCATTGTTGTAGACTTTGCTGGATTCCCACGCAGCATATTTGCTGGCGTTGGCATCAGCCGGGTTGTCGCAGCTGCCTGTGGCAGTCCCTTCGTCAGATGGACTGGTGCCTTCGTCAGATGGGTTGGTACCTTCGTCAGCCGGAGGAGTCTCTTCATCAGGCACAACCGGGGTCGCTTTCGGCGTCACGGTAACCTGTACGTTGGACTGTACGCTGGTTTTACCGTCGCTCACCACCACGCTCAGGGTATAGCTTGAGTCAGTGGTAACCTCTGGTGCAGTGATCTGTACGCTTGAGGTATTGGTACCGGTGGCGTGCATATCGGATGGAATGCTCCAGGTATAGGTCAGCGCATCACCGTCTGGATCCGCAGCCTGCACGTTCAGCGCATAAGACTGGCCAGCTTCCAGGGTCACGGCCTGCATCTGGTTCACAACCGGTGCCTGGTTAGCCTTAGGTGCTTTGTTCAGAACCTGCACGTCAGCGGTGCTGCTCAGCCCTTTCGCATCGGTCACGGTCAGACGGAATGCCAGCGTCTGATTGCTGGTGACAGCGCCAACGGAGAAGGTCGCTTTCGCTTTGTTGCTGTTGGTCAGCGTGACGGATGGACCAGAGATCTGGGTCCATTTGTAGGTGATTGCATCGCCATCAGGATCGGTAGACGCTGAGCCATCCAGGGTGACGATTGCAGGACCCATCACGGACTGATCGACCGCCACAGCAACTGGAGCATGGTTAGTCACAACCGGTTCAACCGGCGTTGAGCCACCCATCAGGCTTTCGTTCATGGCGTTCAGGATGTCGCCGTTATCGGAGTCGATAGACCAGGAGAACAGACCACCCAGATTTTTCGCCACGACATACTTACCTTTAGCGGTAGTCGAACGGGCATCTTCATAGGAGATCAGATCGCCGGTGGATTTGTTAAAGACGTACGGTGCTTCCGCATCCGCGTCATAACCGGATTCCCAGCCCGGCTTGCCTTTGTACTCGTTCACAATTTGACGATAGTCAACCACACCCGGTTCCCAGGTCCCTTTCACTGCGCCAGTCGCGGTGCCGGTGAACGGGTTGTTGCCGGTGTAGCCGTGAACGCCTGTCCAGCCGCGGCCATACATGCCCGCACCGACAACGATTTTGCCTGGCTGTACGCCCTGCTCCAGCAGCGCGTCAACGCCCTGCTCCAGCAGCGCGTCAACGCCGTTAGAGGTGGTGTAGTTGGTATCCGGACGCCATGCTGGTGCGTGCAGCGCCGCCTGGTGACCCAGTTCGGTGTTGCTCCATGCGCCGTAGAAGTCATAGCTCATCAGGAAGATATGGTCGAGGTACTGCTGGACGGTGGTGTAGTCCACGTCTTCAATCTTATCTTTACCGGAACCAATTGCGGTAGTCAGCTCATAGGTACGACCGGTTTGTGTTGACAGTTCGTTCAGCATGGCACGCAGATCGTGCATCAGTACGGTATAGGTTGCTTTATCCTGCTGTGCGTTGCCCAGCGCTTCGTTCACACCGCCGCCGCCAGGGAATTCCCAGTCGATATCCACGCCGTCGAAGAATTTCCAGGTTGTCAGGAAGTCTTTCACTGAGGAGACAAAGCGCGCACGGATAGCCGGATCGTTCATTTTGAAGAACGGATCGGACATGGTCCAGCCGCCGATAGATGGCAGCACTTTCAGGTCTGGATGCGCTTTTTTCAGCGCCATCAGCTGGCCGAAGTTACCTTTGTACGGGTCGTCCCAGTTAGAGACGCCGGATTGCGGTTTCTGCAGCGCCGCCCACGGGTCGTGGATCGCCACGGTGAAGTCCTGGCGGCCAGCACACGCGCGCTGAAGCGCGGCGAAGCTGTTGCCGTTTTCAACGGTTTTCAGACCGTCGTTAATGCCGTCACCGCCGCAGATTGGAATGAAGCCATACAGGATATGGTTCAGGTTAGCGGCCGGGATTTTATCAACCGGGAAGTTACGGCCATATACGCCCCACTCCGGGAAGTATGCGCCGACCACTTTATCGGTGTGCTTCGCGAAGGTTTTGTTGTTCTCCTGCATCGCACCGTTGAGCGGCAGCAGGTGGCTACCGTCGGTATCCGCAACGATAACCAGCTTGCTTGCACTTTTGGCGCATCCGCTGGTGTTACAGAGTTCAACCTGTTCCTGATAGCGGCCACCTTTTTTTACCTTGAAGGTCGCGGAACCGGACGCACCGGCAGCGCCTGACCACACGGTCTGACCGTCGAGCAGAACTTTACCGGAGGTTGGCGCATCGCCGCTCCAGACGTTCCACTCAACCTTCACGTCCACACCATCGTTGTGTACTTTAACGAGCGTGCCGTAATCCTGTGCGGCCTGGTCTACTTCAACGAGGGCAAACTTATCATTACCACTGCTAATTGAAGGCGTACCTGGCGCTGCGGCGAATGCGGAGCCGGAGACAGCCGCAACAAAAAGGGCCAGATATTTAGGCTTCATAAATTTCATTATTAATTCCTGATAACATTATTTGTGAAAATTAAAATAACCATGTATTCCATATAACATGGGCGAGTCGTGAATAAGTCAGTTCAATAAAACTGCGGATAATACTTAATTGTGAAAAACATGTAGTACGCTAAAATATCCTCCATAAAAAGACATGAGCGATAATCCTTACAGCTTATGCTTCTTACAATACGCCGGGAATTAAATTAAATCCTTCCATTCCCTTATCGAAAAAATTTTAAAAAAAACTTGACCGCGCAAATCAGAATGTGAATTGCAGCGTCTGGAGAATAAAAATAGTCAATCCAGCCAGTGACAACATCGGACCAAACGGAATAACGCTATTTTCTTTAACAGCTTTATAAAAAAGAAAATACAATGCGATACCGCTCAATGCAGCTGCCAGCAATAATGAAGGCAATGCCTGCCAGCCGCACCACGCCCCCAGCGCGGCCAGCAGTTTGAAATCACCGTAGCCCAATCCCTCACGACCGGTGGTCAGGCGAAATGCCCAGTAGATCAGCCACAGCGACAGGTAACCCGCCGCCGCGCCGTACAGCGCATCCGACAGCGGTAAGGTCTGAAAAAACGCATGATTTAACAGCCCTGCCCACAGCAGCGGCTGCGTCAGACAATCCGGCAGCAGCAGGTTTTTCGCGTCTATCGCCGCCAGCGGCAACAGCCCGCACCAGAGAACCCACAGCGAAATCAGCGCGGCCGCAGACGGGGCATACGCCGCCGTCAGGGCAAAAAACAGGGCACTGGAAAGCTCAAGTAACAGCAGGCGCAGCGGGATCGCAGTCTGACAGCACCGGCAGCGCCCGCGCAGGCAGCACCAGCTCAGAACAGGAATATTTTCCCACCAGGAGAGCGTATGGGAACACCCCGGGCAGTGGGATGCCGGAAACAGCAGATTCCCGGCCCCCTCCTCTTCTTTGATGAGCGGAGGTATGCGTTCGACCACCACGCCAAGAAAGCTGCCGAGAATGCCGCCAAGCGCACCGCTCAGGAGACACAGGGCGGGCATCTGGCTGCCCTGAAGCAGCGTCAATGAGTTCATGCCGCTTTCGCCCACGAGAGCTTAATCTGCGCCTTAACGTCGCTGAGATGATCCACCGGGGTAAGATCCATTTTTTCCAGACGCACACCGGAGGTTAAATTCACCTCCCTGAGCCAGCCCTTCAGTTCATACACGTTTATCCGGTCGATATTAAACGACATGGATTGACCATCCTGCTGAATATTACTCAGCGCAACATGGATCTCTTTGGCGCTCTCTTCCACCACGCTTCGTGGGTTACTGGTTTTTAATACTTTGGCCTGAAGATGGTTTTTATTAATTTCTTCGCGCATCCAGTTCAGGGTCTGTTTTTGTTTTTGCAGCGTGCTTTGTTCGTTTTTTATAATGCCATCCAGCGGGGTCATCACCCCGTACCAGATAAAGGCGCAACAGAGCGCCGTGCCGCACAGTTTAAACAGATTTCGCTCGCGCGGGCTGTAACGCAAATAACGCGCCTTTAATTGTCCCATTTTCTCTTTCATTTATATTTCCCTGTGAGGATGGCGGTATAAGGCGCTTCACTGGATACCGGCTGCAGCGTAAAGTCGAAGGTGTCACTCGCCTTATTAACGAACGCCTTCAACGCCGTGGGATCCATTGAGCTGATGTTCAGCGTGAGCTGATTCTGCGTGTCGTCGTATCCGACTTCGCTCAGCTCGACAGAAGGGAGCGTTTGCTTAATCTGATCCAACGCGTCCAGTTGAAGAAAGAATCCTTTCTTCTCTTTCTTCATGTTCTGCCCGAAGTGGTATTTCAGGTTGGTGGTCTGGCGCAGCGTCGGGAAGTAGTGCTGGGCCAGCTCAACCATCTGCTGCTGTGCCAGGTTTTCCTGGTTGGTCAGCATCCAGGCCATGCCGACGCGGGGGCCAATCAGCAGCCCCAGGCTCAGCACCGCCACGGCGGCGATGGCCGATTTCGCATAGCGGAAGCCGGCGCTCTCGCCTTTGGCAGAAAAATCACCGTGCAGCAGATTGGCTTTGCAGCTTTTCCACTGCGGCTGGATCAGCACTAGCGGATGCTGCCAGGCCAGCTGCTCATCCACCTGAACGCCCGCTGGCGCATCGCCGTAGCTGACGATGTCACCTGTGCACTGCTGGCTCAGCAGCAGCGGCAGCAGCGCGGCGTCGGTTTCACAGGCACCAAACGGTGAGTAGCGCATCCAGTAGCCGCTGTCGGTGGAAACCAGCGTGCTCCCGCCCTCGGCCACCGGCAGCAGGATCGCATCCGGCAGCACCTGCACCACCGTCAGCCCGGCATCGGCACAGCGGTCAAGCCAGTAACGGAGGCGGTCGGCATCGATAGCAACGGCGTCCACTTCCCGCCCTTTCTTGTTGAGCACAGTCCAGTGGAGGTTGTCCACGTCGCCAATCAGCGTTTCTTCTGCCAGCCACGAAAATTCTGCGCCCCCTTTTTTGGACAGCGTGAAGTGGCGGAAGATCGTCTCGCTGGCGGGCAGTAACAGACACACTCTGGCGGCCAGCGGGTTATCCGCGAGGTCCGCCAGGGATGCCAGCCCCTGCCGTTGTTCCACATGCTCGCGACCGGACTCGCACCACATTATGTTCCCGTCCTCGTGCGTGTCGGGACGAATAAAAAGCACCTGTTTCATAGAGTTCGTCTTGTGTTATTCAACCATTCGGTAGCGGCGTTGCCAGGTAATAACCTTCCCGGCTTCATTATCAACATGAAGCTGGCTGACGACGCGCAGCGTTAAATCGTCGGTATTGCCGGTACTGTTGACCCGGAAATAGCTACTGTTCACCGCAAGCAACGCCTGAACCTGCTTGAGGGCGTCTTTGGTCTGCGGATAATTTGTCTCAAGCTCTTTCAGGAACGCCTCCATCGACTCCCAGCCCTCTTCCGGGCGGGAGGCGATAAGCCGGGCGGCCTCGTCCTCACTCAGCGAGCCGATAAACAACGCGGCCAGCAGCGGCGCCTGTTCCCTGGTCAACGTATTCACGTCCACCTTGCTGGCGCTGTCGGGTAAGGCACACAGCACTTTGCTGACCTTCCCGTAGGCCGCCGCCGGAAACGCGGGCAACAGCTTGAGTTCGCCCGGGGTGCGCATCATCTGATTCGCGGGCTGGCGCGCTGGCTGCACGCCAGCCCAGGCATCCGTCTCCAGCCCCTCTTTTGCCGTCGCGGTATCGCCGTCGAGATAGTCCAGCAGCTGCTGGTAAATCTCTTCAGCGTCACCCGCGGAAATGCCGCTGTCGGCCAGGAGCTGCTCGACGATGCGTTCTTTCACCGGTTTTTCCGGCAGGGCACCTGCGGTCTGTACCGCTGGCATTTGATCTGCCGCCAGCAGGTTATTGACGTTAAAGCAGGTCTGGGCATCCTCAGCCTGGCTCACCACGGTGTAGTTTTCCCCCCTGGTCTCCACCGGCTCCGTCCATTCGCCCTTCGGCGACAGCCCTTTGCTCTCGCCGCTGGCGTAGGTCTGGAGCCGATCTTCAATCGTTTTTTGCTGGCTCTGAATGGACCAGCGCAGCTGCTGCTGGCTCACCTGATAGCGGGTTTTCTGCAGATTGCGGCAGAACTGCTGGCTGATTTTGGCCGCCAGGGCCGACATCATGACCAGCAAAATTAGCACCACCAGCAGCGCGACACCGCGCTGTTTCCGAACCGATTTTCCGCTCATTTATTCTCTCCTGACGGGGCGGGAACCGGCTGCGGTTGCGCAGGCGTCGCCGCATCGGTCGGCGCCGCTGGCGCGTCCGGCAGATCCCCCGGTGTGGTGAACACCCAGCGCCAGGTATCGCCGTTCTCCATGGTCAGCAGCAGCTCTACGCCGTCCGGCTGGTGCGCCGTATCGGTCCATTTGCTCTGCCAGCCTGCTTTCCAGAAACGCCACGACATCTCTTTAATATCGCTGAGGATCGGCACCTCTTCCGGCTTCGCATCTGCTGGGCCGTCGATGACTGGCCAGATGTCCCGCCACAGCGTTTTATCTTTTAACCGCCAGCGCACGCGCTCCAGCTGAACCTGACCGCTCACGCCGTTCAGCGTGGTCAGTTCCAGGCCGTCTTTACCCAGAACAAATACATCAGGCTCGTTGCGCGGGGCATGCGCCTGAAGCTGGAAGAAATCCCGCTCCAGCAGGTTATAGGCGCGCTGAAGCTGGTTTAACCGAGTGGCCGCCACGTCGGTGGCGTTAGACGTGCGCATCGCCCCGTCAAGGATTTGCCAGGCAAGCAAGCTGATGACCGCAAAGATGGTCAGCGCAATCATGATCTCCAGCAGCGTAAAGCCCTGCTGACGCTGAGTGTGCTTACTCATTTCGCCTCTCCGGGTTCCATCACCTGCAGGGTAATCACCGGTTTATCTTCATCGCCCTCGGCGTACACCTGCACCTCATCGGCAAAGCGATTTTCCGCGGTTTTTACCCGCTGCTTGCGCCAGGTCCAGTTTCTGCCGCCCATCGTTTCCGTACCCGTTTGCAGGGCATCCGGGAACGGCGTGTTGCTCAGTTTTGCCTCCGCCAGCTGGTTTTCCGCCACCCAGCTCGCCTGCAGCGAGTCGCCCAGGCCATGGGTGAAACGCACATTCAGCGAGACGGAGTTCATCAGCGCCAGCGCAGCGGTGGAGAAGATGACCAGCGCGACCATCACTTCCAGCAGGGTCATCCCCTGTTCTTTGCGTTTAGTCATCGTTCTCTACCGACACTGGTGATGCGCCCTGCGACACCACGCTAAAGCGCTGCTTTTTGTCGAAACTCTGCAGCCCAAGCCTGAAACGGCCGATCTCCCCGTCCGGTAAAAAGACTATCTGCGGCGTCGCGTCCGTTGTGGCAGCAATGCGCTGCGGCGACAGCGAGACGTGCATCTCTTCCGGGAACGCGCCGTGGGTGACAATGCGCCCGGCGGTCAACGGCTCCCAGTGACGCTCGCCGTCTTTTTCGGCCCAGGCAACCAGCTGATATTCAGATGTTGTGACCACCAGTCCGACGATATTTCCGTCCATCACCGCGCGGTCTGAACCATATTCAACGAGGGCTTTTAACTGCTGACCGAAAATATCCGCACCGCTGCGCGAGGGAATAGTCGAAACGACCATCATGGCGCAGCTGGCAAATATCACCAGCGCCAGAATAATTTCCAGCAAAGTAAACCCACGTTGCTTATTCATTACTTCTCTTTCTTATCTAAAGACCAGTTGGTAATATCATCAGCCGTATTGGCTTCGGCATCCGGACCCGCAGAGAAAACATCCACCGCGCCATGTTCACCCGGGCTGACCAGAATATAATCATTGCCCCACGGATCTTCCGGCAGGCGGCGAATATAGCCGTCGTCACGGTAGTTTTTCGGGATCGGCGCGATTTCAGGTTTGGTGACCAGCGCCTGTAAACCCTGTTCGGTGGTGGGATAACGGTGGTTATCCAGCTTGTACATATCCAGCGAACCTTCCAGCGCCACGATATCGCTGGTCGCTTTCTGGCTGTCCGCTTTCTCTTTGTTACCCATTAAATTTGGCACCACCATACTGGCGAGGACGCCAAGAATAACGATGACCACCATTAATTCGAGCAAAGTAAACCCGGCCTGACGCTTCAGGCTATTTCGTTTTAAAGACATAGTTAACCCACCATATTATTGAGCTGAAGAAGTGGTTGTAATATTGACAGCACGATAAATAAGACGACTGTCGCCATTGTTACCACCAGTGCCGGTTCAAATACCGACAGTGTTAAAGTAATTCGATGCTGTAATGCCGATTCCTGGTTTTCCGCGGCGCGATCCATTAATGAACCCAATTCCCCGCTCTCTTCGCCGGAGGCAATCATGTACAGCATGGTTGGCGGAAAGAGTTTCGCCTGGTCCAGCGCGTTATACAGAGACGCGCCCTGACGGACGGTATCCGCCGCCTGCTCCAGCACCTGCCGGGCATAGAGGTTTTCGATCCCGTCCATCGCGATATACATCCCTTCCAGCAGCGGTACGCTACTGGCCTGCAGAATGCTGAGCGTGCGGATATAGCGCGCGCTGTTGATGGCGCAGACCAGCTTTTTGATCGGCGAGCCGTTCACCAGCCAGCTGTTCCAGCGAAAACGGTTTGCTTTTTTCTTCACCCACGCCTTAAAGCCCACAGCCGCGCCAAAGAAACCACCCGCAATGTAGATCCCGTACGCCTGCAGGAAATCGCTCACCGCGATCAGCGTGCGGGTGGTGATCGGCAGCTGCTGCTTCATATGCACAAACTGCTCGATCACCTGCGGCACCACCGCCACCAGCAGGATGCTGATGACCGCTACGGCGACCACCGTCAGGGTAATCGGGTAAACCATCGCCTGCGTCAGCTTGCTTTTCATCTTCTGACGCTGCTCGTTGTACTCCGCCAGCTTCTCCAGCACATCGCCGAGGTGGCCGGTTTTCTCCCCGGCCATCACCAGCGTGCAGTAGAGCTTGTCGAAGGTGCGCGGGAACTGGCTGAAGGCGTCAAAAAGGGTATGGCCTTCCACCACTTTCTCGCGGATTTCGACCACCATCGCCGCCAGCTTTTTGTCTTCCGTCTGCTTCGAAATCGCCTTCAGGGCGCTTTCCAGCGGCAGCGACGCATTGACCAGCGTCGACAGCTGACGGGTAAACATCGACAGCACCGGCACAGAGAGTTTGGCCCCGGTTTTGGCTTTTGTGCTGGCCGCGTTTTCACGGGTTTCGGTGATGGTGAGCGGCATCAGCTTCTGCTCGCGCAGCGTCTGGCGCACCTGCTTTGGCCCTTCCGCCTGCAGCGTGCCGCGCTGGGTTTTCCCGGCGGCATCGGTGGCGGTCCACACGTAGAAAGCCATTATTCATCGCCTCCACGCTCGGCGGTCACGCGCATCACCTCTTCCAGCGAGGTGATGCCGCTGATGACTTTCATCAGGCCGTTTTCGCGCAGGCTGTAGGCCTGTTTGAAAAGCTCGGTTTCAATGGACATTTCATCTTTGTCTTCATGAATGGCGCGGCGCATGGTGCTGTCGACCACCAGAAACTCGTGAATGCCCGCGCGTCCCTGATACCCGCTCTGGCGGCAGTGCTCGCAGCCGACGGCGCGATAGATGGCCTTCGGTGGCGTATCCATAAAGCTAAACAGCGCTTTTTCATTGTCATCCAGCGGACTGGTGGTACGGCAGTGCGGACACAGCCGACGCACCAGACGCTGGGCAATGACGCCGAGTAGCGACGAACCGATCAAAAAGGACTCCAGCCCCATGTCCCGCAGGCGGGTGATGGCCCCCGCAGCACTGTTGGTGTGCAGCGTCGACATGACCAGGTGACCGGTGAGCGACGCCTGCACCGCAATTTGCGCGGTTTCGCCGTCACGGATTTCCCCGATCATCACCACGTCCGGATCCTGACGCAAAATGGCGCGCAGGCCGCGGGCAAAGGTCATGTCCACGCGCGGGTTGACCTGCGTCTGCCCCACCCCTTCCAGCTCGTACTCAATCGGATCTTCGACGGTCAGAATGTTGCGTTCATGCCCGTTGAGTGCCGACAGAATGGCGTACAGGGTGGTACTTTTACCGGAGCCTGTCGGCCCGGTGACCAGGATAATGCCGTGGGGGCGACCAATCAGCCCTTTCAGTTTTTCCAGCTCTTCATCAATCAGTCCGAGCTTATTGATATCCGGCTTCAGGTTGCTCTTATCGAGCAAACGCATGACCACGCGCTCGCCGTACTGCGAAGGAATGGTCGACACGCGCACGTCGATCGCTTTACGGCCAATGCGCAGCGAAATACGCCCATCCTGCGGCAGACGCTTTTCGGCAATGTCGAGCTTCGACATGACTTTAATACGCGACACCAGCAGCGGCGCCAGTTTACGCGCAGGCTGCAGCACCGGGCGCAGCACGCCGTCAACGCGAAAACGGATGCTCAGCGTGCGCTCAAAGGTTTCGATATGGATATCCGATGCGCCGTCTTTCACCGCTTCGCCGAGAATGGCGTTGATCAGGCGGATCACCGGCGAGTTTTCGTCGTTATCGAGCAGATCTTCGTTGTCCGGGATCTCCTCGGTTAACGCCATCAGATCGATATCCGCATCCATGTCGTCCACCAGCTGCTGCGAAACGCCGCTGTTCTGCTGCCAGATTTTGGCCAGCATTTCATCGAACGCTTCGGCGCTCAGCGTCTCGGGCACAAAGGCGCGCCCCAGCACCCGGCGCATCTCCAGCAGGGCGAACGCGGGCACGTCTTCACGGATATAGACCACGTCGTTCCAGTACAGGATGCCGTTGTCTTTCGCAAAGCTGCTGGTGCAAAGCTGTTTCGTCAGTTCATCCACGCATCACCTCCGCTTACTCTTTGAAGGGGTTGCGGGACGCGGACGTCGCGGTTACGCCAGCGGGCGTCGCATGACTCTGCTTCGGATAAGCCGGCAGAACAGGGTTATCCGAGTTTTCGAGAATGCCGAGCTTTTGCTCTTCCATACGCTGCTGCTGACGTGCGCGGATCTGATCGTATTTCTCTTTCGTCGCCGCGCTGTAGTTGTCGTCATCACGCAGCACGGTCGTATGGATAAACACCATCAGGTTGCGTTTCGACGTGTCCTGCGAGGTGTAGCGGAACAGCTGGCCCACCAGCGGCAGGTCGCCCAGCAGCGGCACCTTCGAGACGTTCTGTTTGTTGACGTTTTCCATCAACCCACCCAGCACGACCGTTTGTCCACTGTGGACCATCACTTCGTTATTGATGGTGCGGGTGTTGAAGGTTGGACCAAGGCTGGCGTCCTCGGTGGCGCTGGCGTCAACGCTGGACACTTCTTGCTCAATTTTCAGGTGGATCATGTCCCCATCGTTGATCTGCGGAACAATCTTCAGCTTGGTACCGACGGTTTTACGCTCAACCGAGTTAAATACGTTGTCGCCACTGGTGGTCTGGGAACCGGACAGCACCGGCACATCCTGACCGACGTTGAACGACGCTTCTTTGTTATCCAGCGTGACCACGCTTGGCGTGGAAAGAATGTCGTTCTTGCCGGTGGTCGACAGCGCGGTCATCAGCGCACCAAAGTCGCCGTTAAAGAAGCCGGTCGCCAGGCCCGTAAACGAGGCGCCTTTGATCGTGCCGTTTTTGATCTGGCTGATTGGCAGACCGGTCGAACCAAACTGCACGCCGCCGTGCTTGCCGGTCCACTGCACGCCTAAATCCATGCCGTTACCGTCCTGCACTTCAGCAATGATGGCTTCCACCAGCACCTGCGGACGGCGAATATCCAGCTTGTCGATCACCTTCTCCAGCGAGTTCATCACGTTTGGCTGGGCGGTGATCACCAGCGAGTTGGTCGACTCGTCGGCGGTAATATTCAGGTCGCTTGCCGTTGGGGCTGTTTTGCTCTTCGGCGTCCCGGCTTTGTCTTTCAGCTGTTCGCCAATACCGGTCAGCACCGGCACCACTTTCGAGGCGTTGGCGTATTTCAGGTAGAAGACGCGGGTGTTGCCCTCGTTATTCTGCTCGCGATCGAGCTGGCCAATCAGCGTACGGGTACGCGCCCGCGCATCTTCGGTGCCGCTGATCACCAGGCTGTTGGTTTCATCATCAGCCACCACTTTGGTCGCCAGCTGCGGCGCGTTCTGCCCTTTCTGCTCTTCGTTGTTGAGGTTGTTCAACATGTCGGAAAGCGCTTTGGCGGACGCATAGCGCAGCGGCACAATTTCACGACGCTGCATGCCGGAACGGTCTACGCGCTCAACCAGATCCACCAGGCGGTTCACCACCGAGGCTTTACCGGTTAACAGCAGCACGTTGGAAGGTTCAAAGTGCACCACGTTGCCGATGCCCGAAGCATCGTTCAGCTGGCGCAGCAGCGGGGCCAGCTCGCGCACCGGCACGTTTTCCATGCGCACTACGCGGGTGATGATCTCATCCCCTTTGCCCGGATTTTTGCTGTCGGCTACCGGCACACCGGCGGTACGCGCCACGCTGGAGCGCACCACCTTCACCATCCCGTTATCCATCGGAATGACCGACAAACCGTAGAGATCCAGCACGCTCAGGAAGAACTGATAATATTCATCTTCCGACAGCACGTTATAGGTTCTGACCGACACGGTGCCCTGAACGGACGGGTCGACGAGAATAGTTTTATTCAGATTGCGACTTACCGTATCGATAAATTCGCGAATATCAGTATTTTTAAAACTGGCGCTAAAGTTGGCTGCAAGCAGCGAACCGGAATATAACGACAATGCGGTCAGCGCCACGCACGCCCATGGAAATTTCTTCATGATGTACACTTGTTAATTGTTTAGAACATTAACCCGAATATTTTCAAGGTGAGCGTGCCGTCTGACGACGACCTCCGCTTCTTTCATTTTCGACCAGTTGACGATGATATTTTTCGCCTGCGCTTCTTTCGTCATATCGACGTCATTAATTTTTACTACCACATCGCCCCGTTTCAGCCCTGTATTGCGGTAAAAAGGAGACGCATTCCGTGGATTAATATTAAAGCCTTCCAGCTGGCCCTTATCGATTAACGGTTTTAACACCAGATAATCATCGAGATGCAGGCTGTCTGCGCCCGCATCTTTTTTCGATTTTGTAACCGGGCCGCTCTCTACGCCCCCCTTAAAATACGCAGGTTGCTTAAGGGCCAGCGTCTGCGCCGCCCCCTGGTACTTCACAACCACATTATCTTTATTAATTTCATCCACATATGCGTTATCAAATCCCACCAGTGGTTCTCCTTCCCGGTAGCTCTGCTGCCCGGTAGGGGTCTTGATCACGGCAAACGACAGCCAGGACTCATCGCTGCGGATGATGCCCTCAATTTCGGCGGACAGAGGCGCTTTTGTGGCGGCAGGCATGTCGCTTTGACGCACTGCAGCGGTAAAAAGCCCGAAGTCTTTTTCAGCGTCACGTTTTTTGCGCGGAGACTTTTCAGCATTCGCTAACGTATTCGTAACCTTCTTATAATTTTTATAAACGACATAGCCCTGCTGGCTGCAAAAAATCAACATAACAAGCATGATGCAGGGCGTCATTAACCTGGAAAGGAATGCGTTCCTCATTATTTACCTGGCCTTTAGCAAAGCAGAAATAAGCAGCGGCGTGCTGCATGTCTTGGTGAGCAAATAATAATGAGCCTGCGAATAAGCGACCAGCTTCTTCGCTATTAACTTTAATGAAGAAAATGATTGACCCGAAAAAAGACGAATGTTAGATGTCACCAGCAGGTTATTTTTACTCTGGTGTTAAATTGACCAGGGTGAGCCATTCCCTTACTTTCCGTCCATTGCTATTAAAGAGAAGAGACGGTCAGTCGCTATGTATCAGAGCCATTTTAAGTTCAGTACCCCTCCGTTCAGAAACATCACCCGTAAGGCGGGCGATTTTCTGGTGCCTTATCATCAGGATGTGTTCAATCTTCTGACAGAAAAAAGCCAGCAGGCAGGGATCACCGGGCTCTTTTACCACGACAGTGAACTGCTGGGGCAGTTCAGCGATGCGCTGAAGGCCAGCAGCAGTGCCGTCATATCAGTTAATGCATTTCCAAAGCTGAGCGCCAGCAGCCTCCTTTATAAGCTCAATCCGACAGCGAAAGAGAGCAAAAATAAGCTGCAGGCCGTGGATGCCGTGCTGCGCCAGTGGCGCGACGCTCGCGCGTCGCACAAGGTGTTGGTTATCACTCACGCGCAGGCGATGAAAGCCAGCGGCTATGACGTGCTGGGTATGTTGCTCACCCGTGCTCGGGAGCTGGAGGTGCGTGTGTCGATCGTCCTGATGGGCAGTGAAGATCGGGAAGCGATGCTGAAAGAGTCCGTACTGCAGGAATTCGTGCTGACCTGCCATACCCTGCGCGGGCTGGTCCGTCGCGAATACCTGAGCTATGTACAGGCCCAGTGCGAGGAGCACGGCGCAGAGACGTCGCCGCTGACGCCTGCTCGCGTGAAAAAAATCCACGCCCTTACCAAAG
Source organism: Enterobacter sp. UNJFSC 003 (assembly GCF_036903355.1). NCBI lineage: Bacteria > Pseudomonadati > Pseudomonadota > Gammaproteobacteria > Enterobacterales > Enterobacteriaceae > Enterobacter > Enterobacter sp. UNJFSC 003. Next base: position 703,083 of record NZ_JBAKHK010000002.1, read on the forward strand.
GTAACATCTGCAAGCTAAACGCGCTGGCGCATCTTTCCATGCTGGCCGCGTGGACCGAACGCGCGCCGAACGTCGGTCCACGTCATTTGCGGCTGGCCACCGGCGAAGTGCTTCCGGCAGCAAAACGCGGCAAGGCGCTGACCTCGGTCGGGCTGTTCGCCTCCTTACTCTTTGCCGCCTGCGGCTGGATGATGACCTCAACCATCACGGCAAAACTGCCGGTTGCCCTGCCGGTGCCGGCCAGCTGGAAACAGCAGATCAAAACGCCAGACGCGCCGGTGCTGCCGATCATCGAACATGAAGTGGTAAACCAGCCTGACGCCATGCATCAGCTTTACGCCATGTGGGGGTACGACGCGTCCGCTGAAGATGCGCTTTGCCAGAATGCGGCAAAAGTCAACCTGACGTGTAAGCAGGGAAATGCCGCGCTGGCGACGCTGGAAACCGAAGGGTATCCGTGGGTCAGTGAAATTAAAACGGGCGATCACATTAACTACGCCGTGGTGGCCCGCGCAGGCAAAACGTCGCTGGATCTGCTGATGAACAACCGGACCTGGCAGGTGAGCCGCGCCTGGTATAACCAGCATGCCACCGGTGATTACACCCTCCTCCACCGCCTGACGCCGTCCGGTAAAGATGAAATCACCGCCGCCAGCGACGGAAAAGATCTGGAATGGCTGGATCAGCAGTTGAGCCTGGCGCTGGGCGAAAGCGCAACGCACGATAAAAGCTGGACGGCGGAGCTGATGAAGCGCACCCGCGATTTCCAGGAAAAGATGCATCTTCACGTCGACGGTATTCCGGGTGAAGACACGCTGATGCAGCTGATGCGCGAAACCCATACCGTACCGAGCGTCCAGATCCAGGCCTCGCAGGCCACCCCGACCACGCAAGAGAAGCACGCATAATGTCTACCATTTGTCTCGCTGCCCAGCGCAGCTATACCACCGGGGAACCGGTCTGGTTTTCCTGGCGATTACCGTCGTTCAGCAAAATAGTCAGCGTTGCCACGCTCTGGTGTCTGGGGCTGTGCGCGCTGATCGTCGCCGGCCTTTACGCGCATGTGTACTGGAACTTGCGCCATCCCGCTCCGGTGATGAAAAAAGTCAGCGTCGCGAAGCTGGATACGAGCCTGTCGGACATGCATTACGTCTACGTGACGAAGCCGTTCCCGCACCCGCAGCCCAAACCGCAGTCGGTGAACGTGCAGCATGATTTACCGCCGATGGGGAATATACCGATGAATAATGAGAATGACTGGCAGCAGGCACCCGATGGCGCACTACCGGATAGCCCGGTCACGCACGATACGTCGCGCGATACCTTACCCGGCACCGAAGCACACGCGCAGGCAACCGGCTCCGACGATGACGCTTCGTTAAAAGCGTTGTTTATGCAGGCGTTGAAAGAACAGCAGCAGGATATTTCACAGGGGAAAGTGCCCGCGCCACCGGTCGATGAAACGCAGGCGGCGTCCCCTTCAATGCTAAAAGGAGACGCCGGGGGAGACTAATATTTTTCAGGTAAGGTCGTCAGCCTGAGCAGTCGCCCTTTTTCCACCACAATATATTGACCTTTTTTCAGGTCAGAGAGGATTTTTATAATGGTACTGCGCGCCAGGTTGGTGTATTCCTGAATATAATCATAAATATTGATATCGCGCTGGTGCTGAACAATAAGTTCATTAATTTCGATTAAGAATTCGCGAACCACGGAATACGCGCTGCGGGCCACTAAAACGTCATCACGTTTACTCAACATGCAAATATACCATGCCAGCACTTTGGTTAAATCAGGCCATAAACCCCGTTCATTCATTAAACGGTGAAATGCGTCTTTATTGATGGTGCGAACAATAGCATTGCTGCGCACAACACCGTGCATATGAGATGAGTTATAAAAAATGGCGGAGAGACCGAAAATACACTGTCCCTGCAGCGTAAACATGCACAAATCGTCAGAGGTGCGGCGGAACTCAACTTCACCGCTAACAATGATATGAATATTATCCGAATTGGCCGTTGATATTTTCTGCCATTTCTTTAACGTCTTTTCTTCATATCCCGCGGTTGCGGCAATAATGGAATCCATTTCATGATGAGGACGCGTGCTTTTACCGAAAATGCTTAACATTATTATACCCGATTAAGATGTTTGAATGAGAAATCGCCCGACAAATACAGTTATTGTCGTAAAATAAAGTCTGTTTCTTTTAAAACTAAAAAACCAAACGAGAACTTTCTTTTTAATTTGATTCATGGAGTGAATCGATGAGTCCATCTTAATTGAGGGCAATTTTAAATCAATTAACTTAAAATGAATTGAGAATGTACTTAAGATTAATCTGATGATTAATCATGAAAATCTACGCATTCGGGGGTATTCCTGAAGGATTACCCCTGCCCGTATTTCTCTAAAAGTGCTTCTGCGATGGCCATCGTTTCAACGTCTGCTATCCCATTCCATAACTGCGGTCTGAAATGCATCTGGAACACCATGATGATGCGTTTCTGCTGCGCGGGGGTGCTATCGGGCGGCACCTCATACCCATAGCGAGCCAGCAAATCGAGTAATGCTGCGGTATCAACCTGCTGATAACGCGGCCGGGCGTTAATATAGAAATCGACACGCGACGGATCGGGCCATGCGCCAATGCCCTGCTGCGCCAGCTCGCGCCACGGGAACAGCGGACCGGGATCGTCCTTACGCTGCGGGGCAATATCCGAATGCGCCACCACGTTTTCTGGTTTGATGTTATAGCGGGCGATAATGTCTTTGGCGAGCGGGATCAGCGCGGCAATTTGCGCGGGCTCGAACGGGGTAAAATGCTTAACGCCCGCCGTTTTTTGCCACCCACGGTTTTCCAGCTCAATACCCACAGACGTATCATTAATACGGTTGGTGCCGCGCCAGAAGCTGATGCCCGCATGCCAGGCCAGCTCGCTCTCCGGTACCAGCTGCCAGATACGCGGCTTGCCATTCGGCGCGGGAGGATTAGCAGGGATCAGATAGTGAGAACTGACATTTTTGTCCGTCAGCGTGGCCAGCGACGTGTCAAAATCATCGGCGGTATAGTGGATAACCAGCACCTTTATACGCGGGTACGCCGCCTGCGCCTGATGACGGGTATCCAGCTCATAGGCGCCTTTATCCACCACGCCTTTTTCCGTGGCGCAGCCTGCCAGCAACAGCGCCAGCAGGAGGGATGTGAGCGAACGCTTCATCGACGGGTTTTCACCGCCGTTCCGCTTACGCTCACCATCAGCATACTGGCATCTTTACCGACCGTTTCGTAATCGATATCAATCCCGACAACAGCATCCGCGCCCATCGCCTTAGCCTGCTCGCCCAGCTCTTTAAAAGCAATTTCACGGGCTTTGCGCAGCTCTTTTTCATAGGCGCCAGAACGCCCGCCAACGATGTCGCGTATCCCTGCAAAGAAATCCCGGAAAATGTTGGCCCCGAGGATAGCTTCGCCCGTCACCACGCCGCAATACTCGACAATAGGTTGCCCTTCCAGGGTTGGGGTTGTTGAAAATTGCATAGCTTCTCTCCTTCTTTAGCGTTCAATGCCTTAGACCCTAACTTCAACAGCATTATCGGTTCGTTACGCTATGATTGAAAGGATAGTTAACAAATAAGGAAATCAACATGCGCTACTCTGCTTTAACGCTTTTAGTGCCCTGCGCGCTGGTGCTCAGCGCCTGTACCACCCCGGTCACGCCAGCCTTTAAGGATATCGGAACCCGTAGCGGCCCATGTATTGATGGCGGCCCGGATACTGTGGCGCAGCAGTTCTACGATTATCGTATTCAGCACCGCAGCAACGATCTCACCGGCCTGCGTCCTTACCTGAGCGACGGGTTGGCGAAACTGCTTAACGATGCGACCCGCGATCCGCAACATAACGCCCTGCTGAAATCCGATCCGTTCTCCAGCCGTACCACGTTGCCAGACAGCGCCGAGGTGGCCAGTGCGTCAACCATCCCAAATACGGATGCGCGAAACATCCCACTGCGCGTAAAACTGGCCCAGGGCACCCAGACCTGGCAGGACGAAGTGCTGATGATCCGTGAAGGCCAGTGCTGGGCGGTAGACGACGTGCGCTACGTCGGCGGCAGCGTTCATGCCCCGGCCGGCACGCTCCGGCAGTCGATTGAGAACCGCTAACTCATCCGTTAATTAAATGTTAACCCCGTAAAATGTCCGGCATTTCATGCGGAATGCCGACATTTATACTCGCCGCCATTGGCCTTCGCTATTTTGTGCTATGTTTAGAGAGTATTACGGGTTACATATAACTTTTAACGCAGAAATATTGCATAACTATTCTGTCAACGGTACTATCTGCGGCCTCAATTGCTATAGATTGCCTGGATGAGTAAAGACTGCCCCGATGAGTATTAAACTAAACGGCATTAACTGCTTCTACGGCGCACACCAGGCGCTGTTCGACATCACGCTGAACTGCCCAGAGGGCGAAACGCTGGTTTTGCTTGGCCCAAGCGGCGCGGGTAAAAGCTCTCTTCTGCGCGTCCTTAATCTGCTTGAAATGCCCCGTTCGGGAACGCTGGCCATTGCCGGTAACCATTTTGATTTTGCGAAAACGCCGTCTGATAAAGCCATTCGCGAACTGCGTCAAAACGTCGGCATGGTCTTCCAGCAATACAATCTCTGGCCGCACCTGACCGTTGTGCAAAACCTGATTGAAGCGCCCTGCCGCGTGCTCGGTTTAAGCAAGGATCAGGCGATGGCGCGCGCGGAAAAGCTGCTGGAACGTCTGCGCCTTAAGCCCTACAGCGACCGCTACCCTTTGCACCTTTCCGGCGGCCAGCAGCAACGCGTGGCGATTGCCCGTGCGCTGATGATGGAGCCTGCGGTGCTGCTGTTTGATGAACCTACGGCGGCGCTGGATCCAGAAATTACCGCCCAGATTGTGAGCATTATTCGCGAGCTGGCGGAAACCAACATTACTCAGGTCATCGTAACCCATGAAGTGGAAGTGGCGCGCAAAACCGCCAGCCGCGTGGTCTACATGGAAAACGGGTATATCGTTGAGCAAGGTGACGCGAGCTGCTTCACAAACCCGCAAACCGACGCCTTCAAAAATTACTTATCTCACTGATTGTGCTAGGGAAAATGATAATGAAAAAAGTATTGATTGCCGCGCTGCTTGCTAGCGTCAGCCTTTCCGCTACCGCAGCCCAGACCATTCGTTTCGCGACTGAAGCGTCTTATCCTCCGTTTGAATCTATCGACGCCAACAACAAAATTGTTGGTTTCGACGTGGACCTGGCAAATGCCCTGTGTAAAGAGATCGACGCGACCTGCACCTTCAGCAACCAGGCCTTCGACAGCCTGATCCCAAGCCTGAAGTTCCGTCGTATTGATGCGGTCATGGCAGGTATGGATATTACGCCAGAGCGTGAAAAACAGGTTCTGTTTACTACGCCTTACTATGACAACTCCGCGCTGTTTATTGGTCAGAAAGGGAAATTCACTTCGATTGACCAGCTGAAAGGCAAAAAAGTCGGCGTGCAGAACGGCACCACCCACCAGAAATTCATCATGGACAAACATCCGGAAATCACCACCGTTCCTTATGACAGCTACCAAAATGCGAAGCTGGATCTGCAGAACGGCCGTATTGACGGCGTATTTGGTGATACCGCGGTCGTCACCGAATGGCTGAAAGCGAACGACAAGCTGGCGCCAGTAGGCGAGAAAGTGACGGATAAAGGCTACTTCGGTACTGGCTTGGGTATTGCCGTGCGTCAGGGCAACACCGAGCTGCAGCAGAAATTCAACGCTGCGCTGGAAAAAGTGAAGAAAGACGGCACCTACGAAACCATCTACCAAAAATGGTTCCAGAAGTAATTCCTGATGAATGAAATTTTTCCTTTAGCAAGCGCCGCCGGGATGACCGTCGGCCTTGCCGTTTGTGCACTTATTATCGGCCTCGTGCTGGCGATGTTCTTTGCGGTATGGGAATCAGCAAAATGGTTCCCCGTCGCCTGGACGGGCTCAGCACTAGTGACCGTGCTGCGCGGGCTACCCGAGATTCTGGTGGTCCTGTTCATCTATTTCGGTTCCTCGCAGCTGCTGCTCACGCTGTCGGACGGCTTTACCATTAATCTCGGCTTTGCGCAGATCCCGGTACAGGTGCAGATTGAGAATTTTGACGTCAGCCCGTTCCTGTGCGGCGTGATTGCCCTCTCCCTGCTCTATTCTGCCTACGCTTCGCAGACGCTACGCGGCGCGCTGAAAGCCGTGCCGCAGGGGCAGTGGGAATCCGGCCAGGCGTTAGGAATGTCGAAAGCGGCGATTTTCTTCCGTCTGGTGATGCCGCAGATGTGGCGTCACGCTCTGCCGGGCCTGGGTAACCAGTGGCTGGTGCTGCTGAAAGACACCGCGCTGGTGAGCCTAATTAGCGTGAATGATTTGATGCTGCAAACCAAAAGCATCGCCACCCGCACCCAGGAGCCGTTTACCTGGTACATTGTGGCAGCGGCTATCTACCTGGTAATCACATTGCTAAGTCAGTACATCCTCAAGCGTATTGACCTGCGTGCGACGCGTTTTGAACGGAGACCAGGCTGATGCTGGACTATTTACCCGAGCTGATGAAAGGGCTGCATACCAGCCTGACGCTGACCGTCGCGTCCATCATCGTGGCGCTGATCCTGGCCCTTATCTTCACCATCATCCTGACGCTGAAAACGCCGGTGCTGGTGTGGATCGTGCGCGCCTACATCACCCTGTTTACCGGCACGCCGCTGCTGGTGCAGATCTTCCTGATTTACTACGGCCCGGGCCAGTTCCCGACGCTGCAGGCGTATCCGGTTATCTGGCATCTGCTCTCTGAGCCGTGGCTGTGCGCCCTGATTGCGCTCTCCCTGAACAGTGCGGCCTATACCACCCAGCTGTTCCACGGGGCTATCCGCGCCATCCCGGAAGGCCAGTGGCAGTCCTGCGGCGCGCTGGGCATGAGCAAGAAAGACACCCTGGCGATTTTGCTACCGTACGCCTTTAAGCGCGCCCTCTCCTCCTATTCGAACGAAGTGGTGCTGGTGTTTAAGAGTACCTCGCTGGCCTACACTATCACCCTGATGGAAGTCATGGGCCACGGGCAGCTGCTTTATGGGCGCACCTATGACGTGATGGTGTTCGGTGCCGCAGGCCTGGTGTATCTGGTGGTGAACGGTCTGCTGACGCTGATGATGCGTTTAATTGAACGTAAAGCGCTGGCGTTTGAGCGCAGAAATTAACCACGCGAATGCATAAAACTGTAGTCATGAAGCGGGTAACCTAATGGGTTATCCGCTTTTTTTTACACCCTAAACAATACTTAATCATTTTTATTGCATATAAATTCATTCACTGGCATTGTACATCCATGCCGCAGACACGGCGCATAATGACAAGATAGACAGACGGGAGTCGTAAAATGAAAAAGTTAGTTCTGGCCGCATTACTGGCAACTTTCGCCGCTGGCGCATCAGCCGCAGATAAAATCAATTTCGGCGTTTCTGCTACCTATCCACCGTTTGAATCGCTGGATGCAAGCAATCAAATCGTGGGTTTTGATATCGATCTCGCAAAGGCGCTGTGCAAACAGATGCAGGCCGACTGCACCTTCACCAACCATGCGTTTGACAGCCTGATCCCGTCTCTGAAATTCAAAAAATACGACGCGGTTATTTCGGGTATGGATATCACCCCGGAGCGCAGCAAGCAGGTCGCGTTCACCGACCCGTACTACGCTAACTCGGCGGTCGTGATTGCGAAAAAAGGGGCTTATACCTCTTTTGACCAGCTGAAAGGCAAACGCATCGGGATGGAAAACGGCACCACGCACCAGAAATACCTTCAGGACAAACATCCTGAAGTAAAAACCGTGGCCTATGACAGCTATCAGAATGCGATTATCGACCTGAAAAATGGTCGTATCGACGGCGTATTTGGTGACACTGCGGTGGTCAACGAGTGGCTGAAAACCAATCCGCAGCTGGGGACGGCAACCGAGAAAGTCACCGACCCTCAGTACTTCGGTACGGGCCTGGGTATCGCGGTGCGTCCGGATAACAAAGCCCTGCTGGAAAAACTGAACGGCGCGCTGAAAGCGATTAAAGCTGACGGTACGTACCAGAAAATCAGCGAGCAGTGGTTCCCGCAGTAAGATCTTTTGCCGGGTGGCCTGGCCTACGGGGGGAGTCTGTAGGCTGGGCCTATCCGGCAATTCTATAACGGCACAAAGAAGCGAAAACGCGCCCCGCTCACCGACTCCATCAGCCTGATGCCGCCGCCGTGCAGCTCCAGCATTCGTCGCACAATCAACAGCCCTAATCCACCGCGGTTCTCTCTTGAAGCCTGGGTATTCAACGCCGAAGGGCGTTGGAACAGATCGTCGCGCAGCGCCGCATCGATGCCCGAGCCATTGTCTGCCACCTCAACCTGCAGCTGTTCGTTCTCCTGCCACACCGCCAGGCGGATCTCGCCGCCAACCGGCGTATGACGTATGGCATTATCCAGCAGGTTAGTGACCACCCGTTCGATCATGGAGACATCGGCATTAACTAATGGCAGCGGCCCCGGCACATCAATATGCAGATTCAGCTCTCGCGTGCGTGCCGTCAGCTCAAACTTCTGCGCCACGTCAGAAATCAACTCCCCCATCGCAAAACGTTCCCGCTGTGGCTTAATGCCGCCATGTTCAAGGCGCGCCAGCTCGAACAGCTGCTGTGACAGATGACGCACTTTCTGCCCTTGCCGCAGTGCGGTGGCGAGATATTGCTGGTGCTCCTGCGGCGTCAGCGTGGCGGATTTAAGCGACAGCGTTTCCAGATAGCCCAACAGCGAGGTCAGCGGGGTGCGTAAATCGTGCGAGATATTGGCAATAAATTCCCGACGCTGACGATCGCCGTCAGCCAGCTGATCCCACTGGGAGATGATTTTGCGCGCCAGCTCGATAAAGGCATTGCGCAGTAACGCCACCTCGTCATTCACTGCGGGCTCCAGCGGCTGGGCTGCCAGCTGCTTGATGGCGGTTATGCTGTCCTGCTCCAGCCCGGCGACTTCAACGGTCAGTTTTTTCACCGGACGGGTGACCCAGTACCAAATCAGCAGTCCTGCCAGTAGGCCAAACAGTGCAACCCACATCAACGACCACAGCACCGTGCTCCACAGCGCTTTGTGCCAGGCCATCTCCGCCAGCGCGTTCGATTCTTCGCCCTGCAGGATGATGTACAAATACCCTTTCAGCTCGCCGTCCTGACGCAGCGGCGTCGCGCTGAAGACTTTTTTATTTTGACTACGCGGATCGTCACCCAGCACCGGCATCGCTGTCCCGCTCAGGAAGGTGTGAATGGGCGCCAGATCGAGGGTTTGTCGCTGGATATGGCCCGGAGGCGCGGCGTCCGCGAGAATATCGCCATCAGGAGAGATAACATACAGTTCGACGCTCGGGTTAAAGGTCATCAGCCGATCGAACAGCGGTTTTAGGGCGCTGCGGTCTACCCTGCCCTGCGTATCCAGAATCGGTTCGCGCTGGACGATTTGTTGCGCCAGGCCGCCGGACAGCCGCTGCACCATCGCGTTACCGTACTGCATGCTGCTGTAAAGCTGCACCGCGCAGGCAATGATGGCGCAAAGCATTAGCAGCAGGACGAACAGCAGCGTCAGACGCTGGCTCAGACTAAAGCGCCGCATCATGGTTCAGCTCCGCAAATTTATAGCCTTTGCCCCAGACGGTACGAATGATTTCCGGCTCGGCGGCGTCTTTTTCAATCTTGATACGCAGGCGATTAATGTGGGTGTTGACGGTGTGTTCGTAGCCTTCATGCTGATAGCCCCAGACCTGCTCCAGCAGCGCCAGGCGCGAGAACACCTCACCGGGATGGCGGGCAAAGAAATAGAGCAGCTCGAATTCGCGTGGCGTAAGGTCGACGTGTTGCCCGTTAAGACGCACCGTACGCGCCAGCGGATCGATCGTCAGGCCGTGAGCCTGAATATGTCCTGAGGTTTGCGCCAGCCCCATTGCCTGCTGGCGGCGGAACAGCGCCTTGATGCGCGCAATCAGCTCCTGCACCGAAAAGGGTTTAGCGAGGTAATCATCGGCTCCCGTTTCCAGCCCGGTAATGCGGTCGGTTTCGCTGCTGCGGGCGCTGATGATGATCACCGGCAGGTAGCGGGTCATCTGGCGGATACGGCGGCAAATCTCAAGGCCATCCACGCTGGGAAGCATAAGGTCGAGGATCACCGCATCCCAGGGCTGCGTTTCCAGGCGCTGTATCGCCCTTCCACCGTCCGGTTCATGGGTAATGGCGTAGCCTTCGTCCTCTAAATTAAGACGCAGGAGCGCCGCGATATCGTTGTCATCTTCCACCAGGAGGATTTGCTTCATCGGTAAGCCTTAATTCAATTCTTATGCCTTAAGCTTACCTGATTTCGCCGGGGGGAAGAGTTCACATTTTGTTTAAGATTTTACGAGCAACGTCAGCACTTCATAATGTGCGGTGTGGGGGAACATATCGAAAAGCTGAACGCGTTGAATGCGGTAGCCCGGCAGAAGCGCAATGTCTTTCGCCATTGTCTGCGCGTTACAGCTGGAATACACGATGTATTCCGGTGCCATCTGGCTCAGGTAGTCGCACAGTGTTTGTCCAATGCCACGGCGCGGCGGATTCACCAGCACCAGCTCCGGCACGTTGCCCTGCCCGGTGGCAAACTGCGCGGAGTCCAGCGCCTGAAAACGCAGATTGCTTAGCCCCAGCTCCGAGGCAGACTGCTTAGCGCAGGCGATGGCCTCCGCGGAGATCTCAATGCCGGTGAGCTGCATCTCAGGCGTGGCGCAGTGCAGTCCAAAACCGCCGACGCCGCAGAACAGATCCCACATATGATTGATGTGCAACGCACGAACCCAGTCGCGCGCGGTGGCATACAGCGCACTCGCCACGGTCGGGTTCGTCTGGAAGAAGCTCTGCGGGCGGATCCACAGCGGCACGCCGTTGAAGCTCTCGGCCAGCGCATGCTGGTCGGTGAAGAAAATCTCTTTCTCCCCTTCCATGATTGCCATATGTACCGGCTGAATGTTTGCCGTAATCACCTTCAGCTGCGGAAGCTGTTGCTGCAATCCCGGCAGCGCCGCGCGAAGCTGTTCCAGCTTAGCGTCCGAGCGCAGCACGAAACGCAGCATCATCCCGCCGTCGATCTGGCTTTCGGTCAGCAGAAGATATTTCAGCTCGCCGCGCTTGCGGGACACGTTATAGGGCGTTAAGCCCGCACGGGCAATGAAGGGCTTCAGTGCCGCAAATACCGGCTCAAAGGAGGCGGGATAAAGCGGGCAGTCGGTTAAATCTTCCGGCGTGCCGTCGCGGTGCAGCATGCCCAGCAGCGGTTTTTCGACGCTGCCGCTGACCACCATTTTGGCTTTGTTACGGAAGCCCTGCTCCGGCCCGCTGACGGGCGCGCACCATTCACCCACCGCGCGGTCAGCCAGCAGCTGTTGCAGGTCGGACATTTTGGCGGTGAGTTGTTGTGAGACCGGCTGCTCTATCCATTGACAGGAGCGGCAGCGACCGGCGTCATAGAGTGCGCACTGCATATGAAAACCTTAAGAATAACGAGGGCTGCGATTATACACATTATTGCAGGCGGAAGAACCGCCGGCTCGAAGCAGGAACAAAGAGCAGGCAAAGCACCAGCATATCCGGGAGTTTTTGCATCACCAGCGAGTGGAAGATCTCACGTCTGGACCCGCCGGGAATACTGAACAGTTCCGGATAGCCGTAACCCAGCGAGGCAGCCCAGAGATAGCTGGCGGCAGTCACCTGCGTGAGCAGATAGACCCAGCGCGACCAGTTGCGCCCCTTCACCAGCGAGAACGCGCAGTAGATCTCGATAAACACCAGCATCAGGCTGCTCATAAAGACCAGCGTCAGATTCCACGTTTGCACGCTGCGGTGAATGAATTCACCTATCCCGCGCACGCCCAGCGTGTTAACAATCATCAGCACATCAAGACAGCGGATCATAATGATGGCGAGCGCCGCCACCTGCACCAGTGCAGGAACGTTCGGGCGAGCGTGCGAATGACGTGTTTTTTGAAAGAATCCCAATGTTTTACTTCCCTGAAAAACAGTGCCGCGTCATGCGCGGCACTTCACTGGAAATTTTAATTCCTTCAGCCGCGTCTTGCACGCTGGATATCACGCACACGCTGTTTTTCCGCGCGCGCCATCAAATACCAGGCGATAAATCCGACAATTCCGACGACGCCGAGGATGATGGAGGCCAGAGCGTTGATCTCCGGATTGACTCCCATACGTACGCTAGAGAAGACCAGCATCGGCAACGTCGTCGCGCCCGGGCCGGAAACGAAGCTCGCGATAACCAGATCGTCCAGCGATAAGGTGAACGCCAGCAGCCAGCCAGAGATTACTGCGGGCATGATCATCGGCAGCGTAATAATGAAAAAGACCTTCAACGGCGTTGCGCCGAGATCCATCGCCGCCTCTTCAATGGAGCGATCCAGCTCGCGCAGGCGCGAGGAGATCACCACCGCCACGTATGCCGTACAGAAGGTGACGTGCGCCAGCCAGATAGTGAGCATACCGCGATCGGCCGGCCAGCCAATGGCGTGCGCGAGCGCCACAAACAGCAGCAGCAGCGACAGCCCGGTGATAACGTCCGGCATAACCAGCGGAGCGGTGATCATAAACGCAAAGCCGGTTGAGCCTCGAAAACGTCCGAAGCGCACCATCACCAGCGCGGCAATCGTCCCCAGAATACAGGCCATGGTGGCCGCCAGTGCCGCAATGGTCAGACTGAGCCCCACGGCGCTCATCATCGCATCGTCGTGAAACAGCTCGCTGTACCAGCGTGTCGACCAGCCCGCCCACACCGTCACCAGTTTTGAGCTGTTGAACGAGTAAATCACCAGCATCAGCATTGGGGCATAGAGGAACGTGAAGCCTATCACCAGAATCAGAATTCGCCACGGGGAGCGTACCACCGGTAAGTTGTTCATCCATGATCTCCCATCTGTTTCTGCTGATGTTTGTGGAACCACATGATCGGCACGATCAGCAGCAGTAACATCACGATTGCCACCGCCGAGGCTACCGGCCAGTCACGGTTGTTAAAGAACTCCTGCCACAGCACGCGACCAATCATGATACTGTCCGGGCCACCAAGCAGTTCCGGTATCACAAACTCGCCCACCGCCGGGATAAAGACCAGCATTGATCCGGCGATAATCCCACCTTTGGTCAGCGGAACGATGACGCTGAAGAAGGTTTTCAGCGGACGGGCCCCCAAATCCAGCGAGGCTTCCACCAGCGAATAATCAATACGCGTCAGCGCCGTATAAATCGGCAGCACCATAAACGGCAGATAGGCGTAAACAATCCCGATATAGACCGCAAGGTTGGTGTGCAGGATCGTCAGCGGCTGATCGATAACCCCCAGCCAGAGCAGAAAGTTATTCAGGATGCCGTTGTTTTTGAGGATCCCCATCCAGGCATACACGCGGATTAGGAAGGAGGTCCACGACGGTAAAATCACCAGCAGCAGCAGAATGTTTCGCGTTGAGGATTTACTGTGCGCCACCGCCCATGCCAGCGGATAACCCAGCAGCAGACAGCAGATCGTCGAGATCCCCGCCACCTGCAGCGACTGCAGATAGGCTTCGACATAGAGCGGATCGTCGGTGAGCTGCAGGAAGTTGCCGAGGTTTAACGTCAAGGTTAACTGCCCGTCGGCCCAGTCCAGTAAATTCGTGTACGGCGGGATCGCCCGCGCCATTTCCGCCAGGCTGATCTTAAAGACGATCAGAAACGGCAGCAGGAACAGCAGGATCAGCCAGATATACGGCATGGCGATGACCAGCTTGCGCCCATGATGCATTTTCATGCGCGCCAGCCAGGGCGCAAAACCGCCCGGTTTTTTGACGCGGGCTGGAGGTTCAAGTGTGCTCATGATCGCTCCTTATACCGTCAGTACGACGCAGCTGTCTGCATCCCAGCACAGGCGTACTTCGTCGCCCCAGGTCGGCTGTCCCTTGCGATAGCGATGTTCGTTTTGCAGCTGGGCGCTGAGCATCTGCCCGCTTTTCAGGCGAACATGGTAGATGGAGAGATCGCCCAGATAGGCAATGTGTACCACTTCGCCCACGGCAAAGTTGAACCCATCGGCCGGCGGCTCGTCACAGAGCATGATTTTTTCCGGGCGCAGGGCAACATAGACCGGCACATTGTCGACCACGGAATTGTCGGAATCGACCTTCAGCGGATGTACCAGCCCCGGCGATTCAATGACCAGCCCGTCTTCCTGACGTTCTTTCAACAGCCCTTCGAACACGTTCACCGAGCCAATAAACTCCGCGCTGTAGCGTGTGGTCGGGTGCTCGTAAATCTCTTCCGGCTCGCCAATTTGCACGAACTTACCGCGGTTCATGATCGCAATACGCCCGGCCATGGTCATGGCCTCTTCCTGATCGTGGGTGACCATGACGCAGGTCACGCCCACGCGTTCAAGAATATCCACCACTTCCAGCTGCATACGGTCGCGCAGCTTTTTGTCCAGCGCGCCCATCGGCTCATCGAGCAAAAGCAGTTTCGGGCGTTTGGCCAGGCTTCGCGCCAACGCCACGCGCTGACGCTGGCCGCCGGAAAGCTGGTGCGGTTTACGTTTCGCGAACTCCTGCATGTGCACCAGACTCAGCATTTCGGTCACGCGGGCGGTAATTTCAGCTTTCGGCAGCTTGTCCTGCTTCAGGCCGAAGGCGATATTCTGCTCCACCGTCATGTGCGGAAACAGCGCGTAGGACTGGAACATCATGTTAATAGGACGTTGATACGGTGGCACACTCGAAAGATCGACACCGTCGAGCACGATCTGCCCGGTAGTCGGCTGTTCAAAACCGGCAAGCATGCGCAGCAAGGTAGATTTACCGCAGCCCGATGCGCCGAGCAGGGCAAAAATTTCGCCTTTATAAATCGTCAGGCTAACGTCGTCCACGGCATGCTGGCCGTCGAAGGATTTAGTGAGGTTACGGATTTCCAGAAGCGGGGTCAGCGCTTTACGGACTTTCGCCTGCGGGCGGGGGATCGCGTCATTCACGGGGTGCTCTCCGGCAGAAATCAAAACAGGTGCAAACGCACCATTTGGGTGCGTATCGCCGGGCAGCGATCGCGCCTGCCCGGACTACAACACATCGTTATTTACCGCTTTTCACTTTCGTCCACGCACGGGTACGCACGCGGTCAATTTTTGGATCCTGGACTTTCAGGGTGAACAGCTTGGCAAACACATCCGCTGGCGGATAAATAGCCGGGTTGTTACGGATTTCTTCGCTGACCAGCGGGACGGAAGCCTTATTACCGTTGGCGTAGTATACGTGGTCGCTAATGTGCGCAATCACGTCCGGGCGCATCAGGTAGTTGAGGAACTGATAGGCTTCGTCTTTATTTTTTGCATCTGCCGGCATAGCGAAGACGTCGAAGAACGCCAGCGCGCCCTCTTTCGGAATGAAGTAAGAAACATTCACGCCGTTTTTCGCCTCTTTCGCGCGGTTAGCGGCTTGCCATACGTCCCCCGCCCAGCCAATAGCCACGCAGATATCGCCGTTTGCCAGATCATTGATGTACTGAGAGGAGTGGAAGTAGCGGATATTCGGACGCAGCTTCAGCAACAGATCGGTTGCCGGGCCGGTGTAATCATCGGCTTTAGTGCTGTTCGGGTCTTTGCCGAGGTAGTTAAGGACGGTGGCAAAAATTTCTTCCGGCGCATCCAGGAAGGAGACGCCGCAGCTTTTCAGCTTCTCAAGGTTTTCCGGCTTCAGCACCACGTCCCAGCTGTCCAGCTTAACGTCTTTACCCAGCACCGCTTTGACTTTATCCACATTGTAACCGATACCGGTGGTCGCCCACAGGTACGGCATGGCGTATTTGTTGTCCGGGTCGTGCTTTGCCACCAGCTTCAGTACTTCAGGATCGAGGTTTTTCCAGTTCGATAACTTGCTTTTATCCAATGGCTGGAAAACACCTGCGGTAAGCTGGCGCTCCAGGAAGCTTGCAGAAGGCACCACAAGGTCAAACCCGGTGCTGCCCGCCATCAGCTTTCCTTCCAGCACTTCGTTGGAATCGAACACGTCGTAAACCACTTTAATGCCGGTCTCTTTTTCAAAATTCGCGACGGTATCCGGCGCTATATAGTCAGACCAGTTATAAACGTGCAGCGTTTTTTGTTCCGCAGCGAGCGTGCCGGCAGAGACGGCCATCAGAGCACCCGCAACCAGACCCGATAACCATTTTTTATTCAAGGCGATCATATCGTTATTCCTTCTGAAAGCTCGTTAACAAACGAACTAAAACTGTGCAATCTGAAGATATGCAATATTCATGCATAGTTTGTCGCTCTGCCCGAAAATAAAATAAACCGCTTTACCCGGCAGGATCCGCTCGCTCTTTGAAGCATCGCAAGAATAACTGTAGCCCGTGTCTCCGGCTATAGCCCAGACGAAAAAACGCCTTTTATCAATTTTTTATGCAAGTTACGTCTACGGGATAAGCCGAAATGGCCTCTGAGGAGGTGAAATATTCTTTAAGAAAAGGTTAAAAGCAGCAGAATAAATGGCGTTATGCAGTCGCTCTGGTCGCGACTGCGTAAAAGTCAAACAGGCTTAGTGAAGAAAATTGGGAGATGCATCATTATTCTCTGCATCCTCTTCGGTGCTGTACAGCAGATGATGTGCGTTGGCTTCCATCATGACCATGGAAATTTGCTCTTCACTCATACGCATAAACCAGGCAAACTGCTTGAAGGACAGCCCGGCCCCGGAGAATAAAGACTGGCAAACGACCAGTTTTGGCAGATTATCATCCTGTATGTCGAGAAATGCTTTTACCGTCAAAGAACTGGCGTTAATGGCGGACAGATCGGACGCCAGCGCCAGCAGCGCAGAGGGTTTCACCTCGGCCAGCGCAGAGAAAAGAATGACATCGTTAATCAGATCGATTTTGGCATCAAAAATACCATCGAAATTTTGCATGTGAGGCAGATGCAGCGCCTGGCAGGAGTCGCATTCGAAAAAGGTGATACCGGCATCATCAAGCCATTGACGTAACGTATCCAGTGTAGGAACGACCTGTAAATCCATCGCTGTGCAGCCTCTTAAATAAAAACTCCGCATAGATTACGCAAAAAGCGCCGCGTGATCCATTCAACCGCCCGTTTTAAGACAGTAGCCCGGCGTCGCATGACGCTCGATCCAGGCGATCATTTTACCCGCAATATCGATCCCAGTGGTTTTTTCCACACCTTCCAGCCCCGGTGACGCATTGACCTCCATCACCAGCGGCCCACGCGTTGCCCGAAGCAGATCGACACCGGCAACGTCCAGCCCCAGAGTTTGCGCCGCCTTCACGGCTATCTCGCGCTCACGTTCGCTGATATCGGCAACGCGCGCCACACCGCCACGATGGAGATTGGAGCGGAAGTCACCCTCTTTGGCCTGACGTTCAATGGCCGCAACCACTTCATTGCCCACGACAAAGCAGCGAATATCACGCCCTTTGGCTTCTTCAATATACTCCTGCACCAGAATATGCGCATTGAGCCCGCGAAAGGCATCAATCACGCTTTCTGCCGCCTGGCGCGTCTCCGCCAGCACGACGCCGATACCCTGAGTCCCTTCCACCAGCTTGATGACCAGCGGCGCGCCGCCCACCATGTCGATGAGATCGCTGGTGTCGTCCGGCGAATGGGCAATCCCGGTGACGGGTAAATCAATGCCCTGACGGGCAAGGAGCTGGAGCGAGCGCAGCTTATCGCGCGCGCGTGAAATGGCGACAGACTCATTAAGCGGATAGCTGCCCAGCATCTCAAACTGACGCAGTGCGGCCGTACCGTAGTAGGTTATCTGGGAACCAATGCGGGGGATCACCGCATCAAAGTGCGGTAGCTTGCGGCCTTTGTAATGAATCGACGACGCCGCAGGGTCGATGTTCATATAGCAGGACATCGGATCGAGGATTTCAATCTGATGCCCGCGTTTGGCCGCCGCGTCTCGCAGGCGTTTGCATGAATAGAGCGTTCCATCCCGGGACAAAATGGCAATTTTCACCCTGCACCTCTCTAAAGACATGGGAAAAGCCTGCGTATCATACCGAATGCACTATCGCGTCGCCCAGCCTTGTTTATGCAGATAGTCGAGAATAAACGGACGATTTTCTTTGATGATGGTGCGGCGAATATGGTCAGTCCAGGTATCGCGACGGTTATTGCTGTCTCGCGTCAGGTAGTAGTTCGCTAGCTCTTCGTCGTACTGGTCCAGGACATCCTGATCGACCGGCTGGTAGTGATTCTCATGCACCAGCATTGCCGCCGGGATACGCGGTTTCAGATCTGGGTTGTCTGCCGGCCAGCCGAGGCACAGGCCAAACAGCGGCAGGACATGCTTCGGCAGCTCCAGCAGTTCGGTGACGCTTCCAATATTATTGCGCAACCCACCAATATAAACGCCACCTAACCCCAGCGATTCCGCTGCGGTAAAGGCATTTTGCGCCATCAGCGCGGTATCGACCACGCCCAACAGCAGCTGTTCTGCCAGCCCCAGCTCGGCTTCAGGGCAAATCTGTAAATGGCGATTAAAGTCGGCGCAGAACACCCAGAACTCGGCGGCCTGCGCAACGTGTTTTTGTCCGCCCGTCAGGGTGACCAGCTGTTCGCGCATTGCCGTATCGGTAATGCGGATAATGGACGAGCACTGCAGGAAGCTAGAGCTGGATGTGCCTCTCGCACCGTCAATAATCGCCTCACGCTGCGCCTGAGTAATCGGCTCATCGGTGAAGTGGCGGATTGAACGGTGGGAGCGGAGCAGGTCAATCGTTGGCGTCATCTTGTCTCTCTTTGTCAGTCTTTATGCAATATGGCAGCCAGTATAGGCAAAGATGCAGAGCCTGTAATTGGCGAAACATAGCTCGGAGGTATTAAAGCGACAGGTGAAACCTTCTTTCCATGACGGCAGGTTATCGTGCACACTAGGTGTTATTCGCCGTCAGGCTTGTTTTTGAGGAGAGAGAAATGTTTGCAGTAATTTTTGGTCGTCCAGGATGCCCTTACTGTGTGCGCGCTAAAGAGCTGGCAGAGAAACTGACCGAAGAACGCGATGACTTCAACTTCCGTTATGTGGATATCCACGCGGAAGGCATCAGCAAAGCGGATCTGGAAAAAACCGTGGGTAAACCGGTTGAAACCGTACCGCAGATCTTCCTCGATCAGAAACACATTGGCGGATGCACTGATTTTGAAGCTTACGCCAAAGAAAACCTGGGCCTGTTCGCAGCTCAGTAAGTCACGTCAAAACGCCCTCAATTGGAGGGCGTTTTTATTTGTGCCGCCGCCGGTGCATAACGACGCTACGCACAAACAGAAAACAGAGTGCTCCCAGAGCGCACCAGAATACTCCACTTAACAACCACGCCAGTTCCTGCCAGAAACTTCTCGACGTAACAAAAACCAGCCGCATCAAGAGCAAACACAACGGTGCTGCCAGCATCGCCCCCAGCAATGGCCGTACCACCTCCCCGCCTCGGGAGAGAAAACTGGCAGCAGCCCCGGGAAGGGTGAAAAAGAGCAAGCCCAGCTCAGGATGGCCGGAGGCTCTGAACGCCCCTTTCACATTAAAGGCTAATGACATACAGACGACCGTAAACAGCAAAAAACAGCTGACCACGCCAGCCCAGTTTCGCTTGATGTTCAAACTATCCTCCTGACTTCATCTCTATCAAATACACTTTCGTCCGGCGGACGCCCAGTCAGATAAAGCAATTTGGCAATCCTTGCCAAAGCACGCACGCGATGATGCGATAATAGGTAGCTGTCAGTAGCCAATACGATTAAACTATCCGCTTGCTATTGTTTTAGGGAATAAATTAGGGTGCAGGGAGCGTTGAAACCTTTCCCTGACCTCGAAAACAGTAGCCCAAATAGTCCTTTCAATCAACAACTTACTGGTAAACAAGAAGTTAGCCTCCGTGAATATAAACGTCGCAGACTTGTTAAATGGGAATTACATCCTGTTATTATTTGTGGTACTGGCGTTGGGCCTTTGTCTGGGTAAATTACGCCTGGGTTCAGTTCAACTTGGTAATTCCATTGGCGTTTTAGTCGTCTCCTTATTATTAGGGCAGCAGCATTTCAGCATTAACACGGATGCGCTCAACTTAGGCTTCATGCTGTTTATTTTTTGTGTTGGCGTGGAAGCGGGACCCAACTTTTTTTCAATTTTCTTCCGCGACGGCAAAAATTACCTGATGCTGGCGCTGGTGATGGTCGGCAGCGCCCTGCTTATCGCATTAGGTCTGGGCAAACTGTTTGGCTGGGATATCGGGTTAACGGCCGGCATGTTGGCAGGTGCGATGACCTCCACCCCGGTACTGGTGGGTGCCGGTGATACGCTGCGCCATTCCGGAATGGCGGGTGCGCAGCTCTCCACGGCGCTTGACCACCTGAGCCTCGGCTATGCCTTGACCTATCTGATTGGTCTGGTGAGCCTGATTGTTGGCGCGCGCTACCTGCCAAAACTTCAGCATCAGGATTTGCAGACCAGCGCGCAGACGATTGCCCGCGAGCGCGGTCTGGATACCGACTCCAAACGTAAAGTCTATCTGCCGGTTATTCGTGCTTACCGCGTAGGACCAGAGCTGGTTGCCTGGGCCGACGGTAAAAATCTGCGCGAGCTGGGGATTTATCGTCAGACGGGCTGCTATATCGAACGTATTCGCCGCAACGGCATTCTGGCAAACCCGGACGGCGATGCGGTGCTGCAGATGGGTGATGACATCGCGCTGGTGGGCTATCCAGATGCCCACGCCCGCCTCGACCCAAGCTTCCGTAACGGCAAAGAGGTTTTCGACCGGGATCTGCTCGACATGCGTATCGTCACCGAAGAAATTGTGGTGAAAAACCACAACGCCGTGGGTCGCCGTCTGGCGCAGCTGAAGCTGACCGATCATGGCTGCTTCCTGAACCGCGTGATCCGCAGCCAGATTGAAATGCCTATCGACGACAACGTGGTGCTCAATAAAGGCGACGTTCTGCAGGTCAGCGGCGACGCCCGACGCGTCAAAACCGTTGCCGACCGCATCGGCTTTATCTCCATTCACAGCCAAGTCACCGACCTGCTGGCCTTCTGCGCCTTCTTTATCGTGGGCCTGATGATTGGGATGATCACCTTCCAGTTCAGCAACTTTAGCTTCGGCATCGGCAACGCTGCCGGTCTACTTTTCGCCGGGATCATGCTGGGCTTCCTGCGAGCGAACCATCCGACCTTCGGTTATATTCCGCAGGGTGCGCTGAACATGGTGAAAGAGTTTGGTCTGATGGTCTTTATGGCGGGCGTGGGCTTAAGCGCCGGTTCCGGTATTGGCCACAGCCTGGGTGCCGTCGGCTGGCAAATGTTGGTTTCCGGACTTATCGTCAGCCTGGTGCCGGTCGTCATCTGCTTCCTGTTTGGTGCTTACGTGCTGCGCATGAACCGCGCCCTGCTCTTCGGAGCGATGATGGGCGCGCGTACCTGTGCTCCGGCGATGGAAATCATCAGCGATACCGCGCGCAGCAACATTCCTGCGCTGGGCTATGCGGGCACCTACGCCATTGCCAACGTGCTGCTTACCCTGGCGGGTACATTGATTATCATCATCTGGCCAGGCCTCGGATAAATCTCAAGTTTGCGCATCGCGGAAAAAATTTTCGTTATGCGCAGAACTTTTCTGATGGGGCGCAGTCATAATTAGTGCCACTGCTTTTCTTTGATGTCCCCAATTTGTGGAGCCCATCAACCCCGCCGTTTTGGTTCAAGGTTGATGGGTTTTTTGTTGTCTTAAATTCCCGCAATCCGCCCCACCATTGCCCGGATCTCCTCCCGCGTTAACGGCTCCCTGTCCGTGACAAAGTGCAGCGTCATCCCTTCGATAAAGGCATCCAGCGCGCGAGTGGTAACAGGATCGAACCACTGCTCCAGCGTGGTCTGGCTCATTTTCATCCAGTCTTGCATCACCGTTTTGAGCGCCGTGCTGCGATGCATAAAGGTGTACAGCTGGTACATCAGCGCCATGTTGTGCGGCGTCGTGACTTGCGAGCTGTGGATCAAGGTAGTAATGGATTCGCACGCCATCTCTGAGCTGGTTACGCCCGCAAAAAAATCGCGATACTGCTGTGACATTTGTTGGGTAAACCACGTAAACGCTTCTTCCAGGAGCGACTCCATGCCGTCAAAATAGTAGGTCATCGACCCCAGCGGAACCCCCGCGCAGCTGGCGATTTTACGGTGCGTAACGTCGTGGATGCCGTGCTCAGCGATGGTGTCCAACGTCGCCTGAAGGATCTTCTCCCGGCGATAAGGGTCGTTCGGTGGTCTGCTCATAAATGCCTCATGTGATTTATGTACAAATGTACACAAACTTGCTAGTGTTGTCGCTACTGATGTACTTCTGGTGCTACCCCAATGACGCTGACCT
This sequence comes from Enterobacter sp. UNJFSC 003, assembly GCF_036903355.1. Lineage (NCBI taxonomy): Bacteria > Pseudomonadati > Pseudomonadota > Gammaproteobacteria > Enterobacterales > Enterobacteriaceae > Enterobacter > Enterobacter sp. UNJFSC 003. The sequence goes on from NZ_JBAKHK010000002.1 coordinate 725,603, forward strand.
CTCCCCATAAAGCCCTGCAGCTACGCAAGTGGGCGCTCTTTATGTTCTTCTTTATTCCAGGACTGCTGATGGCTTCCTGGGCCACGCGTACCCCGGCAATCCGCGATATTTTATCCGTCTCAACCGCGGAGATGGGCATTGTGCTGTTTGGCCTGTCGATAGGCTCCATGAGCGGTATTCTGTGCTCGGCCTGGCTGGTGAAGCGCTTTGGCACACGGGCGGTTATCCGCACCACCATGTGCTGCGCGGTATTCGGGATGATAGTGCTGAGCGTCGCGCTGTGGTTCGCCTCACCGGTTCTGTTTGCTCTGGGACTGACGGTGTTCGGGGGCAGCTTTGGTGCGGCGGAAGTCGCCATTAACGTGGAAGGTGCAGCGGTTGAGCGCGAGATAAATAAAACCGTCCTGCCAATGATGCATGGCTTTTACAGCCTTGGCACGCTGGCCGGTGCGGGCGTGGGAATGGCGCTGACGGCGCTGGGTATTGCCGCAAATCTGCATATTTTACTGGCAGCCTTGGTCTGCATTATTCCTGTCCTCACAGGAATCAAAGCCATTCCGCACGGCACGGGCCAGAACACCTCTGACGAACAAAAATCGGCTGAAAAAGGGCTGCCGTTCTACCGTGATATGCAGCTGATGCTGATCGGCGTCGTGGTGCTGGCGATGGCTTTTGCCGAAGGCTCCGCCAACGACTGGCTACCGCTGCTGATGGTGGACGGCCACGGTTTTAGCCCCACCTCTGGCTCGCTTATCTACGCTGGGTTTACGCTGGGGATGACCGTCGGGCGCTTTACCGGCGGCTGGTTTATCGACCGTTACAGCCGCGTGGCGGTCGTGCGTGCCAGCGCTCTGCTTGGCGGAATCGGGATTGCGATGATCATCTTTGTGGACGTGGACTGGATAGCGGGCGTCTCAGTGATTCTCTGGGGGCTGGGCGCTTCGCTCGGCTTCCCGCTGACCATTTCTGCAGCAAGCGATACGGGCCCGGATGCACCTACGCGCGTCAGCGTGGTAGCAACCACCGGGTACCTCGCCTTCCTTGTTGGGCCGCCGCTGCTTGGGTTCCTGGGTGAACACTATGGGTTGCGCAGCGCCATGCTGGTGGTATTAGCGTTAGTGATTATCGCGGCGCTGGTGGCGCACGCGGTGGCAAAACCAGAAGCAAAGCAAACGTCAATGGAGAAGGGATATGAGCGTTAAACTGATTGCAGTCGACATGGATGGGACCTTCCTGAGCGATGCGAAAACCTACAATCGCGAACGTTTTCTGGCGCAGTACGCGCGCATGAAGGAACAAGGCATTCGCTTCGTGGTTGCCAGCGGTAACCAGTATTACCAGCTGATCTCATTCTTCCCTGAAATCGCCCATGAGATTGCCTTCGTTGCCGAAAATGGCGGCTGGGTCGTCAGCGCCGGTGAAGATGTCTTTAATGGCGAACTGTCGAAGGACCATTTCGACACCGTCGCTGCGGTGTTAAGCGATGTTCCTGGCATTGAGATTATCGCCTGCGGAAAAGGCAGCGCCTACACGCTGAAGGCCTATGACGACATCTTTAAGGATATTGCGGCGAAGTATTATCACCGTCTCGAAATGGTAAGCGATTTCGACAAACTGAACGATATTTTCTTCAAGTTTGGGCTTAACGTTTCTGACGAGGAGATCCCGCGTATTCAGGCGCTACTGCACGAAAAGCTAGGCGATATTATGGTGCCCGTCACCACCGGACACGGCAGTATCGACCTGATTATCCCCGGCGTACATAAAGCCAACGGCCTGCGGATCCTTCAAAAGCGTTGGGGCATTGAAGACAGTGAAGTGGTGGCCTTTGGCGACAGCGGGAACGATGTGGAAATGCTGCGTCAGTCCGGTTTTAGCTTTGCGATGGCCAATGCCAGACCGCATATTAAAGCCGTTGCCCGCTTTGAAGCGCCGCACAATAATAACGAAGGCGTACTGGATGTGATTGATAAAGTACTGAACAGGGAAGCACCGTTTCATTGACCGCGTGCGGTCTGGCCCCCTCTCCCAAAGGGAGAGGGAATACGTTTTACGGTTGCAATGCGCTTCCGACGCGTTTGTCCTTCAGGAATATCACCATCAAACCCACCCACAGCGCGCCGTTGGCGAGGTTAAACAGGCTGAACAGACCGTTGCCGCCAAACGCGTAAGCGTGTTTACTCACTTCGATGCCGACGGTGAAGATCAGCATCTGCAGCATGCCCATCGCCGCTGACACCGTCCCCTTGCTCATGTCGCTGGCGAACAACGTCAGACGTACCAGCCCGGCATTCGCCACACCAATACCAAACGCATAAATACTCAACCCTGCCGTCATCCACAGGTAAGCGTGAGACGACGCGACCGTCGCAGCTGCTGCCACGGTTAACCCTGCCGCAATCGGCCAGCCGCCCATGATAATCAGCGAACGTACGGTACGGCGAGAGGTCAGGCGTGCCAGTACAAGGTTACCGATAATTAGCGCGCCAAAAATCGGCACCTGCAGCAAACCATATTCATAGCTGCTGAGCTTCTCGCCGCTGATGATAATCACCGGCGACTGGGCAATCCACGCCAGCAACGGCAGGCTAACAAAGCCCGTTGCCAGCGCGCCCGCCACAAAGCGGACGTTTTTCAGCACTTCTTTATAGTCACGGCCCAGCTCTTTCAGCGACAGTTTCTCGCCCAGACGGGTCGCGGTCTCCGGCATGGCGCGGTGCAGGCCAAAGAAAGAGATGGCGGCAAGCACGGCGAAAAGCACAAACATCCCTTCCCACGGCGCAACATGCACCCACGCGGCACCCACCAGCGGCCCCAACAGCGGCGCAATCAGCGCCACGTTTGCCATCAGCGCGGTAATTTTGATGCACACCGCCTCTTCAAACGACTCCTGGATTGCGGCATAGCCCACGGCACCGATAAAGCACAGGCTGACCCCCTGCAGAAAGCGCAGCAGCGTGAATTGTTCAATGTTTTGCGCCAGCAGCGTGGCGAGACAGGTCACAATAAACCACACCACGCCGGTCAGCATCACCGGACGGCGACCAATACGATCCGACAGCGGCCCTAACAGCCACTGTAAAAACATGCCGCCAGCCAGATAGGCGGTCATTGAAGTGGGTACCCACTCAATACCTGCGTTGTACTGCTCCACCACGGCCAGCATACCGGGTTGGATCATATCGTTGCCGATATAGGTAGAGAATTCGTAGAGCACCAAACACAGAGGGAAAAGTAACGCCTGACGACCCAGACGCGTACCTGAAGAAGAACGGTTTAACATGCAATCTCTTTATGATGAAAAAATCGCGATGAGTGTAATGAATTGCCGCAGCCTGAGATAGCAAATTATCGAAAGGAAACAGAAATAAAGCACTTATCGATGTTGTTTAAGGTTTCCTTAAGTTGACACTTTTATGATAGCCCTATTTCCTGTCACCGAACACGATTATGGCCCCTATGTCCAGCCGTTCAGAATTGTCTAAGTTACCGACAAATAAGCCAAAACAACTTTACCGTTTGCCGGCCCGCTTTTATGGTTATCAGCTTTTCGTACTGATCGTCCTTGCGGTGGTATTCACCTGGCTATCGCGCGATGAAACGCTCGATAAATGGATCACCGGCTTTTGGTATGACGCGGCAACCCAGAGTTTTCCGCTACAGAAAAACCATCTGCTGGATCTGCTGAACCACAGGCTGGCGAAGTACATCGCTATTACGCTGGGGGCTGCGGCGTTGTTTTACGGCGCGTATAAGCGCAATGCAAGGCTGGTGACGGCGGCGCTGCTGATGGGGCTCGGCGCGCTGGTTGTGGGCGTGCTGAAAAGCATGAGCCATCACAGCTGTCCGTGGGACCTGGTGCAATATGGCGGTAGGGCGGTCTCTTACCCTCTGTTCAGCGCCTCTCCTGCAGACAGCGGCCCCGGGCGTTGTTTCCCCGGCGGTCATGCCTCCAGCGGCTTTATGGTCATGGGCCTGTTTTTTGCCTTCTGGCGCGAGCGCCCTCGCCGGGCGTGGTGTTTTGTACTGCTGGGCGTCGTACTCGGCCTGGCGATGGGATACGGCCAGGTAATGCGCGGGGCACATTTTTTCTCTCACAACCTGTGGGCCGGGTGGTGGGTTTGGTTTTCCCAGGTGGCGGTCTACGGCCTTGTGTCCACCCGGTTTGCTAAAGAGTAACGACATTATGTTAGAACAATTGAATTACACGCTGTTTTATTTGATCAATGCCACGCCCGCCTCGCCGGAATGGATGATAGATATTGCTACCTTTCTGGCAAAAGATCTGATCAGCATCGTTCCCGTGCTGGCGGTGATTCTGTGGTTATGGGGCCCGCGCGAGCAGGTCACAGCACAGCGCCATCTGGTGATTAAAGTGGCGATGGCGCTCGGCGTTAGCGTCTTGTTCAGCTACATTCTCGGACACATGTTTCCGCACGATCGCCCGTTCGTTAACCACGTTGGGTATAACTTCCTGCATCATGCGCCAGATGACTCCTTCCCGAGCGATCACGGTACGGTGATTTTCACCTTCGCGCTGGCATTCGTGTTCTGGCACCGCCTGTGGTCTGGTGCGGTATTGATGGTAGTCGCGGCAGCCATTGCCTGGTCCCGCGTGTATCTCGGCGTCCACTGGCCGCTGGATATGGTAGGGGGATTCCTCGTTGGGCTGATCGGCTGCGTGAGCGCGGCGATCCTGTGGAGCCTCTTCGGTCAGGCGATTTACCGTGGGCTGTCTCACCTGTATCGTACCGTTTTTGCCATCCCGATCCGCAAAGGCTGGATACGTGACTAACCCCAGCCTGACAGGTTACACTTGAGCCCCCGCCCTGCGGGGGCTCACTTTTTTACCCCGAGGAACTATGGAAACACGTCGCGATGACCGCATTGCTCAGCTGCTACAGGCGCTGAAGCGCACTGATAAGCTGCATCTTAAAGAAGCCGCTACCCTCCTCGGCGTCTCTGAGATGACCATTCGTCGTGACCTGAGCAGCGAGAGCGCCCCTGTCGTCTTACTGGGCGGGTACATTGTGCTGGAACCACGTAGCGCCAGCCATTATCTGATCAACGATCAAAAGACCCGCCTGGTGGAAGAGAAACGCAAAGCCGCACGTCTGGCGGTCTCTCTGGTCCAGCCGCATCAAACGCTTTTTTTTGACTGCGGGACCACCACGCCGTGGATCATCGAAGCGATAGACAGCAGCATTCCTTTTACGGCAGTCTGCTATTCCTTGAACACATTCCTGGCGCTCCAGGAGAAACCCGAGTGCCGGGTGATCCTCTGCGGCGGCGAATTCCACGCCAGCAACGCCATTTTTAAGCCGTTGAATCTTCAGGATACCCTCAGCAACCTGTGCCCGGATATCGCCTTTTATTCGGCGGCAGGCGTGAATATCCACCAGGGCGCTACCTGCTTTAATCTGGAAGAGTTACCGGTGAAGCACTGGGCATTAAGCGCCGCGCAGTACCACGTGCTGGTGGTCGATCGCAGCAAGTTCGGCAAAGTACGGTCGGCAAGAATGGGTGAACTGGCGCAGTTTGATGCTATCGTCAGCGACTGCCGCCCGGATGACGAGTATGTGGCATATGCGAAGGCGCAGCAGGTGAAATTGATGTACTGAGTGGGGTCCGGGCGGATGCCCGCCCCCCGGCCCTCTCCCCATGGGAGAGGGCGAAAGCAACAAGGTCTAACTGAACCAGCTTCCAAACCAGCCGTGGAATTTCATCATCACGAAATCCCACATCCGGCTAAAGAAGCCGCCCTCGTCTACCGCCTCCATCACAATCAGCGGACGCTGTTCAATCGATTTGCCATTCAGCTGGAAATCGATGGTTCCGACCACCTGGCCTTTTTTCAGCGGCGCGGTCAGCTGCGGGTCGGTCAGAGTGAAGCTGGCTTTCAGGTTTTTCAACTGACCGCGCGGAATGGTCACTGACCCCCCTTCACCGGCCCCCAGATTGACTTCGCTCTTGTCGCCAAACCAGACGCGCTGGCTCACGAACGTGGCATCGGGCTTAATCGGCGTCACGGTTTCAAAGAAGCGGAAGCCCCAGGTCAGCAGCTTTTCCGACTCATTAAAGCGAATACGATCGGTTTTAGTTCCCAGCACAACCGAGATCAGGCGCATATCGCCCTGGGTCGCGGAAGCCACCAGGTTGTAGCCTGCCCCCGCCGTCGTGCCCGTTTTCATGCCGTCGACGTTGACGTTGCTGCTCCACAGAAGTCGGTTGCGGTTAGGCTGGCGGATCTTATTGAAGGTAAATTCTTTTTCTTTGTGGATGGCATATTCGTCAGGCACATCGTGGATAAGCGCCTTACCGAGCAATGCCATATCGCGCGCGGTGCTGAACTGGCCCGGGGCATCGAGGCCGTGGACGGTTTTAAACGTGGTCTTGGTTAAACCGAGCTTCTGCGCGTAGCCATTCATCAGGCCAATAAAGGAGTCCTGGCTGCCCGCCACGTAATCTGCCAGCGCGATACAGGCATCGTTACCCGACTGGATAATGACCCCTTTATTCAGGTCGGAGACGGAAACCTGATCCCCCGGTTTCAGGAACATCACTGAAGACCCGCGCAGCGCCGGGTTCCCGGTTGCCCAGGCATCCTTCCCAATGGTAACCATGTCATCAAGCTTGATCTTGCCCGCTTTCAGCGCCTGCCCGACCACATAGCTGGTCATGATTTTGGTCAGGCTCGCCGGGTCAAGCTGCTCGTCAGCATTGCCTTCTGCCAGCACTTTACCGCTGGCGTAATCCATCAGGATCCAGGCGCGCGCGTCGACCGGAGGCGCTTCTGGCGCAACTTGTTCAGCTGCATAAAGAGTTGGTGCAAACAGGAAAAGGAGCGCAGAACCTGCCGCCAGGCTGCGCAGAGAAGTCATTTTTCGCGTCATAAATGCCACCCGAGTGTCCATTCAAAAAATTACGTCACATCACCGTGTCGCAAGAAGCGATGAGTAATAGCGCACTACATCTGTTAAAGAAACCTAAACCAGGTAAAGTTTTTAAAGTTTATGCAATAACAGCCGGATACGCTTTGATTCGGGCGATTTTTTTGTCTTCTGTTGCGTAATTGTTAGGTTTATCTCACCATGGCATTTCGCTGGCTCTGATTCACATCTCAGGTTGTTTGACTATTTTGGGAGTTAACATGATTACGCTGTGGGGCAGGAACAATTCGACCAACGTTAAGAAAGTGCTCTGGACGCTGGAAGAGCTGGATTTACCGTATCATCAAGTGATGGCAGGGTTGGAGTTTGGGGTTAACAAAGAGGCGGACTATTTGGCCATGAACCCCAACGGCCTGGTGCCCCTGCTGCGCGATGAAGAGACCCACGCGACGCTGTGGGAGTCCAATACCATTGTACGTTATCTGGCCGCACAGTATGGCCAGAGTCGCCTGTGGGTAGATAGCCCGGCGCAGCGCGCTCAGGGTGAAAAATGGATGGACTGGGCAAACCAGACGCTCTCACCCACCCACCGCGTGATCCTGATGGGGCTGATCAGAACGCCAGAAGCCGAGCGCGATTATCCCGCCATCCACGCCGCGCAGAAGGCGTGTGAAAATCTGTTTGCGTTGATGGACGACGAGCTGGCTAAGCACAAATGGTTCTCCGGCAGTGCATTCGGCGTAGGGGATATTGCCGTAGCGCCTTTCGTCTGGAACCTGACCAACATGGGCCTGACGTGGGCACCGCGCCCTCATCTTGAGCGCTGGCTCCAGCAGCTTAGCGACCGCCCGGCGTACCGTAACGTAGTCATGATCCCGGTCACCTGATTAGCCGGCGGACGGGCTGACTTTCAACAGCTGCCCGTCCGTTTCATCGGTCAGAACGTACAGATAACCGTCCGGCCCAACGCGCACGTCGCGAATACGCCGATCTCTGTCCCCCAAAATACGTCCGTCCTCGCTTACCTGATTGCCCTTCACGCTTAGCACGATAACGTCCTTTTCCTTCAGTGCGCCGACAAACAGTTTATTTTTCCACTGCGGGAAGACGTCGCTGTTGTAAAACGCCATGCCGCTCACCGCGGGTGAGACTTTCCAGACGAACAGCGGTTTTTCAGTTCCCTCCACATGCTCACCTTTGGCCTCGGGAATTTTCAGGCCGCTGTAGTTAATGCCGTGCGTCGCCAGCGGCCAGCCGTAGTTTTTGCCTTTCTCCGGAATATTGATTTCATCCCCACCGCGCGGGCCATGCTCGTTCAGCCACAGCGCGTCGCTCCACGGATTCATCGCCATCCCCTGAGGGTTGCGGATGCCGTAGGACCAGATTTCCGGCCGCGCGCCGGCCGTGTTCACAAACGGGTTATCGGGCGGTACTTTCCCGTCCTCCGTCAGGCGGACCACCTTGCCCTGCAGCTTATCCAGCGCCTGCGCCGTCGGGCGCTGATTATTCTCGCCGAGGCCAATAAATAGATAGCCTTTGCCATCAAATACCAGACGTCCACCGAAATGGTTGCCCGTGGAGAGTTTAGGCATCTGGCGGAACACCACCTGGAAGGCATTGATGCGGGAGAAATCGTCGCTTAAGCGCCCATAGCCCACCGCCGTGCCCGCTTTACCGTCATCCCCGACTTCGGCAAAGCTGAGCCATATCCGGCGCGATTTCTCGAAATCCGGCGCCAGCACCACGTCCAGCAGTCCTCCCTGACCGCTCGCCCAGACTTTAGGTACGCCAACAATTGGATCGGACAGCCCTTTTCCTGCCTGCCAGTGTTTGAGCTGCCCGTCTCGCAAGGTTATCAGCAGCCCTTTATTATCAGGCAAAAAAGCCAGCGACCACGGGTAATCGAGTTTGGTTTGTAACACGTCGACCTTTACCGGTTCAGGCGCGGCGAGCAGCGTCACGGGAAAAAACAAGACAGGAAGGAAAATCAGCGAGGATCGATGCATAACGCGCTCCTTTATCGGTATATGGCTTAAAGATTAGCCACTGCACCCCGTCGCGTTACCACTTTTACAAAAGCTTAATCAGAAGGGGGAGTTTCCTCCCCCGGGCTCAGTGCTGTTCAAGCTTGGCGTGCTGGTTCAGACACATGATGCAAAGAGAGATCGTCGTCAGGCAGTTTTCGAGCTTCTCTGCGTTCACAGCAATAAAATTCGGGCAGTCGTGACGTCCGGTCATCAGACATACCCCTGCAATGGAAAGCACCTCAGCGGCGCGGCGTAGAGCCATCAGCTCGCTTTCACCATATTCTGCTTTCAGAACAGGTGCTTTTTCACGCATGAAATTGCACAGTTCAAAGACATTATCACGCAGATGTTCGCTTTCGCTGACTGACATATACCCTTTTGCCTTCCTCAACTGCAGATATGCAGCAAGGTCGATTCGGGCGTTGATCAGCTTGTTAAGCAGATCGCGTTTGAGTCTGTCAACGGACATGCTATTTCCTCCTCTGTCAGCCATGTTGCACATTCAGAATAAGGTTATTTTTTGTACAATTCGATGCCAGAGATCAATAAATCGTAACTGATTAACATTCTTTACAATGTTACAACCTTCGGCTGAATCATCTGCCCTGCAAAGAGTGTATAAATCCCCCGCGATACGCTGTAAAATCCCGCCCTGATAACTCCATAATTGATGAATTTTTAACCTATGAGCAATGTTACGCACCAGCCGAAAATCGGCTTTGTCTCCCTGGGCTGCCCGAAAAACCTGGTGGATTCTGAACGCATCCTGACCGAACTTCGCACCGAAGGCTATGACGTGGTGCCAAGCTACGACAACGCCGACATGGTGATTGTCAACACCTGCGGGTTTATCGACAGCGCGGTGCAGGAGTCGCTGGAAGCCATCGGCGAAGCCCTGACGGAAAACGGCAAAGTCATTGTGACCGGCTGCCTGGGCGCTAAAGTGGATCAAATCCGCGAAGTGCATCCGAAGGTGCTGGAGATCACCGGCCCGCACAGCTACGAGCAGGTGCTGGAACATGTTCATCACTATGTGCCAAAACCAAAGCACAATCCGTTCCTGAGTCTGGTGCCGGAACAGGGCGTGAAGCTGACGCCGCGCCACTATGCCTACCTGAAAATTTCCGAAGGTTGTAACCACCGCTGCACCTTCTGCATCATCCCGTCCATGCGTGGCGATCTGGTGAGCCGTCCGATTGGCGAAGTACTGGCTGAAGCTAAACGTCTGGCCGACGCGGGCGTAAAAGAGCTGCTGGTCATCTCTCAGGATACCTCAGCATACGGCGTGGACGTGAAGCACCGCGCCGGTTTCCATAACGGCGAGCCGGTGAAAACCAGCATGGTTGGCCTGTGCGAACAGCTTGCGAAGCTGGGTATCTGGACGCGTCTGCACTATGTCTACCCTTATCCGCACGTTGACGATGTGATCCCGCTGATGGCGGAAGGCAAAATCCTGCCATACCTGGATATCCCGCTGCAGCACGCCAGCCCGCGCATTCTGAAGCTGATGAAACGCCCTGGCTCCGTCGATCGCCAGCTGGCGCGCATCAAGCAGTGGCGTGAAATCTGCCCGGAGCTGACCCTGCGCTCAACCTTTATCGTTGGCTTCCCGGGTGAAACCGAAGAAGACTTCCAGATGCTTCTCGATTTCCTGAAGGAAGCGCGTCTGGACCGCGTAGGCTGCTTCAAATACAGCCCGGTCGAAGGCGCAACCGCCAACGAGCTGGCGGATCAGGTGCCTGAAGAGGTGAAAGAAGCGCGCTGGAACCGTTTCATGCAGCTCCAGCAGCAGATCTCTGCTGAACGTCTGCAGGAAAAAGTGGGCCGCGAAATTCTGGTGATCGTCGACGAAGTGGACGAAGAAGGCGCGATTGGCCGCAGCATGGCGGATGCCCCTGAGATCGACGGCGCGGTCTACCTGAACGGTGAAACCAAAGTCAAACCGGGTGATATTGTTCGCGTGAAAGTTGAAAACGCCGACGAATATGACCTGTGGGGTAGCCGGGTTTAATCTTTCCCCTCGCCCTCTTCCCTGAGGGGAAAGGGCGAGGGGCAAAAACCTACCCCTTAATCCTCGGGTCCAGCGCGTCGCGCAGCCCATCTCCCAGCAGGTTAAACGCCAGTACGGTCAGGAATATCGCCAGACTCGGGAATACTGCCACATGTGGCGCAATCACCATGTCCGCCCTTGCCTCGTTCAGCATCGCGCCCCACTCCGGCGTCGGTGGCTGTGCCCCTAATCCCAGAAACGACAGGCTGGCCGCCGAGATGATCGACACGCCAATGCGCATCGTAAAGTAGACCACAATGGACGACACCGTGCCCGGCAGGATATGGCTGAACAGGATCGTTGCATCGCTGGCCCCCATACTGCGGGCCGACTCGATAAAGGTTTGCTGCTTAAGCACCAGCGTATTGCCGCGCACCAGACGGGCAAAGGCCGGAATCGAAAAGACCGCCACCGCAATAATGACGTTTGCCATACCGCTGCCCATAATCGCGACAACCGCAATCGCCAGAAGGATCCCGGGAAAGGCAAACAGCACGTCGCAAATGCGCATGATGATACGATCCCACCAGCCTTCGTAGTACCCGGCGATAAGACCGAGCACGGTGCCAATGGCTGCACCGATCAGAACGGCAAACACCCCTGCGGCCAGGGATATCTGCGCCCCTACCAGCACGCGGCTAAAAATATCGCGCCCGAGTGAATCCACGCCGAACCAGTGCATCATCGATGGCCCGTCATTCAGACGGTCATAATCGAAATAGTTTTCCGCATCAAAGGGGGCGACCCAGGGTGCGATAACGGCTACCACGATCAGCAGCAGCACAAACAGTCCGGCCGTCATCGCGACCGGTTGACGGCGAAAACGCCGCCAGAATTCAAACCACGGAGTGCGGATAGAGTCCGGTTTTAGTCCCGGCATAGCGTTTAACACCGCCTGACGACGCCAGTTCAACAATCGCATCTTACTTATACCTGATGGCCGGGTTAATGGCGGCGTAAAGCACATCCACCACTAAGTTAATAAGAATAAACTCCAGCGAGAAGAGCAGGACTTCGGCCTGAATGACCGGGTAGTCACGCATGTCGACTGAATCGACCAGCAGACGTCCAAGCCCCGGCCAGTTGAAGACCTTTTCAACCACGATAGAGCCGCCCAGCAGAAAGCCAAACTGCAGCCCCATCATGGTCACCACCGGGATCATCGCATTACGAAAACCGTGCTTGAGGATGACCCATTTTTCACTCACCCCTTTTGCCCGCGCGGTGCGGATGTAATCTTCGCTCAGCACGTCAACAAACGAGGCACGAGTGAACCGCGCCATGACGGCCGCAACGGCAGCGCCAAGGGTCATCGAAGGCAGGATGTAGTGCTTCCAGGTATCGGCTCCAACGGTCGGCAACCAGCCTAATTTCACGGAGAAGATCTGCATCAGCAGCATCCCCAGAGCAAAGGCCGGGAAGGAGATACCGGTCACGGCTAGCGCCATACCGAGCTTGTCCGGCCAGCGGTTGCGCCAGACGGCGGCGGCAATCCCTGCCCCAAGACCAAACGCAACGGCCCAGGCCATACTGGCAAGGGTTAACCAGAGAGTCGGCATAAAACGGCTGGCGATCTCCTCCGACACTGGGCGACGCGACACCATCGAGATGCCAAAATCGCCCTGCAGGACGTTGCCAATGTAATGCAGAAACTGCAGATACAAAGGCTGGTCAAGCCCTAGCTGCTTACGCACCAGTTCAATGACCGTCGCATCCGCCTCGGGCCCTGCAATCAACCGAGCCGGATCGCCCGGCAGCATATGAACAAACAAAAACACCAAAACCGCGACAATCAGCAGCGTCGGGATAAGCCCCAGCAGGCGTTTACAAACATAATTCAGCATGAGTGTTATTTTAAATCCGCATCGTCAAAGCTAAAGCCTGTATCCGGCATGATGTAAAACCCGGTCAGCGCTTTGTTGTGCGCAGAAACCAGTTTTTCAACGACCAGCGGCACCCACGGTGACTCTTTCCAGATGATATCCTGAGCATCCTTGTAGAGACGCGCTTTCTCTTCCGGCTTCGTGGTTTTTAGCGCATCGGCAAGGTCTTTATCCACCTGCGGATTGCTGTAGAACGCGGTATTGAACAGGGTCGGCGGCCAGTTCTGCGAGGCAAACAGCGGCGACAGCGCCCAGTCGGCTTCCCCTGTCGATGCCGTCCAGCCGGTATAGAACATCCGCACGCCGCTCTCCTTCTGCCCTTTACCTTCCACTTCTGCTGCACGCTGTCCGGCGTCCATGGCGGTGACCTGCACCTTGATACCAACCTGCGCCAGCTGCTGCTGGGTGAACTGGAGCACCTTCTGCGCCGTACTGTGATTATGCGACGACCACAGGGTGGTACTAAATCCGTTCGGGAAGCCTGCCTCTTTTAACAGCTCACGCGCTTTGGCCGGATCGTACGGCCATGGCTGATAGTGCTGGGAATAGGCAATCGCGGGCGGCAGCACGCCGGTGGCGGGGATGGCATAGCCGGCAAAGGCGACTTTCACCAGCGCCTGGCGATTAATCGCGTAGTTAATGGCCTCACGCACCTTCGGGTTATCAAACGGTTTTTGCGTGACGTTCATGCTGATGTAGCGCTGCATGATGGATGGGCTAGCCACCAGCTCCAGCTTGCTGTTTTTCGCCAGAATGGCCGCCTGCTCATAGGGGATCGGGAAGGCAAACTGTGCTTCACCGGTTTGCAGCATCGCGGCGCGGGTGTTGTTGTCTACCACCGGGCGCCAGGTAATGGTGTCGAGCTTCGGCAAGCCCTGCTGCCAGTAACCGGCGAATTTCTTCACCTTCACAAAGTCGGTCTGGTTCCAGGTCTGCAGCTCATACGGACCGGTCCCGACCGGGTGGAAACCGATCTCTTTGCCGTATTTTTTCAGCGCCGCAGGCGAAATCATCGCCGTCGCCGGGTGCGCCAGAATATTGATAAACGCCGAGAAAGGCTCTTTCAGCGTGATCTTCACCGTCGCCGGGTCAACGACCTCTGTGCTGGCGATGTTTTTGTAGAGATTGTAGCGCTTGAGGCTGTTTTCCGGGTTACTGGCACGGTCAAGGTTCACTTTCACCGCTTGCGCGTTGAAGTCAGTGCCGTCCTGGAACTTGACCCCGGTTCTGAGCTTAATGGTGTACACCAGCCCGTTGTCCGACACCGTGTAGCTCTCCGCCAGCACATTCTTCAGCTTCATCTCCCTATCCAGGCCAAACAGCCCCTGATAGAAAGATTTAGCGACTGCCTGCGAAAGCGTGTCGTTAGCGTCATACGGGTCCAGAGTCGTGAAGTTAGAGCCGACGGCGACCACCACATCTTTGGCAGCGAACGCGGGGGCGGCGGCCAGGGCTGCCGTCACGCTCGCGGCTATTAGCCATGTACGAGCAACATAGTTAACCATTGTGTTCTCCTGCCTGTTTTAGGTTATAACCGCGAGAATGCATTGTCCTGACGCGGTGGGGCGACAAAATGACCGGGGCCAACTTCACGCAGTGTGACGCGCTCCATGACTTCGCCCCGCTTACGGATATTGCTCGGCATTTCATCCTGGAGCAGCACGCGCTGGGCGTGGCGATGCGCTGGATCGGCAACCGGTACGGCGGTCATCAGCTTGCGGGTGTACGGATGTTGCGGGTTTTCAAATACCGCCCGCCGTGGGCCAATCTCAACAATTTGCCCCATGTACATCACCGCCACGCGGTGGCTGATGCGCTCAACCACCGCCATATCGTGCGAGATAAACAGGAACGCAATGCCCATATCCCGCTGTAAATCGAGCAATAAATTAATGATTTGCGCGCGGATAGAGACATCCAGCGCCGAAACGGATTCATCGGCGATCACCACTTTCGGGTTCAGCGCCAGCGCGCGCGCGATGCAAATACGCTGGCGCTGGCCGCCGGAAAATTCGTGCGGATAACGCCATGCGTGCTCCGGTTTGAGGCCGACGCGCTCCAGCAGCCAGGCCACGCGACGCTGTGCAGCCTCACCGTCGAGCAGGTTATGTACCCGCAGAGGCTCCATGATTGAGTAGCCTATCGTGTGGCGCGGATCGAGGGAAGCATAGGGATCCTGGAAGATAAACTGAATATCCCGGCGCACTGCCTGGAGCTTGCTGTCGGACAGCGTATCGATACGCTCACCGTTAAAGGTGATGCTTCCTTCCTGCGACTCCACCAGCCTGAGCAACGCCCTGCCGGTAGTGGATTTCCCGCACCCCGATTCCCCCACTAGCGCCAGCGTTTCGCCTGGCCAGAGATCGAAGCTGACGTTTTCAACGGCGTGGACCTCGCGCTTAACGCGATTAAACAGCCCGCTGCGCAGCGGGAAACGGGTCACCAGCCCGCGCACTTCCAGAATCGGTTTGCCCTGCACCACCGTATCCTGCTCGGTTTCCTGCCCCCCAGACTCCTGCGCAGAGATGAGCGGAAAACGGCGCGGCAAATCGCTGCCGTTCATCGCCCCAAGACGCGGAACGGCCGCCAGCAGTGCACGGGTGTAGGGATGTACGGGCGCATGGAAAATCTGTTCGACGCTGCCCATTTCCACGGCATTGCCCTGATGCATAACCAGCACGCGATCGGCGATATCGGCCACAACGCCCATATCGTGGGTGATGAAAATCACACCCATGTCCATTTCCTGCTGTAACACTTTGATCAGCTGTAGGATTTGCGCCTGTATGGTCACATCCAGCGCCGTCGTCGGCTCGTCGGCAATCAGCACCGCCGGACGGCACGACAGCGCCATTGCAATCATCACCCGCTGGCGCATCCCGCCGGAAAGCTGGTGCGGATAACGCCCTAAAATCGCCTGCGCCTCGGGAATGCGAACCTGTTCCAGCATCCGTTTTGCTTCAAGGAGCGCCTCATCGCCGCTCAATCCTTGATGCAGACGGATAGACTCGGCAATCTGTTCCCCCACCGGAAAGACGGGATTCAGTGACGTCATCGGCTCCTGGAATATCATCGCGATATCGGCCCCGCGCACGCCCTGCATTTGCGCGGCGCTCAGTTCGGGTAAATCAATCACCTGACGATTACGGCGGCGGAGCAGCATTTTGTCGCAAGCGATCTGCCCGCCCGTCTGTTCCAGCAAACGCATCAGCGCCAGCGCGGTCACCGACTTGCCTGAACCCGACTCGCCGACGATAGCCAGCGTTTCGCCGCGATGGAGCGAAAACGATAAATTCTGTACTGCGGGAATGAACTGCCGCTCTTCCTGAAACGCAATATTCAGTTGATGGACAGCCAGCACTTCACGGTTGTCCAGCTCTTCACTGTGCGGCACGTTTTGCCCTCTTTTTCACGATAGCTCCCCGGCATAACGCCACGCGCGGTGCATGCCTTCACTCACCCGTCAGCCCGATGACGGCTTTTTCTATAAATATCATTATCGTCGATGAAACTTCAGATGATTTTTGAATATAGAAAGACGCAAGGGTGATGTAAAGCGTACGCCCATCAGGTCATACAGTTAGTGGCACTTTTCTGCCATAATGGGCGTTTTCGTTGCTATTTAGCAGGAGCCACCCATGGATTTTACTGCCGGACTAATGCCGCTTGAGACGGCACTCACGCAGATGCTTGACCGCATCACCCCGCTGCATGACGTTGAGACGCTGCCGTTAGTGCGCTGTTTTGGCCGTATTGCCGCGCGCAATATCGTCTCCCCGCTTAACGTACCGGGATTCGATAACTCGGCGATGGACGGTTATGCGGTGCGTCTTGCGGATATCCAGACTGGACAGGCGCTGCCGGTAGCGGGCAAGGCCTTCGCTGGCCAGCCCTTTAACGCTGAATGGCCTGCGGGCACCTGCATACGCATCATGACCGGTGCACCTGTTCCGCCGGGTTGCGATGCCGTGGTGATGCAGGAAGAGGCAGAGCAGACTGACAGCGGCGTGCGCTTTACCGCCAGCGTGAAGGCGGGTCAAAACATCCGCCGTACCGGAGAAGATATTACCCTTGGCGCGACCGTGTTTTCCGCCGGGCAAAAGCTCACCGCGGCCGAACTGCCCGTGCTGGCCTCGCTCGGCATCGCCGAGATCGACGTCATCCGTAAGATTCGCGTGGCGCTTTTCTCCACCGGGGATGAACTGCAGCTTCCGGGTCAGCCGCTGAAAGACGGCCAGATTTACGACACCAACCGCCTGGCCGTGCATCTGATGCTCGAACAGCTGGGTTGTGAAGTGATTAACCTGGGCATTATTCCCGACGATCCTGAAAAACTGCGCGCGGCATTTATTGAAGCGGACAGCTCCGCCGATGTGGTGCTCAGCTCCGGCGGCGTCTCCGTCGGCGAAGCGGATTACACCAAAACGCTGCTCGAAGAGCTGGGTGAAATCGCCTTCTGGAAGCTGGCCATCAAACCGGGCAAACCCTTCGCCTTCGGCAAGCTCGATCGCAGCTGGTTCTGCGGCCTGCCGGGCAACCCGGTCTCAGCGGCGCTGACCTTCTATCAGCTTGTTATACCGCTGCTGGCGAAGCTTTCAGGCAACAACGCCAGTCCGCTACCGGTACGCCAGCGCGTGCGGACAGCCACCCGCCTGAAGAAATCACCGGGCCGTCTCGATTTCCAGCGCGGCATTCTGGCGCGCAACGCCGATGGCGAACTGGAGGTGAGCACCACCGGACACCAGGGATCGCACATTTTCAGCTCCTTCAGCCAGGGCAACTGCTTTATCGTGCTGGAGCGCGAGCGCGGCAACGTTGAGCCGGGCGAATGGGTTGAAGTGGAAAGCTTTAACCACCTGTTCGGAGGCTGATATGACGGTGGAACTGAGCGACCAGGAAATGATGCGCTACAACCGCCAGATTGTTTTACGCGGTTTCGATTTCGAAGGGCAGGAAGCGCTTAAAGCGGCCAGCGTGCTGGTCGTCGGTCTTGGCGGTCTTGGCTGTGCTGCCGCGCAGTACCTTGCCGCGGCGGGTGTGGGCAAGATGACGCTGCTGGACTTTGATACCGTGTCGGTATCGAACCTGCAGCGCCAGACCTTACACAGCGACGCAACGATCGGCCAGCCGAAGGTGGAATCCGCCCGGGCAGCCCTGGCGCGTATGAATCCCAACGTTCAGTTCACTCTCATAAATGCCGCGCTGGATGACGAGATGCTGTTTGCGCAGATCGCGCTGCACGATCTGGTGCTGGACTGCACCGATAACGTGGCCGTCCGTCATCAACTCAACGCAGGCTGTTTTGCGCACAAAACGCCGCTGGTCTCCGGCGCGGCAATCCGCATGGAAGGGCAAATCAGTGTCTTTACCTGGGCTGAAGGCGAGCCGTGCTACCGCTGCCTGAGCCGCCTGTTTGGTGAAAATGCGCTCACCTGCGTGGAAGCGGGCGTGATGGCGCCATTAGTTGGCGTGATAGGCTCGATGCAGGCGATGGAAGCGATCAAAGTGCTGGCGCATTACGGTACGCCCGCGGCGGGGAAAATCGTGATGTATGACGCGATGACCTGCCAGTTTCGCGAGATGAAGCTGATGCGCAATCCGGGCTGTGAGGTGTGTAGTCAATAAAAACGCCGGGTGGCGGCGACGCTTACCCGGCAACCGCATCAGAGAGACGCCCGACCAAACTCCCCCTGCCAGTCCTGCTCAAACTTCACAATCGCCGCATCCACAGCAGGTGACGTAATAAACTGTTGCGCCACGTCCAGCGGCAGCGTGATGGATTCGCAGCCTGCCAGCAGGCAGTCCAGCGCCTGACGCGGCGTTTTAAAGCTCGCGGCCAGCACTTTTGACTGCGGGGCGTGCAGCGTCAGCAGTTGCTGCAGCTCCACGACCGTCTGGATCCCATCTCCGCCCTGCGCGTCCACGCGGTTAACGTACGGGGCGACATACTCTGCGCCCGCCAGCGCCGACAGCATCCCCTGGGCTGCGCCGTACACTGCCGTACCCAACGTCGGGATCCCCTCCGCTTTCAGCATCTTGATCGCTGCCAGCCCCTCTGCGGTGACCGGCACTTTCACCACCAGGTCGTTAATGATAGCGCGCAGCTTACGCGCGTCTTCCACCATCCCTTCGGCAGTGGTTGCCATCACCTGCGCGAAAAGACGGCCTTTGCCGCCCAGCGCCTCGTGAAGCTCTGGCAGCAACACGTCCAGCGGGGTTTTACCTGCCGCCACGATGCTGGGGTTGGTGGTCACGCCTGCCAGCGGAAAAATACGCGCCAGCTTTTTGACTGCCGCAACGTCGGATGTGTCGAGATAAAGTTCCATGATGTAACCCTCAAAATTAGCCTGCATTTACCCTATCACGAGAAAACCTGCTCAAGAGTTGACCCATATCAAGATAACTTTCATTCGAAAGTAATTTAATCTTCGTATGCAATCAGAGGGCGAAAAAATGATCTTCAATATTCAGCGTTACTCTACCCATGACGGCCCCGGCATTCGTACCGTGGTGTTCCTGAAAGGCTGCTCGCTGGGCTGTCGCTGGTGCCAGAACCCGGAAAGCCGCTCCCGCACCCGGGACGTGCTGTTTGATACCCGTCTGTGTCTGGAAGGCTGCGATCTGTGCCAGCAGGCAGCGCCAACGTGTATTGAACATGCGCTGAACGGGCTGGTGATTCACCGCGAGAAACTGTGCGAAGAGACGCTCGACGCCCTCACCGACTGCTGCCCGACGCAGGCGCTCACCGTCTGCGGTGAAGCGCAGCAGGTGGAAGACATTATGGCAACCGTGCTGCGCGACAAACCCTTTTACGATCGCAGCGGCGGCGGGATCACCCTCTCGGGTGGCGAGCCCTTTATGAACCCCGAGCTTGCACATGCCCTGTTTAAATCAAGCCATGAACAAGGTATTCATACCGCCGTTGAAACCTGTCTTCACGTGCCGTGGCACTATATCGAGCCATCATTACCCTATATCGATCTGTTCCTCGCCGACCTGAAACACGTGGACGGTGACGTTTTCAAACAGTGGACGGACGGCTCGGCAAAACGAATTTTGGACAACCTGAAACGCCTGGCCGCCGCTGGGAAGAAAATCACCATCCGCGTGCCGCTAATCCAGGGCTTTAACGCCGATGAAGCCTCCATTACCGCCATTACCAACTTCGCCGCCGATGAACTGAACGTCCATGACATTCATTTTCTGCCGTATCACACGCTGGGCATGAACAAATACACCCTGCTCGGCCAACCTTACTCTGCCCCTGACAAACCGCTGGATAACCCCGCGCTGCTGGACTTTGCACAGCAGTACGCCTGCCAGAAAGGGTTAACCGCGACCTTACGAGGATAAAATTATGACGACACTGAATCTCAACACCCTCAGCGAGCGCATCAAAGCGCATAAAATGGCCCTGGTGCATATCGTTAAGCCACCGGTCTGTACCGAACGCGCGCAGCATTACACCGAAATGTATCAGCAGCATATGGACAAACCGATCCCGGTGCGTCGTGCCCTGGCGCTGGCGCACCACCTGGCCGAGCGGACAATCTGGATCAAGCACGATGAGCTGATCGTCGGGAATCAGGCAAGCGAAGTGCGCGCCGCGCCAATCTTCCCGGAATACACCGTCTCCTGGATTGAGAAAGAGATCGACGATCTGGCCGACCGTCCGGGCGCGGGCTTTGCGGTAAGCGAAGAGAACAAACGCGTCCTGCACGATATCTGCCCGTGGTGGCGCGGCCAGACGGTGCAGGATCGCTGCTACGGCATGTTCACCGACGAGCAGAAAGGCCTGCTGGAAACCGGCATCATTAAAGCCGAAGGCAATATGACCTCCGGCGATGCGCACCTGGCAGTCAACTTCCCGCTATTGCTGGAAAAAGGGCTCGACGGCATGCGCGCTAAGGTGGCCGAACGTCGTTCACGCATCAATCTCACCGTGCTGGAAGATCTCCACGGCGACCAGTTCCTAAAAGCGATCGATATCGTGCTGGACGCGGTCAGCCTGCACATTGAACGCTTCGCCGCTCTGGCACGCGAAATGGCCGCCACCGAAACCCGCGAAAGCCGCCGCGACGAACTGCTGGCAATGGCTGAAAACTGTGACGTTATCGCCCACGAACCGCCAAAAACCTTCTGGCAGGCGCTGCAGCTGTGCTACTTCATTCAGCTGATCCTGCAGATTGAGTCTAACGGCCACTCCGTATCGTTTGCGCGTATGGACCAATACCTCTATCCGTACTATCGCCGCGACGTGGAGCTGAAGCAGAGCCTCGATCGTGAACACGCCATTGAACTGCTGCACAGCTGCTGGCTTAAGCTGCTGGAAGTGAACAAGATCCGCTCCGGCTCGCACTCAAAAGCCTCTGCTGGCAGCCCGCTGTATCAGAACGTAACCATCGGCGGCCAAAAGCTGGTGAAAGGTGAACCGATGGACGCGGTGAATCCGCTCTCCTATGCCATTCTGGAGTCCTGCGGCCGCCTGCGCTCCACCCAGCCAAACCTGAGCGTGCGCTACCATGCGGGCATGAGCAACGACTTCCTCGACGCCTGCGTGCAGGTGATCCGCTGCGGCTTCGGGATGCCGGCGTTCAATAACGATGAAATCGTGATCCCGGAATTCATCAAGCTCGGCATCGAGAAAGAAGACGCCTATGACTATGCCGCCATCGGCTGCATTGAAACCGCCGTTGGCGGCAAGTGGGGCTATCGCTGCACCGGCATGAGTTTCATTAACTTCGCCCGCGTGATGCTGGCGGCAATGGAAGGCGGCCGTGACGCCACCAGCGGCAAGGTGTTCCTGCCGCAGGAGAAAGCTCTCTCTGCCGGTAATTTCGATAACTTTGAAGAGGTGATGGCGGCCTGGGATACCCAGATTCGTTACTACACCCGTAAATCCATCGAGATTGAATACGTGGTGGACACCATGCTGGAAGAGAACGTGCCGGATATTCTCTGCTCGGCGCTGGTAGACGACTGCATCGAACGCGCGAAAAGCATTAAGCAGGGCGGCGCGAAATACGACTGGGTTTCCGGTCTGCAGGTGGGGATCGCCAACCTCGGCAATAGCCTGGCGGCGGTGAAAAAGCTGGTCTTCGACCAGGGCACGATTGGTCAGCAGCAGCTGGCCGCCGCACTGGCGGATGACTTCGACGGCTTGACTCACGAGCAGCTGCGTCAGCGTCTGATCAACGGCGCGCCGAAGTACGGTAACGATGACGACAGCGTGGACATGCTGCTGACCCGCGCTTATAAGACCTACATTGAAGAGCTGAAGCAATACCACAACCCGCGCTACGGCCGTGGCCCGATTGGCGGTAACTACTACGCAGGCACCTCTTCCATTTCCGCTAACGTGCCATTTGGTGCGGCGACGATGGCTACCCCAGACGGACGTAGGGCGCACACCCCACTGGCAGAAGGCGCAAGCCCGGCATCCGGTACGGACCATCTCGGCCCGACAGCGGTGATTGGCTCCGTGGGTAAACTGCCTACCGAGGCGATTCTGGGCGGCGTGCTGCTTAACCAGAAGCTGAACCCGTCGACGCTGGAAAATGACAGCGATCGCCAGAAACTGATGGTGCTGCTGCGCACCTTCTTCGAGGTGCACAAAGGCTGGCATATTCAGTACAACATCGTCTCGCGCGAAACACTGCTGGAAGCGAAGAAACACCCTGACCAGTATCGTGACCTGGTGGTGCGCGTCGCGGGTTACTCGGCCTTCTTCACCGCCCTGTCGCCGGATGCGCAGGACGATATTATTGCGCGTACTGAGCATACGCTTTAACGATATATCCCCTCTTCCTTGAGGAAGAGAGAAAAAACACGAAAACGGCAACCCTGGTTGCCGTTTTGCGTTTACTTTCGAATGAAATTAAATTTGTGCTCTCGGTCACCTTGTTATTAGAATGTTTCAAAACGCAGTGGCCCAGGAGCGCAATGTATGACCGTAAAAGTTATCGTCACCGATATGGACGGAACTTTCCTTGATGACGCCAAGCAGTACGATCGCGACCGCTTTCAGGCGCAGTTTGAGCAGCTAAAAGCCCGTGATATTGAATTCGTTGTCGCCAGCGGCAACCAGTATTACCAGCTCATCTCCTTTTTCCCGGAACTGAAAGAGCAAATCTCCTTCGTGGCGGAAAACGGCGCGTTGGTATTCGACCACGGTGAACAGGTTTTCCACGGCGAGCTCACGCAGCATGAATCGCAAATCGTGATTGGTGAACTGCTGAAGGACAACGCGCTAAACTTTGTGGCCTGCGGGCTGGAGAGCGCGTATGTCAGCGATAAAGCACCGGACGCGTTCGTGAACCTGATGTCGAAACATTATCACCGCCTGAAGCGCATCAGCGATTACCGGGAAATTGACGATGTGCTGTTCAAGTTCTCTCTCAACCTGCCGGACAGCGATATCCCGAATCTGATCGACAAACTGCACGTGTCGCTGGACGGCATTATGAAGCCGGTCACCAGCGGCTTTGGGTTTGTTGATTTAATTATTCCTGGCCTGCACAAAGCCAACGGCATCAGCCGGTTGCTGAAACGCTGGAAAATCTCCCCGCAAGCGTGCGTGGCCATTGGCGACAGCGGTAACGACGCTGAGATGCTTAAGCTGGTGAAATATTCCTTTGCCATGGGCAATGCGGCGCAGAGCATCAAAGAAATTAGCCGCTACAGCACCGACGACAACAATCATCAGGGTGCGCTGAATGTGATTCAGGCCGTGCTCGACAACCACTCTCCGTTCGACGCATAACCTTCCCTCGCCGGAGCCCCGCTCCGGCTTCTCCCTCTTTTTCCATCCTGTGCTACCCGTCAAGTTTTTAAACTTGCATTAACTTATTTTTAACTTAAAGTATCACTTGTAGACAATTTTACTTTCGAATGAAAGATGCGAGGCGGTTATGACCTTTACCAGTGAAACGTTGCCAGCTGACCACAAGGCGGCAATTCGGCAGATGAAGCGCGACTTACGTGCGCAGATCGGAGACGTTCAGGCCGTTTTCGACACACTTAGCGATAAAATCGCGACCCGCGTGGCAGAAATCAACGCCCTGAAAAATAAAGGGGCAGATGTCTGGCCAGTCATTCCGTTTGCCGATGTCAAAAACGGTGCGATTAGTGCTGAACAACGCGACGCGCTTAAGCGCCGGGGCTGCGCGGTTATTAAAGGTCATTTCCCGCGAGAACAGGCGCTGGCGTGGGATCAATCGATGCTCGACTACCTCGATCTCAACCAGTTTGATGAGGTCTATAAAGGGCCGGGTGATAACTTCTTTGGTACCCTAACGGCCTCCCGCCCGGAGATTTATCCGATCTACTGGTCGCAGGCGCAAATGCAGGCACGCCAGAGCGAAGAGATGGCTCAAGTTCAGTCGTTCCTGAACCGGCTGTGGACGTTCGAAAGCAACGGTAAGCAGTGGTTCAATCCGGACGTGAGCGTGATTTATCCCGATCGTATTCGCCGCCGTCCGCCAGGAACCACCTCTAAAGGGCTGGGTGCACATACCGATTCCGGTGCGCTGGAACGCTGGCTGCTGCCAGCGTATCAGCAGGTCTTCGCCCGCGTGTTTGACGGCAATATCGATAAATACGATCCCTGGAACGCCGCGCACCGTACCGAGGTGGAAGAGTACACCGTGGATAACACCACTAAGTGCTCCGTATTCCGCACCTTCCAGGGCTGGACGGCGCTGTCAGATATGATTCCGGGCCAGGGATTGTTGCACGTGGTGCCCATCCCGGAAGCGATGGCCTACATTCTGCTGCGTCCGCTGCTGGATGATGTGCCGGAAGACGAGCTGTGCGGCGTAGCACCGGGGCGCGTACTGCCGATTTCGGAAAAATGGCATCCGCTGTTAATCGAAGCGTTAACCAGCATCCCGGCGCTGGAAGCGGGCGATTCCGTGTGGTGGCACTGCGACGTGATCCACTCCGTCGCGCCGGTTGAGGATCAGCAGGGCTGGGGCAACGTGATGTACATCCCTGCCGCGCCGATGTGTGAGAAGAACCTCGCTTACGCGAAGAAGGTAAAAATCGCGTTGGAAACGGGCGCATCGCCTGGCGATTTCCCGCGTGAAGATTACGAAACAACCTGGCAGAATCGCTTTACCGTGAACGATCTCAACATCCACGGCAAGCGTGCGCTGGGCATGATCTAACTGTCGTATAGCCCTTCCCGTTCAACGGCGGTGCGTCGTTTTCCCTGACGTATCCGCCGCACGGACTCTCGCACGGTCAAGGTGCCGTTAAGCAACAGCGTCCCCACCGGCGCATCCGGGCGCATTAGCCGCTGCTGGAGCATATGCACCGCTTCGGTACCCAGCTCGTCGCGTGGGACATGCACCGCCGTCAACGGCACATCCTGGATGGCCGCCAGATTAAAACCGTCAATGCTCATCACCGAGACATCCTGCGGCACCCGCAGCCCCTGCTTTTGCAATGCGCTGATGGTGCCCGCCGCCATAAAATCGCCGCCGACCAGAAATGCGGTGGGCAAGTCTCTGTCCTGCCGCAAGCTCAGCCATTCGCTGACCAGCTGTTCCGTTTCGCGCGCGCTGAAGCTTGGCACCACCAGCAGATCGCGTTTGTCAGAGAACCTCAGGTTATGAGCCTGCCACGCATCGCGGATCCCCGAAAGGCGCAGCTCCATGGTGTAACGCCGCAGGCAGAGCACGGTCATCACCTCGCGATGCCCCATTTCAAACAGGTATTCCGCTGCCCGCTCGCCAATGGCACGATGATCGGGCGTGACGGCTGGCAGGCGCATGTGCCGGTCGCGACAGTTAATCAGCATGCAGGGTTTACCGACATCCACCGCCAGATCGTGGATATGCGGATCGTCGATACCGAGAAGAATAGCCGCCTGCGTGTCCACCTCATTCATTCGCGTCAGAAACAGCTGCGCGTCGCTGTCATTCTCCCCCAGCGCACAATAACGAAGCCGCACGTCATGCGAGGCAAGGCCTTTGCTCACGCTCTGGATCACCCGGTAGTAAAAGATGTCGGACCGCTCGTCAAAGGCCCGCTGGGGGGCAAAGACAACCAGGCTGTTTAGCAGCAAGCGGCCCGCCGCCATTGCGTCCATAACGCCCAGCTCTCGTGCGCACGCCAGCACTTTTGTCCGTGCTTTTTCACTGGTATTTGCCTTTCCCGCCAGCACGCGTGAAACGGTACTGATTGAGAGGTGTGTGCGGGCGGCAATTTCGGTGATTTTTAGCCTTTTGTCCATTTTGTGATCTGGCTCCATTTGCGAAATGACAAAATTTTCATAGCGTACCTATCAGGCAATAGCTGGCATTTCGGCCATCATGCCAAATGAATAACGTCTGTAATGAGAAAGTTTGCACAAAAACGACTATTGCCCACTCATTTTCTCTCATAAGGTGAACTTGTCACACAACTTCCATACTAGTTGTATATCAACTTGACGCATTAAAACAGATAACTATCAAAGCCATAAACGTCTGTGTGACACCTGAACCTTCGTCCCCTACCGTCCGTCTTGTGGAGAGTAAAATGAGTCAGGACATCAATAACACTGTTGCGACAAGCAAAACCCGTCGCGTCATTAAAAATTTGCGCTGGTACGTGCTGGTGCTGTTTTTACTGGGCGTGACCGTTAACTACATCACCCGAAACTCGTTAGGTATTCTCGCCCCGGAGCTGAAAGAGAGCCTTGGGATCACCACCGAGCAATACTCCTGGATCGTCGGCGCGTTCCAGATTGCCTACACCATTTTCCAGCCGCTATGCGGCTGGCTGATCGACGTCATTGGTCTGAAGATTGGCTTTATGGTCTGCGCCAGCCTCTGGGCGCTGATGTGTATTTTCCATGCCGGAGCCGGAACATGGTTGCACCTGGCGATCCTGCGCTTCTTCATGGGTGCCTCTGAAGCGGCCGCCACACCGGCGAACGCGAAGACGATTGGCGAATGGTTCCCGAAATCGGAACGTCCCGTGGCGGCCGGTTGGGCAGGCGTCGGCTTCTCGATTGGCGCGATGCTGGCCCCGCCTATTATCTACTTCGCGCACGCCTCCTTTGGCTGGCAGGGCGCGTTTATGTTTACCGGCGTGCTGGCCCTGCTGTGGGTGATCCTGTGGTGGGCGTTCTATCACAATCCGGAACAGCACCCGAACCTGGGCAAAGACGAGCTGGCGTTTATCCAGCAGGATAACGAACCGCCTGCGGTCAAACTGCCCTTCCTCACCGCGCTGAAAACGGTGTCGAAGAACAAACGTTTTTACGGTATCGCCATTCCGGCCTTCATGGCTGAACCGGCCTGGGCCGTGCTGAGCTTTTGGGTGCCGCTGTATCTTGCCAAAGAGCACGGCATGGATCTGAAGCAAATTGCGATGTTTGCCTGGCTGCCGTTCCTCGCCGCCGACCTTGGTAGCGTTGCGAGTGGCTACCTCACCCGTCTCTATACTCGGTGGTTCGGCTGCTCCCGCGTCAACTCGGTGGTAGCAAGCTCCGTGACCGGCGCGTTCCTGATGATCTCATTAGGCATCGTGGCCATTACCCGCGACCCGTATATCACCATCGTGCTGATCTCCATCGGCGGTTTCGGGCATCAGATTATCTCCTGCATGCTAAGCGCCCTGGTGGTGGAGTCGTTTGATAAAGGCCAAATGGCTACCGTCAACGGCATGCGCGGCTCGGCGGCGTGGATCGCCAGCTTCCTGTTCTCCCTTTTGATTGGTGTGACCGCCGACAAAATCGGCTTTAACCCGCTCTTCATTGCCATGGGGTTCTTTGACCTGATTGGCGCTGTTTTCCTGGTAGCATTTATTGCTGAACGTCGCGCCAAGCGCGCCTGATAGTGGATGTATTGCATATGAAAACCCTGAAAAACTGGTCCGTAGAAAAGCAGTCGGCGAACCATCTGGAACTGCTGGTCGATAATCAGCACCGCCTGTGCCTGTATGTGCTGGAAGAGAATCTGTTCCGCGTGCTGATTAAACGCAAAGGTGAACTGACGCTCGACCGCACCTGGAGCATCGCCCCGGATAAAGATGTGCCGTGGGAAGGCCGCCGTCGCGACGATCTGAGCGGTTTCTCCTGCCCGGCATGGACGCTGACGCAGCAGAACGATGTGTTGACGATCGCGACCGAACAGCTGCGCGTCACCGTGCACCAGCCGCTGTGGCTGGAGTGGCATTACCGCAACGATGCCGGTGAGTGGCAGGCGCTGGTCAACGACCGTCCGACCAGCGCTTATCTGCTTAACGCCCACGGTGACGGCGTGGCGCATTATCTGAGTCGCCGCAAGGACGAGCGTTTCTACGGTCTGGGTGAGAAAGCAGGCGATCTGCAGCGCAACGGTAAACGCTACGAGATGCGTAATCTTGATGCAATGGGCTACAACGCCTCCAGCACCGATCCGCTGTACAAGCATATTCCCTTCACTATCGCCCGCCGCGATGACGTGAGCTACGGGCTGTTCTACGACAACCTGAGCAGCTGCTGGCTGGATCTGGGCAACGAGATTGACAACTACCACACCGCCTATCGCCGCTGGCAGGCGGAAGCAGGCGATGTCGATTACTACATCTTTACCGGCAAGCGCGTGCTGGACGTCACGAAAGCCTTTGTGCGCCTGACCGGAAAAACGCTGTTCGGACCAAAATGGAGCCTAGGTTATAGCGGCTCGACCATGCACTACACCGACGCACCCGACGCACAAAACCAGCTGATGCACTTTATTCGCCTGTGCGAAGAACATGCGATTCCGTGCGATTCGTTCCAGCTCTCTTCTGGCTACACCTCGATCAACGGCAAGCGCTACGTCTTTAACTGGAACCACGACAAAGTGCCGCAGCCGAAGGTCATGAGCCAGGCCTTCCACGATGCGGGGCTGAAACTCGCGGCAAACATCAAGCCGTGCCTGCTGCAGGATCACCCGCGCTATAACGAAGTGGCAGAAAGCGGCCTGTTCATCCGTGATTCAGAAACCGATGCGCCAGAACGTTCCAGCTTCTGGGATGACGAAGGCTCCCACCTCGATTTTACCAACCCTAAGACGGTGCAATGGTGGCAGGAAGGCGTGACCACGCAGTTGCTGGAAATGGGGATCGATTCCACCTGGAACGACAATAACGAGTATGAAGTGTGGGACGGTGAAGCCCGATGCTATGGCTTCGGTCAGGAGATTGCCATCAAGCACATTCGTCCGGTGATGCCGCTGTTGATGATGCGCGCCTCGCTGGAGGCCCAGCAGCGTTTTGCGCCGGAGAAGCGGCCGTATCTGATCTCCCGTTCCGGCTGTGCCGGTATGCAGCGCTACGTACAGACCTGGAGCGGCGATAACCGCACCAACTGGGAAACCCTGCGCTATAACATCCGCATGGGGCTAGGGATGAGCTTGTCCGGTTTGTTTAACGTCGGGCATGACGTCGGCGGGTTCTCCGGAGATAAGCCGGACGCCGAGCTGTTTGTCCGCTGGGTGCAGAACGGCGTGATGCATCCTCGTTTTACGATCCACTCGTGGAATGATGACCACACGGTGAACGAGCCGTGGATGTATCCGGGCGTAACCCCGGCCATTCGGGGTGCCATTGAATTGCGCTATCGCCTGCTGCCGTATCTTTACACCCTGCTCTGGCAGGCGCATGCCGACGATGAACCGATGCTGCGCCCGACGTTCCTCGATCATGAACACGATGTGCAGACCTTCGAAGAATGTGATGACTTCCTGTTGGGGCGCGACGTGCTGGTCGCAAGCGTGGTCGAGGCCGGGCAGCGCGAACGTCGCGTCTGGCTGCCGGATAACGAAACAGGCTGGTATGATTTCTATACCCACGCATGGTTCTCCGGCGGGCAATGGATTGTCCTCGATGCACCGCTGGAAAAACTGCCGCTGCTGGTTCGCGCCGGTGCAGGCCTGCCGCTCAGCGAACGCATCACGCACGTGAGTGCCGAAAAAGACACGACCCGCGAGCTGAAATTGTTCCCGGTGAAAGGCGTAGGCACCACTTCCGGCCTGCTGTTTGAAGATGATGGCGAAAGCTGGGGCTACCAGAACGGCAATGCGCTGTGGATCACCTGGGAGATGGTGTGCGACGGGGCAACTATCAACCTGAAGGTCAACGCGCACGGGGATTATCGTCCGGCGTGGAAAACGCTGAAGGTGTCGTTACTGGCGGGGGAAAAACGCACGCTGCGGGTGAATGGGGTTGAAGGGGAGGAGTGGGTGGTGTAGTGCGGCCTGATGCCCTCACCCTAACCCTCTCCCGCAGGGAGAGGGAATAGAACGTAGGCCGGGTAAGGCGAAGCCGCCACCCGGCTTTTTTTAATTTTCGATACCTTTGCTACGCAGATAATCTTCGTAGTTACCGGTGAAGTCCACCACGCGCTCTGGCGTAATTTCGATCACGCGGGTTGCCAGCGAGCTAACAAACTCACGGTCGTGAGAGACGAAGATCAGCGTGCCTTGGTACATCTCCAGCGCCATGTTCAGCGATTCGATAGATTCCATATCCAGGTGGTTGGTCGGTTCGTCCATCACCAGGATGTTGGGTTTTTCCATCATCAGCTTGCCGAACAGCATACGGCCCTTCTCTCCACCGGAGAGCACTTTCGCAGGCTTTTTGATGTCGTCCTGGCTGAACAGCAAACGCCCCAGAATACTGCGCACGGCCTGCTCGTCGTCCCCTTCCTGCTTCCACTGGCTCATCCAGTCGAACACCGTCAGGTCGTTTTCGAACTCGTATTCATGATCCTGCGCGTAATAACCAATCTGCGCGTTTTCAGACCATTTAACCGTACCGTTATCCGGCTGCAGCTCCCCGACAAAGGTTTTCAGCATGGTGGATTTACCCACGCCGTTGGCACCCAGAATGGCAATCTTCTCGCCCACTTCCAGCAGCAGGTTGAAGTTTTTAAACAGCGGGCCGCTTTCGAAACCTTTAGACAGGGCTTCCACTGCCAGCGCGTTACGGAACAGTTTCTTATCCTGCTCAAAGCGGATGAACGGGTTCTGACGGCTAGAGGCTTTAACTTCGTCGAGTTTGATCTTATCAATCTGACGCGCGCGCGAGGTCGCCTGACGCGATTTAGAAGCGTTGGCGCTGAAGCGGCTAACAAAGGACTGCAGGTCCGCAATTTGTGCTTTTTTCTTGGCGTTATCGGCAAGCAGACGTTCACGCGCCTGTGTTGCCGCGGTCATGTACTCGTCGTAATTACCCGGATAAACGCGCAGCTCGCCGTAGTCCAGATCCGCCATGTGCGTACAGACCATGTTCAGGAAGTGACGGTCGTGCGAAATGATGATCATGGTGCTGTCGCGATCGTTCAGCGTCTGCTCCAGCCAGCGAATGGTGTCGATGTCCAGGTTGTTCGTGGGTTCATCGAGCAGCAGAATGTCCGGGTTAGAGAACAGGGCCTGCGCCAGAAGCACACGCAGTTTCCAGCCTGGCGCGACTTCGCTCATCGGGCCGTAATGCTGTTCAACAGGAATACCTACGCCCAGCAGCAGCTCACCCGCGCGCGATTCGGCAGAGTAACCGTCCATCTCACCGTACAGCACTTCAAGATCGGCCACTTTGTAGCCATCTTCTTCGCTCATTTCAGCCAGCGCGTAAATGCGATCGCGCTCCTGCTTCACTTCCCACAGCTCTCCGTGTCCCATGATCACCGTATCAAGCACGGTGAACTCTTCAAAGGCGAACTGGTCCTGACGCAGCTTACCGATACGCTCGTTAGGATCGAGCGAAACGTTGCCAAGCGTCGGCTCTAAATCGCCGCCGAGGATTTTCATAAAGGTGGATTTACCGCTACCGTTGGCACCAATGAGGCCGTAACGGTTGCCGCCGCCAAATTTGACGGAAATATTTTCGAACAGCGGCTTACTGCCAAACTGCATAGTGACGTTGCTGGTAACTAACACGGAGAGATTCCTGCGAAAAGTGTGATAAACACGGCATTATGCCACAATTCCGAATTGAGATCCCGTGTTGCAACTCTCCACTAAACTTTAACAAAATCGAAAAAAATGTGATTTCGTACACATCTGAATTCCCTGTTAGCGGGAATGCACATATAATGCGCTCCCATCACAGATTCAGACTTATCAACCAATCGCCAGAGTGGCCTAGATACCTCGCACAACATGAACATGAAATTAACAACGCTTTTTGCGGCGGCGTTAGCCGTAGTAGGTTTTTGCAAAACCGCTTCTGCGGTGACTTATCCGCTGCCGACAGACGGTAGCCGTCTGGTGGGTCAGAATCAGGTGGTGATCGTGCCTGAAGGCAACTCGCAGCCGCTGGAATATTTTGCAGCAGAGTACCAGCTTGGTCTGTCAAACATGATCGAAGCTAACCCGGGCGTTGACCCGTATCTGCCAAAAGCGGGTACGGTGCTGAACATTCCTCAGCAGCTGATCCTGCCAGATACGGTACATGAAGGTATCGTCATCAACAGCGCGGAAATGCGTCTGTATTACTACCCTAAAGGCACCAACACGGTTATCGTGCTGCCAATCGGTATTGGCCAGTTGGGTAAAGATACCCCGCTGAACTGGACCACCAAAGTTGAGCGTAAGAAAGCCGGCCCAACCTGGACCCCAACGGCGAAAATGCACGCCGAGTACATTGCTGCAGGCGAGCCGCTGCCAGCCGTTGTTCCGGCAGGCCCGGATAACCCAATGGGTCTGTATGCGCTGTACATTGGCCGTCTGTATGCCATCCACGGTACCAACGCCAACTTCGGTATCGGCCTGCGCGTCAGCCACGGCTGCGTACGTCTGCGCAACGACGACATCAAATTCCTGTTCGAGAACGTGCCGGTTGGTACACGCGTCCAGTTCATCAATGAACCGGTAAAAGCGACCTCTGAACCGGACGGCAGCCGTTACATTGAAGTGCACAACCCGCTGTCCACCAGCGAAGACCAGATCAACAATAACGAAATCGTCCCCATCACGCTGAACAGTGCGGTACAGTCCGTCACGTCTCAGGCTGATGTGGAAACCGCCGTTGTTGACCAGGCCGTTCAGAACCGCTCAGGTATGCCAGTGCGTCTGAACTGATCGCGATACACGTAAAAAAGCGGGCTAACATGCCCGCTTTTTTTTATCCATTATTCACAATAACAATTCCGCCGTGGTCATACCGATAGTGGCAGTGGGCATACTCCAGCGGCGTACCGTCCTCCAGATAGATGACCTGCTCCACCTCCAGCACCGGGTCCGTTTGCTCGCACACTAAATGCTGCATATCCAGCGCGTTGGGCTTGAGCGCTCGCACCACGCGATACGACCCCATGATCTTCAGGCCCAGCGTCTCCTGCACGTACTGAAATACCGAGCTTTCGAGATGGCTTTTGTTCAGCCCTGGCACCAGGTTGAGCGGCATCACCGTTGAGTCCAGCGACATAGGTTCATTATTGAGCAGACGCAGACGAATGAAGTCATAGACCGGCGTATCGGCATTAATCATCAGCGATGCCTGCTCTTTCTCGTTCGGAAAACGCAGTTCGAAATGCACCACCTGGCTCGTGACCGTACCCAGATGCGCCCAGGTTTTTGTGGCACCAAAGTAATCGCTGCCGGAGAGATCCCACTGCGAGAGCTGCAAGAAATTTTTACGGATAAATGTTCCCTGCCCCTGGCGGGTATAGACCAGTCCCTCGACTATCAGCTGACGCATTGCCTGCTGAATGGTCATCCGGCTGGTGCTGAACTCCGCTGCCAGCGCAAACTGGTCCGGCAGGGGTTCATTGGCGGCATACTGCTGGCTGATAATGCGTTTTTTAATTTCCCGCGCTATGGTGATGTACTTCGCCGCCATCGTCCTTTCCTTTCGTTAATGTTCTATCCCGCTGTTTTTTAATGCCACTCTCTCGGCAATTTTGAGGAAAGGCAGGTAGAAGAATACACCAAATACAATGATTGCCAACTGCACCACGACCGCCCGCCAGTCCCCCGCCGTTGCCAGCCAGGCGCTCAGAATCGGCGGTGTTGTCCAGGGGATCATCACCACACAACGCGACATTAATCCCAGGGTGGTGCACAGCCAGGCAAAGTAAATACCGATAGCGGGCAACAGAACAAACGGGATCATCAGCGGCAGGTTAAACACGATAGGCAGCCCAAAAATCACCGGCTCGTTGATGTTAAATAGCCCAGGCGCCAGCGACAGACGGGCCACCTGTTTCGCCGATTTTTGCCGTGAAAAGATAAAGATGGCAATCAGCAGCGAGAGCGTGCTGCCGGTACCCCCAACCATACCGAACGTTGGCACAAAGATATTATTGATGATGTGCGGGATCGGCTGTCCGTTGGCAAAGGCCAGCATGTTCTCGTTGGTGTTAATCAGCAGGAAAGGCTCCAGCACCACGCTGTTAACCACTGACTGATGAATGCCCAGCGTGAACAGGAAGTTGCCAAAGCTGTAAATAAAAAGGGTACCCGGCAGGCTGGTGTTGATCAGCCGCAGCGGCTGCTGGATAAAGGTGGTGATCAAATGAATCAAATCGGTGTGCAGGACGTTCGCCAGCACTGCCGCCAGAATGGCAAACAAAGAGAGCGTCAGGATCGTCGGGATCAGCGCGGTAAAGGACTTACTGACCGCCGGCGGCACGTTTTCACCCAGTGAAATATGCAATGCTTTCAGACGGGAAAGAGCGATAAACACCTCCGTAGAGAGCAGGCCAATGAGCACACCGGCAAAAATCCCGGTAGAGCCGATATTGGCGAACGTGAGAACCTGCGTCACGTTCACCGTGGCGTCGCTGCCGACGGGCGTGAGCTGTAAGCGCATCGGCATCATGATGATAAAACTGCTAACGGCGATAACCACTGCCGAGACCGGATTGTCGAAATCTTTATTGCGCGCCAGCGACCAGGCGATCATCGGGGCCAACAGCAGTGCGGCAATATTCAGCGTACCGTTGATAATCGCCTCGCCCCAGACCTTAAACTGCGTCAGGGTATCGCCTTCGAAAACCCACGGAAACACCACGTTGTTCACCAGCACCGCTAACCCGGCGAGGATGAAGATCGGCATCACCGTGGCGAAGGCATCTCGCAGGGAGCGAAGGTGCACCTGGTTTGCCAGGCGCGCCGAGAACTCTACAAATCTGTCGACAAAGGACTGCATATGCGGTGTGATTTTTGTTTCAGACATAGCGGATATTTCCCATCAATCAGTCACAAAAACGGCCCGGCAGCGTACGGCTTACATCTCGCGTCCGTTGGAATGAATAACCTGTTTCAGCCACGCGTAGCTTTTCTTCGGCACGCGTTTCAGGTCTTTCAGGTCATGGTTTTCACGGTTGACGTAGACCACGCCGTAGCGCTTACGCATGTCCCCCTGAGAGCTGAGAATGTCGATTAAACCCCAGCCTAGATAGCCCATCACCTCTGCGCCATCTTCAAACATGGCGTCTTTCATGGCCTCGATATGCGCCCGGTGGTAATCGATACGGTAGGTGTCGTCGATCGGATTCACGCCGTCCCAGGACTCAATGACGCCAATACCGTTTTCGATCGGGAAGACCGGCAGGCGCCAGTCGTTGGCATAGCGCGTGATGATGGTGCGAAAACCGAGCGGATCGATCTGCCAGTTCCACTCGGTCGCTTTCAGGTACGGGTTGTTTTTTTCGCCGTGCAGCAGGTAGTCATTAACCGGGGTGCCTTCCGGGATCGCATCGCTGTCCAGCGTTTTGCTGGCGTAGTAGCTGAAGGCCATATAGTCGTTTTTGGTACGTTCAAACAGCGCTAAATCCTCGGCGCGATAGATATCGCCAAAGCCTTCGTGCTCCACCACCGCCATCACGGCCGGGCTGTAACCCTGCCCTGCGAAGACGCGCAGCAGGTTCTGATTAAGAAATTCGTCATACTGCTGGGCGCAGAAGATATCGCGCGGTTTGCAGGTTGCTGGATAGACCAGCTGGTGCGCCAACATTCCGCCCATCAGTTGCCCCGGTTTTGTCTGGTGGAGATACTCGGTCAGGGCCATGTGCGCCACCATTGTGTGGTGCTGTAACTCATACAGCTCGCGCAGGGTTTTCTCCCCTTCCATATAGCCGGAAATACGGAAGGCCTCCGGCATATGAAAGATATTCTGCTCGTTAAAGGTCAGCCAGTACTTCACGCGATCGCCGTAGCAGTCGATCATCTTTTTGCCGTAGCGGATAAAGGCGTCCATCACGCGGCGATCGCTAAAACCGTTGTACTCCTGCGCCAGCGCCAGCGGCATATCGAAGTGATAGAGGCAGATCATCGGCTCAATGCCACGGGCGATCAGGTCGTCAATAAAGCGATCGTAAAAGGCAATCCCCTCGTCGTTGAAATCGCCGTCACCCTGCGGGCACACGCGGCTCCAGGCAATCTGGAAGCGGTAGCAGTTCATGCCCAGATCCTGCATCAGGTCGAAATCTTCCCGATAGCGATGATAAGAATCGGTCGCGACTTTCCAGTCAGAGATGTTCTCCCCTGCTTCACGAATGTCGTATACCGTCATCCCCTTCCCGCCCTCATTCCATGCACCTTCCGTCTGCATGCTGGAAACCGAGTTACCCCACAAAAAGTTGGTCGGTAATGATTGATTCATGCTCTCTCCCTATATGACTAGTCATTTAAATTTTATGACTAGTCATATAGGTGAAGATGAAAAATCAATCAAAGAGAAGGATCGTTTTTTGTGAGCAGCGCGGGAAAAAAGCCCCGGTAAGCGAAGCGCCTCCGGGGAAAGGAAGGTTATTGTTGCGCGAGCTGATTACGGCGGTACTCGCCCTGCCGCTCCAGCATCCAGCCCGGATATTCGCGCGGCAGCGCGCTTACGGCATCAAGCTGTTTCAGCTCGTCTTCGCTTAAACGAATCTCAGTTGAGGCAATGTTGTCATCTAGCTGATCGACGCGCTTCGCGCCAACGATCACGCTGGTTACCGCTTTTTGATGCAGCAGCCACGCCAGCGCGATTTGCGCCACGGAGACGCCTTTACGCTCGGCAATGATGCGCATCACATCCACACAGTCGAAGGCACGTTCTTTATCCACCGGTGGGAAGTCAAACTCCAGACGACGACCACCGGCTTCGCCCTGCCCGTCGCGGCCATATTTTCCGCTCAGCAGGCCACCCGCCAGCGGGCTCCAAACCATCAGCCCGACGCCTTCGTTCTGCATCATCGGCACCAGTTCGCGCTCCAGATCGCGTCCGGCGATGGTGTAATACGCCTGGAGTGATGCGAAACGCGCAAGGCCGAGACGTTCAGAAATACCGAGCGCTTTGGTGATTTGCCACGCCGCCCAGTTTGAAACGCCGATATAGCGCACGTGGCCGTGCTGCACCAGGTTATCCAGGGCATACAGCATCTCTTCAATCGGCGTTGCGGGGTCGAAACCGTGCAGCTGATAGAGATCGATATGATCGAGCTGCAGGCGGCGCAGGCTCTCCTTCACGCTGCTAATGATGTGATAGCGCGAGCTGCCGCGCGAATTCACTCCTGCCGTTCCCGTTTCGCCGAACACTTTGGTGGCAACCACCACATTCTCACGCGGGATTTTCAGGTTTTTCAGCGCCTGCCCGGTGATCTCTTCCGAGCGGCCTTCAGAGTAGACGTCGGCGGTATCGATGAAGTTGATGCCCGCGTCTAGCGCGCGGCCCACCAGCTGCTCGGCTTCATTTTGCTGGAGCTGGCCAATCTTGCCCCACATGCCGCCTTCACCACCGAACGTCATGGTGCCGAGGCAGAGTTCAGAAACAAACAGTCCGGTATTGCCCAGTTTTTGATAACGCATAAGTTAATCCTCGCATGTCGATGGGGTACCCAATAGTTATACCTGCCCTAAAGCCATCGTGAATGGGGTGTTCCTGTCCGTTTCTTGCCCAATCCTCTGAACATTACCCGCGCGGGGCATCGCCAAAGACCTTGTAATCCGGCAACTGCACCTGTTGATAAGGCTCCCAGCCGCCGCCGAGCGCTTTGTAGAGCGCCACAAGATCGAGCGCACTTTGCACCTGCGCCTGGGCACGCTGTTGCTCGGCCTGCGCGAGCTGTCGCTGGGCGTCCAGCACATCGATAAAGCTGGCGATCCCCTGCCGGTAGCTGTCGCTTGCCAGATCAAACGCGTTTTGCAGCGCATCGATGGTTTTCGCCAGCCCCGCTTCGCGCTGCTGGTCGGTGCGATAGCTGACCAGCGCGTTTTCGACATCACCGAGCGCCGTCAGTACCGTCTGGCGATAGTCCAGCACCGCCGCCCCCTGCTGCGCACGCGCGACCTTCACGCTGGAGACCAGCCTTCCCCCCTGGAAAATTGGGATGGAGACCTGGGGACCAACGCTGTAGAAGTGGCTGCTCCAGTCGGTGAGCCAGTTGGTTTCGCTGTTGCGCAGGCCAAATTGCCCCGAAAGGGTGAAGCTCGGGAATAGCTCAGCCACTGAAACGCCGATTTGCGCCGTCGCGGCATGGAGATTTGCCTCCGCTTCGCGCACGTCCGGACGGCGGCGCGCCAGCGTGGACGGTATACCCGTTTGCACGACATCCGGCAGCGCAGGCATCGGCTGCGCGGACTGGAGTTCTGCATCCAGCGCCCCCGGCGGCTTGCCGAGCAGAATTGCGAGGCCATTCATCGCCTGACGCGCCTGCGCCTGATACTGCGGCAGCTGCGCTTCAAGATTGCCCAGCTGTGCGCGGGCATTCTCCACGTCCATCTGCGGTGAAAGCCCGCCACGCTGACGGCTTTCCGTCAACGCCAGCGTCTGCTGCGCGCTCTCAATCTGTGTTTTCAGCGTTGCGATAACGCTCTGAGCACCGCGCAGCTGTAGCCAGGCGCGGGCCACTTCCGCCTCCAGCGACACCAGCGCGTCGTTACGTTGTTCAATGGCCGCTTTCTGCTGCGCTTCGGCGGCTTCAACCTGACGGCGAACCTTGCCCCACAAATCAATTTCCCACTGCGCATCAAAGCTGCCCTGGTAAAGATTGATCGGCTGAGTGAGCGAACCTAACGCCCCCTTAAGTTGAGGATCGACGTTATCAAGCTGGTCATACACACCGTGTGATTTCAGTTCACCTTCCAGCCCAAGCTGCTGGCGCGTTGCCTGGAGATTGCCGTTAACCGAGGGATAAAATGCCCCGCCAGCCTGGTTAATTTGCTCGCGCGCGCCGGCAATACGCAGCACCGTTTGCTGCAAGGACAAGTTTCCCGCAATAGCGCGCTCGACCAGGCTATCAAGCTGCGGCGAGCCGAATGTTGTCCACCAGCGCGTGTTGATCGCCGCGGAGGCCGTTTTTGACTTCACGCTGCCGTCCCCCGGGTCGTTCCAGCGGGCCGGGGTCTGCTGCGTGGGCTGTTGATAATCCGGCCCCACGGCGCAGCCCACCAGCAGCATCATTATCATCAGAGGGTGTAAACGTCTGTGTATCATCAGTGTGCTCCTGCACTCCCCTCGCTCTTAACCGGCGAGAGCAACAAACAAAACGGAATCAGTAAAAAGGCCACCGCGCTCAGGAGGGTGAATACGTCGATGTAGGCGAGAAAGCGCGATTGCTCAATCATGGTCTGGTACATACGCCCGGTAGCAATACCGGTGGGGTCGCCTACCTGGGTGGTGAAGTTCTGAATCGCCTGGGCGCTTTCGCGTATTGCTCGCTGGAACTGTTCGTTAAACGGCGAGGCGTGGTAGGCCAGATGAGCGCTGTGCGCCTGCGAGCGTTCCGTGATTGCCGCGGTGGAAAGCGAAATTCCGATTGAACCCGCGACGTTGCGGAACATCGTGAACAACGCCGCAGCATCGGCATTCAGCCGCCTCGGAATAGAAATAAACGCGATAGTGGTCAGCGGCACAAACAGGAACCCCAGGCCTATCGACTGGGCGCTGCGGAACAGCACCAGCGTTTCAAAATCGATATCCGGCGTCAGCGTGCGCGACCAGAAGAAGGACACCGCCAGGCAGCTAAACCCGAACGCAATAATCCAGCGAGTCTGGACAACGGGCATCAGCTTTAGAACCAGCGGAATGGTTAACACGATCAACACCGCGCCGGGTGAAAGCACCAGCCCCGACCAGGTGGCGGTATAGCCCAGATCCTGCTGCGCAAGCTGAGGGATAACCACGGAACTGCCGTAGAGGATCATCGCCATGCCCGCCATCAGCAGACTGGATACGGCGAAGTTACGATCCTTCATGCAGTGCAGATCCACCACCGGCTTTTTGGCGTATAACAGCCAGTATATCGCGCCGATAATCCCGACCAGCGTGAGTACCGCGAAGGTACGAGTGAAGTTCGAATTAAACCAGTCCTCGTCCTCTCCCCGGTCGAGCATAACCTGCAGACAGCCCAAGCCCAGCGCGATCAGGCCGATCCCCGTCCAGTCAATAGAGAGCGTCTCTTTTGATTTACTTTCCCACGGCGGATCTTCAAGCAGCTGATAGATCGCCAGCACCGTCACTATCCCCACTGGAATATTGATAAAAAATACCCAGCGCCAGGAGTAGTTATCGGTGATCCAGCCGCCCAGCGTCGGGCCAAGCACGGGGGCCACAATAATGGCAATGGACGAAAGCCCAAAGGCTTTACCCCTGTCCTCCGGCTTAAAGTAGTCGAGCAGGACCGACTGCTGCGTCGGCTGCAGCCCGCCGCCAAAAAAGCCCTGCATCACACGGAACAGAATGATTTGCCACAGCTCGGTGGCAATCCCGCACAGGAACGAACAGATGGTGAACATCACAATACAAATCAGGAAGAACTGCTTGCGACCAAACACCCGGCTCAGAAAGGCTGAGATAGGTAACACTATCCCGTTCGCCACCAGATAGCTGGTTAATACCCAGGTGGATTCGTCGTAGCTGGCCGAGAGCGACCCGGCCACGTGCGGCAGCGCCACGTTGACGATAGTGGTATCGAGGATCTCCATAAATACCGCCAGCGTGACCACAATCGCCACCGCCCACGGATTGCTGGCAGGCTTCCAGTTATCGTGGCTGTGATCCGTCATTCCAGCGTGACCTTCGGCTCAACCGACAGCCCCAGAGGCAACGGATGGTTGGGATCCAGCCCCTTATCAATCACAATTTTTACCGGCACGCGCTGCACAATTTTGACAAAGTTACCGGTGGCATTTTCTGACGGGAATGCAGAGAAGCGCGAGCCGCTGCCCTGCTGGATGCTGTCGACATGCCCTTCCAGCGTCATATCAGGCCAGGCATCGACGGAGACCGTGACCTTATTGCCGGGCTTCATGCGCTCAAGCTGCGACTCTTTAAAGTTCGCCACCACCCATACGTTAGGCGAGACCAGCGAGAACAGCGCCGTCCCTGCCTGCACCAGCGTGCCGGGATGAACGTTGCGTTTGGTGACAAAGCCGTCGAAGGGGGCGCGCACTTCCGTATAGGCGAAATTCAGGTTCGCGGTTTCCAGCTGAGCTTTGGCCTGGTCGACCTGACGTTCGCGCGCTTCAACGTTCGTCTCCTGCTGGCGGATCTGTAACTGAACCTGCTCCGCCACTTCCAGCTGCGCCTGAGCGCTTGCCAGTCCGGCCTGGGCGCTGCGGAGCTGAGCATTCGCGGAATCAATACTTTGCTGCGTGGTTGCACGAGGGTCAACGCCGCGCTGGCGGCGATACTCTGCCTGCGCGTTAGCCATATCCGCCTGCGCCTTTAATACCTGGGCTTTGGCTTCGTCGCGTTGAGCGGGATATTGCACTTTCGAGAGCGCCAGCTGCGCCTGCGCCTGGTGCAGCTGAGCGATGGCCAGGCCAAGTTGCGCCTTGGCCTGGTCGCGCTGCGCTGCGCTATCGCGTGGATCGATCACCACCAGCAGGTCGCCCTTTTTAACACGCTGATTGTCACGCACG
Organism: Enterobacter sp. UNJFSC 003; assembly: GCF_036903355.1. Taxonomy (NCBI): domain Bacteria; kingdom Pseudomonadati; phylum Pseudomonadota; class Gammaproteobacteria; order Enterobacterales; family Enterobacteriaceae; genus Enterobacter; species Enterobacter sp. UNJFSC 003. The sequence goes on from NZ_JBAKHK010000002.1 coordinate 767,258, forward strand.
CGCAGCTCGGTGACATAGCCCGCCGCCTTGGGGGCAATCGTCACCACGTCGCCATCGGTGAAGGCATCGTCGGTGGTCTCTTCATTGCGGGTTAAAAACCACCAGACCAGCGCTACGATGACCATCACCACCACGACAATGCCCAGGATAATTAACGGTTTTTTACCCGGGCGTTTACGTTCTTTCTTGTTGGTTTCCTGCTCGTCAGCAGGCGGATTTTGATCTTCAGCCATAGGTCAGCAACGGTCCTGTCAGTGAGCGGCATCACACTATGCCGTTCACTAAAGCTAGGACGTTGCTATACATTTACCAGGAAAAACTGACAAATAGCGCACTATATGAGAAGGAATAATCCGAAACCTACTGCCGCGGCCCAAACCAGCATCGGGATAGACCATAAATGGAAGCGCCACCAGATGCGGCGTTCGTTGGCCATTCGCAGGGCAATCAGGTTTGCCAGCGAGCCGGGAAGCAAGCCAAATCCCCCCACGTTGACCGCCCAGGCCAGGAGCGCCGTGGGGGGAACATAGTTGAGCAGCAAAATCGTAGAAGGCACATTGCTGATAAACTGCGAGAGGCCAATGGCTGTCAGCCACAAGCCCGGTTCGGAGAGGCCGCTGACGCCATGCAGGACGTTTTGCAGAACAGGAAGCTGGATTAGCAAATGCACATCGATAAACATCGCCATAAAGACCAGCAGCAGCGTCCAGTCGACGCTCACCAGCACGCGTCTCGCCAGCACTAAAAAGCCGGCGGCAACCAGCAGCACGCCTGCTATCTCGAGCTTGAGCTCCAGCGCCACGAGAAAAACGATATAAAACGCCAGGCAACTCCAGACCAGGCGAGGCTGCCACTGCGGGCCTGTTACGCCACTGTGGTACTGCAGTTTTTTATCGGGGAAAGCGAACCAGCAAACCGCCAGCAGCGATGCCATCATCACCAGCGCCAACGGTGCCATCTGCCAGGTAAATGCGGCAAAGGACAGCCCGGAACGCCCCCAAAGAAGGATATTTTGCGGGTTGCCGATAGGGGTCAAGAGGGAACCCGCGTTGACGGCCAGCGCTTCAAAGATGATCAGTCGACTGACCGGGATCTCACAAAGCTTACGCAGCGTCAGCGTCAGCGGCACGATAATAAACAACGCCACATCGTTGGTGAGAAAGGTCGACAGCACGGCGGCGGAGAACACCATAAACAGGGACAGCTTTCGCTCGGTGGCAAAACGACGCACCATTTTGCGCCCCAGCACGTCAAAGTAGCCGCTGAGCTCAACCCCTTTGGTGAGCATCATTAAGCCGCTCAGGGTAATGATGGTGCGCCAGTCGATAGCTGCGGGCCAGGTCTTCGGTGCAAACGGCACAAAACAGCTTAATCCTGCGCCAATGATTAATAAGAGATGAAAGAAACGATCGCGTGCCAGGGCCTGCAGTCCAGGGATTTTCATTCAGCGGAGGTACCGTACTTCAGGGTAAATTCACGGAATCTCACCAGCGTCTCTTCGCTGACATGATGCTCCATTCCTTCCGCATCCCGGCGAGCAATCTCAGGGCTCACGCCCAACACCAGTAAAAAGTTTTCGACAATCTGATGGCGCTCGCGGCTCTCCTGCGCCAGTTTTTCGCCTTCAGGGGTAAGGAAAACGCCGCGCCACGGGATCATTTCGATCAGCCCCACAGAAGCCAGACGCTTTAACATTTTGGCTACCGTAGGCTGCGAAACGCCCAACCTGGCGGCCATATCAACCTGACGCGCTTCCCCAACTTCCCGAATCAAATCGGAAATCAGTTCGACATAATCATCAATCAGTTCACGCCGGTGCGCTTCACGAACCTGGCGAAAACCCTCGACATGCTCTTCAACATTCACCAGTTGCGTCGTTTTTTTAGTTGTTGGCTTACCTGCGCGACGGTTCATTGTGCTTCCTCAATGGGGATGACGCTTCCAGCGCCCTGTAACGGAGCGCACATTGTAAACCATAGCTCTACAAGCACAAAAAATTAACGAATTAGCCATAGCTATAAAATATAGCCTGTGCTATATCTGTATACAATGCAGTCACCCTTCACGGATCGAAGGGATCAAGTATCAGGAGGTCACATGAACGAATTCAAGAGGTGTATGAACGTGTTTACCCACTCTCCCTTTAAAGTACGCTTGATGCTGTTGAACATGCTCTGCGATATGTTTAGCAACAAACCGCACCAGGACGACAAACCCTCCCACTAAGCGGCGTCGCGGTACGCCGCTTCTTTTTTTCGTCACATTCCCCCTGTAAACTGGCCTACGGCCGCCTAATTCCCGATCTTTTTCGCGGATTTGTAATCCCCTTCGCAAAACATCTGTTTAGCAACTGTTGACCTTATTACGCGCTCGCACTATCTTCTTGCAGCCCTGCACAATTTGCGGCTCGCTGAAGCGGACCCTCATTCCCTCTCCACGCACTGTCAGGCAGGCTTTGACCCTTGGCGCCAGGGTGAGCACATGGCGTTTTCATGCATGATAGTGACCTATGAATTTAACCCTGTTAGACACCGTTGTAACCCGCAGTCGGGCCTTAAGCCCGTGGACGGGGTTCTACTTTTTGCAATCGCTGCTGATTAACTACGCGCTTGGCTATCCTTTTAGCCTGCTTTATGCCGTCGCCTTTACCTGCATTCTCCATTTACTGTGGCGCAGCGCACCGCGCGCGCAGAAAGTCTTGGTGGGAATCTGTTCGTTAGTCGCTGCCCTCTATTTCCCGTTTGGTCAGGCCTACGGCTCGCCAAACTTTAATACCCTACTGGCGATGCACTCGACCAATATGGAAGAGTCGACGGAGATCATGACGATCTTCCCATGGTACAGCTATGTGGTCGGTCTCTTTATCTTTGCGCTTGGCGTGATTGCGGTTCGCCGTAAAGTGGAAGCGAAAAAAATGTGGGGCAGGATTGAAAGCCTGTGTCTGGCATTCAGTATCGTCACCTTTTTCGTTGCGCCGGTACAAAACCTGGCCTGGGGCGGTGTGTTTAAGCTGAAGGATACCGGCTATCCGGTGTTCCGATTTGTGAAAGACGTGGTGGTCAATAACAAGGAAGTACTCGACGAGCAGGCACGCATGGCTGAACTTTCGAATATGAAAGACACCTGGAACGTGCTGGCCGTGAAGCCGAAGTATCACACCTACGTGGTGGTCATCGGTGAAAGCGCGCGCCGCGACGCGCTGGGCGCTTTTGGTGGCCACTGGGATAACACGCCGTTTGCCAGCACGGTTAACGGCACGTTGTTTACCGACTACGTTGCCGCAAGCGGTTCCACGCAGAAATCACTCGGCCTGACGCTCAACCGCGTGGTAGACGGTAAACCTCAGTATCAGGATAACTTTGTTACCCTGGCCAATCGCGCGGGCTTCCAGACATGGTGGTTCTCTAATCAGGGTCAAATTGGCGAATACGATACGGCCATCGCCAGCATCGCAAAACGTGCCGACGAGGTTCAGTTCTTGAAAAGCGGCGACTTTGAAGCCGATAAAAACACTAAAGATGATGCGCTGCTGAAAATGACCGCTCAGGTTTTTGCCACGCGGCGTACCGAACCTCAGCTGATTGTTCTGCATCTGATGGGCTCGCATCCGCAGGCCTGCGATCGTACACAGGGAAAATACGCAGAGTTTGTGCAGTCTAAGGAAACCTCCTGCTATCTCTACACCATGACGCAAACTGATGAACTGCTCAGCAAGCTGTACACGCAGCTACGCAATACGGGCGACAGTTTCTCGATGGTCTACTTCTCGGATCACGGGCTGGCGTTTAAAGAGCGCGGTAAAGCGGTGCAGTACCTGGCGCACGATGATAAGTTTCAGCAGAATTTCCAGGTGCCGTTTATGGTGCTCTCAAGTGACGACAAAAAGCATCGCATTATTAAAGCGCGTCGCTCCGCGAATGATTTTCTGGAATTCTTCTCACAGTGGACGGGGATTGCGGCACAGCAGATAAAAAATGATTACCCGTTTGTCTCCGGTAAGAAAGGGCCACCAGTGTACATTACCAACTTCAAGTTGCAGAAAGTTGACTATACCCATCTGGGCACGGATATTTTTGATATCAAAAGTCAGTGATGGGTGCGACCAGAGAGCACAGACAAAAAAAATCCGCCACATTGGGCGGATTTTTTACTGGCTCACCGAAGTGATTAGAAGCGGTAACCTACGCCTGCAATCCAGGTGCCAACGTCAACGTTGCGGATACGGCTCTGCTCATAGGAGAAGTCCAGAGCAACGTTTTCGATTGGGTTGAACTGCAGACCAGCGCCGTAAGAGAAACCATAGTCGCTGTTGCTTGCAGTACGGTCAGCAGAGTCGTTTGCAGTCTGCTGGAATTTACCGTAGCCCACACCTACAACACCGTAGATGCTTGCCCAGTCGTTCAGACGGTAAGCTGGACCTGCGGTGATGCCGTAGTATTGACCTTTGTTGTACAGGCCGTTTTCAGAGCTATCTTTTTCGGTGTAGGTGAAAGAACCGATCACGCCCAGTGGGTTGTTATCCTGCTCGTAACGATACTTCAGGTTGAAACCGTTAGCTTTGTTCATCACGCCCTGATAATCGCTCTGAGCGTAACCACCGGTAACGGTAGAAGTCGCAGCTACTGCAGTACCTGCGGAAACGGCCATAACAACAGCCAGTGCTGAAAGACATGCAATTTTTTTCATAACCACCTCAAATGTGCTTCAAGTAAGTCCGTAAGTTTTAAATATATCAAAAATTATTGTGAAACTCTTTGAGATTCGTAATGTCTAATGAAGCCTTTCCTGTAACAGAACGTTTCCAGACTACGCTATCTCGTTCAAATCCCGCAGATTTTCCACTTATTAACGCTAATTTTGCGCGTCAACGCAGCGACATTCATCCAGATTATTCCTAATCTGACTGGCGATAAATGCACCACTCCTTAACTATTTTACGGAATTTCCCTGGTTTTTTTTCAACGGAGCCTCAACCGTAGCAGCTTATTTCCATTACACTGCGAACTTTACCCCCTTTGACAGAAATTGACAGGAGAAAGGATGCCTGGGCTATCCCGCAAAGCGTCGGTCTGGATGCCGGTTGCTGTAATACTTATCGCCATGCTGTCCATACAAAGTGGCGCGTCGCTGGCAAAAACGCTTTTCCCGCTGGTAGGCGCGCCTGGCGTCACCGCTCTGCGCATCGCGCTGGGCACCGCAATTCTAGTCATCATTTTCAAACCCTGGCGTCTGCGCTTCAAAAAAGAGCAGCGTTTACCTCTGCTTTTTTATGGGCTGTCGCTCGGAGCGATGAACTATCTGTTCTATCTCTCTATCCAGACCATTCCTCTGGGGATTGCCGTCGCACTTGAATTCACCGGCCCGCTGGCCGTAGCGCTATTCTCTTCCCGCCGTCCGGTAGACTTTATCTGGGTAATATTAGCCGTTCTGGGGTTATGGTTCCTGCTACCGCTGGGCCAAAGCGTTGCGCAGGTTGATTTAACGGGGGCGGCATTGGCGCTGGGGGCGGGAGCCTGTTGGGCAGTTTATATTCTGACCGGACAGCGGGCAGGCGAAGAGCACGGCCCGGCAACCGTTGCGTTGGGCTCACTGATTGCCGCCGTCATTTTCGTTCCGCTCGGCATGGCACAGGCCACGGAATCAATATGGCAATGGTCAATCTTACCGGTTGGTCTGGGCGTCGCTATTCTCTCAACCGCCCTTCCGTATTCGCTTGAAATGATTGCTCTGACGCGCCTGCCAACGCGTATCTTTGGCACGTTAATGAGCATGGAGCCAGCGCTGGCTGCGATTTCCGGCATGGTGTTTCTCGGTGAGACGCTGACGTTCACCCAGACGCTTGCGCTGTGCTCGATCATTGCAGCCTCTATGGGTTCAACGCTCACGATGCGCCCAGAACCCAAAGTCGAGAAAGTTGACATCAATTAATGCGGTATATTCTGCATGGCGTTACTGCCATGCAGAATAAAGGCCATATATTTTCTTAAAATACTCTCTTACAATCTTTATCATTCCTCCGCCCTATTTCCCCGATATTTCACACGCACGTCACAATTAAGATTGATCCACATCAATTTTTAAAAATACTTTGTTTTTCAGGTCATTACACATTCAACCTCCTTCTTGCTATTAAACCGATAGGCAGCACCAAACCGCAAACAAAAAAACCGGTGCTATACTTAGTTTCGTAATTACCTGGGACACTAACATCAAGAGGATATGAGATTATGAGTACCGCTAAACTGGTGAAAACGAAAGCGTCTAATCTGCTTTATACCCGTAACGATGTATCGGATAGCGACAAAAAAGCGACCATTGAGTTGCTGAATCGCCAGGTGATCCAGTTCATCGATCTTTCGCTGATCACCAAACAGGCCCACTGGAATATGCGCGGTGCAAACTTTATTGCCGTTCATGAAATGCTGGATGGCTTCCGCACAGCACTGGTTACCCACCTTGACACTATGGCCGAACGTGCCGTGCAGTTAGGGGGAGTGGCACTGGGTACCACGCAGGTGATCAACAGCAAAACTCCGCTTAAAAGCTATCCGCTGGATATCCATACCGTTCAGGATCATCTGAAAGAACTGGCGGACCGTTACGCCATTGTGGCAAACGACGTACGCAAAGCGATCGGTGAAGCCAAAGACGAAGACACCGCGGATATTCTTACCGCCGCGTCTCGCGACCTGGATCAATTCCTGTGGTTTATCGAATCTAACATCGAGTAATCCCTACGATTGTCTATGATACCCTCGCCATTGGCGGGGGTTTTGCACATTTATGGTGCACAGTTTTTGTCTGCACACCTGCAAAAGTAAACAAAATGTAATAATCACCTCACACAACCGTTAATGGGAGATTGTTTTTTCGTCAGAATCTGCGCTAAATATCACCCCGTCAGCGGACCTTAATGAAGCGCACCAAAACGGTGCTTCATCATGGTGCAACAAAACGCTATTGCCACGTTTATTGTGCAACGCATGACATCATCCCCTTTGCAAAACAACAACTTGAAAAGTTGGCATGATTTTTTCATTGTGCCTGACGTTCTCGCAGGGGATCGCCCCGTGGATATAAAAGGAAATGCTATGAAGTCTGTATTAAAAGTTTCACTGGCTGCACTTACCCTGGCTTTTGCGGTGTCTTCTCAGGCCGCCGATAAACTGGTTGTGGCGACCGACACGGCGTTCGTTCCGTTTGAATTCAAACAGGGTGATAAATACGTTGGTTTTGACGTGGATCTGTGGGCTGCTGTCGCAAAAGAACTCAAACTGGACTACACCCTGAAGCCTATGGACTTCAGCGGGATCATCCCGGCACTGCAGACCAAAAACGTTGACCTGGCGCTAGCGGGGATCACCATTACCGAAGAACGTAAAAAGGCCATCGACTTCTCAGACGGTTACTACAAAAGCGGCCTGCTGGTGATGGTCAAAGCCGACAATAACGACGTAAAAAGCGTGAAAGATCTTGACGGCAAAGTGCTAGCGGTTAAAGGCGGCACCGGTTCCGTTGATTACGCTAAAGCAAACATCAAAACGAAAGACCTGCGTCAGTTCCCGAATATCGATAACGCGTATATGGAACTCGGCACCAACCGTGCTGATGCCGTGCTTCACGATACGCCAAATATCCTGTACTTCATCAAAACGGCGGGCAACGGCAAGTTCAAGGCCGTAGGTGACTCTCTGGAAGCACAGCAGTACGGTATTGCGTTCCCGAAAGGCAGCGACGAGCTGCGTAATAAGGTCAACGGTGCGCTGAAAACGTTGAAAGAAAACGGCACCTATAACGAAATCTACAAAAAATGGTTCGGTACTGAACCAAAATAATTCAGCCTGAATTCAGGTTTGTAACGCCCGGTGGCGCTTGCGATTACCGGGCTTACATTTTTAGTTTTTCACCACGGTATACAGGAATACATCATGCAGTTTGACTGGAGCGCCATTTGGCCTGCCATTCCTCTCTTGCTTGAAGGCGCCAAAATGACCCTGTGGATTTCGGTCCTCGGTCTGGTTGGCGGGTTGATTATCGGTCTTGTCGCCGGTTTCGCTCGCACCTACGGTGGCTGGATTGCAAACCACGTCGCACTGGTTTTCATCGAAGTGATCCGCGGCACCCCCATTGTCGTACAGGTCATGTTCATCTACTTTGCCCTGCCAATGGCCTTCAACGACCTGCGCATTGACCCATTCAGCGCGGCCGTCGTGACCATTATGATTAACTCAGGTGCTTACATCGCGGAAATTACCCGTGGTGCGGTCCTGTCAATTCATAAAGGCTTCAGTGAAGCCGGCCTGGCGTTAGGCCTGTCTCGTCGCGAAACGATCCGCCATGTGATCCTACCGCTGGCGCTGCGCCGCATGCTGCCGCCGCTGGGCAACCAGTGGATCATCAGTATTAAAGATACGTCGCTGTTCATTGTGATCGGCGTTGCTGAACTGACCCGCCAGGGCCAGGAGATCATTGCTGGCAACTTCCGCGCGCTGGAAATCTGGAGTGCGGTAGCCGTTGTCTACCTGATCATCACTCTGGTTCTGAGCTTCGTTCTGCGTCGTCTTGAAAGAAGGATGAAAATCCTGTGATTGAATTTAAAAACGTTTCCAAGCACTTTGGTCCAACCCAGGTGCTGCACAATATCGATTTGAACATCAAACAGGGTGAAGTGGTGGTCATTATCGGGCCATCCGGTTCTGGTAAATCCACCCTGCTGCGCTGCATTAACAAGCTGGAAGAGATAACCAGCGGCGATTTGATCGTCGATGGTCTGAAAGTGAACGATCCAAAGGTGGATGAGCGCCTGATTCGTCAGGAAGCGGGCATGGTGTTCCAGCAGTTTTACCTCTTCCCGCACCTGACGGCGCTGGAAAATGTGATGTTTGGTCCGCTGCGCGTGCGCGGCGCAAGCAAAGCGGCGGCTGAGACGCTGGCAAAAGATCTGCTGGCGAAGGTCGGTCTGGCTGAACGCGCGCATCACTACCCCTCCGAGCTGTCGGGCGGTCAACAACAGCGTGTGGCTATCGCCCGCGCGCTGGCCGTTAAACCGAAAATGATGCTGTTTGATGAGCCAACCTCTGCCCTGGATCCGGAGCTGCGTCATGAAGTGCTGAAAGTGATGCAGGATCTGGCAGAAGAAGGGATGACGATGGTGATCGTGACCCATGAAATCGGCTTTGCCGAGAAAGTGGCATCACGCCTGATCTTCATTGATAAAGGCCGTATCGCTGAAGACGGTAACCCGCAGTCGCTGATCGCCAACCCGCCGAGCCAGCGCCTGCAGGAGTTCCTGCAGCACGTCTCCTGATAAACGACTCAACGCGAAGCCGGGTACGCCCGGCTTTTTTACGCCAGATTGTTCCCAAAAATCCCCCTGCGCTCCTCGCCCTCTATACTTATCATTTTGTTAGACATTTTTATCGGAGGGCGCCGTGCCGTGGATCCTGTTGCTGTTGCTGAGCCTGTTTAGTGCACCATCGTTTGCCGTCGCGATCCCCGGCGTCACCACCGGAACCACGTCGACGCAGGAAAAAACGCCGCCTCCCGAACCCGACGTCGAGCAAAAAAAAGCGGCCTACAGCGCTCTTGCCGATGTGCTTGAAAACGACACCTCACGGCAGGAGTTGATTGGCCAACTGCGCAAAGTCGCAGCCACGCCGCCGCAGGAACCGGTCCCTACGATTACCCCACCGGACGTGGAAGAGCAAAAAACGGTGCTGGAGAATGTCACCAACGTGAGCCGCCAGTATGGCGAAGCCCTCTCCTCTCGATTTGCCCAGCTTTATCGCAATCTGATTGGTTCACCACACAAATCCTTTAATCCGCAAACCTTCTCCGCTGCCGCTACGCAGTTTTTAATGCTGGCGGGGGCCGTTTTTATTTTTTACTGGCTAGTACGCCTGTGCGCCTGGCCGCTGTACCGAAAAATGGGCCACTGGGGACGCAAAAAAAATCAGCTAAAAAGCAGCTGGCTGCATCTCCCCGCAATGATTGCCGGGGCTTTTATCATTGATTTACTGCTGCTGGCCCTGACGCTGTTTGTCGGGCAGGTGCTGGCCGACACTCTCAACGCGGGCAATAAAACGATCGCCTTTCAGCAGGCGCTGTTCCTGAACGCTTTTGCGTTGATTGAATTCTTTAAGGCACTCCTGCGCCTCATCTTTTGCCCGCGCGTGCCCGAGCTTCGCCCCTTCGCGATCAAAGATAACCGTGCTAAGTATTGGGCCTTGCGCTTAAGCGTGCTCAGCAGCCTGATTGGTTACGGTTTGCTGGTTGCCGTACCGATTATTTCTAACCAGGTTAACGTGCAGTTTGGCGCGCTGGCAAACGTGCTGATTATGCTCTGCATCACCGTCTGGGCGCTGTACCTTATTTTCCACAATAAAAGGGCTATCACCGACAGTTTGCTGCATCTGGCCGACCGCTCCCTTTCATTCTTCAGCCTGTTTATTCGCGCGTTCGCGCTGGTGTGGCACTGGCTGGCGAGCGCTTACTTTATTGTGCTCTGCTTCTTCTCGCTGTTCGATCCGGGTAATAGCCTCAAGTTTATGATGGGGGCGACGTTCAAAAGCCTGGCCATTATCGGCATCGCGGCCTTTGTCTCAGGCCTGCTTTCGCGCTGGATTTCGAAAACTATCACCCTATCGCCCCAAACCCAGCGCAGCTATCCGGAGCTGCAAAAACGGGTCAACGGCTGGATGTCAGCGTCACTAAAAGTGGCGCGCATTCTCACCGTCTGCGTGGCAATTATGCTGCTGCTTAACGCCTGGGGGCTGTTCGACTTCTGGAACTGGCTGCACAACGGTACGGGGGAAAAGACCGTTGATATTCTGATTCGTATTGCGCTGATTCTGTTCTTCTCCGCCGTGGGCTGGACGCTGCTGGCAAGCCTGATTGAAAATCGTCTGGTGTCTGATATTCACGGCAGGCCGCTGCCCAGCGCGCGGGCAAGAACGCTGTTAACCCTGTTTCGTAACGCGCTGGCGGTCATTATTAGCACCATTACCATCATGATTGTCCTCTCAGAGATCGGCGTGAATATCGCCCCGCTGCTGGCGGGTGCGGGTGCCCTGGGGCTGGCGATCTCCTTCGGCTCGCAAACCCTGGTGAAGGACATCATCACCGGTATTTTTATCCAGTTTGAAAACGGCATGAACACGGGGGATCTGGTGACCATAGGACCGCTCACCGGAACGGTCGAGCGGATGTCTATCCGCTCCGTCGGCGTGCGCCAGGACACCGGGGCGTACCATATTATCCCGTGGTCATCGATTACGACCTTTGCCAACTTTGTCAGGGGGATAGGTTCGGTGGTGGCAAATTATGATGTCGATCGCCACGAGGATGCGGATAAAGCGAAGAAGGCGCTGCGGGATGCAGTAGAAGAGCTGATGGCGATGGAGGATATTCGCGGGCTGGTGATTGGCGAACCGTCCTTTGCCGGGATCGTCGGGCTGACGAACACCGCCTTTACCCTGCGCGTGTCATTCACCACCCAGCCGCTTAAGCAATGGACGGTGCGCTTTGCCCTCGACAGCATGGTGAAAAAGCACTTTGATTTAGCGGATGTGAGGATGCCGGTACAAACGTACCAGGTGTTGCCTGGGCCAGCAGCGCCATTGCCGCCTCAGGAACCGACGCTGTAGTCTTTTGCCCGGCGGCGCTGCGCCTGCCGGGCCTGCGGTTTATCTGACCGGCTTTTGACGCTTTACGTCGTCCATAAACGACCAGGCGATAAAGCGACTCTGCTTCTGGCCTTGCGCCATCTCTTTTTTCACCACTTTTACGGCGCCAACCTCGGTTAGGGCACGATACAGCGGCGGCAGATTATCACCACGAGACACCAGGGTTGAGAACCATTTAACCTGACGATCAAACGCTTTACTTTCCGCAATCATGCGCAGAATAAACGCCACTTCGCCGCCCTCGCACCACAGCTCGTGTTGCTGACCGCCAAAGTTCAGCGCAGCATCTTCAGCCTGGCCCAGGTTACGACGCTTACGCTCGCTCCCGGCACGCGCTGCGGCCGCAGAATCGTGGAACGGCGGGTTACACAGGGTGGCATCGTACTGCTCATTTTTGTGGATGATACCGTTGAAGATAGAGGCTTCGTCTTTTTGACGACGCAAGCGGATCGCCCTGCTTAAGCCCGGGTTTGCGTTAATAATCGCCTGCGCGCTGGAAAACGCCTCTGCACCAATTTCACTCCCGGTAAAGCGCCACTGATATTCATGGGCACCAATTAACGGATAAATCAGGTTCGCTCCGGTGCCAATATCCAGAATGGTCGCCTGCTTTGGAACCACGCCATTATTATCTTCAGCCAGTAAGTCTGCGAGATGATGGACGTAATCCGCGCGGCCAGGCACCGGTGGGCAGAGAAAACCTTCAGGGATGTCCCAGTGTGCCACACCATAGAAATGGGCCAGCAGCGCCTTGTTCAGCGTTTTGACAGCCTGAGGATCGGCAAAATTAACCGAGGGTTCACCGGCGGGCGTCTGGACGATAAAATGCTGTAACTCTGGACAGCTAAGGCACAGCACATCCATATCATAGCGGCTGCGGTGGCGATTTCGTGGGTGCAATCCCGGCTTTTGGGAAGTCATGGCGTTCTCCTTTAAACAGCGGCGTAAGATACCCTTTGCAGGCGCTACGGTAAATATCTCTCTTCGATGCTCAAAAAAACGTCACAAATCAACAACCTTTATGTCTATGATCTGTCAGCAAATTGTCAACTTTTATCGTTCAAAAAATAAGCAGATCATCATCAAATTTTTGCGCTAAATCACACTCCGTTAGCTTCTAAACTTAAGGGGTATGACCCGTTGTTCCTCCAGAGGATGTGATTATGAAGAAATATCTAGCCCTTGCTGTCTTTGCGGGTGCAGTCGCAACCGCCTCATTCTCAGCCTGGTCGGTTGAGCCCCTGACTAACGGCACAGATACAGGCCAGCTGCGTCCTGCCGGTACTGTGTCGGTTAGCCGTGCAAGCAACCTTGACGACCTACAGGATAAACTGGCTGAAAAAGCCCGCCAGGAAGGTGCAAAAGGATTTGTGGTGAACGCTGCCGGCGGGGATAACCACATGTATGGCACAGCCACCATCTACAAATAACCTTTCTTACGACCACCAGACTGCATCTGTCTGACAGATGCAGTTGATCTCCCCCGCCTTGACTGTACGATTTTTAACCCCATATTCATAGTAGGGTCCGACTATCTCTCAGGAGGGTGAAATGGCTTCCGGCTGGGCGAATGATGACGCCGTTAATGAACAGATCAACAGTACAATTGAAGATGCCGTTGCCCGCGCTCGCGGTGAAATTCCGCGCGGCGAAAGCCTGCATGATTGCGAGGAGTGCGGTGAGGCTATTCCTGAAGCGCGGCGTAAAGCCATTTCCGGCGTGCGGTTATGCATCACCTGCCAGCAGGATAAAGATTCAAAAAATGCTTCACATTCGGGATATAATCGTAGAGGATCGAAAGATAGCCAGTTACGTTGACTTTCCTTTACCTAAGATAACCGCGCAAGCGCTTTCCTTTACGCTCACGATTTTTTGACCCGCACGTTGCAAAATGTGCGCTTCGCTAACGCTCTGTAAAGTGAAGCGACAAGAAGTGTAAATCGGCACTTTGAATTTATTAATATTCAATAAGTTATTTGTCATTCAATTTTTTTGATTAACCACGTCAATTCTCTTCGATTTTATCTCGCGTAAAAAAACGTGATACTCATCACATCGACGGAACATCGTCTTCCTAACAACATTACCTGCGAGAGATTAACGATGAAAACCATTAAATATGCTGTTGCTGCTGTTGCCCTTACTGCTCTGTCTTTTGGCGCATTCGCCGCAGAGTCTGTTTCTTCTGCACAAGCACAAAACATGAACAAAATGGGTGTGGTAAGTGCTGACGGCGCAACCACCCTGGACGGTCTGGAAGCCAAACTGGCTGAGAAAGCGGCAGCTGCCGGTGCAAGCGGATACACCATCACCTCTGCAAACGGCAATAACAAGCTGAGCGGTACCGCGGTTATCTACAAATAACCAAACGAATTATGCTCCACCCTCGCCACCCCCTCTGGTGAGATGCTCCAACCCTCATTGACCCTGTTGTTGTTACCCTTTGTTTGCCCGTCCGCCACTGGACGGGCTTTTTTTTGCCTAAAACGTCTGCGCGACGCGCTCCAGTCCGGCATCCAGCGTCTCTACCTCACCTGTGGCCAGTAAGCAGCAGGCCATCTGCAGCTTAAGGGAATGCGGCACGGGCACATTCCCGGCAAGGCACTGTTCAATCCAGCGCGCGGTTGTCGGCGGATCTTTTGCCAGCGGCAGGTTCACATCACCGTTTTCTTCTCCGCGCTCAAGCACAACGCGCGTGCCGGAAGCATCAATCAGCGTTATCTGCGGGCAGCGCTGAGGATTTGCGTAAACTTCCCCTTCCGTCCCGTGCATCAGCAGCGCCCGCCCGCCAATCTCTGCAAAAAACGTCCCGACTCGCGATACGTATTCCGGGTGAGAGACGCTGGAAAGACGCAGTGCGGCATCTTCCGCAAAGGGGGTCGCCAGTTTTGCGAGCGTATGCGCACTATTGCGCACGCCCATGCGCCAGCGCATATCAAGCTGCTTTTCGAGCGGTGGACACAGCGCCTTCACCGGAATATAGACCGGCTGGTGCCCGTCCAGCTTCGCCTGCGCCTGCCCGGCATGCAGCGTTGGCTCAATGCCCAGCAGCTCGAAGATCGTTTCCGTCAACACGCGCGTGGGATCCTCACTCACGCCGTGCACCACTACCGGGAAGCCAAGCTTATGCAGCAAAATCGCCAGTAGCGGCGTGAGGTTAGCCTGCTTTCGCGCGCCGTTGTAGGAAGGGATAACAATTGGCATAGGTTTGGCGACGGGTGGCGTTAAGCGCAGCGTTTCCGCCTGCATCGCGTCATAAAAGCCGCGCATCTCCGCTTCGCCTTCACCTTTAATACGCAGCGCAATCAGAATACCGCCCATCTCAAGTTCGGGTACATCACCGTTGAGCATATGGGTATACAGCGCGCGAGCTGTCTCCTGATCAAGGTCGCGGGCATGGTTTTTACCCCGCCCTACCTCTTTGATAATTTTACGATAATCCACGACGTCTCTCCTTGCGGCTCTTTGCAAATACTATAGCCCTGTTAAATGTCGAGCGGGTAATCATTTTCCCGCCTTCCCTGACTGCGTGTGTATATCTTCTTAGAGAATAAAAATGGTCGGGAGTTAAATTGAACAAAAAATAGCTATCAGCGATAGTTCCTCTCGAATTAATCACCCCCAGTGATGATTAAAGCCACTTGTCACACAATTTCATTCAGAGGAACACAATGAAAAAATGTATTATTGCGGGTATCGCTGCCGGGATGGCATGTGCGTCCGTTTCTGTATTTGCTTCAGGCGGTGAAGGCCAAATCAATTTCACGGGTGAAATTATTGATTCAGCCTGCACCGTGGTGAATGGATTGAGTAACCCACTTGATGTTTCATTAGGTAAGGTATCGAAATCGGCATTTACAGGATCTGGATCGACCACATCAACCACCCGTTTTAGCATCCAACTTAAGGATTGTCCTGAAACGGTCACCAGCGCAGCGGTGACCTTTGGCGGTAATCCGGATGGTAACGACAGCGATGTCCTGGCTGTCACATCGGGTTCGGGCACTGCAACTGGTGTCGGCATTCAGTTACTCGATAAAACAGAAAGCCCGTTGAGCTTATATACGGCGTCTGCTGCGTATACGCTTACCTCGGGAACCACGACCAATGATTTGCAATTTGGTGCCCGTTATATTCAGACCGGTAGCAGCATTACGGCTGGTCCTGCAAATGCGGTATCCACATTCACGATCGTTTATAACTAATAAAACGGATATTAGTCATCTGCGTGGCTAATATCTGTTATCTCATTATTACGGTAACGCTATGCGCAAATGCCTCTTGGTCTCTTCATTATTATTTATTACCTCTTTCGCCCATGCGGGTATTACTATTGGCGGTACGCGCGTGGTATATCCGGAAAATAAAAAAGAATCCTCCATTGGTATCACTAACCCGGACAACCTCGATTACCTGGTCCAGTCCTGGGTCGAAACCGAAGATAACGTGCGCGAGAAAGCACCGTTTCTGATGACACCGCCTCTGTTCCGCCTTGATGCGAAACAGGATAACGTTCTGCGCATCATCCGCACCGGCGGTAACTTACCTGCAGATCGTGAATCATTATTCTGGCTAAATATTAAATCGATTCCTTCATCCAGCCGCAATGAGAATAGCAATACTCTGCAAATCGCGATCAAGACTCGAATTAAATTACTGTATCGCCCAGAGAGTATTACCGGTAAGCCAGAAGATGTCGCCTCACAATTAACCTGGCATACGCAGGGGAATCAACTGTTCGTCGATAACCCAACGCCGTTTTATATGAATTTCCAGGAAGTTAAGCTGGACGGTAAAAAAATCGATAACGTCACCTACGCCAGTCCTAAAAAAGAGACCCATTTTGCCCTGCCAGGCAATATCTCCGCACATACCGTTAGCTGGAAGATCATTAATGACTTCGGCGGTATCACTCAGTCATGGTCTGCACAGATTAAATAATCCTGCAATAAAGAACGGAATTCAGTATGGCCTGGGAATACACAACAAAACCGCCAAAGCAGCACGGACGCTCAATGCTTATTGCACTGGGCTGTACCCTGCTGGGTATTTGTGTACAAAAGGTTCTTGCCGAAGACTATTTTAACCCGGCGCTCCTGGATATTGATAATCCGCAGCAGGGAAAAACCGATCTCAGTATTTATGAGATTGGCCCAGGCCAGGCCCCGGGTAAATATCATGTCGATGTCTATGTAAACAATAATAAAGTGGCCAATAAAGAAATTGAATTTACGCTACAAAAAGACGCCAACGGGAAATCGAGCCTTCAGCCCTGTCTGAGTAGTGCACAGCTAAAAAGCTTTGGCATTCAAAGCGAAAAATTTACGCAGGATAAAAACGCGCAGTGTGTCGACCTGAGCGTCATCCCCTCGGCCAGCGCAACGTTCCACGTGAACCCGCAGCAATTGCTGCTCAGTATTCCTCAGTCTGCCATTACGCAGGTGCCGCGAGATTACGTCGACTCGCAGGAGTTCGACGAGGGCATTACCGCCTTACTGCTGAACTACAGCTTTACTGCCGGAGACAACCGCGGGAAAGGAGAAAATGGCGCCAATCAGCGCAGCGAGTTTCTCAATCTTCGTCCGGGGCTTAACCTCGGCGCGTGGCGCTTTCGCAACTATTCAACCTGGAGCAAGACCAGCAGCAATAGCGATACCCAAAGCGATTTCTCCTCGGTGTATACCTACGCCCAACGCGATATCGCGCCTTTAGGTGGAGAGCTGACCTTCGGACAAAGCTCGTCGCCTTCTGATGTGTTCGACAGCATTTCCTACACTGGCGCGCAGCTTGCTTCGGATGACGACATGCTGCCGGACAGCATGAAAGGTTTTGCACCTGTGATACGCGGCACCGCGCACAGCAACGCGCAGGTTATTGCGCGTCAAAATGGGTATGTGATTTACCAGAATTATGTCGCCCCCGGCCCGTTCGAGATTAACGATCTCTACCCTACTGGCGGCAGCGGCGATTTAGACGTCACCGTGAAAGAGACGGACGGCAGCGAGCAGCATTTCGTGGTGCCCTACGCCTCCGTACCGGTGCTGCAGCGCGAAGGCCGCCTCAAGTATAGCCTGACGGCCGGGCGTTATCGGAGCTACGATAATGACGTTAAAAAAACGCCCTTCATGCAAGGTACCGCCATCTACGGGCTGCCTAATGGTTTTACGGCCTACGGCGGTATTCAGGCCAGCCAGTATTATGATGCGCTGGCGCTCGGGGTAGGTAAAAACATTGGCGATTTCGGTGCCTTCTCCGTTGACGTGACCAACGCTAAATCGCAAATGCAGGCTCGGGACACAACCCAGGGGCAATCGTGGCGCGTTCGCTATAGCAAAGATTTCGCCACCACGGGAACCCATTTTGCGATTGCCGGTTATCGCTATAACAGCAAAGGGTTTTATACCCTACAGGACACCCTGGATTCGCACACGCATAATGATGACTGGGAAGCGCCCGATACCCGCCGCAGCCGTGAAGAAGCCACCCTCGATCAGTCTCTGGGCAATGTTTTCGGTTCCTTGACCTTAAGCCTGGTGAAAGAGGACTACTGGAACACCAATCAAAGCATGACCTCCATGAATTTGGGCTATACCAACTCGTGGCACGGCATCAGCTATGGCCTGAGCTACGGCCTCGATAAAAATACCCGTGACGGTAGCGACAGCGATAACGAAAAAACCAGCGAGCAGACCATCGCCTTCAACGTCTCGGTGCCTCTGGATCGCTGGCTCAGCAATACCTGGGCCAACTATAGCCTTAACACCTCTAAACACGACACCACGCAAAGCGTGGGCCTGAACGGAACGGCGCTGGCAGGCAACAACCTCAGTTGGGGCGTGCAGCAAGGACATAGCCAGAGCAGCGGATACAGCACGAATTTGAATGCCGATTACAAAGGCACCTACGGGGAAGTGAATGCCGGATACTCGCAGGACAACACCCAGCAGCAGGTTAACGTCGGCCTGCAGGGCAGCGCGCTCGTCCACGCTCACGGCATCACCCTCGGACAGCCAATGGGCGAAACCGTGTCGTTGGTTGAGGCACCGGGTGCAAGCGGCACCCGCATCACCAACCAGACCGGGGTGAGTACCGATTTTCGCGGCTACGCCATCGTGCCCTACGTCTCGCCCTATCGCCACAACACGCTCGCCCTGAATACCGAAACCTTGCCGGGTAACGCCGACATAGACCAGGCGGCAAAAACCGTCACGCCCACACGCGGAGCGGTAGTGCGCGCGCGTTACGCTACCCATGTGGGCAGCCGCGTCCTGATGACCTTGCAGCGCGCCGACGGACGTCCAATCCCGTTTGGCGCAACCGCTTCGCAAGCGCATGAAGATGGTGAATTTATCGTTGGCGACGGTGGAGAGGTCTATCTGACCGGGATGCATGCTAATGGAACGGTCACTGTCAGCTGGGGCAAAGAAGCGAACAGCCGCTGCTCCGCCTCATATCACCTGCCGTCGGCGAGTGATGACCACATCATTAACGTCACCGCCCAGTGCGTCTGACCACCACACAAGAGAGCGGCATGAATACCTTACGCTATCCATTTTTACTGATTTTACTCTCGGCAGGCGCCCTGTTTATGCCTCAGGCTGAGGCCGCAAGCTGTAGCACCAGCGATCTGCCCTACACCATGAATGCAGGGAATCTAGCCGTTTCATCAAGCCTCTCCGTCGGAAGCGTCATACCCGGCTCAACGCAGACGCATAGCGTGAAAGGCACGTGCACCGATGTGCCAGCCAATACCGCCATCACCGCCTGCTACACCGGTTCAGGTTCAGAAGTGCCAGGCTACCCTGGCGTATATGAAACGGGGATTGCCGGCGTAGGCATAGAAGTGTTGAACCGCAACGGGCAGGTGATAAGAGGGACATCCAGCAGCTGTGACTCCTCTTCTTCCCCAATGGGGGCCATAGAGGGTAGCGGCAACCTGAACTTCACCTACGCGGTGCAGTTAGTGAAAACGGCGACGCAGGTGAACAGCGGTTCGCTGACGCAAGCAAAAACGCGATTTGGCTTTGCCGTGGTAAACGGCACGGCGCTGGCTACAAGCAATACCAGTACCTACAGCGCCACGATAGCCGCCACGGCCACCACCTGCGCTATCGACCCGCTGAGTCTGACCGTCACGCTGGGCGACTTTCCGGTGAGTCAGTTCACAAACGTGGGGAGCCATACTGGCTGGAAGTCATTCAACATCAATGCCACCTGTGACAGTAGCGCCAGACTAACGGCAACCGTCACCAGCGCTAACGGCGTGAATGGCCACTATGCTGATGTCATCAACCTCACGCCAGGAAGCGACAGCGCAAACGGCGTTGGCGTCAGGATGCTGATTGACGGGGTTGACCTGAAATACGATTACCCAATCCCTATTGGCGCACCGTTAGAAGCCAATATCCCGATGGCGATCCCTTTTTCTGTGCAGTATTACCAAACCGATGCCGTCGTTACGGCGGGAAAGGCCAACACCATCATGACTATCGATATGGAATATGAATAACCCCATGCAACGAATACTGATATGCATACTGCTGATGGCCTGCGGACTCGCGCATGCGACCAACGTGACGCTAAATATCCAAGGCAATATTTATGACACTACCTGTCAGGTAGACAGTGCCAGCCAGAATATGGTCGTGAATTTAGGGCAGGCAATTTCAGGCGATTTTAAATCAGTGGGGGATACCGGCTCCTGGGTCAATTTCGATTTGAAGCTGTCAAACTGTCCGCCTACGCTCTCGCTCGCCACCATCACCGTTGACGGCCAGCGCGATACGCTTCACCCCTTCAAATTCGCCAATACGGGAACAGCAACAGGCGTGGCGTTAGAGTTGGCAGACCGTACAGATACGATCGTCCTTGCGCCACAGGCGAGCTTTAACGCTGTGATTGATACCCAAACCCACACGGCAGATTTCCCGATGGCCGCGCGCTACTACGCCACCTCCATGCCGGTCACGGCGGGCACCTTCAGCAGCGTTGTGCAGGCCACTTTTACTTACCAGTAGGACCGCGTCCCTTAGTACGGAGGCTTTTTTTACGCCCAGCGGCCAGTTTTGCCGGGCGTTTTTTCACTTCTGGCACTTCTGGCTGTTCAATCGGGAACACCGGCAGCGCATTCAGCAACCGCTGGCCGTAATTCTTGGTCAGCAGACGTTTATCATAAATGACAATCTCGCCCCAGCAGCCGTGGCTACGAATCAAACGTCCAACCTGTTGAATCAGGTTAAACGACGCAGCAGGCAAACTCTGCACCTCAAACGGATAGCGATTCAGGCTTTTTAGCCACTCCCCTTCGGTGATCACCACCGGGCTGTCGATCGGCGGGAAGGCAATTTTATGGATATGCACCTGCGTGAGGTAATCCCCTTTCAGATCCAGACCTTCCGCAAACGACTGTAGCCCCACCAGCACGCTGCGCTCGCCGCTGTCGATACGTTTACGATGCAGCTCCACCAGCCGATACCGCGGCTGATCGCCCTGCACCAGCAGCAATAAACGCAGATCGGTTACATGCTCCAGAAAACGCTGCATCGCGCGCCCGCTGGCAAACAGCACCAGCATGCCGGGATATTTTTTACTCTCTAGCTGCTCCCGGAAATAGGCCGCCATTTCAGCAATGTGCTGCTCTTCGTTTTCCATCAGCGGCTCATACTTCATCCGCGGGATCACCAGCTTGCCCTGCTCGCAGTGGTTAAACGGTGAGTCAAGGGAGACGAAACGATCCCCGGCTTTATCCCTCAGGCCGCTCATCTCCTGTAGCCTTGAGAAACTGTTCAGGGATCGCAACGTGGCAGACGTCACCACCACGTGCGGCACGCTGCGCCAGATCAGCTTTTCTAACTGGTCAGCGACGCGAATCCCCACGCAGTGGAAGAACAAGTGCACCTGCCCATCCTTCACTTCACGGGTCGCCCATTTGGTCACCGGCGCGCCGGAAGCCTGCGCCATGGACGCCAGACGCCAGAGCTTGCTTTGCGATTCAAACATGCCCAGCGCGCGGTTCATTTGCAGCAGGATACGGTGCAGACGCACCACGTCATGAGCGCCGGTTTTTTCACTGAGATCGTTTAAGAACATCTCCGCCAGCCCGCGCAACTTTTCGAGAAGCTTCGCCAGCTGCTGGCATATTTCCATCACCTCGCCCGGCAGTTCCCCCATCGCGAATCGGTGTTCTGCCTCCTGAGTGGCAGGAAGATAGAGATTCAGAATGTTATTCAGCGACGAAATGAGACTATAGACTTCTTCGCAGTGCTCGCTCAGGCGCTCGGGCACGGCCAGCGGCGGTGGCGTTTTCGGGCGGAATTGATCCATGCAGGTCGCCACCAGCTTGCAGAACAGATCCAGCTGCAGGCGGAACCACGGGGCGGTAATTTCCGCGCTCATCTCCAGCGCATCCCGCGCCACGTCGGGTAGATGATGTCCTTCATCCAGCACCAGCAGCAGGTTTTTAGGCTCAGGAAGTACGGCCTCGCTCTCCAGCGCCGCCATCACCAGCGCATGGTTGGCGACGACCACTTCGGCTTCCTGAATTTCACGCCGCGCGACGAAAAACGGACACTCGCGATAGTAGTGGCAGTTGCGGTTCAGGCAGCTCGCTTTGTCGGTGCTGAGCCTGCGCCACAGGTCATCGCTGATTGCGTGACCGGTGTGATCGCGCAGGCCATCCCATTTGTAGCCGTCGAGATCGACCTTTAGCTTCGCGCACTGCTCCTGCTCGGCCTTATTATTGGGCGTCAGTTCATCATCCAGAAAGGCCAGCAGATCCTGCTGAGTGGGTTCACTGCTGGCAAGCGCCGCCAGGTTGCGCGGGCAGACGTAACGCCCGCGACCAAAGGCCGCCGTAAACCGCAGGTCGGGGATGATTTTGCGCAGCAGCGGCAGGTCTTTGCTGAAGATTTGATCCTGCAGCGCCACGTTCGCGGTGCTGACCACCAGCGTCTTTTGTTCTTCCCGCGCAATGGCAATGCCCGGGATCAGGTACGAAAGGGTTTTACCGACGCCCGTTGGCGCTTCAATCGCCAGATGTCGCCCGTCGTCCCCGGCAAGCGTTTTAGCCACGTCGGCAATCATCTGCCGCTGCGGCGCTCGGGGGATAAAGTCGGGGATCTGCTGTTGCAGTGCCTTATACCAGGCACCAATTTGCGCTTTGAGCGCTGCGGTTAAAGCCATCGGAAAACCTGAAATACTGTATAAACAGCCACTATTGTGGCACTTTCTTTGGGTTGTCGCAAAAAGAAAAGCCCGGCTTTACGACCGGGCTTCCAGATTACTGCGCGCTGGCAGGTTTACGCGGGCGGCGTCGGCGTTGGCCTTCCCCTGCCGGTTTCCCTTCGCCGCTGCGCCACGGGTTTTCACCCGCCGGTTTTGCGTCGTTGTTACGACGCGGCGGTTTGCCTGATAATTTTGGCGCGCCACCTTCAGCACGACGCGGTTGCTGACCGCGGCCGCCGCCTCCTTGACCACGACCACCGCCGCCGCCCTGACGGCCGTTCTGAATCGGCTCGGCTTTGATGGACGGATCCACTTCATAGCCCGGGACTTCGATGCGTGGGATCTCTTTTTTCAGCAGACGTTCGATATCGCGCAGCAGTTTGTGTTCATCCACACAGACCAGTGAAAGCGCTTCACCGGTGGCCGCCGCGCGACCGGTACGGCCGATACGGTGAACATAGTCTTCCGGCACGTTTGGCAGCTCGTAGTTCACTACGTGCGGCAGCTCTTCAATGTCCAGGCCACGCGCAGCAATGTCGGTTGCCACCAGCACGCGGATATCACCGGACTTGAATTCAGCCAGCGCGCGGGTACGTGCGCCCTGGCTCTTGTTGCCGTGGATGGCCGCACTGCGGATGCCGTCTTTATTCAGCTGTTCCGCCAGATGGTTAGCGCCATGCTTAGTACGGGTAAAGACCAGCACCTGCTGCCAGTTGCCCTGTCCAATCATGTGGGAGAGCAGTTCCCGCTTACGCTTCTTATCAACGAAGTGCACGTGCTGCGTCACTTGCTCGGACGCGGTGTTGCGGCGCGCCACTTCCACTTCCAGCGGGTTATGCAGCAGCTTTTCAGCAAGCGCCTTGATCTCGTCAGAGAAGGTCGCGGAGAACAGCAGGTTCTGGCGACGTGACGGCAGCTTCGCCAGCACGCGGCGAATATCATGGATAAAGCCCATATCCAGCATACGGTCGGCTTCGTCCAGCACCAGGATTTCAACCTGATCCAGCTTAACCGCGTTCTGATGTTCCAGGTCCAGCAAGCGTCCCGGGGTAGCAACCAAAACGTCGACGCCGCTGCGCAGCTTCATCATCTGCGGGTTGATGCTGACCCCGCCGAAGACCACCAGAGAGCGAATGTTGAGATAGCGGCTGTACTCACGCACGTTCTCGCCAATCTGCGCTGCCAGCTCACGGGTTGGGGTCAGGATCAGCGCACGGACCGGACGACGGCCTTTCGCATGCGGCTGGTTTTTTACCAGCAGCTCTAACAGCGGCAGCGTAAAGCCCGCGGTTTTACCGGTGCCGGTCTGGGCGCTAGCCATCAGGTCACGGCCCTGCAGGACAGCGGGGATCGCCTGCTGCTGGATTGGGGTTGGCTCAACGTAGCCCTGTTCTGCGATCGCACGCAGAATTTCTGGGTTCAGGCCAAGGGAATCAAAAGACATAAAAACTCCGAACCGCCCCGACCATCACAGGTGTAGTTTTCAGGGAGATATAACGAATAGGGGAGGACAAAAACCACAATGTCGCGAAGCAGCGGAGTGTAGCAGCTTTTGTGACGTGGCGCATAAAATATCCCTCAGTCATCCCTCGACGAACGCGTGAATGAAGCATAATCTTAATCAATCGATTGATTAATTTTTAGAGCTGCCATGAATACCATCCCAACCACGTCTAAAGGAGAACAGGCAAAAAGCCAGCTTATTGCCGCTGCGCTGGCGCAGTTTGGCGAGTATGGGCTGCATGCCACCACGCGGGACATCGCCGCACAGGCCGGGCAAAACATTGCGGCCATCACTTACTATTTTGGCTCAAAAGAAGATTTATATCTCGCGTGTGCACAGTGGATTGCGGATTTTATTGGCACGAATTTTCGCCCACACGTTGAAGAGGCCACTGCCCTGTTAAGCCAGCCGTCACCTGACAGGACCGAAATCCGCCAGCTAATCCTCAACGCCTGCCACAATATGATCCGTCTGCTGACGCACGACGATACGCTGAACCTGAGCAAGTTTATCTCTCGCGAGCAGCTCTCCCCCACTGCCGCCTACCAGCTGGTGCACGATCAGGTGATTGACCCGATGCATACCCACCTGACCCGGCTTATCGCTGCCTATACCGGGCGCGAGGGAAACGACACGGAAAGTATTTTGCATACCCATGCCCTGCTGGGTGAAGTGCTCGCCTTCCGTCTGGGCCGGGAAACCATCCTGTTACGCACCGGCTGGACACAATTCGATGAGGATAAAGCCGCGCAAATTAGCCAGGTCATCACCTGTCACGTTGATTTGATCCTGCAAGGCTTAACGCAAAGGAGCCTGAAGTCATGAAAAAACCTGTCGCCATCGTTCTGGTGGTTGTTGTGTTGCTTGCTGCGGGAATCGGCGGCTGGCTGTGGTATCAAAGCCATCAGGACAAAGGCCTGACGCTGTACGGCAACGTTGATATTCGTACCGTTAATATGAGCTTCCGCGTCGGCGGCCGTCTGGCATCGCTGACCGTAGACGAAGGCGATGCTATTAAAACCGGGCAGACGCTGGGGATGCTGGATAAAGCTCCGTATGAGAACGCGCTCATGCAGGCCAAGGCCGGCGTTTCCGTTGCACAGGCGCAGTATGACCTGATGCGTGCGGGCTACCGCGACGAAGAGATCGCGCAGGCAGCCGCCGCGGTTAAACAGGCAAAAGCAGCCTATGACTATGCGCAGAATTTCTATAATCGCCAACAGGGATTGTGGAAAAGCCGCACCCTATCCGCGAACGACCTGGAAAATGCGCGTTCATCGCGTGACCAGGCCCAGGCGACGCTGAAATCGGCACAGGATAAATTAAGCCAGTATCGCACCGGTAACCGCCCGCAGGACATTGCGCAGGCAAAAGCCAGCCTTGAACAGGCGCAGGCGCAGCTGGCGCAGGCGGAGCTGGATCTGCATGACACCACGCTGATTGCGCCGTCTGACGGCACGCTGATGACCCGCGCCGTGGAGCCGGGCACCATGTTAAGCGCGGGCAGTACCGTTCTCACGCTCTCCCTGACCCGTCCGGTGTGGGTACGCGCCTACATCGACGAACCCAATCTTGGCCAGATGCAGCCCGGTCGTGAGCTGTTGCTCTATACCGACGGCCGCCCGGACAAGCCGTATCACGGCAAAGTGGGCTTTGTATCTCCGACCGCCGAATTCACCCCCAAAACGGTTGAAACGCCGGATCTGCGTACCGACCTGGTTTACCGCCTGCGCATCATCGTGACCGATGCGGACGACGCGCTGCGTCAGGGCATGCCGGTTACCGTCACCGTCAGCAATGGGGAACGACATGAATGATGCGGTTATCCAGCTCACCAATTTGGTAAAACGCTTTTCGGGGATGGACAAACCCGCCGTCGCCCCGCTGAACTGTACCATTCAGAAAGGCTACGTGACCGGGCTGGTTGGCCCGGACGGCGCGGGTAAAACCACGCTGATGCGAATGCTGGCAGGCTTGCTCAAGCCAGATGAAGGCACTGCCAGCGTGCTTGGCCTCGATCCCATCAAAGACGACGGCGCGCTGCACGCCATGCTCGGCTACATGCCGCAGAAGTTTGGCCTGTATGAAGATCTGACGGTAATGGAGAACCTGAATCTGTATGCCGATCTGCGCAGCGTCACCGGCGAAACCCGCCAGCAAACCTTCGCGCGTTTGCTGGCGTTCACCTCGCTTGGCCCCTTCACCAACCGGCTGGCGGGCAAGCTCTCAGGCGGGATGAAGCAGAAGCTGGGGTTGGCCTGTACGCTGGTCGGCGAGCCAAACGTGCTGCTGCTGGATGAACCCGGCGTCGGCGTTGACCCCATTTCGCGCCGCGAACTGTGGCAGATGGTGCACGAGCTTGCGGGTGACGGGATGCTGATCCTCTGGAGCACCTCCTACCTCGACGAGGCAGAACAGTGCCGCGACGTGTTGCTGATGAACGAGGGCGAACTGCTCTATCAGGGTGAACCGACCAAATTGACGCAAAGCATGGCCGGGCGCAGCTTTCTGCTCCACAGCCCGCAGGAGTCCAACCGCAAGCTCTTGCAGCGCGTGCTGAAGCTTCCGCAGGTCAGTGACGGCATGATTCAGGGGCGTTCGGTGCGGGTTATCCTTAAAAAAGAGGCCAACCTCGATGACATCCGTCGCACACCCGGCATGCCTGAGATTGAGATGCAAGAGACCGCGCCCCGTTTTGAAGATGCGTTTATCGACCTGCTGGGCGGCGCGGGCACCTCGGAATCTCCGCTGGCGGCCATTCTGCACACGGTAGAAGGCACGCCGGGCGAAACGGTGATTGAAGCAAAATCCCTGACCAAAAAGTTTGGTGATTTCGCCGCGACCGATAACGTCAACTTCGCCGTGAAGCGCGGTGAGATATTTGGCCTGCTCGGGCCGAACGGTGCGGGGAAATCCACCACCTTTAAAATGATGTGCGGCCTGCTGGTGCCCACCTCCGGCAAAGCGCTGGTGCTGGATATGGATCTGAAGGTCAGTTCCGGCAAAGCGCGTCAGCATCTGGGCTATATGGCGCAAAAATTCTCGCTGTACGGCAACCTGACGGTCGAGCAGAACCTGCGCTTTTTCTCCGGCGTCTACGGCCTTCGCGGGCGGGCCCAGAACGAGAAAATCAGCCGCATGAGCGACGCGTTCGGCTTAACCGCAATTGCGTCCCACGCCACCGATGAACTGCCGCTCGGCTTTAAGCAGCGCCTGGCGCTGGCCTGCTCGCTGATGCACGAGCCCGATATTCTGTTTCTGGATGAACCCACGTCGGGCGTTGATCCCCTCACCCGTCGTGAGTTCTGGCTGCATATCAACAGCATGGTGGAAAAAGGGGTGACGGTGATGGTGACCACCCACTTTATGGACGAGGCAGAGTATTGCGATCGTATCGGCCTGGTTTATCGCGGCAAGCTGATTGCCCACGGCACGCCGGATGACCTGAAAGAGCAGGCCGCTGACGAAGAGGTTCCGGACCCGACCATGGAGCAGGCCTTTATCACCCTCATCCACGACTGGGATAAGGAGAATGCGCATGCGAAATAGTGTCATCTCGTGGCGCCGGGTGCGCGCGCTGTGTATCAAAGAGACGCGCCAGATCGTGCGCGACCCCAGCAGCTGGTTGATTGCCGTGGTGATCCCCCTTCTGCTGCTGTTTATCTTCGGCTACGGGATTAACCTCGACTCCAGCAAGCTCAGGATAGGCATTTTGCTGGAACAGCAGAGCGAAGAGGCGCTGGACTTTACCCATGCGATGACCGGCTCGCCTTACATTGATGCCACTATCAGCGACAACCGGCAGGCGCTGATTCAAAAAATGCAGGCCGGGCAAATTCGCGGGCTGGTGGTGATCCCGGTAGATTTCGCGGCCAATATGGCGCGTGCTGAAACCGATGCCCCCCTTCAGGTCATCACAGACGGCAGCGAGCCTAACACAGCAAACTTTGTCCAGGGCTACGTAGAAGGCATTTGGCAGCTCTGGCAAATGCAGCGAGCGGATGATCGGGGAGAAACGTTCGAGCCGCTGATCGACGTTCAAACGCGCTACTGGTTCAACCCTGCGGCCATCAGCCAGCATTTTATTATTCCGGGCGCGGTAACCATCATCATGACGGTGATTGGCGCAATCCTGACCTCGCTGGTGATTGCCCGCGAGTGGGAGCGCGGCACCATGGAGGCGCTGCTCTCTACCGAAGTGACGCGCGTTGAGCTGTTGCTCTGCAAGCTGATCCCCTATTACTTCCTCGGCATGCTGGCCATGCTGCTGTGTATGCTGGTGTCGGTGTTTATCCTTGGCGTTCCTTACCGTGGCTCGCTGCTGGTGCTGTTCTTTATCACCAGCCTGTTTCTGCTGAGCACGCTGGGTATGGGGCTGCTTATCTCCACCATTACCCGAAACCAGTTTAACGCTGCTCAGGTCGCGCTTAACGCCGCCTTTTTACCCTCGATCATGCTCTCCGGGTTTATCTTCCAGATCGACAGCATGCCCGCGGTGATCCGCGCCGTAACGTACATTATTCCGGCACGGTATTTTGTGAGCACGCTGCAAAGCCTCTTTCTTGCGGGGAATATTCCGGTGGTGCTGATCGTCAATACCCTGTTTTTGATGGCGTCGGCGGTGATGTTTATTGGGTTGACGTGGATGAAGACCAAACGGCGGTTAGATTAAGGAGCGCACATGTTTCACCGTTTATGGACATTGATACGCAAGGAGTTGCAATCGCTGCTGCGCGAACCGCAAACCCGCGCCATTCTGGTATTGCCGGTGCTGATCCAGGTGCTGCTGTTCCCGTTTGCCGCCACGCTTGAGGTGACCAACGCCACCATTGCCATCTATAACGAAGACAACGGCAAGCATTCCGTCGAACTGACGCAGCGTTTTGCCCGCGCAAAGGCCTTTACCCACATTTTGCTGCTGAAAAGCCCGCAGGCGATCCAGCCCACCATCGACACGCAAAAGGCGCTGCTGCTGGTGCGCTTTCCGGCAGATTTTTCCCGTAATCTGGACACCTTCCAGACCGCGCCCATGCAGCTGATCCTTGACGGACGTAACTCTAACAGCGCGCAGATCGCGGCCAACTACCTGCAACAGGTAGTGAAGGATTATCAGCAGGAGCTGATGGAGGGCAAACCTAAGCCCAACAACAGCGAGCTGGTGGTGCGGAACTGGTACAACCCGAATCTGGACTACAAATGGTTTGTGGTGCCGTCGCTGATCGCCATGATCACCACCATCGGCGTTATGATCGTCACCTCGCTGTCGGTGGCGCGGGAGCGCGAACAAGGCACGCTCGATCAGCTTCTGGTCTCCCCGCTCGCCACCTGGCAGATTTTCGTCGGCAAGGCGGTTCCGGCACTCATTGTCGCCTCCTTCCAGGCCACCATCGTCCTGGGGATAGGGATTTGGGCCTATCAGATCCCCTTTGCCGGATCGCTGGCGCTGTTTTATTTCACGATGGTGATTTACGGATTATCGCTGGTCGGCTTCGGGCTGCTAATCTCGGCGCTCTGCTCCACGCAACAGCAGGCGTTTATCGGGGTATTTGTGTTTATGATGCCGGCAATTTTGCTCTCGGGATATGTTTCACCCGTGGAGAACATGCCGGTGTGGTTACAGGATCTGACATGGATAAACCCGATTCGTCACTTTACGGATATCACCAAGCAAATCTATCTGAAGGATGCGAGTCTGGATATTGTCTGGGGAAGTTTGTGGCCGCTACTGGTCATCGCGGCCACGACAGGGTCAGTGGCCTACGCGATGTTTAGACGCAACATTGCGTAGTTTTTTCTCTTTGGTTAGCAACGAGACAACCGCAGGCCCTGCAAGAATGACCAAACCGGCCAGGGCCAGCAGCAGGTTATTTTGCAGCACGCGTGACAACAGCCACAGAACGATCATCGCTGCACCAAAATACCAGGTGGTGGTGAGCTCTTCGAGCACATCACCCACCTCACGCCAGCGCGCTTCATGATGGCGCTGTAAGAACAACATCGCCAGTACGGTGACGCCGTAGAGGACACACAGCCCTAAGCCGACACGCACCAGCGTACCGCTCATCCAGCCCATCACCAGTACGGCCACGACCAGTAAATGCAACATTATCTGCCAGCAACTAAGACCCGTTGCGACACGAACACGTTGTTGCCACTTCATGGCTTCTCTCCTGAAGGATTTTTATCTGCTAGTTCAGACTACCGCACTTTACGGAAAATTCCGTAACACCGCATCTTTTTGTGACGCCTACTACACTTTATTTTCATCAGGATAGTGACCCTGGAAGGTGCTTATGACCCATAAAACGCAGCATTTCTCGCTAAAAGTGCTGACAATTAACATTCACAAAGGCTTCACAGCATTTAATCGCCGCTTCATTTTACCCGAGCTGCGCGACGCCGTGCGTACCGTCAGCGCAGACATCGTCTGTCTGCAGGAGGTCATGGGCGCGCACGAGGTACATCCGATGCACGTCGAAAACTGGCCCGACACGCCCCACTACGAATTCCTGGCCGATACCATGTGGAGCGACTATGCCTACGGTCGCAACGCGGTCTATCCGGAAGGGCATCACGGCAATGCGGTGTTGTCGCGTTTTCCCATTGAACACTACGAGAACCGCGACGTGTCCGTCGGTGAAAGCGAAAAGCGCGGACTGCTTTACTGTCGCATCGCCCCGCCTGACCTCAACATACCCATTCATGTAGGCTGCGTGCATCTCGGCCTGCGTGAAGCACACAGGCAGGCGCAGCTGCAGATGTTGGCTGAATGGAGTAATGCCTTGCCCGAAGGCGAACCCGTGGTGGTAGCCGGCGATTTCAACGACTGGCGACAGCGGGCCAATCATCCCCTGAAGATGAAAGCCGGGCTGGAGGAGATATTCACTCGCGCCCACGGTAGACCGGCGCGGACGTTTCCGGTGCGCTTTCCGCTGCTGCGTCTCGACCGCATCTACGTAAAAAATGCCCACGCCAGCAGCCCAACCGCGCTGGCGCTGCTTAACTGGCGACATCTCTCAGACCATGCCCCGCTGAGCGCGGAGATTCACTTATGAAATGTTCATGGCAGGAAGGTAACCACATTACGCTGCTGGAAAATGGCGATGAGTATTATCCAGCCGTGTTTGACGCAATTGACCACGCACAGCAGAAAGTCATCCTTGAGACCTTTATCTGGTTCGACGATGAGGTAGGCAAGCAGTTGCACAGCGTGCTGCTGCGGGCAGCGCAGCGTGGCATAACGATAGAAGTGTTGCTCGACGGCTACGGCTCGCCCGATTTAAGCGATGAGTTCGTCAATGCGCTTACCTCTGCAGGCGTGGTGTTCCGCTATTACGATCCCGGTCCTCGCCTGTTCGGCATGCGCACTAACCTCTTCCGTCGGATGCACCGCAAAATTGTGGTGGTGGACGAGAAGGTGGCCTTCGTCGGTGGCATTAACTATTCCGCCGAACATATGTCGGATTACGGGCCAGAAGCCAAACAGGATTACGCCATTCGCATTGAAGGGCCGGTCGTTCAGGATATTTTACTCTTTGAACTGGAAAATCTGCCGGGCAAAGAGGCCGCCCGTCGCTGGTGGAAGCGTCGCCATCGTCCGGAAGAGAACCGAAAGCCGGGGGAAGCGCAGGCGCTGTTCGTCTGGCGCGATAACGGTGAACACCGTGACGATATTGAACGTCATTATCTGAAGATGCTGGCAAACGCGAAGCGCGAGGTGATTATCGCCAACGCCTACTTCTTCCCCGGCTATCGCATCCTGCACGCGATGCGTAATGCTGCCCGGCGCGGCGTGCGCGTAAAACTGATCGTGCAGGGCGAGCCGGATATGCCGATTGTCAAAGTCGGTGCGCGCCTGCTCTATAACTATCTCGTGAAGGGCGGCGTACAGATATATGAATATCGCCGTCGACCGCTGCACGGAAAAGTCGCTCTGATGGACGATCACTGGGCGACCGTGGGTTCAAGCAATCTCGATCCGCTGAGCTTGTCGCTCAATCTGGAAGCGAACCTTATCATCCACGATCGCCAGTTTAACCAGACCCTGCGCGACAACCTTCAGGGACTCATCGTCAACGACTGCGTGCGAGTAGACGAATCCATGGTGCCAAAACGCACCTGGTGGAACCTGGGCATCGGCGTGGTGGTGTTCCACTTCCTGCGCCATTTCCCGGCCATGGTCGGCTGGCTGCCCGCCCATACGCCGAAGCTGGCGCAGGTGGAACCCCCGGTGCAACCCGAAATGGAAACCCAGGATCGCGTTGAAGCGCAAGATGGAGGGAAAACCTGATGTCAAAATCGCATTCCCGCTGGCGGCTGGCAAAGAAAATCCTCACCTGGCTGTTCTTTATTGCCGTCGCGGTCCTGCTGGTGGTTTACGCGCAGAAAGTCGACTGGGAAGAGGTGTGGAAGGTTATCCGCAATTACAACCGAACGGTGCTGTTGGGTGCCGTTGGGCTGGTTATTGTGAGCTACCTGATTTACGGCTGCTACGACCTGCTGGGGCGTGCTTACTGCGGGCATAAGCTGGCAAAGCGCCAGGTGATGCTGGTGTCGTTTATTTGCTACGCCTTTAACCTGACGCTCAGTACCTGGGTTGGCGGAATAGGCATGCGCTACCGGCTCTATTCCCGCCTTGGCCTGCCGAGCGGGACAATCACACGTATTTTCTCGTTAAGCATCACCACCAACTGGCTGGGTTATATTCTGCTCGGCGGGGTGATATTTACCGTTGGCGTCGTGCAGTTGCCCGCGCACTGGTATATCGATGAAACCACGTTACGGCTGTTGGGTATCGCGCTGCTGTTGATTATCGCCGTTTATCTGTGGGCCTGCGCCTTTGCCAAACGTCGCCATATGACCATCAAAGGGCAAAAGCTGGTGCTGCCCACGTGGAAATTCGCCCTTCTGCAGATGGCGGTTTCCAGCGCCAACTGGATGGCGATGGGGGCGATTATCTGGCTGTTGATTGGCGAGGAGGTGAATTACTTCTTCGTGCTCGGCGTGCTGCTGGTAAGCAGTATTGCCGGGGTCATTGTGCATATTCCGGCCGGGATAGGCGTGCTGGAGGCCGTGTTTATTGCGCTGCTTGCCGGTGAGCACGTTTCTCAGGGCACAATTATCGCCGCCCTGCTCGCGTACCGCATGATTTATTACTTCCTGCCGCTGGCGCTGGCAACGGTGTGTTATCTGGTGCTGGAGAGTCGGGCGAAGAAGCTGCGGGCAAAGAATGAGAAGGCGATGGCAAAATAAAAGCAAAACGGCAACCTCGTTGCCGTTTTTAATGTTTGTTCCCTTTCCCGTGGGAGAAGGTCAGGGTGAGGGTGTCAGACCGCACCGCCACCCGGCAAAACGACCTTAACGACGGTTGCCCATAATGCGCAGCAGCATCAGGAACAGGTTGATAAAGTCCAGATACAGCGTCAGGGCGCCCAGGATGGAGTATTTGCGCAGCGTTGAGCTGTCGCGTACATCAATCTGCTCGCCGATATTTTTCAGCTTCTGCGTGTCATACGCCGTCAACCCGACGAAGACCACCACACCGATATAGGTCACAGCCCACATCAGCGCTTCACTCTTCAGCCACAGGTTCACCAGCGAAGCCAGCACTATCCCAATCAGCCCCATAAACAGCATGCTGCCTAAACCGCTGAGGTCACGCTTGGTGGTGTAGCCGTACAGGCTCATTGCACCAAACATCCCGCCCGCCACCACGAAGGTGCTAGCGATAGAGGAATAGGTATAGACGATGAAAATGCTGGAAAGGGTCAGCCCGGTAAGCGCCGAATAGAGCATAAACAGCGTGGTCGCCATGCCTGCACTGAGCTTTTGCACCATTCCGGACAGGACAAACACCAGCGCGAGCTGAGCAATGATCAGCCCATAGAAGGTGATTTTGCTGGAGAAGATAAACATCATCAGTTCAGGGGTATTTGCGGCATACCACGCAATAAACGCGGTAAGCAACAGGCCGACCGTCATCCAGCCATACACCTGAGCCATATACGTCTGCAGGCCGCTACGGGTCTGCTGTACTATCGAATCGGAACGCGGAAATCGGTCCATGATTCACTCCTGGTTAAGTTGACACACACGTTAAGACTAACACATCCACGTAAACCGACTACCAACGACTGGCAGCTTGTTTGTCGCTGTCGCGCGACTCAACCCACCGCTCGCCTTCCGGCGTCGCTTCACGTTTCCAGAAAGGCGCTTTGGTCTTGAGGTAATCCATAATGAATTCCCCTGCCGCAAACGCGCTGCCACGGTGCGCGCTGGTCACCCCGACAAACACAATCTCGTCGCCCGGCCACATTTCACCGATGCGGTGAACAATCGTTACCCTGCCGAGCGGCCAGCGGCTCCGCGCCTCTTCGACAATCGCCGAAAGCGATTTCTCGGTCATCCCCGGATAGTGCTCCAGCGTTAATGCCTTCACGCTGTCGCCAAGATTGTGATTTCGTACTTTGCCGGTGAAGGTGACCACGGCACCGTCTTCATCGCGCTCGGCCAACCAATCATATTCTGTACCGACACTGAAGCGTTCGTGACCGACCAGAATTCGCGTGTCAGCCATCTTAGCCCCCTGTCACAGGCGGGAAGAAAGCCACTTCATCCCCTGCCACCAGCGGATGCGTCAGCTCGACCAGCGTCTGGTTCACGGCGGCCAGCAGCTTGCCTTCCTCCAGCGCCAGCGCCCAGCGGTCGCCTCGTGCTGCCAGATGGGTGCGCAGCGCGGCAACGTTTTCAAAGGAGGCGTCCAGCGTCAGGCTGTCAGTCCCGACCAGCTCGCGAACCTGTGCAAAGAAGAGAACCTTAATCATGGCTTTCCACCTTAAAATCACCCGATTTGCCGCCGCTTTTAGCCAGCAGACGCACCGGGCCAATCACCATATCTTTTTGCACGGCTTTGCACATATCGTAGATGGTCAGCGCCGCGACGGATGCCGCCGTCAGGGCTTCCATCTCCACGCCGGTTTTACCGGTTAAGCGACACAGCGACTCGATACGCACGCGATTATGCTCGGGCTGCGCCTGCAAATTCACTTCCACCTTGCTGAGCATCAGCGGATGGCAAAGGGGAATTAAGTCCCAGGTGCGTTTCGCGGCCTGAATCCCTGCAATGCGCGCGGTAGCAAACACATCACCCTTGTGGTGACTGCCGTCGATAATCATCGCCAGGGTTTCCGGCAGCATGGTGACGAACGCTTCGGCACGCGCCTCGCGCACCGTTTCCGCTTTAGCCGAAACATCAACCATATGGGCTTCGCCAGCGGCATTAATGTGGGTCAGTTGTGACATAGCTTATTTCTTTAAATGGGGATGGAAATTACAGGGACGGGTACGGGCGTCCAACTGCGGGGCAATAATATTGTCCCATGCGGTGCGGCAGGCTTTCGTCGAGCCAGGCATGGCGAAAATCAGCGTGTTGTTTGCCACGCCAGCCACCGCGCGAGACTGCAGCGTGGAGGTAGCAATCTCTTCAAAGGAGAGCATACGGAACACTTCGCCGAAGCCTTCCACCTCGCGATCGAACAGCGGGATAAGCGCCTCTGGCGCCTGATCGCCTACGGTAAAGCCGGTGCCACCGGTAATCAACACCACCTGTACCTCATCACTGGCAATCCACTGAGAGACCTGAGCGCGAATGGCGTAGCGGTTCTCTTTAACAATAGCTTTATCAACTATCTGGTGCCCAGCGTCATGTGCCGCATCGCGCAGCCAGTGGCCGGAGGTATCATCCTCTTCATCACGGCGGTCTGAAACGGTAAGAATAGCGATTCGTGTCGGGATAAATTCTGCACTTACCTGACTCATCTTCTGATTCCTTCTTAAGACTGATTACCCGCCAATGTAGGACAGGTTTTGAGTGATGCCAGTATTGCCCTGATGCAGGAAGTGGGTCTGTTTTTTATGCGTCAGCGCTTCGGAAATGCGCGCTTCAAGGGCGTCCTGTTGCGCGTCGTCTTCCAGCAGATCGCGAAGATCCACGCCGCCATCGCCAAACAGGCACAGATGCAGCTTGCCGACGGAGGAGACGCGCAGGCGGTTACAGCTGGCGCAGAAGTCTTTCTCATAGGGCATGATCAGCCCAATTTCCCCTTCGTAATCCGGGTGGCAAAAGACCTGAGCCGGGCCGTCGCTGCGCTGACGAATCTGATGGATCCAGCCGCGTTTCAGCAGCGCGTCGCGCAGCACCATGCCGGAGATATGGTGACGACGGAACAGCTCACTGCCCTCGCCGGTTTCCATCAGTTCGATAAAACGCAGCTGAATGCGGCGGGGCTTGATCCACGCCAGGAAGGTGTCGAGCTGATGATGATTCACATCGCGCATCAGCACAGTATTCACTTTGACTTTGTCGAAACCGGCAGCAAATGCCGCATCGATACCGTCCATCACCTGCTGGAACTTGTCCTGCCCGGTGATGGCGTGAAACTGGCGAGCATCGAGACTGTCCACGCTGACGTTGATCGCGGTTAAGCCAGCCTCGCGCCAGTTTGCCACGTCACGGGCCATACGGTAGCCGTTGGTGGTGACCGCTATTTGACGAATACGTGGGTTTTCGCGGACAGCCGCAATGATGTCCGGGAAGTCCCGGCGCAAAGAGGGTTCACCGCCGGTCAGGCGGATCTTTTCTGTTCCGAGCTCAGCAAAGG
The DNA here is from genome assembly GCF_036903355.1 of Enterobacter sp. UNJFSC 003. Lineage (NCBI taxonomy): Bacteria > Pseudomonadati > Pseudomonadota > Gammaproteobacteria > Enterobacterales > Enterobacteriaceae > Enterobacter > Enterobacter sp. UNJFSC 003. Next base: position 804,328 of record NZ_JBAKHK010000002.1, read on the forward strand.
CACGCGTGACGCGGCGCACTTCATCGACGGAAAGAAAGCCGTTATTGGTGACGCTGCCCGGCTTGTAGCCCTCAGGCAGGCAATAGGTGCAACGGAAATTGCACACATCGGTAATCGACAGACGTAAGTAAAAAAACTTACGCGCGAAAGCATCAGTAAGTTGTGAAGCCATGTACACCTTTCCAGATACGGGAGGCACAGTCATTTCTTTCTGTACCCTGGTGGCAAATCCGCCACGGCCAGAGCGCCATATCTTTCGACACAGGCACAAAGGCTAGAGTGTATGTTTTCAGTTTCGAAAACGTGGTTAAGGCGATAGTAGCGCGTAACTCATCACTTCGCCATTACCGCTTTCCGCTATATAATTAGATACATAACGAGCTAATCGTGCAGTTTCACAACAGAATACGCAAAAACCACACTTTCGCATTGATATACGTCATTTTGCGCCGGGTGAGGCATCGTCTTTTAGGGGTAGTTAGGTTACTGTTACGCAGTTCGAATGAAATAAGGAATGGGTATGCGCAGTCGCACTTTTGCGGATCTTGACCGTGTGGTCGCTCTTGGCGGAGGCCACGGCCTGGGACGGGTAATGTCGTCATTATCGTCCCTGGGGTCCAGATTAACAGGGATAGTCACAACGACCGATAACGGAGGCTCGACGGGGCGGATCCGGCGTGCCGAAGGCGGCATCGCCTGGGGTGATATGCGCAACTGTCTCAACCAGCTCATCACCGAACCGAGCGTTGCTTCCGCGATGTTTGAATATCGTTTTGGCGGTAACGGTGAGCTTTCCGGCCATAACCTCGGTAATCTGATGTTGAAGGCGCTGGATCACCTGAGCGTGCGGCCTCTGGAGGCCATAAATTTAATCCGTAATCTGCTTAAGGTGGATGCATTCCTGATCCCCATGTCCGAACAACCGGTTGACCTGATGGCAATTGATGCCGAAGGGCATGAAGTTTACGGTGAAGTGAATATTGACCAGCTCATTTTACCTCCGACAGAGTTGATGACCTATCCGAGTGTCCCTGCCACGCGAGAAGCGGTGGAAGCGATCGGAGAAGCAGATCTTATCCTGATTGGACCGGGCAGTTTTTATACCAGCCTGATGCCGATTCTGCTGGTGAAAGAGCTGGCGCAGGCGCTGCGCAGAACGCCTGCGCCAATGGTGTATATCGGGAATTTAGGGCGTGAATTGAGCCCGGCGGCGGCAAGCCTGTCGCTTGCGGACAAACTGATGCTGATGGAACAGTACGTCGGCAAGAAGATCATCGACGGCGTGGTCGTGGGGCCAAAAGTGGATGTGTCCGGTATTGGCGATCGGGTGGTGATTCAGGAGCCGCTGGAAGCGACAGACATTAAATATCGCCACGACCGCCATCTGTTGCGTGAGGCGCTGGAAAAAGCGATTCAGGAGCTGGGTTAGGGTTGTTTAGTGCGGCCTGATGCCCTCTCCTGGAGGAAAGGGCGCAAATTCTCAAAATGGCAGCTCTGGCTGCCATTTTGCTTTTACCAGGATACCTAGGATGCGGCGATGAAAAGATCCCTCAGCTGATGAAGCTGGTCGCGGATCTGCGCCGCCTCTTCGAACTCCAGATTTTGCGCGTGCTGCATCATCTGCCCTTCCAGTTCGTGGATCTTCTGCTGCAGGGCTTTCGGCGTCAGCACTACGGTATCTTCTTCCACTATTGAACGCGCCTTGCCGCGGCCTTTCGCTTTGGTTTTGGCGATGTTCTGCCCCAGCGCCAGGATATCCACCACCTTCTTGTTCAGACCCTGCGGCGTAATGCCGTGTTCTTCGTTGTAAGCCTGCTGTTTCTCCCGACGGCGCTCCGTTTCGCTAATGGCTCTCGCCATTGACGGCGTAATCTTATCGCCGTAGAGAATGGCTTTGCCGTTAACGTTACGCGCGGCGCGGCCAATAGTCTGGATCAGCGAGCGTTCAGAACGCAAGAAGCCCTCTTTGTCGGCATCCAGAATGGCGACCAGCGAAACTTCCGGCATGTCCAGACCCTCTCGCAGAAGGTTAATCCCGACCAGCACGTCAAACTCGCCGAGACGCAGATCGCGGATAATTTCCATACGCTCTACGGTGTCGATATCGGAGTGCAGGTAACGCACCTTCTCGCCGTGCTCTTCAAGATATTCCGTCAGGTCTTCCGCCATACGCTTGGTCAGCGTCGTGACAAGCACGCGCTCGTTGATGGCGGCACGGGTACGGATTTCAGAAAGTAAATCATCCACCTGAGTGGCGACCGGACGCACCTCGATAATCGGGTCAAGCAATCCGGTTGGGCGCACCACCTGGTCCACAACGTCATCGCCGGATTTCTCCAGCTCGTAGTTGCCCGGCGTCGCCGAGACGTAGATGGTTTGCGGCGCCAGCGCCTCAAACTCTTCAAACTTCATCGGACGGTTGTCCAGCGCCGACGGCAGCCGGAAGCCGTACTCCACGAGCGTCTCCTTACGCGCCCGGTCACCGCGGTACATCCCGCCGATCTGCGGGATGGTGACGTGGGATTCATCAATCACCAGCAAACCATCCGCCGGGAGATAGTCAAACAGCGTCGGAGGCGGCTCGCCGGGGCCACGCCCGGAGAGATAGCGCGAGTAGTTTTCAATACCGGAGCAGTAACCCAGCTCGTTCATCATTTCCAGATCGAACTGGGTACGCTGGCTTAGGCGCTGCTCTTCGAGCAGCTTATTGTTCGCCAGAAGCACCTTACGGCGATCGGCCAGCTCCACTTTGATCTCTTCCATCGCCTGCACGATGCGCTCGCGTGGCGTCACGTAGTGCGTTTTAGGGTAGATAGTGAAACGCTGAATCACCGACTCGATATGCCCGGTAAGCGGATCAAACAGCGACAGGCGCTCAACCTCTTCGTCAAACAGCTCAACGCGCAGCGCCATGTCGTCCGATTCTGCCGGGAAGATGTCGATGACTTCGCCGCGCACGCGGAACGTACCGCGCTGGAATGCCTGATCGTTACGGGCGTACTGCAGTTCGGCCAAACGGCGCACAATGGCGCGCTGATCGATGATCATCCCCTGCGTCAGGTGGAGCATCATCTTCAGGTACAGATCCGGATCGCCCAGACCGTAGATGGCAGAAACAGAAGCGACCACCACCACGTCGCGACGCTCGAGAAGCGCCTTGGTCGCCGACAGACGCATCTGCTCAATGTGTTCGTTCACCGAGGCGTCTTTCTCGATGAAGGTGTCAGAGCTCGGGACATAGGCTTCAGGCTGGTAGTAGTCGTAGTAAGAGACGAAATACTCCACCGCGTTATCCGGGAAAAATTCTTTCATCTCCCCGTACAGCTGCGCGGCCAGGGTTTTATTCGGGGCCAGCACCATCGTCGGGCGTTGCAGGTCGGCAATCACGTTGGCGACGGTAAACGTTTTACCCGAGCCGGTCACGCCCAGCAGCGTCTGGTGCGCCAGACCGTCCTTCAGCCCTTCTTCGAGACGGCGGATCGCCTCAGGTTGATCCCCTGAAGGACGGAAAGCAGAATTCAATTTGAACGGTTTACTCATGGGCGACAACCTGATGACGTAAAAAGCGGCAGGTGAGTAATTTTACTCGTTGTGGCCAGGATTGCCAGTAAAAAACACTGGATGTAAAACCAGTGGCGCATCAGGATATTCAGCGTAGCGCGCGGAAGATTAGCGTAATTCGGGTCAAAACGTAGACGGTAACAAAATAAAACACCAGCAACCTCGGGTTATCCCCAGAACTTTTTCTTATTTAACATTTGTCAAGTCAGGTCATGATAGTTTTGTGGCAACGGATGACCGTTTCATGACAGCAATTGCTTTTATCTAACAAATTAATAAATAAGCGATATTTTCAAAAGCCGCGTTTCGCACCAATTTGGTCGTAACCCGCGTATTCTCTCGCTTATCGCGTGTTTTCTAACTCTAATGCACATGGTTATCCACAGGAATAGTGGATAACTGCTTCCAGCCCGTGCAGACCGCCACTCGGCAAATTCCCGGTTTTTCCCACAAAGCGGCAGTAAAAAATTTTTATAGCTCTTTTTTGATGATCATCAGTTGAGCTATTCATAACCCATTGGTGAGACCTTGCTCACGATTTCCCCCTTCTCCCCTGCACCACAACCCACCACCGCCAGCACTGCGAATGTGCATTCAAGCCAGAATGTCGCCGTTTTTCTCCAGCCAAATCCTAAAAAGACGCTTTTTTTATCGGCTTAATGGTTCTGGCAGGAGATTTGCACACTCGAGAATGGGCATCACCCCAATACATTTTTAAGGAGAGAAAGATGTTGAGTCTGCGTGCAGTCAATCAGTTTTACGGAAGCCAACATACGCTATGGAATGTCGACTTGGATTTACCACAGGGCTTGTGCACAGGGGTAATTGGTCTGCCAGGCATGGGCAAAACCACCCTCATGAACTGCATCACCGGTGTTTTGCCGGTAGAAAGCGGGACAATCGTCTGGCATGAAGCTGGCGCCCCGCCGCGCAATCTTCTGAGCAAGAGCCCTGAACAGCACTCTCCGCTGGGTATTGGCTATGTTCCACAGGACAGACGGATCTTTTCCCAGTTGACCATTGAAGAGAACCTGCATGTCGCGATGCGGGCGATGGGAACGTCGGATGCGGCGGCGAAAAGCGACGTTTATGACCTGTTTCCGCAACTCTACATGTTGCGAAAAAACCGTGCTAACGGACTGTCGACAGACGACCAGTATCAGCTGGCATTAGCCAGCGCGCTGGTCAATCGCCCGCGCGTGCTGATCCTTGATGAACCGTTGTACGGTGCAGGGCACAGCTTCGCCCAGAAGCTGGGGCAACTGCTGGTGCGGCTAAATCGGGAGCTAGGGATGACGGTACTGTTAGCCGAGCAGCAGCTGTCGTTTATCCGCAGGGTCGCGGACCGCTTCTGCATGCTGTACCGCGGGCGCAACGTGGCGCAGGGCCACGTTAACGCGCTGGACGATGAGCTTATCGCGCACTGGATGTCGCGGGATGCATGGCGCTAAGATCCAGGTACTGCCCGGTTTCAGCCCGTTCTGCATCGTCGGCAAGCCACGGGATCTCCCCAAGGAACGGCGCAGAAAGCATGCGCTTAAGCGTTGCCAGATACTCGGGATGACGTTTACCCGGCGCAACCACGTCGTTCGCTATCCAGCCCGCCAGGCGTAGCCCGGCCTGTTGAATAGCCTGCGCGGTTAACATGGCGTGGTTGATACAGCCCAGCTTCACGCCGACCACCAGAATGACCGGCAGCTGCTCGGCTTGCACCCAGTCAGCAAACGTCAGCTCATCTGAAAGCGGTGTGAACCAGCCGCCTGCCCCTTCCACCAGCACCCACTCAGCCTGCCTTTCAAGATCCCGCAACCCGGCTGACAGTACGCTAAAATCAATGGGACGCCTTTCGTCTGCGCTGATGATGTGCGGTGAGGTCGGCTCGGCAAAGGTGTATGGATTCACTGCGCAATAGGCCAGCTCAAGCGTGCTGTTTCGCTGCAGCGCCAGCGCGTCGGTATTGCGTAATCCTTCCGGCGTCATCTCGCTGCCCGAGGCGACAGGTTTATACCCGGCGGTGGTTTTTCCCTTTAAACGCGCAGCCTGCAATAGCGCAGCGCTGGACACCGTTTTACCGACTTCAGTATCTGTTCCGGTGACAAAATAACGTTCAGTCACGTTCGATAATCCCATGAAAAAGTTGATAAGAGAGCGGGTAGTCGCCTCGCTGCTGAGGCCAGGCCAGCTCCAGACGCTGCAGCTGCCCACGGGTGAGCGGTCTTTTCTCCCGCCCCGTATGCAGATGCGTGGCCCCAATGCCCTTCAAGGAGCGCATGGCGCTTAACGCATCGTTAAAGCCGATCGTGATGGTCTGTACCGCGCTGCGATAACGAAAGCCGGCCAGCGCCTGCGTGACCTGGTCATACGATAAAAATCGGTTGGCATGCGGCTGTGTATCTACCGCTTGCCACGCCTGATTAAGCTCTGGCAGAGAACTTTCAAGCAAAGTGGTAAACGCCACTTTGCCACCCGGACGCGCCACGCGATAAAGCTCGCCCAGCGCGAGCGGCAGGCTGTTGCACCACTGCACCGCCAGGTGGCTCCAGACCAGGTCGAACTGCGCATCCGTCAGCGGTATTGCTTCGATATCCCCCAGAAGATAGCCATCCGCAACCTGCTGCTGACGCGCCTCCTCAAGCATCAGGTCTGAGAGGTCCATCGCCGTAACGTGGCTCCCTGTTCCTCGCCAGTAGCGGCTGTTACTTCCCGGCCCGCAGCCCGCGTCCAGCACCCTGGAAAACGTGTTCTCGCCAAGCGTGGCAAGCAGCCCCTGCGCGCTTTGGCGCTGCAATTCATCGTGCCGGGAATAGCTCTGCGCCGCCCGGCCAAACGCGGCCGCGATGGCCTGCTTATTGACTGGCAACATGCAGTGCCTCCAGAAGTGCATCGATATCCTGGTCTTCGTGCGCTGCGGTGAGCGTCAAGCGTAGCCGCGCGGTACCCGCAGGCACGGTTGGCGGACGAATAGCAGTGACCCATATTCCCCTGTCGCGCAGACTCTGCGCCAGCGCAAGCGCCCGGCCGTTTTCACCCACGATTACCGGTTGAATCGCACTGAGGGAATCGGTGCTCTGGAATGGAAGATGATGCAGGCCCTGACGAAAACGGTGCACATGATGGGCAAGACGGGCGCGACGTTCCGCGCCATCTGCGCTGCGAATCACCGCCAGTGACGCTGACAGCGCTACGGCCTGGGCCGGTGGCATGCTAGTGCTGTAAATCAGATGTCGCGTAAATTGCAGCAGATACTCGGCGACAGCATCGCTGCACAGCACGGCCGCACCGCTCGCGCCAAACCCTTTGCCGAAGGTGACCACCAGCAGTTCGGGCTTTACCTTTTGCTCATGCGCGCTCCCGCGCCCTTCGTCACCCAACGCACCTATACCGTGGGCATCATCCACCATCAGCCAGGCATTATGCTGCGTCGCCGCATCGTAGATCGCACGGAGCGGCGCGCTGTCACCGTCCATGCTGAACACCCCTTCCGTCACCACCAGCTGTTGCCCGGCGCAGGGTTTGTCCAGCAACGCTGAAAGCTGGGCGGCCTCGTTATGGGCAAAGCGACGCAGCTGAGCCGGACTCAGATTTGCCGCTTCCAGCAGAGAGGCGTGGCTTAAGCGGTCGGCGACGATACGGTCGTCTTTGCCCATCATCGCGGCGATGACCGCCTGGTTGGCGGCAAAACCGGAAATAAACAGCAGCGCACGCGGATAGCCCAGCCAGTCGGCAAGCGACTCTTCCAGCGCCTGGTGCGCCGTTGTGTAGCCGCTGACGTGCCCGGAACCCCCGCTCCCCACACCGTAACGCTCAGCGCCCTGCTGCCAGGCATGCACAATCTGCGGGTGCTGGCTCAGACCGAGATAATCATTGCTGGAGAAATTACAAAACTGCTGCCCCTCACGGGTGAGAAAACGGCCCGCGCCGTTTTCTACAACCCTGCGCTCGCGATAAGCATCGAGCGCCCGACGCGCGTCGAGGGCGGAATGGATACGTGCCTGCCAGGTCATACGGACGCCGCGTTGTAGAACTGTTCGGTGTCAGCGTTAAAAATCTGCTGCTCCAGCTGCTGCTGTTGCTCATTATCGCCCGTCAATACCTCGGTCTGGTGCGGATTCAGCCCCAGCTTGCGGAACAGCTGGACGTCTTTGTCCTCTTCCGGGTTTGGCGTGGTCAGCAATTTGCAGCCGTAGAAGATGGAGTTGGCCCCGGCCATAAAGCACATGGCCTGCGTTTGCTCGTTCATCTGCTCGCGGCCGGCAGACAGGCGAACAAAGGACGTTGGCATCATGATGCGCGCAACGGAGATGGTGCGGATGAAGTCAAACGGATCCACATCGTCGTTATCGGCCATTGGCGTCCCCTTCACCTTCACCAGCATATTGATCGGCACGCTTTCCGGCGGGGTCGGCAGGTTGGCCAGCTGAAGCAGCAGTCCGGCGCGATCTTTCACCGTTTCGCCCAGGCCGACAATCCCGCCCGAGCAGACCTTGATCCCGGCCTCGCGGACTTTATCCAGCGTGTCCAGACGCTCCTGGTAGGTACGCGTAGTGATGATATTGCCGTAAAACTCCGGCGAGGTATCGAGGTTATGGTTGTAGTAGTCCAGCCCTGCCGACGAGAGGCGCTGCGCCTGCTCCTCGTTTAGCGTACCCAGCGTCATGCAGGCTTCGAGGCCCATCTCCTTCACGCCTTTAACCATCTGCTCCAGATACGGCATGTCGCGATCGTGTGGGTTCTTCCACGCCGCCCCCATGCAGAAGCGGGTCGAGCCGGCGTTCTTCGCCTTGCGCGCGGAGTCGAGCACCTGCTCGACCTCCATCAGGCGTTCGGCTTCAAGCCCGGTTTTATAGCGCGCGCTCTGCGGACAGTATTTGCAGTCCTCCGGGCAGGCACCGGTCTTGATCGACAGCAGCGTGCTGACCTGAACGTGGCGCGGATCGAAGTGCTGACGGTGTATCTGTTGGGCCTCAAACATCAGTTCCAGGAAAGGTTTGTTGAATAATTCAGTGACTTGCGACATTGTCCAGCGTGCGTGGTGAGCCATCGGGCTTCTCCAAAGGGTTTTGTTAATTGTCGGTTCGGTTTATACTTGTAAACCTAAATCTTTTCAAAATGGTTTACAAGTCGATTATGACCCAGGACGATCTCGCCTTCGACAAGCAGCATATCTGGCACCCCTACACCTCCACGACCCATCCCCTGCCCGTCTATCCGGTCGCATCAGCACATGGATGCGAGCTGCATCTCGCCAACGGCGAAGCGCTGGTAGACGGAATGTCTTCCTGGTGGGCGGCCATCCACGGTTACAACCACCCGCGGCTGAACGCGGCGATGAAAGCGCAGATTGACCAAATGTCGCATGTCATGTTCGGCGGCATTACGCATCAGCCCGCGGTGGAGTTGTGCCGCCGTCTGGTGGCGATGACGCCTGAGGCGCTGGAGTGCGTGTTTCTCGCCGACTCCGGTTCCGTGGCCGTAGAAGTAGCGATGAAAATGGCACTGCAGTACTGGCATGCAAAGGGAGATTCCCGTCAGCGATTCCTCACCTTCCGCAACGGCTATCACGGTGACACCTTCGGCGCGATGTCGGTGTGCGATCCAGACAATTCGATGCACAGCCTGTGGAAAGGCTATCTGCCGGACAACCTGTTTGCCCCGGCCCCGCAAAGCCGCTTCGACGGCGAGTGGAACGAAATGGATATGGTGGGCTTCGCGCGGCTGATGGCGGCGCATCGTCACGAGATTGCCGCGGTGATCCTCGAGCCCATCGTGCAGGGCGCTGGCGGAATGCGCCTGTATCACCCGGAGTGGCTCAAGCGCATTCGTAAGATGTGCGACCGCGAGGGGATCTTGCTGATTGCCGATGAGATCGCGACCGGCTTTGGCCGTACCGGAAAGCTGTTCGCCTGTGAACATGCGGGTATTACGCCGGATATTCTGTGCCTGGGCAAAGCGCTGACCGGCGGCACCATGACGCTCTCGGCGACGCTGACGACGCGCCACGTCGCCGACACGATCAGCGACGGCGAGGCGGGCTGTTTTATGCACGGTCCGACGTTCATGGGCAATCCGCTGGCCTGTGCGGTCGCGAGCGAAAGCCTCGCCATTCTGGAAAGCGGGGAATGGCAAACGCAGGTTGCGGCGATTGAAACGCAGCTCAGGCACGAGTTGAACGTAGCGTCGGGGGCTGAATTCGTGGCGGACGTGCGCGTGCTCGGCGCGATCGGCGTGATTGAGACCACCCATCCGGTAAACATGGCCGCGCTGCAGCGCTTCTTTGTTGAACAAGGGGTGTGGGTACGTCCCTTCGGCAAGCTTATTTACCTGATGCCGCCGTACATGATTAGCCAGGCTCAGCTACGTAAGCTCACTGCCGCGGTTGTGAAAGCCGTGAATATTCCCGCGCATTTCACGATTTAACCCCATGGGTTACACTTTCCGTACGCGTGATTAACAAGGGGAAACCGTATGAAAATCATCAGTAAAGATCTGCGCGACGGCGAAAAACTGCCAGAACGTCACGTATTCAACGGCATGGGCTATCAGGGGGATAATCTCTCTCCGCATCTGGCGTGGGACGACGTTCCCGCCGGAACCAAGAGCTTTGTCGTGACCTGCTACGATCCGGATGCACCAACCGGCTCCGGCTGGTGGCACTGGATTGTTGCCAACCTGCCAGCAGATACCCGCGTTCTGCCGCAGGGCTCAGGCTCCAATTTGGTCGCCCTGCCTGACGGTGCCATCCAGACCCGAACCGATTTTGGTAAAGCCGGCTATGGCGGTGCTGCTCCGCCAAAAGGGGAAACTCACCGCTATATCTTCACGGTGCATGCGCTGGATGTGGATAAGATTGAGGTGGATGAAGGGGCCAGCGGCGCGATGGTGGGCTTTAACGTGCATTTCCATTCGCTTGGCAGCGCGTCGATTACCGCGATGTATTCATAATAGTGCGGGCTGATGCCCTCGCCCGAACCTCTCCGGTGGGAGAAGGTGAGGGTGAGGGCAAACAAATCACAGCACCGAAGGCAACAACCCTACCAAACGCCCTTCGTCCAGTAGCTGCATCGCCTTATCAATATCCGGCGCAAAGAAGCGGTCGTCATCGTAATGGGTAACATGCTCACGCAGCGCATGTCGCGCCTGCTCCAGCAGCGGGCTGGATTTCAGTCCTTCACGTAAATCGATGCCCTGACACGCCGCCAGCCATTCCACCGCCAGCACGCCGCGGGTGTTAGAGGCCATCTCCCACAGGCGACGCCCGGCGGCCGGTGCCATTGAGACGTGATCTTCCTGGTTTGCGGACGTTGGCAGGCTGTCCACGCTGTGCGGATGCGACAGCGCTTTGTTCTCGCTCGCCAGCGCCGCCGCGGTGACCTGCGCAATCATAAATCCTGAGTTCACCCCGCCGTTACGCACCAGGAACGGCGGCAGCTGAGACATATGCTTATCCATCATCAACGCGATGCGTCGCTCGGACAGCGCCCCCACTTCGGCAATCGCCAGCGCGAGATTATCCGCCGCCATGGCTACCGGTTCGGCGTGGAAGTTACCGCCGGAAACCACGTCATTCTCCACGGCAAACACCAGCGGGTTATCGGACACCGCGTTAGCTTCAACCAGCAGCACGTCTGCGGCCTGGCGCAGCTGCGTCAGGCATGCGCCCATCACCTGCGGCTGACAGCGCAGCGAATACGGATCCTGCACTTTCTCGCAGTTGTGATGAGAGTCAGCAATACCGCTGGTCTCCGTCAGCAAATGGCGGTACATCGCCGCTGCGTCTATCTGCCCGCGCTGACCGCGCACGGCATGAATACGGGCATCGAACGGACGACGTGAGCCCAGCACGGCCTCGGTCGTCAACGCACCGCACACGACCGCTGACGCAAACAGATCTTCGGCCTCAAACAGGCCGCGCAGCGCAAAGGCGGTTGAGGCCTGAGTGCCATTGAGCAGTGCAAGCCCCTCTTTCGCCGCCAGCGTGATGGGCGATAGCCCGGCTTTTTTCAGCGCCTCTTTCGCCGGGAGCCACTCGCCCTGCCAGCGCGCCTGCCCTTCGCCGAGGAGCAGCAGCGACATGTGCGCCAGCGGAGCCAAATCTCCGGATGCGCCGACAGATCCTTTCGCCGGGATCCACGGATAGACTTGCGCATTCACCAGCGCCATCAGCGCCTGGATCACGCTCAGGCGAATACCGGAGAAACCGCGCGCCAGACTGTTAATTTTGAGCACCATCATCAGACGGACAATCTCATCATCCAGCGGCTGACCTACGCCCGCCGCGTGCGACAGCACCAGCGAACGTTGTAAATTTTCAAGATCGTGCGTCGCGATGCGGGTCTGCGCCAGCAGGCCAAACCCGGTGTTGATACCGTAGGCGGTACGCCCTTCTGCCACGATGGCCTCAACGCAGGCAACGCTGTCGTTAATTGCGCTATGCGCACTTTCATCCAGCGCTAGCGTGACCGGTTGACGCCAGACGCTGCGTAACTGTTTTAGCGTCAGTGAGCCAGGCATAAGTGTTAATGCGTTCATTATTGCTTTCCTTGCGTGGCAGGGATCATCGGCAGGTTAAGTCCCTGCTCTTTAGCACAGTCAATCGCAATCTCGTAACCAGCATCCGCGTGACGCATCACGCCGGTTGCCGGATCGTTATGCAGCACACGAGCGATACGCGCAGCCGCTTCATCGGTACCATCACACACGATAACCATGCCCGAATGCTGGGAGAAGCCCATCCCCACGCCGCCGCCGTGGTGCAACGACACCCAGGTCGCGCCGCTGGCGGTATTCAGCAACGCGTTCAGTAACGGCCAGTCGGACACTGCATCAGAGCCGTCGCGCATGGCTTCCGTTTCACGGTTCGGGCTGGCAACGGAGCCGGAGTCAAGGTGGTCTCGGCCAATCACAATCGGGGCCGAGACTTCACCGCTGCGCACCATTTCGTTGAAGGCCAGGCCGAGCTTTTGTCGCCACTCCAGCCCTACCCAACAGATACGCGCCGGCAAGCCCTGGAAGTTAATGCGCTCTCGCGCCATATCCAGCCAGCGGTGCAGGTGTTCGTCGTCCGCGACAATTTCTTTCACTTTGGCATCGGTTTTGTAGATATCTTCCGGGTCGCCGGACAAGGCCACCCAGCGGAACGGGCCAATGCCGCGACAGAACAGAGGACGAATGTAGGCGGGCACAAAGCCGGGGAAGTCAAAGGCATTGCTTACGCCCATCTCTTTCGCCATCTGACGAATATTGTTGCCATAATCGAAGGTCGGAACCCCCATCTGGCTGAAGGCCAGCATGGCAGAGACGTGATCGGCCATCGAACGTTTTGCCGCGAGCACCGTGCCTTCCGGATCGGTTTCAGCGCGTTGCTGGTAGTCTTCCCACGTCCAGCCCGTTGGCAGATAGCCATGCAGCGGGTCATGGGCGCTGGTCTGATCGGTGACGAGATCCGGGCGCACGCCACGGGCAACCAGCTCAGGAAGAATATCCGCCGCGTTACCGCACAGGGCAATCGACATCGCTTTCCCCTCTGCCGTGTACTTTTTGATACGCGCGAGCGCGTCATCCAGGCTGCCGGCCTGCTCGTCAACGTAGCGGGTACGCAGACGGAAATCGATGCGGCTCTGCTGGCATTCAATGTTCAGCGAGCAGGCACCCGCCAGGGTCGCGGCCAGCGGCTGCGCGCCGCCCATTCCGCCCAGACCTGCGGTGAGAACCCAGCGGCCTTTCAGCGAACCGTTATAGTGCTGACGACCGGCTTCCACAAAAGTTTCATACGTGCCCTGCACAATCCCCTGACTGCCGATGTAAATCCAGCTTCCCGCCGTCATCTGGCCGTACATCGCCAGCCCTTTGGCATCCAGCTCGTTGAAGTGCTCCCACGTCGCCCAGTGCGGAACCAGGTTAGAGTTGGCAATCAGCACGCGCGGTGCGTTTTTATGGGTTTTGAACACGCCAACCGGTTTGCCGGATTGCACCAGCAGGGTTTCGTCATGTTCCAGGTTGGTGAGGGATTCGACAATGGCGTCATAGCACTCCCAGTTGCGCGCGGCGCGGCCAATGCCGCCGTAGACCACCAGCTCGTGGGGATTTTCCGCCACCTCAGGATCAAGGTTATTCATCAACATGCGCAGCGGTGCTTCGGTGAGCCAGCTTTTAGCGGTAAGCATGGTGCCGCGCGCGGCGCGAACATCCTGCTGGCGGTATTTACCTGACGACATTGTGTGCTCCTCATACGGGACAGATAGTGCATTAAGATATACTTGTATAGACAAGCACACACAAGGTCATATTTAACAAAAAAGATACAATTTTGTTATATTGCGTTAGCTATCACGCTTTTAAAACTTATGACATAAAGTGGCCCTGCAGCCGGTAGCGGTTACCCGGGAACAGCAGCTTTGCATGTGACACAATTTGCGACGATGACCACGTGCGGCGGCGGATCAGCAGGCAGGGATCGTGCTCTTTAATGCGCAACAGCTCGCACTCCTGAGGCGTGGCGCGCACCGCTTCCACGATGTGCTCCCCTTCCGTCAACGGTGCGACAAGCGAGAGATAGGCGTGTGGGGTGGTTTGGGTGTAATCCTGGCATAGATACTCCGGCACGCTTATCGCGTTGACGCAGCGATCTTCAATCTGCACCGGAACGTCGTTCTCAAAATGCACCATGACGGAATGGAAAATCCGAGTGCCTTCTTTGACGTTTAGCTCAACAGCCTGCTCGGCGCTGGCCTGCGTTTCTTCGAGCACCAGCACGTCGCAGCGGTGCTGATGGTTACGCGCCGCTATCTCGTCGGCAATGCTGCGGATTTCAAACAGCGCCGACTGTCCCTTTGGTTCCGCCACGAACGTCCCAACCCCCTGCAGACGCACCAGAAGTCCTTCATCAGTTAACTCCCGCAGGGCGCGATTGATGGTCATCCGGCTAAAGCCAAACTGTGCGACCAGCTCGGCTTCCGACGGAATGCGGTCGTGCGGTCGCCAGACGCCGCTAGCAATTTTTTCACCGATCGCCTGCTTCACCTTTTCATAAAAAGGGGCTGGCGGACTGGATTGTGGCTGGGGTGAGCGTGAAAACATCATGACTCCTTCATTTTTGTTATGCCCACCAGTGAGCAATTTGCCAGGCCAGACGGGCAGCAAGCTTCGCACCTTGTCCGTCCCGATCGTAATGCGGGTTAAATTCGACCAGATCGGCCGCCTGCAGTTTTCCGCTGCGACAAATTCGTTCAATTATCGCCAGCAGATCCAGCGCCGGTACGCCTAACGCCGCGGGCGCAGAAACGGCGGGCATTTCCCCGGCAGGCAAGACGTCCAGGTCGATAGTGAGGTAGATACGATCGGCCAGGGCCAGCACCTTTTCCAGCGAAGCTAACGCATCGCGACGGAAGTGAAGATCGTCCACCAGCGTGACGTTCAGCCGCTCGGCTTCATCCCACAGCGCCTGCGTGTTGGCCGCACGGCTTACGCCAAAACAGGCGTAGTGGAATTCTCGCGCACTTTCGCTGCAATAGTGTGCCAGCTGGCGAAACGGGGTGCCAGACGTCCCGCGGTCAGCTTTACGCAGGTCCAGGTGTGCATCAAGATTGATGACCGCTACCCGCTCGTTGGGGAACGTGTCCAGTATACCGCGACCGTGCGCCCATGCGGTCTCGTGCCCGCCGCCAAACACCAGCGTACGCATGCCGGACTGCTGGCACGACGCCACGGCATCGCTTAGGGCCTGCTGGGCAGCCTCAAGGTCGTCGCCCTCAACGTGAACCGTACCCATGTCGACAAGCCGTTCATGCCCCTGATGGCTGGCCATATTCGCCAGCGCCTTGCGCAGCACGTCCGGCGCCTGCCCCGCCCCCGGCCGGCCATGATTACGTTTTACCCCTTCATCGCAGGCAAATCCGATCAGGGCAATGCCTGATGACGCGGGGACAAACTGAGCCTGCTGCCGCAGGGTCTGAAAAATACGCTTAGCGTTGCTGGCCTCGGCGCTGTCGTCGCGCCCCTGCCAGACCGTCTCTGCAACGGGATGCCATAACCTCATGCTGCTTCTCCACGGAAAATACGCTGATACAGCGGATTACGGCCCGGTTCGTAGACCATTTCGACCGGATGGTCCGCATCCCAGACGATAAAGTCAGCCACGTACCCGGCCCGTAACTGTCCGTGCGTCGCGCCACGGCCCAGCGCCTGGGCGGCATGTCGCGTCACGCCAGCCCAGGCCTCTTCAGGCGTCAGGCCAAACTGCACGCAGGCCATGTTCATCGCCAGATGAAGGCTCGCAAACGGGCTGGTGCCGGGATTGTAATCGGTGGCCACCGCCATCGGGACGCCCTGCTTTCTGAGGTGTTCAACCGGTGGACGCTGGCGCTCCTGCAGAAAATAGAATGCGCCGGGCAGCAGCACGGCAACGGTGCCGTTTTGCGCCATCGCCTGAATGCCCGCTTCGTCGAGATATTCGATATGATCGGCAGATAGCCCGTTAAAGCGGCTGACCAGCGCCGCGCCGCCCAGGTTAGAAAGCTGCTCCACGTGCCCTTTCACAGGAATACCCAGCGCAGTCGCCGCCAGGAAAAGGCGCTCAGCCTGTGCTGGCGTAAAGCCGACGTTTTCGCAGAACACATCTACAGCTTCGAAAAATTCTTTTTGCCACAGAGAAGGCATGATCTCCTCGCAGACCAGCGAAAGGTAAGCATCCGGGTCTTGTCGATATTCCACGGGTACGGCGTGCGCCGCCAGCAGCGTAGGGCTGATGTCGATTGGATTGTTAAGACCGAGCTGACGCGCGACGTGGAGCATCTTCTCTTCGGTCTCGGCGTTAAGCCCGTATCCCGATTTGATTTCAATTGTGGTCACCCCTTCATTCATCAGACGCTGGAGGCGTTGCTGCGCCAACTGAAGCAACGCCTCCGCTGAACTGTTGCGAGTGGCGGTTACGGTGGCATTTATCCCACCGCCCTGCGCGCTAATTGCCTGATAGGATACCCCCTTCAGCCGTTGCTCCCACTCGGCCGCGCGATTGCCGCCAAACACCAGGTGAGTATGACAATCGATAAGGCCGGGGGTTACCAGGCGACCGCCAAGATCAACGCTATTGCGATGCCCGGAAGGGAGCGCTGACTCAGGCACGACGGCCAGGATCGCCTGGCCGCGCACCACGATGGCGCTGCGTTCTGTCAGGCCATAAGGCTCAGGTGCGTCTGTAACCATTGTCGCCAGGCGCGCATTTCGCCAGAGTACATCGTCGGGATGAAGCTGCTGCATGGGCATTCCACTTGTCATGGGTTGTATAGACATTTATTTTCATCTGTTCTCTACTGTCAACCGACTTTGTAGAAAATGTTATTTTTTTGTGATCGCTTCCCCGCCGTCCCTGGGTGAAAAATGCAACTTTTACCCTTTTTATCTTCCCGTTTCGCTCAACTTAGTATAAAAAAGCAGGCTATTTCGTCTCTCTCGTTAAGACTTGCATACCCAGGAGCTTCACCTTGAACATTTCCAGGATTTCCCGTCTGGCGTTAGCACTTGCCTTTGGCGTGACATTATCCGCATGCAGTTCAACACCACCGGATCAGCGCCCTTCTGAGCAGGTTGCGCCGGGTACCGCCTCCCGTCCAATTTTGTCAGCCGATGAAGCGAAGAACTTCAGCCAGGCGCGTTACTTCACAACAATGGATCCGAACGCTGCGCCATGGACCCCTTCTTCTATTAACCTGCCGCAACAGCCAAACTTCGTTGTTGGCCCGGCAGGCGCGCAGGGCGTAACCCATACATCTATTCAGGCTGCCGTTGACGCCGCTATCACCAAGCACAGCGCGTCACGTCAGTACATCGCGATCCTGCCTGGTGAATATGAAGGTACCGTTTACGTGCCGGCGGCGCCGGGAAGCATTACCCTGTACGGTCTGGGCGAAAAAGCGATCGACGTGAAAATTGGTCTGGCGATTGATTCTGAAATCGACAGCACCACCTGGCGTCACCTGGTGAATCCGGCGGGTAAATACATGCCGGGTAAACCAGCCTGGTATATGTTTGATAACTGCCAGAGCAAACGTACCGCGACCATTGGCGTGATGTGCTCCGCGGTGTTCTGGTCTCAGAACAACGGTCTGCAGTTGCAGAATCTAACTATCCAGAACACCCTGGGTGACAGCGTGGATGCAGGTAACCATCAGGCGGTAGCGCTGCGTAGCGATGGCGACCAGGTTCAGATTAACAACGTGAACATCCTCGGCCGCCAGAACACCTTCTTCGTGACCAACAGCGGCGTGCAGAACACCCTGCAAAACAACCGTCTGACCCGTACTCTGGTGACGAACAGCTACGTTGAAGGCGACGTGGATCTGGTGTCCGGTCGTGGTGCTGTGGTGTTTGATAACACCGATTTCCGCGTGGTGAACTCACGTACCCAGCAGGAAGGCTACGTATTTGCGCCGGCAACTCAGTCCAACCTGTTCTACGGCTTCCTGGCCGTAAACAGCCGCTTTAATGCTGCCGGTGACGGCGTTGCGCAGTTGGGCCGCTCTCTGGATGTCGACTCTACCACCAACGGCCAGGTGGTGATCCGCGACAGCGTGATCAACGAAGGTTTCAACATGGCGAAACCGTGGGCGGATGCCGCCGTCTCCAAACGTCCGTTCTCCGGCAATACCGGTGCGGTGGATGATAAAGGCAACGTGCAGCGCAACCTGAACGACGCTAACTTCAACCGCATGTGGGAGTTCAACAACCGCGGTCTGGGCAGCAAAGTGGTCGCTGAACCGAAGCAGTAATGTGCTCTTGTGCCGGGTAGCGGCTTCGCCTTACCCGGCCTATTCGCCCCAGATCCCGCTAAACGCAGTGTCTCAGGGCATAAAAAAACCTCGCATTGGCGAGGTTTTTTGTTTTCAGCCGCTTAGTGTGCGTTAACCACCACCCACATTGGGCCCTGACCAACGGCATAGCGCCCTTTTTCTTCCAGCAGCCCCTGCTCGCCTTTAATTTCGTACAGCGCGATGTGGTGGGATTTCTGCCCCGCCGCAATCAGGTATTTACCGCTGTGATCGATATTGAAGCCGCGCGGCTGGGTTTCCGTTGGCTGGAAGCCTTCGATCGCCAGCACGCTGCCGTCTTCAGAAACGCTGAACACAGTAATCAGACTGGAAGTGCGATCGCAGGCGTACAGGTGACGGCCGTCCGGCGTAATATGAATATCCGCTGCCCATCGGGTGTCAGAGAAGTCAGACGGCATCATATCCAGCGTCTGCACACATTCAATCTGACCGTTAGGATCGTTCAGCTCCCAGACGTCCACAGAGCTATTGAGTTCATTCACTACATAGGCGTACTGCTGGTTTGGATGGAAGACCATATGACGTGGCCCTGCACCCTCTACGGTGGTAATTTCAGCCGGATTTTGCGCCACCAGGTGTCCATCATCGCTCAGGGTAAACAGGCAGATACGATCCTGCTTCAGCGCAGGTACCCATAGCGTACGGTTATCCGGGGAGATATTTGCCGAGTGGCAGCCGTCAAGCCCTTCGACCACGTCCACGGTTTCAACGGGAATGCCGTCTTCCAGACGCGTCACGCTCACGCTGCCCGCGTTATAAGAGCCGCTGAAGACGAAGTGACCTTTGCGATCGGTTGAAATATGGGTTGGACTTCCCGGCAACGGGGCTTCTGCTGTGTAAGTCAGGGCGCCGTCATCCGGAGAAATGCGGTAGGCAAGTACGCGGAATTCCGGGCGCACGCCAACGTACAAGAAACGTTTATCCGGGCTGATCACCATCGGCTGAACCTGTCCCGGCACATCAACAACCTGAACCAGCGTGAGTGTACCCTCGGTATTTAAACGCCAGACGTGGATCTGTTGGCTCTCAGGACTGGCGGTATAAACGGTTTGTTTCATGAATACTCACTCCTCACTGCGCATGAAAGTAGTTAACTTTTGACGGTGAATGCTGAATTGTCGACGGGAGTTTTGAAGCATCCGCCTCTCGGTGTACCATCCCATCAGAACATAAATTCAATCTTAACCGGAAAAACAAATGACCTCGCGTGTGATTGCTCTGGATTTAGACGGTACCTTACTTACCCCGCAAAAAACCCTGCTTCCCTCTTCCCTTGAAGCACTTAAACGTGCGCAGGAAGTGGGATATCAACTCCTTATCGTAACGGGTCGACATCACGTTGCCATTCATCCTTTTTATCAGGCACTGGCGTTAGATACACCTGCAATTTGTTGTAATGGCACTTATTTGTATGATTATCATGCAAAAAAGGTTTTAGAATCCGATCCGTTGCCGGTTCCTCAGGCGCTGCAATTAATTGATTTGCTGGATGAGCATGACATTCACGGCCTGATGTATGTCGATAACGCGATGGTCTACGAACGCCCCACCGGCCATGTGACCCGCACCAGCAACTGGGCGCTCTCTTTGCCCGAAGCGCAACGTCCGGTCTTTACGCAGGTATCATCCCTGCGCCAGGCGGCACGGGACGTTGAGGCTGTCTGGAAATTTGCCCTGACCGATGAAGACACCGCCAAACTGAATACCTTTGCTAAGCACGTAGAGCAAACGCTGGGCCTGGAATGTGAATGGTCCTGGCATGACCAGGTCGATATCGCGCGCAAAGGAAACAGCAAAGGCAAACGCCTGACGCAGTTTGTCGAATCTCAGGGCGGATCGATGCAGGACGTGATTGCCTTTGGCGACAACTATAACGACATCAGCATGCTGGAAGCTGCCGGAACGGGCGTAGCGATGGGCAATGCCGATGATGCCGTAAAAGCGCGCGCCAACGTGGTCATTGGTGATAACACCACCGACAGCATCGCGCAGTACATTTATACCCACCTGCTGTAATCAGGTCGATATCGAGACGCTCTTGATTTGAGCGTAAAGCCACAGGCCAGGTTTGATACCTAACTCATCTCTGGCCCACGGGCTGATGCGCGCCCAGAGCGTTTTGCTGCCCACCTCCAGCCTTACTTCAACCTGGCCGTTATCATCCAAACACTCCGCCACTTTGGCGCGCAGAATATTTCGGATGCTGGTCTGTAGCGGCGGCTGCAAGACCAGAGAGACGTCCGACGCCTGAATGCGTATCCGCAGCGCGGACTGCAGCGGCTTGTCGATCTTATTGACCCACAGGTGCTGATCCCCCAGCGCCAGCGCCGTCATCGCGTAGTGAGGATGGTGCTCCAGCACGCTGACCTTCAGAATGCTGCTTTGCTGTTCTTGGGGTAGCCACGGGTGCATCACGCTGCTGCCCCACACCTCTTCCAGCGGGCCAAACGCCTTTACACTGCCCTCTTCTAGCACCAGCACGTTGTCTGCCAAATGCAAAATCTCATCCAGCGAATGGCTGACGTAGAGCATCGGGACATGGATTTCACGCGCCAGGCGCTGCAGATACGGCAGCAGCTCACGTTTACGTGGGATATCCAGCGAGGCCAGCGGCTCGTCGAGCAGTAACAGTTCCGGCGCGGTCAGCAGCGCACGACCTATCGCCACACGCTGTTTTTCACCGCCGGAAAGGGAGGATGGCAGTCGGTCAAGGAGCGATTCTATCCCCAGAAGCGCCACCAGCTTGTCAAACTGGGCGACCATGCTTTTAGCCATACCGTAGCGCAGATTGCCGCGCACGCTGTAGTGTGGAAATAGTCTCGCATCCTGAAACACGTAGCCAATACGCCGTTTGTCCGGCGACAGGTAAATCTTGTTCTCCACGTCATGTAAGACGCGATTATTCAGTACGATGCGGCCCGACTGCGGTCGCGTCAGGCCGCTTATGGCATTTATGAGAGACGTTTTTCCCGCACCGGACACGCCAAAGATGGCGGTAATGCCGCTCGCAGGCAGCGCTTCATTGAGCGTCAGGCAGTGGTTCCCCAGCGTCTGGGTGAAATTGAGTTCCAGCATAACTATTTCCCCATTCGCTCGCGGCTGATTCGCGCCAGCCACTCGGACACCAGCAGCGATGCCAGCGCCAATACAATCGAAATAATGCACAACCGTGCCGCCGCGCCTTCACCGCCCGGCGTCTGAATCAGGGTATACATGGCTGACGGGATCGTCCGCGTTTCGCCGGGAATGTTAGACACAAAGGTAATGGTGGCACCAAATTCGCCGAGCGAACGGGCGAAGGCCAGTACCGTGCCGACAATAATGCCCGGCAGGGTCAGCGGCAAGGTGATGGTAAAAAAGACGCGCCAACGGCCGGCACCCAGCGTACGGGCCGCCTGTTCTAGCTTTATATCGACGCCTTCTAGCGCCAGGCGGATTGCTCTCACCATCAGCGGAAATGACATCACCGCTGCCGCCAGCACCGCGCCGCGCCAGCTAAACGCAAACGTCAGGCCAAACCAGTCATACAGCTTTTCGCCGATAAAACCGCGCCTGCCCATCGCAATCAACAGCAGATAGCCAACGACCACGGGTGGTAAAACGAGGGGAAGATGAAGCACACTGTCCAGAAGGGCTTTGCCTGGAAACTTACAGCGAACCAGTAGCCAGGCAAAGAAGATCCCAAAAGGTAAACTCAGCACTACCGCCAGGGAAGAGACTTTAAGGCTCAGCAGCACTGCCTGCCATTCGGGTTCGGTCAATATCATTAGTGAGTCGTGAATCCGTAACGTTTAAAGATTGCAGACGCTTCTGGCCCCTTCAGGTAGTCATAGAAGGCCGTCACGGTCGCATTTTTATGTCCATCAACAATCGCGGCAGGATATTCCACTTTCTTGTGGGAATCCTCCGGGAACGTACCAACCACTTTGACGCCTTTACTGGCAACGGCATCCGAGCCGTAGACAATCCCCAGCGGGGCTTCGTTACGTTCAACCAGGGCAAGCGCGCCGCGAACGTCCTCAGCTGGAGCCAGTTTTGGCGACAATGTCTCCCACGCCCCCAGCTTTTGCAGCGCTTCTTTGGCGTAAATCCCTGCCGGAACGTGCTCTGGGTCGCCTACCGCCAGACGCCCACCGTTAAGCAGGCGGGTCCAGTTTGTCGCTTTGCTGAGGGTGATATCGCCCTGCGCACTGGCTTTGGGTGCCACGACAACCAGGCTATTACCCAGCAGCGTGTCGCGGGTTGACGTATCAATCGATTTCTTCTCGACCGCGTAATCCATCCACTTCTGGTCTGCAGAAATAAACAGATCCGCAGGTGCGCCCGCTTCAATCTGGCGCGCCAGCGTTGAAGAAGAGGCAAAAGAGGAGACAACATTAACATTCTTCTCTTTCTTATACGCCGCTGCGATATCCTGCATCGCATTGGTCAGCGATGCTGCCGCAAAAACCGTGATTTTACCTTCATCTGCCAGCGCGTGGCCGACGAAAGAAAGCGTCAACGTTGCTCCTGCGAAAAGGCGTAACCATGTACGTGCCATCTGTAGCTCCTGTAAGTACCGTTATATAAAAATAAATATAACGAAACCTGTAAGGATATCCTAGCGATTAATCGTACCGATTAATGATTAAATATACCTGCTACAGAATGAGATATCGGCGAAAGGAAGAAAAACTTGAGAGCAAAACGCCCGGGCAAGCCGGGCGTTTTGTAGGGAATCATTGCTGCTTTTTAGGCTGGTCTCTGTGACCAATGTTCGAAAAGACGTTAAACACTTCACCCAGGCCGTAGATGGCACCGAGGATGATAGCCATCACTACTGGTACCATGATTACGGCGAATACCAGACTTTTCAACAACTCTAACATGGCTTTCTCCAGATTTTGTGAACGGCTTATTCTACCCTGAAAAGTGAGAAAAACATCCCCTTTTGTGCGGTACACTTTGCGCCCTGCGCCATTTGGGCCACAATACACTTTTTGCCAGGACACTGTTATGCAGGCCGAAATTCTCCTCACCTTACGACTTCAGCAGAAGCTTTTCGCCGATCCACGCCGTATTGCCCTGCTTAAACAGATAGAACAAACTGGCTCAATTAGCCAGGGGGCAAAAAATGCCGGCATTAGCTATAAAAGCGCCTGGGATGCCATCAACGAAATGAACACCCTGAGCGAGCAAACGCTTGTTGAGCGGGCTACAGGCGGTAAAGGCGGCGGCGGCGCGCTCCTGACGCGTTACGGTCAACGCCTGATTCAGCTTTACGATCTGCTGGCCCAGATTCAGCAAAAAGCCTTTGACGTGCTGAGTGATGACGACAATGTCCCGCTGGACAGCCTATTGGCCGCCATTTCTCGCTTCTCTCTACAGACCAGCGCGCGCAATCAGTGGTTTGGTACGGTAACCGCACGCGATAATTCTCAGGTACAGCAACATATTGAGATCCTGCTTGCCGATGGCACCACCCGCCTGAAAGCGGCCATTACCGCACAGAGCGGGCAGCGTCTCGGCTTGGACGAGGGCAAAGAGGTGCTGGTTTTGTTGAAAGCGCCATGGGTTAACGTCACCGCGAATCCCGAGGTTGCTAAAGCAGCCGATAACCAGCTGCACGGCGCCATCTGCCATATTGAGCGCGGTGATGAGCAGTGCGAAGTCCTGATGACGCTGCCGGATGGGCAACACCTGTGCGCGACCGTTCCGGTTAGCGAGGCGCGCACATTAGAAAAAGGCACTGTCGTTACCGCATATTTCAATGCAGACCGGGTCATCATCGCCACATTGTGCTAAGTGCATTGACAAGCGTGCCAACTGTGCGTATTCCTGAGATCTATTGCTGCAAAAAATGGGATACGTCATGTCATCATTGCATATTTCGCAAGGCACGTTTCGTCTTAGCGATACCCGAACGCTGGCCCTGCCCGATCTTACATTACGCGCCGGGGAAAGCTGGGCATTCGTAGGAACCAACGGGAGCGGCAAGTCCGCGCTGGCCCGCGCGCTGGCCGGGGAACTCATCCAGCTTAAAGGTAAACGCCAGTGCGGGTTTACTCGCCTGACGCGCCTCTCGTTCGAACAGCTGCAAAAGCTGGTAAGCGAAGAGTGGCAACGCAACAACACCGATTTACTCAGCCCGGGCGAAGAAGATACCGGCCGCACCACGGCCGACATTATTCAGGACGACGTGAAAGATCCCGTCCGCTGCCAGCATCTGGCTGAACAGTTCGGCATCACCGCCCTGCTCGAGCGGCGCTTCAAATACCTTTCAACCGGCGAGACGCGAAAAACGCTGTTGTGTCAGGCGCTGATGAACCAGCCGGAACTGCTGATCCTGGATGAGCCCTTCGACGGGCTTGATGTACAGTCTCGCGCCCAGCTCGCTGCGCTGCTAGGCACCCTCAACCAGCAGGGATACACTATCGTGCTGGTGCTTAACCGCTTTGATGAAATCCCGGATTTTGTCCAGAACGCAGGCGTGCTTGCCGACTGCAGCCTGACCGAAACCGGTGAGAAAGCGGTATTGCTGAACCAGGCGCTCATTGCCCAGCTGGCGCACAGCGAAAAGCTCGACGGGATTACCCTCCCGGAACCCGACGGCCCTTCTGCTCGCCACGGTTTAGATCCCCATCAGCCGCGGATTGTGCTGCGTAACGGCGTGGTGTCTTATAACGATCTTCCAATCCTTAACCAGCTGAGCTGGACGGTAAACTCGAGCGAACACTGGCAAATCACGGGGCCCAACGGGGCGGGGAAATCAACGCTGCTGAGCCTGATCACCGGCGATCATCCGCAGGGTTACAGTAACGATCTGACGCTTTTTGGCCGTCGTCGAGGAAGTGGCGAAACCATCTGGGATATTAAAAAGCATATTGGCTACGTCAGCAGCAGCCTGCATCTGGACTATCGGGTCAGCACCACGGTGCGCAACGTGATCTTGTCCGGATATTTTGATTCCATCGGCATTTATCAGGCGGTATCGGATAAACAGCACAAGCTTGCACAGCGGTGGCTGGATATTCTGGGGATGGACAACCGGATTGCCGATGCGCCGTTTCACAGTTTGTCATGGGGACAACAACGCCTGGCGCTGATCGTTCGTGCGCTGGTAAAACACCCGACGCTGCTGATTCTCGATGAACCCCTTCAGGGCCTGGATCCCCTTAACCGCCAGCTGATTCGCCGCTTTGTGGATGTTCTGATCGGCGAAGGCGAAACGCAGCTGCTGTTCGTTTCACATCATGCTGAAGATGCCCCTTCCTGTATCACCCATCGGCTTGAATTCGTCCCTGACGGCGAACGCTACCGTTACCTGCTGAGCAAAATCGATTAACCCTGGAGGGCGCTACCCTCCTTTTTTCAGATAACCTGCAGCATTACTTCCCTATCTCTTTGATCTAGAATGCTCATAGGCAGTCCAAAACGGCGTTTGAAAATCAGTGTAAGCGATTCCACTAATTTATCCCATGTCACACTTTTCGCGTCTCTGTTATGCTATGGTTATTACATACCATAAGCCCAATGGAGCGAAATATGCGAGTTCTGGTAACAGGTGGTAGCGGTTACATTGGTAGTCATACCTGCGTGCAGCTACTGAAAAACGGTCATGATGTCATCATCCTCGACAACCTGTGCAATAGTAAGCGCAGCGTGCTGCCTGTGATTGAACGTCTTGGCGGTAAACAGCCGACTTTTGTGGAAGGCGACATCCGCAATGAAGCGTTGATGACCGAGATCCTCCATGACCACGCCATCGAGACGGTTATCCACTTCGCGGGCCTAAAGGCCGTCGGCGAATCGGTGGCAAAGCCGCTTGAGTATTACGACAACAACGTCAACGGTACCTTGCGGTTGATTTCCGCAATGCGTGCGGCAAACGTCAAAAACTTTATCTTCAGCTCATCTGCGACCGTTTATGGCGACCAGCCTAAAATCCCTTATGTTGAAAGCTTCCCAACCGGTACGCCGCAAAGCCCGTACGGCAAAAGCAAGCTGATGGTGGAACAGATCCTGACCGATCTGCAAAAAGCACAGCCTGAGTGGAGCATCGCATTGCTGCGCTACTTCAACCCGGTCGGCGCGCATCCATCCGGTGATATGGGGGAAGACCCGCAGGGTATTCCAAATAACCTGATGCCGTATATTGCTCAGGTAGCGGTGGGTCGTCGTGATTCGCTGGCGATTTTTGGTAACGACTACCCGACCGAAGATGGCACCGGCGTGCGTGACTACATCCACGTCATGGACTTGGCCGACGGTCATGTGGCCGCCATGCAGCAGCTAGCAGAAAAACCGGGCGTTCATATTTACAACCTCGGTGCCGGTATCGGCAGCAGCGTGCTGGACGTGGTGAATGCCTTCAGCAAAGCCTGCGGTAAGCCGGTGAACTATCACTTTGCACCACGCCGTGACGGCGATCTTCCTGCTTACTGGGCCGACGCAACCAAAGCCGATAAAGAGCTTAACTGGCGTGTCACCCGCACGCTTGATGAAATGGCACAGGATACCTGGCACTGGCAGTCACGCCATCCGCAAGGTTATCCGGACTAAGGATCTGTCATGACTCCATTTAACCCTGTCGATCACCCACATCGTCGTTTTAACCCGTTAAGCGGGCAGTGGATTTTGGTCTCTCCGCATCGCGCCAAGCGCCCCTGGCAGGGCGCGCAGGAGACGCCTGCCAAGCAGACGCTTCCACAGCACGATCCGGACTGTTTCCTGTGCCCGGGCAACACCCGCGTCACCGGCGATACCAATCCGGACTACGCGGGCACCTACGTTTTCACAAACGATTTTGCCGCCCTGATGACCGATACGCCGGACGCGCCGGACGCGCCGGACAGCCATGATCCGCTGATGCGCTGCGAAAGCGCGCGCGGCACCAGCCGTGTTATCTGCTTCTCGCCCGACCACAGCAAAACGCTACCGGAGCTGAGCGTTGAGGCGCTGAAAGAGGTGGTCAGCACCTGGCAGGCACAAACCGCGGAGCTGGGCCAGACCTACCCGTGGGTACAGGTGTTTGAAAATAAAGGCGCAGCGATGGGCTGCTCTAATCCGCATCCGCACGGGCAGATCTGGGCGAACAGCTTCCTGCCAAACGAAGCCGAGCGTGAAGACCGCCTGCAACAAGACTATTTCGCGCAGAACGGATCACCGATGCTGGTAGATTACACCCGCCGCGAGCTGGCCGATGGCAGCCGTACCGTAGTTGAAACAGAACACTGGCTGGCAGTTGTGCCGTACTGGGCAGCCTGGCCGTTCGAAACGCTGCTGCTGCCGAAGGCGCACGTGCTGCGCATTACCGACCTTAGCGATGCGCTGCGAGACGACCTTGCTCTGGCGCTGAAAAAGCTGACCAGCCGTTACGACAACCTGTTCCAGTGCTCCTTCCCCTATTCGATGGGCTGGCACGGTGCACCGTTTAACGGGGAAGAAAATCAACACTGGCAGCTGCATGCCCATTTCTATCCGCCGCTGCTGCGTTCCGCGACGGTACGTAAATTTATGGTGGGCTATGAAATGCTGGCCGAAACCCAGCGTGACCTGACGGCAGAACAGGCGGCAGAACGCCTGCGTGCCGTTAGCGACGTCCATTATCGCGAATCAGGAGTCTAATAAATGCGTCTGAAAGATAAAACACAATCCCTGTTTGCTGAAAAATTCGGCTACCCTGCCACCCACGTTATTCAGGCGCCAGGCCGCGTTAATCTGATCGGTGAACATACTGACTATAACGACGGCTTCGTGCTGCCCTGCGCCATTGACTATCAAACCGTCATCAGCTGCGCAAAGCGCGATGATCGTAAAGTCCGCGTGATTGCCGCCGATTACGGCAACGAAACTGACGAATTTTCCCTTGATGCGCCGATTGTCACTCACGACAGCCAGCAGTGGGCCAACTATGTCCGCGGCGTGGTAAAGCATCTGCAGAAGCGTAATAAGAACGTCGGCGGTGCCGATTTGGTGATTAGCGGCAACGTACCGCAGGGGGCAGGCTTAAGCTCGTCGGCGTCCCTTGAAGTGGCGGTGGGTACCGTTTTCCAGCAGCTGTATCATTTGCCGCTGGACGGCGCGCAAATCGCGCTTAACGGTCAGGAAGCGGAAAACCAGTTCGTGGGCTGCAACTGCGGCATCATGGACCAGCTGATCTCCGCGCTCGGTAAAAAAGAGCATGCCCTGCTGATTGACTGCCGTACGCTGGGCACCAAAGCTGTTCCTCTGCCAAAAGGCGCGGCGGTGATTATCATCAACAGTAACTTCAAGCGTACGCTCGTGGGCAGCGAGTACAACACGCGCCGCGAGCAGTGCGAAACCGGCGCTCGTTTCTTCCAGCAACCGGCGCTTCGCGACGTCACGCTCGATGAATTTAACAACGTCGCCCACGAGCTGGATCCGGTAGTGGCGAAACGCGTTCGTCATGTGCTGACAGAGAACGCGCGTACCGTAGAAGCGGCTGCGGCTCTGGCAGAAGGTGACCTGCAACGGATGGGCGAGCTGATGGCGGAATCTCATGCGTCCATGCGCGACGACTTTGAAATCACCGTTCCGCACATTGACGCGCTGGTCGACATCGTCAAAGCGACCATCGGTGATAAAGGCGGTGTTCGTATGACGGGTGGAGGCTTTGGCGGCTGTATCGTCGCGCTGGTTCCTGAAGAGCTCGTCCCGGCCGTACAGGATGCGGTCGCGAAACAGTACGAAGCCAAAACCGGCATCAAAGAAACCTTCTATGTTTGTAAAGCGTCACAAGGAGCCGGACAGTGCTAAACGAAACGCCAACCCTTGCACCGGATGGTTTGCCGTATCGCCTGTTGACCCTGCGTAACAGCGCCGGGATGGTGGTTACGCTAATGGACTGGGGCGCAACGCTGCTTTCCGCACGTATCCCTATGCCTGACGGCAGCGTCCGTGAAACCCTGCTCGGTTGCGCGTCGCCTGAGCAATATGTTACTCAGGCCGCCTACCTGGGCGCGTCTGTAGGGCGTTATGCAAACCGCATCGCGAAAAGCCGTTTTGAACTCGACGGCGTCCGCTATTCCCTGCTTTCGAGCCAGGGTGAAAACCAGCTGCACGGTGGCCCGGAAGGGTTTGATAAACGTCGCTGGAAGATAGTTCAGCAAAATGACGTGGAAGTGCTTTTCTCGCTGGATTCGCGCGATGGCGATCAGGGGTTCCCAGGTAATCTTACCGCCACCGCTCGCTTTACGCTGACCGACGATAACCGCATTGCCATTGAATACCGTGCAACGGTCGATAAGCCGTGTCCGGTCAACCTGACCAACCACGCGTATTTCAACCTGGACGGTAATCTGTGCGACGTGCGTAATCACAAGCTTCAGATCCTCGCAGATGCGTATCTGCCGGTGGATGAAATGGGCATTCCTTATCAGGGGCTGAAATCCGTAAGCGGCAACAGCTTCGATTTTCGCGAGGCAAAAACCATCGCCCGGGATTTCCTGAGCGATGACGATCAGCGCAAGGTGAAAGGCTATGACCATGCGTTCCTTCTGCAAGCCAAAGGGGATGTCACGCAACCTGCCGCGAAGGTTTGGTCTGCGGATGAAAAGCTGCAGATGACGGTCTACACCACCGCCCCTGCCCTGCAGTTCTATTCAGGCAATTATCTTGGCGGCACGGCGGCTCGCGAACATGACGCGTACAGCGACTGGCAAGGTCTGGCGTTGGAAAGCGAATTCCTGCCTGACAGCCCTAACCATTCTGAATGGCCACAGCCGGACTGCGTGCTGCGCCCAGGTGAAGAGTACATTAGCGTGACGGAATATCATTTTATTCCTCGTTAACATCCAGCCCTCCTTTCGGAGGGTTTTTTCTCCTCGCCTTGCTGAAAATACCGCCGATCGCAGACAAAATCATAACCACGCATTCACATGCATCTTACACTCCGGGACTATTTTCGCTATGGTTAGGGTTAAGCGTTGCTGATGGCACGGCCACAGCAATATAATGAGAATTGTTATCATTCTAAAAATGCTTGAGGAGTAAGAGATGGCTATTACTAAGCTGGTTCTGGTGCGCCACGGCGAAAGTCAGTGGAACAACGAAAACCGCTTCACCGGTTGGTACGACGTTGATCTGTCCGAGAAAGGCGTAAGCGAAGCTAAAGCAGCAGGTAAACTGCTGAAGGATGAAGGCTTCAGCTTTGATTTTGCTTACACCTCTGTGCTGAAACGTGCCATCCACACTCTGTGGAACGTTCTGGACGAGCTGGATCAGGCCTGGTTACCGGTTGAGAAATCCTGGAAACTGAACGAGCGTCACTACGGTGCGCTGCAGGGTCTGAACAAAGCGGAAACCGCAGAAAAATACGGTGATGAGCAGGTTAAGCAATGGCGTCGCGGCTTCGCGGTCACCCCACCAGAACTGACTAAAGATGACGAACGTTATCCTGGCCACGATCCGCGTTACGCGAAACTGACCGAGGCAGAACTGCCGCAGACTGAAAGCCTGGCGCTGACCATCGATCGCGTTGTGCCTTACTGGAACGAAACCATTCTGCCACGCCTGAAAAGCGGTGAGCGCGTGATCGTCGCGGCTCACGGTAACTCCCTGCGTGCGCTGGTGAAATACCTGGACAACATGGGTGAAGACGAGATCCTTGAGCTGAACATCCCTACGGGCGTTCCGCTGGTTTATGAGTTTGACGAAAACTTCAAACCTATCAAACACTACTACCTGGGTAACGCTGATGAAATCGCGGCGAAAGCGGCGGCAGTAGCGAACCAGGGTAAAGCGAAATAATTTTCGCCAGCCATAAAAAAGCGTGGAACAATCCACGCTTTTTTTTATTACCTGATTCGGTCTTAACCGCGACGCGCTTTTACCGCATTCGCCAGCTGACGCAAGATCGTGTCAGTGTCTTCCCAGCCAATGCAGGCATCGGTAACGCTTTTACCGTAAACCAGCGGCTCGCTGCCTTCCAGATTCTGATTACCTTCAACCAGATGACTTTCGATCATCACACCGATTATCGCGTTTTCGCCGTTGGCAATCTGCTGACAGACATCGTCACCCACTTCCATCTGCTTTTTGAATTGCTTGCTGGAGTTGGCGTGGCTGAAGTCAATCATTACCTGCGGTGACAGACCCGCTTTTTCCAGGCCGGTTTTCACTTCTGCAACGTGTTTTGCACTGTAGTTTGGCTCTTTACCGCCGCGCAGAATGATATGGCAGTCGCCGTTACCGCTGGTGTTCACGATGGCAGAGTGACCCCATTTGGTCACGGACAAGAAGCAATGTGGTGCGCCCGCGGCATTGATAGCATCAATGGCCACCTTGATGGTGCCATCTGTACCGTTTTTAAATCCAACCGGGCATGAAAGGCCAGAGGCCAGCTCGCGGTGAACCTGAGATTCAGTGGTACGTGCGCCGATTGCGCCCCAGCTCATCAGGTCCGCCAGGTACTGTGGGGTGATCATGTCGAGGAACTCACCGGCAGCGGGCAGACCGCTGTCGTTGATCTCCAGCAGCAGTTTGCGCGCAATGCGCAGGCCGTCGTTGATCTGGAAGCTGTTATCCATGTGCGGATCGTTAATTAACCCTTTCCAGCCAACCGTCGTACGCGGTTTTTCAAAATAAACGCGCATCACAATTTCCAGCTCGCCTTGCAACTCTTCACGCAGGCTTAGCAGACGGGCCGCATACTCTTTCGCCGCCGCAGGATCGTGAATAGAGCACGGCCCAATCACCACCAGCAAACGATCGTCACTGCCTTTCAGGATCTTATGGATCGCTTTGCGGGCATGGGACACCGTATTTGCAGCATTTTCAGTGGCGGGGAATTTTTCAAGGAGCGCTACAGGAGGTAATAACTCATTGATCTCTTTAATGCGTAAATCGTCGTTCTGATAATTCATTTTCGTTCCAGCTCTGCCATATCTTTAGTAATGAATGCAATGCTTTCAATCTAACTTGTCGGCCTGGAAGTGTAAACGGGCTTTTACACTTCACGCAGATAATTCCTGGAATTAGCCTAAAAATCGCCACAAAATAGCGAAAAATGAGATCCACACTAAGCTTTTTAACTGTAACAACCATTTTTGTGTGATTAAACGCGATTCCATACTGACGCAAGTCCGTATGCTGGAATCTTTCGCCTTCTAATGAGATGCACTGTTGGAATGTTATCCAGCGTAACGATAAGAACAGGAGCAGCATGATGAAAATGACGAAACTGGCAACCCTCTTTCTGACGGCCACCCTGACTCTGGCAAGCGGCAGTGTCCTTGCTGCGCAGACGGGCACATCTGATAGCAACGGTGACGCAAATGCGGCCGCAGCCGCAGGCCAGGTCGCCCCGGATGCGAAACAGAACGTAGCCCCGAATAACGTTGATAATAACCAGATCAACAACGGAAGTACCAATACGGCTACAGGCAGCACGATGCTCCATCCGAACGGTACCGATTCTGGCACGATGAGTCATGACGGTATGACCACCGACGAGGTTCATAAAAACACGATGTGTAAAGACGGTCGTTGCCCGGATCCGAACGACAAAGTGGGTAGCGATGCCGATACCAAAACCGATGGCACCACCCAGTAAAGACTGTTGATATATTTAAAGGAGAGCTTATGCTCTCCTTTTTTATTTAAGCGCTTAAAAACGCTACACTAAAAATAATAACCTTTCAGGAAAGATGACATGGCGCACTCCCACCCCCATTCCCACGCTTCCGGCGATGACAACGCAAAACGGCTCATGCTGGCTTTCGGCGTTACGGCAACCTTTATGGTTATCGAGGTCATTGGCGGGATAGTGTCTGGCTCTCTGGCGCTTCTGGCAGACGCGGGGCATATGCTAACCGATGCCGCCGCCCTGCTTTTTGCCCTTCTGGCCGTTCAGTTCGCCCACCGCCCCCCCAATGCTCGCCACACGTTTGGCTGGCTCAGACTCACCACGCTTGCCGCGTTTGTTAACGCGATTGCGCTGGTGGTGATCACCATTCTTATCGTCTGGGAGGCCATTCAGCGCTTTAGACACCCGCAGCCCGTTGCCGGGGGAACCATGATGGTCATCGCCATCGCCGGTCTGGTTGCGAATATTCTGGCGTTCTGGATTTTGCATCGCGGCAGCGGTGAAAAGAACTTAAACGTGCGCGCGGCCGCCCTTCATGTTTTAGGCGATCTGCTGGGCTCTGTCGGTGCAATCGTGGCTGCGCTCATCATCATGGGCACCGGCTGGACGCCTATCGACCCGATTCTCTCGGTGCTGGTTTCCTGTCTGGTCTTACGCAGCGCCTGGCATCTGTTGAAAGAGAGTGTCAATGAGTTGCTGGAGGGCGCACCGACGTCACTGAACATCGGCGATCTGAAACGGAACCTCTGTCGTTCAATACCTGAAGTGCGAAACGTTCACCATGTTCACGTCTGGATGGTGGGTGAGAAACCGATCATGACCCTGCACGTCCAGGTGGTTCCCCCCCATGACCACGATGCTTTACTTAAACGCGTTCAACACTTTCTTGAGCATCACTACGAAATAGCACACGCAACCATTCAGATGGAGTATCAGCCGTGTAGCGGACCGGACTGCCACCTGAACGAGGCGCAGTCCGGTGACTCACACCATCATCACCATTAGCGGGAAAGCGCGTGAGAGCCTCGCTCACGCGCGCTATTAATCCACATACGGCTGCCGTTCAAGGCGATGAAGGTTAACAGGAGATATTCCAGCGACATTGCGTAAACGCCCTGCAGCGCAAAAATCACCACGCTAATGACGTTAATAATGACCCACAGCAGCCAGTTCTCTACGTACTTGCGGGTCATTAAAATCATCGCAGCAATCGACAGCACCATCATGCAGGAATCCCAGAACGGGAAAGCATCCGGCTGTAGAACGGGCAGGGTCACGTTGAGGCCGATACCGGACATCACTGCGACCGCCAGGCGAGTCAGGAAGGCAAATACCGGGTTGATGTAGAAGGTCATTAAACCGATGGCAACGACGCACGCGACCAGCCAGGCGATAGCTTTCGGTAGAGGCAACCAACGGATTTGCAGCTCCGCCTCCTGCTGGCTGTTCTGGCGGGACCACGCGTACCAGCCGTAAATATTCGCCGCAAAGAAGAAAAGCTGCAAAAGCAGGCTGGCGTAAAGCTGGATCTGGAAGAAGATAATCGCAAACAGCGTCACGTTAAGTAACCCGAACGCGTAATTGCCGATCTTCTCAAGGCTTGCCAGCCAGATGCAGAGTAAACCCGCCACCGTGCCAACGGCTTCTATCCATGAAAGGTCATAGCCACCTGCACCAATCGGTATATGGACCAGGATGTTCTGTGTGCTAAAAAAATCCATCTTTTCCTCGGAGCGTATTGAATTAAGTACGTAGTGTAGCCGCAAAATCCAACATGCGGTTAAGCGGCAGTAACGCGCCTTCGCGCAGCGCGGCATCCACATGAATTTCATGTGCCGCGCCGCCGTTTTCTAATCCCTCAGCAATGGCTTTCAGGCCGTTCATCGCCATCCATGGACAGTGGGCGCAGCTGCGGCACGTGGCCCCCTCGCCTGCCGTTGGCGCTTCGAGCAGCTCTTTTTCAGGCACCGCCTGCTGCATTTTGTAGAAGATACCGCGATCGGTCGCCACGATAAGCTGCTTATGCGGCAGCGTCCTGGCGGCATTAATGAGCTGGCTTGTTGAACCGACGGCATCGGCCATGTCGACAATGGATTGCGGCGATTCAGGGTGAACCAGGATGGCGGCGTCAGGGTAGAGAGATTTCATACGCGCAAGTGCCTGCATCTTGAATTCATCATGAACGATGCAGGCTCCCTGCCAACAGAGAACGTCTGCGCCAGTCTGCTTCTGGACATAGTTGCCCAGATGCCGATCGGGAGCCCAGATGATTTTTTCGCCCAGGCTGTCCAGGTGCTCAATCAGCTCAACCGCGATGCTGGACGTTACCACCCAATCTGCACGCGCTTTCACCGCCGCTGAGGTATTGGCGTAAACCACAACGGTACGATCTGGATGGGCATCACAGAAGGCCCCGAACTCGTTAATCGGGCAACCGAGATCAAGCGAACATTCTGCATTGAGCGTCGGCATCAGAATGGTTTTTTCAGGGCTGAGGATTTTTGCGGTTTCCCCCATAAAACGTACGCCGGCGACCAGGAGCGTCGAGGCGGGATGTTTTGCACCGAAGCGCGCCATCTCCAGTGAGTCAGAGATGCAGCCGCCAGTCTCTTCTGCCAGTTGCTGGATTTCTGGATCGGTGTAGTAGTGCGCCACCATCATCGCATCACGCTCTTTTAGAAGACGTTTGATCTTCTCACGGTAAAAATGCTTTTCGTCGAGGCTCAACGGAACAGGCTTCGGTGGGAAAGGATAGATGGCGCTTTCTGGATCAAACATCACACTCATTATGGCTTCTCGTTTTACTGGCTTAACAATATTGCCTTTCTTTTGCATGACATAGCAAAACGCACGGCAATTGTGTTTTGTATACTAAACAAGATAGCGAATTTGCGAGGAAAAGTCACAGAAAATGGATAGCAAAAAGGCGCCTTTAGGGCGCCTTTTTACATTGGTGGGTCGTGCAGGATTCGAACCTGCGACCAATTGATTAAAAGTCAACTGCTCTACCAACTGAGCT
>NZ_JBAKHK010000298.1:0-245 GCF_036903355.1 Enterobacter sp. UNJFSC 003
GGCTGGAACGGCGACTGGCGGCCAAATCCTCGAAAACCCAAAGCATGAAAACCAAATCTCCGGCGCTATGGGCGGCGGTGATTATGTACTGCTTCTCGCTGCGAAGAATGGCGAATCTACGCAAGGTTCAGCGACTGGCGCAAAGTGGCGTTCTGGTGGTCAGCGATCGCTTCCCGCAGGCTGAAATTTCGGGCTTTTATTATGATGGACCGGGGATTGGCGTCGAACGTGCGACCGGGAAAATC
>NZ_JBAKHK010000299.1:0-245 GCF_036903355.1 Enterobacter sp. UNJFSC 003
GAAGATCTCCGCTTTCGGTTCGTCCGCCAGACCAGTGACGCGAACTCCGGCGATTACGTCGTCTTCTGTAGCATCCGGGTTACGAATAGCTTCAATATTAAGATACGGTTGATCCGGCGGACCAGAGAACAGTAACTCACCTTTACGCACAATCAGATCCTGACCATAGGCATGGAAGCGCCCTTCAGGGATGTTGATCTGCCCGTTCAGGCCCAGCCCTTGTTTGTCCTGAACGACGTTAAGAT
>NZ_JBAKHK010000300.1:0-245 GCF_036903355.1 Enterobacter sp. UNJFSC 003
GTCAGGCCCTGGTCGCGCATCTGCCGGATGATCAGCCCGGCCTCGGTGTGCACGCCACCGAAATAGACGACGTCGACGTTGGCGGACTTCATCTTGGAAACGAGCGCCGAGTAGTCCTTCTCGCCCGGGTTGATGCCCTCGAACAGCACCTCCTTGCCGCCCTTGGCCTTCAGCGCCTTCAGGGTCTCGTCGGCCAGCCCCTTGCCGTAGGGCGTCTTGTCGTGGACGAAGGCGATCTTCTTGCC
>NZ_JBAKHK010000301.1:0-245 GCF_036903355.1 Enterobacter sp. UNJFSC 003
GGTGTATGGATGTGCAGGTGCCGTCAGCACCTGCTGCGCGTCGCCCAGTTCTACAATCTGCCCGAGATACATCACCGCCACCCGATCGCTCATATGACGTATCACCGAGACATTGTGTGAAATCAGCACATAGGTCAGCCCGTGATTTTCCTGTAGCGTTACCAGTAAATTGAGGATCTGCGCCTGAACGGAGATATCCAGCGCAGAGGTTGGCTCATCAAGCACAATCACGTCAGGCTGCGAAG
>NZ_JBAKHK010000302.1:0-245 GCF_036903355.1 Enterobacter sp. UNJFSC 003
GTAGCAAGCTCTTGTTCAGTCCCAACGCGAATCGCCCCATGACGTTCAACATTCAGTCGCGCCAGCTCGTCTGCATTTACCATTTTTTCGTGCAGTTGAGGATTGTTTTCCAGCACAGCCAGATTCACATCAGCTACCAGTTCCAGCAGCGTGCCATATTTCGGAACTTCTTGCTGGTACATGGCTGACATTGCCTGCGAAAACTGTTCCCGAATCTCATCCGCCGTGATGCTGTTCGCCATAGT
>NZ_JBAKHK010000303.1:0-244 GCF_036903355.1 Enterobacter sp. UNJFSC 003
CAGCGGTATATCGAACAATTTGTTGCCAATTCCAACAAGATGACCGCCGTTGGGGCGTGCGGGCTGATCGTCACCGCGTTATTGTTGATGTACTCCATCGATAGCGCGTTGAATACCATCTGGCGCAGTAAACGAGCGCGACCAAAAATTTACTCGTTCGCCGTGTACTGGATGATTTTAACGCTGGGGCCGCTGCTGGCAGGGGCCAGTCTGGCGATCAGTTCCTATTTGCTCTCCCTGCGCT
>NZ_JBAKHK010000304.1:0-244 GCF_036903355.1 Enterobacter sp. UNJFSC 003
GGTACAGTAATTAAGGTGGATGTCGCGTTATGGAGAGGATTGTCGTTACTCTCGGGGAACGTAGTTACCCAATTACCATCGCATCTGGTTTGTTTAATGAACCAGCTTCATTCTTACCGCTGAAATCGGGCGAGCAGGTCATGTTGGTCACCAACGAAACCCTGGCTCCTCTGTATCTCGATAAGGTCCGCGGCGTACTTGAACAGGCGGGTGTTAACGTCGATAGCGTTATCCTCCCTGACGG
>NZ_JBAKHK010000305.1:0-244 GCF_036903355.1 Enterobacter sp. UNJFSC 003
GCATAATGTTGCGGATGATATTGGCGTTGTCCGGCACTTTAATACCGATAGCATCTTCGATGGCGTAAACCGAAGCCAGGGCGTGTACGCCAGTACAGACGCCGCAGATACGTTCAACGAACGCCCACGCATCGCGCGGGTCGCGCCCTTGTAGGATGATCTCCAGCCCGCGAAACATGGTGCCGCAGGAGACGGCATTGGTGATCACATTCTGATCGTTAATATTCACTTCGCAGCGCATGTG
>NZ_JBAKHK010000306.1:0-244 GCF_036903355.1 Enterobacter sp. UNJFSC 003
CGCGCTGATGTTGATCGTGCTGGGTCTGTTCCCGGCAGTGAGCGGTTTTGTACAACACATTCCAGAACCGGTTCTGGGCGGCGCAACGCTTGTAATGTTTGGCACCATCGCCGCCTCCGGTGTGCGTATCGTTTCTCGTGAGCCGCTGAACCGTCGGGCGATTCTGATTATCGCGCTGTCGCTGGCGGTTGGTCTGGGCGTGTCTCAGCAGCCGCTGATTTTGCAGTTTGGCCCTGAATGGCTG
>NZ_JBAKHK010000307.1:0-243 GCF_036903355.1 Enterobacter sp. UNJFSC 003
GGGCTGGACTATTGCTCGCTGGCCAACGCGCGTTCGATCCCGATCGCGCAGGAATTGACGCGGCGTTTTGCCAACCACGACACCGCCGACCTGATCGGCCGGCTGCATATCAACATCTCCGGCTGCATCAATGCCTGCGGCCATCACCATGTCGGCCATATCGGCATTCTCGGCGTCGAGAAGAATGGTGAGGAATTCTACCAGATCACGATTGGTGGCCGCGCCGACGAGAACGCGCAATTG
>NZ_JBAKHK010000030.1:0-1136 GCF_036903355.1 Enterobacter sp. UNJFSC 003
TTCCGACGAACAGATCATCAGTATTCTTCGCGAAGCGGAAGCCGGGGTTTCTGCCCGTGAGCTCTGCCGTAAGCACGCCATTTCCGATGCCACTTTCTACACCTGGCGCAAGAAGTTTGGTGGCATGGAAGTTCCTGAGGTGAAGCGGCTTAAATCTCTTGAAGAGGAGAACGCCCGCCTCAGGAAGCTGCTTGCCGAAGCCATGCTGGATAAGGAGGCGCTTCAGGTGGCTCTGGGGCGAAAGTACTGATGACAGACCATAATCGGGAAGCCGTTAAGTTTATGTGTGATGCGACCGGTCTGTCGCAACGTCGAGCCTGCAGGCTTACTGGTTTGTCCCTGTCGACCTGCCGCTACGAGGCTCAGCGTCCGGCGGCTGATGCGCATTTATCAGGGCGCATCACTGAACTGGCACTGGAGCGCAGGCGTTTTGGCTACCGCCGCATCTGGCAGCTGCTGCGTCGGGAGGGCCTTCACGTCAGTCACAAGCGGGTATACCGTATTGACCACCTTAATGGACTGAGCGTAAAACGCAGACGACGCCGTAAAGGGCTGGCAACCGAACGGTTTCCGCTTCTGCGCCCGGATGCGCCGAACCTGACATGGTCGATGGATTTCGTTATGGACGCACTGGCCAACGGCCGGAGGATCAAGTGCCTGACCTGTGTGGATGATTTCACGAAGGAGTGTCTGACGATCACCGCTGCTTTCGGGATTTCAGGCGTTCAGGTCACGCGTATTCTGGACAGCATCGCGCTGTTTAGGGGCTATCCGGCGACAATAAGAACCGATCAGGGCCCGGAATTTACCTGCCGCGCGCGCGATCAATGGGCCTCTGAGCATGGTGTAAAACTACGGCTTATCCAGCCAGGTAAGCCAACGCAGAACGGATTTATTGAGAGTTTTAACGGACGCTTTCGCGATGAGTGTCTGAATGAACACTGGTTCAGCGATATTCTTCATGCCCGGAAAACGATTAATGACTGGCGGCAGGATTATAACGAGTGCCGTCCCCATTCATCGCTGGATTACCAGACACCAGCTGAATTCGCAACGGACTGGCGAAACAGGAAATATGAAGAAAAACCAACCGACATTACTAACTGAAGGTTGTATCTAATCCTGGGGGCAGGTCA
>NZ_JBAKHK010000308.1:0-243 GCF_036903355.1 Enterobacter sp. UNJFSC 003
GCACGGAGATGTACGGCAAGCCGCGCTCCTGCATTTTTGCCAGTGCCGCAGAGGTTTTCGCCATCTGCATCAGCGACATCAGTGCTTCCTGCATACGTGCGCCACCAGAGGCGGAGAAGCAGATCAGCGGGCAGTTATCTTCCAGCGCCTGCTCAACGGCACGCACGAAACGTGCACCCACAACAGACCCCATTGAACCGCCCATAAAGGCGAACTCGAATGCCGCAGCGACAACCGGCATTC
>NZ_JBAKHK010000309.1:0-243 GCF_036903355.1 Enterobacter sp. UNJFSC 003
CGATCTGAGCGCCTTTCAACTGGAAGGCTGCCAGGTGCTGGAGTATGCGCGGCACAAGCGCAAGCTGCGTTTAGGCGCGCTGAAAGGAAACGCCTTTACCCTGGTTCTGCGCGAAGTGAGCAATCGCGATGACGTTGAACAACGTCTGATCGATATTTGCGTAAAAGGCGTGCCTAACTATTTTGGTGCCCAACGTTTTGGGAGTGGCGGTAGCAACTAGCAGGGCGCGCTGCGCTGGGCGCA
>NZ_JBAKHK010000310.1:0-243 GCF_036903355.1 Enterobacter sp. UNJFSC 003
GCAGGGAAGGCCGCGACTTGGAGCACGGGGGACTGGAGCTAGGGACGGTAGGTCAGGCGAACGAAGGCGGTGTGAATCAGAAGATCCTCGCTGCGGCTGAGGCCCCCGAAATCGAAGCTCGAACGCGCATTCCACCATTGATCCAGCTTGTAGCCGACGACGAGCTGGCCATTGGGGATGAACTGCCAGGCAAAGCCGATGTTTCCCGACAGGTTTGCGACGTAGCTGAACTGGTTCTGGTTC
>NZ_JBAKHK010000311.1:0-243 GCF_036903355.1 Enterobacter sp. UNJFSC 003
GAATTAGTCGGAGAACTGGCGCTTACAGGCGCTCTGCGTGGCGTTCCCGGCGCAATCTCCAGTGCAACTGAAGCTATTAAGTCGGGCAGAAAAATTATCGTCGCGAAAGATAACGAAGATGAAGTGGGGCTAATTAACGGTGAAGGATGCCTGATAGCCGATCATCTGCAAGCTGTCTGTGCGT
Organism: Enterobacter sp. UNJFSC 003; assembly: GCF_036903355.1. Taxonomy (NCBI): domain Bacteria; kingdom Pseudomonadati; phylum Pseudomonadota; class Gammaproteobacteria; order Enterobacterales; family Enterobacteriaceae; genus Enterobacter; species Enterobacter sp. UNJFSC 003. The sequence goes on from NZ_JBAKHK010000311.1 coordinate 185, forward strand.
TTCTGGAAGGTAAGCACGCTCTCGAACGCCCGAAACCAACTGATGCAGTATCCCGGGCG
>NZ_JBAKHK010000312.1:0-243 GCF_036903355.1 Enterobacter sp. UNJFSC 003
GGGTGATGGTCGATAATGACTGCGTGATGCTGGCGCTCGCGGAGAAATGGCAAAATAATTCGCAGGAACGGGATTTCTGCGTGATCAACGTTGATTACGGCATTGGCTCGTCGTTCGTGATTAACGAGCAAATTTATCGCGGCAGTTTGTATGGTAGCGGACAGATTGGTCACACCATCGTTAATCCGGATGGCGTCGTCTGCGACTGTGGACGTTACGGCTGCCTGGAAACCGTCGCCTCGT
>NZ_JBAKHK010000313.1:0-243 GCF_036903355.1 Enterobacter sp. UNJFSC 003
AGAAGAGAGCGCCTCCGCAATCCCCAGAATCAGGCCGCCAATCATCGCTCCCGGAATGCTGCCAATCCCACCGAGCACCGCCGCGGTAAAGGCTTTCATCCCGGCCATAAAGCCGATGTAGGGGTTAATGACGCCGTAGAACTGACCGAGCAGCACACCCGCCACCGCCGCCATCGCCGCGCCAATCACAAAGGTCAGCGCAATCACCCGGTCGGTGTTAATGCCAAGCAGACTCGCCATTTT
>NZ_JBAKHK010000314.1:0-243 GCF_036903355.1 Enterobacter sp. UNJFSC 003
GGCTGGCTGTTAATCCAGTCCACCAGCTGCACCATATCGTCGCTGATTGATGTGGTGTACTTATCGCGGACATTTGCCATCTGGGTAAATGTCATACCGAGACGGCCTTCTGTTGTAGTCAGGTTACGCTGAAGAGCCTCCCAGCTATCCGCGCCATAACTGGCAGCATCAATTTTAAGTTCCTTCCCGGCATCAGCTTCAATCCAGCGACCACCAGCATATTTTTGCCATACGCCATTAATC
>NZ_JBAKHK010000315.1:0-243 GCF_036903355.1 Enterobacter sp. UNJFSC 003
GGCCTCATCGGCTTTTCCCTTCGGGAGATTATTCTCCTTTTGTTAAATCCAGAACATAAATATGCTCACCCATCTTCGATGCTTGAAAAATTGAAGCCAATCCTGATAAGTAATTTTTTTGAAAGGGTATTTTCCGGATTCACACCGGCTTTGATGAGTGAAAAACCGTTCTCTTTTATTCAGTCAATCGTGGCGGTAATTGCTTCAATTGCATATCCCTGGCGAGCATAAGCGGGACTGATG
>NZ_JBAKHK010000316.1:0-242 GCF_036903355.1 Enterobacter sp. UNJFSC 003
TTTCAGGACATTGACCCCTGAATACTGTTTATAAACCGAGCGGGCGCAAAGTAGCGGTAACGCGCGGGTATCACTCGTTTGCATATTTCCCCCGTTCAGTTTTGCAGGTGAGTTTTGAACAAATGTATTTCTGCTTTTAATTTGTTCATAACCTTAGGTGGACATTGCACATATTTCCGACGAATAGATCACAATTTATGCTATTTTGATTTTCACGGTTGCGTTTGTTCATGCTCGTAGAG
>NZ_JBAKHK010000031.1:0-1083 GCF_036903355.1 Enterobacter sp. UNJFSC 003
CACGTCATCACCCGCCACGGTGTCCACGCGCAGCCCCGGCAGGTTGGCGTCGATGGTGATATCGCGCTCGCCCGCGCCGGTGTTGCCGTGGCCGTTGGTGACGGTTGCGGTCACGCTCAGGCTGCCGTTGCCGAGTGCGGTCAGTACGTCTGACGGCACGCTCACCGACCAGGTCAGATCGCTCTGCACCGTCGCGGTATAGGTGTTGCCGCCGACAGAGACCGTCACGGTGTTGCCCGCTTCCGCATGGGCCACGGTACCGCTGATGGTCTGCCCCGCAGCCACTTCCGCCGCGTTAATCACGTTGTCGCCCGCCACGGTGTTGATGGTGACGGTCGGCAGCGCGGTGTCGACCAGCAGGTTCGCCGTATTGCTGATGCTGTTGCCTACCGCGTTGGTCGCGGCGGCGCTCAGGGTGTAATTCGCTTCGCCCAGCCCCGCCAGATCCGCTGCCGGTACCGTCAGGCTCCAGCTGCCGTCCGCCGCCGTGGTGGCGGTGTAGTTTTTACCGTTCAGGGTCACGGTCACCAGGGTGCCTTCCGCCAGGTTGGCGCTGGTCCCGCTGACGTTCAGATCCTGACCTTTCTCCACCGCGTTCAGCACGTTGTCGTCGCTGAGGGCGTTAAAGTTCACCGACGGCAGGCCGGTGTCGACGGTCACGTTATGCGTGCCGGTGCCGGTATTGCCCGCCGCGTCGGTGACTGACGCAGTGACGGTCACGGTACCGTCGCTGAGGCCGGAGATAACGCTCGCCGGAACGCCCACGCTCCAGTTACCCGCCGCGTCCAGCACGGTGGTGTAAGTCTGGCCGCCAATCGTGACGGTGACCTTGTCGCCCGCCGCCGCGCCGGTGGCAGTGCCGCTGACGATCTGCGCCTGAGCGTGCTCAGCCACGTTAATCACGTCATCGCCCGCAATGACGTTGATGGTGACCGCAGGCACGGTCACGTCCACCGTCAGGTTGTGGTCAACGGACGCCGGGTTACCGGCCTTGTCGCTCACGGAGGCCGTAACGGTCACGCTGCCGTCGGTCAGACCCGCAAGGTCAGCCGGCGGAACGCTCAGCGTCCAGGTGCCGTCTGA
>NZ_JBAKHK010000317.1:0-242 GCF_036903355.1 Enterobacter sp. UNJFSC 003
GGTTGATGGTTGGCGGAACAGCCTGATCGCGCAGCGCCAGGATGGAGTAGATAGATTCTACTGCACCCGCCGCACCTAACAGGTGACCGGTCATAGATTTCGTGGAGCTTACCAACACACGGCTTGCAGCTTCACCGAAGATGGTTTTCACCGCCTGCGCTTCAGCTTTATCGCCAGCCGGCGTAGAAGTACCGTGCGCGTTAACGTAGCCAATCTGACTCGCTTCAATGCCTGCATCACGC
>NZ_JBAKHK010000318.1:0-242 GCF_036903355.1 Enterobacter sp. UNJFSC 003
GGCTCTACGTTATTATAGTAACTGGCGGCAATACTTTGCCGGTTATACCTTTGGTCGGCAATATTGGCAGTCTCCCGAAGATGATCATCTGCCTTTATTACGCGAATTCTTAGCGCGTAAAGAATACGACGATTCCGGCAATGATATGTTTTATCAATTATTTGCCAGTGACGATGCATATTACGCGACCTTACCCTGGCAACCACTGGCTGACTACCCCACATGCCCGGAAACGCTTAAGG
>NZ_JBAKHK010000319.1:0-242 GCF_036903355.1 Enterobacter sp. UNJFSC 003
CGCTTCTGCCAGCAGAAACCAGCAAATCTGCGCGACGTGGGTACCGGTGGTGATGTGAATTAAATAGTCTTCTTTTTCTGGCTGAAACTCGTAACCACGGGCGAAATCATGCAGGCAGGCGTAGACCTCTTCGAAATCCCACGGGTTATGCAGTTCAATCTCAACGCTCACCACTTCTGTTTCTGGCGAAACGCTGGCGATATCGCGTTTAAGCGTTTCAAATAGCGAGCGCGAGCGGGCGT
>NZ_JBAKHK010000320.1:0-242 GCF_036903355.1 Enterobacter sp. UNJFSC 003
GGCAATTGCGCTTCGGGGTCGGGTTTCAGCGGCTCGGCCAACCTGGCCTGCTCCTCGGCCTTGGCTGCCGGCGCGGCCGTGGCCATCCTGAGCGCCGCACCGCTGGCGCTGACGTTCACTTTGGGGCCCATCTGCATCACGGTCATCGACACCGATTTGCCGTTCCTGGAGAATTGCAGCACCGCCATGTTCGGCTGGTTTATGACGGACGGCTGCTCCGTCCAGCCAGCTGTCTTCAGCGT
>NZ_JBAKHK010000321.1:0-242 GCF_036903355.1 Enterobacter sp. UNJFSC 003
GCAGAGAAACGCGCCGCCAATCATCAACAGTGGCGTAATCGCCCACGGGATAAACGCACTGATGATCAGCGCCAGCGGCACCAGAATCACTTTATTGATCAGCGATCCTTTCGCCACGCCCCAGACCACGGGAAGTTCCCGGTTGGCGCGCACGCCTGAAACTTGTTGCGCATTGAGCGATAAGTCATCCCCTAATACACCGGCGGTTTTCTTCGCCGCCAGTTTGCCCATCACGGAGATAT
>NZ_JBAKHK010000322.1:0-242 GCF_036903355.1 Enterobacter sp. UNJFSC 003
GTCGAAAACAACAATGCTGTTGGTGTTTTCAATTGCGGCATACAACGTATTACCATCCCGACTGATCGCCATATCATGGATATCGGCAATCTCAGCGAGCAAATCACCACTGGCCTGTTCACGACTTACCGGAGCGGATAATGTTTCCCTGAGGGCGTTGCGTTCCTCCGCTAACTGTTGTTTTTTTTGTCGTCGCTCTTGTTCAATCTCCTGCGGATAAAACTCTTCACGCAGGCTTTGCC
>NZ_JBAKHK010000323.1:0-241 GCF_036903355.1 Enterobacter sp. UNJFSC 003
CGCTTTTTCATTCTCTTTTTTTCGCCTGATTGCTATTACGCCGAGCGCAAAAATAAATAAGCCGACCAGGTAGCTGTACCACGGAAAAATCGTCAGGATTTCGGTCGACTCTTCCATATTGGTGGAGTGCAATGCCAGCAATGTATTGAAATTAGGCGCGCCGTAGGCCTGAGCAAAAGGGAAATAACAAGCCGCCACCAGCGAACTGACACCGACCAGAACTTTTTGTACGCGAGGCAAT
>NZ_JBAKHK010000324.1:0-241 GCF_036903355.1 Enterobacter sp. UNJFSC 003
CGGAATAGCAAATACGCGTACGCCGAGTTGCTGCATTTCAGCGATAACGGCATCGTGGCGTGGTTTAGCCAGAATCGTTACCGTCAGTTCGCTCAACGGTTTGCCGAGCGCCGCCGCAACATTGCGCAGGTTATCCGCCAGCGGCAGGTTCAGATCAATGGTGCCTTTGGCTCCCGGTCCGACGATCAGCTTCTCCATATACATATCTGGCGCGTTGAGGAAACAGCCTTTATCGCCTACT
>NZ_JBAKHK010000325.1:0-241 GCF_036903355.1 Enterobacter sp. UNJFSC 003
TCCGCGCGGCGAGCGTTACACGCCAGCGACCATTCGTGAGCGCCTGACGATGCGCGATTTTATGGATACCTTACGTGCCAGTGGGATCCAGACCGGCGGACCAGATAGCCTTTCACAACGTGACCGCCAGGCCTTTGCCGCGGAGCTGGAGAAGTGGTGGCTGGAAGTGCAACGTAGTCGTGGCTAAATGTAATTTATTATTTACACTTCATTCTTGAATATTGATTGGTATAGTAAGGGA
>NZ_JBAKHK010000326.1:0-241 GCF_036903355.1 Enterobacter sp. UNJFSC 003
GCATAATCTTTCCCCATTACGCATGAATCCACGCGCCATCTCATCCATTCATTTAGGAATGCAGTTAATGCGTGATGCCCTTAGCGCAAACCCGGATTTAGACGGTGTATTTTGCACCAATGACGATATTGCGATGGGTGCGCTTCTGCTGTGCCGCGAGCGAAACCTCGCCGTGCCAGAACAAATTTCCATTGCGGGTTTTCATGGGCTGGAGATTGGCAGGCAAATGATCCCAAGCCTC
>NZ_JBAKHK010000032.1:0-1058 GCF_036903355.1 Enterobacter sp. UNJFSC 003
CCTTCACGGATTGCGAAACGCAGACCGTCGTCCATCGCGATTGGGTGGATCAGAGTCACAACCATCTTGATGTTGTCGCCTGGCATTACCATCTCAACGCCTTCTGGCAGTTCGATGGTACCGGTCACGTCAGTTGTACGGAAGTAGAACTGTGGACGGTAGCCTTTGAAGAACGGAGTATGACGGCCGCCTTCGTCTTTGGACAGGATATAAACTTCAGATTCGAACTTGGTGTGCGGCTTGATTGAGCCTGGCTTAGCCAGAACCTGACCACGTTCGATTTCTTCACGTTTGATACCACGCAGCAGAACACCAACGTTCTCACCAGCACGGCCTTCGTCCAGCAGTTTGCGGAACATTTCAACGCCAGTACAGGTAGACTTAACAGTCTCTTTGATACCAACGATTTCAACTTCTTCGCCAACTTTAACGATACCGCGTTCTACACGACCGGTAACAACGGTACCACGACCGGAGATGGAGAATACGTCTTCGATTGGCAGCAGGAATGGCTTGTCAATCGCACGCTCTGGTTCTGGGATGTAAGAATCCAGGAAGCCAGCCAGCTCAACAATCTTCGCTTCCCACTCTGCTTCGCCTTCCAGCGCTTTCAGAGCAGAACCACGGATGATTGGAGTGTCATCGCCTGGGAAATCGTACTGAGACAGCAGTTCACGAACTTCCATCTCTACCAGTTCCAGCAGCTCTTCGTCATCAACCATGTCGCATTTGTTCAGGAACACGATGATGTAAGGAACGCCTACCTGACGACCCAGCAGGATGTGCTCACGGGTCTGAGGCATAGGGCCGTCAGTCGCAGCAACAACCAGGATCGCGCCGTCCATCTGCGCAGCACCGGTGATCATGTTTTTAACATAGTCGGCGTGGCCTGGGCAGTCTACGTGTGCGTAGTGGCGAGTCGGGGTGTCATATTCAACGTGGGAAGTGTTGATGGTGATACCACGAGCTTTTTCTTCTGGCGCGTTATCGATCTGGTCGAATGCACGAGCAGAACCACCGTAGGTTTTAGCCAGTACGGTAGTGATTGCAGCGGTCAG
>NZ_JBAKHK010000327.1:0-240 GCF_036903355.1 Enterobacter sp. UNJFSC 003
ATCCTGCTCGTTGCGTGCACGGAAGAAGTGGTTAAAGCACACATCATAAATGGTTGCGGAAGACTGGAAGGACGCCATATGGCCGCCCAGTTCGAGGTCTTTTTTCGACGCACGCAGCACCGTCATGATGGCGTTCCAGCGGATAGCTGAACGAATACGGCGTTCCCGTTCCAGATTACCCGGATACTCCGGTTGTTCTTCAACGGGGATGGTGTTGATGTAGTTGCTGATACCTGTGCC
>NZ_JBAKHK010000328.1:0-240 GCF_036903355.1 Enterobacter sp. UNJFSC 003
GCGCAGCAGCGCCCGCAGATAACGATCGTTTTTAAGTTCGGTCATTTTGGCTGTTCCTTAGTGCGTCAGGCGGTCAGTGTATCATCACTCATACTCTGCCCGACACATCGCCACAGTATCTTCTATCAGACGGCGCGCTACGGTGCCGGGCGGCGGGAGTAACGGCAAATCGTCATAGCGATACCAGTTCGCCTCAAGCAATTCTTTCGGGTCGATCACGATGTCGCCGCTGTCATATTC
>NZ_JBAKHK010000329.1:0-240 GCF_036903355.1 Enterobacter sp. UNJFSC 003
GCTCTTTACCTTGTTGACGGCCTCTCGCGACGGGTCGTAAACCGGTTTACGCCAGCCGAGGTTGGTATTCAAAACCCCACGCAGTGGGGTTTTATCTCTTGATAATGTGATGGTCGCAGGCGCCGATGCGGCGATCATCATGACAAACCGTCACCCTTTTACAGGAGATCAAAATGATCGAAGTGACCGAGGTTTCCATTGCCGAGCTGCGTGCCGCGCTCGAATCGGGCCGCACCACAG
>NZ_JBAKHK010000330.1:0-240 GCF_036903355.1 Enterobacter sp. UNJFSC 003
GGGTATTCATTAATAACCATTAAGTAATTTTTCACGATGCAATTATCATTGCTCTTAATTGTCGGGAAACAGTAGAGATCTTCATACGGCCCTTCGATATATTTTTTATAGTCAGTGAAGCCATTACCGATATCAATGACATACCAGGTATGCCAACTACCTTCTGGTAGGGGATGTTGATTTTTAATTTCATTCTGATGATTCAGATACCAATTTATTTTATCGCTGTCAGTCCATGGC
>NZ_JBAKHK010000331.1:0-240 GCF_036903355.1 Enterobacter sp. UNJFSC 003
GTCGGTAACCGGATACATCTTGTTCCATGCGTTGAACAGCTGCGTTTGCTGGCGAGAGAGTGTCAGGTTGTATTGGTCGCGCATATAGAAGTAGGTGCGCGCAATGGCACCGCGTGCACGCGCTGGTGGTTCGGCAGCTTTTTCTTTGAAATCGACCTTCATGGCGCATTGACCGTACTGGCCTTCACCGCCATTCCACTGGCTGTACATAAAGTTGCCGCGATCGCCATTCACCTCACC
>NZ_JBAKHK010000332.1:0-239 GCF_036903355.1 Enterobacter sp. UNJFSC 003
GTTTTACTTGAACTTATAATAACTGCAACTGTTACATCATATCTGGAAAACGCCTCGCAAAAATAAAAAATGATGCGTAAATGAGCTTTCTTTAAAGATTCGGCAAGGGTACTTTTCTCTCCATAGATTCAAAAATGATATTGGCGAGATATTTATGAACTCTCTGGCAGGTATAGATATGGGCAGAATTTTACTCGATTTATCGAATGAGGTGATTAAGCAACTTGATGATCTCGAGG
>NZ_JBAKHK010000333.1:0-239 GCF_036903355.1 Enterobacter sp. UNJFSC 003
GTATCGAGCCGGACGAACGGCTCCAGCACGCTCTGCAAGGCGTCTTCCGGAATACCCGGCCCGTCATCCTCGACCCGCAAAATTACGTCACGCGCAGTGGCGGAGAGCGCGATCGTCACCACCGATCCGTGGTGCAGGCCGTTCTCGACCAGATTGGTCAGCGCGCGCTTCATACCGAGCGGTCGGAAGCGATGCTCGAGATGCGAGGGGCCGACATAATGGACCTCGCGCCCGTGATC
>NZ_JBAKHK010000334.1:0-239 GCF_036903355.1 Enterobacter sp. UNJFSC 003
GGCTTGAACAGGCCGCCCTCTCTCGGAGCCGGCCGCTGTTGATACTGCCCCGCATAGGCGTAGGAGCCCATGTCGCGTTTCAGCTTCTCGACCGTCTCGCGCGGAAAGCGCACGGGGTCCAGAAGCTCTCCGTCCTGGCTGCGGGGGTCCGAGAAGCCGATGCGGGTCCGGCACCGTCGCTCGGCCTCGAACTCCATCGGCAAGCAAAGATGCACATACTCCATCCCGAGCTTCAGGAT
>NZ_JBAKHK010000335.1:0-238 GCF_036903355.1 Enterobacter sp. UNJFSC 003
GGTTTTGACTTCACCAGACGCTGCCATGTACGGCACCAGCGTCAGGTGCATAAACAGAGTGTGCTCACGGCCAATTTCAACAGCCATCTGGCGAATCGCTTCGAGGAACGGCAAGGATTCGATATCACCTACTGTACCGCCGATTTCTACCAGTACTACGTCATGACCTTCGCCACCTTCCAGCACGCGCTCTTTGATTGCGTTAGTGATGTGCGGAATAACCTGCACGGTTGCGCCG
>NZ_JBAKHK010000336.1:0-238 GCF_036903355.1 Enterobacter sp. UNJFSC 003
GCAAAGCACCATCAATTCCGACTTCCCCAAATTCATTAACCAGTACCGCCCATTTTTCGTTGGGATCTTTATGGGCTAACAGATGAAGAATCGACGTGGTTTTCCCGCTGCCGAGAAAACCGGTGATGAGGTTGGTCCTGGTCACAACGGCTCCGCAATACTCTGGTAAGTTAACTGAGCGTTAATCCTGGCTAAAAAAGGCAGAAAAGAGAAGGGGAGAGCGGACGCAGGTGAGCTT
>NZ_JBAKHK010000033.1:0-1056 GCF_036903355.1 Enterobacter sp. UNJFSC 003
AGTTCCGGGTAGGCAGTTCGCTCCAAGCTGGACTGTATGCACGAACCCCCCGTTCAGTCCGACCGCTGCGCCTTATCCGGTAACTATCGTCTTGAGTCCAACCCGGAAAGACATGCAAAAGCACCACTGGCAGCAGCCACTGGTAATTGATTTAGAGGAGTTAGTCTTGAAGTCATGCGCCGGTTAAGGCTAAACTGAAAGGACAAGTTTTGGTGACTGCGCTCCTCCAAGCCAGTTACCTCGGTTCAAAGAGTTGGTAGCTCAGAGAACCTTCGAAAAACCGCCCTGCAAGGCGGTTTTTTCGTTTTCAGAGCAAGAGATTACGCGCAGACCAAAACGATCTCAAGAAGATCATCTTATTAATCAGATAAAATATTTCTAGATTTCAGTGCAATTTATCTCTTCAAATGTAGCACCTGAAGTCAGCCCCATACGATATAAGTTGTAATTCTCATGTTTGACAGCTTATCATCGATAAGCTTTAATGCGGTAGTTTATCACAGTTAAATTGCTAACGCAGTCAGGCACCGTGTATGAAATCTAACAATGCGCTCATCGTCATCCTCGGCACCGTCACCCTGGATGCTGTACAATTGACGACGACAAGGGCCCGGGCAAACTAGTAATCAGACGCGGTCGTTCACTTGTTCAGCAACCAGATCAAAAGCCATTGACTCAGCAAGGGTTGACCGTATAATTCACGCGATTACACCGCATTGCGGTATCAACGCGCCCTTAGCTCAGTTGGATAGAGCAACGACCTTCTAAGTCGTGGGCCGCAGGTTCGAATCCTGCAGGGCGCGCCATTACAATTCAATCAGTTACGCCTTCTTTATATCCTCCAGCCATGGCCTTGAAATGGCGTTAGTCATGAAATATAGACCGCCATCGAGTACCCCTTGTACCCTTAACTCTTCCTGATACGTAAATAATGATTTGGTGGCCCTTGCTGGACTTGAACCAGCGACCAAGCGATTATGAGTCGCCTGCTCTAACCACTGAGCTAAAGGGCCTTGAGTGTGCAATAACAATACTTATAAACCACGCAATAAACAT
>NZ_JBAKHK010000337.1:0-238 GCF_036903355.1 Enterobacter sp. UNJFSC 003
CGCCAGAACGCCTGGGTAATGTTATTGCTCTAACTATATTAATAATTCAGGTTGCTGCACATGCGACTTGAATTATGACAGACATAGCCTCAAGGAATAGCTATGAAAAAAATACTCGAAGCAATACTGGCGATTAATCTCGCCGTACTTTCCTGTATTGTATTTATAAACATTATTTTAAGATATGGTTTTCAGACAAGCATTTTATCTGTTGATGAATTGTCACGTTATTTATTTG
>NZ_JBAKHK010000338.1:0-238 GCF_036903355.1 Enterobacter sp. UNJFSC 003
CGCCAGCGTTCCCGGGCAGGTTCGACTCCTGTGATCTTCCGCCAGTTTACCTCTTCTGAACTCTCCCAATGTCAATAAATCTCTTCTAATCCCTTGTATATCAGTATTTATTTGTATCCAGAGGTCAACCTACTTCACCCCGTATCAAGTTTCTTTTGGGGGTACTTTAGGGGGTGTTATTTCCTATTGAAATACCAGCACCCCCATAATAGGAAAAATGTGATATATAACAACGGCT
>NZ_JBAKHK010000339.1:0-238 GCF_036903355.1 Enterobacter sp. UNJFSC 003
GCGATGCGATGAGTGGGATGGGATAACGCTGGCGTGTTGCTCCACGCCAGCGTTGGGAGATTACAGGTTGTTGAAGATGCGGTTTTCTTGTTCCTGCACACGAATAAACGTGGTGCGCTTGGTCAGCTCTTTCAGGCGTGAAGCCCCAACGTATGTACAAGTTGAACGCAGGCCGCCCAAAATATCTCGCGCGGTATTTTCAATCGGGCCTCGCAGCGGCAGCTTAACGGTTTTACCT
>NZ_JBAKHK010000340.1:0-238 GCF_036903355.1 Enterobacter sp. UNJFSC 003
CGGCAGTACATGTACCTCGCGATGAACTGGGTACTGAAGCGGTACATATGTTACAACAAAGACTTGTACGTCCTGATGCAACTGTTGGTGCATTACTTTTGTATGGGAAACTGGTAATACGAGAATCTGTTCGCCGTATACGGCCAGGGAAAGAGCCAACTCCGATTAAAGGAGATGGACTGTATGACTGAAACCACAGCCTCTGATTCTTCCGGTCAAGGGAAAATAAACGTAATGT
>NZ_JBAKHK010000341.1:0-238 GCF_036903355.1 Enterobacter sp. UNJFSC 003
GGTGAAATCCTGCGCCAGCCCGTAGGCCGCGAGCTTCTTGGTGTTGATGCCCTCGCAGACCCAGCCGGCGACGCAGTTGTAGAAGCGGCCCTTGCCGGGCTCGTCGGGGTCGGCGAAGAGATCCTTGTAGCGCTTGAGATCCTGGACCGATTTCAGCTCGGGGGCCTTCGCATCCGGGCCGGAGACCAGATAGCGCGGCACGAACCAGCCCTCGCTCGCATCGGGGAAGGTCGTGCCC
>NZ_JBAKHK010000342.1:0-238 GCF_036903355.1 Enterobacter sp. UNJFSC 003
CCCTCTGACTGAAACGTTAACCATTGTGCCAGCCCAGACGTTAGCGCGGCCATTGTTGATAACCATATTTTCAGAGATGGCTTTTGAGGAATACGTGATACTTCCATTCTGATCTGATCGACCGAGATCATACACCGCATTTGCCTGCACTCTCGTCCCAGTATCCTTTCCCAGCGATTGCATAGTGGCATGCTCATCAAGGATAGTATCAATGGCCTGCGTGTCCTCCATAACAATG
>NZ_JBAKHK010000343.1:0-238 GCF_036903355.1 Enterobacter sp. UNJFSC 003
GAACATTTGGTCAAATATTATTCCGGCTTTAACGTCTTTTCCTATCTGACGTTTCGCGCCATCGTCAGCCTGCTGACCGCGCTGTTCATCTCATTGTGGATGGGCCCGCGTATGATTGCTCATTTGCAAAAACTTTCCTTTGGTCAGGTGGTGCGTAACGACGGTCCTGAATCACACTTCAGCAAGCGCGGTACGCCGACCATGGGCGGGATTATGATCCTGACGGCGATTGTGATCT
>NZ_JBAKHK010000344.1:0-237 GCF_036903355.1 Enterobacter sp. UNJFSC 003
CCGATCCCGCTTTAATGGTACTGGCAACCGGTGCGGGCAGCGTGATCGCGTCACACGTAAACGACCCTGGCTTCTGGCTATTTAAAGGGTATTTTAATCTGACGGTTGGTGAAACGTTGCGTACCTGGACGGTGATGGAAACCCTTATTTCTATTATGGGTTTGCTGGGCGTGTTAGCCATTAACGCCGTATTGCACTGAAAGAATAAAATATTGTGATGTAGTTTCGGGGGAAGAT
>NZ_JBAKHK010000345.1:0-237 GCF_036903355.1 Enterobacter sp. UNJFSC 003
CCCTGATTCAGCGCGGTGTTACAGGCGGGCAAGGGGATTTTTTCGCGTCCTCACAGCCACTTGATACTAACGTGAAAAAATATTCACAAAGATACTCGGTTTAACCTGCCGTTTAATCCGTTTTCACGTAGAATAACGCGCGCTGCGTCTCATGGGAGTGTGCTTGTCTGCTCGCCAGATTGTTGCAGCACATATGCAGATGAATGACCTTACGCGGTTGCAAACAGGCGAGGAATG
>NZ_JBAKHK010000346.1:0-237 GCF_036903355.1 Enterobacter sp. UNJFSC 003
GTTCAGGCCGGAGCCACAGACCGCCGTTGAATGGGCGGATGCTAATTACTATCTCCCGAAAGAATCCGCATACCAGGAAGGGCGCTGGGAAACACTGCCCTTTCAGCGGGCCATCATGAATGCGATGGGCAGCGACTACATCCGTGAGGTGAATGTGGTGAAGTCTGCCCGTGTCGGTTATTCCAAAATGCTGCTGGGTGTTTATGCCTACTTTATAGAGCATAAGCAGCGCAACAC
>NZ_JBAKHK010000034.1:0-1028 GCF_036903355.1 Enterobacter sp. UNJFSC 003
GCGGTGGTATCGAGGGTAAAGTTCCAGGCCGCATCATCGGTGCCGCTGATCTGCGGGCCTTCCAGTCCGGCCTTGTCCACCGCCGCTGCGGTAAAGGCGTGGTCGCCCGCCGCCAGGCCGGTTTCCGGCGTGAAGCTCCAGTTGCCGTTTTCATCCACCGGCGCGCTGCCGATCAGGGTGCCGTTGTCGTAGATATTGACGTGGTCAATATCCGCCGTGGCTTTGCCGGTATAGGTCGGACGCGTGTCGTCTGTCACGCTGCCGTCAGCGATGGAGCCGGTAACGGTGCCCACATCGTCAACCAGATCCAGCGAGCCGCTGACAATCCCGGAAGTGGTATTGTCCGGCGCGGTGGTATCCACGGTGAAGTCCCAGCTTCCGTCGTCGGTGCCGCTGGTCTGCGGCCCTTCCTGGCCCGCCTTGTTCACGGCGGCCACCGTCAGGGAGTGATCCCCTTCCGCCAGATCGGTTTCCGGCGTGTAGCTCCAGTTGCCGTTTTCGTCCACCGGGGCGCTGCCAATCAGGGTGCCGTTGTCGTAGATATTGACGTGGTCGATATCCGCAGTGGCTGTGCCGGTATAGGTCGGACGGGTATCATCGGTAGTACCGCCGTCAGCAATAGGGCCGGTTACCGGGCCAACATCGTCGGTCAGACCCAGCGAGCCATCCACGATCCCGGAGGTAATGTTGTCCGGCACGTTGGTATCAAGGGTAAAGTTCCAGGCCGCATCGTCGGTGCCGCTAACCTGCGGGCCTTCCAGTCCGGCCTTGTCCACCGCCGCGGCGGTAAAGGCGTGGTCGCCCGCCGCCAGGCCGGTTTCCGGCGTGAAGCTCCAGTTGCCGTTTTCATCCACCGGCGCGCTGCCGATCAGGGTGCCGTTGTCGTAGATATTGACGTGGTCAATATCCGCCGTGGCTTTGCCGGTATAGGTCGGACGCGTGTCGTCTGTCACGCTGCCGTCAGCGATGGAGCCGGTAACGGTGCCCACATCGTCAACCAGATCCAGCGAGCCGCTGACAATCCCGGA
>NZ_JBAKHK010000347.1:0-237 GCF_036903355.1 Enterobacter sp. UNJFSC 003
CCCTGTTTGTCGCCAGTGGCTTTGAGCACTGTATCGCCAATTTGTTTGTGATTCCGTTCGCCATTGCCATTCGCCATTTCGCCCCTCCCCCCTTCTGGCAACTGGCGCACAGTAGCGCAGACAATTTTCCGGCACTGACGGTAAGCCATTTTATTACCGCCAATCTGCTCCCGGTGATGCTGGGTAATATTATCGGCGGTGCAGTGCTGGTGAGTATGTGTTATCGGGCTATCTATT
>NZ_JBAKHK010000348.1:0-237 GCF_036903355.1 Enterobacter sp. UNJFSC 003
GCGTTACAGGACGCGTTAACGCTGGCCTTAGCTGCCAGACCGCAAGAAAAAGCGCCGGGTCGTTACGAATTACAGGGCGACAATATTTTTATGAATGTCATGACGTTTAACACTCAATCGCCCGTCGAGAAAAAAGCGGAATTGCACGAGCAATACATTGATATCCAGCTGTTATTAAACGGTGAGGAACGGATTCTGTTTGGCATGGCAGGCACTGCGCGCCAATGTGAAGAGTTC
>NZ_JBAKHK010000349.1:0-237 GCF_036903355.1 Enterobacter sp. UNJFSC 003
ATATGGGACTGCCACTGGCGACGGAAGCGTTAGATCCGAATAGCCCGCAATACCTGGGCGATCTGTTTAGCTGGTCAGCAATTGGTGCTCGTACAAAGGAATCGCAAACTCACCGTGAAATGGCCTCCGGGCTTTCCATGCCGGTTGGTTTTAAAAACGGCACCGACGGCAGTCTGGCAACAGCAATTAACGCTATGCGCGCCGCCGCCCAGCCGCACCGTTTTGTTGGCATTAACC
>NZ_JBAKHK010000350.1:0-236 GCF_036903355.1 Enterobacter sp. UNJFSC 003
CCACCAGATGAAGCGCAATGTTTCATAATCAAACATGATTTTCTCCTTTACCCCTGTTGCTGCGTCGGTTGTTCACTCTGCATCGCGCTCGGCCCCAGACGGGCATATTTCTGCATCAGGTAGACTTCGGCGATTAAGAACAGGGTGTAAAGCCCTACGATCATGATCAGTGAGAAAGCCAGTTGTCCTGTGGTTAAAGCGGAGTGCGCGGAGTATGTCGGTAAGATGTCCTGTAT
>NZ_JBAKHK010000351.1:0-236 GCF_036903355.1 Enterobacter sp. UNJFSC 003
CCTGAGTTTCTCCCCATACCTGCAAACGGGCGGCACGCTGGAAGTGAAAACCATTGCGATTATCTCCTTTGCGCTTTGTGGTTTTGCTAACTTTGGTTCTATCGGTGTTGTCGTTGGCGCATTTTCGGCTATTTCGCCAAAACGTGCTCCAGAAATCGCCCAGCTTGGTTTACGGGCGCTGGCAGCAGCAACGCTTTCCAACCTGATGAGTGCGACTATTGCCGGGTTCTTTATTG
>NZ_JBAKHK010000352.1:0-236 GCF_036903355.1 Enterobacter sp. UNJFSC 003
TTTATCTACCGTAAAGACCGCAATGAAGGTCGCGAACATAAAGGTCAGTCCCACGACCAGAGTCGCAATCATCTGTTGTTCTGTGGTCGTAAAGCCCGCCATTTTGAAGATACGCGGCGCGTAGTACATGATGATGTTCATACCGGTAAACTGCTGCATCGCCTGCAACAACATACCGAGAAACACAGCACGACGGACGTTACGGTTGATCTTAAACAGTGCCCAACCGCCCTGTT
>NZ_JBAKHK010000353.1:0-236 GCF_036903355.1 Enterobacter sp. UNJFSC 003
GATCTGATCGAGCTGACCGAATCGCTGTTCCGTACTCTGGCACAGGATATTCTCGGTAAGACGGAAGTGACCTACGGCGACGTGACGCTGGACTTCGGTAAACCGTTCGAAAAACTGACCATGCGTGAAGCGATCAAGAAATATCGCCCGGAAACCGACATGGCGGATCTGGACAACTTCGACTCTGCAAAAGCGATTGCTGAATCTATCGGCATCCACGTTGAGAAGAGCTGGGG
>NZ_JBAKHK010000354.1:0-236 GCF_036903355.1 Enterobacter sp. UNJFSC 003
GCCAGCAACTGGGACTGGACCAGCCACTGTATGTACAGTTTTACCGCTACGTCAGCGACCTGTTTCATGGTGACCTGGGAACATCCATTCGTACCGGGCGTCCGGTGCTGGAAGAGTTGCGTATATTTTTCCCGGCGACGCTGGAACTGGCTTTTTGTGCCCTGCTGCTGGCACTCCTGATTGGCATCCCGCTGGGCATACTCTCTGCAGTCTGGCGAAATCGCTGGCTGGATCAT
>NZ_JBAKHK010000355.1:0-236 GCF_036903355.1 Enterobacter sp. UNJFSC 003
GTTACCGCCAGACCAAAAATCGGCTCCGGCGCATCGATGGAGTGACCGCCAGCCAGCGCAATACCCGCCTGACGACATGCATAGCGTCCACCTTCGGTCACTTCGCGGGCAATTTCCGGGGAAAGTTTGTTAATCGGCCAGCCGAGGATCGCAATCGCCATAATCGGTTTGCCCCCCATCGCGAAGATATCGCTGATGGCGTTAGTCGCCGCAATGCGGCCAAAATCGAAAGGATT
>NZ_JBAKHK010000356.1:0-236 GCF_036903355.1 Enterobacter sp. UNJFSC 003
GTGCGGTGATGTGCTGGGCGTCGACCGAGCGCAGCATTGCCGGGACGGCGTCGGCGATCGACGCTGCGATCGCGCGTCTGGCGCAGGCGGCGCAGGGCGATCTCAGCGACCAGATCCCCCCCGAAATCGCGACGAACGTGCCCCAGCTCGCGACCGCGATGCATGGCTTGTTCGCACAGTTGAACGCCAATCTCGATAGCGTGCAACGGCTCGCGATGTTCGATCCGGTGACGGGC
>NZ_JBAKHK010000035.1:0-950 GCF_036903355.1 Enterobacter sp. UNJFSC 003
TGCCCGGTGCCGCCTGCGCTACCGGTTTTACCGATAATTGCCAGCACGATATCTTTTGCGGTAATGCCCGGCGCGGCTTTGCCCTGGACTTCAATTTTCATGGTTTTTGCGCGGCCCTGTTTCAGGGTTTGCGTTGCCAGTACGTGTTCAACTTCGGAAGTGCCGATACCAAAGGCCAGTGCGCCAAACGCGCCGTGGGTGGCGGTATGCGAGTCGCCGCAGACAATGGTCATCCCCGGCAAGGTGACGCCCTGTTCCGGGCCCATTACGTGGACGATCCCCTGATACGGGTGATTCAGGTCATACAGTTCGACGCCAAATTCTTTGCAGTTTTTGATCAGTTCCTGCATCTGGATACGCGCCATTTCACCGCAGGCATTAATGTCTTTGGTCTGGGTAGAGACGTTGTGATCCATGGTAGCGAAGGTTTTGCCCGGCTGACGTACCGGGCGACCGTGGGCGCGCAGACCATCGAACGCCTGCGGTGAGGTCACTTCATGCACCAGGTGGCGGTCGATATATAACAGTGGGGTTTCGTTTTCGGCTTCGTACACAACGTGAGCGTCGAACAATTTTTCGTATAACGTCTTAGCCATGATTACACCCCTTCTGCTACATAGCGGGCAATGATATCGCCCATTTCATCGGTACTAACGGCGGCAGCGCCACGGGCTAAATCCCCGGTGCGAATGCCTTCTTCTAATGCGCGGTTAATGGCGCGTTCAATGGCGCAAGCCGCATCATCGGCATCCAGGCTGTAACGCAGCAGCAGTGCCAGCGAAAGGATTTGTGCAATCGGGTTGGCGATGTTTTTGCCTGCGATATCTGGTGCCGAGCCGCCCGCCGGTTCATACAGTCCAAAACCTTGCTCGTTCAGGCTGGCGGAAGGCAACATCCCCATCGAGCCAGTGATCATTGCGCACTCGTCAGACAGAATGTCGCCAAACAGG
>NZ_JBAKHK010000357.1:0-236 GCF_036903355.1 Enterobacter sp. UNJFSC 003
AGTCACCGCGCGCCAGCTCGATTTCCTCGCCCGTGAGTTATCCTCACATCCGCAAAATCTCTCTGATGGGCAGATTCGTCAGGGACTTTCCGCAATGGTACAGCTGCTTGAGCATTATTTCTCTGAGCAGGGGGCCGGACAGGCGCGATATCGTTTAATGCGGCGGCGGGCCAGCAATGAGCAACGAAGCTGGCGCTATCTGGACATCATCAACCGGATGATTGACCGACCTGGAG
>NZ_JBAKHK010000358.1:0-236 GCF_036903355.1 Enterobacter sp. UNJFSC 003
AAGCGTTCAGTGGCGACCGGGCGTACCCCCGTGCCGATTTGTAATCCGGAGGGTAAGGTGGTTTGTTCGGAAGACTGTGCCCCCGGCTGGCGAATGGTTTGATAAAGCAGATCTTCAAACACCGCGCGCTGACGCTTAAATCCGTTGGTGCTGACGTTCGCCAGGTTGTTGGTAATGACGTCCATATTGGTCTGTTGCGCTTCCAGACCCGTTTTGGCAATCCATAAGGCACGCAT
>NZ_JBAKHK010000359.1:0-235 GCF_036903355.1 Enterobacter sp. UNJFSC 003
GTTCTCGATCATCTCCTATCTCCTGGTGGACGTGCTGCACTGGCGCACCAGCAATGTCGACTTCCTCGGCTCGCCCTGGCCGGCGCGCTTCTCGCTGATCGCCGCCAACATCTGGCGCGGCATTCCCTTCGTCGCGATCTCGCTGCTGGCGGGCCTGCAGACCATCTCGCCCTCGCTCTACGAGGCGGCGATGCTCGATGGCGCCAGCGCCTGGCAGCGCTTCCGCTACATCACC
>NZ_JBAKHK010000360.1:0-235 GCF_036903355.1 Enterobacter sp. UNJFSC 003
GCTTCGCCAAACATACGCATTTTAATCAGCGTCGTGTTGGGATCATCCGGGTAGTTATTTTCCGCCGCACAGGCGATGGCATAGGTAAAGTCGTTGACGCCCTTCAGGAATTCAAAATTGGATTTATTCATCATTGTTATTAATCCATTGCTGTGTGGGCCTGTCCAAATATTTAAGGCCCATAACGCCTTATCTTAGCTTTCTGTACCTTTCCGGGCAATGACCACGGTCACAG
>NZ_JBAKHK010000361.1:0-235 GCF_036903355.1 Enterobacter sp. UNJFSC 003
CCACGGTAGTGCAGATGTACTTGCAGGATGTGACGGCTTCCATGAGTCGCCCTGTGAAACAGCTGAAAGGCTTTGAGAAAATCACCCTGAAGCCGGGCGAAACTCAGACCGTCAGCTTCCCGATTGATATTGAGGCGCTGAAGTTCTGGAATCAACAGATGAAATATGACGCCGAGCCTGGCAAGTTCAATGTCTTTATCGGCACTGATTCCGCACGCGTTAAGAAAGGCGAGTT
>NZ_JBAKHK010000362.1:0-234 GCF_036903355.1 Enterobacter sp. UNJFSC 003
GATCAACCGTATGGGCTTTAATAATCTTGGCGTTGATAACCTCGTAGAGAACGTAAAAAAGGCCCATTATGACGGCGTCCTGGGTATTAACATCGGCAAAAATAAAGATACGCCAGTGGAGCAGGGCAAAGATGACTATCTGATTTGTATGGAAAAAATCTATGCCTATGCGGGATATATCGCCATCAATATTTCATCGCCGAATACCCCAGGATTACGCACGCTGCAATATGG
>NZ_JBAKHK010000363.1:0-234 GCF_036903355.1 Enterobacter sp. UNJFSC 003
GAGCTGTCCCTGGTGGGTGTGTGATTCCACTCCTCCATTCTGAAGACTTAGCAAGGCACGTCCAGCATCAATACCACGCCCATCATCCCAGCCACGAATAAACTCACCACGTAAATCAGGCAATTTATTTGTCGGATAAGCCTTTGCCAGTTCCGGGTATTCTTCAGCAGAAAAAGCTGCACCATTGCATTTCAGCCAGCCTGTAGGCGGAGTGGCTGAAGGCCACGGAACAGG
>NZ_JBAKHK010000364.1:0-234 GCF_036903355.1 Enterobacter sp. UNJFSC 003
ATCCGTTGGCGGGTAAGAATATCCGGCTCTTTGCGCACCGCATGGCAAACACGCAATGCCTCGTAAGTTATTTGCTGATGAAATTCCGGATAAATCATAATTTTGTCGGCATAATTTCGATTTAATTTCTCCAGCAGGCGGGTAATCTTAATATAGTGACGTTGATAATTAAGGTTTTTATTCCCTTGTCTATGCAACCGACTCACTGACGTATTATGCAGATAATATTTATAT
>NZ_JBAKHK010000365.1:0-234 GCF_036903355.1 Enterobacter sp. UNJFSC 003
GTGGTGCCCGGGCCGGGCGAGGCCATGGTCAGCTTGCCCGGTTCGCGCTTGGCGAGATCGATGAATTCCTTGAAGGTCGTGGCCTGCACCGACGGATGGACCTCGAGCACGAGCGGCGTCAGCGAGATCGTCGAGATCGGCAGGAAGTCCTTCTTCCAGCTGTAGGCCTCGCGCTTGTTGATCTCGGTGGCGAACAGCACCGGACCGTTGGCGCCGACGAACAGCGTGTAGCCG
>NZ_JBAKHK010000036.1:0-949 GCF_036903355.1 Enterobacter sp. UNJFSC 003
GCGGGGCATGACTATCGTCGCCGCACTTATGACTGTCTTCTTTATCATGCAACTCGTAGGACAGGTGCCGGCAGCGCCCAACAGTCCCCCGGCCACGGGGCCTGCCACCATACCCACGCCGAAACAAGCGCCCTGCACCATTATGTTCCGGATCTGCATCGCAGGATGCTGCTGGCTACCCTGTGGAACACCTACATCTGTATTAACGAAGCGCTAACCGTTTTTATCAGGCTCTGGGAGGCAGAATAAATGATCATATCGTCAATTATTACCTCCACGGGGAGAGCCTGAGCAAACTGGCCTCAGGCATTTGAGAAGCACACGGTCACACTGCTTCCGGTAGTCAATAAACCGGTAAACCAGCAATAGACATAAGCGGCTATTTAACGACCCTGCCCTGAACCGACGACCGGGTCGAATTTGCTTTCGAATTTCTGCCATTCATCCGCTTATTATCACTTATTCAGGCGTAGCAACCAGGCGTTTAAGGGCACCAATAACTGCCTTAAAAAAATTACGCCCCGCCCTGCCACTCATCGCAGTACTGTTGTAATTCATTAAGCATTCTGCCGACATGGAAGCCATCACAAACGGCATGATGAACCTGAATCGCCAGCGGCATCAGCACCTTGTCGCCTTGCGTATAATATTTGCCCATGGTGAAAACGGGGGCGAAGAAGTTGTCCATATTGGCCACGTTTAAATCAAAACTGGTGAAACTCACCCAGGGATTGGCTGAGACGAAAAACATATTCTCAATAAACCCTTTAGGGAAATAGGCCAGGTTTTCACCGTAACACGCCACATCTTGCGAATATATGTGTAGAAACTGCCGGAAATCGTCGTGGTATTCACTCCAGAGCGATGAAAACGTTTCAGTTTGCTCATGGAAAACGGTGTAACAAGGGTGAACACTATCCCATATCACCAGCTCACCGTCTTTCATTGC
>NZ_JBAKHK010000366.1:0-233 GCF_036903355.1 Enterobacter sp. UNJFSC 003
GTATTGAAGAGATTCGCGTCGGACAATTTCAAGTCAATCCGCCCATTTGCAGAATCGCAGCCATCTCTCGCAACCCTGCTTCATTAAAAGGACTTTCATTTACTACTAATTCCGGCATGTTGATCGTCAAGTGGACAGGCGCAAAAGGATTGATTCCGGATCCAGTTGAAACAGCTGTTGCGCCCGCCAAAGTTGAGGGCACGAAGGCGGCTCTGCCACCTAAAGTGGAAACC
>NZ_JBAKHK010000367.1:0-233 GCF_036903355.1 Enterobacter sp. UNJFSC 003
TGCCAGCGCCGTATTACCCGCACAGCCATTCCCCAGCCGCGAGCTGGGGAGATCTTTGGTCAGCACGTTCACTGCGCCGTTTTTACAAATACCGTCAGCGGTTAAATCCAGATCCGGCCATGCCCCTTCGTGAATGCAAATCACGCCAGGTTTAATTCCCTCGCTAATGACCGCTCCGGCAAGAATTTGCCCGCGTGAGTTCCACAGCCGAACAGTATCGCCATCTTGTATGC
>NZ_JBAKHK010000368.1:0-233 GCF_036903355.1 Enterobacter sp. UNJFSC 003
GCCCGGGGCGATGATTATTCACTTCCTCGGTGGGATCCACGAACTGTATTTCCCATATGTGCTGATGAAGCCGCTGACTATTATTGCCATGATTGCGGGCGGTATGTCTGGTACCTGGATGTTTAACTTACTGGACGGTGGTCTGGTGGCTGGCCCAAGTCCGGGGTCTATCTTTGCTTACCTGGCACTGACGCCGAAAGGCTCGTTCCTGGCGACAATTGCCGGTGTTACGG
>NZ_JBAKHK010000369.1:0-233 GCF_036903355.1 Enterobacter sp. UNJFSC 003
GCTGATGTTGGTTTGATACGTAACGCCGCACTGACTCTCATTGCAAAAAACAGGAATAACCATGCAACCGTCCAGAAACTTTGACGATCTCAAATTCTCCTCTATTCACCGCCGCATTTTGCTGTGGGGAAGCGGTGGTCCGTTTCTGGATGGTTATGTACTGGTAATGATTGGCGTGGCGCTGGAGCAACTGACGCCGGCGCTAAAACTGGACGCTGACTGGATTGGCTTGT
>NZ_JBAKHK010000370.1:0-233 GCF_036903355.1 Enterobacter sp. UNJFSC 003
GTGGAGAAGCGATAACATCTTTCCATGCTTTAGCCATTAATCACCCCATAAAGACGAGAAACCGGACTTATTGCTGTCGCTTCCTGATTTTCGCTCACTAACATATGTGTCATAACCTGATGAACTATATCCCATTGATTCAGCCTCCCTTGCTGCAACCTTTTGAAATACAGAATATTGCGATCGGATTTCAGATAACTGTTTTCTGACGACCTCTTCAGGCTGTGTTATAT
>NZ_JBAKHK010000371.1:0-232 GCF_036903355.1 Enterobacter sp. UNJFSC 003
GGCGAATAGGGAGCCATTCATCTTCACGACCAGCAGCCGTATCGGTATATCGCGGATCGATAACAATCATTTTGGCGTTCGATTTCTCGCGCGCTTTTTCAAGAAGATAAGTGATGCCACCGCCGCTCATGCGGGTTTCTGCCGGGTTGTTACCAAACATCACGACCAGCTTGCTGTTTTCAATATCCGTGGTGCTGTTGCCATCATTACTGCCGTAGGTGTAGGGCATGGC
>NZ_JBAKHK010000372.1:0-232 GCF_036903355.1 Enterobacter sp. UNJFSC 003
GGGTTATCCCTTCTATCGCAATGACTTCAACATGCGTACCTGCACCGAGATCCTCGCTGGCGCTGACAGGCCATGAACTGTCACCGACGCGCATATGACCGCGCCCGTTGACCAGCGGAGATTCCAGCACAAAACGTCGGCCAATCAGCTGCTGCCCGCGCTGGTTTAAATGACTATCGCTGTGCTTTTGTTCGCGCACCCGCCGCGACAACCATTTCCACCACAGCCAGGC
>NZ_JBAKHK010000373.1:0-232 GCF_036903355.1 Enterobacter sp. UNJFSC 003
CCTGGTGGGTATGGGATGCACGTCTGACTTCTGAACTGGTGCTGCTGTTTTTGTATGTGGGTGTGATTGCCCTGTGGCACGCCTTCGACGACCGCCGTCTGGCGGGCCGTGCGGCAGGTATCCTGGTGCTGATTGGCGTGGTGAATCTGCCGATTATTCATTACTCCGTGGAGTGGTGGATCACCCTGCATCAGGGATCAACGCGGATGCAGCAAAGTATCGATCCGGCGAT
>NZ_JBAKHK010000374.1:0-232 GCF_036903355.1 Enterobacter sp. UNJFSC 003
CGGAAAAAAACTGGGGTATTGGGGATTTTGGCGATCTCAAAGCGATGCTGGTGGATGTGGCAAAACGTGGCGGGTCGTTCATCGGCCTGAACCCGATTCATGCGCTCTATCCGGCAAATCCGGAGAGCGCCAGCCCATACAGCCCGTCTTCTCGCCGTTGGCTGAATGTGATTTATATCGACGTTAACGCCGTTGAAGATTTCCATCTTAGCGAAGAGGCTCAGGCCTGGTG
>NZ_JBAKHK010000375.1:0-231 GCF_036903355.1 Enterobacter sp. UNJFSC 003
GTGGTGATGGCGGCATTTTTTAACTTTTTTGGCGTGTTATTGGGCGGACTTAGCGTTGCCTATGCCATTGTCCATATGTTGCCAACCGATTTGTTGCTGAATATGGGGTCAACCCACGGCCTGGCGATGGTCTTTTCCATGCTGCTGGCGGCGATTATCTGGAACCTGGGAACGTGGTTCTTCGGTTTACCGGCCTCCAGTTCGCACACCTTGATTGGTGCGATTATCGGC
>NZ_JBAKHK010000037.1:0-878 GCF_036903355.1 Enterobacter sp. UNJFSC 003
ATCCGGGTTGCGGACAGTGTCTGGTGGGTAGTTTGACTGGGGCGGTCTCCTCCCAAAGAGTAACGGAGGAGCACGAAGGTTAGCTAATCCTGGTCGGACATCAGGAGGTTAGTGCAATGGCATAAGCTAGCTTGACTGCGAGAGTGACGGCTCGAGCAGGTGCGAAAGCAGGTCATAGTGATCCGGTGGTTCTGAATGGAAGGGCCATCGCTCAACGGATAAAAGGTACTCCGGGGATAACAGGCTGATACCGCCCAAGAGTTCATATCGACGGCGGTGTTTGGCACCTCGATGTCGGCTCATCACATCCTGGGGCTGAAGTAGGTCCCAAGGGTACGGCTGTTCGCCGTTTAAAGTGGTACGCGAGCTGGGTTTAGAACGTCGTGAGACAGTTCGGTCCCTATCTGCCGTGGGCGCTGGAGAATTGAGGGGGGCTGCTCCTAGTACGAGAGGACCGGAGTGGACGCATCACTGGTGTTCGGGTTGTCATGCCAATGGCATTGCCCGGTAGCTAAATGCGGAAAAGATAAGTGCTGAAAGCATCTAAGCACGAAACTTGCCCCGAGATGAGTTCTCCCTGACCCTTTAAGGGTCCTGAAGGAACGTTGAAGACTACGACGTTGATAGGTCGGGTGTGTAAGCGTAGCGATACGTTGAGCTAACCGATACTAATGAACCGTGAGGCTTAACCTTACAACGCCGAAGATGTTTTGGCGTGAGAGAGAGATTTTCAGCTGATACAGATTAACAGAATTTGCCTGGCGGCTTTAGCGCGGTGGTCCCACCTGACCCCATGCCGAACTCAGAAGTGAAACGCCGTAGCGCCGATGGTAGTGTGGGGTCTCCCCATGTGAGAGTAGGGAACTGCCAGGCATCAA
>NZ_JBAKHK010000376.1:0-231 GCF_036903355.1 Enterobacter sp. UNJFSC 003
GGGCTAAGCACTGGGCTGGTGACAATTTGCTGGCAACGTTGTTGCAGTGCATTTTCATGAGAAGTGGGCATCTTCTTTTCCTTTTATGCCGAAGGTGATGCGCCATTGTAAGAAGTTTCGTGATGTTCACTTTGATCCTGATGCGTTTGCCACCACTGACGCATTCATTTGAAAGTGAATTATTTGAACCAGATCGCATTACAGTGATGCAAACTTGTAAGTAGATTTCCT
>NZ_JBAKHK010000377.1:0-231 GCF_036903355.1 Enterobacter sp. UNJFSC 003
GACGACCACGGTGAGCATCTCGGTTGGCGGGCCATAGAAGTAGCGCCAGATGCCTACCGCAACGCCCACCAGGTTGAGCAGGACAAGGAAGATGTAGGGCCGCGAGATCACCCAGTCGACGTACTCTTCTTCCACCAGTCCACCTTTGGCGGTGACGTTAAATTTGCCTTTGTGCGGGTTAATCAGCGCCCCCAGCGTCGGTGGTGCGATCTACCACGCCAGCACCGTGTC
>NZ_JBAKHK010000378.1:0-231 GCF_036903355.1 Enterobacter sp. UNJFSC 003
GTGTAACGGGTGATCACCCGGCGCGCGTAGCCCACCTGCCCGCAAATGTAGGCGGACAGATTCTGGGCGCCGGCCGACGTGCCGATCAGCAGGTCGAAAGGGTTAAAGCCCGCGCGCTGAAACTCGTCCAGCACGCCGGCGGTGAAAATGCCGCGCTGGCCGCCGCCTTCGCAGACCAGCGCCATCTTGCCTGGCCGAAAGGGCTTAGACGCCAGCGGTTCTATATTGCCG
>NZ_JBAKHK010000379.1:0-231 GCF_036903355.1 Enterobacter sp. UNJFSC 003
GTCCGGCTTCTATCAGCATCACCGCTTCCTGAACTTCTTTCAGACCATCGATGGCCATACGACCGGAGCCTATCCAGTCGCAGTTCCCCCAGGCACTGCGGGCTTCCTGAAAACTGAAGCGCGCTTTTGAAGGTAACGTCACCACGCGGCGAACGATGGCCTCTTCCAGCCAGCACAGAAACATCTGGCTCGCCTGACGGGATGCGACGAATTTTCGCCGCCCCATAAAGT
>NZ_JBAKHK010000380.1:0-231 GCF_036903355.1 Enterobacter sp. UNJFSC 003
CGCACGCCAGCGCCGTTAGCCACGCCAACAATCGCTTCGGCAAGGGCTTCAGAGAGTTCGTAGGTCGGCATAAACGCGCCGCTACCCACTTTCACGTCCATCACCAGCGCGTCCAGACCTTCCGCAAGTTTCTTCGCCAGAATAGAGGCGGTGATCAGCGGGATGGAGTCCACGGTTGCGGTAATATCACGGGTCGCGTAGAAACGTTTATCAGCCGGAGCCAGTGAACTG
>NZ_JBAKHK010000381.1:0-231 GCF_036903355.1 Enterobacter sp. UNJFSC 003
CCCGTGGAGCCAGATAACGGATGTGCCTGCAGCTTCACTGACGGTAAAAGGTACCGTGCAACTCAGCAGCGCCACTAACAGCACGTCAGAAACGCAGGCTGCCACACCAAAAGCTGTGAAGGCTGTATATGACCTTGCCAATGGAAAACAACCTGCCGACGCCACACTGACCGCACTGGCAGGCCTTGCCACTGCGGCAGACAAACTGCCGTATTTTACGGTGAATGATAC
>NZ_JBAKHK010000382.1:0-230 GCF_036903355.1 Enterobacter sp. UNJFSC 003
CGATGATGGCGATATTACGCAATTTTTCGATCACAACTTTGCCTCAGGCATTAGAAATAGCGCGTTATTGTACACGGATTAATCGCACTACAAAACAGGATCACAAACATCCTCCGCAAACAAGTATTGCAGAGTCCCTTTGTGATCGCTTTCACGGAGCATAAAAAGGGTTATCCAAAGGTCATTGCACCAACATGGTGCTTAATGTTTCCATTGAAGCACTATATTGG
>NZ_JBAKHK010000383.1:0-230 GCF_036903355.1 Enterobacter sp. UNJFSC 003
TCGCAATGTTATACTGGATGATAAATTGGCGCACTGCTGAGGGATCAATAGATTCAGCAATCAATGACCACTCACCACTACCGAGTTGCTGATTCCCTTTTGTTAACTTATCAAGTTCGTAGGTCAGATTGACATTGATATAATCTTTGTCTTTAACGCGATCCAGCCTGGTTTTTGCAACGAAAGCATCGATTTGGGCAACGTCTTCCCCGTGATTGATAATGTTAATC
>NZ_JBAKHK010000384.1:0-230 GCF_036903355.1 Enterobacter sp. UNJFSC 003
CTCGTGATCTGCGGCGGCGTGGTCGTGCTGATGTTCCGCATCGCCGCCGCCGGCAAGCCGCTGCACCACGACTTCGCCGAGAAGGCCGCTTCCGTCGACGGCGAGATGGTCGATCTCGTGAGCAACATGCCGCTCGTGCGGGCCTTCTCGGCCTACAAGCGCGAATTCGCCCGCTTCGACGAGACCATCGGCACCGAGATGAAGGCGCGGCGCCGCTCGCTCCTCTACCT
>NZ_JBAKHK010000385.1:0-230 GCF_036903355.1 Enterobacter sp. UNJFSC 003
TTCAGCAGACCTTCTTGCGCCAGCGGACTAATACCGCGGTCGGCGCGATCGCCAAGCCCTGTTGGACGAATAATCGATAAATTACGTGGCGTTTGAGTCTGTTTATATTTATCAGCAAGAGCAGTAATTAACGTGGTGGCTTCCAGAATACCGCCGCCAGCGCCTAACACACAAAGTGTTGCTTCGTCGGGAATATAATTCACCGCTTCCTGTGCCGACAGGACCGGCAC
>NZ_JBAKHK010000038.1:0-670 GCF_036903355.1 Enterobacter sp. UNJFSC 003
CGCGTGAAGTCGCCAGAAAAGAGGTGATGCGTCTCGCAAGCTGAGGATAATCCGGCTACAGAGAGTCGCGCTATTTGTTAGCGTAGGGCTTCAGTGATATAGTCTGCGCCATCTGATCGTAAGTAGTTGGCTTTATAAGGTCAGGTATGCCGTGGTTTTACACGGCTTTTTTTTGTATAGGCTTCAGTATTCCTGAGTACCGTAAACCCTGTCAGGGAATAAAAAACGCGTGATGTTGTCTGCTACTCAACCACTTAGCGAAAAATTGCCAGCGCATGGCTGCCGTCATGTTGCGATCATTATGGACGGCAATGGTCGCTGGGCAAAAAAGCAAGGGAAGATTCGTGCCTTTGGGCATAAAGCCGGGGCAAAATCCGTCCGCCGGGCTGTCTCTTTTGCGGCCAACAACGGTATTGAGGCGTTAACGCTGTATGCCTTTAGTAGTGAAAACTGGAACCGACCAGCGCAGGAAGTCAGTGCGTTAATGGAACTGTTTGTGTGGGCGCTCGATAGCGAAGTAAAAAGTCTGCACCGACATAACGTGCGTCTGCGTATTATTGGCGATACCAGTCGCTTTAACTCGCGTTTGCAAGAACGTATTCGTAAATCTGAAGCGCTAACAGCCGGGAATAACGGTCTGACGCTGAATATTGCGGCGAACTACGGTGGA
>NZ_JBAKHK010000386.1:0-230 GCF_036903355.1 Enterobacter sp. UNJFSC 003
GGCCTGTTACATGAACATGCCTGGCGTTACCCGCATGAGTTTTCCGGCGGTCAGCGCCAGCGCATCTGCATTGCTCGCGCGTTGGCATTGAATCCAAAAGTGATCATTGCCGACGAAGCCGTTTCGGCGCTGGATGTTTCTATTCGCGGGCAGATTATCAACTTGTTGCTCGATCTCCAGCGTGATTTCGGCATTGCGTATCTGTTTATCTCCCACGATATGGCGGTGGT
>NZ_JBAKHK010000387.1:0-229 GCF_036903355.1 Enterobacter sp. UNJFSC 003
GTCCGGTAGCGGAACGTTTTACTTAAATTACGCACTTCAAGCAGCGTTTCGATCATCTCACTCTTTCTCCATGTTCAGCGGGAAATGACAGGCATAGAGATGATTTTTCGCCCCCGTCAAACGTGGCGTCACAATGCATTCTCGTTGTGCATACGGGCAACGTGGCCCCAGACGACAACCAATCGGTAACTGTTCCAGCAGTGGGATAGCGCCGGGCAGCGTATTGAGG
>NZ_JBAKHK010000388.1:0-229 GCF_036903355.1 Enterobacter sp. UNJFSC 003
GCCATGTTGACCGTTCTATTGACGGCCCGGCAGCGTTTATTGAAACCAACATTGTCGGGACTTATACATTGCTTGAAGCGGCGCGGGCTTACTGGAATGCGCTAACGGAAGATAAAAAATCAGCGTTCCGTTTTCATCATATCTCCACTGACGAAGTATATGGTGACCTGCACTCGACGGATGATTTCTTCACCGAAACCACGCCGTATGCGCCGAGCAGCCCTTATTC
>NZ_JBAKHK010000389.1:0-229 GCF_036903355.1 Enterobacter sp. UNJFSC 003
ATCCATACGTATGGCCGTCGTCTCAACTGGCATCCGCATGTGCATGTGTCAGTGACCTGCGGAGGTCTGAATAAACACGGACACTGGAAAAAGCTGAGCTTCCTGAAAGACGCGATGCGTTCGCGGTGGATGTGGAATATGCGGCAGCTGCTTCTGAAAGCGTGGTCAGAAGGTCTGGCGATGCCGGAATCGTTGTCACATATCACGACGGAATCACAGTGGAGAAGCC
>NZ_JBAKHK010000390.1:0-227 GCF_036903355.1 Enterobacter sp. UNJFSC 003
GTAACGGTGCCCACATCGTCAACCAGATCCAGCGAGCCGCTGACAATCCCGGAAGTGGTGTTGTCCGGCGCGGTGGTGTCCACGGTGAAGTCCCAGCTTCCGTCGTCGGTGCCGCTTACCTGCGGCCCTTCCTGGCCCGCCTTGTCCACTGCGGCCACCGTCAGGGAGTGATCCCCTTCCGCCAGATCGGTTTCCGGCGTGTAGCTCCAGTTGCCGTTTTCATCCAC
>NZ_JBAKHK010000391.1:0-213 GCF_036903355.1 Enterobacter sp. UNJFSC 003
ATCCGGGAGGATTCGAACCTCCGACCGCTCGGTTCGTAGCCGAGTACTCTATCCAGCTGAGCTACGGATGCATCAGGATTTACTACTGTACTACTCGATACTCATATCACTTCTAAAGCAATATGAAGTAATAGATGGTGCATCCGGGAGGATTCGAACCTCCGACCGCTCGGTTCGTAGCCGAGTACTCTATCCAGCTGAGCTACGGATGCA
>NZ_JBAKHK010000039.1:0-591 GCF_036903355.1 Enterobacter sp. UNJFSC 003
CGTTCACGTTGGTGACGCTCACCTGCACGCTGGCATCGCCGTCCTTCAGGCCCGCCAGATCGGCGGACGGCACGGTGTATGTCCAGTTGCCGTCTGCATCCACGGTGGTGGTGTAGATTTTACCGCCGAGGCTCAGGGTAACGGTCTGGCCAGCTTCGACGTTGGTCGTCGCGCCGGACAGCACCAGATCCGCGCCCTTCTCCGCCGCGTTGATCACGTCGTCGGTGGCGATGGCGTCAATGCTGATCGCCACGCTCGCCAGATCCACGGTCACGTCGTGGCTGATGGTGATTGGGTTGCCCGCCGCGCTGTCGCCGGTGACGCTGATTTTCACGGTGCCTTCCGGCCACGCGCTCACGTCTGCCGCCGGAACCGCTGCGCTCCAGGTGCCGTCTGCCAGAACCGTTGCGGAATAGTCCTTCCCGTTAACGGTCACGGTCAGCGCGGCGCCCGGGGTCAGGCCGTCGCTGGAGCCGGTCACGATCAGGTTCTGCCCGTGCTCGATGGTGTTGACCACGTCATCACCCGCCACGGTGTCCACGCGCAGCCCCGGCAGGTTGGCGTCGATGGTGATATCGCGCTCGCCCGCGC
>NZ_JBAKHK010000003.1:0-386558 GCF_036903355.1 Enterobacter sp. UNJFSC 003
GGCTACGTAGCTCAGTTGGTTAGAGCACATCACTCATAATGATGGGGTCACAGGTTCGAATCCCGTCGTAGCCACCATCTTTTTTTGCGGGAGTGGCGAAATTGGTAGACGCACCAGATTTAGGTTCTGGCGCCGCAAGGTGTGCGAGTTCAAGTCTCGCCTCCCGCACCATTCCCAAGTAAGCGTTGCACGGATGGGGTATCGCCAAGCGGTAAGGCACCGGTTTTTGATACCGGCATTCCCTGGTTCGAATCCAGGTACCCCAGCCATATTTCTTCGATTTTGCGGTTCTCCGCGGTATTGGGGTATCGCCAAGCGGTAAGGCACCGGTTTTTGATACCGGCATTCCCTGGTTCGAATCCAGGTACCCCAGCCATCGAAGATTGGAGTACTGGCTACGTAGCTCAGTTGGTTAGAGCACATCACTCATAATGATGGGGTCACAGGTTCGAATCCCGTCGTAGCCACCAAATTAGTAAACTATCGAATTATTCGGTAGACTAGAAAAAATTGTTGGGGTATCGCCAAGCGGTAAGGCTCTGGTTTCTGATACCAGCATTCCGAGGTTCGAATCCTCGTACCCCAGCCAATTTAAAAAGTCGTTAAGCCTTTTGTTTAACGCAATTGGGGTGTCGCCAAGCGGTAAGGCTCTGGTTTCTGATACCAGCATTCCGGGGTTCGAATCCCTGCACCCCAGCCACTTAGTAACAAAAAAGCCCGCTCTGCGGGCTTTTTTGTTTTTCAGAATTAAGTAGCCTGATGTCCTCACCCTGCCCCTCTCCCACAGGGAGAGGGCATAAAGTTTAGAGTCCCAGGGCGTATTTCAGCGCCTGACGTTTCAAACCACCGGCGCGTTCCGCCGCCATCAATCCTAAGTTACGCAAAATGCGTACCGGTGCTAAGTCATTGCTGAACCCGGCATAGAACAGGTCCATCCCCGACTGCATAATGAAGTTATCCGCCATCCGTCGCGTCTGGTAGCGCTTCAGTACCTGATGGCTGGCCCAGGACTCAGCATGCGAACGTGCACTGCCCAGGACATCCAGTAAGGCCTCAACATCACGATACCCCAGATTCACTCCCTGTCCGGCCAGAGGATGAATGGTGTGAGCGGCATCGCCCACCAGAGCTAAACCTTCTCGGGCATACTGCAACGCATGACGACGCGTCAGCGGGAATGCGCCTGCCGCGACCGGCGTGACATGGCCCAAACGGCGCGGGAAGTGCTGCAGAATTTCTCGCTGCAGTTGCTCCATTGAAAGTGCCTGTAGCTGACGAATGCGCGCCGGTCTGTCGTACCACACCAGCGATGCCCAGTTATCGAACAGCGGTAAAAAGGCGTGCGGCCCATTCGGAGTAAAGTGTTGCCAGGTACTTTCACCGGGTGCGTTCTCGCACTGAACGGTGATCAGCATGCAGGACTGCTGATATTGCCAGGCATGAACTCCAATTCCGGCCATCTGCCGGACCTGTGAATTAGCACCATCAGCCCCCACCACCAGCTTCACGGACAGCTCATCGTTGTTATCCAGCGTCAGCACATAGCCGCGCTCGTGATGATGTAGCGCCTTGAGCGATGCAGGCACGCGTAGCGTCACCGTTGGATGAGCCTCCAGCGCCTGCCAAAGCGCTAGCTGAAGGGCGTTGTTTTCGACCATATAGCCCAGACGCGGCAATTTCAGTTCGGCGGCATCGAATGCAACGTGGGCGTTTTCCCATTCCCAGGTTTCGAGCCGACGGTAAGGATGCGCGCGCATCGCCAGCACCGCATCCCAGACGCCCAGCCCGCGAAGCAGATCAACGGAGGCCGCGCTGATGGCAGATATGCGCACGTCAGGCCTGGAAGCAGGATCAAATGCTGCAGGGGCAACCTGTTCGATTACCGTGACTTCAAATCCCTGCTGCGCCAGCCCCAGCGCCAGTGCGCCGCCGACCATACCGCCGCCGACAACGGCAATTTCGGTTTGTTGGAGTGTCATGGTCAATTTTCCTTATTGCAGAATCCCTTAAGTTTACCGGATTTTTGTGGTCTTGAGGTTGACAACCTTCATACTGGTCACAACCGCACCAAAGCATTACAATACGCGGCTTGCAATCCTGAGCTGAGCAAGTCGATGACTAAAAAACTCCATATAAAAACCTGGGGCTGTCAGATGAACGAATACGATTCATCGAAGATGGCCGATCTGCTGGATACAACCCACGGATACCAGCTGACTGATAATGTGAAAGAAGCCGATGTGCTGCTGCTTAACACCTGTTCAATTCGTGAAAAAGCGCAGGAAAAAGTGTTTCACGTGTTGGGTCGCTGGAAACTTCTCAAACGAAAAAATCCGGACCTGATCATTGGCGTGGGTGGCTGCGTCGCGTCGCAGGAAGGCAAGCTGATCCGCCAGAGAGCCCCCTATGTGGATATTGTCTTTGGTCCTCAGACCCTGCACCGCCTGCCGGAGATGATCAATCAGGTTCGTGGCAACCGTAGCCCGGTCGTTGACGTGAGCTTCCCGGAGATCGAAAAGTTTGACCGTCTGCCAGAGCCGCGCGCTGATGGCCCGAGCGCTTTCGTCTCCATTATGGAAGGCTGCAACAAATACTGTACGTATTGCGTGGTTCCTTACACGCGCGGTGAAGAAGTCAGCCGCCCGGCAGACGATATTCTGTTTGAAATCGCGCAGCTTGCCGCACAGGGCGTACGCGAAGTGAACCTGCTAGGCCAGAACGTTAACGCCTGGCGCGGAGAGAACTACGACGGCAGCACCGGCAGTTTTGCTGAACTTCTGCGTCTGGTGGCCGCGATTGACGGTATCGACCGTATTCGTTTTACCACCAGCCACCCGATGGAGTTTACCGACGACATCATTGAGGTTTATCGCGATACGCCAGAGCTGGTGAGTTTCCTGCATCTGCCAATCCAGTGCGGCTCTGACCGCGTGCTGAACCTGATGGGCCGCCCGCATACGGTGCTGGAGTACAAATCCACTATTCGTAAGCTGCGTGAAGCCCGTCCGGATATCCAGATTAGCTCCGATTTCATCGTCGGCTTCCCTGGCGAAACCGCTGATGACTTCGAGCGCACCATGAAGCTTATCGGCGAGGTCAATTTCGACGTCAGCTACAGCTTCATCTTCTCAGCACGTCCAGGAACTCCCGCGGCCGACATGGTTGACGATGTTCCTGAAGAAGAGAAGAAGCAGCGTCTGTATATCCTGCAGGAGCGTATCAATCAGCAGGCAAACGCCTGGAGCCGTCGCATGCTCGGTACTGTTCAGCGTATTCTGGTGGAAGGCACCTCTCGTAAGAGCATTATGGAACTGTCCGGCCGTACCGAGAATAACCGCGTGGTGAACTTTGAAGGCACGCCGGATTTGATCGGTAAATTTGTGGACGTTGAGATTGAGGAAGTGCTGACCAACTCCCTGCGCGCGAAGCTGGTGCGCACCGAGGATGAAATGGGTCTGCGAATTGCTGAATCTCCGGAATCCGTTATTTCCCGCACCCGCAAAGTCAACGATTCTGGCGTAGGCATCTATCAGCCTTAATCCTTCAGGCCTGCCTTTTCGGCAGGCCTTGTATTTCTCCTCGTCGTCCCCAATATGCATACCAATGCTTGCGCCTTTATTCTATGGCGTGAATACTTTCGGTAATGACAGTTTTATGATGCCAGACCTACAAAACACTCAAAGAGGAACGGTTTGAATATAGACACGCGTGAAATTACCCTTGAGCCAGCAGACAACGCTCGCCTGCTGAGCCTGTGTGGGCCGTTTGATGACAACATCAAACAATTGGAGCGACGTCTGGGTATCGAAATCAATCGTCGCGACAACCATTTCAAACTCACCGGACGTCCTATCTGCGTCAATGCGGCTGCTGATATTCTGCGTAGTCTATATGTCGATACCGCGCCAATGCGTGGCGAAACGCAGGATATTGAACCGGAACAGATCCACCTCGCCATCAAAGAGGCGCGCGTGCTTGAACAAAGCGCGGAAAGCGTGCCGGACTATGGCAAAGCCATCAACATCAAAACCAAACGCGGTGTGATTAAGCCGCGTACGCCAAACCAGGCGCAGTACATTGCCAATATTCTCGACCACGACATTACCTTCGGTGTGGGTCCAGCAGGTACGGGTAAAACCTACCTCGCCGTTGCCGCAGCGGTGGATGCCCTGGAACGTCAGGATATTCGTCGTATTCTGCTGACCCGTCCTGCAGTAGAAGCGGGTGAAAAACTGGGCTTCCTGCCTGGCGATTTGAGCCAGAAGGTCGACCCGTACCTACGCCCGCTGTATGACGCGCTGTTCGAGATGCTCGGTTTTGAGAAGGTTGAAAAGCTCATTGAGCGTAACGTTATCGAAGTCGCCCCACTTGCCTACATGCGCGGCCGTACGCTCAACGATGCCTTTATCATTCTTGATGAGAGCCAGAACACCACCATCGAACAGATGAAGATGTTCCTGACGCGTATCGGCTTTAACTCAAAAGCGGTAATCACAGGTGACGTTACCCAGATTGACCTGCCGCGCAGCACCAAGTCCGGCCTGCGCCATGCCGTCGAAGTGCTGGCCGAGGTCGACGAAATCAGCTTTAACTTCTTCCACAGCGAAGACGTCGTGCGCCACCCGGTTGTGGCCCGCATCGTTAACGCGTATGAAGCCTGGGAAGAGGCGGATCAAAAACGTAAGGCCGAGCTGGCCGCAGAACGTAAGCGCGAAGCGCAGGAGCAAGAACATAAATGAGTCAGGTGATCCTCGATTTACAGCTGGCCTGTGAAGACAATTCCGGCATGCCAGAAGAGGCACAGTTTCAGAAATGGCTGGATGCGGTCATCCCCCAGTTTCAGGAAGAATCAGAAGTCACGATTCGCCTTGTTGATGAAGCAGAAAGCCATGAGCTTAACCTGACCTACCGTGGGAAAGATAAGCCAACCAACGTGCTCTCTTTCCCCTTTGAAGCCCCGCCAGGGATCGAGATGCCCCTGCTGGGCGATCTGATCATCTGCCGTCAGGTGGTTGAACAGGAAGCCAAAGAGCAGCAAAAGCCGCTTGAGGCCCACTGGGCGCATATGGTGGTACATGGCAGCCTGCATCTGCTGGGCTACGATCACATTGAAGATGAAGAAGCAGAAGAGATGGAGTCCCTCGAGACAGAGATAATGCTTGCTCTGGGCTATGAGGATCCGTACATTGCCGAGAAAGAATAGTCAGACAATCGCTGACTAACATGCCGCCGCGCAAGGATATCGCGCGGCGGTAAACGTTGAACTAACAAGAGAACCCTTAACAAACGCCATGAGCGACGACAATTCACACAGTAGCGACACGACAACCAGTAAAAAGGGATTTTTCTCCCTCATTCTGAACCAGCTTTTCCACGGTGAGCCCAAAAACCGTGACGAACTGCTGGAGCTGATTCGTGATTCCGGGCAAAACGACCTTATCGACGAAGATACGCGCGAAATGCTCGAAGGGGTCATGGACATCGCTGACCAGCGCGTCCGCGACATCATGATCCCCCGTTCGCAGATGATCACCCTCAAACGTAACCAGACGCTGGACGAGTGCCTCGATGTGATCATCGAATCAGCCCACTCGCGTTTCCCGGTCATCAGCGAAGATAAAGATCACATCGAAGGGATTTTGATGGCGAAAGATCTGCTGCCGTTTATGCGCAGCGATGCCGAAGCCTTCAGCATGGAAAAAGTGTTACGCCAGGCCGTGGTTGTACCGGAAAGCAAGCGTGTGGACCGGATGCTGAAAGAGTTCCGCTCTCAGCGCTACCACATGGCGATTGTTATTGATGAATTTGGTGGTGTGTCCGGTCTGGTCACAATCGAGGATATCCTTGAGCTGATCGTCGGTGAAATCGAAGACGAGTATGACGAAGAAGAAGATATCGACTTCCGTCAGTTGAGTCGTCACACCTGGACCGTGCGCGCGCTGGCCTCCATTGAGGACTTCAACGATGCCTTCGGTACC
Source organism: Enterobacter sp. UNJFSC 003 (assembly GCF_036903355.1). Classification (NCBI taxonomy): domain Bacteria; kingdom Pseudomonadati; phylum Pseudomonadota; class Gammaproteobacteria; order Enterobacterales; family Enterobacteriaceae; genus Enterobacter; species Enterobacter sp. UNJFSC 003. Next base: position 5,979 of record NZ_JBAKHK010000003.1, read on the forward strand.
CACTTCAGCGATGAAGAGGTCGATACCATTGGCGGTCTGGTCATGCAGGCCTTTGGGCACCTTCCGGCACGCGGAGAAACCGTTGACATCGACGGTTACCAATTCAAAGTCGCGATGGCCGACAGTCGACGTATCATTCAGGTTCATGTCAGAACGCCGGACGATTCACCGGTACCAAAACTGGAAGATTAATGTAAATGGCATTTGCCCCATTACTTGAACGCCAGCGCGTCCGTTTGCTGCTGGCGCTGTTACTCGGAGCCAGCGGTACGCTGGCTTTTTCTCCTTATGACATCTGGCCTGCGGCCATCCTTTCGCTGATGGGGCTCCAGGGGTTAACGCTGAATCGCCGCCCCGTTCAGGCCGCCGCAATTGGCTACTTCTGGGGGTTGGGGCTGTTCGGCTCTGGCATTAACTGGGTTTACGTCAGCATCGCCCAGTTCGGCGGCATGCCTGGCCCGGTCAACGTCTTCCTCGTAGTTTTACTCGCCGCCTACCTCTCACTTTACACCGGTCTGTTCGCAGGCATACTTTCTCGCCTGTGGCCAAAAACGACCTGGCTGCGCGTCGCTATCGCGGCACCGGTTGTCTGGCAGATCACAGAGTTTCTGCGCGGCTGGGTCTTGACCGGCTTCCCGTGGCTGCAGTTTGGCTATAGCCAAATTGACGGCCCGCTGAAAGGACTCGCGCCACTCATGGGCGTTGAGGCGATTAACTTCTTGTTGGTGGTTGTCAGCGGCCTTCTGGTGCTGGCGCTGGTTACCCGCAGCTGGAAACCGCTTGTTGTGGCGCTGGTGTTGTTTGCACTGCCTTTCCCGCTGCGTTATATCCAGTGGTTTAGCCTGGTACCTGAGCGCGCCACGCAGGTTTCGATGGTACAGGGCGACATTCCGCAGGCAATGAAGTGGGATGAGAAAGAGCTGCTGAACACGCTGAAAATCTACGCTAACGCCACCGAAGAGGTGATGGGCAAATCACAGCTGATTATCTGGCCGGAGTCTGCTATTCCGGATTTGGAAATCAATCAGCAGCCTTTCCTGAACATGATGGATGACCTGCTTCGCGCACGCGGCAGCACGCTGATTACCGGTATTGTTGATGCGCGTCTGAATCAGCAGAATCGATACGACACGTACAACACCATCATTACGCTCGGCAAAGGCAGTGAATACAGCTATAGCTCCACCGATCGGTATAACAAGAATCATCTGGTCCCCTTCGGCGAGTTTGTTCCGCTGGAATCGATTCTGCGACCGCTGGCGCCGTTCTTCGATCTGCCGATGTCCTCTTTCAGCCGTGGTCCTTACGTACAGCCACAGCTGCATGCGCAAGGCTTTGCGCTGACGGCGGCCATTTGCTATGAGATCATCCTCGGCGAGCAGGTACGCGATAACTTCCGCCCGGATACTGACTTCCTGCTGACTATCTCAAATGATGCCTGGTTCGGTAAATCGATTGGCCCGTGGCAACATTTCCAGATGGCGCGTATGCGTTCCCTTGAGCTGGCGCGTCCGCTGCTGCGTAGCACCAATAACGGCATTACTGCAGTGATTGGCCCGCAGGGTGAAATTCAGGCCATGATCCCGCAGTTCACCCGTGAAGTGCTGACCACGAAAGTTACGCCGACCACCGGACTGACGCCATACGCCCGTACCGGCAACTGGCCACTATGGATCCTGACGGCCCTGTTTGGATTTGGCGCGCTGCTAATGAGCCTTCGTCAGCGTCGTAGATAACCGCCCCATCACCCTAACCCTCTCTCTTTCTGAGAGAGGGTCATTTTTGGCACGCCTATTGCTTTGTTTAAACACGCAAACGCGGTATGGCTTAACGTGCAACCTTGTCGCACCAGCGTAGATCATCAGCAGCACCGAAACGGTGCAACGAGAGATTATTGCCTCTGAATGGTGCGGCGCGCTTCGCAAAAATAAACAATAACGCAGCAAAATCTTTACATTAAGCCAGACTAAATGTTAACAAGCTTGCATAACACTGCACTCGCATAGCGCGAGATATAACAACATCACAATGGGTATCAATGCGTCACTGGCGCTGATAAGAAAGGAGTTGGGTATGCAATTACGTAAACTGGCCACAGCAATGCTGGTTATGGGAATGTCCGCAGGCGTCGTTCACGCTGAAGACGCTCCGGCAGCAGGAAGCACTCTCGATAAGATTGCCAAAAATGGCGTGATCGTGGTCGGCCACCGTGAATCTTCTGTCCCGTTCTCTTACTACGACAACACGCAAAAAGTCGTGGGCTATTCGCAGGATTACTCCAACGCCATCGTTGAAGCTGTGAAGAAAAAGCTGAACAAACCTGACCTGCCGGTGAAGCTGATTCCTATCACTTCACAGAACCGTATTCCACTGCTGCAAAACGGCACCTTCGATTTTGAGTGTGGATCCACCACCAACAACCTTGAGCGTCAGAAACAGGCCGCGTTCTCCGACACCATCTTCGTGGTAGGCACCCGCCTGCTGACCAAGAAAGGTGGCGATATCAAAGATTTTGCCGATCTGAAAGGCAAAGCGGTTGTTGTGACGTCGGGTACCACGTCAGAAGTGCTGCTGCACAAGCTGAATGACGAGAAGAAAATGGATATGCGCATCATCAGCGCGAAAGACCATGGCGACTCTTTCCGTACTCTGGAAAGTGGCCGTGCTGTCGCGTTTATGATGGATGACGCCCTGCTGGCCGGTGAACGCGCGAAAGCGAAGAAACCAGACAACTGGGAAATCGTGGGGACGGCCCAGTCTAAAGAAGCTTACGGCTGTATGCTGCGTAAAGACGATGCTGACTTCAAAAAACTGATCGATGACACCATCGCTCAGACGCAGACGTCCGGCGAAGCGGAAAAATGGTTCGACAAGTGGTTCAAGAACCCAATTCCACCAAAAAACCTCAACATGAACTTTGAACTGTCTGATGACATGAAAGCGCTGTTCAAATCACCAAACGATAAAGCTCTTAACTAATTAGAACGACAGGGGCGGGATCTCCTGCCCTCTCGATTGTCGGGAAGCATGGACAGACTATACGTTGAGTGGTCGTTCCCCACTCAGCGCGAAAAATGAGCTTCTCACCAATCTTCGAGGGTAGCGCTGCTACCCTTTTTTTTCTGGAGTTTATTATGTCAATTGACTGGAACTGGGGCATCTTTCTGCAACAAGCCCCGTTCGGCAACACCACCTATCTTGGCTGGCTGTGGAGCGGCTTTCAGGTCACCGTAGCGTTATCGATAACGGCGTGGATTATCGCGTTTCTTGTCGGTTCGCTGTTCGGTATTCTGCGCACCGTCCCTAACCGCTTTCTCTCAACGCTCGGCACTTTGTATGTGGAACTGTTCCGTAACGTTCCGCTAATCGTGCAGTTCTTTACCTGGTATCTGGTTATCCCGGAACTGCTACCGGAAAATATCGGCATGTGGTTTAAAGCGGAGCTGGATCCGAACATTCAGTTCTTTGTTTCCTCCATGCTATGTCTGGGGCTATTCACCGCCGCGCGCGTTTGCGAGCAGGTGCGTGCTGCCATTCAGTCTCTGCCGCGCGGGCAAAAAAATGCCGCGCTGGCAATGGGCCTAACGCTGCCGCAAGCCTACCGCTACGTGCTACTGCCAAACGCCTACCGCGTGATCGTCCCGCCGATGACCTCAGAGATGATGAACCTGGTAAAAAACTCGGCCATCGCCTCGACCATCGGCCTGGTCGATATGGCTGCGCAGGCAGGTAAGCTGCTGGATTACTCCGCCCACGCGTGGGAGTCCTTCACTGCGATTACGCTCGCGTACGTTCTGATTAACGCTGTCATCATGCTGGTGATGAACCTGGTTGAACGCAAAATTCGCCTGCCGGGCAATCTGGGGGGCAAATAATGTACGAATTTGACTGGAGTTCTATTGTTCCTTCCATGCCGTATCTGCTTGATGGTTTGGTGATTACGTTAAAGATCACTGTTATTGCCATCATCATTGGTATCGTCTGGGGCACCCTGCTGGCGGTGATGCGCCTGTCGAGCTTTAAGCCATTCGCCTGGTTTGCGACCGCCTACGTAAACGTTTTCCGCTCCATCCCGCTGGTGATGGTGCTGCTGTGGTTTTATCTGATTGTTCCTGGCTTTTTGCAAAACGTCCTGGGGCTGTCACCAAAAACCGATATCCGCCTGATCTCCGCCATGGTGGCGTTCTCAATGTTTGAAGCCGCGTACTACTCAGAGATTATCCGTGCCGGTATTCAGAGCATCTCCCGCGGGCAGTCCAGCGCTGCGCTGGCGCTGGGAATGACGCACTGGCAGTCAATGCAGCTCATCATTCTGCCGCAGGCATTTCGCGCCATGGTTCCACTCTTGCTCACCCAGGGCATCGTACTGTTCCAGGATACGTCTCTGGTGTATGTGCTGAGCCTGGCAGACTTCTTCCGTACGGCGTCCACCATCGGTGAACGTGATGGAACCCAGGTCGAGATGGTACTCTTCGCAGGTGGGGTCTACTTTGTGATTAGTTTAAGCGCATCGCTGTTGGTCAGTTGGCTGAAGAAAAGGACTGTATAATGATTTCCCTGAAAAATGTTTCTAAATGGTATGGGCACTTTCAGGTGCTGACCGACTGCTCCACCGAAGTGAAAAAAGGCGATGTGGTCGTCGTATGTGGACCATCAGGTTCCGGTAAATCCACGCTGATTAAAACGGTGAACGGCCTGGAGCCGGTGCAGCAAGGTGAAATCCTCGTTAACGGCACCAAAGTCAACGACAAGAAAACCAACCTGGCTCAGCTACGTTCCCACGTAGGGATGGTGTTTCAGCACTTTGAACTGTTCCCGCACCTTTCCATTATCGAGAACCTGACGCTCGCGCAGGTGAAAGTGCTGAAGCGCGATAAAAAGCTCGCGCGCGATAAAGGCCTGAAGTTACTGGAACGCGTAGGGCTTTCTGCTCACGCCGATAAATTCCCGGCGCAGCTTTCGGGTGGCCAGCAGCAACGTGTGGCAATAGCCCGCGCGCTGTGCATGGATCCGGTAGCCATGTTGTTCGATGAACCTACTTCTGCACTCGACCCTGAGATGATCAACGAAGTGCTGGACGTCATGGTCGAACTGGCGCACGAAGGAATGACCATGATGGTGGTGACCCACGAAATGGGCTTCGCACGCAAAGTAGCAAACCGCGTCATCTTTATGGATGAAGGGAAAATCGTGGAAGACTCGCCGAAAGAAGAGTTCTTCGCGAATCCGAAATCAGAACGTGCGAAAGATTTCCTCGCCAAAATCCTGCATTAATCTTCTCAGTGCGCAATCTGCGGATTGCGCACTGCTTCACGCTTTATAGCTCTTTCTCTCGTCTCCGTCACATTCCAGCGTTAACCTTGTCACAAAATAATGCTAAGAATGGAGATCTCTATGGCACAGCCCATCATTCTCGATTGCGATCCGGGTCATGACGACGCAATCGCCCTCGTCCTTGCCCTCGCCTCCCCTGAACTCGAGGTAAAAGCCGTCACCTCATCCGCCGGAAACCAGACACCAGAGAAAACCCTGCGCAACGTGCTGCGCATGCTGACGCTGCTAAAGCGCCCGGATATTCCTGTCGCAGGCGGAGCCGTCAAACCGCTGATGCGTGAACTGATCATCGCGGACAATGTTCACGGTGAGAGCGGGCTGGATGGCCCTGCGTTACCCGAGCCCAGCTTCGCACCGCAAAACTGTACCGCCGTTGAGCTGATGGCGAAGGTGCTGCGTGAAAGCCCTGAGCCAGTAACGCTGGTTGCCACCGGACCGCAAACCAACGTCGCGCTGCTGCTCAACAGCCATCCGGAACTGCACGGTAAAATTGCCCGTATCGTCATGATGGGCGGCGCGATGGGCCTGGGTAACTGGACGCCTGCCGCCGAATTCAACATTTTTGTCGACCCGGAAGCCGCAGAAATTGTCTTCCAGTCGGGTTTACCCATTGTGATGGCAGGGCTGGACGTCACCCATCGCGCACAGATTATGGCTGATGATATTGAACGTTTCCGTGCGATTGGTAACCCGGTGTCGACGACGGTGGCTGAACTGCTCGACTTCTTTATGGAGTATCACAAAACCGAGAAATGGGGCTTCCACGGTGCACCGCTGCACGATCCTTGCACGATAGCCTGGCTGTTAAAACCGGCGTTGTTTACCACGGTGGATCGCTGGGTGGGCGTGGAAACCCAGGGGAAATATACTCAGGGAATGACGGTGGTGGATTATTACTGTCTGACGGGAAATGCACCGAATACCACGGTGATGGTGGATATCGATCGTCAGGGGTTTGTGGATTTACTGGCGGAAAGACTCGAACACTATAGTGCGGCCTGATGCCCTCTCCCACAGGGAGAGGACGCAAACACTCAAACGGCAACTATGTTGCCGTTTTGCTTTTACCTAGGGCTCAAACGGACGTCGCTGAAACTGATCGTGCCCGCATTTTGGACACAGCGGCAGCACGTCAGGCGTATAGACCGCAATATGGTGATGGCACTTCTCGCACACCAGATTCCCCAGCCCCACGACTTCGCCGCTGTGATAAACGCCGTGATGGTTCAGATCCTGAAACACCTCGCGCCATTCAAGCTGCGTTTTGTCGGTGATGTCAGCCAGTTCCTGCCAGAGGCTTTCCTTAATTACCCGCATAAAAACGCTGTCGGCGACCTCCTCCTGGCTCTCCTCATAGCTGCGCGCAAACTCCTCAAGATCCCGGCGTACCGCTCGCGTCACTTCTTCGACTTCCGTGCGCGTTAACTCACCCGTTTGCGTCACCTTTGCCCGCGCCTGTTCAACCAGAGCATCAATATCACGTTCACCATTACGCAGCCGTTCCGTCAGTGTTGCCACCAGTTCGCGGTAAAATTGAGCAACCTTGTTCATCATTTTGCCTCCCGGGTAAGTAACTATTTCTAATAATAGACCTTATTTCATCACCGCTTTGTCAGGTGAAGCACAGACCCGGTAAATTCCTGCAAAGCGCATTTGTGCGAAAGGCTGTTTTGACGCGGACGTTTGGGCTATGCTATGCGGATCTGAGATACCACATCCATTGGCTACATTTGTAGCTGTATTGAAAACAGGACCACTGGCTGCCATGCAAGAGCAATACCGCCCGGAAGAGATAGAATCAAAAGTCCAGCAACACTGGGACGAGAAGCGCACCTTTGAAGTAACCGAAGACGAGAGCAAAGAGAAGTATTACTGCCTGTCGATGCTTCCCTATCCTTCTGGTCGACTACACATGGGCCACGTGCGTAACTACACCATCGGCGACGTGATTGCACGCTACCAGCGCATGCTGGGCAAAAACGTGCTGCAGCCTATCGGTTGGGATGCGTTCGGTTTGCCTGCGGAAGGCGCAGCGGTAAAAAACAACACAGCACCCGCCCCATGGACGTACGACAACATTGCGTACATGAAAAACCAGCTCAAAATGCTGGGCTTTGGTTATGACTGGAGCCGTGAGCTGGCAACCTGTACCCCAGAATACTATCGCTGGGAGCAAAAGTTCTTCACCGAGCTGTACAAAAAAGGCCTGGTCTATAAGAAGACCTCTGCGGTTAACTGGTGCCCGAACGACCAGACCGTTCTTGCGAACGAACAGGTTATCGACGGCTGCTGCTGGCGTTGCGATACTAAAGTTGAGCGTAAAGAGATCCCACAGTGGTTTATCAAAATCACTGCATACGCGGACGAACTGCTGAGCGATCTGGATAAGCTGGATCACTGGCCTGACACCGTTAAGACCATGCAGCGTAACTGGATCGGCCGTTCTGAAGGGGTGGAAATCACCTTCAGCGTGGACAACGACGACCAGACCCTGACCGTCTACACCACCCGCCCGGATACCTTCATGGGCGCGACCTACCTGGCCGTGGCCGCAGGTCACCCGCTGGCGCAGAAAGCTGCCGAGAACAATCCGGAGCTGGCTACCTTTATCGACGAATGCCGCACCACGAAAGTGGCCGAAGCCGACATGGCGACGATGGAGAAAAAAGGTGTTGATACCGGTTTCAAAGCCATCCACCCGCTGACGGGCGAAGCTATCCCTGTCTGGGCGGCAAACTTCGTTCTGATGGAGTATGGCACAGGCGCGGTAATGGCCGTTCCGGGTCACGATCAGCGCGATTACGAATTTGCCTCCAAATACGGCCTGAACATCAAACCTGTGATTCTGGCGGCTGACGGTTCTGAGCCGGACCTGTCTGAACACGCGCTGACCGAAAAAGGCACCCTGTTCAACTCCGGTGAATTCAGCGGCCTGAGCTTCGAAGACGGCTTCAACGCCATTGCCGATAAGCTGGCCTCACTGGGCGTGGGTGAGCGAAAAGTGAACTACCGTCTGCGCGATTGGGGCGTTTCCCGTCAGCGTTACTGGGGCGCACCTATCCCAATGGTCACCCTGGAAGACGGTACCGTGCTGCCAACACCAGAAGATCAGCTGCCGGTGATCCTGCCGGAAGACGTGGTCATGGACGGCATCACCAGCCCGATCAAAGCCGATCCTGAATGGGCGAAAACCACCGTTAACGGCCAGCCAGCGCTGCGTGAAACCGACACCTTCGACACCTTTATGGAGTCCTCCTGGTACTACGCGCGTTACACCTGCCCGCAGTATCAGGAAGGTATGCTGGATTCCGATGCGGCAAATTACTGGCTGCCGGTTGATATCTATATTGGCGGTATCGAACACGCCATCATGCACCTGCTCTATTTCCGCTTCTTCCACAAGCTGATGCGCGACGCAGGCCTGGTGAACTCTGATGAGCCAGCCAAACAGCTGCTGTGTCAAGGCATGGTGCTGGCCGACGCGTTCTATTACGTGGGTGTGAACGGCGAGCGTAACTGGGTTTCCCCGGTGGATGCTATTGTTGAGCGCGATGAGAAAGGCCGTATTGTTAAGGCGAAGGACGCTGAAGGTCATGAACTGGTGTATACCGGCATGAGCAAGATGTCCAAATCCAAAAACAACGGTATCGATCCGCAAGTCATGGTTGAGCGTTACGGCGCAGATACCGTACGTCTGTTTATGATGTTTGCGTCCCCGGCAGACATGACTCTGGAGTGGCAGGAATCTGGCGTAGAAGGCGCAAACCGCTTCCTGAAACGCGTCTGGAAACTGGTTTACGAGCACACCTCTCAGGGGGAGGCTCCGGCACTGAATGCTGCGGCATTGACGGAAGATCAGAAGGCGCTGCGTCGTGATGTTCATAAAACGATTGCGAAAGTAACCGATGATATTGGTCGTCGTCAGACCTTCAACACCGCAATTGCGGCTATTATGGAACTGATGAATAAGCTGGCAAAAGCCCCGCAGGAAGGCGAGCAGGATCGTGCCTTAATGCATGAAGCGCTGCTGGCCGTCGTTCGCATGCTGAACCCGTTTACGCCGCACGCAAGCTTCACGCTGTGGCAGGAACTGAAAGGCGAAGGCGATATCGACAATGCGCCGTGGCCAGTCGCTGACGAAGCCGCTATGGTTGAAAACACCACTCTGGTTGTGGTGCAGGTTAACGGCAAAGTACGCGGTAAAATTACCGTGGCAGTTGATGCATCGGAAGACCAGGTTCGCGAACGTGCGGGTCAGGAACCTCTGGTTGCGAAATATCTTGATGGCGTTACCGTACGTAAAGTGATCTACGTACCGGGTAAATTGCTGAATCTGGTCGTTGGCTAAGCGCGGGAGGAAACGTGCGACAACTGGCAACAATACTCTTATCTCTGGCGGTGCTTGTCACCGCAGGGTGTGGCTGGCACCTGCGCAATACCACGGCAGTGCCGCCTCAGATGAAAACGATGATCTTTGACTCTTCGGATCCGAACGGTCCACTGAGCCGTGCCATCCGTAACCAGCTTCGCCTGAACGATGTTGAGCTGATCGAGAAAAGCACGCTGCGCCAGGATGTACCTTCATTCCGCGTATTAAGCTCAGCGTTGGCGAAAGATACCGCATCCATCTTCCAGGATGGACGTACTGCGGAATATCAGATGGTGCTGACCGTTAACGCAGCCGTGCTGATCCCGGGTAAAGATATTTATCCTATCAACACTAAAGTGTACCGTTCGTTCTTTGATAACCCGCAAACCGCGCTGGCAAAAGATGCCGAGCAGCAGATTATCATCAACGAAATGTATGATAAGGCAGCGGAACAGCTGATCCGTAAGCTGCCAAGCATTGCCGCGTCTACGAAAGCAGGCTCTGACATCATCGACAAACCGGATACGACTACGCCGACCATGTCAACCTCGATGGGTAACTGATGATCAGGCTGTATCCTGAACAACTCCGCGCGCAGCTCAATGAAGGGCTGCGCGCGGCGTATCTGCTACTCGGAAACGATCCGTTATTGCTTCAGGAAAGCCATGATGCCGTCCGCCATGCGGCGGTCGCTCAGGGCTTTGATGAACACCATACCTTCCAGTTGGATAACAATACCGACTGGAATGCCCTCTTCTCCGTTTGTCAGGCGATGAGTCTGTTTGCATCACGCCAGACAATTCAGATCCTGCTGCCCGACAATGGCCCTAACGCGGGCATCAATGAACAGCTGGCGACGCTGGTCAGTCTGTTACATAGCGATCTGCTGCTGATTGTGCGTGGCAACAAACTGACCAAAGCGCAGGAAAACGCAGCATGGTTTACCCAGCTCGCGACCCACGCTGTACTGGTCACCTGTCAGACGCCAGAACAGGCGCAACTGCCAAAATGGGTGGCGGCGAGAGCAAAACAGCACAACCTCCAGTTGGATGAGGCAGCCAATCAACTGCTTTGTTACTGCTATGAAGGCAACCTATTGGCACTGGCTCAGGCGCTGGACAGGCTCTCACTGTTATGGCCGGATGGAAAACTGACGCTACCACGCGTGGAACAAGCGGTTAATGATGCGGCGCACTTCACCCCCTTCCACTGGGTTGATGCGCTGCTATCGGCGAAGAGCAAGCGGGCGCTGCACATTTTGCAACAATTGCGACTTGAAGGCAGCGAGCCGGTCATTTTACTGCGGACGCTTCAGCGCGAACTGTTGCTGCTGAATACACTCAAACGTCAGTCGACACATACGCCATTGCGTGCGCTGTTTGATAAACATCGGGTATGGCAAAACCGCCGGGCGATGACCACCGAGGCCATCAACCGCCTGAGTAATGAGCAGCTTCGCCAGGCCGTGCAGCTTCTTATGCGCGCTGAACTCACGCTAAAACAAGACTATGGTCAGTCAGTCTGGTCAGAGCTCGAAAGCCTTTCTCTGCTGCTCTGTCACAAGGCGCTGGCTGACGTATTTATTGATGGATAGTATGCATACTCTACAGGCACTGTACGGTGGCACCTTCGACCCGGTCCATTACGGGCATCTGAAGCCGGTTGAGATTCTGGCGAATCTGATTGGCTTACAGCGCGTAACCATCATGCCGAATAATGTTCCGCCGCATCGCCCTCAGCCTGAAGCAACCAGCGAACAGCGCAAAGAGATGCTCGCGCTGGCCATTGCAGATAAACCGCTCTTCAGTCTCGATGAACGTGAGCTTCGCCGCGATATGCCTTCATGGACGTCGCAAACGCTGCAGGAGTGGCGTGTCGAACAAGGGCCGAACAAGCCGCTGGCCTTTATCATTGGCCAGGATTCACTGCTCAACTTCCCGACCTGGCATCAGTACGAAACCATTCTTCAGAACAGCCATCTTCTCGTCTGCCGTCGCCCGGGCTATCCGCTGACCATGCGTGAAGAGCAGTATCAGCAATGGCTTGAAGCACACCTGACGGACAACGTGGAAGATCTGCATAATCAGCCAGCCGGGAAGATTTATCTGGCCGAAACGCCGTGGTTTGATATTTCAGCAACCCTTATTCGTGAGCGTCTGCAGCAGGGTTTAGACTGTGGCGATCTGCTGCCGTCGTCAGTGCTGGCGTATATTCACGCACACGGTTTGTATCAGAAAAGCGCAGACGCATAGCATGGGCGCACGAAAAAGCGCCTTATTGATTATCCTGCCTTGACAGGTTAAGCCATACTGTTATCCTCCGCTGCCAGACTTTCCCGCCGATCATTGCTTTACAGAAATTGTTTTACAAAAATGGCGATGCAATCTCAGGCGGAGGGTGGGATGATACCCGCCTTCAAAAGCCCGGCCGGAGACATTTGTCCCGACACAGGCGTCAGTTCAGGTATACTGTCTGGCCACGAATTCATAGTTGTACCATCTTATCCACCCAGGGGGAAAACTTGCAGGGTAAAGCACTCCAGGATTTTGTTATCGACAAAATTGATGACCTGAAAGGTCAGGACATCATCGCTATCGACGTTAAGGGTAAATCCAGCATCACCGACTGCATGATCATTTGCACCGGTACGTCTACTCGTCATGTTGCTTCGATCGCTGATCACGTTGTTCAGGAATCTCGTGCAGCAGGTCTGTTACCGCTTGGTGTTGAAGGTGAAGCAACCGCTGACTGGGTGGTTGTCGACCTCGGCGATGTGATTGTCCATGTCATGCAGGATGAGAGCCGTCGTCTGTATGAGCTGGAAAAACTCTGGGGTTAATGCGTGAAGTTGCAGCTGGTCGCCGTCGGCACCAAAATGCCAGACTGGGTACAAACCGGTTTTACTGAGTATCTGCGTCGTTTTCCAAAAGACATGCCGTTCGAACTGGTGGAGATCCCAGCAGGAAAGCGCGGCAAGAACGCCGATATCAAACGTATTCTCGATAAAGAGGGAGAACTGATGCTGGCGGCCGCAGGCAAAAACCGCATCGTGACCCTCGATATTCCAGGTAAACCCTGGGATACGCCGCAGCTGGCGCACGAACTTGAGCGCTGGAAGCAGGATGGCCGTGACGTCAGTCTGTTGATTGGCGGGCCAGAAGGATTATCTCCTGCCTGCAAAGCGGCGGCAGAACAAAGTTGGTCTCTCTCCGCGCTGACGCTCCCCCACCCGCTCGTACGGGTACTGGTGGCAGAAAGCCTGTATCGCGCGTGGAGCATTACTACCAACCACCCATATCACCGCGAGTAGTGACTGACCAGGGTAGATTAAGCAGCGGATGAAACTACAGAATTCTTTTCGCGACTATACGGCTGAGTCCGCGCTGTTTGTGCGCCGGGCACTGGTCGCCTTTACGGGGATTTTGCTGCTTACCGGCGTGCTGATCGCCAATCTTTATAATCTGCAAATTGTCCGTTTCACCGATTACCAGACGCGTTCAAACGAAAACCGTATCAAGCTGGTACCGATCGCCCCCAGCCGCGGCATTATTTACGACCGCAACGGCACGCCCCTGGCCTTAAACCGCACCATCTACCAGATAGAAATGATGCCGGAGAAGGTCGATAACGTGCAGGATACGCTGGACGCGCTGAAAAGCGTCGTTGACCTCAACGACGACGATATCGCCGCATTCAAGAAAGAGCGTGCACGCTCGCACCGCTTCACCTCAATTCCGGTCAAAACAAACCTCACGGAAGTGCAGGTGGCCCGCTTTGCCGTTAACCAGTACCGATTCCCCGGTGTAGAAGTCAAAGGCTATAAGCGCCGTTTCTATCCCTACGGCTCCGCTCTGACGCACGTCATCGGCTACGTTTCCAAGATTAACGACAAAGACGTTGAGCGTCTTGATAAAGACGGTAAGCTGGCCAACTACGCCGCAACGCACGATATCGGCAAGCTCGGTATTGAGCGGTATTATGAAGATGTCCTGCACGGGCAGACCGGTTACGAAGAAGTTGAAGTGAACAACCGTGGCCGCGTGATCCGTCAGTTAAAAGAGGTTTCGCCGCAGGCGGGGCATGACGTCTATCTGACACTCGATCTGAAGCTCCAGCAGTATATCGAAACCCTGCTCGCGGGCAGCCGCGCTGCCGTTATCGTCACCGATCCGCGTACCGGTGGGATTCTGGCCATGGTCTCTATGCCAAGCTACGATCCGAACCTGTTTGTTGACGGCATCTCTAGCAAGGATTATTCCGGCCTGCTTAACGATCCGAATACCCCTCTGGTTAACCGTGCTACGCAAGGTGTGTATCCCCCGGCGTCAACGGTTAAGCCTTACGTAGCCGTCTCGGCACTCAGTGCTGGCGTGATTAACCGTAATACCAGCCTGTTCGACCCGGGCTGGTGGCAGCTGCCGGGCTCTGAAAAGCGCTATCGTGACTGGAAAAAATGGGGGCACGGTCATCTGAACGTCACCAAATCTCTTGAAGAGTCAGCGGATACCTTCTTCTATCAGGTCGCTTATGACATGGGGATTGACCGTCTTTCAGAGTGGATGAGCAAATTCGGCTACGGCCACTACACAGGCGTTGACCTCTCGGAAGAACGCTCTGGAAACATGCCAACCCGTGAGTGGAAACTAAAACGCTTTAAAAAGCCGTGGTACCAGGGTGACACCATCCCGGTCGGGATTGGTCAGGGTTACTGGACGGCCACCCCGCTGCAAATGAACAAAGCGATGATGATCCTCATCAACGATGGTGTGGTGAAGGTTCCACACCTGTTACAAAGCACCGTGGAAGATGGCAAAAAAGTGCCGTGGATCCAGCCGCACGAACCGCCTGTAGGTGACATCCATTCCGGTTACTGGGAAATCGCGAAAGACGGTATGTACGGTGTGGCGAACCGCCCTAACGGTACGGCGCATAAATACTTCGCTGGCGCTCCCTATAAGGTGGCTGCTAAATCAGGTACTGCCCAGGTCTTCGGTCTGAAGGCCAACGAAACCTATAACGCGCACAAAATTGCAGAACGCCTGCGTGACCATAAGCTCATGACGGCATTTGCCCCTTACGATAACCCGCAAGTTGCGGTGGCGATGATCCTGGAAAACGGTGGTGCAGGCCCGGCAGTGGGTACCATCATGCGCCAAATCCTCGACCACATTATGCTGGGTGATAACAACACCGAACTGCCGGCTGAAAACCCGGCAGCCGCTGCGGCGGAGGACCAATAATCATGACGGATAATCCAAATAAAAAATCGCTGTGGGACAAAATCCACATCGACCCAGCCATGCTGCTGATCCTTTTGGCGCTGCTGGTCTATAGCGCCCTGGTTATCTGGAGTGCTAGCGGCCAGGACATCGGCATGATGGAACGTAAGATCGGCCAGATCGCGATGGGGCTGGTTATCATGGTCGTCATGGCCCAGATCCCACCGCGCGTTTACGAAGGCTGGGCACCCTACCTCTACATATTCTGTATTATCTTGCTGGTGGCCGTTGACGCCTTCGGGGCCATTTCTAAGGGGGCGCAGCGCTGGCTCGATCTGGGGATTGTTCGCTTCCAGCCCTCGGAAATCGCCAAGATTGCCGTTCCGCTGATGGTGGCGCGCTTTATCAACCGCGACGTCTGCCCACCTTCACTTAAAAACACCGCTATCGCACTGGTGCTGATCTTCCTGCCCACACTGCTGGTTGCGGCGCAGCCTGACCTCGGCACCTCGATTCTTATCGCACTTTCCGGCCTGTTCGTGCTGTTCCTGTCGGGGCTGAGCTGGCGTCTGATTGGTATCGCCGTGCTGCTGGTGGCCGCGTTCATCCCTATTCTCTGGTTCTTCCTGATGCATGATTACCAGCGCCAGCGCGTAATGATGCTGCTTGATCCGGAATCCGATCCGCTCGGCGCGGGCTACCATATTATTCAGTCTAAGATTGCGATTGGTTCCGGGGGGTTGCGAGGTAAAGGCTGGCTGCACGGCACACAGTCGCAGCTAGAATTCTTACCAGAGCGCCACACCGACTTTATCTTTGCGGTGCTGGCGGAAGAGCTGGGACTGGTTGGCATCTTGATCCTGTTGGCGCTTTACGTGCTGCTGATCATGCGGGGACTGTGGATTGCCGCACGTGCCCAAACGACCTTTGGCCGCGTCATGGCGGGCGGGCTGATGCTGATTTTATTCGTTTATGTCTTCGTAAATATTGGTATGGTGAGTGGTATTCTGCCGGTTGTTGGCGTACCGCTGCCGCTGGTGAGTTACGGAGGCTCGGCACTGATCGTGTTGATGGCCGGGTTTGGTATCGTAATGTCGATCCATACCCACAGAAAAATGTTGTCAAAAAGCGTATAAAAATAAGGGGTTCGGAATGCGTAAGCAGTGGCTGGGGATCTGCATCGCAGCAAGTTTACTTGCGGCCTGTACAAGTGATGATGGACAGCAACAGGCAACCGTTGCGCCGCCGCAGCCTGCGGTTTGTAATGGCCCGATCGTAGAAATCAGCGGAGCCGATCCCGTTTATGAACCGCTGAATGCGACCGCAAATCAGGATTATGAGCGCGATGGCAAAAGCTTCAAAATCGTTCAGGATCCTTCCCGTTTCAGCCAGGCTGGCTTTGCCGCCATTTATGATGCTGAGCCCGGAAGCAACCTGACGGCGTCGGGTGAAGCCTTTGATCCGCTGCAGATCACTGCGGCGCATCCCACGCTGCCCATCCCGAGCTACGCCCGCATCACAAACCTGGCGAACGGCCGTATGATCGTGGTACGCATTAACGACCGTGGTCCCTACGGTAACGACCGCGTCATTTCGCTGTCTCGTGCCGCCGCGGACCGCCTGAACACCTCAAACAACACCAAAGTGCGTATCGATCCAATTATCGTTGCGCAGGATGGCTCACTCTCAGGGCCGGGTACGGCTTGTACGACAGTGGCGAAACAGACCTATGCCCTTCCCGACCGCCCAAATCTCGACGGTGGAATGGGGAGCGTCTCTTCTCCGGCCCAGCCTGCGCAGCCTGGCGGCGAAGTTCACGCCATTAGTAACGACACGTTGCAAAGCGATGACACCATGGGGGCGCCGGTAAAGAGCAGCGGCTTACTCGGCGCACCGACGACCTTATCCCCGGGCGTGCTGGAAGGTAGCGAACCTACGCCGCCACCTGTCACAGTCCCTGTCGAGCAACCTGCGCCCGTAACGGCACCGGCCCCAACGCAAAGCCCAGCAGCTGCTGTGCCAGCGGTATCCAGCGGTGGTTTTGTGGTTCAGGTAGGCGCAGTGAGCGATCGGGCTCGCGCGCAGCAGTATCAGCAGCGTTTAAGCCAGCAGTTTGGTGTACCAGGACGCGTTGAGCAGAATGGCGCGGTCTGGCGTATTCAAATGGGACCATTTGCCAGTAAACCGGAGGCAGCCTCCCTGCAGCAGCGTTTGCAAAATGAAGCCCAGCTGCAGTCTTTTATCGCTGTTGCAAAGTAATTAATCGGCGGTATCCGAATTGTCGGTTTGTGTAACTAACATTCACAAACTCATACCGAAAGTCGGATGCCTGCCTGTATAGCATTTGCTATAGTAAGGCACTTTTTTAATTCCATCACGGATGTCGTAGTTCTGACTATGAAGACCACTTTTTCTGCTCGTTTTGTGCAGCGTATCGCGCTGACCACGGCCCTTTGCGCAGCGGCTTTCTCTGCAGCGCACGCCGATGACCTGAATATTAAGACCATGATCCCTGGCGTTCCGCAAATCGATGCGGAGTCCTACATCCTGATCGATTACAACTCTGGCAAAGTTCTCGCAGAACAGAATGCCGACGCCCGTCGTGACCCGGCCAGCCTGACCAAAATGATGACCAGCTACGTTATCGGCCAGGCC
Organism: Enterobacter sp. UNJFSC 003; assembly: GCF_036903355.1. Taxonomy (NCBI): domain Bacteria; kingdom Pseudomonadati; phylum Pseudomonadota; class Gammaproteobacteria; order Enterobacterales; family Enterobacteriaceae; genus Enterobacter; species Enterobacter sp. UNJFSC 003. The sequence goes on from NZ_JBAKHK010000003.1 coordinate 23,556, forward strand.
ATGAAAGCAGGCAAATTCAAAGAAACCGACCTGGTAACTATCGGTAACGATGCCTGGGCAACCGGAAACCCGGTATTTAAAGGTTCCTCCCTGATGTTCCTGAAGCCAGGCATGCAGGTTCCTGTCTCTCAGCTGATCCGTGGTATCAACCTGCAGTCAGGTAACGACGCCTGTGTTGCTATGGCCGATTTCGCTGCGGGCAGCCAGGACGCATTCGTTGGCCTGATGAACAGCTACGTGACTGCACTGGGTCTGAAAAACAGCCATTTCCAGACCGTGCATGGCCTGGACGCTGACGGTCAGTACAGCTCCGCACGTGATATGGCGCTGATTGGCCAGGCACTCATCCGTGATGTGCCAAACGAATACACTATCTACAAAGAAAAAGAATTTACCTTCAACGGTATCCGCCAGACCAACCGCAACGGCCTGCTGTGGGATAACAGCCTCAACGTTGACGGTATCAAGACCGGCCATACCGATAAAGCAGGTTATAACCTGGTGGCCTCTGCCACCGAAGGCCAGATGCGTCTGATCTCTGCCGTGATGGGTGGCCGCACGTTTAAAGGCCGTGAAACAGAGAGCAAAAAACTGCTGACCTGGGGCTTCCGTTTCTTCGAGACCGTGAACCCACTGAAAGCAGGTAAAGAGTTTGCATCTGAGCCGGTCTGGTTTGGGGACAACGATCGCGCATCCCTGGGCGTGGATAAAGATCTGTACCTGACCATTCCACGTGGACGCATGAAAGACCTTAAAGCCAGCTATGTGTTGAATACCACCGAACTGCACGCTCCGCTGCAGAAAAATCAGGTCGTAGGCACCATCAACTTCCAACTGGATGGCAAAACTATCGATCAGCGTCCGCTCGTGGTGCTGGAAGAAATCCCTGAAGGCAATTTCTTCGGCAAAATCATTGATTACATTAAATTGATGTTCCATCACTGGTTTGGCTAAAAATTGAACACTTGAAAGTGTGATTTTGATCCCCATATACTAAGTATCCTGATAACTCCCACCTGACGTGGGAGTTATTATTTTTTGACGTTACGCCGGAGCTGACATGAAAACCAAACTTAACGAACTGCTTGAATTCCCTACCTCATTTACTTACAAAGTAATGGGTCTGGCGAAACCTGAGCTGGTTGATCAGGTGGTTGAAGTGGTACAGCGCCATGCGCCGGGTGACTACTCTCCGTCAGTAAAACCAAGCAGCAAGGGCAACTACCACTCGGTTTCTATTACCATCACTGCGACTCACATCGAGCAGGTTGAAACGCTGTACGAAGAGCTCGGCAATATCGAAATTGTTCGTATGGTACTGTAGTCCCCCTGCGGTTACCCGGTTTCCCGGGTAACCCCGTTTCTCGCTGTGATATAATGCCCTCACCTTTTGTCCCTCGTCTTCGGAGACGTTGTTTTGTTCCAGGATAAAATTCTTGTCCGTCACCTCGGGCTGCAACCTTACGAGCCTGTCTCTCAGGCAATGCACGACTTCACCGACTCACGCGATGACACTACACCGGATGAAATCTGGCTTGTAGAACATCTGCCAGTTTTTACGCAAGGACAGGCGGGAAAAACCGAGCATCTGTTAATGACGGGCGATATTCCGGTTATTCAGAGTGACCGCGGTGGACAAGTGACGTACCACGGTCCGGGCCAGCAGGTTATGTACGTAATGCTTAATCTGAAACGCAGGAAGCTGGGCGTGCGTGAATTGGTTACCCTACTGGAACAAACGGTCGTGAACACGCTGGCGGAATACGGGATTGACGCACATCCACGTGCCGATGCGCCGGGCGTTTATGTTGGCGAGATGAAGATTTGCTCTTTAGGGTTGCGCATCCGCAGAGGCTGCTCTTTCCATGGGCTGGCATTGAATATTAATATGGATCTGACGCCCTTCCAGCGCATCAACCCTTGCGGCTATGCCGGAATGGAAATGACGCAAATGCGGCAGTGGGTTAAAACCGCTACGCCTGATAATATTCGACCTGTACTTTTAAACAGCTTTTTAGCACTGCTTAACAATCCTCCTCACGAATATATCCCTGCTTAATACATCCTACATCATGGCTCGATTATTTGACGAGCCACTCCTCATTTAACGCTTTTACGCTTTACAACAATCCCTAGATTCTATATTTTCGAAGCGCCCGAATATAATAGTTACATATTATTTACCCTATCGCCATTGCTGCCTGCGGGTCCTGTGTAACGTGCGTGATAATCACACAACTGTTTGTTTTTGATAAACAACTAAAACACAACCAACAGTTTACGAATCTCTACAAGCATAATAAATAAATTCAACTATCATTCATATTGTGAATGAATACGGAGTGAACGCGTGGAGTCTAATAATTTACCAGCCAAACGCCTGAATGAACCCACTGGCGAAGACAAGCCACAAATTTTTCGGACTTTACGTAATATTGACCTCAATTTGCTGACTATTTTTGAGGCGGTATATGTCCATAAGGGTATCGTTAACGCTGCGAAAATTCTTAATCTCACGCCTTCAGCAATAAGCCAGTCAATTCAAAAATTGCGCGCTATATTTCCCGACCCGTTATTTATTCGTAAAGGCCAGGGAGTTACACCTACGGCCTACGCGACGCATCTCCACGAGTACATCAGCCAGGGGCTGGAGTCGATTCTGGGTGCGCTGGATTTAACCGGAAGTTACGATAAACAGAGAACCATCACTATCGGCTGCACCCCCTCTGTTGGTGTACTGGTAATGCCCGCGATCTTTGCAGCCGTGAAGCAACATGCCCCGCATCTCTTGCTACGTAATGTCCCTCTCAACGAGGCTGACGTTCAGCTCTCCCAGTTTCAAACCGACCTGATTATCGACAGCGGCAACTTCAGCGCCAGAGCGCTGGGACAAAACCTTCTGTTTGCCGATAGTCTGGTTTTAGTTTGCCGGCAACATCACCCGGCGCTCAGCGAACCCTTAACCATCGAAAATTTGCGTAATTACGACCACTCATCGTTCATTACCGAAGGGCAGTCTCAACACGCACTGCGACAGCGTATTGAGGAGATCTTCCCGGAACGTCAAATTAGCTTTAGCAGTTACAATATGTTTACGACTGCATCCCTGATCGGCAGCAGCGATATGCTGTGTATCATGCCTTCACGCCTGTATAATCTGCTGCGCAAATGCTGGCCGCTGGAGAGTATTCCTCTCGACCAACTGAATGCAGAATCCATTGAAATTTCACTGCATTACAACAAGCTCAGCTTGCGCGACCCGGTCCTGGAAAACGTCATCAACGTCATTCGCCAGGCCTTCTGAGCCCCTTTGACAGCATGACCGCCTGACGCATACGAGACAAAAAGCACAAACCAACAACTATTTTACAAATTGGCGACCCGGTAGGCTGCTTTATCGACCGTTTCAATGATATACTGCCTGTCGTTCGTTCAAAAATAGTTGATAAATACAACATTCCCTTGAAATGAAACGCTTTCCTTCGATATTCGCAACTGGAACACGCACGCTATGAGTAAACCCATTGTGATGGAACGCGGTGTTAAATACCGCGATGCCGATAAAATGGCCCTTATCCCGGTTAAAAACGTGGCTACAGAGCGCGAAGCGCTGTTAAGAAAACCGGAATGGATGAAAATCAAACTTCCGGCAGATTCTTCGCGTATCCAGGGGATCAAAGCGGCGATGCGTAAGAATGGCCTTCACTCCGTTTGTGAAGAAGCGTCTTGCCCGAACCTTGCTGAATGTTTCAACCACGGCACCGCAACGTTTATGATTCTGGGTGCAATCTGTACCCGCCGTTGTCCGTTCTGTGACGTTGCTCATGGCCGCCCGGTTGCGCCTGATGCTAACGAGCCGCAAAAACTGGCGCAGACTATTGCTGACATGGCGCTGCGTTATGTGGTGATTACCTCCGTTGACCGTGACGACCTGCGTGATGGCGGTGCTCAGCATTTTGCTGACTGCATTACGGCCATTCGCGAAAAAAGCCCAAGCATCAAGATTGAGACGCTGGTTCCAGACTTCCGCGGGCGTATGGATCGCGCACTGGATATCCTGACCGCGACCCCGCCAGACGTGTTTAACCACAACCTGGAGAACGTGCCGCGTATTTACCGCCAGGTCCGTCCGGGTGCTGACTATAACTGGTCGCTGAAGCTGCTGGAGCGCTTTAAAGAAGCCCATCCGCATATTCCTACCAAGTCAGGTCTTATGGTTGGTCTCGGTGAAACCAATGCCGAAATAGTTGAAGTGATGCGCGATCTGCGTCGCCACGGCGTCACCATGCTGACGCTGGGCCAATACTTGCAGCCAAGCCGCCACCACCTGCCGGTACAGCGCTACGTTAGCCCGGATGAGTTTGATGAGATGAAAGCCGAAGCAATGGCAATGGGCTTTACCCATGCAGCCTGTGGTCCGTTTGTTCGCTCGTCTTACCATGCTGATATGCAGGCTAAAGGCGAAGAAGTGAAATAATCACTGCAATATTCCCTTACAGTTATGCAAAAAAAAACCGGCCTCTTAAGCCGGTTTTTTTTCGCAAGCCCTCAGGCATTGCCGTTACTCTTTGTGAGAAAGCTTCTCCGCCGGGACATCGTCCTCGGCACTTTTCTTCGCAGCCGCATCATCGTCGTTCATGGCTTTCTTAAAGCCTTTGATGGCTGCACCCAGGTCACCACCCAGCGTGCGTAACTTCTTGGTACCAAACAACAGGACGACCAGTGCGGCAACCACCAGCAGTTTGGTAATACTAATCTCACCCATAGATACCTTCTTTACATAAAACAGGCTGCATTCAGCGCCAAAAACCTGATTGTATTAACGGTCATTTGACGCGTGCACACAATAGCAATCTGTAACAAGGTGAATCAAGCGTTGTTGAAAAAAACGTCACAATAATTGCGGTGGCGCAAACCGACGATTGCGAAGAACAGGTAATTGCTGACGCGCCAGCGCAATCCTGTCTGAAATTATCTCCGCCATCAGCAAAACCGGTGCTTCCGCCGCAGCTGCAATCGTGACGCCCAGCGGATCAACCACCCTACTCTGCCCGATATTCTTATTACCGCACTCCCCAGCAGCAACCAGATAACAGGTAGTATCCAGCGCGCGAGCCGCCAACAGCGTTGCCCAGTGATGCTCTTTCAATGGCCCCTTGACCCACGCGGCAGGTAGAACCAAGACATCAGCGCCCTGCAGCGCAAGGCTCAACGCCAGCTCAGGGAAACGAAGATCGTAGCAGGTCATCAGGCCTATCTTTAGGCCATCAATATCAATCAAAGGCGGAATACGATCCCCAGGATCAACTCGTCGCGACTCCTGAATACTGAATGCGTCGTACAGGTGCAGCTTGGCATAACTCGCGATAATAGTGCCCCCCCGAAGCGCGACCAACGTGTTCACCGCCCGACCGGACGTTGAGGGGACATGCAGCGTCAACACGGTAGTCATTTGATTGCCTGCACTCTCCACCAGCAGCTGCTGGAGAAACGTGCCGTCCAACGGCTGAGCTGATTTCACCGACAGATCGGGATCGTTATCATCGCGAGCCAGGAGAGCCTCCGGAAGGACCAACAGCGATGCGCCTTGACGCAGTGCCTGCGCCATCATAGCGACGCACTGACTCGCGTTCTGGCGCCAGTCTGGCGTCACCGCGAACTGTCCTACAGCAACATACATATTTGTCCCCTCGTCATATTCAGCGTTAAACTCGACACTCTTACACATCAAATAGCAGGTATTTAGCGTGTTACAACTACTTTTAGCCGTTTTTATTGGTGGGGGAACGGGTAGCGTTGCGCGATGGTTCTTAAGCATGCGGTTTAATCCGCTGCATCAGGCGATTCCTATGGGGACGCTGGCAGCAAACCTGATTGGAGCATTTATTATTGGTATGGGGCTCGCCTGGTTTAATCGCATGACGCATATCGACCCCATGTGGAAGGTATTAATTACCACAGGATTCTGTGGCGGATTGACCACTTTCTCAACCTTCTCGGCTGAAGTCGTTTTCCTGATTCAGGAAGGCCGCATCGGCTGGGCGCTCACAAACGTTGCGGTTAACATGCTCGGCTCTTTTGCGATGACCGGGATCGCATTTTGGCTCTTTTCTTCTGCCAGCGCGCAGTGATTGTTGGTGCGTTAATGTTGGCTTAATTTTTCTCTGTCACTCTGGCGGTAATACTGAACGAGGGTGACAAAATGAAAGAAAGTATGATGAGTGCAGGAATGGTATTGTTGAGCGTACTGATCGTCGCCAGCTTCCTGAAAATGTATCTGCTGGGTTGATTCAAACGAAAAAAACCCGCTCAATGAGCGGGTTTTGAAATTCTTGCTGACGTGTCTGAATTACAGAGCGATTACGTTAGCAGCAGAAGGGCCTTTGGCACCGTTAGTGATTTCAAACTCAACGCGCTGACCTTCAGCCAGGGTTTTGAAACCATTAGTCTGGATTGCAGAGAAGTGTACGAACACATCTTTGCTGCCATCTTCAGGAGTAATGAAACCGAATCCTTTGGACTCATTAAACCACTTAACGTTACCTTTAATCTTAGACATCAAAATTACCTTTACATTAAAAAACGACACAAATGCTGTGTCGGTATCAGTACAACAATTGTGGGACCTTTTGTCCAGCGGATCTTTGATAAAAAGTGACAAAAGTCGCGTTAATTTTTATTGGTGGATTTTTATCCTTTCCTATCCGACACCTGGACATTTAATCGCCAACAAAAACCGCCTTTTCAGTTAAAACTGAAAACGCATCCAGGCAAAGTAAACGTTTCCGTTGTTATACGTCCCCGGTATATACGTCATCTGGAACGTTGCAGGGCCGTAGCCAATGGAGGCCAGCGGCAGCAGAACCGGTACCGGTATGTACTTCCAGTTATCGCGCGCCGTAAAGCCTGCGGTATAGCCCAGCCCCAGACGGAAGTTATCATCCGCTAAAGGACGCCAGGTCTTCTCCCATCCGTACCCGCCAATAGGCTCCCACTTATTGTAAGAGTCCTTAAAAGCCATCAGATACAGGCCGTGCCAGTTGCCTTTGTCATCCCAACGGGATTGACCGAAACCAGCCCCCCATGGGCGCTCGTTGTAGCGATCGGTTTTTTCTTTGTCATAGGCAAAACGTGCATGCCATGTTATTGCTGGAATATAGAGGTCATAATGCTCAGGCTCTTTCCAGGTTTGCGCGACGTTATCCGTAAACGTTGAGAACCAGCCTTTATTCGCCGCGTTGTCTTCTGCCAGTGCAGCGGATGAAAACGTCAACTGCCCAAAAATAAACAATAAAATCAGGATTAAGTTATTACGTACAATCACAATGCAATTACCATTCTTAGTATTCAAGGCGAAATTTACCATAAAATACTTGAATCAATGCTTAACAGCATCAGCGTTTTTCCTAATTAATCAGTCACTTTCTGGGAATATTCTGAAGCAGCCAGCTCTGTATGTCCGAATAAGCGGACCCAGGACAGGTTAAAGCGGATGCCCACACAGGCCGGAGGCCTTTCAGAGTCTGGTCAGAGCTCAGTTCCTGCCGCGCGCAGCGGCGGTCCGCTCAAGGATATTATGAATGCATGAAATTAAACATAAAATTAACAGTTACCCACCATCCAAATAACATATACTGATTTTAGCCAGTCAATACTGACCGTGCGTAAATGCCATAGCGATGGCAAAAATATCGTCAACATCCGTTTTAGTCGTCTATTTATTGATTTTAATCAGCAAGAACTGGCCATTAATTGGGCACATTCTCAACCTTCTTTTTTTATTGATTTTTTGTGCTCTTGGGCAGCATGGATACAGGGGAAAGCATGCTTACGTTTATCGAACTCCTTATCGGAGTCGTCGTCATTGTAGGTGTAGCACGCTACATCATTAAAGGGTATTCAGCCACGGGTGTGTTATTTGTCGGTGGTCTGACGCTGCTCATCATCAGTGCCCTAATGGGACACCAGGTCTTACCGGCCAGCGAGACCAGTACCGGCTATACCGCTACCGATATTGTTGAATATATTAAAATTCTGCTCATGAGCCGTGGCGGCGACCTCGGTATGATGATCATGATGCTGTGCGGTTTTGCGGCCTACATGACCCACATCGGCGCCAACGATATGGTCGTTAAGCTGGCATCGAAACCGCTGCAGTATATTAATTCCCCTTATCTGCTTATGGTTGCAGCCTATTTCCTTGCGTGTCTGATGTCGCTGGCCGTGTCGTCTGCAACGGGCCTTGGCGTGCTGTTAATGGCCACCCTGTTCCCGGTGATGGTGAACGTCGGCATCAGCCGCGGTGCGGCGGCGGCAATCTGTGCCTCACCCGCAGCGATTATTCTTTCTCCAACCTCCGGTGACGTGGTGCTGGCGGCAAAAGCGGCGGAAATGTCGCTCATCGACTTCGCCTTTAAAACCACGCTGCCCATTTCCATCGTGGCCATTGTCGGGATGGGGATCGCGCATTTCTTCTGGCAGCGCTATCTGGATAAAAAAGAGAACATCAGTCACGAGATGATGGACGTGAGTGAAATCACCACCACCGCGCCATCGTTCTATTCTATTCTGCCGTTCACGCCGATTATTGGCGTACTGATCTTTGACGGTAAATGGGGCCCACAGCTGCACATCATCACCATCCTGGTTATCTGTATGCTGCTTGCCGCGCTGCTGGAATTTGTGCGCGGTTTCAACACGCAGAAGGTCTTTTCGGGCCTTGAGGTTGCTTACCGTGGCATGGCAGATGCCTTCGCTGGGGTCGTCATGCTGCTGGTAGCCGCAGGCGTATTCGCCCAGGGGCTGAGCACCATCGGCTTTATCCAGAGCCTCATCTCAATCGCAACCTCATTCGGCTCTGCCAGCATTATCCTGATGCTTGTTCTGGTGGTTCTGACCATGCTGGCGGCGATGACAACCGGCTCCGGTAACGCCCCGTTCTACGCGTTCGTTGAAATGATCCCAAAACTGGCCCACTCCTCCGGTATTAATCCGGCCTATCTCTCTATTCCGATGCTGCAGGCATCCAACCTCGGCCGCACCATTTCCCCGGTTTCCGGTGTCGTGGTGGCGGTGGCCGGGATGGCAAAAATATCGCCTTTCGAAGTGGTCAAACGCACCTCCGTACCGGTTCTGGTGGGTCTTATCATCGTCATTATCGCCACGGAAGTGCTGGTCCCCGGCGCTGCCTAAGCTAAATTCCTGATAGCCAAAAAGCGCCTGCGGGCGCTTTTTGTGCTTTAATAACTTTCAGAAATAAATCGCATTCAATCGATCAGGAAATCAAATGTTCAGGAAGGATATCGTCATCCCCTCTGGCGCAATGGCGCTTGCACTCTGTGTATTCTCCGCACAGGCAGATCCCCTCAAGGCAACGCAGTATGGCGATTTCGACCGCTACGTCCTGGCACTTTCCTGGCAAACAGGGTTTTGCCAGAGCATGGTGGAGCGGAACCGTAATGCACCTGAAGAGTGTCGTCTGCAAAAAGAGAGCGAGACCAAAACGGATTACCTGACCGTTCACGGACTCTGGCCTGGCCTGCCGAAGTCTATCGCCGCGCGTGGCGTGGATGAACGCCGCTGGATGCGCTTTGGCTGCGCCACGCGTCCGCTCCCCAACATGCCGGAAGTGAAAGCGAGCCGGAAATGTTCCGCTGCCGAAACAGGGCTATCACTCTCGGGTGCCGCAAAACTGAACAACGTCATGCCCGGTGCAGGCGGTAATTCCTGCCTGGAGCGCTACGAATATGCCAAACACGGCGTCTGCTTTGGTTTTGACCCTGATGCGTACTTCGGCACGATGGTACGAATGAATCAGGAGGTTAAAAACAGCGCGGTGGGGAAATTCCTTGCGGATAATTACGGTAAGACCGTAAGCCGCAGAGATTTTGATAGCGCGGTGGCTAAAAGCTGGGGCAAACAGAACATCAAAGCGTTTAAGCTCACCTGCAACGGTAATCCGGCCTATCTCACCGAGATACAAATCTCACTCAACGCCGAGACCATCAACGCCCCGCTCTCGGCGGCGTCGTTTGCGCCACAGCCGCACCCGGGCAACTGTGGCAAACAGTTTATTATCGATAAGGCCGGTTACTGACCCCTGCGGGCATCCGGGCGTACCAGGTCAAAGCGATGCGTATCGCTGATGGCATAGTACGCCGTTGGGCCACCCGCACGCAGGATCGGTTGCGCCTTCGCGGTCTGGTAAATGCCCTCTTCCAGCAGCGTTTCGGCGATATGGATACCGACCACTTCCCCCAGAACCAGCCAGGTATCTACCGGCGTGCCGTCAGCACCCGTTAGCTGAATGCACTGCGACAGGCGACATTCGAAGTTCACCGGACTTTCTGCCACGCGCGGCGCCTTTATCAGCTGGCTCGCAATCGGCGTCAAGCCAGCAAAGGTGAACTCGTCTTCCCCATGGGGAAGCGTGACGGAGGTTTCATTCATTGCTTCGGCCAGGTCGCGCGTGGCCAGATTCCAGACAAACTCGCCGGTTTCGGTAATATTGCGCACGCTGTCCTTCCAACCATTGCTGGAAAAGCCAATGATTGGGGGGCGGTAGTTAAAGCAGTTAAAGAAGCTATAGGGTGCGAGGTTCAGCTGCCCGGCATTATCGCATGAGGAGATCCATCCAATCGGGCGTGGACCCACAATGGCGTTCAGCGGGTCATGCGGCAGGCCGTGCCCCTGAGAAGGTTGGTAGAAATACATATTGTTCTCGCATTGGTGGGGCCGACACGAATTACGCTTCGCTCAACACCCTGTTTCAGGACGCTCAGCGTAGCGCAATCCGCCAGAAATTAAGACTGAATAAATTTCAGCAAATCGTCATTTATCTGGTGCTTATGGGTGGTGCAGATGCCGTGCGAACCGCCGGCATACACCTTCAGCTCAGCGTTCGGTAGGATTTCCGCCGCCACGCGACCGCAGGTGTCGATCGGGACGATTTGATCAGCATCGCCGTGGATCACCAGCGTCGGAATGGTCATCTTCTTCAAATCTTCGCGCAGGTCGGTTTCGGAGAAGGCTTTAACGCAGTCGTACAGGGCTTTAATCGAGCCCTGAAGCCCTTGCTCAACAAAGCTTTCCCGCACCGCTTTGGACTCCTTCGCCCCGGGACGGTTATAGCCATAAAATGCCGCGCTCAATTCATAGAAGAAGGCCGCGCGATCGTTAACCACGCCTTCCCGAATACCATCAAACACCTCTTTCGGCACCCCGTTCGGGTTGAAATCGGTTTTGATCATAATCGGCGTGACCGCACCAATCAGCGCGGCTTTGGCCACGCGCTGCGTGCCGTGGCGACCAATATAGCGCGCCACTTCGCCGCCGCCGGTCGAGTGGCCCACGTGGACGGCATCTTTCAGATTAAGATGCGCCGTCAATTCGGCCAGATCGTCGGCGTATTGATCCATATTATGGCCGTCCCACGGCTGTGCCGAACGACCATGTCCGCGTCGGTCATGCGCAATTACGCGAAATCCTTTTGACCCCAGAAACAACATTTGGTCTTCAAAGGCGTCTGCCGTCAGCGGCCAGCCGTGGCTGAACACGATGGGCTGCCCGCTGCCCCAGTCCTTAAAATTCAAATAACTGCCGTCTTTCAAGGTAAGTTTGTCGTAATCGCTCATGAGATCTCCTGATGAAGGAACACTGAATGCGGATAGTCGCCCGCAAAGGGCGCTTAAAAAGGATAATGCAAATTTGCCAGGGATCACGTTTTTCGCCAAAAATTCATATGACAGATGAATGTGACCTTCATCACTTCAAACTTGCGTGCACAGTGAGTATCATCAGGAGAGTTAAACCCTCGCTGCCAGACGGCGAGGGTTTTCTTTTGGATTGGTTTCTGCGTTCCACGCAGCATTAACGACATGGAGTAATAAATGTCCAGACCCACAATCATCATCAATGAACTTGACGCAGAACGTATTGACCGACTTCTGGAGAAAGCAGAATTTGCCTCCCTGCCGGTGGCAGACGCGCTGAATGAGGAACTCGACCGGGCACAAATGTGTTCGCCTGAGACCATGCCGCATGACGTCGTCACCATGAACAGCCAGGTGAGATTCCGTAACCTGTCCACCGGGGAAGAACTGATCCGCACGCTGGTGTACCCGTCACAGATGACGGACAGCAGCGCGCAGCTTTCCGTGCTGGCGCCTGTGGGTGCAGCGCTGCTTGGGCTGCGCACGGGTGATACCATTAACTGGGCGTTACCGGGTGGCACATCAACCCATCTTGAAGTGCTTGAGCTGCTCTATCAGCCAGAAGCTGCTGGTGATTACCTGCGTTAATCCCATCTGAAAAAGCGCCCCTTCGCTTTGCACAGAGGATGCATCAGCATCCTCTTTCCGCAAATTCACCCAAATGTCCTATATCGCGCAAAACCCCCTTAATCCACGCTTAATCTGTTTTAGTGCCGCGGGGACGGTCATGAGTGAAATCGTGTCTATTACACTGGTTTATCTCATTTTTTTGGCGATTATCGTCATGGCCGTGCTGTACCTTGAACGTCACTGGTAACCTGTTTCTCCCCCCTGATTCAAACGTAAAAAAACGTCACGGCATGAAAAGTGCCGTACAGATACCAAAAACCGATATTATTTTGTGGTTGAATGATTTCAGCGTTTATAAACAAGGAGAAACGGGTATGTATCAAACAATCATTATGCCGGTTGACGTTTTCGAAATGGAACTCAGTGATAAAGCGGTACGTCATGCCGAGTTTCTGGCGCAGCAGGACGGAATTATTCATCTTTTGCACGTTTTACCGGGCTCCGCCAGCCTGAGCCTTCACCGCTTTGCCGCCGATGTCCGTCGTTTCGAAGAACATCTGCAGCACGAAGCCGAAACGCGCCTGCAAACCATGGCCGGGCACTTCACTATTGACCCTGCACGCATCAAAACACACGTCAGGTTTGGTAGCGTGCGTGACGCCGTCAATGAACTGGCAAACGAATTGAAGGCCGATGTGGTGGTTATCGGTTCACGTAATCCTTCTATTAGCACTCACCTGTTGGGATCTAACGCCTCCAGCGTGATCCGCCACACCCACATTCCGGTGATGGTCGTGAGATAAAAAAAGAGGCCACCTTTTGGTGGCCTCTTGCTATAGCAGGTGTCGTCTTACTTTCTTTTATTATGCTGTTTTGGTGCGAATCAGATAATCGAACGAGCTTAGCGATGCCTTCGCCCCTTCGCCGGTGGCGATGATGATCTGCTTGTACGGTACGGTGGTACAGTCGCCCGCAGCAAACACGCCCTTCACGCTGGTTTCGCACTTCGCATCAATAATGATTTCACCCATCCGGTTGCGCTCAATGGCGCCTTCCAGCCAGGTGGTGTTTGGCAGCAGGCCAATCTGAACGAAAATCCCCGCCAGCGGCACGCTATGCACATCGCCGCTCACGCGATCACGGTATTCCAGGCCCGTCACTTTGCTGCCGTCGCCCTTCACTTCCGTCGTCTGCGCATTCAGCACGATGTCGACGTTTTTCAGGCTGCGCACTTTGTCCTGTAGCACCTGATCCGCTTTCATTTCGGGTGCAAACTCCAGCAGGGTGACGTGTTCAACGATACCCGCCAGGTCGATAGCCGCTTCTACGCCGGAGTTACCGCCGCCGATTACCGCCACGCGTTTACCTTTAAACAACGGGCCGTCGCAGTGCGGGCAGTAGGTTACGCCTTTAGTGCGATACTGATCTTCGCCCGGCACGTTCATGTTGCGCCATTTCGCACCGGTGGCAATGATAATGCTGCGCGCTTTCAGCACCGCGCCGGAGGCCGTTTCAATTTGGTGTAACCCGCCTTCAACCGCCGACGGAACCAGCTTGCTGGCACTCTGGCTGTCGATAACATCAACCTCGTAATCGTTGACGTGCGCTTTTAAAGCGCCCGCCAGCTTCTGTCCTTCGGTTTTCGGCACAGAAATATAGTTTTCGATGTCCACGGTATCGAGCACCTGCCCGCCAAAACGTTCGCCCATCAGGCCGGTACGAATACCTTTACGCGCAGAGTAAACCGCCGCCGCCGCGCCCGCCGGGCCGGAGCCCACAATCAGCACATCGTAAGCATCACGTGTGTTCAGCTCTTCCGCCGCACGCTTCTCTGCGCCGGTGTCCACTTTTGCCACGATTTCTGTCAGGGTCATACGGCCCTGGCCGAACGTCTGGCCGTTCATATAGACCGCAGGGACGCCCATCACGTTACGATCGGTAATTTCGTTCTGGAAGGTACCGCCGTCAATCGCCGTGTGTTTAATGCGCGGGTTCAGCACCGCCATCAGGTTCAGCGCCTGCACCACGTCCGGACAGTTATGGCAGGAAAGCGAATAATAGGTTTCAAACTCAAAATCACCGTCAATATTGCGGATTTGCTCCAGCAGCGTCTGCGCCTCTTTTGACGGATGTCCACCGGTCCACAGCAGCGCCAGCACCAGTGAGGTAAATTCGTGCCCCAGCGGAGAGCCAGCAAAGCGCGGCCCCTGGTCAGATCCCGGATTGGTAATCAGGAAAGAGGGTTTGCGAACGGCCAGAGCGTTATCTTCCTTAAAGGTCACTTTCGGTGACAGCTCGGCGATCTCCGCCAGCAGTTCCTTGATCTCTGCCGATTTTGCGCTGTCATCCAGCGTGGCAATCAGCTCAACAGGTTTGGTTAGTTTCTCAAGGTATGCCTTGAGCTGGGTTTTCATAGTTGTGTCGAGCATTGTTCTTCCCTCTCTAAAAACGTCATCATGCAAGCTGCCTTATACGGGCGGCCTGAATGCAACTTGCATCATGGTGCTGGAAAAAAACGGGTGCGGCGCACCCGTTGTTGTAGGCCCGAGCAGGCGGCGCGCCGCCGGGCTTTTCAGACTTAGATTTTGCCAACCAGGTCCAGGGATGGAGCCAGCGTCGCTTCGCCTTCTTTCCATTTCGCCGGGCACACTTCGCCTGGGTGAGAAGCTACGTACTGCGCCGCTTTCACTTTACGCAGCAGGTCAGATGCATCACGGCCGATACCTTCAGCGGTAACTTCGATGGCCTGGATAATGCCCTGCGGGTCAACAACGAAGGTTGCGCGGTCGGCCAGACCTTCATCTTCACGCATGTTTTCGAAGTTACGGGTCAGGGTGCCAGTCGGGTCACCGATCATCGCATATTTGATTTTAGCGATGGTTTCAGAGCTGCCGTGCCATGCTTTGTGGGTGAAGTGGGTGTCAGTAGACACTGAGTACACGTCTACGCCCAGTTTCTGCAGTTCGTCATAATGATCTGCGACGTCGCCCAGTTCGGTCGGGCAAACAAAGGTGAAGTCAGCCGGATAGAAGAAGAACACGCTCCAGCGGCCTTCGGTATCTTTCTCGGTAACTTCGATGAATTCGCCGTTTTTGAACGCCTGGTTTTTGAAAGGTTTAATTTTGGTGTTAATCAAAGACATCTGTACTTCCTCCGTGTTTTCGTTGAGAGGTAAGGTAACGGACTTTCGCCGAGCGGGCTAATGCGTTTGCTTTATCAAATCAATCAGCCATACCTTACAACCCGAACAAGACAACGTTTAGAACGGAATAAACATAAAGTCCAAAAGTAAAAAGGCCGCCCTGTTGGGCGGCCCTGATACCTGAACTTCCCACAGGAACTTTCAGTGCCAGCGAGGCTGGCGTTGCGTTGCGCTCTACATACCTTTATATCAAGGCGGTAACAGCGCTTTGATTACAACACCCGCAACGACGCGGGGCAATCGGCTACAGGGGTATTCGTGTCTATAACTGCAATAGGTTTTACCGAACGACGCATTTCATTTAAGCAGCGACGCCCTCCGGGGGGAGAAATAAGAATGAGTGATAATTATCTGTCGATATATAAACGACACTATTTTTATTCAATTTCACGTTCTATTTTAAAGATAAAAATATCTTAACCCACCTTGAAGTCCCATTTCATTAATCTTCCATCGTGATATATTAAGACGGTATTTAATGACAATTAAGTTAGTTAACCACACGGATGGTAAATGGTTAACTTAGTTCTATAGTTATCAGTGATGTAATAACGCAATGCAGCTCACTCAGGATGAAAAATGGCAAACCTTTACGATCTCAAAAAATTCGATCTTAACCTGCTGGTGATTTTTGAATGCATCTACCAGCACCTCAGCATCAGCAGGGCGGCGGAAACGCTCTACATTACGCCATCGGCAGTGAGCCAATCTTTACAAAGGCTGCGTAATCAACTCAACGACCCGCTTTTCATTCGTTCTGGCAAAGGGATCACGCCGACGACCGTGGGGGTCAATCTCCATTTACATCTTGAGCAAAATCTTAACCAGCTTGAGCAAACCATCAATATCATGCATGGTTCGTCGCTAAAGAAGAATTTCGTCATCTACTGCCCGCAGGTTCTGACCACGGATAACCTGCTCAATCCAATGAAGTTATTGATGAGAGAGCATAATTATGAAGTCGAACTTCATGACATGCTGCTGTCCAGTGACTCCGCCGAAGACCTTCTGGCTTACCGTAAAGCAGATCTGATTTTCTCTATAGCCCCTATCAGTAACCGCTCGATGGTATGCGCCCCCTATACGCGTTTCGATATGATTCTGGTGTGCAGTCAGGATCATCCGCGTATGAAAGACAGTGCAACAATGGAAGAGCTACAGGAAGAGAAGTTTACCATCTTCATGAGCGATGAAGCTGGGGTCAAAAGCTATCAGTCGAAGACAGAAGAAGTTCACGCGGACAGGACAATCGGGTTTCGGTGTGACTCACTCTTTTCAATCATGACCATGATCAGTGCATCGCATTTGGTTGGATATGTCCCAGGGGTACTGTATGAGAAATACCGTGATGTGTTACGGCTAAAAAAAATCGACGCGCCCTTCACGCTCCCGCATATGGAAGTATTTATGATTTACAACCGCTCGGCGCTTAACAGTTCGGTTTTCTCGAAATTTATTGAGCAGATCACCACAAAATAAAAAGGAATGGCTGTGATATCCACAGCCATTCAATTCCCCTCAAAATATAACCCTCACTTATAATTAATAAAAACAATTCTATTTTCCATTTACCTGCCTTTATTTTCGCTACTATTATTCTCTCTCCTGTATTGACACAACCATCCGGTATTTATTTCCAGGAGGAGTTTGCCCTTGTCAATCTATAAACACCCACTCAATCAAAATGTTCTTGAAGCCGCGACAGAGCGTATTACATGGGCTCTCGAGCATTTACCCAGAGTCTGCGTGTCGTTTTCCGGTGGGAAAGATTCCACCATCATGCTCCATTTAACGGCCCAGCAGGCACGAAAGATGGGAAAGAAAATCCATGTTCTGTTTATCGACTGGGAAGCACAGTTCACCTGTACCATTCAGCATGTGAATAACATAATCGTACAATACGCTGACGTCATAGAGAAAAGCTGGTGGGTGGCCCTGCCGCTGACCACGCAAAACGCGCTCTCACAGTTTCAGCCAGAATGGCAGTGCTGGGAGCCGGGCAAAAACTGGGTGCGCCAGCCCCCCGCAGAGGCAGTGATCTCTCCTGATTACTTTGATTTTTATCAGCCAGGCATGACGTTTGAAGCCTTTGTCCGCGCCTTTTCTGACTGGTTTGCCCAAAAGCGCCCTGCCGCGATGATGGTGGGTATTCGTGCCGATGAATCTTACAATCGCTTTTTGACTATCGCCAACGCGCGCAAGCAGCGCTTTGCTGATGACAAACCCTGGACAACCGTCGCTCCGGGCGGCCATGCCTGGTACGTCTATCCCCTTTATGACTGGAAAACTGCCGATATCTGGACATGGTTTGCCAAAACGGGCTGCTGCTATAACCCCTTGTACGACCTAATGTTTCAGGCAGGCGTGCCGCCACGCTATATGCGCATCTGCGAACCTTTTGGCCCCGAACAGCGTCAGGGCTTATGGCTTTATCACGTTGTCGAGCCGGACCGCTGGGCCGCGATGTGCGAACGCGCCAGCGGCGTGCGCAGCGGCGGTATCTACGCCGGGCAGGACAATCATTTTTATGGTCATCGCAAAATTCTCAAGCCGGAGCATCTCGGCTGGCGCGAGTACGCCATGCTTCTGCTCGACAGCATGCCGCAAACCACTGCGGAGCATTACCGCAATAAAATCGCGATCTATCTGCACTGGTATCAAAAAAAAGGCATGGCGGATATACCCGACACGCAAGAGGGGGATATCGGTGCTAAAGACATCCCTTCGTGGCGACGGATATGCAAAGTGTTACTTAACAACGACTACTGGTGTCGGGCGCTCTCATTCAGCCCAAACAAACCAAAGTACTACCAGCGCTACAGCGAACGGATGAAAACAAAACGCCAGGAATGGGGAATTTTATGCAGCAACGATTGATTAAAGAGATAGCAAGCTATCTTCAGTCGCTTCCGGAAGAGAAACGAATTGACGCTATCAACGCCTTTCGTCAGGCCATTCATGAAAATAGCCCTTTTCGCGATCAGCCTATCGACTGCGTGCTGTGGATTAAACAGGACGACATTATCGCCAACGATTACAACCCCAACAATGTGGCGCCACCGGAAAAAAGACTGCTCGGTAAATCGCTGGAGCTGGACGGATTCACGCAGCCGATTGTGGTGACAGAAAGCGACTCTCAGCACTATGAAATCGTCGATGGCTTTCATCGCCACGAAATCGGCTCAAACCGGGCAGCCCTGAAGCGTCAGTTGAAAGGCTACCTGCCGGTGACGTGCCTGCGTAAAGCGCGACAGGAAAAGTTCGACAGAATGGCGGCCACCATTCGCCACAACCGCGCGCGGGGTCGCCACCAGATTAATGCCATGTCGGACATCGTGCGCGAACTGGTACAGCTTGGCTGGAACGATGAAAAAATCGGCAAGGAGCTGGGTATGGACAGCGACGAGGTGCTGCGTCTGAAGCAGATCAACGGCCTGCTGGAACTCTTTGCAGACCGTCGATACTCGGAAGCCTGGACGGTAAAATAATCAGAGCGTGTTTAAGCGCTCGGCCGCCGCCAGCAGCGTCGATTCCTGTTTTGCAAAGCAGAGGCGAATCAGCTTATGCGGGAAGGGATCGGCGCAAAACACCGACAGCGGAATAGCCGCCACGCCGACCTCTCTGGTCAGCCACTGGCAGAAGCTCACATCATCCAGATCGGAAATCGCGCTGTAGTCCGCCAACAGGAAGTAGGTGCCCTCACACGGCAAAATTTCCAGGCGGCTTTGGCGCAGCGCATCTACAAACAGATCGCGGCGGGCGCGGTAAAAATCCGGCAGCTCACGATAATGTTCAGGTTCGGCACGCAGTATATCGGCCAGCGCCAGCTGAGCAGGCGTGTTGACCGCAAACGTCAGATACTGATGCACCTTACGCAGTTCAACGCTGATGGCTGCCGGCGCTACGGCGTAACCCACTTTCCAGCCGGTCATGTGGTAGGTTTTACCAAACGACGATACTGCAATGGCGCGTTCGCGAAGCTGCGGATGCGCCAGCACGCTGGCGTGCCCTTCGCCCGCAAAGCAGATATGTTCGTACACTTCGTCGCTCAGCACATAGATTTCGCGTTCAGCAATCGCCTGCCACAGGGCAGCAAAATCCGCCTTCTGCCATACCGTCGCGGACGGGTTATGCGGCGTATTCAGGATCACCAGACGGGTTTTCTCGCTCAGCAGGGCCGCAAACGCCTGCCAGTCAGGACGAAAATGCGGAGGCTGTAGCGCAACACGCTTCACCACGCCGCCAGAGAGCTCAATGGCCGGTGCGTAGCTGTCGTAGCTCGGGTCAAAGCAAATGACCTCATCACCGGTGCGAACCAGTGCGGTAATCGCCGCATACAACGCTTCTGTCGCACCTGCTGTTACCGTAATCTCGCTGTTCGCATCCGGCGCGAACCCATAGAGCGCCGCCGTTTTATCCGCAATGGCATCACGCAACGCCTGCACGCCAGTCATCGGTGCGTATTGGTTCGCTCCCTGCGCAACATGGTACGCCAGACGCTCCTGCAGGGTGTTCGGGCCGTCGAAGTCCGGGAAGCCTTGCGAGAGGTTAATGGCATTGTGCTGCTGCGCCAGGGCACTCATTTGCGTAAAGATGGTGGTGCCAAGATTGGGAAGTTTACTCTGCGGAATCAATGCGTTATTGCTCATTGTACTGTGCCTGCTTGTAATACTTATGTTGCTGCCACTATAACACGATGTTAGTCTTTGGCAATCAAGACGCTTAGACGTCTAAACCATATCAATATTCCTGGCCGAGAGGGTAAAAGGAAAATGACAGACAACCTGCAACTCACGCATCTGGTCGACGCCTGCCGCTGGATTGGCGCCAAAGGCTGGGCCCCCGCCACCGGCGGCAACATGTCGGTACGTCAGGATGAACACCTCTGCTGGCTCAGCGAATCCGGTAAAGACAAAGGCAGCCTGACAACGAAGGATTTTCTGCAGGTGGAGATCGCCACCAACCGTGCACCGTCTGGCCGCACGCCCTCGGCGGAGACCGGGCTACACACCCTCATTTATCGTCTGTTCCCGGAGGCCAATGCCGTCCTGCACGTTCACACGGTGAACGCGACGGTGCTGTCACGTCTGGTGAAAGAGGCTGAACTGAACATCAGCGGCTTCGAGATGCAAAAATCCCTCACCGGGCAGACCACGCATCAGGATACGGTGGCTATCCCGGTGTTTGATAACGACCAGGATATCGACGCCCTCGCCTCGCGAATCGCCCATTACGCCCAGGAACGCCCGCTTAATTATGGTTTTCTTCTACGCGGTCATGGCTTAACCTGCTGGGGACGCGACGTGGCCGAAGCCCGCCGTCATCTGGAAGGACTAGAATTCTTATTTGAATGCGAAATGCGTTTACGACAACTGGAGAGAGTATGATTCGCGCGATTGTGACGGATATTGAAGGGACCACCAGCGATATTCGTTTTGTCCATGACGTTTTGTTCCCCTACGCGCGTGAGCGTCTGGCGGCCTTTGTGACCGCCCAGCAGTACGCCGAGCCGGTCAAATCGATTCTGGACAACCTGCGTGATGAAATCGGCAATCCACACGCCAGCATCAATGACCTGATCGAGGCCCTGTTTGCCTTTATGGATGAAGACCGGAAATCGACGGCGCTGAAGGCCCTGCAGGGGATCATCTGGCAAGACGGTTACGTCAACGGCGACTTCACCGGCCACCTCTACCCGGACGTACTGCCTGCGCTGGAAAAATGGAAAGCGCAAGGCATTGATCTCTATGTTTATTCCTCTGGCTCCGTCGCTGCGCAGAAACTGTTATTTGGCTACAGCGATGAAGGTGATATTACTCATCTGTTCAGCGGCTATTTTGATACCCACATCGGCGCCAAGCGCGAGGTGCAGTCTTATCAGAACATTGCGGCACACACGGGCATTGCCCCGTCGCAGATCCTGTTCCTGTCGGATATTCATCAGGAGCTGGACGCGGCTGAACAGGCAGGTTTTCGCACCCTGCAGCTGATTCGCGGTGATGATGACGGCGCAAGCCACCACCATCAGGTTCACCAGTTTGACGAAATAAACCCGGAGCAGATCCCTTCATGAGCGCATTAACCATTTATTCCGATAAAGACGCGAGCGAATACCAGTGGTACAGCACCGACGCGGACGAGATCGCGCAACAGCTCAACGCCAAAGGCGTGCGGTTTGAACGCTGGGCGGCCGATCGCGATTTAGGCCAGGATCCTGAACCAGAGGCAGTGATCGAAGCCTATCAGCATGCGATCGATAAGCTGGTGGCGGAAAAAGGCTATCAGAGCTGGGACGTCATCAGCCTGCGCGCCGACAATTCGCAAAAAGAAGCGCTGCGTGCAAAGTTCCTGAACGAGCACACCCACGGCGAAGATGAAGTGCGCTTCTTTGTAGAAGGTGCCGGGCTGTTCTGCCTGCACATTGGCAATGAGGTGTATCAGGTCCTGTGCGAGAAAAACGATCTGATTTCCGTGCCGGCGGGCACGCCGCACTGGTTTGATATGGGTTCAGAACCGAACTTTACCGCGATCCGTATTTTCGACAACCCGGAAGGCTGGGTGGCCCAGTTTACCGGTGATGCGATTGCGGATGCGTATCCCCGATTAGCATAGGTATTCGCTTTCCTCCTTCTCCCTCAAGGGAGAGGAGGTCTAAGAGACTTCACATACCCCACCAGCTGATCCAGCACAATCCCCCAGCCTTCATGAAAGCCCATCTGTTCATGCTGCTCGCGGATGTCCTTCGTTGGATGGCGCGCAATCGCCGTATAGCGGGTCTTCCCCTCCCCCACCTCTTCCAGCAATAAAATCGCCGTCATAAACGGCTTTTCGGCCGGTTTCCAGCCTTCGGTATAACCGTCGGTAAAGACCAGCTTTTTGCCGGGATCGATTTCCAGGAAGACACCGCGGTTATCCATCCGCTGACCATCTACCTCAAAAACGGTGTTGAACCGCCCGCCCACGCGCAGGTCGAGGTCGCATTCGGTCACTTTATGGGGAACAGGAATGAAAAATTTTTTGATGTGTTCCGGCGTGGTCCAGCACAACCACAGCAGGTCGCGCGGTGCATCCACCACGCGCTCCAGTTTTAAGTCTGTTTCAGGATCGAGCGTCACGATGTTGTCCTCTCAGGGGAATCCCTTAAAGGATAGCTGGACTCAGGCAAATTTACCCTGCGCCACCTCTTGCGGCGTGACCACGCCCGTATCCAGCACCCAGCCACTAATCAGTGCCGCAGGCGTAACGTCAAAGGCCGGGTTGTAAACCTGGGCATTCTCCGGTGCCCACTGCACCGCGCCAAAACTTCCCGCCACGCCCGTAACCTCGCTTGCCGCGCGCTGTTCGATGGGGATCGCCTCACCGTTCGGGCAGTCCGGGTCGAGCGTAGTGTGCGGGGCCGCAACATAGAACGGAATGCCGTGGAATTTCGCCAGCACCGCCAGGGAGTAAGTGCCAATCTTATTCGCTACATCACCGTTAGCGGCAATTCGGTCTGCGCCCACCCATACGGCGTCGACCTGTCCTTTTGCCATCAGGCTGGCCGCCATGGAATCAGTAATGAGCTGATACGGTACGCCCAACTCGCCCAGCTCCCACGCGGTCAGTCTCCCGCCCTGTAACAATGGGCGAGTTTCATCCACCCAGACGTTGCTGACGTTTCCTTCCCGATGCGCGCGGGCAATCACGCCAAGCGTAGTGCCTACGCCCGCCGTCGCTAACCCACCGGTGTTGCAGTGGGTCAGCAGACGGCTGCCAGGCTTCACCAGCGCGCTGCCCGCCTGCGCAATCGCGTCGCAAAGCTGCTTGTCTTCCTCAACCAGGCGCAAAGCTTCTGCCGTCAGCGCCGGCACAAAATCTTCCTGCCACAGCGCCAGCTTCATGCGGTCGAGGTTGTTCATCAGGTTCACCGCCGTGGGGCGGGACGCGCGCAGCGTCTCAAGCGCCACCGCCAGCGCGTCGCGGCGTTGACCATTTTCCGCCAGCAGCGCCAGCAACAGGCTTGCAGAGAGACCAATCAGCGGCGCACCCCGCACGCGCAGAGCATGAATATGCCCCACCAGCGCCTCCACCGTTGAGGCGTTGAGCCAGCGTTTTTCCTGCGGAAGCGCCTGCTGATCGAGAATAAAGAGCTGATTATCCGCCACCCGCAGGCTGGTCGTCTGTAATGTCTGCATGTCGTTAATTCCCTGTTGCGTTGTTGTAGCACATTGTGTCAGGATGAAATCCAGATGTATAGACGTCTACATGTCTTTATTAGCAAACCAATGAGGAACAGGCAATGTCGCAATACCGTACCTTTACCGCCCAGGATGCCGTGGAGTATGCAAAGCAGTTCGGCGGCCTTGATAACCCATCATCGCTGATGGAGGCGCAGGAAGTGGGCGACGGCAACCTCAATCTGGTCTTCAAAATTTTCGATGCCCACGGCGTGAGCCGCATCATTGTTAAACAGGCGTTGCCTTATGTGCGCTGCGTCGGCGAATCCTGGCCGCTGACGCTGGATCGCGCCCGGCTGGAAGCGCAAACCCTGGTCGAACACTATCAGCACAGTCCGCAGCATACCGTGAAAATCCACCATTTCGACCCGGAACTGGCGGTGATGGTGATGGAAGACCTTTCCAGCCATCACATCTGGCGTGGCGAGCTGATTAAGAACCGCTACTACCCGCAGGCCTCCCGTCAGTTAGGTGAATACCTCGCAAACGCGCTGTTCCATACCAGCGACTTTTATCTGCATCCGCACGACAAAAAGGCGCAGGTGGCAAAATTCATTAACCCGGAGATGTGCGAGATCACCGAAGATCTGTTCTTCAACGATCCCTATCAGATCCACGAGCGCAACAGCTACCCAGCCGCGCTGGAACACGACGTGGCAGCACTGCGCGATGATGCGCAGCTGAAGATTGCCGTGGCCGCTCTGAAGCACCGCTTCTTTTCTCAGGCAGAAGCCCTGCTGCACGGGGACATTCACAGCGGGTCTATCTTCGTGGCCGACGGCAGCCTGAAGGTGATTGATGCGGAATTTGGCTACTTTGGCCCCATCGGTTTCGACGTGGGTACCGCCATCGGCAACCTGCTGCTGAACTTCTGCGGTCTGCCAGGGCATCTGGGCATTCGCGATGCCGCCGCCGCCCGCGAGCAGCGCCTGACCGATATTCAGGAGCTGTGGAACACGTTCGCAGAACGCTTTCAGGCGCTGGCACACGAAAAAACGCGTGACGCCGCCCTCAGTGCGCCAGGCTATGCCTCTGAGTTTCTGAAAAAAGTCTGGAAAGATGCCGTCGGCTTTTGCGGCACCGAGTTGATTCGTCGCTGCGTGGGGCTTTCGCACGTGGCGGATATCGACACCATTACGGACGAGGCGATGCGTCATGAATGTCTGCGCCACGCCATTACGCTTGGCAAAGCCTTGATCGTCATTGCCGATCGCATCGACAGCGTCGAAGAGCTGGTAGCACGAGTGCGTCAGTACAGCTAATTTATCCCTCTCCCACGGGAGAGGGCATCAAACCGTACTCATCCCAAATACTCAATTACCGACAGCCCGCCGTTATAGTCGGTGCTGTAAATAATCCCCTGCGCATCGACAAACACGTCGCATGACTGGATCACCGGCGGGCGATTCGGGCGCGTATCCATCATTTTTGCGGGTGCCGCGGGCACCAGCGCGCCGGTTTCAACCGGACGATACGGATTCGAAATGTCGTAGGCGCGCACTCCCGCATTCTGATACGTGGCGAAAATCAGCGTTGAACTGATAAAGCTCCCCGGTCGGTTCTCATGCAGGTTATGCGGCCCGAAGTGTGCCCCCTTTGCCACATAATCACGCTCGTCCGGCTGCGGAAACGTTGAAATACTGACCGGATTCGTTGGCTCGCGGATATCAAACAGCCAGATCAGCTTCTCACCATCCGCCTGGTTATCAAGCACCGCCTCGTCCAGCACCACCAGCAGATTGCGATCCGGCAACGGCAGCGCGGTATGCGTCCCTCCTCCAAACGGCGGACTCCAGTTGCGGTGGCTAATCAGCGTCGGCTGGGTTCTGTCCTTCACGTCCAGCAGCGTCAATCCGCCGTCGCGCCAGCTGCCGTACGCGGTATCGCCGGCAATAATGGCATGGTGGAGCGCATAGCGTTTGCCTTGCGGCCAGCCTGGCTGTTCGCCTTCGGCCTGGTTCATTCCCGGCAGCCACCAGCGCCCCGCCACCTCGGGCTTACGGGGATCGGCCAGGTCGATAGTCAGGAAGATGTAATCGGTAAAACCGTCGATCAGCGCCGACACGTATGCCCAGCGTCCGCCCACGTACCAGATACGGTGGATCCCGATACCGTTCAGCGACATAAAGCCGATTTCACGAGGGTTGTCAGGGGTAGAAATATCAAACACGCGCAGCCCCGCGCTCCAGTCTTTGTCCTGCACGTCGCTGACGGTCTCACCGACCTGGCGGGTGTAGTAGACTTTCTCATCGGCAAAGCGGGCATCGGCAAACAGGTCGCGGGCGTTAATCACCAGCAGCAGATCGTCATGCGCCTGGAGATGCACGTTCCAGGTCCCCGGAGGCGCAGGCACGTAGCCCGCCGCTTTGGGGTTTTTCGGGTCACGCACGTCAACAATCGAAAACCCCTGCGACACCATATGGCCGATGTAGGCAAAACCGCGATGCACCATCAGCTGCACGCCATCCGGGCGACCGCCCTGGTCGCTGTGGCCAATCAGCCGCATACTGCGGCTGTATTCGGGCGTGGGCAGTCCACTCATTTATTTTTCGCTTCCAGCGTCGCAAACCACGGCGCAATAAAATCTTCCGTCTGGCCCCAGCCCGGAATGATTTTACCCAGCGACGCCACGTTCACCGCACCCGGCTGCGCGGTCAACAGCGCCTGCGGGATCGCGGCAGCTTTAAAATCGTAGGTTGCAGGTGTAGTTTCACCGGCAATTTTGTTGGCAATCAGGCGCACGTTGGTGGCACCAATCAGCTTCGGATCCACCGCCACGCTCACCTTCCACGGGCTGCCGGATTCACGCATCAGCTGCAAATCCTGGTTAGAGATATCGATGCTGTAGAGTTTGATTTCGGTACGACCGTTCTCCTTCAGGGCTTTATACGCGCCCTGGCTGAAGGCATCCCAGGTTCCCCAGATAGCGTCGATTTTTCCTTTCGGGTATTTCGCTAAAATCGCACCGACTTTGTTGGCCGTATCACCCTGCACGTCCGATGACACCGCGCCGATAGACTCCAGCTCTTTAATGCCCGGGTACTGCTTTTGCAGCACTTTATACGCCGCCTGGCGACGCTCCATCGGCGGGAAGCCAGCGACCCACAGCTTCACAATATTGGCTTTACCGTTGAAATCTTTTGCCAACTGGCCAAAGGAGAGATTCGTCAGCGACGCATCGTCCTGCTGGGTGACGGTCACGCCCGGGATCTCGCCGTTGACGGCTGTATCAAACACCGAGACCTTGATTCCGGCATCCACCGCCTTCTTCACCAGCGCGGTCGCATAGGGATCGCGCCCCTGGGAAAGAATAATCCCGTCGTATTTCTGGCTGATGGCCTGGTTAACGAAATCCTGGAATTTAGCGTCATCGCCATTGCTTAAAAAGGTGCTGACCTTGAAGCCAAGTTTTTTCCCTTCCTGAATCGCGCCTGCGACAAACTGGGTGGTGTTGTCGTCAGAGCCGAGGTTACGGATCACCGCAATACGGATCGGCCCATCATGTTCGGCAATGGCCGCCGGAAGCGGTGCAGGCGTTGCGGCAAAACCCGGCAATGCGGTCAATAATCCTGCAGCCACTAAAGAGAGAGCGATTTTTTTCATTCTGTTATCCCGTTGTGTTGTTTTAAATGGTTAACGTTTTTGTATGTAGGTAATCGCCAGCGCCACTGCGAGCACTAGCCCTTTTATAATGTCCATTGCGTAATAGGGAACCGACAGCATCACCAGCCCGTTTGACAGCACGCCGAGAATAACCGCGCCGACCAGCGTGCCAAGTGCGTTCGGTTTGCCCGATCCGGCCAGCGAGAAGCCAATCCACGCCGCGGCGACGGCATCCATCAGATATCCGCCGCCCGCATTCACCTGCGACGAACCAATGCGCGAGGCCAGCAATATTCCCCCCAATCCTGCCAGCAGCGAGGCAATCACGTAGGCTGCCACCTTGTAGCGCGTAGTACGGATCCCGGACAGGCGCGCCGCTTCCGGATTACCGCCAATCGCGTACATACGGCGTCCGTGCGTGGTGAGCGACAATCCAAGCTGCGCCACAACGGTGACCACCAGCATGATGATGACGATGGTCGGTACTTGCCCCAGCAGGCTGAACGCCGCCGGAATGGTGCCTTCTGCCATGTCGCCGCTCGGCAGTACCATGTTCTCGGTAATCGACCCGCCGTAGCTGTAGGTCATCGCCACGCCCTGAATCACAAACAGGCTGGCAAGCGTGGCCAGCATGTCCGGAATACGCAGGATAACGATCAGAAAAGCGTTGAACAGCCCCACAAGCGTGCAGAGCGCAAGGGTGATCAGAATCGATTCTGTGGTGCCGAAGCCGTGCCAGACGAACAGCGAAATCACCAGCGCGTTGGCCAGAGACGCCGTCGATCCTACAGAGAGATCAAACCCACCGATGGTGAGCGAAATCGACACGCCGATAGCAATCACCGTCACGATGGCAATCGAGCGCAGGATGTTGATGATGTTGTTGGGATCGAGGAAGTTGTCCGACGCCAGGCCAAAGACGGCCACCAGCGCGACGACTGTCAGCAACATGCCCCATTTGTAGAGAAAATCGAAAATCTGCTGGCGGCCAGACGCCGCCGCGGTCACTGAAAGGGCCTTGCTCACGACGCCGTTCCTCCGGTTGAATAATAAAGTAATGTCTCTTCGCGGGCCTCGGCCCCGGCGATTTCTGCCACAATGCGCCCGTCCCACAGCACGCAGATGCGGTCGCACAATCCCACCAGCTCGGCAAACTCGCCGGAGGCGTAAATGACCCCTTTGCCTTCGCGCGCCAGGCCGTCAATCAGTTGGAACAGATCGGTTTTGGCCTTCACATCCACGCCTTTCGTCGGCTCGTCAAAAATCAACACGCTGGCGTCATTCCGCAGCCACTTGCCGATGGCGATCTTCTGCTGGTTACCCCCGGACAGCCTGCGCAGCACCTGGCCTGGCCCACGGGCACGCACGCCGACGCGGGCAATGACCTCCTCCGCCCAGCGCCATGCCTGACGATGGCCAAACAGGCTCCAGCGCGAGAAGCTGTTATCCGCCGTCACCGACAGGTTCATGCTCACCGGCTCATCGATAAAAATGCCCTCTTTGCGCCGCTCCTCCGGCACCAGCGCCAGCCCGCGCTGCACCGAGTCTGCCGGATCGCGCGGCTGCCAGGGCTGATGGTTCAGCTCGCCTTGGTCAATCCGGCTTTTGCTGGCACCAAACAGCGCTTTACAGAGTTCGGTTTTGCCCGCCCCCGCCAGCCCGGCAATGCCCAGAATTTCACCTTTACGCAGGTGCAGAGAGATATCTTTCAGTAAGGCTTCATCGTGCAGCCCTTCAACCCGCAGCAATGTCTCTTCGCTATGCGCTGGACGCGCGGGGGGATAAATATCGCTCAGCGCGTGGCCGAGCATCTTCTCGACAATCTCTTCGCCGCTGAGATCGGCCATCGGACCGGACTCAATCAACTTGCCGTCGCGCAGCACCGTTAAGGTGTCGCAGATGGCCTTCAGCTCGTGAATACGGTGAGAGATAAATACCACCCCGATACCCTGCTGCTGCAGGCGCTTCACGACGGCAAACAGGCGTTCACTTTCGTGAGCGTCCAGCGGTGCGGTAGGTTCATCCAGAATTAAAAAACGGCAGTGGTGCGACAACGCCCGCGCCAGCAAAATTTGCTGCTTTTCAGCGAGCGTGCAGCTGTCGATGGGGCGGCGAACATCAAGAGAGACGTCCAGCTGTGCCAGCGCCTGCCTCGCCTGCTGGCGAATAGCGCGCCAGCGATAGCGGTGACCGGGCTGCGCCAGCCGATCGAGCATAATGTTTTCCGCAATGCTCAAACCAGGAATCAACGCCACGTCCACCTCCTGCTGGACCAGATGGATCCCCAGCAGCTTAGCGTCGAGCGGCTCGCGGATCGTCACCGGCTGGTTATTGATGCTGATCTCACCCTCATAACGATCGTGTGTACCGCACAGCACCGCCATCAGCGTCGATTTCCCCGCACCGTTTGCGCCGGTCAGCGCGTGCACGGATCCGCCGGTCAACGTGAAGTCCACGCGTGACAGCGCCTGAAAGCCGGAAAAGGCCAGGCTGATACCACGCATCTCAAGGCGACTGGAAAGCATCCGCGTTAAATCCTTCATTTATATTTCGATTTATGGAATTTTTCACAGCTCCGGTTGACTGACAACGACGGAAAAGGCATAAGATAAAGCGAAATATTATTAGCCATCCGGATGTCCAGACATAACATCGGGTTAGCGATTCATCAAAAAGGACAACACCATGAGCAACACCGATATCCGCGTCGTGCCGGGTCCGGCGAACTACTTCTCACACCCCGGCAGCCTTGCGCATCTGAATGATTTCTTTACGCCGGAACAGCTTTCCCGCGCGGTGTGGATTTACGGTGAACGTGCCATCGAAGGCGCACGCCCCTACCTGCCGGAGAGCTTTAGCGCGCCGGGCGCAAAACACCTGCTGTTTAAAGGCCACTGCAGCGAACGCGACGTCACCCATCTGGTGAATGACGCCGGGCGTGATGCGGCCATGGTGATTGGCGTTGGCGGCGGCGCGGTGATGGATACCGTCAAGGCCGTGGCGCGCCGTTTAAGCGTTCCTTTCGTTGGGATACCCACCATCGCCGCCACCTGTGCGGCATGGACGCCGCTCTCCGTCTGGTATAACGATGCCGGTCAGGCGCTGCAGTTTGAAATTTTCGACGACGCCAACTTCCTGGTGCTGGTGGAGCCGCAGATCATCCTTAACGCCCCGGCGGAATATCTGCTGGCGGGTATCGGCGATACGCTGGCGAAATGGTACGAAGCGGTGGTGCTCGCCCCTCAGCCAGAAAATCTGCCGCTGACCGTGCGGCTGGGAATCAACGGCGCGCTAGCGATCCGCGATGTGCTTCTGGATCACAGCGAAGAAGCGCTCGCCGACCAGCAGCGTGGGGAAGCCACTCAGGCTTTCAGGGACGTTGTCGATGCGATTATCGCGGGCGGCGGGATGGTGGGCGGACTGGGCGAGCGCTATACGCGCGTGGCGGCTGCGCATGCCGTACACAACGGCCTGACGGTCCTGCCGCAAACCGAAAAATTCCTGCACGGCACAAAAGTGGCCTACGGCATTTTGGTGCAAAGCGCCCTGCTTGGCCAGGATGACGTGCTGGCTCAGCTGGTGGCGTCGTATCAACGCTTTAACCTGCCGACCACGCTTCGCGAGCTGGAGGTGGACATCAATAATCGCGACGAACTCGACAAGGTCATCAACCATACGCTGCGCCCGGTGGAGTCGATTCACTATTTGCCGGTAACGCTGACGCCTGACGTTCTGCGCGCCGCATTTAAGAAGGTGGAATCCTTCACCCGTTAACCGTCCTGACCGTCTATACCTAATGATGATTCTCACCACTCTCGCAACGAGGTCATCATGCAGATCGATTTAACAGGTAAGAAGGCGCTGGTTACCGGCGCCAGCCGCGGATTGGGTCGTGCTATTGCACTGTCTCTGGCACGCGCGGGTGCCGATGTGGTTATTACGTATGAAAAATCTCACGATAAAGCCCAGGCCGTGGCCGATGAGATAAAGGCGCTTGGGCGGCACGGCGAGGCCGTTCAGGCGGATAGCGCGAATGCACAGGCCATTCAGGATGCCGTCACGCATGCGGCGCGCTCCCTCGGCGGGCTGGATATTCTGGTCAACAACGCCGGCATCGCACGCGGCGGCCCGCTGGAGTCCATGACCCTGGCGGACATCGATGCCCTTATCAACGTCAATATTCGCGGCGTGGTGATCGCCACCCAGGAAGCGCTGGTTCATCTCTCTGACGGCGGGCGCATTATTAACATCGGCAGCTGTCTGGCAAACCGCGTGGCGCAGTCTGGGATCACCGTTTACGCAATGACCAAATCCGCCCTCAACTCCTTCACCCGCGGTCTGGCGCGCGATCTGGGGCCACGCGGCATCACTGTTAACCTGGTGCATCCCGGCCCGACCAACAGTGACATGAACCCCGAAGACGGTGAACAGGCCGACTCTCAGCGCCAGCTTATTGCGGTAGGTCATTATGGACAGCCGGAAGATGTCGCGGCCGCAGTCACCTTCCTGGCAAGCCCGGCCGCCGGGCAGATCTCCGGCACGGGGCTGGACGTTGACGGCGGGTTGAACGCCTGATCGCATATTCTGTGCAAGCCTCTGCCGTCCGGCGGAGGCCTTTACGAGCCGCCTCGACGGTTCGCGTTTTGCCTCTTACTTGCGTTTGTTCTCCGCTCTACAGTACCCCATAAGAAATTCGGAATTTATCTAATAGTCTTATTATTTCCTTATGTTTTGTGTGGGCGTACAGTGGAGGTACGGATGAAGATTGTCTGGTCAAAAACGGCAGAGAAACAATTTTCTAAAATCGATAACCGGTATCAGAACTGCATTAAAAGCAGGCTGGAGAAGATGGATGATAAAACTTCACCTGTATCGGATATCAAGAAATTATCTTCTCCCGAAAACCACTACAGGCTGCGTTTAGGTGATTACAGGGTTATTTACACCTTTGGGGATCCGCCGGGCGATACCTGCTACGTAGTGGCAGTTAAACGCCGAACAACTACCACCTACCTTCATGAGGAGCATACGGAATATGGCTATTCAGTTCATAAAGGATGAAGAAGGAAAAAACCAGTATGTCGTCATTCCTTACGGTGAATACTTTCGTATGCGCTTAGCCATGCTGGAGTACGACGACGACGATGAAAACGACTGGGAGGATATTCCCTATGAGTCAGACATCTACGATAACGTAGGCCTACCGGGAGAGGTCTGCAACGTAATGCACAGCCAAAACGTCAGCCTGCAGGCCGCCTGGCGCATTCTGCGCGGCATGTCTCAGCAGGAGGTGGCGGAGAAACTCGGCATCAGCCAGTCCGCCGTGTCACAGCTGGAAGCCCTCGACTCCCGTCCGCAAAAACGCACCCGCGAAAAGCTGGCGGCCATTTACGGCTGTAAGCAAGAACAGATCAGCCTCTATTTACCGAAAGAGGGTTAACAGCATTTCGGCCCGCCCTTGCTGCCGTAACGGGCGTCCTGACGATCGCGGAAGAACGCTTCGTAGGTCATCGGCTCCTGGTCCGGATGGTTGACGCGCATATGCTCAACGTAGTTGTCGTAATCCGGCACGCCGATCATCATTTTAGCGGCCTGACCTAAGTATTTACCGGCTTTGGAAAGCGTATCAAACATCGTTAATTCTCATTGATGCCTCTCCCCTGTGGGGAGAGGGCTGGGGTGAGGGGTATGTCGAGTTAATGTGCCCCTTTCGCCTGGGTCACAATCTCGTCCAGATTCTCAGGCATTGGCTCATACGGTGTCTCTTTCGCCGTTGGCTTGTCGATTTTCAGCGCGGCCAGGGCGGTCTTCAGAGAATACATCGCCAGCACCACGACCACCACCATAAAGAAGACAGTCAGCCCGGCATCCAGGCGGTTGTTAAACACCAGCTGTGAGAGCTGTGATTCGGTGTACTGCGGTGGGATCGCGCCACTGTCGATCATCGCCTGGAACTTATTCGCGATGGCCAGGAAGCCCACTTTGTTGTCCGGGCTAAAGGCTTTCTGCCAGCCCGCCGTCAGGGTACAGATCAGCAGCCACGCGGTTGGCAGTAACGCTACCCAGGCGTAACGCTGGCGCTTCATCTTGAAAAGCACCACGGCACAGAGCATCAGCGCCATCCCCGCCAGCATCTGGTTGGCAATACCGAACAGCGGCCACAGGGTGTTAATGCCGCCCAGCGGATCGACCACGCCCTGATGCAGGAAGTACCCCCACGCCAGCACGCACAGGGCCGTCGCCAGCAGGTTAGCGGGAAGCGAATCGGTACGTTTCAGGTTCGGAGAGATCACGCCCAGCAGGTCCTGCAGCATAAAGCGCGCCGCACGCGTGCCCGCATCCACCGCCGTCAGAATAAAGAGCGCTTCGAACAGAATGGCGAAGTGGTACCAGAACGACACATCCATCAGCCCGCCCAGCGCGCCGTGCAGAATGTACGCCATGCCCACCGCCAGCGTCGGGGCACCGCCCGCACGGGAGATGATCGATTGCTCACCGACCTCATTGGCAATATGCGTTAGCGTTTCAGGGGTAATTGCAAAGCCCCAGCCGCTCACCACCTGCGCGGCAGACGCCACCACGTCAACGGTTCCGGCCGGAGCCAGTACCGCCATCGGGCTGTTCATCGCAAAGTACACGCCCGGATCGATAATACAGGCGGAAACCAGCGCCATAATCGCGACGAAGGACTCCATCAGCATCCCACCGTAACCAATCAGGCAGGCCTGGTTTTCATTCGCCAGCATCTTCGGTGTGGTACCGGAGGCAATCAGCGCGTGGAAGCCAGACACCGCGCCGCAGGCGATGGTGATAAACAGGAACGGGAACAGGTTACCGGTCCAGACCGGGCCGGTGCCATCAATGAATTTAGTCAGCGCTGGCATGGTCAGCGTCGGACGCATGATCAA
Organism: Enterobacter sp. UNJFSC 003; assembly: GCF_036903355.1. Taxonomy (NCBI): domain Bacteria; kingdom Pseudomonadati; phylum Pseudomonadota; class Gammaproteobacteria; order Enterobacterales; family Enterobacteriaceae; genus Enterobacter; species Enterobacter sp. UNJFSC 003. Next base: position 57,766 of record NZ_JBAKHK010000003.1, read on the forward strand.
AATGCCGATCGCCAAACCCACGATGGTGCCAATTTTCAGGAAGGTAGAGAGGTAATCACGCGGCGCCAACAGCAGCCATACCGGCAGCACCGCCGCCACAAAGCCGTAGCCCACCAGCATCCAGGTCAGCTGTACGCCGGTAAAATCGAAGAACGGTGCCCAGGTCGGGCTTTCCGCTACCCAGCCGCCGGAGATAATGGCGAACACCAGGAATACCAGACCAATCACCGACACTTCGCCAATGCGCCCGGGGCGCAGATAGCGGATATAAATCCCCATAAACAGCGCCAGCGGAATGGTAAAGGCGACGGTGTAGGTTCCCCACGGGCTGTGGGTCAGGGCTTTCACCACGATCATCGCCAGCACCGCGAGGATGATCACCATGATCATAAAGGTCGCCACCAGCGCAATGACACCGGCGGTCGGCCCCATCTCCTCTTTCACCAGCTCGCCGAGCGAACGCCCGTCGCGACGGGTAGAAACGAACAGCACCATAAAGTCCTGCACCGCGCCTGCCAGCACCACGCCCGCCAGGATCCAGATCATCCCAGGTAGATAGCCCATCTGCGCCGCCAGCACCGGTCCCACCAGCGGCCCTGCGCCAGCGATCGCCGCAAAATGGTGACCGAACAGCACTTTTTTGTCCGTAGGAACGTAGTCCAAACCGTCATTGTGGCGAACGGCCGGCGTCATGCGGGTGGCATCGACGCCCAGCACATTCTTCGCAATAAAGCGGCCATAAAAACGATACGCAATCAGATAAATGCAGACGGAGGCGACGACAATCCAGAGCGCATTGATTTGCTCCCCCCGGTTGAGGGCGATATAGCCCAGGGCAAAGGCTCCCACAACGGAGAGCCCTGCCCATGTAAGGTATTTCCCTGAGTTGTTCATAGATGTTGTCCGTTGTAGTGAAACAGTGAGATGTTACATTTTGTTTCTAGAACAACGGCAAATATTTAACAACTTTGAAACGCAATAATGCGTGGTCAAACCAGAGATTTACACCACATTGTTAAGCCGATCACTTTCGCGCAGTCATGTAGCCGCCGCCTTACGGGATGATTTGTATGATCTTTTTAGGCCCTAGCCTTGCCTTACCGCGCGGCTCACCCCAGCACCATCGTACTCAACCGACAGGTGCAGCAACGCCGTCCCTGCTCGTCAAACACCACAATCTCCCAGCTCTGGCTGGAACGCCCGAGATGCAGCGGCTGACATACCCCGCGCACCTTGCCGAGCGCCACCGCGCGGTGATGCGTTGCGTTAAGCTCCGTTCCCACCACGTTTTGTCCGTCGCGGGTCATCAGGAAGCCGGCCATCGACCCAAGCGTTTCCGCCAGCGCCGCCGATGCCCCGCCGTGCAGCAGGCCAAACGGCTGGTGAGTACGCGCATCCACCGGCATTTCCGCTTCCAGCGTATCGTCGCCGATACGGGTATAGCTGATGCCCAGATGCGCCACCAGGGTGTTCAGGCTGGTGGCGTTAAGTTCTTCAAGCGATAGGTGACGTTTCCAGATCATCTACGCCCCCAGCGTGGAACCACCGTCCACCACGATATCCTGCAGCGTGATGTGGCTGGCGGCATCGGAGGCGAGGAACAGCACCGTACTGGCAATCTCCTGCGGACGGGCAATTTTGCCCAGCGGAATACCCAGCTTAAACTGCTCGCCAACGCCGCGAACGCGCCGCTGCTCGGCATCATCGCTCGTCCACAGGGTGCGCTGCATATCGGTATCGGTTGACCCTGGCGACACCAGGTTACAGCGCACGCCGCTGCTCGCCAGCTCAAGCCCGACGGTCAGCGCCAGGCTTTTCAGCGCGGCCTTCGAGGCGCCATAGGCGCTCATGCCAATGCGCGGGGTATGCGCGGCGTCAGACGCCACGGTGACAATCGCCCCGCCCTGCTGACGACGGAACTGGCCCATCGTCTGCTGGAACAGATTAAACGCCCCGCCAACGTTGACCGCAAACGTCTGCTGCCAGTCCTCCTGCGACATTTCATCCGTTGCGCCCATACGCAGAATGCCGGCAGCATTGACCAGCACGTCCAGGCGATCAAGAGTAGTGAGCACGCGGCCGCAAACGTTGCTGACCTGAGCAGGATCCGCAACGTTCATCGTTTCGGTGGCGAAGGGATAATCGCCGAGCGGAAACGCCAGATCGAACCCGGTCACCTGCGCCCCCGCGTCAACGAACGCCAGCGCCGTCGCGTAGCCGATGCCCTTTCCCGCGCCCGTCACCCAGACGTTTTTACCGGTAAAATCGAACCCCGCCATTACTTCACCTCGCGGGAAAGCAGCGCCCACCAGGCGTCGAGCGTCGGATTTTTCGCCAGCATCACGAAGTCGATATCGCCATGCACTTTGCGCCAGCGGGCGGCCAGCGCCATCATGCGCACCGAGTCCAGACCGTAGTCGATCAGGTTTTCGTCATCCATCGGCTCATCGGACTCGTCCAGCAGGGGCAGGATCATCTCACGCAGCGCGGCCTTTGAGGCCGGGACGGACGGCAGCAGTTCGTCGGTCATCACCACGCGGCCAGAACGCCCGGCCACGTAGTTGAGGGACATCAGATGCTCGTCGCGGGTAAAATCCGCCAGCGCGTCGGCAATAAAGAACGGTTTAATATCGCGCATAAAGGCGTCGGTGGCGGTGGTCATGCAGCCGATGTGGGCGTAAACGCCGGTAATCAACAGCTGGTTGCGTCCGGTCTCTTTCAACATGTGTTCCAGCGGCGAGCGATGAAACGCGCTGTAGCGCCACTTCACCAGCACGGTATCGGCTTCGTCGGGCGTCAGTTCAGACACGATACGCTGCTGCTCCGGCGAGCGGGTCAGGCCCGGCCCCCACATGTCGTTCAGCAGGGCGCGGTCTTCGTCGCTCTGCGCTTTCGGCTGAGCGGTGTAGTAAACCGGAATATGGTGTTCTTTGCAGTATGCACGCAGCCTCGCGATGTTCGCGACCACCTGCTGCATCATCGCGCTGTTTTCGCCCCAGAAGTTCAGGAAATACTCCTGCATATCATGGATGAGCAGCGCGGCACGCTCAGGCTCAAACGCCCAGTTCACTTTGTTATTCGGCAGGTCCGCGGCGGTTGGCAGCGCGTATGCGGTTAATTTTGGAATGGTCATACTCTGTTCCTCAGCCCTGGGCGCGTTCAGCAAGCCACAGGCGCAACTGTTTCTTATCGACTTTGCCGACGGGCGTTAACGGGAGCGCCTCCACGCTCTCCACGCGGTCCGGCAGCTTGAATTCGGCAACGCCCTGCTCGCGCAGGAAGCGACGCACCTCGACCGCGCGCAGGGGCTGTTTTACAACCAGATACGCGCAGCTCTTCTCGCCCAGCAGGCTGTCTTCCATGCTGACCAGCGCGGCGTGGATCACCGACTCATGGCGCAGCAGCAGGTTTTCGATCTCCTCGGCTGCGATCTTCTCGCCGCCGCGGTTAATCTGATCTTTCTCGCGTCCCTGCACGGTGATATAGCCCTGCTCGTCAATGGCGATCAGATCGCCGGAGCAGTAAAAGCCGTCAGCATCAAAGGCGCTGGCGTTATGTTCCGGGCTGTTAAAATAGCCGCGGAAGGTGTACGGCCCGCGCGTCATCAGGCGCCCGACTTCACCGCGCGGCAGCGGACGACCGTTTTCATCCGCCACCCACACTTCATCATCCGGACACATCGGGCGACCTTGGGTATTGATGATGCGCTCCGGCGTATCGTCGAGCGCGGTGTAGTTCACCAGCCCTTCCGCCATGCCAAACACCTGCTGCAGCTGGCAGCCAATGTCGGCCGGAATGCGCGCGGCAAGCGTGGCGGACAGGCGCGCGCCGCCCACCTGCAGCAGCGTCAGGGAGCGAAGCTGCTTATTACCCGCACCTTCAGATATTGCCTGCAGCCACAGGCTGACGGCTGGAGGCACCAGCGAGGTCACGTTAATCTGGTGTTTTTCAATCAGCGGGAAGCAAATCGTGGCGCTTGGGTCGCTGGCTAGCACCACGCAGCCGCCCGCAGTAAAAATGCCCAGCGATCCCGGCGAACTCATGGCGTAGTTATGCGCCGCGGGCAGCGCGTTCAGGTAACGGGTGTTCGCGGTAATGCCGCAAATTTCGTTGCTGCGGCGAATGCTGTAGTCGTAATCGTTGTGCGTACGCGGGATCAGCTTCGGCGTGCCGGTGCTGCCGCCGGAGAGCTGGAAAAATGCCACTTCGTCAGCGGGAGTGGGATTCGGAATAAAATTATCCGCCGGGCGGTCAATCGCCGTTTCCAGAGCATGTCCGCCCGTATCGCCCCGCAGCAGCACAGCGCGCACCGAGCGGTGTTCATCGACAAACGTATTCAGGAACGCATCGCCCGCAAACAGCGGATGCTCGCGATCGGCGATCAGCAGCACGGGGGTGATCTGTGCGGCATACGCGTTCAGCTCGCTGCGCTGATGGCTGAAGAGCGCATTGACCGGCGCCACGCCAACCTGCAGCAGCGCAAAGAAGGTGATGTAAAACTCTGCTACGTTGCCAAGCTGAACCAGCGCCGTTTCACCGCGATGCATACCCAGCGCCTGCAGTGTGGAAGCCAGGTTGTTCACCGCCTGATTGAACTGGCGGTACGTCACGCGGCGGTCGCCGTCAATAATGGCCGTCGCATCGTTATCCGCACGATCCGTCAGGATGTGGGTCAGGGGCAGATCTTGCCAGTAGCCTTTTTCACGGTAGCGCCGGGCAAAATCCTCAGGCCAGCGGGTAAAGGGAATGGTCATGAGTCTTCCTTAGTGCAAACCAAAAACGTTGAGCATGGTAGAGAGTTTCACGCCGGTCTCACGCCACTCACCTACCGGGGAGGAGGCAGGCACGATGCCCGCGCCGGCAAACAGGCGAACGGACTTCTCATGCAGGCGCGCGCAGCGGATCGTCACTACCCACTCGCCGTTACCTTCGCTGTCACACCAGCCGACGATGCCGCCGAACAGCTCGCGGTCGAACGGCTCCAGCTCGGCAATCAGCTGTTTTGCCGCCTGATGCGGGAAACCGCTCAGCGCAGGCGTCGGATGCAGCAGACAGGCCAGAGTTAACGCGTTCTCGTTCGCACGCGCCTCACCTTCCACCGGCGTCGCCAGATGCCACAGCGTTGGGGTGGTGATCAGCTGCGGGGAAGACGGCATGCTGAGATGATGGCTACGCGGCGCCAGAATGGCCTTCATCGCCTGGGTAACCAGGTCGTGTTCGTGGCGGTCTTTTTCCGACGCCAGCAGCTTATTGCCCGCCTCGCGATCCAGCACATCGTCCGGCTGACGACGCGCGGAGCCTGCCAGCGGCAGCGAGCTGAAGTGCGCGCCCTCTTTGCGCAGCAGCAGTTCCGGGCTTGCGCCAAGCAGTACGCCGCCGTCTTCCAGCGGCACGTGGAAGTTAAAGCTTGCCGGGTTCTGTGCAATCAGACGCTCCAGCATGGCCCCGCTATCAACGGTTTTATCGGTAGCGATATCAATCAGGCGCGACAGTACGACCTTGTTCACCTGCGGCGTGGCGGTAAGCTTCGCCGCGCGGGCGACGATCTCTTCAAAGACGGGCTGCTGCGGTATCTCGGTGCGTTTTTCAACGTTCAGCGCCTGCAGGCCGGAGACATAACGAGCCGACTTCTGGCGCGCGGGGCGGGAAAAGGTCTGCCAGCGTTGCGGAATAAACAGGGACGACGGCTTGCGGGTATCGAATGGGATTGCGCCCACCATCACCGGGTGAGCAATTCCGCTGGCTTTCGCGTTCTGAAAGGCCAGGGCTAATTTTTGCTGGAAATGACCCGACGGATCGTCGCCGCCAACGGCGGATTCAGAGAAGCGGGCAAAGCAGCCTGACGTGGTAAAACTGCGGTAAGGCGACATAAAGAAAAAGCTGTCTGATTGCAGCGTGGTAGCGGTGTGCTGAACTTCCTCAGCCAGGGACGTATCCATTTCATCCTCCTCAAAATGATAAAAGAAGCAATAATGATTATCATTTATATTTTCGTCGGCTAACCTAATCCTACAACGCGCCGGTGTCAACCGCAGAGCAAACAACTTATGTGACTAACGCTTGCATCTCGCCCCACAATCATGAAAATGAGAAGCATTAACTTTAACAAAAACAGGATGCTGCTTTGTGAAACTCCCTGCTACTTGCCGTAATGCTCTTCTTTTAACAGGACTTTTTGTTTTAGGACTTACCTCAGCCATCGCCGCCGACTGGCCGCGTGAGGTGACCGACAGCCGTGGCGTGCAGACTCTGGAGAGCAAACCCGCGCGTATTGTCTCCACCAGCGTGACCTTGACCGGCTCCCTGCTGGCGATTGACGCGCCGGTCGTCGCCAGCGGTGCCACCACGCCAAACAACCGCGTGGCCGACGCGCAGGGGTTTTTACGTCAGTGGGGAGAGATTGCAAAACAGCGCAAGCTGGCACGCCTGTACATAGGTGAACCGAGCGCCGAAGCGGTTGCCGCTCAGATGCCCGATCTCATTTTGATTAGCGCCACCGGCGGCGATTCTGCCCTGGCGCTGTACGATCAGCTCTCAGCCATCGCGCCGACGCTTATCATCAATTACGACGACAAAAGCTGGCAGGCGCTGCTGACGCAGCTGGGGACAATTACCGGGCAGGAAAAACAGGCCGCTGAACGTATCGCGGAATTTGATCAACGGCTCGCGCAGGTGAAACAGCAAATGACGCTGCCGCCGCAGCCGGTAAATGCCATCGTCTACACCGCCGCTGCGCATTCAGCCAACCTGTGGACCAAGGAATCTGCCCAGGGCAAGCTGCTGCATCAGCTGGGCTTTACGCTGGCAGAGCTGCCGCCCGGGTTACATACCTCGAAAAGCCAGGGAAAACGCCACGACATTATTCAGTTAGGCGGTGAAAACCTGGCGACAGGCCTGAACGGAGAAGGTTTATTCCTGTTTGCCGGAGACCAGAAGGATGTCGACGCGATTTACGCCAACCCGCTGCTGGCGCATTTGCCGTCGGTGCAGAACAAACGCGTCTGGGCGCTGGGAACAGAGACCTTCCGCCTGGATTATTACAGCGCGATGCGGGTGTTAGACAGATTGAATACGTTGTTTAAGTAGGCATTTCTCGCCCTCTCCCGCAAGGGAGAGGGCGTCACGCCGCACCGTCGTTCAACGTAATCTCTTGCCTGAAGCGTCGCAACTCCGCCAGCACCAACACTAAAATCCCGCCAACCGCGGCCAACGCAAACCCGCTGCTGCTCGCCGAGACCACCGGGGTCACGATCGCTCCCAGTCCGCCGAGGATCGCCGCCCCTATCGCATCGCCCGTCACGTTTTGCGCGGTCCATAAGCCATTAATGCGTCCCAGCATGCCTTCCGGCGTTTGAGTCTGAATCAGGGTGTACTGCAGCAAAGAACTGATGGCACTCAGCCAGCCGAATATCACCAGACAAATGACGCCCAGCGCCCATACCGGCATCAGGCTAAAAGACCCAATGGCAATAAACGAGGCCAGCGTCGCCAGCAGCATAATCAGACCCGGACGCGCGCTCTGCGCCAGGTTGCCGCTGGTCAGCGCGCCACAGGCCGCGCCAAGCGGAATGGCGGCATAAAGCACGCCAATCTCCGAGGCGCTCATCTGCCATTCGCCCGCCAGCGCGGGATAGAGCACGCGCACCGCGCTCGCCATGGTCAGCAGACCGCCGAGCAGCGCAATGCCGCCAATCAGCGAGTTGCTGAACAAAAAGCGGATCGCCGCCATAAGGGACTTCAAAGGGTGTTCACGCGGCTGCGGCGGGGGCGGCAGCTGCGGCAGGCGCAGCAGCGTCAGGGTAGTGATAAAGGTCCCCGCCGCCGCGAGGCCGTAGTTCCACGCCACGTTGCCGGTCGCCAGCAGCAGGCCGCCGACCATCGGCGAAATCACCGATCCCAGACGCACGGTAAGCATGGTAATGGCTCCCGCCTGCATCAAATTTTCTCGGCCGACCAGCGCAGGCGTGGCCGCCAGCAGCGCGGTGACGCCGAGCGAGGCAAAGAAACCATCCCACAATCCCAGCGCGTAAATGGCAATCAGCGACGGTTCTGGCAGCATCGCGTTCAGGCACAAACCAATAAACCCGACGCCGCACGTCCCGCGTGCCAGCAGGATCAGCTTTTTACGCTCGTACCGATCCGCCAGCACGCCCCCCACCATCAGGCCAATAAACATCGCGCCACCGGTTAAGGTGACGGAAAGCCCCACTAGCCAGCTGGAGTGGGTCATGGTCTGGATTTGCACCGGCACGGCAACGCCGAGCAGGCCGAGGGATAAAATGGAGATAAAACGGGCGATAAAGACGGCGCGAAACGCCGGGTGCGTGTTGAGCAGGCTGAGGTTGAGCAGCCAGGATTTTTGATTCATGACAAAGCCTTGAGGTGTCGATCTACCATTTCCATGGCGGCACATGCTAACATAGCCAAATAAGATAGATAACGATAATTACTATCATTATCAATTCATGGATGTTGCTATGTCGTTTTCCTCTTCTGCGGTGCGCGCCGTTGCCGTGCCCGTTTTATTGCTACTGTTGATCCTTGCGATTGCACTCAGCCTGCTGGTTGGCGCGAAGCCGCTGCCCGCGTCCGTTATTGTCGATGCGCTCTCCGGTACCTGTCAGAACGCCGACTGCATCATCGTGCTTGACGCGCGTCTGCCCCGCACCCTTGCCGGCCTGCTGGCGGGCGGCGCGCTGGGCCTTGCCGGTGCGCTGATGCAAACCCTGACCCGTAACCCGCTCGCCGACCCCGGCATTCTCGGCGTGAATTCAGGGGCGAGTTTTGCCATTGTGCTCGGCGCCGCGCTGTTCGGCTTCACCTCACCGTCTGAACAGCTGGCGATGGCCTTTTGCGGCGCGCTGGCTGCCTCGCTGGTGGTGGCGTTTACCGGCAGTCAGGGCGGCGGACAGCTCAGCCCGGTACGCTTAACGCTGGCGGGCGTGGCGCTCGCGGCGGTGCTGGAAGGGTTATCCAACGGCATTGCCCTGCTCAATCCCGATGTCTACGATCGACTACGCTTCTGGCAAGCGGGCTCGCTGGATATCCGTACCCTCGAAACCCTGAAAGTGGTGGCGATCCCGGTGATTATCGCCGCTGCCGTAGCGCTGTTTTTAAGCCGGGCGCTGAACAGCCTGAGCCTCGGCAGCGACACCGCAACGGCGCTTGGCAACCGCGTGGCGCGCACCCAGCTGATGGGGCTTGTGGCGATCACCGTGCTGTGCGGTAGCGCGACGGCGGTGGTTGGCCCGATTGCCTTTATCGGGCTGATGATGCCGCATATGTCACGCTGGCTGGTGGGGGCGGATCATCGCTGGTCTCTGCCGGCGACGCTGCTGGCAACCCCTGCCCTGCTGCTGTTTGCCGATATTCTTGGTCGTCTTTTAGTCCCCGGCGAACTGCGCGTCTCGGTGGTTAGCGCCTTTATCGGCGCGCCGATGCTCATCTTCCTGGTACGCCGTAAACGCGGAGGTGGCGCATGATGGCCCCGTCCCGCCGGTTAGTGGCCAGCATATCCCTGCTGGCGATCGCCATCGTGCTGATGGCGGTCTGGAGCCTGCGCAGCGGCGCGGTCACGCTCGACTTGACCCAGGTCTTTCACGCGCTCGTCGGCAGCGCGCCGCGCAACATCACCCTCGTGGTAACCGAATGGCGACTGCCGCGCGTGGCGATGGCGATACTGGTAGGCGCGGCGCTTGGCGTCAGCGGCGCGATTTTCCAGTCGCTGATGCGCAACCCGCTGGGCAGCCCGGACGTCATGGGGCTTAACACCGGCGCCTGGAGCGGCGTGCTGGTGGCGATGGTGCTGTTTGGTCAGCACCTGACGGCCATTACCTTTACGGCGATGGCGGGCGGCATTCTGACATCGCTGGTTATCTGGCTGCTTGCCTGGCGCAACGGCATCGATACCTTCCGCTTAATCATCATTGGGATCGGCGTTCGCGCCATGCTGATGGCGTTTAACACCTGGCTTCTGCTGCAGGCCTCGCTGGACACAGCCCTCTCCGCCGGACTGTGGTACGCCGGTTCACTTAACGGCCTGACGTGGGGCAAAACCTGGCCGGCCGCGCCGCTGATCCTGCTGATGTTTATCGGCGCGCTGCTGCTGGTGCGGCGCATGCGCCTGCTGGAGATGGGTGACGACAGCGCCTGCGCGCTGGGCGTGGGCGTGGAGCGCTCGCGCCTGATGCTCATGCTGGTGGCCGTATTACTCACCGCCGCCGCTACCGCTATCGCCGGGCCGATCTCGTTTATTGCCCTTGTCGCACCGCATATTGCCCGCCGCCTCAGCGGTACGGCGCGCTGGGGCTTGACCCAGGCCGCGCTGTGCGGCGCGCTGCTGTTGCTGGCTGCCGATCTCTGCGCCCAGCGGCTGTTTATGCCTTATCAACTTCCGGTGGGCGTCGTGACCGTCAGCCTTGGCGGAATTTACCTCATCGTCTTGCTCGTTCAGGAGTCACGCAAGAAATGACAGACTTAGCCTCCCGCTTGCGCGGCGAAAATTTAACCCTCGGCTACGGCAAAAAAATCATCGCCAGGGATTTGACCGTTGCGATCCCGGACGGCCACTTTACGGCGATTATTGGCCCGAACGGCTGCGGCAAATCGACCCTGTTGCGCACCCTCAGCCGCCTGATGACGCCGGTTGAGGGCAGCGTATTCCTCGACGGCGAGCAGATCCAGCGCTTCGCCAGTAAAGAGGTGGCCAGGCGCATCGGGCTTCTGGCGCAAAACGCCACCACGCCAGGGGATATCACGGTGCAGGAGCTGGTCTCCCGCGGTCGCTATCCGCACCAGCCGCTGTTTACCCGCTGGCGCAAAGAGGATGACGAAGCGGTAAACCGGGCGATGCAGGCGACGGGCATGAGTGAACTCGCCCAGCAAAGCGTGGATACGCTCTCCGGCGGACAGCGACAGCGGGCGTGGATCGCCATGGTGCTGGCGCAGGAAACCGCCATCATGCTGCTGGACGAGCCGACGACCTGGCTGGATATCAGCCATCAGATTGACCTGCTGGAACTGCTGAGCGAGCTAAACCGCGCGCAGGGTTACACCCTGGCGGCCGTGCTGCACGATTTGAATCAGGCCTGCCGCTACGCCACGCATTTGATTGCGCTACGCGACGGGGAGATCGTGGCCCAGGGCGCGCCAAAAGAGATTGTGACCCCGGACCTGATCGAGCGGATCTACGGCATGCGCTGCATGATTATTGACGATCCGGTGGCGGGGACACCGCTGGTTGTGCCGCTGGGCAAACGCGCGGTCTGATCCCCTCCTATTATCCCAAAATCTCCTTCAGCATCGGTCCAATCTCCTCAAACGCCTGCGGCGAAATGATATCCACGTGGGCACAATCCTGACAGTATACCTCAAGCTCGCCCACCCACGGCGCCCAGGCGACCTCAGGGTCCTGGGTTCGCGTGCGTTCGGCAACAAACAGCGTCGCTTTGCCGTCAAAGCGTGAGCTGTGCGCCGTGGTAAGCAACCGCACCGCATCGGCGTAGTTGCCCTCAATGGCGTTAAACAGCTCGCTGGAGCCCCGCCCCTGCTGCGCGGCGATAAACGCCTGTCGCTCGCGTTCAATTTCCGCCAGCACTTCCGGGTCAAGGCCGTTGGCCTCTTTCTCCGCCCAGTTTTGCGTTTCCGGCGGCCAGGTATCCAGCAGGCCGAGGAACGCGACCTCTTCACCCTGCGCGCGCAGGCGTGCGGCAATGCCCTGCGCCAGCGTGCCGCCGAGCGAATAGCCCAACAGATGATATGGCCCCTGCGGCTGCTGCGTTCGCAGGGTATTCAGGTGATGTTCAATCACGCCAACCAGATCCGCGCTCTGCTGCATCGGTCCGCCTGGTCGCGGCGACTGAATGCCGATAATTGACCAGCGCGGGCTGAGATAGCGCGCCAGCACGCTAAACTGCCAGGCAAAACCGGACGCCGGATGGAAGCAGAACAGCGTTGGGCCCTCGCTTTCACGCAGCGGCAGCAGGGTTTCATATCCCAGACGCCGCGCCTGCTCGTCGTTCACCTGCGAGTCCAACAGCGCGCTGAGCTTGTTGACCGTGGAGGCAACCATAATCTGTCCCGGCGTCACCCTGCGTGAAAACGCACGGCTGAGCTGCGCGGCCAGGCGCATCGCCAGCAGCGAGTGTCCGCCGAGGGCAAAAAAGTCGGCGTCGATATCGTTCACCTCGCAGCCCAGCAGAGCAGAGAACGCCTGCGCCACGGCGACTTCGGTTTCGCTTTCCGGCGCACGTCCCGAGGTTTTACGGTTCAGTTCAGGCAGCGGTAGCGCCTTGCGGTCGAGCTTGCCGTTCGCGCTTAGCGGCAACGCGCTGATTTGCAGCAGGACCACCGGCACCATATGCGGCGGCAGCTGTGCCTTCAGCGATTCCAGCAGTGCGTCGCGATCCAGCGGTAAACCCGATTCAGACACCACATACCCCACCAGCTGGCGCGCATCGCCGCCCGTGGCGGCCGCCTGGTTGAACACGCAGGCATGCGCCACGGCCTGCGCGACGTCTGGCAGCGAAAGCATCGCGCGGTCGATTTCCCCCAGCTCGATGCGCTGGCCGCGGATTTTTAGCTGATCGTCGCTGCGACCCAAATATTCCACCGCGCCGTTATCCAGCCAGCGGGCAACGTCACCGGTGCGGTACATCCGCTCGCCTGCCGCAAACGGGTCGGCGATAAAGCGGCTCGCCGTCAGATCCGGACGGCCAAGATACCCCTGTGCCAGCTGAATGCCCGTGAGATAGAGATCGCCCGCCACGCCAAACGGCACCGGACGCATCATCGCATCCAGAATGCGCAGCCCGGTGTTCCACACCGGAAAACCAATCGGCACGCTATTGCCTTCAACGGCCGCCAGCGCCGCGCCGCAGGCCGGATACCAGCTCACATCAACCGCAGCTTCCGTGGGGCCATAGAGGTTATGCAGCGGCGTATGGGTCAGCTGTTCCCATTCACGACACAGTTCGGTCGGCAGCGCTTCCCCGCTGCAGAACACCTGCTTTAGCGACTTACAGCAGCTAACGTTTTCCGGCGTCAGCGAGGCGACAAACGCCGCCAGCATCGACGGCACAAAGTGGGTGATGGTAACCCCGTATTGCGCGAAGAAACGCTGCATCGCCTGCGGATCGCGGTGCGCGTCCGGCTCGGCCATCACCAGCTTTGCCCCGGCAATAAACGGCCACCAGAATTCCCACACCGACACGTCAAAGCTGCACGGCGTTTTCTGCGCCACCACGTCACGCGCGTCGAGCGGATAATGGTTTTGCATCCACGTCAGACGGTTAACGATGGCGGTGTGTCCCACCATTACCCCTTTCGGGCGGCCGGTGGAGCCAGACGTAAAGATGATGTACGCGGTCTGCTCCGGCTTCGCCAGATTCAGTGGCTCACCGTCGGTAGCAGGTAATAGTGTATTGTAACTAAATCGGGTAACGGGCAGATCGCTAAAACGCGGAAGCTGCTCGTCGGTGGTGATGAGCAGCGACGGCTTCGCGTCCTCAAGCATCATCCGCAGCCGATCGTCCGGATAGCCGGTATCCAGCGGCAGCCACGCGGCGCCCGCCTCCACGATACCGTGCAGCGCCAGCGTCAGGAAAACCGAGCGCGGCAGCGCCACCGCCACGCTGTCACCTCGTTTTACGCCGCGTTCACGCAGCAATGCTGCCAGCGCTACCACCTGCTCGCGCATCTGACGATAGCTCAGCTCAATATGCGCGTCCGCCAGCGCGGGGGCGTCCGGCGTTTTGCTCGCCTGCTCGGCCACCAGGCTCGCCAGCGTCGCCGACGGCAACGCCAGTCCGGTATCGTTGATGCGAGCGAGCTGCTGATATTCCTGCTCGGAAACGATTTCCACTTCACCACAGCGCAGATCCGGATTCGCCGCAAACTGCCGCAGCATCGCGTTCAGGCGCGCCGCGTGACGGGCCAGCGTGGCGTCATCGTAACGCTGTTTGTTGGCGAGGATCTCGATGCTCAACCCGCCCTGCTCGTCCGGGAACAGCGCCAGCTCCAGATCGTTAACCGGGCCGGTTGCCAGCGTATGGGTGATGGCCTCCACGCCCTCAATGTCCAGCTGATAGTCGAACACCTTGACGTTCAGCACCGGACCAAACAGGGCTTCATCGCCTGCGCTGCGCCCGCTATCGCGGACAATCTGCTCGGCGTCGTAACGCTGATGGCGACGCATTTTTTTCAGCAGTTGCGCGAGGCGCATCGCCAGCTCGGGCAGGCTCTCCTGCGGGGCGATATTCACCGCCATCGGCAGCACGTTAAGCACCGGTCCGGTCGCGGTTAGCGCCGCCGACCCCATGCGGCGCATAAAGATAAACCCGGCCGCGTAGTCCAGCCGTCCAGTCAGGCGGCCCAGCCACAGCGCCACCAGCGCAAGGGCCAGATCGGTGCGCTGCACCTGCCCTGCCGCCTGTGCAAGCTGGCTAAAGGCCCGGCCGTCCATTGCAATTTTCAGGCGCAGAATGTCGGTAGTGGCGGCGCGTCCCGGCAGCGGCGCGGAAGAGAGCGAGACCGGAGAAGGAAGCTGCTTGCGCTGCTCTGCCCAGAAGGCACCGTCGCGCGCGTATGCCTCGCTGTCGCGATAGCGCTGATACTCGTCCACCACCTCGGCAAACGGCGTAAACGGGGATGCAGGCGTCGGTTCACCCTTTTTCCACGCGGCGTAAATCTCGGCGATTTGGCGGGTAATGGCCGGGAAGCTGAAGCCATCCACCACCAGATGGTGATAGCGCTGATACCAGTACCAGTGGCTTTCCCCCACCTGAATCAGCTGGTGAAACGCCAGCGGCTGCCCGCTGTCGACGCGCAGGTTCTGGTTAAGATCGGCCTCCATCAGCGCCACGGCGTCGTCGTGAGAGGTAACGCGAACGATGGACGGCTCCGGCAGAATGAAGGTGTCATCGACCCACTGCCACACCTCGCCGTTATCCTCGGCAAAACGCATCCGCAGGGTATCGGCCTGCATCATGCCCGCGGCAATCGCTTTTGCCAGCAGCGGCGCGTCAATATCGCCTTTCAGCTCGGTGTAGTGCGCCACGCTCCAGGCGTTTGGCAGGGTAGAAAGTTGTTCTGCCATCCAGATACCCGGCTGGGCGGCGACAAGCGGGAGACGGCTCATGCGTTCTCCTCCGCGAAATAGGTCGGTTCTAATGTTTGCCAGTGTTCGGCAAGCCACTGCTGGCAGGCTTCCTGTGATTGTGCGTCGCAGACTACGCGCCACCCCGCGGGTAGCGCGCACTGCTGCGGCCACAGGCTGTACTGCGCCTGGTCATTGCGCAAAATGGCGAACTGTCCTTGCGGATTATCGAAAGGATTACTGAATTCCATACAGACTCCGTTAATGAATAAGCGGCTGCCAGAGCGTCATCAGCCCCTGCGTCAGCCCACCGCGCCAGCAAAGCGCATCGTGACCGCCGTCAACCTGACGCCAGATAACCGGCTGCTGTGTGTGTTGTAGTTCGGCATAAATGGCCTGATTCGCGCGGAAGATAAGCGGCTCGTTGCGCCCGGCCTCAAGGACGATGCGCAGCCCGCGCGCGGTTTTATCACCCGTTCTAAGCTGTTCGATTAACAGCCCATCCCGCTGTCCTCCCCGGTGCGGCCACCAGTACGAGCCGGACTGGCTGAGCACGCAGCCAAATCGCTGCGGCCAGTTCAACCCGGCATAGAGTGAAGCGAGTCCGCCAAAGCTCTGACCCGCCACCACCGTACGGTCTGCACGATCGCTGAAGGACGCCGTTGTTTTCACGCGCGGGAGAAGTTCTTCCTGCACCGCCAGCCAAAAATCTGGGTTACAGGGCAGCTCGCGGCTGCGGTGCGCGGTATCTATCACGTCGATCAGCACATAGACCGCCGGGGGTAATTTGCCGTCGTCGGTAAGCGCCGTCAGCGCGGACCAGACGGGCATGCTTTCGGCCCAGAACTGGCCGTCGAGCAGAACGGCAAGCGGGCGCTCTGAGCCCTCTTCACCTGTAGTAAAAATCCAGACGCGGCGTCGATTACGCAGCCGATTGCTTTTCCATTCGATGCAGACAGGCTTTTTGTATGGCGTATCTGGT
The DNA here is from genome assembly GCF_036903355.1 of Enterobacter sp. UNJFSC 003. Taxonomy (NCBI): domain Bacteria; kingdom Pseudomonadati; phylum Pseudomonadota; class Gammaproteobacteria; order Enterobacterales; family Enterobacteriaceae; genus Enterobacter; species Enterobacter sp. UNJFSC 003. The sequence continues at coordinate 73,842 of NZ_JBAKHK010000003.1, forward strand.
CGGTTCCAGCCCGGCTGTACCGGGGCTTCAGGCATTTCCAGCGCCGAGACGGCGTGACCGCGCCCGCCGCGCCAGCTTTGTGAATTCAGGGGGTCGGAAACCGCATACGCCAGCAATTTTTGCCAGCCTTCGCGCAGCGCCATGCGCTCGGGCTGCTCGCCTTCAAACACCGCATCGGCAAAAACGTGCTCATGCACAGAGGGGATAAAACAGTAGCTCCCGCGCCACTCGGGGCTGAACGCGCCCTGCCACTGCCAGACGTCAGTATCGGGAATGCGTTCGAGGGATTGCGGGCGGGCATTTCGATGATGATCGGTTACGCCGGTAATATAGAGCCAGACGCGCTTTACGTCCGATGTTGTCTGCGTGCCTGCCGGATCGCGCCACCAGAACGTGACGCGATAGTTATCCTGCTCTCGCACCCATTCAGGCCCGTTTTTTGACTGCCACCAGGCCTCACTTCCCGTTGTTAACGCCGTCACTATAACCTCAAATTTATCGCGTCTTTTTTTGCTACAAGACAAATAATATTGATAATATTATTGATAACTATTTGCATTTGCAATAGCGTAGTGCCCGCGCTGTGGGAAGCGCGTTCATAAAATAACCATAAAAGCAGGACGTAAAATGAATAAGAAGATTCACTCTCTGGCCTTGCTGGTCAACTTAGGGATTTACGGCGTCACGCTGCCCGCCATGGCGGAAGACAGCACCACCACCGCGCAGCACGAAGATACGATGGTGATCACCGCTGCAGAGCAGAACCTGCAGGCGCCCGGCGTATCGACCATCACGGCCGATCAAATTCGTAAAAACCCGCCCGCTCGCGACGTCGCTGAAATCATCCGTACCATGCCGGGCGTTAACCTGACCGGTAACTCCACCAGCGGCCAGCGCGGTAACAACCGTCATATTGACATTCGCGGCATGGGGCCGGAAAACACCCTGATCATGATTGACGGTAAGCCGGTCACCAGCCGCAACTCCATTCGTCTGGGCTGGCGCGGCGAGCGTGATACCCGCGGTGATACGGGCTGGGTTCCGCCTGAGATGATCGAACGCATCGAAGTGATCCGCGGTCCGGCCGCGGCACGCTACGGCAACGGTGCGGCAGGTGGCGTGGTGAATATCATTACCAAAAAGTTCGACAGCCAGTGGCATGGTTCGTGGAACACCTACCTGAACGCGCCAGAACATAAAGATGAAGGTTCCACCAAGCGTACCAACTTCAGTCTGAGCGGCCCGCTGGGCGGCGATTTCAGCTTCCGCATGTACGGCAACCTGGACAAAACGCAGGCCGATGCGTGGGACATCAACCAGGGCCATCAATCCGATCGTACCGGTGCCTACGCCGACACACTGCCCGCAGGCCGTGAAGGGGTAGAGAATAAAGACATCAACGGCGTGGTGCGCTGGGACTTTGCGCCTATGCAGTCCCTGGAATTTGAAGCGGGCTACAGCCGCCAGAACAACCTCTACGCGGGCGATACGCAAAACACCAATAACGATAACAGCAGCAACGGCCTGGTGAAGAAAAACTACGGTAAAGAGACCAACCGTATTTACCGTCAGAACTTCGCGGTCACCTGGAACGGCGGCTGGGATAACGGCATCACCACCAGCAACTGGGGGCAGTACGAACACACCCGCAACTCACGTCTGGGCGAAGGGCTGGCGGGCGGTCTGGAAGGTCTGTTCAACAGCAATAAATTCACCGACACCGACCTCTCCGACGTGATGCTGCACAGCGAAATTAACCTGCCAATTGATTTCCTGGTCAACCAGAACCTGACGCTGGGAACCGAGTGGAACCAGCAGCGCATGAAGGATTCCACCTCCAATTCACAGGCCCAGCAAGGCGGCATCATTCCCGGCATGAGCGACGATCGCAGCCCGTACTCTTCAGCGGAGATCTTCTCTCTGTTCGCAGAGAACAACATGGAGCTGACCGACAGCACCATGCTGACGCCGGCCCTGCGCTTCGACCACCACACCATCGTGGGAAACAACTGGAGTCCGTCCCTGAATCTGTCCCAGGGTTTGGGTGATGACTTCACCCTCAAGATGGGTATCGCACGCGCCTACAAAGCGCCGAGCCTGTACCAGACCAACCCGAACTACCTGCTCTACAGCAAAGGCCAAGGATGCTACGCAAGCTCTGACGGCGTCGGCTGCTACATGATGGGTAACGACGACCTGAAAGCCGAAACCAGCATCAACAAAGAGATTGGTCTGGAATGGAAACACGACGGCTGGCTGGCGGGCGTGACCTGGTTCCGTAACGACTATCGCGACAAGATTGAAGCGGGCTACGCGCCAATCGGCCAGACGTCCACCAGTAAAGTCACCACCGATATTTATCAGTGGGAAAACGTGCCAAAAGCGGTGGTAGAAGGTCTGGAAGGTTCTCTGAACGTGCCGGTCAGCGACACGATCAACTGGACCAACAACATCACCTACATGCTGCAAAGCAAGAACAAAGAGACCGGCGATCGTCTGTCGATCATCCCGGAGTACACGCTGAACTCAACCCTGAGCTGGCAGGTTCATCAGGACGTGTCGCTGCAGTCGACCTTCACCTGGTACGGCAAGCAGCAGCCGAAGAAATACAACTATAAAGGTCAGCCTGTGACCGGGTCTGAGAAGGACGAAGTCAGCCCGTACAGCATCGTTGGCCTGAGCGCGACCTGGGATGTGACCAAAAACGTCAGCCTGACGGGCGGGATTGATAACGTCTTTGATAAGCGCCAGTGGCGCGCGGGGAATGCCCAGACCACGGGTAACGCCACTACCGGCGCGTATATGTACGGTGCAGGGGCATACACGTATAATGAACCGGGTCGTACCTGGTATATGAGCGTGAATACGCACTTTTAAGGCACTGAAGTCAATCATTCCCTCTCCCCTTCGGGGAGAGGGTCAGGGTGAAGGGGAAAACCATGCGCACAACCCACAGCACATTTTCTCTCGCCGGCCACACCATCCACCTCGTCACCTTCGATCCCGCGACCTTCACCGATGCCGACCTCCTCTGGCTCCCCCACTATGCTCAGCTCGCCGATGCCGGACGCAAGCGCAAAGCCGACCATCTTGCCGGGCGCATTGCCGCTTCGCATGCGTTGCGCGACCACACCGTTCCCGGCATCGGACCGAGCGGCGAACCGCTCTGGCCGGAAGGGATTGCAGGGAGCATCACCCACGGCGGCACGCAGGCCATGGCGGTTGTTACGCACGAGCAGCATGCGCTTATCGGCATTGATTGCGAAGCGATCCTCCCCGACAGGGAGGCCAGAGAAATCAAAGATGGCATTGTTGATACGCTCGAAGAAATCGTGCTGTCACGCTCGGGAAAACCATTCGCGCTCGCCCTGACGCTCGTCTTTAGCGCCAAAGAGAGCCTGTTTAAAGCCCTCTTCCCGCGAGTGAAAACCTACTTGGGATTTGACAGCGCCCGCATCACGCACATCAACGAAGAGAGCCTGACGCTGGCGCTGACCCGTCCGCTGGCGGGGTTTGATGAAGGCACTCCCTTCACGCTGCACTGGCTATGCGACGGCGCGCGGGCGATCACCCTGCTGCCATACTCTCCCGCTGCCGGGCCTTTACGCTCGTCACCACAAAGGTCACGATAAACACGAGCGCGAACAGCACCACAATGGTCGGCGCGGGCGCGCTGTCGAGATAGAACGACAGATAGACGCCGCTCACCGAGACCAGCATGGAGATTCCTACCGCCACCAGCAGCGCCATGTGAAAGCGTCGGGTCATCAGTACCGCAATCGCGCCGGGCGCAATCAGCAGCGAAATAGACAAAATGATCCCCACCGCCTTCAGCGTCGCGACGATGGTGAGCGAGACCATGCACAGCAGCCCGTAATGTAGCCAGCGGGTACGCAAGCCGCTCGCCTGCGCCTGCTGGTAGTCGAAGCAAAACAGCAGAAAATCGCGCCACTTCACGCCAATGACCAGCGCAATGAGCGCCGCAACGATGCCGCTTTGCAGAATATCCATACTGTTTATCCCCAGCATATCGCCGAACAGGATGTGGTCGAGATGAACTTCGGGCTTTACGGCGATATAGAGGATAAGCCCGGCGGCAAACATGCCGGAAAAGACGATCCCCATCACCGTATCCTGCTTGATCCGGCTGTTGTCCTTCAGGTAACCGGTAGCGACGGCGCAGAACAGGCCCGCAACGAACGCCCCCACCGCCAGCGGCAGGCCCATCAGCCAGGCCAGCACGATACCGGGAAATACCGCGTGGCTCATGGCATCACCCATCAGCGCCCAGCCTTTGAGCACCAGAAAAACGGAGAGCAGCGCGCAGGGCACGGCCACCAGCAGTGAGATCAGCAGCGCGTTGTTCATAAACGCAAACTGGAAAGGTTCGATAAGCAGCGACATCATTCCCGCACCTCCTGCGCGTGACGCGCCCGGCGGCGGCTGGCGAGCAAACCGTGCTTCGGCGCAAAAACAAAGGCCAGCAGGAACAGCAGCGTCTGGGCAACCACGATGATGCCTCCGGTCGCGCCGTCCAGATAATAGCTGGCCCAGGCGCCGAGGAAGCTGGTGATGCTGCCAATCGCCACCGCAATGATCAGTAAACGCGGGAAGCGATCGGTGAGCAGCCAGGCGGTCGCACCGGGCGTGACCACCAGAGAGATAACCAGAAATGCGCCGACGGTTTGCAGCGCCGCCACCGTGGAGACAGCCAACAGCGTGAAGAACAGGATCTTCAGGCGCTCGGGGCGCAATCCAATGGCGCGGGCATGGTTTTCATCGAAAAAGGTCACCATCAAATCTTTCCATTTGAACATCAGGATGACGATTGACACCACCCCGATAATCGTCAGCTGAACGATATCTTCTGGGGCGATGGCGAGAATATTGCCGAGTACGATGGTCTGGATATTCACCGACGTCGGATTGAGCGACACCATAAACAGCCCGAGGCCGAAAAAGGAGGAGAAGATCAGCCCGATAATGGCATCCTCTTTCAGACGGCTTCGCTGGTTGAGAAACAGCATGCTCCCCGCCGCCAGCCCGCCCGATAAGAACGCCCCGAGCGCAAACGGCAGCCCGAGCATGTAGGCCCCCGCCACGCCGGGCACGATTGAATGCGAGAGCGCATCGCCAATCAGCGACCAGCCTTTGAGCATCAGGTAACACGACAAAAAAGCGCATAGCCCGCCCACCATCGCCGAGACCCACATTGCGTTGAGCATGTACTCATAGCCGAAGGGTTCCAGGAGCGTGTTCATTTTGCCTCCCTGCGGTGGGTGACGAAGGGCCGCTCGTCGTCGGTAATAATGCGATCTTCAGAGCCCCTGAGCACCACGTGGCGCAGCACGCCGCTGAAGGCGCGCTCAAGGTTTTCTGCGGTAAAGGTGGTCTCCGTTGGGCCGCTCGCCAGCACGGTACCTTTGACCATCACCGTGTAATCGCAAAACTCGCTCACCGAGCCTAAGTTATGGGTCGATACCAGCATGGTTTTGCCTTCATCGCGCAGCTCGCGTAAAAGGCTGATGATTCTGGCTTCGGTTTTGACGTCCACGCCGGTAAAGGGTTCGTCGAGCAGGATCACCTCGCCCTGCTGGGCAATGGCCCGCGCCAGAAAAATGCGTTTCTTCTGCCCGCCTGAAAGCTCGCCAATTTGCCGATGGCGCAGTTCGAGCATGTCCACGCGCTTCAGCGCGTCGGTGACGATACGGCGATCGTTTTCTTTAGCTCGACGCAGAAACCCCATATGCCCGTAGCGCCCCATCATCACCACGTCCTCAACCAGAACCGGAAATGACCAGTCGACCTCTTCCGACTGTGGCACGTAGGCGACCAGATTCTGGTGCAGCGCGCGCTGAGGCGGTATGCCCAAAATAGTGATGCTGCCCCGCGCCGCCCGCACAAAGCCCATAATGGCCTTAAACAGCGTGGACTTGCCGGACCCGTTCACCCCCACCAGCGCGGCAATCGATCCGCCCGGCACGCTGAACGAGGCATCGCGCAGCGCCGTATGGCCGTTGCGGTACGTCACGGTCACGTCAGTGACGACAATCCCCTTGTGCATGCGTTACTCCTTCATGCCGTCACGGATGCCCTGCACCAGCGTGCGAGTCGTGACGTTCAGCAGATCGATATAGGTCGGTACCGGGCCGTTTTCCGCGCTCAGAGAGTCCACGTACAGCACACCGCCGTAGTGCGTGTCGGTTTCACGCGCCACCTGACGGGCGGGTTTATCGGACACGGTGCTTTCGCTGAACACCGCCGGAATGTGATGTTTTTTCACTTGATCGATCACCGTGCGCACCTGCTGTGGCGTGCCCTGCTGATCGGCGTTAATCGGCCACAGATAGAGCTCTTTCAGCCCTAAATCCCGCGCCAGATAGGAAAACGCCCCTTCGCTGGTCACCATCCAGCGCTTGTCCTCCGGGATCTCCGCCACCTGCTTGCGCAGCGGTTCGAGCGCGGCGGTGATGTTTTGCTTGTAGGCGGCGGCGTTACGCTGGTAAGTCTGTGCGTTGGCCGGGTCGTACTTCACCAGCGCATCACGGATGTTATCGACGTAAATCAACGCGTTGTCCGGCGACATCCACGCGTGCGGGTTAGGCTTGCCGTTATACGGCCCTTCGCTGATGCCCATTGGGGTGATGCCTTTCGTCACAATCACTTCCGGCACGCCGTTCAGGTGCTGATAAAAGCGCTGGAACCACAGCTCCAGATTCATGCCGTTGGCCAAAATCAGCTGCGCCTTCTGGGCGCGCTTGATATCGCCCGGCGTGGGCTGATATTCGTGGATTTCAGCTCCCGGCTTGGTAATGGAAGTGACCTCTGCGGCATCACCCGCCACGTTTTTCGCCATATCGGCAATGACGGTAAAGGTGGTGATGACCTGAAACTTTTCAGCCGCCAGCGCGCCCGTGGTGGTCACGGTCATTAACAGCGCGCCGAGCAACAGACGCTTCAATCCTTGCAGTGGGTGCATCGCAGAGGTCTCCTGAGGTGGTTAAATTCAAAGCAAAATTAGCCTGTGCTATAAGGTATAGCACAGGCTATATTTAAATGAAAATGGTTATCATTAAAGTTATGTCAACGACGTCCGTCGGGCGGAGCTTTTAGGAAAAGTGCGTTCTTTTATCTCTCGCGCTCAGGAGTATGATTTACGCCCAATAGCCATGCTAAATAAAGGGAATTGGCGTGCCTGTTAACGAAAGAATTCACCCCACCTCGGGAACCCCAATTAATCCGGGCGGGGTCCGACAGCTCACGATTGGTGAAATCGCCCTCGCGAAGACGCTTTATGGTTACAGCATTCGCTATCATCAGGTGTGGGTACACAGGGAAAGCTATCTTCCTTTTACTCTCCAGCCTGTCGATGTAGCGATGAGCCCCAATGGGGAAATGTGGTTTAGAGAAGAAACTTATTCACCTGATTTCTCTTTAGAGGACGACTTAGTTAAGAAACATAGATTTATGCATGAAATGATGCACGTCTGGCAAACACAAAAGGGGATGTTTGTCAGGACCAGAGGATTATTTTCCGGTATTGCTGACTATACTTATAGTTTAGATAAAGTAGATTTATTGCATTATGGGTTAGAACAGCAAGCATCAATTGTAAGCGACTACTGGTTATTGAAATACTTTGGTCTGGACAAAAATCAGAGTTTACTACAATACCGGGATCTGCATCTTAAAGAAACGCTCTATTACCTCCTTAATAAATACAAAACTGCTTTAAAAGGATTTCCCGGATGAAAAAAAGTCTGTTTATTATTGCTATGTGTATTTCAGTTATCGGTTGTCCCGGTGGTAAACGAGCCCCCAAAACGCGATTAACTTTTATTGATGGCAATCATATTTGTTTTAGCACAAATGAAAATGACGTATTGAAATATTATACAATTTATACTAGCAAAGCCCATCAGATAAGCATAGTGACGGGTTCCGGATACGATTATCTAAACGTTTCCTATCCTGACACTTGTATTAATATAAAATGGGAGAATGGACAGACTTACGTAATTCACTATTGCTTAAATGACAAAGAATATGTACATCAGTTCGATATTGATAAAAATGGAAAGCTAATAAATCTAGGAGAACAATAATGTCACTACCCGCATACCTATTTCTCTACGATGAGCACGAAATGCTCGTTCAAGGCGACTGTATGATGCCAGGCCGGGAAGGTGCTATAGAAATCATGAACAGCAGTTACGGCATAAAGCAGGCAGTGGACAGTCATACCGGAAATATGAGCGGAACGCGGCAGCACGCACCTGTCACTCTGCATAAGCAATTAGATAAAGTGAGTCCTTATCTTGCCATTGCTGCCTGCGAGGGCAGACGCATGAAAAAAGCCATTATCAAATATTATGAAATTGTCGAAGCGGGAGTAGAAATAGAGATCTACACCATTACGCTTGATAGCGTAGTCATCTCATCTTTGGACTTCACACATGTCTATTATCCGGGCAGTTCCGCGCCGAATATGCATGAAGTGGTTGGACTTCGATTCAGGGGCATCCAGTGGAATTATGTAAAAGGCAATATTCTCTATGGCGACGCATGGATGAAACCTGCGCAGAAAGAAAAAAATAACGCATAATTTCTCTCACTCATCTGACGACTAAACATTAATCAATGTTGCTGCTCAGATTAGAGAACGGTTGCATTCCCCATCTTAATCTCAATTGCTTCTTCCTGTAACAGCGTGAGTTCTACAAAATACCCATAACATCACTCGCTCCGCCAGTAAGGGATACAGGTTACACTTCAAATTCGCCGCGTTAAAAGCACTATCTAAAAAAGGGCCAGAGATTCTCCCTGGCCCCATTTCAACTTTCACACAAGCTCACACATCCGGGAACATCACGCTATTCCCCGGCGCTTCCCTGTGCAGATGGATAAAGTTCAGGTGCCGCTCATACTGATCCAGAATATCCGTAATCACCTGCTCCTTGCTGTAATCCATCAAATCATTGCCCTGGCTCCCTTCCAGCAGGAAGGTCTCAAGCCGGTAGTAGGTCGATTTTCCGCTTCGTGCCCGGTAGGTAAACCCTGGCACCGAGTACTGCTGCGGCCAAATCTGGTAGATGAAGTTCTGCTCATCGCCCATGTGAACCAGCAGATCCAGGTGCCCCAGATTATCGCCCTCGTCCGGCGGCAGGTTTTTCAGCTCAACGTAAGCGCCGCGCAGCTTCAGCTCCTGCGCCACCTCTTCCATTGCCGGGTAACACACCGTCTCCATCATCTGCTTGGTGTAACGTGTGCCCGGATAATTCATCAGGCGCGACAGACGTTTCTTCCAGCTCAGGCGATCCTGTGCGCCCATGGGTCGCGGCGCGGTATCACGGCTGGCGCTTTCGCGGCGATAATCTTCCACCTTGAGCGATTTATACAGCCCGGCCATCACAAAGAAGATCACGAAACTGAACGGCAGGCCCATGATGACCGTGGTGTTCTGCAGGGCGGAAATCCCGTTGGTCATCAGCATGCCGAGCGTCAGCAGGCCAATGACGACCGACCAGAAGACGCGCAGCCAGTTCGGCGCATCACTGTTGATGTCTTTCAGCTTCGAGGTGAAGTTTCCCAGCACCAGCGCGCCCGAGTCCGCCGAGGTGACGTAAAACAGCAGGCCGGTGATGGTCGCCACGGATGCGCTAAAGGTGAACGCCGGATACTGCGCCAGCAGGCTGTAGAAGCCGCGCTCCGGGTGCGCCATTGCCTCCTGCGCGAAGGTCGCATTGCCGTGGATGATCTCGTGCAGCGCGCTGTTGCCGAAGATCGATAGCCACAGCAGGGTAAAGGTGAACGGGATAATCAGCGTGCCCATGACGAACTGACGGATGGTGCGCCCACGCGAAATTCGCGCCAGGAACAGGCCGACAAACGGCGACCACGCCACCCACCACGCCCAGAAGAACAGCGTCCAGTTGTTCATCCATTCCACCGGGCGGTCAAAGGCGAAGCTGTTCAGCGTCATGCCCATGAAGCGGTTCACGTAATCGCCCACGTTCAGCACTAAGGCATTGAGCAGGAACGAGGTGTCTCCCATAAACAGCACGAACAGGATTAACCCGAGCGCCAGCGCGACGTTCAGCTCGGAAAGCACGCGAATGCCCTTGTCCACGCCAGACGTCACCGAGATGGTGGCGATAATCACTGAGAGCGCAATCAGCGCCGCTTTCGCCGCCATCGAATCCGGAATATCAAACAGCACGCTCAGCCCATAGTTAAGCTGCACGACGCCAATACCGAGCGTGGTAGCGATACCGAAGATGGTACCGATGACCGCCGCGATATCGACGCTGTGGCCAATCGGGCCGTTAATCTTTTTGCCGAAAATCGGGTACAGCGCGGAGCGAATGGTGAGGGGCAAATTATAACGATAGCTAAAGTATCCGAGCGCCATCCCCATCAGGGCGTACATCGACCAGCCGGTTAAACCGTAGTGGAACAGCGTCCAGACCATCGCCTGGCGCGCGGCCTCCATCGTCTGCCCCGCCCCTTCCGGCGGCTGCATATATTGGGTGACAGGTTCCGCCACGGAGAAGAACATCAGGTCGATGCCGATGCCGGCGGCAAACAGCATTGCGGCCCAGCTCAGCAGGCTAAACTCGGGTTTTGATTGCTCTGGCCCGAGCTTTACGGAACCAAAGCGCGAGCAGGCAATGCAGACGACAAAGACGATATAGAGCGTCGCCGCCAGCAAATAGTACCAGCCGAAGGTCTTCGACACCCAGTTGAGGGTGCGCCCAATCCACTCGGCAGAAAAATCGCGAAAGAAGATCGTCGTCAGGGAAAACAACAAAATCAGTCCGGCGGAAGTATAAAAAACAACCGGATTGATTTTGTCTTTTTCTCTGTCTTGTGAAAGGTCTGTCATCCAGTATCCCCACTGTTTTTGTAACTATTAAAATCCAAATCCGCAACAATTAAGACACATTTTATATTGAACGTCCAATCAAAAACCGCTTTAATGGTTAACCAACGCTGATGAATGGAGTGGCAATAATGCCCAAAGTGGGGATGCAGCCAATCCGGCGCAGGCAGCTGATCGACGCCACGCTGGAAGCAATAAATGAAGTGGGAATGCATGACGCGACCATCGCGCAGATCGCCCGTCGGGCGGGCGTTTCCACGGGGATCATCAGTCACTACTTCAAAGACAAAAATGGTCTGCTGGAAGCGACCATGCGCGACATCACTGGCCAGCTGCGCGATGCGGTATTGAGCCGCCTGCACGCCCTGCCGAACGGCAGCGCGGAGCAGCGCCTGCAGGCGATTGTTGGCGGCAATTTTGATGAGACCCAGGTCAGCAGCGCGGCGATGAAGGCCTGGCTGGCCTTCTGGGCGAGCAGCATGCACCAGCCGATGCTCTACCGTTTGCAGCAGGTAAGCAGCCGCCGCCTGCTGTCGAACCTGGTATACGAGTTCCGCCGCGCGCTGCCGCGTCAACAGGCCCAGGAGGCGGGCTACGGGCTGGCGGCGCTGATTGACGGCCTGTGGCTGCGCGCCGCGCTGAGCGGCAAGCCGCTAGATAAGACGCTTGCCCAGTCGCTCACCAGCCACTTTATCAGCCAGCATTTACCGACCGAATAACCGAGGAGAAATTATGTCCCGAATGGCAGAACAGCAGCTTTATATCAATGGTGGTTATACATCGGCCACCAGCGGTCGCACCTTCGAGACCATCAACCCGGCCAACGGTGACGTCCTGGCGACCGTGCAGGCCGCCGGGCGCGAGGATGTCGATCGCGCCGTAGAAAGCGCACAGCGCGGGCAAAAAATCTGGGCGGCGATGACCGCCATGGAGCGCTCGCGCGTTCTGCGCCGCGCCGTCGATATCCTGCGCGAGCGTAACGATGCGCTGGCGAAGCTGGAAACCCTCGATACCGGTAAAGCGTTTTCCGAAACTTCCACCGTGGATATCGTCACCGGCGCGGACGTGCTGGAGTATTACGCGGGACTGATCCCGGCGCTGGAAGGCAGCCAGATCCCTCTGCGTGACACCTCGTTCGTCTATACCCGCCGCGAGCCGCTGGGCGTGGTGGCGGGCATTGGCGCGTGGAACTATCCGATCCAGATCGCCCTCTGGAAATCCGCCCCGGCGCTGGCGGCGGGCAACGCAATGATCTTCAAGCCGAGCGAGGTCACGCCGCTCACCGCCCTGAAGCTGGCGGAAATCTACACCGAAGCGGGCCTGCCGGACGGCGTGTTTAACGTCCTGCCGGGCGTGGGCGCGGAAACCGGTCAGTACCTGACCGAGCATCCGGGCATCGCCAAAGTCTCCTTCACCGGCGGCGTCGCCAGCGGCAAAAAGGTGATGGCCAACTCTGCGGCCTCGTCCCTGAAAGAGGTGACGATGGAGCTGGGCGGCAAATCCCCGCTGATTGTTTTCGACGATGCGGATCTCGATCTCGCGGCAGACATCGCCATGATGGCCAACTTCTTCAGCTCCGGCCAGGTGTGCACCAACGGCACCCGCGTGTTCGTGCCCGCGACGTTCAAGGTCGCGTTTGAGCAGAAAATTGTTGAGCGCGTGGGCCGCATCCGCGCGGGCGATCTGTTCGATGAGCGCACCAACTTTGGCCCGCTGGCCAGCTTCCCGCACCGCGACAGCGTGCTGCGCTACATCGCCAAAGGTAAAGAAGAAGGCGCGCGCGTGCTGTGCGGCGGCGACGCGCTGAAGGGCGAAGGCTTTGATAACGGCGCGTGGGTGGCGCCGACCGTGTTCACCGACTGTACCGACGAGATGACCATCGTGCGCGAAGAGATCTTCGGCCCGGTGATGTCCATCCTGACCTATGAATCCATTGAGGAAGCGATCCGCCGCGCCAACGACACCGACTACGGTCTGGCGGCAGGCATCGTCACCGCAGACCTTAACCGCGCCCACAGCGCTATTCATCAGCTCGAAGCGGGCATCTGCTGGATCAACACCTGGGGTGAATCCGCCGCAGAGATGCCGGTTGGCGGCTACAAGCACTCCGGCATCGGCCGCGAGAACGGGGTGATGACGCTCCAGAGCTATACCCAGGTGAAGTCCATCCAGGTTGAGATGGGTAAATTCCAGTCCATATTTTAACCGGGAGGTTTATTTGCAATTTGACTACATCATTATCGGGGCCGGCTCTGCCGGCAACGTACTAGCAACGCGACTGACCGAAGATCCGAACACCACCGTGCTGCTGCTTGAAGCGGGCGGGCCGGATTATCGCTTTGACTTCCGCACCCAGATGCCCGCCGCGCTGGCGTTTCCGCTGCAGGGCAAGCGCTACAACTGGGCGTATGAAACCGAACCCGAGCCATACATGAACAACCGCCGCATGGAGTGCGGACGCGGCAAAGGACTGGGCGGCTCGTCGCTCATCAACGGCATGTGCTACATCCGCGGCAATGCCATGGATCTGGACAACTGGGCAACAGAGTCCGGTCTGGAGCACTGGAGCTACCTCAACTGCCTGCCCTACTACCGCAAGGCAGAAACGCGCGACGTGGGCGCAAATGACTATCACGGCGGCGACGGCCCGGTGAGCGTCACCACCTCTAAGCCAGGCGTGAATCCGCTGTTTGAGGCAATGGTAGAGGCTGGCGTACAGGCGGGCTATCCGCGCACTGAGGATCTCAACGGCTATCAGCAGGAAGGTTTCGGCCCGATGGACCGCACGGTCACACCGCAGGGTCGACGCGCCAGCACCGCGCGCGGCTACCTGGATCAGGCAAAACCGCGGCCGAATTTGACCATCCGCACCCACGCCATGACCGATCGCATCCTCTTCGAAGGCAAGCGCGCGGTGGGCGTCGAGTGGCTGGAAGGCGAAAGCACAATCCCCTCAAAAGCAACGGCGAAAAAAGAGGTGCTGCTCTGTGCCGGGGCGATTGCCTCCCCGCAGATCCTGCAGCGCTCCGGCGTGGGCAGTGCGCAATTGCTGAAGCAGTTTGATATCCCGCTGGTGCACGACCTCCCGGGCGTGGGCGAAAACTTGCAGGACCACCTGGAGATGTACCTTCAGTACGAGTGCAAAGAGCCGGTTTCCCTCTACCCTGCACTGCAGTGGTGGAACCAGCCGAAGATTGGCGCAGAGTGGCTGTTTAACGGCACCGGCGTGGGCGCGAGCAACCACTTCGAGGCGGGCGGGTTTATCCGCAGCCGCGAAGAGTTCGAATGGCCGAACATTCAGTATCACTTCCTGCCGGTGGCGATTAACTACAACGGCTCGAATGCGGTCAAAGAGCATGGCTTCCAGTGCCACGTCGGCTCCATGCGCTCGCCGAGCCGTGGGCACGTGCGGATTACGTCCCGCGATCCGCACCAGCATCCGGCGATTCTGTTCAACTATATGTCCCACGAGCAGGACTGGCAGGAGTTCCGCGATGCGATCCGCATCACCCGTGAGATCATGCACCAGCCGGCGCTGGACAAATACCGCGGGCGCGAGATCAGTCCGGGCATTGACTGCCAGACCGACGAACAGCTGGACGAGTTCGTGCGCAACCACGCTGAAACCGCCTTCCACCCGTGCGGCACCTGCAAAATGGGCTATGACGAGATGGCGGTGGTCGACGGTGAAGGCCGCGTTCACGGGCTGGAAGGGCTGCGCGTGGTGGATGCGTCCATTATGCCGCAGATCATCACCGGTAACCTGAACGCCACCACCATTATGATTGGCGAGAAGATAGCCGACGCCATTCGCGGGCGCGAGCCGCTGGCGAAAAGTACCGCGGCGTATTATGTGGCGAACGGGGCACCGGTTCGCCAGACGGTCGCTCAGGGTTAAAAACACTCCCCTCTCCGTAAAAGGAGAGGGTTTTCAATGTGCAGCGCCTATTCGTCATATTATTTTTTACATATAAGAAATATATATTAGCCCTGCAATTAATTTAATTATTTAAAAGTTCATTGACACCTGCGCCTTTCCTCCCTTAAGTTTTAATCGAATGTCATCCCATTCGGAATATACAATATATTCAAAATACAGAATTAAAGAATATGTCATCATTCTTTAATTCTTCTCTGCATTTTATTTTTTGAATCACTCTACAGTGAGATAAGATCATGAATAATAGTGCAAACAAGGTTGTCGTTATCACCGGTGCCAGCAGCGGGATTGGTGAGGCCATTGCCCTCCATTTAGCAAATAACGCGTATTCACTGGTACTGGTGGCGCGCCGTCAGGACAAAATTAATGCCCTCGTGGACAGGATAATCCAGCAAGGCGGTAAGGCCATCGCCGTCAAGGCCGATGTCACCCGTCAGGAAGAGGTCCAGCGCGCCATTGAGGCCGCCATCGCCGCCTACCAGCGCGTCGATGTGCTGATTAATAACGCCGGTTTTATGGCTATCGCCCCCCTCAGCGAGCTGAAAACCGACGAATGGGACAAGATGATTGATACCAATCTTAAAGGCGTTCTGTATGGCATCGCTGCCGCTCTCCCGGTGTTCAAGCGCCAGGGGAGCGGGCACATTATCAACGTCGCCTCCGTGGCGGGCATTAAGGTCCTTGCTCCCGGCGGCGTGGTGTACAGCGCCACGAAGTTCGCCGTGCGCGCCCTGAGCGAGGGCTTACGCCAGGAGGCGGGAAAAGCCCTTCGCACCACCCTGATCTCGCCGGGTGCGGTCGAAAGTGAACTTCAGTTCGGCAGTTCGGACACGGAGAGTAAAAAATTCCTTCATGAATTTTATAAGCAGGCAATTCCGGCCGAGGCGATTGCCCGAGCGGTTTTATTTGCTATTGAACAACCTAATGACGTGGATGTGAATGAAATTATTGTCCGACCCACGCAGGAAGAATTTTAGCATGACTTAATTAACGCTGAATGAGGTGTCATTATGATGAAATCATTAACGTCCTTATCAGATTTAAATATGCGAACGGGTGCCGACATTCTCCTTGAGGTGCTGGAGAGTGAAGGCGTGGAATATATATTTGGGAACCCCGGCACCACGGAACTGCCGCTGATTGATGCCCTGCTGCGGCATGAAAATATTCACTATATTCTCGCACTCCAGGAGAGCAGCGTCGTCGCCATTGCCGACGGGTATGCAAAGGCGTCCGGCAAAACCGGGTTTATCAATTTACACACCGCCAGCGGACTCGGACACGGTATGGGAAATTTGATTAACTCCCGCATTATGAAAACGCCGCTGGTGGTGACGGTCGGGCAGCAGGACACCCGCCACTATGTTCGCGATCCGCTCCTGTACGATGATATTGTTTCCATTGGTGCCCCGGTGGTGAAATGGGCGCAGGAGGTCACCAGCGCCGACCAACTCCCGGTGCTTGTTCGTCGCGCGTTTCACGCGGCAAGCTATCCTCCCGCTGGTCCCGTACTGCTCTCACTGCCGATGAACGTCATGGAAGAACTCAGCGATGCCGGAATACAAACGGCATCCAAAGTGAACTATCACACCGTCGCAGGCTCGCTGGACGAACTGGCGGAGGCGCTAAGCCAGGTTATCCCCGGCAGGATCATGATCGTGGCAGGCGATGAAGTTCACTCCAGCGGCTCGACGCAGGAGATTGTCGGGCTTGCGGAAAAACTGGGCGCCCACGTCTACGGTTCCTCCTGGCCGCTGAATTTGCCGTTCCCTACCCAACATGCGCTCTGGCGCGGCAATATGCCCACCACGGCATGCGAGATCGCCAGCATTGTGAATGCCTACGACGCGGTATTCATCATTGGCGGCAGAAGCCTGATCACCATTTTGTACAGCGAAGGGGACGCCATCCCGGGAAGCTGCGCGGTGTATCAGCTCTCGGCCGATATGAATGAACTTGGCCGCACCTATGCCACCCGGCTCTCGGTGATGGGGGATATCAAACTCTCTCTTAATGCGCTCTTACCTCTGCTTGAGCAACGTCTGGTTGCCGGCAAGCTCACCCAGCAACGGTTATTGATTGAGGCGCTCGATGAGCGGGAAAAAGAGTGGCAGCAGCAGGAGGAACGCCTCTCTGCCGAGCGGCTACGCCCGGCAATTTCGCCGATGGTGGCGGCATACGAAGTCATCAGGGCCGTTCCGCCCGGCACCACGATCGTTGATGAGGCCATTGCAACGGCAAGGCATGTCCGCAGGTTTATCTCGGATCGGCAACATCAGCGCTACTACTTTATGCGCGGCGGCGGGTTGGGCTGGGGGATGCCTGCGGCAGTAGGTCATTCTTTGGGGTTAGGCCGTGAGCCGGTGGTGTGCCTGATAGGGGATGGTGCCTCGCTGTACTCGCCGCAGGCGCTCTGGACGGCGGCACACGAGAATCTGCCCGTCACCTTTATCGTGATGAACAACCGAGAGTACAACGTGCTGAAAAACTTTATGAAGAGCCATGAAGACTACAGCTCAACGCGACAGGGCCGTTTTATCGGCATGGATCTCGTCAACCCGCATATCGACTTTCAGGCGTTAGCCACCGCCATGGGCATCTGCTGTTGCCGGGTTACCCAGGCCACAGATATCGCCGCGGCGGTGACGCAGGGGCTTCAGTCCGGTAAAACGCATTTGATTGAGATTGTGATTTCCGCGGATTAACCGCTTTTTAGCTGTACCCTACAAACGTTCTTATAACCGAAACGCTTCAAGACGCTGAATCTGCTGCCCTTCCCCGTCAAAATTTTCCTGCGCCAGCCAGGCGCGCAGCTCCGCGTCCCTTTCCGGCCATTCGCCGTCAATAATAGAAAGCATATCGCTGTCGCGGTTGCGCCCTTTGCGCACCAGCTTCTGCCGCAGACGCCCTTCCCAGACAAACCCCAGCCGTTCCGCCGCGTTACGCGAAGCGATATTCATTGAATCGCACTTCCACTCCAGACGACGATACTTGTGCTCGAAGGCATTTTTCAGCAGTAGCCACACCGCTTCAGTGCCGATGCGCGTCCCTTTCATTTTGCGCGACCAGGTCACGTGGCCGATTTCCACCGAGCCGAGAAAACGCTCAATCGCCATGTAACTCACCAGCCCCACGGCTTTTTCGGTGCGTAAATCAATCACGGCAAACGGGACCAGATCGTCATCCATGACTTTGCCGAGCACCCACTCCGCCGTGGCCTCGACGCTTTCAGGCTGAGTGCTGGCAAGCCACGTCCAGTCGCTATCGTCACCCAGCGCGTACGCTTCAAACAGATCTGCGGCGTGGCGATCGGCATCCAGTGGCTCAAGGCAGCAGTATTTGCCCACCAGCGGCGTGCGGGTTAAGACTTGCGCACATTTCCAGTCTGGTACGATATCGTTAACGGTTTGACCATGATGATTGATTTCGGGCACGGCGGTGACTCCCTGAAAGGTAAGGCATTTGTTATAGCAGGTTAAAAACCGAACGCAAAGCACTCAGCCTAATAACCAGGCTGCATGCGTTATACCCGAACGGCATATACAAAGCAGAATTTCGACTTTGCGGAATGTCTGAGACCGCCTAACGTAACGGAGCATAAAACAATCACAATATTTTTTTTCAGGGATCGCTATGACGAAAAAACTGCTGCCGTTACTGGTGCTGGCTGCGCTCTCAAGCGCTGTTCACGCCGCTACTCCGCCCAACACGCTGGTTGTCGCTCAGGGGCTCGATGACATTGTGAGCCTCGACCCGGCAGAAGCCAACGAACTTTCCAGCATCCAGACCGTACCGAGCCTGTATCAGCGCCTGGTGCAGCCAGACCGCACTAACCCAGAAAAAATTACCCCGATTCTGGCCGAAAGCTGGGAAGCCAACGCGGCAGCAAAAACCCTGACCATCAAACTCAAGCCCGACGCGAAATTTGCCTCCGGCAACCCGCTGCGCCCGGAGGACGTGATTTTCTCGTATACCCGCGCCGTCACGCTGAACAAATCCCCGGCCTTTATCCTCAACGTGCTGGGCTGGGACGCGAGCAACATCGCTACCAAGCTGAAGAAAGTGGATGACCACACGCTCACGCTACACTGGACGGCGGACGTGAGTCCGTCGGTGGCGTTAAACATTCTCTCCACGCCAATCGCCTCCATCGTCGATGAGAAGCAGGTCGTGGCGAACGTGAAGGATAACGACTTCGGCAACGCGTGGCTAAAAATGCACTCTGCGGGGAGCGGCGCGTTCAAAATGCGCGTCTATCAGCCGCATCAGGCCATCGTGCTGGAGGCTAACGAATCCGCCCCCGGCGGAGCGCCAAAGCTCAAAAGCATCATCATTAAAAACGTCCCGGACCCCGCCTCCCGCCGCCTGCTGATCCAGCAGGGTGATGCGGACGTGGCGCGCGATTTGGGTGCAGACCAGATTAGCGCCCTGGACGGTAAACCGGGCGTGAAGGTGCTCAGCATCCCGTCAGCCGAGCAAAATTATCTGGTGTTTAACACCGCAAACAGCGCCAACCCGCTGCTGAACAACCCGGCATTTTGGGAAGCGGCTCGCTGGCTGGTGGATTATGAAGGCATCACCAAAGACCTGCTGAAAGGGCAGTACTTCGTCCATCAGAGCTTCCTGCCCGTCGGTTTACCGGGCGCGCTGGAGGACAATCCGTTCAAATTTGATCCGGCAAAAGCGAAAGCGATTCTGGAGAAAGCGGGTATCAAAGACGCACACTTCACGCTGGACGTGGAGAACAAGCCCCCCTTTATCACCCTCGCGCAATCCATGCAGGCGAGCTTTGCCCAGGGTGGTGTGAAGGTGGATCTGCTGCCCGCCGCCGGAAGCCAGGTATACGCCCGCGTGCGCGCGAAGCAGCATCAGGCGGCCATTCGGCTGTGGATCCCGGACTACTTTGACGCACACTCCAACGCCAGCGCCTTCGCGTGGAACGACGGCAAGTCCAGTACCGTGGCTGGCCTGAACGGCTGGCAAACGCCCGAGCTAAACAACGCCACGCTGGCGGCGGTCGCCGAGCCGGATCCGGCGAAGCGTTTAGAAATGTATAAGAAAATGCAGGGACAGTTGCAGCATAACTCGCCGTACGTGTTCGTCGATCAGGGTAAAACCCAGATCGTGGTGCGCGATAACGTGAAGGGTTATCAGCAGGGTCTGAACGCGGATATGGTCTGGTACGACAACGTGACGAAGTAAGTATTCCCCCTCTCCCACGGGAGAGGGGTCGTCCGCGCACATTTTCAGGATAACGATTTCCCATGCCACATCTTTCCACGCGCGTGCTTCAGGGTCTGCTGACCCTGCTGCTCACGCTGTTCGGGCTGCTGCTCGTGACGTTTGCGCTCTCTGCGTTTTCACCGGTCGATCGCGTTTTACAGATCGTCGGGGATCACGCCAGCCAGTCGACATACGATCAGGTCCGCCACCAGCTCGGGCTGGATCAACCTCTGGCCGTGCAGTTCTGGCATTACCTGCAAAATCTCGCTCACGGGGATTTAGGCACGGCAAGCGCCACCGGGCAGCCGGTACTCCAGGACCTGCTGCACGCGTTTCCCGCCACGCTGGAGCTGGCAACGCTGGCGTTAATCATCGGCTCTGCCTTGGGCGTGCTGTGCGGCGTGCTGTGCGCCCGCTACGCGGGTTCGCCGCTCGATTTAGCGATCAGAACGCTCACCCTGCTCGGCAACTCGGTGCCCATTTTCTGGCTCGGGCTGCTGATGCTGGCGCTGTTCTACGCCAGGCTGCAGTGGAGCGCTGGCCCCGGCAGGCTGGACGATATCTGGCAATTTACCGTCGAGCCTCGCACCGGCTTTGCGCTGATAGACACCTGGCTTTCCGGCGACCGCGAGGCGTTCAGAAACGCCATCAGCCATCTGGTGCTGCCGGTACTGCTGCTGGCGTACTACTCGCTGGCGAGCATCACCCGCCTGACGCGCTCGGCCTGTCTGAGCGAGATGAACAAAGAGTACATCCTGCTTGCCCGTGCCAAAGGCGCCGGTGAGATGACCATTCTGCTGCGCCACGTGATGCCGAACATTCGCAGCACCCTGCTGACGGTGATTGCCCTTGCGTATACCAGCATGCTGGAGGGGGCCGTGTTGACGGAAACCGTCTTCTCCTGGCCGGGCATCGGGCGCTATCTCACGACCGCGCTGTTCGCTGGAGACACCACCGCCATCATGGGCGGCACGCTGCTGATTGGTGTGAGCTTTGTGCTGATCAATAACCTTACCGACCTGCTTGTGCGGGCAACCGATCCCAGGGTGCGCTGATGCCGTTTTATCTCTTCTTACGCCGCCTGCGCCGCTCTCCCGCCGCCTTTTGCGGATTGATTGCCATCGCGCTGCTGGTGTTTATCGCCCTGTTTGCACCGTGGATTGCGCCTCTTAACCCCAACTGGCAGGACGCCGCCGCGCGACTGCAGGCCCCCAACGCGCAGCACTGGCTGGGCACCGACAGCTACGGGCGGGACCTGCTCTCGCGCCTGATTTACGGCACTCGCCCGGCGCTGGGGCTGGTGGCATTAGTTACCGCCATCACCCTGCCTGCCGGGCTAGTGGTTGGCATTTTATCCGGCTACTACGGCGGCTGGATGGAGCGTGTCCTGATGCGTTTTACCGACGTCGTAATGTCGATGCCGCGCCTGATCCTTGCCTTCGCGTTTGTCGCGATGCTTGGACCGGGCCTGGTGAACGGTGCGCTGGCGCTGGCCTTAACCACCTGGCCCGCGTACGCGCGCCAGGCACGGAGCGAAATCCAGCGTTTGCGCCACAGCGATTATCTGGCCGCCGCCGAAATGATGGGCATTCGCGGCCTGCGCCTGCTGGTCGGCCATATCCTTCCTCTGTGTCTACCGTCGGCAATTGTGCGGCTGGCGCTGGATCTGGCGGGTATTATTCTGGCTGCCGCCGGGCTCGGCTTCCTCGGTCTTGGCGCACGTCCGCCGATGGCGGAATGGGGGGCGATGATTGCCGACGGTATGCAGGTCATTTTCGACCAATGGTGGATTGCCGCAATACCGGGCGGTGCAATTCTGTTCGCCAGCCTGGCCTTTAACCTGCTGGGCGATGGCCTGCGCGACGTACTGGAGCCACAGCATGACTGAACATCGCGTCATCGTCGATGCGCTGAATATCGACTACCCCGCGGCCCGCGTGGTTAATAACCTGAGCTTTCGGCTTGGCAACGAACGGCTGGCGCTGGTTGGGGAATCCGGCTCGGGCAAATCGATGTCAGCCCGCGCCCTGATGGGGCTGGTCCGCAAGCCCGGCGTGGTGAGCGCCCGCCAGCTTAACGTGCTGGGCAACGACCTGCTCGCCCTCAACGACCGTCGCTGGCAGACGCTGCGCGGGAACGGTATTGCGATGGTGCTTCAGGACCCGCGCTACGCGTTGAATCCGGTGAAAAACGTCGCTGCCCAGCTTGACGAGGCGCTCACGCTGCACCAGCGCCTGCCCCGCTCGGAACGCGCGGCGCGCATTCATGACATCATCCGTGCCGTCGGGCTGAATGAAAACGTCTTGCGCCGCTATCCCGGCGAACTCTCCGGCGGCATGGGCCAGCGGGTGATGATCGCCATTGCACTGATCAACAATCCGCAGGTACTGATTGCCGATGAGCCGACCTCGGCGCTGGACGCGCGCCTGCGTAACCAGATCCTCGAACTGCTGGTGCAGCAGTGCGAGGCGCGTCAGATGGCGATGCTGTTAATCAGCCACGATTTGCCGCTGGTCGCAGAGCACTGTGACCGCGTGCTGGTGATGTATCAGGGTGAAAAGGTCGACGAAATGAGGGCAAGCCAGCTTCCGCAGGCGACGCATCCCTACACGCGCACGCTGTGGACCTGCCGCCCAAACGCCAACACGTACGGCCAGATGCTGCCGACGCTCGACCGCACTCTGCCCTGGAAGGAGGCGACCCATGGCCCTCGTTGACGTTAATCAGCTCCGGGTAACGTTTGGTGGAAAAACAGCGGTTTCAGCCGCCAGCTTTGCCATTGAGAAAGGGGAAACCTTCAGCCTGATCGGTGAATCCGGCTGCGGAAAATCTACCCTTCTTCGCGTGCTGGCAGGGTTACAGCGTGAGTGGCACGGCGAGGTTGCGGTGCTGGGAGAAAGATTGCAGCCGGGCCAACGCTTTGCGGGTCCGCTTCGCCGTAACGTGCAGATGGTGTTCCAGGATCCGTGGGCCTCGCTGCACCCGAACCACACGATTTCTCGCACGCTGTCTGAACCGTTAAGCATTCACGGCGAGACGCAGATTGCTGAGAACGTGGCGGATGCTTTGCAGCAGGTCGGGCTATCCGCCGACGCCGCTAAGCGCTACCCGCACCAGCTTTCCGGCGGCCAGCGTCAGCGCGTGGCGATTGCGCGGGCGCTGTTATTGCGCCCGCAGCTTCTGCTGCTGGATGAGCCGACCTCGGCGCTAGATATGTCCGTGCAGGCAGAAATTTTGAACCTGCTCAACCGCCTGAAAGCCCAGCACGGCATGACCTATCTGCTGGTCAGCCACGACGCGGACGTGATTGCGCATATGTCCGACCGCGCGGCGTTTATGGCGCACGGGGAGATCCAGCGGGTGTTTGACCGGGAAGCGATGCTAAGGAACGAGCACAGGATGGGGTAGGCCGGGTAAGGCGTAGACGCTACCCGGCAAAACGTTACTTCAGCAGCTTCACCGTGGCGTCGATGTCGATCTCATCTTCGGTAAAGATAAGCGTGGTGTTCTGGAAGGTGGTGATCGCCAGCTTTTTCACCGCGCGCATTTCGCCCGGCTTCTTCTCGGATTTTGGCTTGATGCTGTTCATCAGCAGCCCAACCGACAGCACCGCCTTCTCTTTATCGATCCCGGTATCCACCGGCTCTTCTTCGGTAAACACCACGAAGGATTTGATCGAGGTGAGCTTCACGCGCTCGCCCGCAATATAGAGGTGCTTGCTTTCCGGGATCACCTTCACTGCGTAAGCGGAAAGGCCTTTGTTGTTGGTGGTCGGCTCGAAGGTCACTGCCGCATCTTTCTTGATCAGATCAGGGTTAGCGACCTTAATCACATGAAAATAGCGGTTGTCACCGTTTTCATCTTTGATAAATCCAAAGCCTTTATCTTTAAACCACGTTGTGATTGTTCCGTTCATCGCTGTTACCGCCTGTCAGATCTCATAGACTAAAGTTTTGCAGCGCGCAGTGTAATGCACAATGGCTGAGGAGACAAAAAAAAGCCCCTGCACGGGTGCAGGGGAAAACTCATGTCAGAGCTTATTAGTATTTAGTTGAACACCATACCACCGTCAATCAGCAGCGACTGACCGGTCATGTAGTCGGAGTCTGGCCCAGCAAGGTACGAGACGCAGGCGGCCACATCTTCCGGTTCGGACAAGCGGCCAAGCGTAATGCGTTTGGCAAAGGTTTCGGTGCCATAGCCGAGCGGTTTTCCTGCCGCTTCGGACACCTGTCGGTCGATTTCCGCCCACATCGGCGTTTTGACAATGCCTGGGCAGTACGCGTTAACGGTGATCCCGAGCGGGGCAAGATCCCGCGCTGCGGTTTGGGTTAACCCGCGAACCGCGAATTTGCTGGAGCTGTATACCGCCAGTTCCGGGTTACCGGTATGGCCCGCCTGGGAGCAGGCGTTAACGATCTTGCCGCCGTGCCCCTCTTTGCGAAACGCGTCAATCGCGGCCTGAATGCCCCAGATCACCCCTTTCACGTTGATGTTGTAGACCTTGTCGACAATCTCTGGCGTGATGGATTCGATAGGGGTGGACGGCGCCACGCCGGCGTTATTGACGATCACGTTGAAGCCGCCAAGCACGGTACGGGCTTTCTCCACCGCCGCAAACACCTGCTCGCGGTTCGAAACATCCACCTTCACGGCGATGGCTTTGCCGCCGCGTTGGACGATCTCATCGGCGACGGCTTTCGCCGTCTGTTCGTTATAGTCGGCGATGGCAACGGCAAAGCCGTCTTTCACCAGGCGAAGCGCAATCGCTTTACCAATCCCCTGGCCTGAGCCGGTTACAAGAGCAACCTTTTGCATTTTTCTGTCCTTATCGTCATTACAAAATCTGGCTGAGATGGAGCTGGCCCATCAGCAGCGGGTTATCGCTGTAGTCGACGGGAATGGCCACCACGGCCGGGCCATCGACATCCATTGCGGCACGCAGCGTCGGTTCGAGCGCATCGGCGCTCTCCACGGCAAAGCCTTTTGCACCGAAGGCGTCGGCATAGGCTTTGAAATCGACCGGGCCGAACTCCACGCCGGAAAGACGCTGGTATTTTTTCTCTTCCTGGATCGCCACCATGTTGTAGGCATTGTCTACCCAGATGATGTGCAGCACGTTGGCGTTGAGGCGTACCGCGGTTTCCAGCTCCATGCTTGACTGCAGGAAACCGCCATCGCCGGACACCGAAACCACCTTGCGTCCCGGGTTCACCAGCCACGCACCAATCGCCCAGGGCAGCGCGACGCCCATGGTTTGCTGGCCGTTGGAGATCATCACCTGACGCGCCCGGAAGCTGTAGAGATAGCGGGCGATCCAGATGTGAAAGCTGCCCATGTCGACGGTAAGCGTCACGTCGTTGTTCACGATGTCCTGCATCGCCCGGACGATGCGCAGCGGATGCAGGGCAAACTGGTTGAGGGATGCGCCGCGGCGATCGAGCAGATCGCGCTGATGCTGACGGTCGACGAGGATTTCTGACGCACGTGGGCTGAGCTCGAGCTTGTGCGCGATCCGGCCGGCAAGCAGATCCAGCGTGGCGGCTATGTCCCCCACCAGCTCCAGATCCGGCACATAGTTGCGTTCCTCATAGGCCGGGAGGACATCAATGTGCACCAGCGTGGCATCGCCGCTGTTCCACATCGACGGCTCGTATTCAACGGGGCTGTAGCCGATGCAGATAATCAGGTCCGCCAGATGCAGCAGCCTGTCACCGGCCTGATTATTAAAGAGCCCAACGCGTCCGGCAAAGCGGGTGAAGTGCTCCTGGTTCACGGCTCCGGCAGCCTGATAGGTACTGGTGACCGGGATACGGCTTTTTTCCAGCAGCTTACGCAGCGCGGCGCTGTTCGCGGGCTGGCTGGCCATCAGCCCCAGCAGGATGACCGGGTTTTTGGCGTTTTCGATAAGCTTCGCCACGTCGTTAATCGCGGACTCTGGCGCTGGCCCCATCTGGGCGGCGGTGCTGGCCGGCAAAATCGCCCCGGTGACGGGCTGGTCGACAATATCCTGCGGCAGGCTGACAAAGGCGCCGCCCGGCCGGCCCTGCTCTGCCGCACGGAAGGCGTTCGACACGACTTCGGCAATGGCTTCAGGCGAATTGACCTCAACGGCATACTTTGTGACCGGGCTGAACATGGCAACGGTGTCCATGCTCTGGTGCACCAGCTTCGCTTTGTCCGCCCGCTTGACCGCCCCCCCGAGCGCCACCACGGGATCGCCCTCGCTATTGGCCGTCGCGATGCCGGTGATCAGGTTCGAACAGCCCGGCCCGGAGGTCACCAGCGCTACCCCGGCTTTACCGGTCAGCCGACCTACCGCCGCCGCCATAAACGCCGCGTTCGCTTCGTGACGCACGGGAACGATCTCGATGGAGGAGTCCAGCAGGGAATCAAACACCTTGTCGATTTTTGCGCCCGGGATACCGAAAACCTGCTTCACTCCCTGCGCTTCCAGCTGGCTGACGACCATATCGGCACCATGCGCCCACTGACGCGACTGTTTCTCACTGTTCACGGTAGTTCTCCTGTTAGTTTTCAACGGAACGGATCGCTGCATCTAGATTGCTGGGGTGGAGATCGGCCTGTAAAAAAGCGCTGTCGGCAGGCAGGTCAATCATCAGCTTGTGGATTTCACCAAACGTCAGCACGCCGTTTTCCAACTGGTAGTCGAGCAGATGCCCTCCACCCTGACGATCGTCGGTGATGAAATGCTCGTGATAACCCGCCACGTTAATGCCCTGCATATGCTGCGGCGTACGGAACCCGACCAGTACCCCCTCTTGCTGGCTGAAGCGGAACACCGGCTGGTCATCCAGCACATCGGTCATTGCCCGGTACGGCGGCGTCTGGCGCGGCACGGTGCGGGTGTGTGCATGGCGGAAATTCCCGTCGATACGTAACGCGCAGAACAGGTTATCCGAGGGGATTTGCCGGTCGATCGCCTCGTGGATTTGCTGACGATTGACCGGCGCATCGAAGGTGATACGGTACTGCGGCTGGAACCAGGTCATCACCGCGAACGGTGTTTTCTGCTCTGGTTTCGCGGCCCGGGCGCTGCCGTCGGCGCGCAATTGATACACCTGGCTGCTGAAGGCAATCATTTCGCCGTCCAGCTCGTTAAACGTACCCAGACCAAAGTCGCCGTGTGCTAGCAGGTCGGCGATGGTGGTTTCTCCCTCGTACACGCCGCT
Organism: Enterobacter sp. UNJFSC 003; assembly: GCF_036903355.1. Classification (NCBI taxonomy): domain Bacteria; kingdom Pseudomonadati; phylum Pseudomonadota; class Gammaproteobacteria; order Enterobacterales; family Enterobacteriaceae; genus Enterobacter; species Enterobacter sp. UNJFSC 003. The sequence continues at coordinate 101,080 of NZ_JBAKHK010000003.1, forward strand.
TAGCAGGGCGCTCATTAGCGATGTTTGGTAGATCACGCTGTCAGGATGCTGGGCGGAGAACCCACGCAGGGTCTCGCACAAGCTGGCCTCACAGTCGCATGCAGATGAGTGCAACATCATGCTCGTCCTCTTCAACTTTATTTAGAAAGGTTAAATAAATGTTGACCCGATTCAGCAGAGAGTTCCAATATAGATCTCATGCTGGTTTGAGACGTTTTAGATATGGAACTTCGTTATCTGCGGTATTTTGTCGCGGTTGCACGCGAGCGACACTTCACCAAGGCGGCCAAAGCGCTGGGGATTTCACAGCCTCCTCTGAGTCAGCAGATTAAACGGCTTGAGGAAGAGGTCGGCACGCCGCTGTTCAGACGCCTGACGCGAGGCGTGGAGCTTACCGAGGCGGGAGAAGCCTTTTATGAAGACGCCTGTAAAATCCTGGCGCTGAGCGATGCCGCGCTGGAAAAAGCCCGGGGTATCGCCCGCGGGCTGAACGGCAGTTTGTCGATAGGGATCACCAGTTCAGACGCCTTTCATCCAAAAATCTTCACGCTTATTCGCCAGTATCAGGTGCAGAACTTGGCGGTGAGGGTTCACCAGGTAGAAGCCAATATGTCTTCGCTGACGGCGATGCTGGCTGAAGGGGAACTGGATATTGCCTTTGTGCGTCTGCCCTGCGAAAGCAGCAAGGCGTTTGAACTAAAAATACTCGACCGCGAGCCGATGGTGGTCGCGCTGCACCGCGATCATCCGCTGGCAGAATGCGGTTCTCTGGCGTTAGAGCAACTGAGGGACACGCCGGTGGTGTTGTTCCCGCAGGAGGTGGCGCCGGGGCTTTACGATCGCGTTTACGGCTGCTGTGAACGGGCCGGTATCGCTGTGCAGCACGCGCTGCAGTCTTCTCAACTTTCGTCGTCTCTGAGCATGGTGTCCGCAGGCGGCGGGTTTGCGCTAGTGCCCGAGTCAATGGCGGCCATTTCACCGCCGAATGTCACCTACCATGCGTTGACGTCGCCGGAACTGTATACCGATATCGCGCTGTGCTGGCGGCGTTTTGAACGTTCGCGGACGGTGAAGCGTTTTTTGACGATGATGGGTGAAAGTTAGCGGCTTATCGCCGAGTATTTCCTGGATTAATGCAGGATCGATATACCCCATCCGGTACTGGAATCACTCTGCCGTTCCTGCGTCTCCCTCATGTATTTCGTCCGGATGTAAAACCATCGTCACGCCCGGCATGTGTGGCACCTGATGCGGGAAGAGGTTAAAGACAACCTCGCAAAGCGTTCTGGAAGGTGCCTAGCAAACCTGCCAGTAACCTTTATGTCATTGAGGATTACGCCTTGTCTTCGCATTTTAACGGCCGTAAAGTGCCTGCGTTGCGGTATATCCGCAATCGGGGGGAGCAATCCGTTGGCATTACGCGATGTTTTTTGCATAAAAAGGATGCCAAATGGCGACTATTCCACAATTTTATTATCCGCTTTCCGAAGACAGCGATATTCCCTCTCCCGTCCCCCTTCCACTTTCCGATTCGGCCAATCTCTTCGAACTGGCCGACGCCTGTACCGCCTATGTGAGCGTGCTGGTTGAAACCGACGATGCCGTCACCCATGCCACGCTGTGCCAGCATTTGTGGCTGGTACTTAAACATCTGCGCGAACGTTGCGATGAAGCGCTCCCGCCCAGTCTTGTTAAACAACTCATTGTGGGGGAGAAGCTCGTATCCTGCGTTCCCAACTGCTGGCAGGACACAACGTTGCAGGCCGACTATGCGCTGGCTCTCACGCAGGCCGTCATGGGCGGGACCTTGCCTGCCAGCGTGGCAAAAGATCTTACCGGACTGCTGCACGATATGGTCTGGTTGTTGGCAGAATTCGTAAAAGAGCCCTATATCACGGCAGGCTGAGGCGAGTAATGGCGTCGTTTCGGCCTAGCATCCGCCAGACCACGAAGGCGAAAATGACAGTCATTGCGGCGAGGAGACGAAATAGCCATACATAAGCAGCGTCATAGCTTTCCCTCAGTAGTACATGTGAAAGACCGGGTAAAAGCGCCGCAGCCTGCTCAGTATTCCCGTTACCAAGCCATGCGGCGGCATTATCAATACGCTCGGGTGCATAGCCGGAGAACGTTTTTCTCAGCGTGAACGCATTCATTTCCACTAAAAATGCTGACACCATCGCAAGTGCAATACCCTCCCCTGCGACACGAACCGTATTAAACACCCCTGCGGCCATACCGGCTTTTTCGACAGGTACCGAGGAAATCGCCATACCGTCCATCAGCCCCCACGGCAGTGCTGCGCCTGCACCGGTTAATACCAGCGAAAACACCAATAAACTACTGATGGTGCTCTGTAAGGCCTGCCCAAGGATAAATAATCCTGCAGCGGAGAAAAGCAGTCCAGCGGCAGAAACAGAACCTGGAGTAAACCAGCGGGTCAGTAAGGCTCCGAGCGAGGGAAAGATGAGCATCGGAGCCGTCAGTGCCATAAGGTAAAACGCACTCTGGGTCTCGCTCAAACCGTCTCCGCCCATAAAATGCAGCGGAATAATAATTAGCAGCACAACGTAGCAATAGCAGGTTGCCACAGGAAGTAAAAGAACACCAGCAAAGCGCGGAGTACGTAAAAGTGCGATATCCAGGACTGGGTTTTTAACGTGACGACAGCGCGCCGCAAATGCAGCGAAAAGCAGTATGGCGGCGAAAAACAGGACGAGCCCCGGAAGGGATAACAATCCCCAGGAGGGGATAAGCATCATCCCCGACGTAAACAGAACCAAAGCGATAGTGAACAGCGCTAAGCCAGCATAATCCACCTTTCGATCCGCGTTTTTTTTCGATACGGGTAAAGACAGGGTGCCAGCCAACATAATCGCTCCAGAGAACAGCGCCATCAAGACATACACCCATCGCCACCCCAAGCAATCGATAATAAACCCAATCCCCAGAGGCCCGAATGCAAGTCCGGTACCAAACATCGTCCCCAAAATGCTGAATGCTTGGGTTCTCGTCTCCCCCCCATAGAGTTGAGCCAATGCGGCGCTTCCTCCCGCTAGCGTCATCGCGGCTGCGACGCCCTGGAGCAACCTGAGTAATCCAATTGAGGAGGAACTCTCCGCTAATGCGATGAGCACGCAGCTCAGACAAAAGATAAATAAACCGAGGATGAATATGCGTTTGCTGCCTACAGCATCTGCAATTACGCCAGCTAACAGCAGGAAACTGCCGAAAGTAAGCATAAATCCATTCGTAAGCCATGATAAAACGGCTGCTGAACCGCCCAATTCATGGCCAATCGCGGGGGTCGTCCCCACGCCACCGGTAAAACTCATCGGTAGCAGTAAAGCCCCCAAAAAAACTGAGGCGGCGGCCGGATGTCGAACGAGCCGAAGTAAAGGTGTTATGAAAGAGCGCATCTGATTACCTTTGGTACGCAAAATAGATGATGAATAAATAAACTTCCGCCATGTTATTGCGGACCAATAGCAATATAAATAGACTGAATATACCGACTGAATAGAGATAAAGTTCATAATCAATGGATAGTCTTACCTCACTCACTTCGTTTGTAAGGACAGCGGAAACGTTGAGCTTTGTGCAGGCCGCAAGACTACTCGGTATTTCCGCATCAGCCGTAGGCAAAAATGTTGCCAGGCTTGAACAAAAACTGGGCGTAAGGCTTTTCAACCGCAGTACAAGGAGCGTAAGCCTGACGGCAGAGGGCGCGGTGTTGCTGGTACGCTGCCAGCAAATCCTTGAGCAATTGCAGGATGCTGAAGCAGAATTGACCCGCAATGTCGCCCTCCCCTCGGGCAAACTCAGGATTTCTCTGCCGGTAATGGGATATCGTTTGCTGCTTCCTCTTCTTCCTGCCTTTACCCGTCACTACCCTGAAATAGAACTGGATCTGGATTTCAGCGATCGGATGGTGAACATCATTGATGAAGGGTTTGACGTGGCGATACGGAGCGGCGACATAGCAGATTCCAGGCTCACCGCGAAAAAGCTCGGCAGCTTCAAATTTGTTCTTTGTGCCAGCGACGCCTATCTGGAGGAATACGGCTCGCCGATGTCACCGGCAGATTTAAACGTTCACAAGTGCATTCTTTATCGCTTTCCAACAACCGGGCTCATTCAGCCATGGGAGCTTAAGGGTATGAGCGACTCCGCACCTGTTTCTGCTTTAGCCGTCAACAATATTGAAGCCGTTATCCGCATGAGCGCTGCGGGCATGGGGATAAGTTACGTCCCGGATTTTGTCGTCCGCGAGGCGCTGCAAAAGGGGGAGTTAAGAGAGGTTTTACCGGGTTCATGCGTCCGGCAAGGGCAGTTTTCCGCTCTGTGGGCAACCAGAAGGCATCTTTCACCGAGAATACGCGCCTTTATTGATTTTATGTCTGAAAACGGTATACAGGGATTTTAAGGCGGTAAATGTTCATGTGAATCCGTCTTCAGTACGACATTATGCTGGTTATTGTTTGCCGCAGGGCATCCATTACTCTGGCGATGTTAAAGGATGACAAGGAAGAGATATGTTGAACCCTGGATTCGTTACCCGCAAAGCGCTGGCTGCATGGCAGGATATCCCCACTTTTTTGCCCCAGTTCCAGTTTCATGAACAACATCGAACGATCGTTCACACGACCCGCCCTGACGCTATTTTGCCGCTAATTGCGGAATTTGACGTCCAGCAGGACACGGTTATTCGATGGTTAATGTCTTTGCGCCAAATTCCGCAAAAATTTCTGCGCCATCAGCATATCCAGGCGACAAGTAACTTTGGAATGCACAGTTTTACCCTTTTAAAGCGCTCCCCTTCTGAGCTCTGCTATGGCTTAAGGGGGCAATTCTGGCGAGCCGATTTCGGCCTGGAAAACGTGCCGGATGCCGATGCATTTCAGGCCGCAGTCGCTCCGGGTAGCGCAAAACTGCTGCTGCGCTATAGGGTAACGGAACTGACGCCAGGTAAACATGAACTTTGTACTGAAACGTTTATTTATTGTCCGGACAGAAAGACGACGTTAAAAATGTCCGCTTACTGGCTGGCAATACGCGCGGGCAGCGGCTGGATCCGCAAAAGGACTTTAGAGGCTGTTAAGTCGAATATTCAAGACGTGAAGTCAGATGCTGAAGATAAATTAACGAGGTAAATGAACCCGCTTCATTTTTTATGGCTGCACCAGTCAGTGCGGCCTGCTGCAGAAGACAATAAAAAACCCGCACAGTGGCGGGTTTATTTTTATCAGTTTTAACTTAACTGCTCAGACTATTGTCTTCATCGCTATCGCAAGGTTCACTGATAATTAGCTCAGGTTACAGTGGAGAAACATTTCCAGCTGCAGGACCTTTAGCGCCATTTTCAATGGTGAAGGAAACTTTCTGACCTTCATCAAGCGTTTTGTAGTTGTCACTCTGGATTGCAGAGAAATGTACGAATACATCTTTGCTGCCGTCGTCAGGAGTGATAAAGCCAAAACCTTTATCTGAGTTGAACCATTTTACTAAACCAGTCATTTTATTAGACATAGATAATTCCTTAATTTATGAGCCACGTAAGCGCGGCGATGATGGCCTGTATTTAGAGAGTGACTTATTTGGCACTTAGGAGGAGGCTCATGAAGAAGGGTATCTATAGATAACACCTGAACTGAGGACTGCTTTACTAAAACTGCTTTCATAAGGTCTGTATTCCAAACCGATGACGCTATTAAGACATAGAGAAATTGATTGCGCAATGATTATTATTATTTATTTTAACCATTTAAACGCCCGGATGGCTGAATGAATGATAATACCCTAACAGCGCTAAGGCGGGTACCCGCATGAGGAGAAGCCAATGAATCGCCACGGGTTACAGCTCGTCAGATAAACAGACCTGCCCCTTCTTCATAAGAAGATCCTGCCCACGACCCACGCAGGGATCGGTAAAACACAGAGAACGGGACGGAGAAACGCTCGTGAATTACCCGTACCTGATTTTCCCATCGATACAAGGCTCGGGTTTACCAAACAGGTATCCTTGTGCGAAATCGCAGCCCAGCGCCTGAAGACTTTTCAACTGCTCTTCCGTTTCAACACCTTCTGCAACAGCCTTCATATCGAGAGATTTCGCCATACCGGTGATGAGCTTGATGATAGTAAGGGCATCTTCCTGAGTGGATATCGAATGCACAAAAGACTTATCTATTTTGATTTTATCGAAGGCAAGCCGACTCAAGCGTGAAAGAGAAGAGTATCCCGTTCCAAAATCATCGATAGAGATTTTTACGCCCAGCGCTCTGAGCTTATTAAGCGTGTTCATCGGCGTATTGTTCTCAGTAAAGAGAGAAGATTCCGTGACCTCCAGCTCAAGACGGTCAGCCGGAAGTCCCGTTTCTTTCAAAATGGCCTGTACTATTGCAGCAAAGGCTTTACTGCTTAACTGGACAGGAGAGACATTGACGGAAATTTTAGCGGGCATCGCCCACGAAGCCGCTTCCCGGCAGGCCATTTCAAGCACGGATTTTCCCATCTCATTAATCATTCCTGTTTTTTCAGCAACAGAAATAAAGCTGTCCGGCGACAGTAGGCCCTTTGAAGGATGTATCCAACGAATAAGGGCTTCATAGCTGTAAACTTCGCGGGTGAACGAATCGACGATAGGCTGATAATAAACCACGAACTCTTTATTCAATAATCCCAAAGCCATATCATGCTCAAGCGTTCGGCTTTCCTGCAGCTTATCTAACATTCGCTGTCTGAAGACTTTGATCTTACCGGAGCCTTCCTTTTTGGCTTCATAAAGAGCCAGGTCGGCAAATTTATAAAGATAGTCGGAGCGGCGTTCAGTATCTGAAATAACAATACCCACACAGGTAGTAATATTTATTATCGTGTTATAAATAGTGTAGGGCTGATTGATGGAGTCACATATTTTTTGCGCCATAGAAACGGCTTTACTCTCTGTCAGGCCACTAGAGAGAAACGCAAATTCGTCCCCACCTAAGCGATAAAGGGTATGTGAAGTAAGATGTAGCGAAATCAGGCGATGGGAGATCTGGCGTAATAACATATCACCGGCATCATGACCATAGGTATCATTGACTTCCTTGAATCGGTCTAAGTCAAACAACATCACGGTAACAGAATCATTATTTTTTCCTGCCCGCTCGATGGTTTTATTGAGTTCTCCCCAGAAGAAGTGTCTATTATTCATCTCGGTCAGAGAGTCATGATAAACATCATATTCCAGCTTTGCATTCTGGATTTGCAGTTTCTCTTTAGAGTTCTGTAGCTCTTCAGCAAGACTTTTAACCTGAAGATGCGCTTTAAGAATGTTTCTGTTTTGAACAAATATCAAACTACCCAGTATCGCACTCAGTATTATTAGCACCACAGACATGGCTGAATAGATATAATACAGAGTTTGAATATTTAGGTTAGCATGATTAATCGAGTTAACATCTTTATTTAATGCGCCGGAGGAAAGACGCCCCAGTGGCGCATCAAGCCGATGCATTATTTTCAAATATGATTTGATTTGTGAACGGTTCATGCTCTCAAGATGAACATCAAGATAGGTAAGCGTCTTTTCAAGCTCTACAGATAAATCGTGATGAATTTTATTGCTTTCTATGTAATGCCCTAAATCACCTTCATGCATTAAATCGCTCTGGCTGAGCATAATGTCGAGACGCAGACGGACATCATCAAGCGCCATCGTGTCATCGATAGTGTAAAGACCAAGCCATGATTCGAGTCGGTAATATTCTGATACCAGCTGTGCAGCAGACCAAGAATCAGTGTAATGCGTGAGTTTCTGTAACTCTTGCTGCCTTTCATGCACCAGGAAAGATATATACCCGGTAGCGATAAAAAGGGAAAATATGATGCCAGCCAGTATTCTGTTCATGATGTTCCTCTGAACGCCTACTCAATGCTCATTTTGCTGACCTGCCATGCCGATCTTGCATAATAAATCTGAGTATTCAGTTCAGGCAGGCTATCATAAGGATACACGATGAATGACGGTCCTTTATCGCGGATGCGCATATATTGCCCGTTAATTTTCAACGCCAGGATAACATTGTATTTTTTGAAATCACTAAGGGGGATAATGGTGGTGTAGTCATTGAGCGCGGTGACCTTAACGATAGTCCCTTTCGCGCCAACATAATCCATCAGTTTTTGCATGGGTACGCCCGTAAATGTCGTGCGTCCATTATACCAGGGTGAGGTCGTCTGGAAACTTACCACGCCCAGTTTCTCCAGGCTGGCGATATCAAAAACGGCTTTACCGTCTTCATTTGTATTTTCTATATTACCGGACATCGTTAAAAGGATTTTACCAACAGGTTTGGGAAATTCTCCCGCCCAGACCTGTGTGGAGACTACCAAGCTTAACAACATGACAATTAATCGCATTCTGACCTCACCAGGCTACCGGATGTTAAAGAATTATAATTTAGATATTGGGCTATTTATATATGCTGCCCGACTATTATTGTTACCTGTAATTCAACAGAATTATTAATCATTAAAAATCAATAAGTTAGGTGCGGTGTTTTTTAATGTCGTTTACGTAAAAGCGATGCTGTTATTTGAAGCATGCAAAAAAAACTTTGGTATGTTCAAAAAACAAGCCGCCTGTTGAAGCAACGCAAACAAATCACGCACTAACCTAAAGGTTATTTTGGTTTGTAGTGGCGGTTAAGAAGCCGAAGATTAGTCGACGTCTTCACGGAGAGCTTACGTAAACGCTGGCTCATGAGCCAACGCTTGCTACGTCGTTACGATGTCATCAGTTCCACTGAACGTCGAGCCTGTCAGAATGGGGCAAACGTAGCCTTTGAGGATGCGTCGGTTCATTATGTCATCCACATAATAATCAATCGAAATATTGTGCTCCCGATTAACTTGGGAAATGAATGCTTTTAGAGTCTCTGGCGTTGCAGGAAGGGTAGTTGCTACAAGGTTATCGAAATCGTTCTGAGTAAACCGCGTATTCCCCTCCAATGTTGAACGCTGGAGCAAAGTATGTGCGGTCACTTACAGGATGGCTCGTTGATATTGATCGGACAGCAGGACGTCAAGATCGGTCTGACGAATATCAAACTCAAAATGAAAGCTGACAAATCCCGATTCAACAGGTAATGAATAGATAAGACTGTCATCTAACTTATCAATGTAAGGTTCGCAGCCGTCTCACATTAGTCGTTGCAACTTCATATCGCCCTCTTCTTTAATTCACTATCACTTATGCTATTTGGAACGATGATATCCGATTAAATAATAAATAGTTGTTTTATTAAATAACCATTTCGCTGCTATTAATTTTTTTCCTTCCCGCCTCTTAAATTTGATAATAATTCCGTTCTACCCGTCAATGGGCCACCTGTTAAAACTCCCCATACAAATCACAAATTATAGTAAAATAAATCAGTCATAAAAGCTATCAATGGAGGTATCAAACTTTTCACTACCTATGGGCGCTACACAGTCCGCTCTCCTACTTCTCCTGCAGCAGGCGGTAACACTGCCACAGGAAGGAGTCTACCCGATCGGATAGACATAATTAAATCTTATAAAAAAGCTGTTTCGCCACTACCAACTTTCTTCACTTCAAGCCATTTAAATTTGATGCCAACCCCATGTTCCTGATCTAAATCGGTCGAGAACATGAACCCAAATTCACTGTCTTCATCTGGATGAAAGATAAACTTTCAGCAAAATCAAGTTCATTTAAAAAATTTTCATTTTGACGAAAAATGTCGTGGCTTGGATTTTTCATGTTTATTCCAAAAAGGGCATAAAAAGCGATAAACCCTTCATCGACACCTTCGTACTCCAACTCACAAAAATCCGGATATTTTACAGCAAAGCCATTTTTCAACCTGAGGAATTCTTTACAATCTTCAGGTAAACTGACTTTTAATTTTCCCCCTAAAACTTTAATTTCATCTTTATTTGCAGGTTTTCCGTATGAAATAGGCATAAGCTCTCCTTGCTAAGGTCATGACTTAGTGATCTTAGATACTCCACCTCTGTTATGGAAAAATCGATGGTAGTAATTAAAGCCGGAACTTAATGGTTTCCGGCATATTCCATTCATTTATCTAAATAAAAAACATGTATCCTAGCCATAAAAATAATCATAGAATGCATTAAAACCTTCATTACCGATAAGAGGCGCAATTCTTTTCCGCAACTCATCAATAAAGTCACCTTTCACTTCGTCATTATCATCCGCTATATCAAAGATATCGTATTGACCATATACCAAATCAATAAGCTCAGCTAATGAAAATATAGATCCAGAGAGACTGCCAGCTATTTTAAATGGTTCAATTACATCATAACTTGCATAAATATGGGTATTCCCTTCATCGACAACCGCAATTATAGGTTTACCTCCACCTAAATCATCACCAATAACAAGGTAATTTTTTAGTAAGCACTCATAACCATTTTAGCCTTCGAGAGCTCACTGACAGAGTGAATTTTAATTGGCGTGAAGCCTGTTTCAATTTTTAACTTTTCAGGATTATAATTTTTATATAAAAATTCCACTTCTGTCGAACGAGGTAAGTTGGACGGGAAGGCATTGTCCAGATCATTGACGGTGCTCAAACTCCCTGACAGCGAGTATTTATTGCAAATGACAATAAGTTGTTTTAATGCTTTTTCAATCTCATTCACAATAGTATCAGACGCATCCATAAATATAGCCCTCAGTAATAACTAATTAAATTAGAAAAAATTCCATAAAAGCAATTAAAAAATTAAGAAAGAAAATGCATTCTGAATAAAAAACATCATCTGCATTTTATAAGCCGGAAATAATTAATATTAATCCGGATTTTATTAATCACTTATCTTTACGAGTACTGCCAAAAACCAGCTATGATATTCCCGCCAGATATGTTTTTATACAAATACAAAGCACCGTAACCAAAGATGTAATCACCATCAAGCAATGCATCTGGATAATAACCTTCATCTATCTGCATGAAAAATTCATAACCATCTTTTTGCAAAGCATCAAAATAATAATCTTCAGGTTGTATTAACCTTGCTTCTTCGGTTTTAGTGATAAAATCAAACTCTTCACTTTCAACATTATCATACCCAACAATAACTGCTTTGTTAATGTGTTTTATCGTAAATGCATCATTATTGCTTTCATTAGAAAAAGTATGCGTAAAAAATTTTACTGAACAATTAGGATAGATATTGTTATCAATTATATCATCATATTCTTCTGGAGTAAGTATCGAAATATACTCATGTCCATCATCAGGATTCTGAACTGTCAAATAAAACTTATAACCCCGAACAATATCTAGTTTATCTAAAAAGAATTCAGGGATATTTCCACCAATCCGCCCAATGACATTACCATCAGAAATGATACTTATTTTAGAGATTAGATTACATTTAATCATTTCTTAATCTCGCCCTCATAAAAATTACATTTTCTCTTTCCTAATTTCCATAACCATTTCAGCGAACAAATTCTTAGCATCTTTAAGTCACATTTATGATTAACTACAATGTACGTCTCTTTAGGTATGATTGAAAAATAAATTAATAAAAGCCGGAAAGGTTTATATTCTTTGCCGGCTAATGGATTTAATAAAGCCTGGAGTCTGAGCGTGGTTCAACATCTCTTATACCAAGTTGATTCGTTTTTTCAAAAATTAAATTATAGCAATAGACAGTCTCTTCCCCCTTTAATAAATGAACACCTTCAAGGCTCACTTTATATATTCCTTTAGGAACATCAGCATTAATCCAACCAGTATAATCGTCCCACTCCCAAAATACTGCCATATCGGCAACATATAAATCACCCGTTACATTAAGATAGAAATATTTATCCGTGAATATAACCTCTCTGTCTTCATTGTCGGGGAGTTCATTTAAAAAGAGCCTAACAACATAGCCACCATCATCAAGGCCCATAATAGGTAAGGCAATACCTTCATTAAGAACAAGATCCCCTTTGTCTGTGGTGGTGAATTCCTGGAGAATGTTATCTCCATCCTCTATCTTCCCACCAAATGGGGCCAGTATTCCTGGATAATCGAAAATTATTATCCCGTTAAAATCCACATCAATGTCAATTGTTTTAACCACATCTACCTCCTGATGCCTTACCTGTTTGTTTATTATTGAACCACTCCAGCAGTTTTGAATGTGCTTCTTGAGGGGTGACATTTCTGGCTAAGTTTTCACCCGCCGAAGGAATCTTTAAATCGCCTCTTATATGTGAAACGCAATTTAAATTATGGTTATACGCATTGAATATATCATCCGCGGCCCCCTCTGCCACGGCCCCTGAATTTTCCCAATATCATTTTGAATAGCTCTATGTAGTTCTTCATGCATTCCAGCGCTATAAGGGTCCGGGAAAAACGTTGGCGTATTTTTCATAGTACCAAGATTGGTTAGTCTTATCAGATCCTGCACAATAAACCGCCCAACCTACGGGTTTTAGCAGTTATATTAAACTTAATAGGTAAAACAAGCCGGAAATTAAAAAGTACTTCCCGGCGTTTTAGTTAGAATGGAAAAATACAGTTATTAAATGTATGCAAGCAATCGTTTCTTGAGATACTCAATAAAATCATCAGCGTAAGGTTGAACATTCTCCCCTAATGATACATATATTTTTTCCATTTCATTTGCATCAAAAAAGAACTCTTCGCCAAAATCCGTATTCGATACAACAACTCTTCTTTTTTTTAAATTATCATTTGCTATAGTATTTTGATATACTATATCTCCACCTACCGCCTCATCAAAAGGCAGGCAGTAAATACTATATATTTCCTCACCACAGATATCTCCGCCACCATAATTGTTTAAAAACCACTTATAGCTAGCAGGAAAAGTCACTGATAATGCTTTTTCGGCAGCATCGATCCAGTCATTTCCTGGAGAATCTTCAGATGTTCCCATGTTGATTAAATCAGAATGTTTATCAAAAAGTTCTACCAATTCTTCTCTGTTCATAGGAAATCACTCGCTCTGTTTGTCCAATATTGTTTACGCCAAGTATCAAATACAGATCTATCTATACCAGATGGGATTGTGTTTGGATTTATGTGTATTATTCCATGGTTAGTTTTATGGAATGTTTGACTCATCTCCGCAATTGGGCCATCTTGAGTTTGTAACATATGATGTAAATTAACTGCATTTCCATCATATCCAACAGGTGCACGGCCTGTAGCCATTCGCTCTACGTTCGTTCCCCTGAAAACTTTTCCTTTTTCACGCCAAGTTGTCATCAATTCAGGATCAAATAAATCATCCCGCTGATAAACTTTATTTCCGTTAAATTCTATTGGTTCATTTTTCCAAAACTTCCTGTTTTGCCCAGAAGAATTACAAGCAGCAAGACCCAGCGGATCAATCCACCCCAACGGATTCGGCGCATACTGATAAAGGTTCCACCCGCCGTTCAACCCAATCGGATCCTGCACAATAAACCGCCCGACCTGCGGGTCGTAGTAGCGGAACAGGTTATAGTGCAGCCCCGTTTCACCGTCAGCATACTGCCCGGCATAGCGAAGCGGCTGGTGTGTCATCGCCGTGCGATTCACAAGCCGTGAGAACCCTTCGCTCTGGTGGCGCACCTCGCCAAAGCTGCCGTACTGGCCGCTCCAGCGCACCGCGCCGCGCTCGTCGGTCACCTCAAGCGGGGCGCCGTTCAGGTCGGTGTTGAACCAGTAAATCTCACCGCTCTTCTGGTCACGAAGGTGATCCACCCGCGCCAGCGGGCTCCAGGCTTCATTCGGGTCGTATACATAGGTGCTGCACAGCCCTCTCTCCTGCTGCTCCTGCAGCAGGCGGTAGCCCTGCCACAGGAAGCGGGTGTTGGTGGTGCCGTGCGTCGTGGTGACGATTTTGCGCGTGCGGCGGCCCAGCGCGTCGTAGCGATAGCGCGCCTCAAACCGCCCTTCCGGCCCGGTTCCCCGGGCGGATACCAGACGGTTCTCGGCGTCATACGCGTAATGCTGCTCATACAGCCCGTTGCGGCGGCTGACCAGGTTGCCCCAGTGGTCGTATTTCATAAACAGCGCCTGCCAGTGCTGCAGGCGGTTATCCGTGACCGGTGCCGGATCGTCACTGGCGGCGAGGTTATCCGCGGCGTCGTAGCTGAACTGCGCGCGGCTGTGCCCCTGGCGGGCCTCGTAGTGCTTCAGCAGACGCCCTTCGGCATCGTAGCCGTAGTCCACCTCTCCGCGCAGGGTGTCACTGACGCCGGAAAGCTCGCCGCGCGCGGTGTAGCGATAGAGGCGTTCCAGTATCGCCTGTTCCGGCAGGGTCACGTCCGTGCTCAGTTCGCTGCGCTGCAGGGTGCGTCTGCCGAGGCTGTCATACTGGCGGAGCTGCTCGCGCGCGCCCTGGGTGCGGCGCACCTCGCGGTGCAGGCGGTCGCGGGTGAACTCGGTCACCATCTGCTGCCCGAAGCGGATGGCGCTGACGTGGCCGGAGCCGTAGTGCAGCCAGGCCAGCTTTTGCTCGCCGGGCAGCGTCAGGCCGGTCAGGTTGCTCAGGGCATCCCATTCGTAGCCCACCGCGCCGTTAATGCCGGACTCGCTCAGCACGCGCCCGGCGGCATCGTGGCGGTAAGCGATCTCATCGCTTTCGATACCCAGGGCAACGCCTTCGGCGGTTGGCGTGCGGCGGATGCGGGTAATCTGGCCGCTCAGGTCGCGGAAGTAGCGGTACTCCGCGTGGCGCTGAGTGCGCCCGATCAGCAGCCCGCTGTCGTCATAGCTGAACTGCTGGACGCGACGGGCGATACCGCCGTCGGCGGCAGGCCGGCCGTTTTCTTCGAGCGCGCAGAGGAACCCTCGCGCGTCCCATTCCATATGGCGCACGGTCTCGTCCGGGCGCGTTTCGCTGAGCGGGCGCCCCACGGCGTCGTACGTGAAGCGGTATTCCGCCCCGTTGCCGTTATCGAGTCGCAGCAGGTTACCACGCGGGTCGTAGCGCCACTGGCGCACGCGGCCAATACGGTCGGTAAGGCTGGCCGGGAGGCCGAGCGCGTTGTAGGCCCAGCTCACCTCGCTTTCCAGCGGGTCGCGCCAGCCGGTGAGCTGACCGCGTTCGTTCCACACCAGCGACTCGCGGCTGCCGTCCGGGTGGATCACGGCGCTCAGCAGTCCGGCACGGCTCCACTCCCGGCGCGTGATATTCCCTTCTGCATCTTCGCTGGCAATCAGTTGCCCGAAGCGGTCGTAGGTGAAGCGGGTGACGCTGCCGGAGCAGTCGGTGCGCTGCGTCAGCAGCCCCTGGTGGTTCCAGACCAGATGCACCACGCCGCCAATGGCGTCGGTAATGCTCTCCGGCAGGTTTTCTTCATCATCGGGATAGTGATACGCGGTGGTGCTACCGGCCGGATCTGTTTCCGACAGCAGGCGACCGCGAAGGTCGTACATGGCCTGCGCTGAGGTGCCGTCCGGGTACACCGTCCGGGTGATGCGGTCGGTCAGGCGATGCCAGTGATACTCCGTGCGGCGGCCCGCCGGGTCCGTCTCGCTGGTCATGCGGCCGTATTTGTCCCACGTGCTGCGGCGCATTGCGCCACCGGGCAGGATGACGTCGCAGAGCTCGCCGTCGCGGTAAACAAACGTCGTCTGGCGACCGTCGTAATCTGTGAAGCGCGCGACGTTGTCGTCGTCATCCACCAGCCAGTGCGCCTGCGCGCCGTCTTCGCGGGTCGCGCGGCGGAGGCCGTTATCAAAATCGTATTCGAACGTCAGCTGTTCGCCGCCGCTGTGGCGGAAACCGACCACGCGAGGCAGGCCGTCAATCTCCCGCCAGCGGTATTCGCTCAGCAGGCCGTTGGCGTCCTCGTGGGCGCTCATCAGCCCGTCCTGCCAGCAGAAGCGTCGGCGCACGCTACCGCCCCGGCCGGTCACGGAGACCAGCTGGCGCTGTTCATCATAAGCGTAACTGACCAGGCAGATCTCGTCATCCAGCCAGGCGCCGACGAGCCTGTCACGGTCGTAGCGGCAGACCACGCGCTGGCCCGCACTGTCGGTCAGGGCATGCAGGGTATTATCCGCATTCCACTCGAAGAGGATATCGTTGCCGCACGGTTCAGAGATGCGCTGGAGCAGCGACGGCGCATCATCCTTAAGCGGCGCATAGTGCCAGCGCTCGCCGCTGACGTCATACACCGACCAGCTGTCGTCCTGGTGATGTTCAAGCCAGTTTTTTTCGCTTTCGCAGTAGGTGCGCAGCCCTTTCGGGACCTTCGGGAAGGCGACGTAATCGCCAGACGGCGCGCGCCATACCAGGCCGTCCTGATACGGCTCCAGGCGGCTTTCCCAGAACAGGCTCCAGCCGCGGCCCAGCACGCTGTCGCCGGGGTTGCCGCTGCGCCAGTAGCGCTGCCAGCGCACCGGAAGACGGGAAGGCAGGACGAAGTCCAGCTCATCATCCCCGCTGAGAAACTTCTGTCCGCTGACGATATCCACCGGGCGGGCGATGATCCCCGCTGCCGCCACGCCGGTCATCAGCGTGCCGGCGCGACAGGCGATACGGGCCAGCTTGTTGATGCCGGGGATTTTGCCCAGCAGCTTAGAGAGCGCTCCAACTTTGCCAGCGGCACCGCCCCACCCGCCGATAAGCCCGGCGAACAGCAGGGTCAGATCGGAGACTTTGTAGAGCCACTCGGGGACTTCAGACTGAATGGGCAGGGTTTGCTGCGGGTCGCCGCCGATAATGACGTTGTCCGAACCGGTCATCACCTTTGCGTCGCAGGTGGTGCGATCCCCGATGCGAGACGCAGGCTGGCTGTTAATGGAGACGCGCTTAGAGCCTTCGGCCATCTGCTGCGAGCCGTCGTCAGAGCACTTCACCGCGCTGTCCGTGGCTATGGCGGCAGGTTTGCCGTTGATAAACACATTGGGCGAGCCGGAGGTGATGACGCCTTTCTTCGTCATGCTGGATGCCCCGGCGTCCGCGATGCTGTCCCGGGCGGCGGTCGCCAGCTCCCCCGTGTAATATCCCACGGCCAGGCTGGCGCCGACGAGCAGGACGCCCACGCCAAGGCAGGATGCGCCAAGGCCCGCAATAAACATGGCCCCTGCCAGAATGCCCCCGGCGGCGGCAATCAGGCCACCGACAATCGTTCCGGCAATCATCCCGGCCAGCGCACCGGAGTGGCCGATATCATCACCAACGCGTGCTGCTTCAAACATAACAACGGTCCCTGAAGTTAATGGTGGAAGCGGAAGCTCCTGAGAAGTTCGCCAAACAGCGCGCCGTCGGCATCGCCCAGCGCGCGGGTGCAGGTCATGGTGAATACCAGAATTTTATTGCCATCGACGTTAAACACGGCCTGCTGCTGCCAGATGCGTTTCCCGTCGCGCAGGTAGCTGGCATGGACAGTTTCACCCTGTAAAAGGCTGTCGCCCAGCGTAGCGGCACTGCGCTCACCCTGCTTCCAGCCCTTGATGTGTTTTTCCATCAGGGCGAGCTGGCGATCGATATACGCGGCAAGCGCTTCGCCGGGATTGAGGGCGTCGCGAGAGATGTTGAACGCTGGCGCGTCCGCAGCGGGCGGCGCGAAAACGTTGACGGTACGATCCTGATATCCCTCAGGAAAGTTGATCAGTCCTTCATTGAACAGGCACTGCGAAGAGGATTCTGACATTGAGCGGGTCCCACCACATATTTTCAGAAGCGGTAAGTTTCGCATATGTGTTTAAGGCTGACTATCCCCAGATTAATGCCGCACCGTCACGCTTGCCGACAGCCCCGCCACCAGTTCAACCCCCTTAGGTAACGTGTCGATATGAATGCGCACCGGCACGCGCTGCGCCAGCCGCACCCAGCTGAAGGTGGGCTCGACGTCGGGCAGACCCAGCCCGCCCGTCTCATCGTTGCTGTCCCCGATCCCGTGCCCGATGCTCTCCACATGCCCGGCAATCTCAGGCCCGAAGCCCATCAGCGAGACCCGCGCGCGATCCCCAACGCGAATATGGCGCAGCTTGGTCTCCTCAAAGTACCCCACCACCCAGAAGCTTTGGGCATCAACGATGGCGACCTTTGTCTCCCCCGCCGTCGCATAGTCTCCGGGGCGAAGCCGCAGATGCGTGACGTACCCCGAGACCGGCGAGCGAACGGTGGCGTGCGCCAGATTAAGCTCGGCCAGCGCCAGCGCGGCCAGTGCACCGTGATAATTGGCCGCCGCGACGTTCGCCGCGCTGCCGGTTTGCTGCAGATCTTCGCTGGAGATGGCGTTTTTAATCAGCGTGCGTCGGTGGGCCGCATCCTGGCGCATCAGCATCTCATGGCGTTTCGACTCCACGTCAGCCTGCGCGCTGGCCACCGCCAGCCTGAGCCAGTGCGGATCGATCGCGTAGAGCACATCTCCCCGGTTCACCCACTGATTATCCCGAACGGCCACGTCGATCACCGGCCCGGAGACGTCCGGCGCGATTTGCACCACGTCCGCCCGCACCCTGCCGTCGCGGGTCCAGGGAGTCTGGGCATAGTGTTTCCACATCATAAACGCCAGAAGCATTGCCGCCGCGACGGCGCTCAGCGTGAGGGCATAACGGCCTAACAGAGAAAGTAGCGATTTCATATCAATAACCCCAGCGCGGTGGTGCCCTGCATCAGCAGGAAAAAGGTAACAATCCAGATCGAAACGTCCATCAGCGGGCGAAACGGTAAACGGCGGTAAAGCCTGCTGAGTGAGAAAAGCGGTATCAAGCACAGCGTGCAGACCAGCGCCACAAGCGCGGTCACGAGCAGCCCGGGGATAAATACGCCCCCGTTATTGAGATCATTTACCATCGTCTGGCTCCCGCAAGGCGCAGTGCAGATCCACCAGTCTGCCGACAAGCGGATCTGTCGCAGGTAGACGGTGGTCAATGAGGCTGGCGATGCGCTCGCGCAAGGCGTCGACGTCCGTCGAGTGAATCAGCTGATTCAGCACCGCCTCGATGTCCGGCGGCGTATCAGCGCGGCGCAGGTGCCTCACGCAGAGGCCAATACGCAGCGCGTGCAACAGCCGGTTGAGCGCCAGCGCTGATGACGCCCCGCCGCGCTGCAGGCGCGGTAAGAGCAGGGCAACCCTGTCGATCATCAGATTGGTCCAGTGCGTTTCATCGCCCTGCACTTTCCCCTTCACGCTGCGGCGAATGTCGCGCTGGCACAGGTTCAGCAGACGATGGATGGCTCCGTCCGCCTGCACGGTTTGCAAAAGACGCATGCCGATGACGGCGAAAACCGTGGCGGCAAATAAGGCGATAGCGGTGTTGACGGCTGTGGCGAAGTCTCCGCTGTAGCGAGCGCCCAGTTCGCACAGCACGGGCAGCGTCAGGGTGATCCCCATCGCCATAAAGGTGGTCTGCGGGCGCGCCTGAAGCGACCCGGCCAGCAGATACGCCGGCGCAAGCACCGCAACGAGCACGGGAAAATCGCTCACCATCGGGAGCAGCGCAAAGCTGTACACCAGGCTTATCACTACGCCCCAGAACGAGCCAATAATGTATTTCACGACGTGCGGGGCCGGGGTGTCGAAGCTGCCGAACAGCGTGCAGCAGACGCCAAGAATGGAAACCGCCGTACCGCCGTCGGGCCATGCCGAGTAAATCCAAATCACACAGCCGCTCAGGATGATGACGAACGCGCCCAGCGCCGTGCGCGCTGCGCTCAGGGGATCGCGGTGGAAAACGTAACCTTTGACGATGCGGCCTGCCCTCAGGCCGGATGCGAACGTGGTTGGGTGGATAGCGTCTGAAAGTCTCTCGCACTGCTGCAGGAGGGTAATAGCCTCCGTGAGATAGCGGATAAAGCTGGCTCGCTGCGCCTCTTCAAGCGTCTGCGCACGCGCAGCGAATCGCTCAGCGAGGTGTTCCCCGCGCTGGCGTAACGCGTAAGCCGTGCTGCTCCGGTGCGCGCCCTCGCCGCACAGCCAGCCCCGGACATCGTCCCGCAGCGCCTGCAGTTCTGCGGGCAGGGTCGCCGTCATCGGCAAGCGATCGCGTAACTCACAGTTGACGATGACGAGCCGCGCCAGCCGGTCGTGGATCGCCTTTCTGGCGTGCCGAACCGGAACGGAAAGGGCAAAATCATACGGAATATGGTGGCTGATGCCCTGCAGGAACTGCAGCGCCAGCGCCAGATGCAGAGGTTCGGAAATCGCCGCTGGCTTGCCCGCCAGGGTGTCGGCCATCCGCGCCCGCGCAGCGTGCAGCGTTTGCGATAGCTTGTCGTTGAAGATGCCTGAAATCCGCGCCGGTAACACGTAGCGGTGAATCAGCGCCGCGCAGAAAATCCCAATCGCGATCTCCTGCACGCGGACAATGGCGACGTTGAAGATGCCGCCGGGATCGGACACCGCCGGAAAGCCAATCAGGCTCGCGGTATAGCCCGCCAGCACGAAGGCATAGGCCCGGGGCGTGCGTTCAAGCAGGGAGAGCCACAGGCAGACCGCGATCCAGCCCGTCAGCACCGCGCTGCACAGGATTGGCGTATTCGCGAAGTTGGGCACAATCAGAACGGTCGCGCTGGCCCCCACAACCGTACCGGCCAGACGATAGAAGCTTCGGCTCAGCGATGCCCCCACCGACGTCTGAGACACGATATAAACCGTAATAATCGCCCATGAGGGACGTTCGAGGCCGATCGACAGCGCGATGTAATACGCGAGCATCGCCGCGGCAAAACTCTTTGCGGCGTAGATCAGCGCCCCCGCGTCGTTTCGCAGCGCGGGATGAGAGAAAATGTTTTTCATGCCGGGATTATTACCGGCTTGCAGACCCGCTTAAATACTCTATTCTGTCAAAAAATACCTAAAAGCTGCCAGAATCGTGAAGCCCCAACTTGCTCATACGCTGTACGACCCTGACTCTAGCGCCTCTCCTGCCGTGGCGCGTCATCTGGACTTCGTGGATTACGCCGCGGAAGTGCCGGTACATACCCACCGCAAGGGGCAGCTGATTATTGCCCGCTATGGCGCGGTCAGCTGTTATGCAGAGAATGATATCTGGATCGTGCCGCCGGACTGCGCCGTCTGGATCCCGGGTGGGATCCCGCACAGCGCGAAAGCAACCTGGAACGCACACCTGAACTACCTGTTTATTGAGCCCGGTGCGGCGGCGCTGCCGGAGAAGTGTTGCACGTTAGCGATCTCGCCATTGATTAAGGAGCTGGTCGATCGTTTGACGCATGAAGGGGTTGATTATCCCCCCGACAGCCACGTCGCCAGGCTGACCCGGGTCACGCTGGATGAGCTCGCCAGCATGCCGCAGCAGAAGCTGAGCCTGCCGGTCTCATCCGACCCGAAAATTCGCGCCATGGCCGACGCGCTGGTCAGCCGCCCGGAGGACAGAAGCACCCTGAAGGAGTGGGCGAAACGGCTGGCCCTCAGCGAACGCTCGTTTGCCCGCCTGATGCAGCGCGAGACCGGGCTGAGCTTTGGGCGCTGGCGTCAGCAGCTACATTTGATCATCGCCCTGCAGGAGCTGGCAAGCGGCGTTCCGGTTCAGAACGTGGCGACAACGCTCGGATACGAATCCGTGAACGCCTTTATCACCATGTTCCGAAAAGCGATGGGCAGCACGCCCGCGCACTATTTTGCCGAACGGAAAAGCAGCGGTCGTTAACCTGGCGGGTACGATCTGAGCCAGGATTCCTCCGCGCTTATTGTGGCCATTTAAACACCAGGAAAAGTATTTCTGCTCTCCCGCTTAAACCGTTTTCAGACCTGTCCCTACTGGCTGGCGGGTATTCTGACGAGCTATCAGGAACTATTGCTCAATACATAAATCGTCAAATCGATGTAACCCTAATAACAGATCAACTATTTATTACACTTACAATCATTATTCACTTAATTAAATTTTAAGTTAAACAACGATATTAATCATTAACCCTTTATCCAGTTCCAAACCGTAAGATCCCATCATTTCTTAATTTTCATCAACGAAACCGCAGATCGTCTTATATCCATACCGTACAAAAATTGACTGGTCATCTTGTAAGCGCTAGCGTTGCCATAGTTACATAACCCACTAAACCAAAAGGATTTTTCAGAATTTCCTTAAATGGAGTTTATACAAATGGCTATTCCCGCTTATTTATGGCTTAAAGATGACGGCGGTGCCGATATCAAAGGCTCTGTCGATATATATGGTCGTGAAGGAAGTATCGAGATAATCGGACTGAATCACGGCGTCGCGCAACCAACCGATAAGCATAACGGCAAGATGTATAAAGACGGTAAATTAATTGAGACCGGATATTCCGGTGCTCTTACAAATAAAAACAACCCGGACCGTCAGCATCTGAAGGGACTGAGGCCACTGCCTCGCGGTACGTATAAAATTGCGGGTCATTCGAATTCTAAAGGGCCGATAACCATTATTCTTGAGCAAACCTCGGGAGAAAGTTTTGGACGCTCAGAATTTCGCATTCATGGTGACCACAAGTATGGTCCCGCCGGTTTTGCATCCGAGGGATGCATCATTCTCTCACCGTCAACAAGGCGTAAGATTCTTCGCGACGGCGGCAAGCTTGAGGTTGTACGATGAAATACCCGATCGTACTGCTGCTATCTGCTTTTATGGCCCCGGCAATAGCTGGCGTTACTGACTGGTCTTCAGCACTTAAGGGAATCGCCTCAGGTGATGAACACTGGATTGAGCAAGCCCCAGCGCTGGCTGCCGTGGCTAATGGAAACCAGGCGCAGCGGCTAGAGGATGCCCTGGCCGCAGCGCTCACAACAAACACGAACGCCACGCTGAAAGCGCTCCGCACCATTGACGCCGGAAAATGGCCGCACATGGTAGGCAGTGATATCGTCTGCACCCCGCCTTTAGAAAAATCACCCGCAGAAATCGACGCGTTCTATCAACTCACACGCCAGGCGCTACTGGAAAGCATAGACGGTGCTCATTGCCTCTGGATCCTGGAGGCAACAATGGAAGAGCTAAAAGCAGAGAAAGCCCGTCGGGCTAAGTAAGAGGATAACCCGGCGCACAACGGCCGGGTCTTTCACTTGTTCCAGACCGTATCTCACCCCGGCCCTTCGCTCCCCGCCGCCAGCAGCGGTACCACCACGTCGCTGATGGGTACCGCAATACCGTGTTTGCGGCCGTAGCGCTGGATCACGCCATTGCGGATATCCCACTCCATCGGGCGATCGGCCTGACGGTCGGCAAGGATGGATGTGCCTAAATCGGCAGGCGCACGCTGGAAGTTCGCCAGAATGTCCTGGGCTACGTCATCGTTCAGCGCCGCGCCCTCGGCGCGGGCCACGGCAAGCCCCTCGTGCAGATACGCCAGCGCCAGCGCGCTGATATCCTCCCGGGAGAACATCCCGGCGCGGCGATTTGCCAGCACCATCAGGCCGGCAACCGCGTTTTGCAGCAGCTTGCGCCAGGCCACAGTAGAGAAATCTCCCGACAGCTCAACCGCACAGCGCGTGCCGCGCAGCGCATCCACCACTCGCTGCGCCTGCGGAACATCCGGCAGCGTCAGGCGCGGTTTAGCGCGCAGCCAGACGGACGCATCCGGCTCGCGCTGTGCCGGAAACCAGACCACCGAAGGCAACACCGTTGCGCCATTCACCCAAGGTTCAAGCTGGGCTTTTTGCTCGACGCCATTTTGCAGCGCGCAGACCACCGTATGCTCATCGCACAGCGCGCGCAGCCACCCGGCGCTGTCGGCATTCTGCGTGGTTTTCACCGCAATAAACACCAGATCGAACGCAGAGTTAATGGCCGCGGGATCGGTTAATACCGGACCGGGCACCACAATCTCGCCCTCATCGTGACGCAAACGTAATTCCGGGTGTGCGGTGCGTCCGCACAGCAGCGGCGTGCGGCCTGCTTCATGCAGCACCGCCGCAACGGTTGTACCGATTGCGCCAGGTCCTATCAGCGCAAGGGTTGGATAGTCAGACATGGTTAACTCCGCGTTTTGCTAAGCCTGCTAACAGTTATACCACCACGAGAAAAGAGCGCCACACCCCGTTGTCTATACTCACTGAATCAACGACAACGGAGTGCGCTATGCCTTTACCCGACTTCCATTCCTCTGAGCCCTTCACCCTTGGCATTGAGCTTGAGCTGCAGGTGGTCAACCCGCCGGGCTACGATCTGAGCCAGGACTCCTCCTCCCTCATCGCCGCCGTTAAAGATGACGTCAAAGGCGGGGAAGTGAAGCACGACATCACCGAGAGCATGCTGGAAATCGCCACCGGCGTGTGTCAGACCATCGACCAGGCGGCAGCGCAGTTCTCGGTGATGCAGCAGAGTATTCTGCGCGCGGCGGCGGAGCAGCATATTCAGATCTGCGGCGGCGGTACGCATCCGTTCCAGAAGTGGCAGCGTCAGGAAGTGTGTGACGACGAGCGCTATAACGTGACGCTGGAACGCTTTGGCTATCTGATTTTGCAGGCGACGGTGTTCGGCCAGCATGTGCATGTCGGCTGTCGAAACGGGGATGATGCCATCTACCTGCTCCACGGGCTGTCACGCTTTGTGCCGCACTTTATTGCCCTGGCAGCGGCATCGCCGTATATGCAGGGCACGGACACAAAGTTTGCCTCATCGCGGCTCAATATTTTCTCCGGGTTCCCGGACAACGGCCAAATGCCGTGGGTGAATAGCTGGCAGGAATTTGAGGGGCTGTTTCGCCGCCTGAGCTCGACCAGCATGATCGAGAGCATTAAAGATTTGCACTGGGACATTCGCCCCAGCCCGCATTTTGGCACCGTAGAGGTGCGGGTGATGGATACGCCGCTGACGCTCGCCCACGCCATTAATATCGCCGGGCTGATCCAGGCGACATCGCACTGGCTGCTGACGACAAGACCCTATAAGCATCAGGAACAGGATTTCTTGTTGTATCGCTTTAACCGTTTTCAGGCCTGTCGCTACGGGTTAGAGGGCATTCTGACGGACGTGCATACCGGGGAACACAAAACCGTGGCGGAAGACATTGCGTGGCTGCTGGAGCAGGTTGCGCCGTCGGCCGATAAGCTCGGCGCCGCGAGCGCGGTCCATGAAATTGGCCTGATGTTGAAACAGGGGAAGAGCGAGGCGCAGCGCATGCGAGACGTTATCGCAGACGGTGGCTCGCTCATCTCCTTAGTGCAAAGGCATTGTGAGCTGTGGGCAACTAGTCCGTAAGACGATGCCCCCACTCGCGCAGGCGCTGGAACAGGACGAATAGCGCCGGGATAAATAGAATGCCGACCACGGTGGCTACCAGCATACCGCTGAACACCGTGGTCCCGATGATGCGACGGCTCTGGGCACCGGCACCGGTTGCCAGCATCATTGGCAACACGCCGATAATGAACGACACGGCGGTCATCATTACCGCACGGAAGCGACGCGATGCCCCTTCGCGAGCGGCATCCACGATCGACATGCCGTCTATACGACGCGCGCGGGCAAACTCAACGATCAGGATGGCGTTCTTGGCCGCCAGCGCGATCAGCAAGACCAGACCAATCTGCACGTACACGTCGTTGGCGTACCCCGCTATCCATAGCCACACCAGCGCCCCGCCGATGGCGAACAGCACAGAGAGCATCACGCTCGCTGGCAGCGTCCAGCTTTCGTACTGGGCAACGAGGAACAGCCACGCCATGACCACCGCCGCCAGCACGATCCAGATGGCCTGATTCCCCGTCTGCTGCTCCTGGTACGACATACCGCTCCAGGCGTAGTCGTATCCCGCAGGCAGGTTCTCCGCCAGAATCTGGCCCATTACCGCCATCGCCGTACTGCTGCTCACCCCTTCCGCCGCGGATCCGCTTACCGACACGGACGGGAACTGGTTGTACTGCTGCAGGAACGGTGCACCAACGGTCGGCGTGATGGAGACAAGGTTGCTCAGGCGCACCCGCTCGCCGTTATTGCTGCGCACGAACAGCTCGCCAATCTGCTCGGCACGCTCGCGCCACTGCATCTCGTTTTGCATCACCACGTGGTAGACGCGGTTGTTGATACTGAAATCCCCGGCGCGCGTGCCGCCAAAGGCGGTTTGCAGGCTGCTGAAGATCCGCGAGACCGGCACGTCGAGACGGGCGGCGCGCTCGCGGTCAACGGTCAGCGTCAGTTGGGGCACATTGCTGCTCCAGGTGGTGAACACGCGGCTCAGCTGCGGATGCTGGTTGGCCTTCGCCAGCACCTCGCGCGTGACGCGCTCTAGCTCTGCCGGGCTTTGCCCCGCCTGAGCCTGAATACGCAGGTCGAAACCGGAGGCATTCCCCAGCCCCGGCAGCGTGGGCGGTGCAAAGGTCATGATGGTCGCTTCGGGCAGCGCCAGCAGCTGGCGCTGCAGCGTGCCCATGATCTCATCCAGCGGCGGCCGCTCGCTCCAGTCCTTCAGCATGATGGAGATAAACCCACCATTCGATGCGCTGGTGCCGTTGAGAATGTTAAACCCGGACACCTGGATCACATCCTCTACCGCCGGATTTTTGGCAATCAACGCCCGCGCGGTGGCCATCACCGCTTCGGTACGCTCCAGCGACGCCGCTTCCGGCAGCTGGACGCTGGCGAAGAAGTAGCCCTGATCTTCCTGCGGCAGGAAGCCTTTCGGCATCGACATAAAGCTGAACACGACGACGGCGGCCGCACCGGCGGTGGCCAGCAGCGCCAGCCAAGGACGCAGGTTTAACGCACTCACGATGCGGCCATAGATATTTCGCGTGGCATCCAGGCCCCGGTTAAAGGCGCGGCAAACTGCTGCAGGGCGCGCCGGACGTGGACGCAGCAGCATCGCACAGAGCGCTGGGGTTAGCGTCAGCGCCACCAGGCTTGAGAGCGTGACCGCGGTGGAAAGCGTGACCGCAAACTGGCGATACAGCTCGCCGACGATGCCCGGCAGAAGCGCCACCGGCACAAACACCGCCAGCAGCACCAGGGTGGTGGCAATCACCGGGCCGGCAATCTGGCGCAGCGCCAGCGCGGTAGCCGCCGTACGGCTCTGCCCTTCTGCCATCAGCGTTTCAACGCTTTCCACCACCACGATAGCGTCATCCACCACCATCGTCAGCGCCAGGATGATGGCGAACAGGCTGAGCGTGTTGGCGGAGTAACCCAGCGTATACAGCACCGCAAAGGTGCCCACGAGCGACACCGGAATGGCGAGCGCCACAATCAGCGTGGCGCGCCAGCTTTGCAGGAACAGGGAAACGACCACAACCACCGCCAGCATGGTCAGCGCCAGCGAGACGCCGATCTCCTTGATGGTGGCGGCAACAAAGGAGGTGGTATCGAACTTCACCTCGTAGACCAGATCGTCCGGGAAGCGCGTCGAGAGTCGTTCCAGCTCCGCGCGCACCGCATCGGCCACGCGCAGGGCGTTGGCAGACGGCGTAGGGTAGATGCCGAGATAGGCGGAGCTGTGCCCGTTCAGCTGCGCGCCGGAGCTGTAGCTGCGCGAGCCCAGTTCGATAGTCGCCACGTCCTTCAGGCGCACCAGCTGCCCCATCTCGCCAGCACGGATAATGATGTCGGCAAAGTCCTCGGCCCGGTTCAGGCGCCCCAGCCCGTTGATGGTTAGGGTCTGCTGCTGGCCGTTAAATACCGGCGGCGTTCCCACCTGGCCCGCCGCCCCCTGTACGTTCTGCTCGCGCAGCGCCTGCGCGACATCGTCGGTAGTCACATTCAGGGCGTTCATGCGATCCGGTCGCAGCCAGATGCGCATGCTGTAGTCGCGTGCGCCAAATATCTGCACCTGCCCGACGCCGGGCAGGCGGGACAACGACTCAAGCACCTGCGTGCTGGCGTAATTGCTCACAAACAGCGGCGTGTGGGTGCTGTTCGGTGAGTAAAGACTTACCCCCATCATCAGGTTGGTGGCGCGCTTACGAACCTGCACGCCGTTTTGCTGTGCCTCGGCGGGAAGTTGCGCCACGGCCTGCGCGACGCGGTTTTGTACGTCGATGGCGGCCAGATCGGGATCCGTGCCTGCGGCAAAGGTAATGTTCAGGCTGTAGGTACCTTCGTCCGAGCTGGTGGACTCCATATACAGCATGTGATCCACGCCGTTAAGCTGCGTCTCCAGCGGCGTAGCAATAGCCTCCGCCACGTCAGCCGAGCTGGCGCCCGGCCATGACGCGCTGACGTTGACCACCGGTGGGGTAATCTGCGGGTACTGCTCCACCGGGATAATCTTCAGCGCGATGGCCCCGAGCAGGGTGATGACCAGCGCAATCACCATCGCAAAGCGCGGGCGTTTGATGAAAAACGTCAGCATGATGGCTCCTTAATTCAGTATCTGAACGGCAGCGCCCGGCTGCACGCGCTGCGCGCCGTCTGCGATCGCTCGCTCACCGGGCTTCACGCCGGATGAAATCTGGAACTGCTGACCAATCTGACCGGCCACCTTCAGCGGACGTTTTTCCGCTTTTCCGTCGGCGTTAATAACCCAGGCAAAGAACCCGTCACCGTCCTGTTGTACCGCAGCGGCAGGCAGCGTCAGCACCGGCTGTTCGCTGGCGGGCCGGAGATAAATATTCACGTTGCCGCCGGGCAACAGCTGATGGCGCGGGTTGGCAAACTCGGCGCGCAGCATCACGCTGGCGGTGCGTGGGTCGATGCGGTTGTCCACCGACGTGAGTTCACCGCTGACGCGCTGGCCGTTACTGTCGATTAATGCCTGCCAGGCCTGCTTCATGGCATTGATGTCCGGGTGCTGTCCTGCTTTGGTGGCAAAGGTCCCCTCTTCCAGCGCAAAGGCGATGCGGATCGGGTCAAGCTGCACCACGTCCACCAGCACGCCGCTGGACGGATTCACCAGGCTCCCCACGTGGAAGTTGCTGTGCCCCACGCGGCCGTCAATCGGGGAGGTTATGCGGGTGTAAGCCAGCGTGACGTTACGGGTTTCAAGCCGGGCTTTGGCTTGCTCAAGCGCGGCGCGGGCAACATCGCGCTGCATGCGGGCGTTATCCACGTCGTGACGGCTGATGGCGTTGCTATTGCCCAGGCTTTCAAAGCGGGACAACTGCTGCTGGGCCTGACGCAGCGTGGCTTCGGCACTGTTTACCTCGGCCTGCGCCAGACGCACGGCAGCGCGCGGCTCGGCATCGTCCAGCTCGAACAGCACGTCACCTTTTTTTACATACTGCCCGTCGCGAAAAGGGGCTTTGGTTATAACGCCTTCCGTGCGGGCGCGCAGTTCAACGGTATGAATGGCTTCGATACGTCCGGGGATTTGGCGCTCGGCGGCATGGGCGGTTTGTTCTACGCTGACGACGCGAACGGGAATGGCGGCGGCAAATGCAGGTTGCAGGGTGCAGGCGAGAAAGGCGAACAGGAGCGGGAATTTCATTCAGGTATACCTCAGTGTTTTCCCCTCACCCCGGCCCTCTCCCCATAGGGCGAGGGGAGTTGAACACCCTCTCCCAATGGGGAGAGGGCTGTGTGAGGGGTAAGGTTTTAGGTTACGCAGCCTTACGGAACCTGCGGGTCAGTCGCTTCTCAATTTCGACAATAAAGAACATCACGCCTGCAACCGCCAGCGTCACGAACCAGTAGCGCAGCGGCAGCGCTTCGGTGCCAAACAGCATCTGCATAAACGGCAGGTAGATAATCGCCGCCTGGAGCAGGAACAGAACGCCCGTCACCAGCCAGATACCTTTGTTCGCCAGCAGGCCGCGATTCAGGGAGAACCCTTCGGTGTTACGGCAGTTAATCATGTACACCCACTGTGCACACACCAGCATCTGCAGCAGCACGGTGCGAATGAACTCCGCGCTGTGGCCGCGCGGAGCCAGCCAGGCTTCCAGCGCAAACGCTGCAATAGCAATCATAGTGCCGACGAAAGCCACGCGCCACACGGCGTAGGCATCCATCACGTGCTGCCCGGTCTGACGCGGCGGACGCTGCATGATCCTGCGCTCGGCAGCCTCAAAGGCCAGGCCGAAGGAGAGCGTGGCGGAGGTCGCCATGTTCATCCACAAAATCAGTACCGGCGTCAGCGGAATGATATTTCCGGCCAGCAGCGCAATCACAATCAGCAGACCCTGCGCCAGGTTGGTCGGCATGATGAACAGAATCGTTTTCTTCAGGTTGTCGTATACGCGACGCCCCTCTTTTACCGCGCTGGCGATGGTCGCGAAGTTATCGTCGGTCAGGACCATGTCCGCCGCTTCTTTGGTCACTTCCGTGCCCTTGATGCCCATCGCGATACCCACGTCCGCCTGACGCAGCGCCGGTGCATCATTCACGCCGTCGCCGGTCATGCCGACTATCTCGCCTTTGTTCTGCAGCGCCTGAACAAGACGCAGCTTATGCTCCGGGCTGGTACGGGCAAAGATGTCATATTTCACCGCGGCCTCTGCCAGCTCCGCGTCGTCCATTTTCTCCAGCTGATAGCCGGTCACTGCCTGCTCGCTGTTGGTAATGCCCAGCATCTGGCCGATGCTCATTGCCGTCTGCGGGTGATCCCCGGTGATCATCTTCACGCGGATCCCGGCCTGCTGGCAGGCGTGAATCGCATCAATTGCTTCCGGACGCGGCGGATCCATCATCCCGGCGATACCGAGGAAGATCAGGCCATGGCTCAGGTCGTCGTGCGTTAATTCCTGCTCACCGTTCGCCGGCTTGAACGCCGCGGCGACCATGCGCAACCCCTGGCGCGCATAACGCTCCATTTCAGCTTCCCAGTACGCGTGGTTGAAGGCTTCCGCGCCGTTACGGGTCTGCTGCTGGGCGCACAGGGCGAAAATCACGTCCGGCGCGCCGGTAATCAGGATCTGCTCCTCACCGCCAATCTGGTAGTGGGTGCTCATGTACTTATACTGCGAGTCGAACGGGATCTTGTTAATCAGCGTGGTCATCACCGGCGCGAGGTTAGCTTTTGCCGCCAGCACCTTCAGTGCCCCTTCGGTCGGCCCGCCGGTGATACCCCAAAGACCGCGCTCGTCCTGAATCATCTGGCTGTCGTTACACAAGTCGATGGTGCGCAGGTAGTGCTCCAGGACGGTACCCGGCTGGATCTGCACCGGCTCGTCGCTGCCTTCCAGATAAATATTCCCCACCGGCTCATAGCTGTTGCCGTCCACGCGGTAGCAGGAATCGGCGGTGATGATGGCTTTAACCGTCATCTCATTCATGGTCAGGGTGCCGGTTTTATCCGAGCACACCACGGTCATTGCCCCCAGGGTTTCAACCGTTGGCAATTTGCGGATAATAGCCCGCTGACGCGCCATCGCCTGCACGCCCAGAGAGAGGATGATGGAGATAATCGCTGGCAGACCTTCCGGTACGGACGCTACCGCCAGGCTAATCAGGGAGAGCAACAGCTCGCCCATTGGGATCTCGCGGAACACCAGGCTAAAGACAAACAGCGCGGCCATCATCGCCAGGATAATGGCGAAGATCGCTTTACCCAGCTTGTCCATCTGTACCAGCAGCGGGGTACGGTGTTTTTCAATGCCCGCCATCATCTGGTTAATATGGCCAAGTTCGGTATCCTGACCGGTAGCAATGACCACGCCCACGCCGCCGCCTGCGCTCACGGTCGTCCCGGAGAACACCAGGTTGGTACGGTCGCCCAGCGGTAATTCACCGCTCAGTGGGTTGGTGTGTTTATCCACCACCGTCGATTCACCGGTCAAAATAGCTTCTTCCACGCGTAAATTATGCGCTTCAATTAAACGCATATCCGCGGGAATACGATCCCCTGCGCGCAGGACAATAATATCGCCCGGGACTATATCGGTTGTGGGTATCGTTTCGTGATTACCGTTACGAATAACCCGCGCCTCGCTGGAGAGCATATTACGAATACTCTGCAGGGATTTTTCAGCGTTACTTTCCTGAATGTGGCCAATTAAGGCGTTGATAACCGCTACGCCCAGAATAACCAGCGTATCGACCCAGTGGCCCATCACGGCCGTTAATACGGCTGCAGCCAGAAGGACGTAAATCAGGACATCGTTAAAATGCGCGAGAAAGCGCAGCCATGCCGGCTTGCCTTTTTTCTCGGGTAACGCATTCGGGCCATGCTTCTGCAAGCGAGCCTGTGCCTCAGCGCGATCCAGACCATTGGCCTGGGTCTGCTTGTTAGCAAGCACTTGCTCTACTGTCTGCTGGTATGCCTGCCCGTGGGTAGGTGGCATATTCTGTGAGAAATTTTTTTGGGTCATCGTATCGTTCCTTTAATTTCCGGTGGTCGGTAGCCGGAATTCCTTTCTGGCTTAAATAAATTCATTTTAAATGCTTGCGGGTTAAATTGATCTGCCGCAATATAATTACTGCTGGGTTATTCAAAACTGCTAAAAAATCATTTCGATACGGTGATTTTTACAAAATATTTCTAAACCAACATTAAACAAGGAGGAAGCATGTTTGGCATTTATCGCGGGCGCCGCCTGGCGTTATACATTGTCGCTGCCATTGTTATTGCAACGTTAATTGGCTTTAGCACTTATACATTTGTAAAATTATTTTCATGATGCAGACGTTTATTTACATAACGCGATGTTAATTTAATCGTTGCAGTGACAATATTGTTTTTTGATCTATTATCCGTGGATAGGGTCCTTAATTTAATTAAAAAACCCCAGCCGGGTTTATATTGCTTTACGTTCCAGGATGCCGGACAATGACATTTTTAACTGACGATTAACATTAAGATGAAACACCCGTTAGAATCGCTGCTCGCTGCAGGGGGCATTTTATTGCTGGCTATGCTCTCTTGCCTGCTGTTACCTGCGCCTTCGCTAGGGCTAGCGCTGGCGCAGAAGCTGGTGACGGCCTTCCACATGGTCGACCTTAACCAGCTTTACACCATTCTGTTCTGTCTGTGGTTTTTACTGCTCGGCGCCATCGAATTCTTCGTGCTGCGTTTCATCTGGCGCCGCTGGTTTTCACTGGCATCGTGACCTGGCCGCTAACGGATACGAACCCTCTCCCCGTTGGGAAGAGGGTTAAGATGAGGGAGAGGGTTTCAGTGCGTACGACTGTGGTTCTCTTTACGGTAGGCGCCAGGCGGCTGGTTGAACGTGCGGGTAAAGATGCGCGTAAAGGTCTGCTGCGAGTCAAACCCGTAGCGCAGGCAGATTTCGTACACGCGTTCGTCCGATTCACGCAGATCGCGCGCCGCCAGCAGGAGCTTGCGTTCGCGAATATAGCGCCCCAGACTCTCCCCTTTATATTGCATAAACAACCGCTGCAGATGCCATTTCGAGTAACCCGCGCGGCGGGCAATCTCTTCAATGCGCAACGGCTGATGTAGGTTGTCGTCGATCCATTCGACGATGGTGTCGATGACCTGAGCGGAAATAGTCATGCTGCTCTCCCCCTCTGCTTCTCGATTAAACATTATTCCCACCACTCACGAAATTCTTGCGTGCTATCGCTTACCCGGACAGGCTCGCCCAGCTCCGGCGTCAGCAGCCGATAATTTTTATCCTTGCTGGCTTTTGCCAGCTGAATCAGCGGATCGTTCCAGGTGTGTTTCGCCAGCACGAAACGTCCGTTATGCCCTGGCACCACCGCCTTCGCGTTGAGATCTGCCGAGGCCTGCGCCGTTTCTTCCGGCAGCATGTGGATGTACTTCCAGTCCTGGTCGTACTGGCCGTTTTCCATAATGGCTAAATCCACTCCGCCGAACTGCTCGCCGATAGCCTTGAAGTGCGGGCCGTAGCCAGAGTCACCGCTGTAGTAAACCTTCTGCTCTGGCGTGACGAACATAAAGCTGCCCCACAGCGTCTGGTTGCGCTTGATGCCGCGCCCGGAAAAGTGACGCGCGGGAAGCACGTGAACCGTCAACGTATCGCTGACGAGCACCGACTGATTCCAGTCGCGCTCGTCGATAATCTCCGGGTTCATGCCCCAATAGCGCAGGTGCGATCCGACGCCCAACGGAGCGATCGCCCGCTTCACTTTTGGCAGCAATGCCTTGATGGTGGCGTAATCCAGATGATCGTAGTGATCGTGCGAGATAATCAGCAGGTCAATCTCCGGCATGCTGTCCGCGCGCCACGGATACTCCCCGTCAAAGGCCTTGTTCAGAAAGGAGAACGGCGCCGCGTAGTTGCTCAGCACCGGGTCAATCAGTATCCGCTTGCCCGCCAGCTGCATATACCAGGAGGAGTGACCAAGCCAGACCAGCGTGTCCTCCTCCAGCGGCAGGCTCGCCAGATCGGTTTTCACTAAGGGAAGCGGCCGCGCGGGACGCGCGTTTTCGGTTTTACGGGTCAAGAATTGCCACCACGCAACCAGCATGTTTTGCTGGCCAGTGAAGCCCGGCGTCGGGAGCGTATTGTTGAACTTCCCGTCGCGATAGTTTGGGGAAGCTTCTACTTCGGAAAGCTGCGCACCCTGCGGGGGCTGCCCAAATCCGGCATTCAGAACAAAAGGTAAACTCGCAGCTGAAGCAATAATCATGACAAACACCACGCAGATGAAGAGACGCTTTTTCATATCCTGACCCGAATACGCGCCCCATCCGATAGTTTGCGCGGGTTAAGCTTGATTATGAGTGAGTAAGCACTCATTATTGTGTATGATGAATATATCGTCAAGACGTTTTCGATCTTTGACATTCCGCGTTGCAGCCGTATGAATCGCGTGCTTCAATACTTTTTTTACAATAGACCAAGGGGAGAATTGAGTGGCACGTCCGAAGAGTGAAGATAAAAAACAGGCCTTACTGGAAGCCGCAACGGTGGCATTTGCACAGTCAGGTATTGCCGCCTCAACGGCGTTAATCGCGCGTAACGCGGGCGTCGCCGAAGGGACTCTGTTTCGCTACTTTGCTACGAAAGACGATCTGCTGAATGCCCTCTACCTGCACCTGAAGCAGGATCTCTGCCAGGCAATGCTGTCCAACCTGGATCGCAGCCTCACCACGCCGAAAGAGCATACGCGAAACATCTGGAACAGCTATGTTGACTGGGGGATCAAAAACCCTCTCTCGCACGCTGCTATTCGCCAGCTTGGCGTCAGCGAGAAGATCAACGCCGAGACCGAACAGGCAGTGAAAGAGATGTTCCCCGAGCTGCATGAACTCTGCCGCCGCTCGGTGCGTCAGGTGTTTATGTCTGATGAATTCAAAACCTTCGGTGATGCGCTTTTCTTATCGCTGGCCGAATCTACGATGGAATTTGCCACTCGCGACCCTTCCCGCGCCGTTGATTTTAAAGCGCTCGGTTTTGAGGTGATGTGGCGCGGGCTAGCTCAGGAAGACAGCCGTGGAGAGTAAATCCTTACAGGAGCACGCTAAACGCGTGGCGCTTGAACTTCCCTTTACCGAACACTGCTGGCCGTTTGGCCCGGAATATGACGTGTTTAAAGTGGGCGGTAAGATCTTCATGCTGATGGCCGTTACCCGCGGGCGAGCGCACGTGAGCCTGAAATCCGACCCGGAAAAGTCCTTGTTAAATCAGCAGATATACCGCGGCGTTGAGACTGGATATCACCTGAATAAAAAACACTGGATTTCCGTCTACGGTACCGACGACATTACGCCGGAGCTGGTCACCGACCTGATCGCGGACTCGTGGAATCTGGTGGTGGATAAACTGCCGAAAAAAGACCAGAAGCGGATACGCCCAACCTGATTGTTCGTCTGAGCCGAACAGAGTAAGCGCTCGAATTGCACTTATCATTTCCCGTTTCGCCCTGTAATCTGCTTTCCTTTCGCGCCCGCACGCGGGCGAATTTCATCACCAGGAGTTGTTATGGATATTATTTCTGTCGCCCTGAAACGCCACTCTACCAAGGCGTTCGACGCAAGCAAAAAACTGACCGCTGAAGAAGCGGAAAAAATCAAAACCCTGCTGCAATACAGCCCGTCCAGCACCAACTCCCAGCCGTGGCACTTCATCGTTGCCAGCACCGAAGAAGGTAAAGCGCGCGTGGCAAAATCTGCTGCGGGTACCTTCGTGTTCAACGAACGCAAAATGCTGGATGCCTCGCACGTCGTGGTTTTCTGCGCCAAAACTGCACTGGACGACGCGTGGCTTGAGCGCGTAGTAGATCAGGAAGAGGCTGACGGCCGTTTCAACACGCCAGAAGCAAAAGCTGCGAACCACAAAGGTCGTACCTACTTCGCCGATATGCACCGTGTAGATCTGAAAGATGACGACCAGTGGATGGCGAAACAGGTTTACCTGAACGTCGGTAACTTCCTGCTGGGCGTAGGCGCGATGGGTCTGGACGCGGTGCCGATTGAAGGCTATGACGCTGCCATCCTCGACGAAGAGTTTGGCCTGAAAGAGAAAGGCTTCACCAGCCTGGTGGTGGTGCCGGTTGGGCATCACAGCGTGGAAGATTTCAACGCCACGCTGCCAAAATCTCGCCTGCCGCTGAGCACGATTGTGACTGAGTGCTAACGATCTCGGGCATGCGTTTGTCGCGTGCCCGTATTCAATAAAGCGTAATCTTCGGGTGCTTAACCCTACACATCAGCGCATAGCGCGTTAACGTATCCAGACTCGCCCGTAAGATGTTTGCTTCCGTTCTGAAAACCGTGGGCGCTGACGCCCATTCTTTCTGCAACCTGAGCACGCGTCAGGCCAGCCCGGTTTCGCCATTGCGCCAACATTTCACGCAAACGCTCTTTTCGTTCTTCACCATCAAAAAAAGCCTGAACGTCTGAATCGCTTAACAGCTCTGCTCTGAGTTCGTCCCGGTCAATGATCTTCTTGCTCATCCAACATCTCCTTTTGTCTCTTCAGTGCTAGCCGGATTTTTGCAAAAGGTGTTTTTTGCGTATTTTTGATAAATACGCGCAGGCGAAATATTTTCAATCAGAAGTTATATATGATTGAGACTAAAATTGCTTTGGGGTTTTCCAGGGTGCTGACCGTCACAATTTCCTGGGGATCGGTACCAATCCAGCATACCGCATCAATATGGCAGCCATTCTGTTTTTGGAACCCTTGCGAACTCAGAAAGAGGTCTATCTTTCCGGAGTCATCGGCATCATAGTATCTGATAGCATAGACATGCGAGGCAGGGCCGGTAATGTTTGCAAAATCAAAATCGTACCGGGATGAGATTCGCGGCATTTTTTTCAGAATATCAGGCGTATAGAACTCGTATTCTCTCGTATCCTGTTCGGTATAGTGCGCACTGCCCGCAAACTCCATTCTTATATATGACCATGCCAAAAATATCACCGCAGCAAAAAGAACAACGAACATTGTCAGTAAGTTAAGTGGCTTACGCATAAGGTAAAACTCCCCCTTTTGCTGCGTCGATATATGAACCATCGACGCTTGCTATACTGACAATTCCTGAACGGAAGTCACTCCAGGGTTTTACTGTCTTCATAAAATTCGGCAATTCACCTTTGCGTGGTCTGGAATTTGGGGATCTTTCCGGATCCGGGAACAGCAATGGCTGGAAGGTTTCATTTTTCCAGGAACCCATTTTTCCGTAATAGTCCCAACGTTTGAGAGCGTCTTGTTTACAGACAGGCCGAAGAAATCCAAATGGGTTCTGGATTGAGACTACCCGATAGAATCCCAGTAAATCAGAAACCAGATCCTCCCCACTAAATCCACTGTCTGTGGTCAGGCTGAGCGGGAATCTCGACTGAAGTCCTTCAAACTTCCTGGCCAACGACATCATCATGGCCAGCGCAATGCTTTTACGTTCAAAATAGGAACGCCCGCATTTAATTCGCCAGGTGATAAATTTACCCATTTTCATGGTCCTTGTTGGATCGACCATCGACTGTGAATAGACGACCTCGTAGAACGCCTTCCCGGATGATTCCCCCACGTCAATATTTCGTAGCAGATTTCAGATATCCGTACCCTGCGCATGAACTAAATCAATCCAGCCCAGCACTTCTGTATAAACAAACCATATGGAACCCTGGCAGCAGCAGTTCCATCAATGATATCGCGTCGTCTACTCATGCGTTACTCTCCCTGTGTACCTGCCGAATTTTAACACAGAGGAATAACGCTTCCTGAGAAGGGCAATTTTTAAGAAAATAGCCTGAATAAAGGCGAATAAGTGCGCAATTTATTTAGATGGAGAGTTAACTTCGCCTTTCGCCCTGCAGCCAATGAGAGGCCCTCTTCTCTGACTGCCAGAGGAGAAATGAGTCTAAGCACACGTGTGACTGAGTGCTAACGATCACGGGCCGCTGCATGCGGCCCATGACCTTTTACCGACTCCCCGCGTGCCAAATCCGCTCTGCATACCGCCCTATCACCGCCAGCGACGCTGCCAGAATCAGGAAGAACACCACCTTGTTCATCCCGTCCCAGAAATACTCGAAGTACCGGGTGTACAGGTTGATGGTAAGGAACGTCAGACCAAAGCCGCGCAGCATACCGTCATCGGTTTTCAGGCTGATATAAATGCAGATAGCTGCCGCCACGGCGAACAACAGTGCCCAGGGCAGCAGCGACGCCTGCGTCATGCTGTACCAGCTGTCGATGTCGTAATTGCCAAAAATCGACATGATCCACAGGGCAACAAACAGATACGTTAGCCCCATCGCTTTACTGGTGGTATAGAGACGGCGCGCCTGCAGCACCCCACGCAGCCCCCAGCACAGCGCCAGCAGCGCACCGCCGAAGAAGATAAAGCGCACCGGGTAGTTCATCCCCAGCCAGTACGCGCCCCAGCCGGACATGTAGCCCGTCTCTGCGCCAAACCAGTTGCCGAGCGAGAGCAGGAAGAACAGCCACACCAGCCCCGAGCGGCCAAAGAACCCCACCAGTCCGTACACCACGCAGCCCGCCAGGAACAGCGGTGCAACGTGTCCGCTGCCGTTATCCAGCCGTTCACCCAGTTGCCAGAGGGCGATGGCGGTAAATAATACGCCGAGGAACAGGATGGCTTCGGTGCTGTAATGCCACTGGGTTTCCCGCCGCTGGCGGCTGAACCCCCACAGATAAAACAGCACGGCCATCAGCGCGGGTAGCCCGATGCGGGCGAGTGAGGAAAAGGCAAAGAATTCAATAATGCGTGCCATCAGCTCGCTGTCGGAGAACAGGCTGCCGATGGCGATAATGACGCAGGCCAGCGCCGTCCAGAAGGCGTAACGACTGAGCCGCTGCCAGTCCAGGGTGACGCGTTTTAAGGTGTCGGCCAGACGCTGGTGCTCGTCGGCGGATAATGCGCCCTCTTTTTCCCACTCGCCGAGCGCGCGGCGCAGGAGACGGTCTTGTTTGCGGGTGACGTTCATGTTCGATCCCTGAGAATGAAGATATTGATCCAGTATATCAGCATACGTTTTTTATGCTGCGGCAAGGTAATAATGCTGACCACCCTCAACGGCAAAGTCTTTTTCAGGATCGGATAGTGTTATAGATCTTTTTGCCCAAAGAATAAAATGGCGCTTTGCCGTGTGACTTATTATGCCTTTTAATCCCACTGTTCTTATGCAATTCAGAAATGCTGTATTTCTTCGCTACTTTTCATTCAGTCTTTTAACTGTGTATTGGTTGTTCCTTCTTCCCATCCCATGGTCAAACAATGGTGGCTACGGAATGGATTTACCGCTGAACCTTCTGTGCTGGGGGGTTATGTCTCTCTTGGGGCTAATGACATGGCTATGTGTTAGCTGGAATAAATTACGCTACTCCCACACCGTTGTCGTTTTATTCGCTAGCGCTGTGCTGCTGACACTCCCCATCATCTGGACACCTGCGGCAGGCTTGCCTATTGCCGCTCCACGTCTGGTTGGGATTTGGGGTGGAGTACTCTTTTATCTCACGCTAATTCAGCGTCCATTCTGCGAAAAAGAAATTGTCTCGCTTTTTTACCTTCTGGCAGCAGCATCCATCATAGAAACGCTTTTATCTATAGCTGGATTATTCTTTCCGCAATATTTACCCTGGCCGCTGGATGCACTGGCTTACAAATATTCAGGAAGTGCTTCCGGCATTTTCCAGCAAAGAAATGTGACGTCTTCATTCCTTGCAACCGGGTTTACAGTCGTGCTTATTCTCCTTGCAGACAAGCACCGAACATTAGCAGACCGTCGACTGGAAACGGTAAGAATGCTGTTGCTTAGCGGCGCGACGATTTTCATTTCTGCGACGCTGGTACTTCTGGAATCCCGTATCGGCTGGCTTGGGGCAATCACAGGTTTCCTGTGCGAAATAGTGCTGTTCTTCTCGCCACACTATCGAAACAGAACATCCCTTAAGCGCCAGCTACAGGTCATTATTCTGCCTGTCGCCGGCGTTTTACTGGGGATCAGTTTACTTAACCACTCTCTGATCGATTCCCTGCAACATGAAGGCTCTAATCACCAGCGCTGGCTCACAATCGACTATACGCTGCGCATGATAAGCGAGCATCCCTGGCGTGGCTACGGGCTAGGCATGTTTGAGTCTGTATATCAGAATTTTATGGCCAATCTCCCTTTTGATAACCCCAGCCGGGAAATGATGCAGCACCCTCATAACGAAACCTTATTCATCGAGGCTGAAGGTGGTGTTGTGGCACTGGCTGGCGGTATGTGTCTGCTCTGGGTTTGGATAATGTTATACCGCAGACGCAAAAGTTTGTGGCAATGGGCTGCCCTGCTAACCACGTTGCCCATACTGCTCCATACCCAGGTAGAGTTCCCACTGTACTACTCCGTTCCGCACTATTTTGCGGTGTTACTTTTAATGTCTGTTTCAGAAGGTAGATGTCAGTCAACGCGCTTCACAGTGAAGTTGTTACCCATTGTTATGGCTGCGGTTTCGGTATATGGCATGATTCTGGCGGCAAAGCTTTTTTTAGCCAGCCTGGCACTCGGCAAATTTGAAGCTGGTCACCTGGATAATCCAGAGAACATTCGCCAACTTTCTGTCCCCTGGTTGATGCAGATGCGGTATCAGCGCGATCTTTCATTATTACATTTGAACAATTTTAATCAGCGGGGAGATATTATCGAGCTGGAAATGTATGCGCGAGAAAATAAAGAATGGATAATATTGCACATGGAAGAAAATGCTTATAACGATCAAATTAACATACTAAACTTTCTTCATAAACCTCAAGAAGCTGAATTACTTAAAGAACGCTCACATAAATTAATGCCATGGGAGCAACGCTTCCTCCCTTAAAAAACAGAACATAGCTGCCCTAACTTTTTTAACGAATGAATTGATGGGCAGCTTTCTAATTAATAGACGGTAATTTATAGAGAGAGGTGAAGTAGTCACATTTAAAAGCACTTCCTAAAAAGTAAAAAAACAACTGATAACAACTCATTGCCTATGTGACATCACTGATAGGTTATATCTAATGTTAGCGTTGCATTGGCGCTCCCTGGTTTAACCATACCCTTCGTTTGAATATAGCGAACGGTAAAAGGAAGACTTTCCTGACCGCCGGAAGATTTTTCCAGGTTAATAAGTTCATTAACATTAATAGGCTTGCCTCCATACAACAACTGAACACCGACGCCATCAGCGACGCCAGGTTGGCCGTAATTAGATAATGATATAATACTCATATCATCTGAATCCGGGGTTTGCGTTCCTCTAAGAGTAATATTTATATTGGCATCTGCATCACAATCCATACCAAGATCAAACGTACTAGATTTAGGTGTACTTCCGGCACCAGTGAAATCTGCTGCGGGAATATCTCCCATAGGAACACTGAATGTTGTATTATTAATAGAACACGCTAGCGTTTTAATGTTTGCCCCCAGCAATGAAATGGTTACCGGGTCTGGATTAATGCCTGACAGAGACATCACGGCCCTAATCTGACCAGTATTACCACTCCCTGTGGCGGGATTTATTTTTGTCAGGGTTATAGTATATGATCGCCCCCAATATGACCATTGCCATGTTCCAGCAAAAGGTACTTCCTGCCCTGGACTTGAGAAAAAATATCTGGAATCCCCTGTTGCCACAGTTATACCCACACCAGGCACACTTGTTTCATATACATTTTTATAACCACTGACTGCCGCACCGACTCCATATAATGTATATGTCCCCACAGCGCTTGGGTCAGTGCTACAACTGGCGAAACCTTGATTCATATCTTTACCTGTCGAGTAAGTCTGAGTAAATAAAATAGAACCAACAGCGGCATCACGCTGAATACTTACGTCGGGAATGGAACCAGATAAATCAACAGGAGAATAATCATCATAAGCCACACAGGCATTGGCATTTGAAGTAAATATACAGATAATAAAAACAATAATTGCACACAAGAAATTAGCTTTGTATGATTTCATTTTCATAATGTTTCTTTCCATCGTATGTCGAACAGTTAGCTTAGGGAACTTCATTGATTAACCACTTACCAATTTATTTTTTTCAACCTATTAAATAATTAATTATAACTTAAAAGAAAAGTGAGTATGACATTAGCATTACCAGCGCTAACTTCGTCTTTCACTGATACGTACCGTGCAAAAAAATTCAAGGAAGCTGCTGCATTCGACTCTAAAGGATAAGAGTCTGAAGCCTTACCAGGTTCAATCAAGACACTGTCACCGCTGTAAATGCCCATTGCAATACCTACTGCAGAATTCTGGTTAACCTGAACCGAAAAATATCGTTTATCCTGCTCATCTGGTGTTCCAGAAAAGGTGACGTTTGCACCACTTGCCGCTGGACCACAATTTTCCAGGTCAATTGAAAATGAAATCGGAGGACCTTTATCCCCTGTGGAATGAAACATATTCACCGGTACCCCCCCCATTTTTATCGTCTGACTTTGCGAATCCGCTGCAATCTCACAAGTATTATCCTGAATCGTTCCTGAAATAGTCACTGTACCATCATGTGCTATTGCGGCCGTCACAAATACCACACATGGGAATATTGATAGAAACTTAATCATTAATTGTGGCTCACTGATACGATAAATCAAAATAGAGCACTGCCGACGCATCACCCGGTGTGACGGGATATTGTGTTGATTTATAGCGAAGCACAAACGATAACATCGTTGATTCGCCATCAATTTCATAGCTATACATTTTATCGCTATTAAACGGAATCGTTTTCATTGAATTATCCAGCAGTTCTACACCCACACCCGCTGCAAGCTGCCCTCCCGTACCGGCATTACTTAAAGCCAGAAGAGTAGGATCGTCTTCATCCGGTGTGCCGGTAAATTTCACCATAATCGTAGTTAATTTGTTGTAGCAATTTGAGAGATTGATATTCATGGCTTTAAAAGACGAAGTACTGCCCACAGAGGGAAAATCTTTTCCCGAGAAGACACCAATTTTTATTTTTTGGTTAGTACTTCCGGTATAAATATCACATCCGCTTGCCACTACCGTACCCTGCACATTAAGATTTGCCTCTTCTGCATATACGCTTTGTCCGGTCAACAACAATACGCCAATGAACCCAACAACTTTTTTCATGATTCATCTCCTTGATTAGCGGCAAATGACATTCATCTGCGTAATGGCCGCTTTTTCTGCGCCTTCCGGTAGCTGGTAGTTCGCCGTGCAATTCTGATCGGCGCCATCACCCCACTGAACCTTCAGTACCCCTTTCGGGGCAAGTCCTGTCAGATAGACCTGACCTTCGTCAGCGACAATACTCGAAGGCCCCTCATCATCACGGCTGACCATTGCGCCAAAAGGCACAGGAGAATTGTTGTGCAGTAAAGTGAGCAACGCGCGAATCCCAACATGCGCGGAGAAACTGGCCCGGACAAGGGCCCCCTTAGTTGGAACCACATCCACAACGGTATTATCCAGATCGACATTATCGCTGAAGGATGACGGGTCTAACGCGATACGGTTTGAGCGATAATTCGTGGCATAGGGTACGACCGCATAGCCGCGGAAACCTGTTGAAACCCCCGTCGCGTTTGCTACCTTCACATCACGTGCTCCGGGTGCTTCGACAAGAACGTTGGTTTCGCCTAACGGTTGGCTCAGGGTCACACCATGTTGGTGAACAACCATGCCTCCGGACAGACCGTACGTGGTTTGCCGAGAATTACCGTTATCGCTGTAGTTGTATCCAACGTTCATATTGCCGTAGCCTGCCTTATAGGAAAGGCTTGCACTGCCGCTATTACCCGTTCCCTGATTGCCAAATCCCTCCTGAACGTTATAGTTCAGGTTATGGTTTGCCAGCAGGGAACCGCCAACACCCGCATTCTGGGTAACTTTGCCATGGTTATCCCGGCTTCGGTTATAGGTGGCGAACGCGTCGCTCGGGGAATCGCTCGATGGTGATGAGAGCCATTTCCCCAGCGGCAGCGAGAAGTTCATTGCCACAATTTGATCGGCAATAGGCTGCCCGGATGACTTGCTGTAGTTGTAGCTGATACTCATGTTGATATCGTGCCACGTGGTGTTGTAACCCACCTGCACCAGGGTATCTTTACCGTCGGTGTGCCAGTATGTTTGCTGACTCCCACTAACATAAACAGAGCCAATGCTTCCCAGCTGCTGGGAAATATTGACCTGTACCTTTCCACGTTTGGTGTAATAAAGATTGTAATAATCAAACCAGTGCGGACGATCGTTAGCAGGATCGTTATCATTATTATCAGGATCGCTATTGTAACCATCCATATGCTTATAGGTGGTGTCTGCAAAGGTGTAGTACCCTGCAGTAGAATAACGGTAACCCAGTAATTGAAAGTTAGTACCAAAATCATTCAGCGATTTAGCATATAACAGGCGTAATGATTGCCCGGTATGCTGAGTGTCATCGATCAGCGTGCTTTTCGCTCCGGTAATATCTGCAGAAATGGCACCCCAACTGCCCATATTAAGACCTGCGCCAATCGCCAACGCATGATATTTACTGGCCTGTTGCGTACCGCCATACAGAGTAAATCCGTGTGGTAAACCCCAGATCAGCGTCGCCTGACCAAAATCGACTTCATCCTGTTGCTGGTT
Organism: Enterobacter sp. UNJFSC 003; assembly: GCF_036903355.1. Lineage (NCBI taxonomy): Bacteria > Pseudomonadati > Pseudomonadota > Gammaproteobacteria > Enterobacterales > Enterobacteriaceae > Enterobacter > Enterobacter sp. UNJFSC 003. The sequence goes on from NZ_JBAKHK010000003.1 coordinate 145,885, forward strand.
GTCCGTATGGTATTTGGCTGCGGTCAGAGCGTATTTCATACGCCCCTCACGTTGAAGCAACGGAACACCGGAATAAGGTACGCTATAGGTCGTTACTGAACCGTCCTGTTCCTTGACCTCAACAGCTAAGTCACCGCTGGAAGAGGTGGGAAATAAATCGTTGATCGCGAATGCACCTGGCGCCACGTAAGTTTGATAAACAATGTAGCCGTTTTGCTTGATGGTGACCTGTGCATTACTTTTCGCAATACCGCGTACTGTTGGCGCAAATCCCTTCAGGCTGTCGGGCAGCATGTTGTCATCAGAGGCAAGTTGCACGCCACGAAACGGTACGCTATCAAAAACGTCGCTTGAGGTAGAACTTACGCCAACCGTAAGCTCGGACTTCAAGGGTATGATCGTTCTTTCTACAAAGCCGCTGACGTGCTGCCAGCGGCTCGTGGTCTGGCCATTGCTGGATGTGTTTCGGTTAAACGTCGAATAATTGCGATAACGCCAGGCCCCCATGTTTATCCCGCCGTTGAGCCCCAGGAAGTTGCTTGTACTGGTACTGCTGCCGCTCTTGCTACTTGACCCGCTTAAGCTGTAACTCATCAGGAACGCGTTGATTCCCTGATCCCATTTTTCAGGAGCAATATAGCCGCGAGCCGTGTTTTTCAGGGCTATTTGCGGAACGCTAAGATCCAGACGCTGATGACCAAAATCAAAGCTGGCAGTAGCGCCTTCAATCAGCGCGGCAATATCAACACATTTCCCTTCCGGTGCTGTTTGCTTGTCGGCGGGAATATTCAGTTCTACACCGAGGTCACTCAACTTTTTCGCTGCAAGACAGGCAACCAAACCGGTATCATCTGCCTCTTTGCTGGCGTTTGCCTCAAGTTCTTTCCGGGACCTAAATTCCACGTCATGGCTCACGACAAATGCGTTATTGAGATAAACATCTACACGATAGATTCCCGGAGCCTGTCCACCGCTTCCTTCGAAACTCGACAGATCGGCGACCTGCCCTTTCCCGTCCGTCAGAAAGGCAGGGTTAAAATAGTCTTCTGCCTGCACATAGCCTGAAATCAGACTCATACCGATCATCAACGCCAGCGGTGAGACGCGTAAACGTACAGCAGAAGAGGCATTTTTGGAGTGTCTGATAACCATCACAGTGACCACTTATTACCGATTATGCGTTGCAGGTCAGTACAGGCGTAACTGCACCGTAATCATTCAGGGTCTGATAAGTAACAGGGCCTCTTGCAGTCTTCAGCACCTGACTGCCTTTTGGTGCAATCATCGTGTTCGGCAATTTCTGTCCGTTGGCGGTAAAATTCACCAGTGTGATGTAGTAAGGCGTTGGATTGCTTACGGTTAAAACATCACCGTTAACCTGGCAGTGCAGCATGGCTGGAGCTTCATTGGTCTTTACCGTCAAATGTGCCGGACGATAAAAAAGCTTGATCACGGACTGAGTCGCAATCTGTAACGTATTGCCTACCGCTACTTTTTTATCCAGCGAAGGAATGGCTTTGTTATTGAAGTAAAAGACACTTTCTCTGTCTGCAGGCAGTTTTTGGCCGGTGTACATGACACGCAAAACATTTATCGCTCCGGGCTTAAGGGTGAATAGCGGCGGAGTGACAATAAAATCGGATACTTTTTCTCCTTTCTCGTCAGAAATCCAGGATTGCACCAGATAGGTCTGCTTTTGCGAGGTATTTGTGGAATTCAGGGTAACTTCAGCTGCGCCTTGCGGATAAATCAAACGCGTACCGCTGAGGGTAATCCCGGCAGCATCGGCGTTATGCATCATGCCTATAATGCACAACAGAGCAACAGAAAAAAAAGAACGAGATTGTTGATCATATAAAAAGGATAAGGCTTTTAAATATTTCATGTCATAATCCAGATATATTGTAAATTAGTTTGAAAACATCCCTACAGCATAATCACTGATAAATAATTGCAAAATTAATGGTTGCGCTAGTTTTCCCGGGTTCAACATGAGCTGAGGTCGCGCGATATTTTGCCGTATAAAAAATTATATTTTGCCCTGCAGTAATAGCTGACTTCAGCTTCGGTGTTGTATTAGGAACAACCAGTTCACCTGATTCATCAAAAATGCCAATACCTACTCCTCTAGCACTATCTCCGCCGTATCCCGCCTTGAAAACCTGTGGATCACTTTCGTCCGCCTGTCCGGTAAACATCACACTGGCGAACTGATTAGTGTTAGCATCACATTGTTCAAGTTTGATCCAGAATGGCTTTGCACTGGCCCAACTTCCGAGTCCGGAAAATGTATTTGCCGTTACTTGATCCAGCATAATAGTTTGTTGCAGGCTTTGCGTATCAACTGAACAGGAAGTACCTACCACAGCACCGTAAAAATGAATCGCCCCCCCTTCAACCATATTTTCACGGTTTGCTTTGGAGGGGGTTATAATTAAACATTCTAAAACAGTGATAATGAAAACAAGACGAAACATGTTATGGCCTGCAGTCATTAATATTCAATAATTCCCCCCGTATTCAACGGGGAGAATATGCTTCAAAATCAGGAATAGGTGATCTGGAAGGTAGCTACAGATTCAACCGCACCTGCAGTCGCTGAGGCTGGATCGACCACAGAAACATAGTCCACACTCATTGCGATTTTGTTTGTGCCTTTAGACAGCGTCTGGCTTGAAGAGGCTTTGCCCAGATCCAGCTTGTTGCCATCTGGACCATAGAGCTGCAACGCAACACCCGTTGCGGCGCCAGACCCAGCTGTATTCGCCAGAACACCAGCCTGATCCGGGTTGGACTGACCGTTAAAGGTTACGGTGGCATTGGTGTAGGTGGTTACATCACAGTCTTCCAAAGTGATGTCAAACGCTTTAGCCTGACCTGACGCTTCCCCTTTATCGCCCAGGCTGCTTAACGTCACCTGATCTAAATGAATAATGCCGTTCTCAGAATCAGCACTGACAGAGCATGGTGCATCCGCTACGGAACCAATGAACTGAATAGAACCACCACTGACGGTGGAGCTGCTGGCTGCCTGTGCTGTAAATGCCGCACTGGCCATTACAGACGCGGCGATGATAGAAATAATCTGTTTTTTCATGATTGTTGAATCCTTAGGCTAAAGACAAATTTCCTTGCGAACTCATAAAACATAACATTGCTTTATGATGTGGATAATTCTTACAGCTTTTACAGACTCTTCAAATCAATAACGAATCTTTTCCAGGACATAAAATCCTGAAAAAGATTATTTTTAATAAACGCACAAAACACACCTGCGTTAATATTAAGCATATCAGCAGGGATTTACGCAAACAATATTAAATGGACTTGTCTATTAACCCGGAAAAATCTCTGGAGAACATAATTGAATTCAAAAGCGATATTTTTAACCTGTTGCCTTACTGCTGCAGTAAGCCAAAGCGCTCATGCCACTGTCACCATCGGAGGAACCCGAGTTCTTTACGATGGAAATAAAAAAGAAGTGTCATTAAGCGTACGTAACCCTGATACGAGCCCCTATCTCATTCAGTCTGTTGTCGAAAATCTGGATAAAGGCCCGGAGAAGCCCCCCTTTGTCATTACCCCACCACTTTACAGGCTCGATGGGGGAAAAGAAAATTTGATGCGAATTATTCTGGCAGGCAGTCTACCGCAGGATAAAGAATCGATGTACTGGCTACGAGTCAAAGCGATTCCATCCGCTCCACGTGAGAAAAACACGCTGCAGATCGCGGTTGCGACCAGTATTAAGCTGATTTATCGCCCTCAGACATTAAAAGGCATCGATGTCGATAAAGAAAGCAATAAACTGTCCTGGCATATTGCGAATAACCATCTGGAAGTCAAAAACCCAACGCCATGTTTTATTAATTTTAATGAAATAGACGTTGCTGGAAAAAAAGTCGATAACGTTTCTTATGTTGCGCCCGGTGCTACCGCGACCTTCCCACTCCCGGCGGGGGGCAAGGGTGGAAATATTCAGTTTAGCGTTATTAGTGATTTTGGTGCTGTCGGTCAATTACATTCTACATCTCTTTAAAGAGTTATTATCATGTCTAGTCTTAACAAAAGTCTTATTTTTATTGCTGTAACAGTATATGCCATCGTAGGCGTTGCACATTTTGCACTGGCTGCCGATCCGGTCCAGATCACCGTCACCGGAAATGTCGTCGCAACCCCTTGTGAAGTGACTGCGGACAGTAAATCGATGAATATCGATTTGGGCCAAGGCTCTGACTTGCAAACAGCCGACCTGAATGCAGCAGGAAGTAGCTCAGACTGGGTACCTTTTACAATTGCACTTGAAAACTGCCCAGCGGGTACGTCCAATGTCACAGCGACTTTCCACGGCACGGCTGATGCGGATGATGCAGCCTCGCTGTATTCAAATACAGGCACTGCCACTAAAGTTGCCGTGCAGTTGGAAGGCGTTGACAGCACGCCATACGGCAACGGCAAAACATCCAAAATTGACATTGCCTCTTCAGCTGCCTCCTGGAAATTGCAAACCCGAGCATTCAGCAAAGCGGGGGGAGTGACTCCGGGTACGATCAGCTCCGTTATCACTATGTCTTTTGATTACAATTGATTGCTGTTAGATAGTGTAAGCGTAGCGGGAGACTGCCAGCGGAATGGCTGTCTCCCTATTTAAACTGAACGGATTTCACTCATGAGCTCATTCCCTTCTCTTAGTTTTTTCTTTCAGATATTCTCCATCCATTAAACCTATTCGAACTGATGAAACTACGACCGTAACGGTTCGCAGACGTAACTTTTACGTGCCATACTGATTCAGTTCCGATCCGATATAGCTTTAGTGATACCTCTGAAATGGTTGAGAATCATGAAACCTGAAAACGAAGAAAAAAAAATTATTGCAGCAATTTCGCATCAAAACCGTATACGCCATGCTCAAGCCAGGCAGGTCATTAGCATGGAAAAATATTCTGACGCCATGACACTGGTTATTCATGAAGGTACTCTTGCAGCCTATCGCACTAAAGGAAAATTACTCATGAAGTACTTTCAGGCCCCCATACTCGTGGGGATGAACGCCTTGATTGATATGAATGAAAATCTCTTTTTCAAAGCATGTGGAGAAGTGAAATATGAAATCATCCCGCGAGATGAAGTATTAGAAATCATAGAGCGTGAAAATCTCTGGAAAGAGGCCGCGTATGTCTACATGTTTGGCATAAAAAGGCTTGTAGAAGCCAATAACGTGACTGCCGGACTGTCTACCTACGAGTCAATCCGTCAGAATATATTTTCATTGATGAATGAAAAGGAAGATTTACGTCTTACAGTAAACGCTTGCGATTATATTCAGGAGAAAACGCACCTCTCTCGCAGTCGTGTTATGAAGATATTGAGTGACCTGCGCGTGGGGGGCCATATAGAAATTAAACGCGGCATTCTCCTTGCAGTGCACAAATTGCCAGAAAAATATTAACAGGATGGTGCCACAGTGTAGGTTGTGGCACTTTTCATTTTTTTTCTGCAATCCATTCCAGCGCCTTCTCCCCCGCCTCATCCACCGGTAAATACACCAGCAGCCGCGAGCCGTTTCGCGGTGCCGAGTACCAGTACATCTGCTGTAAATTAAATTCCCCCAGCTCGGGGTGGCAGAAGACCTTGAGCTGGTTTTCTACGCCGCGCACGTCGTTGCGCTGGTGCCACAGGGTTTTAAACTCCTCCGACACCGCAAAGAAACGCGCCAGTTTGGCTTCCCACAGCGGGTCGCCCCGGTGCTCGGCCATCGCCGCGCGGAAGTAGGAGACGAATATCGCCAGCGCATCATCGCGTTTGCCCAGTCGAGCGCGCCACGCCGGATGGGTGAGGAAAAGATAAATACAGTTGCGATCTTCTGGCGGGATCGCGTTGAAATCTACGCCCATCAAGTGGCCAAAGCTGTCGTTCCACGCCACGATGTCAAAATTCGGTTTCTGAATACTGGCAGGTTTTGGCATCAGCGTATCCAGCAGGCGGCGTGTGCCTTCGCTGATCCCCTCGCAGCACACCGCCTGCGGCGCTTCACCTGGCGGCAGGCCCGCTAAAACAAACAGGTGCCGGGCTTCGGTCGGCGTGCACTGCAGCGCTTTTGCGACTGCAGCCATCACCGCGCTCGAGGGATTCACATCCCGGCCCTGCTCCAGCCAGGTGTACCAGGTCACGCCCACGTCGGCCAGCAACGCCACCTCTTCACGGCGCAGACCCGGCGTGCGGCGGCGGCCGCTGCGCGGTAAACCCAGGCGCAGCGGATCGAGGCTTTCGCGCCGGGCGCGTAAAAATGCCCCGAGCTGTTTTCGGGTATCATCCTGAAGCGAGGTGACGGGTTCGGACATCAGTGCCATAACTCCCCCTGCATGGTAGTGCCAGTACCAGTATAAGCAAGAACTGGTACCCGTTTATCAGATGGTTAATCCTACGTCTCTACGATGTTTGACGCAATGGAGTTACCATGAATACGTCAGTTGTTTCACCGGGTCGCGCAGGCCTGATATTGCTGTTAACCGGCCAGATGCTACCGCTGATTGATACCTCGATCACCAACGTCGCGCTGGACTCCATCACGCATTCATTACACGCCACCGCCACCGAGCTGGAGCTGATTGTCGCGCTCTACGGCGTGGCCTTTGCCGTCTGCCTGGCGCTCGGCAGCAAGCTGGGAGATAACCTCGGGCGTCGTCGTCTGTTTATGTGGGGCGTGGCAAGCTTTGGCCTGGCCTCGCTGCTGTGCGGAATGGCGGGCAGCATCGAGCAGCTGCTTGCCGCACGTATCGTTCAGGGCGCGGGGGCAGCGCTGATTATGCCGCAAATTCTTGCCACCCTGCATGTAACGCTCAAAGGCACCGCGCATGCCAAAGCCATCAGTCTGTTTGGCGGCATCGGCGGCATCGCGTTTATCGTCGGGCAAATGGGCGGCGGCTGGCTGGTCTCGGCGGATATCGCCGGCCTGGGCTGGCGTAACGCCTTCTTTATCAACGTGCCCATTTGTCTGGTGGTGCTGGCGCTAAGCCATCTCTATGTGCCCGAAACCCGTCGCGATACCCCATCGCGTATTGACTGGACCGGCACCGTCCTGCTGGCCATGATCCTCTGCTGCCTGCTGTTCCCGATGGCGCTTGGCCCGCAGTGGCACTGGTCCTGGCCGCTGAAGGTCGCGCTGATTGCGATCATCCCGCTGGGATATCTGATGATACTGAACGCGCGTAAGAAAGAGCGTGACGATGCGCATCCGCTGATCCCACCGCGCCTGATGCAGCTTCACAGCATCCGTTTTGGCGTGTTGATTGCCATGCTTTTCTTCAGCGTCTGGTCCGGGTTTATGTTCTGCATGGCGCTGACGATGCAAACAGGTCTGGGGATGGCACCGTGGCAGTCGGGGAACAGCTTTATCGCCCTGGGGGTAACCTACTTTATCTCCGCGTGGTTTGCCCCGCGCCTGATTGCCCGCTACAGCACCAGCACGATCCTGCTGACCGGGCTCGCTATCCAGATTATCGGCCTGCTGGCGCTAATGGCCACCTTCCGTCACTGGGGCATGCACAACACCGCGCTCACGCTGGCCCCCGCCACCGGGCTTGTCGGCTATGGGCAGGCGTTGATTGTGAACAGCTTCTACCGCATCGGCATGCGCGATATTCAGCCTGACGACGCGGGCGCGGCAAGTGCTATTCTGAGTACGTTACAGCAGGCTGCGCTGGGGCTGGGGCCGGCGATATTTGGGGCGATTTTGCTGCACGCATTGCAGAACCACCGGGGGGATTACACGCAGGCAGTCAACGTCTTCCTTGTGGTAGAAACCGCCATGATGATGGTGCTGGCGCTGGCCACGTTACGCATGCGTCAGCGCCTGTGCTTGCCGGCCGTGAAGGCCTGTCAGGCCGCCAAATAAGCCCGTGAATTTGCATAATAGATCCGCAGCCGCCATTATGGGGCTGCATCAATACAGGAGACGTTATGCAGGAATTAATTGCTCAGGTTGAAGAGTTAGGGATTGAAATTAATCACACCACCTCTTTAGTGATTATCTTTGGTATTATTTTTCTTACCGCCATCATCGTTCATTTTATTCTGCACAAGCTGGTGCTGCGAGCCTTCGAGAAGCGCGCGCAGGCCAGCAGCCATTTATGGTTGCAGATCATCACGCAGAACAAGTTATTTCATCGCGTGGCCTTTACCCTGCAGGGGATAATCGTCAACGTTCAGGCGGTGCTCTGGCTGCAAAAAGGCAGCGAAGCGGCGGAAATACTGACCACCTGCGCGAAGCTGTGGGTAATGGTCTACGCCCTTCTCGCCTTCTTCTCGCTGCTGGACGTGATTTTTAATCTGTCGCAGAAAATGGCCACCGCGTCGCAGCTGCCGCTAAAAGGGATATTCCAGGGCGTTAAGCTGGTGAGCGCGATCCTGGTGGGGATTTTAATTATCTCCCTGCTGATTGGTCAGTCCCCCGCGATTCTGATCAGTGGCCTGGGGGCGATGGCCGCCGTGCTGATGTTGGTCTTTAAGGATCCGATTCTCGGGCTGGTAGCGGGCATTCAGCTTTCCGCCAACGACATGCTCAAGCTCGGCGACTGGCTGGAGATGCCGAAATATGGCGCCAACGGCACGGTGACGGACATCGGCCTGACCACCGTTAAGGTGCGTAATTTCGATAATACCATCACCACCATCCCGACGTGGGCGCTGGTGTCTGACGCCTTTATTAACTGGAGCGGCATGTCGGCCTCCGGCGGCCGTCGCATTAAGCGCAGCCTGAATATTGACACCACCAGCATTCATTTCCTCGATGAGCAGGAGCAGCAGCACCTGATTAAGGCAAAACTGCTGAAGCCGTATATGGCCGCACGCCATGAGGAAATTAATCTGTGGAATCAGGAGAACGGTGAAGGGGAATCGGTACTTAATCTGCGCAAGATGACCAATATTGGCACCTTCCGCGCGTACCTAAATGAATATCTGCGTAACCATCCGCGCATTCGCAACGATATGACTCTGATGGTGCGCCAGCTTGCGCCAGAGGCCAACGGTCTGCCGATCGAAATATACGCCTTCACCAACACGGTGATCTGGGCGGAATATGAGGCGATTCAGGCTGATATCTTCGACCATATTTTCGCGGTCGTGGAAGAGTTTGGTCTGCGTATTCACCAGTCGCCGACCGGGAACGATATTCGCTCCCTGGCGGGCGTGATGGCGAAATAATCAGGCGCTGGCGCGGGAAATAAAGCGCCAGTCCAGCATCACCCTTTCCGTGGGCGCATCCGGGTTGTCGATTTTGTTCATCAGCAGATCGACCGCCTTGCGCCCGATATCCCGCGACGGCTGCTGGATCGTGGTGAGTGAAATCATCTCGGCCAGTTCCGTACCGTCAAAACCTACCACCGCAATATCGTCCGGCACGCGCAGCCCCGCCTGCTGAATCGCCCGCAGCGCCCCTGCTGCGAGGGTATCGGAAACCGCAAACACCGCGTCCGGCGGAGTGTCCTTCAGCAGCTTTTGCATCGCCGCCATCCCCGCGCTGGAGCTGAGATCGCTGGCGTATTCCACTGCCTGATAGTCCAGATCCTTTAGGTGGATCACGCTTTTGTAGCCACGCTCGCGCAGGCGAGCATATTTGTAGCTTAAGTCGTGGTTGATCAGCGCGATGCGTTTACGGCCGCTGTCGGCCAGCTGGGTGACGACATGCTGCGAGGCATCCACGTCGTTAATGCCCACGCAGGAAACTGCGCCCGCATCGGCATATTCCGCGCACTGTACCCACGGCGCGTTGCCGATCAGCGCCGAAAGTTCAGGAAGTTTGGAAAACGCGTCCATGGTGATGATGCCGTCGACAATTTTACCCGACAGCAGGCGCAGCCCCGAGCGGGAACGTTCGATATCAGAACCAGAGTTGCACAGCAGAATGCGGTAGCCGTTCTTCTCGGCCTCTTCTTCGATGCCTTTCACCACTTCGGCGCAGAAGGGGTTGGCAATGTTCGAGACCATCACCAGGATCATAGAGCTGCGGGCCGTGCGCAGCTGGCGCGCCAGCAGATTAGGCTGGTAGTTACTCTCTTTAATCGCCTGCAGGACGCGATCGCGGTTTTTTGCTTTCACGGTATCGCTGTTGTTGAGCACGCGGGAGACCGTCGCTACGGACACCCCGGCCAGCTGAGCGATTTTCTGAATTGACATAGCGACGACACATCCTGCGGTTAGCGTTTTGTGCAGGCTACCATAAATTCGCTGCCCGGCGAACCGGGCAACGCGTCAGTGCTCCACGCCAATCCAGCGCTGTTGCTGATGGCTTTTCACTATAGCATCAATGATATACATCACGTTTACACCGTCGTGGAAGGTCGCAAAGAGCGGCTGTTCAGGCATTGCTCCCGCCTGCACGGCCCGGTAGAACTGCGCCATCATATTTTTGAACGCGTCCGGCCAGCCTTCAATATGTCCGCCGGGGAAATGGGCGCTGTCGGCCACGTCAGGATTCATCAGGCCCGGATCGTCGCTCAGCGTCTGATTCGCCTGCGCGCGATGGCCGATCCACAGCTGCTGCGGCACCTCCTGATCCCACGCCACTGACCGCTCGCTGCCGTTGATTTCAAAGGTCAGGCGGTTTTTGCGCCCGGCACTCACCTGCGAGACGCTAAAGCAGCCTTTGCTGCCGTCGTCAAAGCGGAACAGCACGGAGCCGAAGTCTTCGGTGTTGACCGGTTTGTCCTCATAGCGTGCGTGCTCGTCGTGCACGAAGGTCTGATTTCCAGCCACGTTAGCCTTGCGCGTCGGCCAGACGATGGCGAGATCGGCCATCACCTCGGTGATGCGCCGCCCGGTGACAAACTGCACCGTGTCGCACCAGTGGGAACCGATATCCGCCACCGCGCGCGATGCGCCGCCGAGCGCCGCATCTACCCGCCAGTTGTAGTCGGTTTCAAGCAGCATCCAGTCCTGCAGATAGCTGCCGTGCGCGGCAAACAGCCGCCCGATGCTGCCCGCGCGCATCATGCTTGCCGCCTGGCGCACCATCGCGAACTGGCGATAAACAAAGCTGACGCCGTGCACCACGCCCGCCTGCTCGGCCAGCGCCACCAGCTCGCGCGCCTCGTCCGGGGTCATGCACAGCGGTTTCTCGGAAAAAACGTGCTTTCCCGCGCGCAGGATCTGGCGGTTAATCTCCGCGTGCAGGTTGTTCGGCGTGCAGTTGTGCACCACGTGCAGATCGGGATGGGCGAGTAACGCCTCCACGCTGCCGTAGGCGTGCGGGACGTTCAGCCGACGCGCTTTTTCCTGCGCCTGCGCCAGCGTGCCGTCGCACAGGGCGACAACCTGCACATCGCCGAGACGGCGCAGCGCCTCGATATGCGCCGGGCCGATAAACCCGCTACCGATGATGCCGACGTTAATCATTCGCGCCTCCTGCGGCAAAATCATCAAACGCGCGCCCGGACACCGGGATGATATGACGGCGAATAAACGCGCTGCCCTCACTCGCGCCGGTATCACCGTCCTTCAGGCAGCACTCCCACTCCAGCACCGCCCAGCCCTCATAGTTGTACTGGGTCAGCTTGCTGAAGATACCTTTGAAGTCGATTTGCCCGTCGCCCAGCGAGCGGAAGCGACCGGCACGGTTGATCCACGGCTGGTAGCCGCCGTAAACGCCGCTGCGCCCGCTGGCCCTGAACTCGGCATCTTTGACGTGGAACGCCTTGATGCGGGAGTGGTAGAGATCGATAAAGCTCAGGTAGTCCATCTGCTGCAACAGCATATGGCTTGGGTCGTAGAGAATGTTGCAGCGCGGGTGATGCTCGACAAGCGCGAGGAATCGCTCGAAGGTCACGCCATCGTGCAAATCCTCTCCCGGATGCAGCTCAAAGCAGAGGTCGACGCCCTGTTCATCGAAGACATCCAGAATCGGCCGCCAGCGGTTAGCCAGCGCCTGAAAAGCCTCCTGAAAGCGCTGTTCGTTGTGCGGAGGCCACGGATAGAAAAACGGCCAGGCCAGCGAGCCGGAGAACGTAGCGTGGGCTTTTAGCCCTAATTTTGCAGAGGCCGCTGCCGCTTGCTTGAGTTTCTCTGTCGCCCACGCCCGTCGGGCTGCGTCATTGCCGCGCACGGCCGCAGGCGCGAAGTGGTCAAACGCGTCGCTGTAAATTTCGCTTACCGCGACAAGCTGCCCTTCAAGATGCGTCGACAGCTCGCTGATGACCAGCCCGTGCTTCGCCAGCGTGCCGGTAATGTCGTCACAATAGGTTTGGCTTTCGGCCGCTTTCTCCACGTCAAAAATGTGCGGATGATTGCAGGGGATCTGCACCGCGTTATACCCTTTCTCCGCCGCCCAGCCTGCCAGCCCGTCCAGCGTGTTGAACGGGGGCTGCCCGCCGATAAACTGCGACAGAAAAATACCCGGTCCCTTAATCGTTCTCATAACCCCTCCTGAACATTACGCCTTGTCATCGTCATACCTGAACGTGAGAAGGAAAATCAGCGCGATCGCCGCGGCGGCCACCGCCGGGATCCACCAGAATGTCACCCACGCCTGCGGCACGGCCTGACCCGCCACCAGGCGGTTGTAAAGCGCCCCGGAAATCTGCGAACCGAGCAGCATCCCGATGCCGTAGGTGAACATCACAATCATGCTCTGCGCCTGGCCTTTTACTTTTTCGCCCGCCACGCGGTCGGTGTAGATAAAGCCCACGACAAAGAAGAAGTCATAGCACACGCCGTGCAGCAGAATGCCGATGTACAGCAGGAAACATCCCTCTTCGCTCACGCCGAGGGCAAACATGGCGTAACGCACGAACCACGCCAGCATGCCGATCAGCAGCATATATTTCACGCCCAGGCGGCGGAACAGCAGCGGAATAACCAGCATGAAGACGATTTCCGACATCTGCCCGAATGACATCGCGGTGCTGACGTCTGCAATCCCTGCGTCTGCCAGATAGGACGCGGTGTAGGCGTAGTAGGTGCCGAGCGGCACGGAAATCAGCATCGCGCAGACGGAGAAGACGAAGAAGTGACGGGTTTTAAGCAGCGCGAAGGCATCCGCGCAGAACAGGTCACGCACCTTAACCGGCAGCCCTTTTGCAGGGGCTGGCGTGTGCGGCAGCGTCAGGCTGTAGATCGCCAGCAGCACGGAGCTGGCCGCTGCCACCTGAAAAATGGTGACGCTTGCGGCCACGCCGGTAACGCCAATAAATATCCCCGCCACAATCCAGCCGACAGTGCCGAACACGCGAACCACCGGGAAAGTTTTATCGACGTTTGCCAGGCTGTGAAACGCGATGTTGTTGGTCAGCGCGAGCGTTGGCATGTAGCAGAGCGTGTAGCCAAACAGCAGACCGATCAGCAGCGCGCCGTTTTCAGCAACGAGCGCGCCCGGCACGAACCACAGAATCGCCGCGCCCGCGAGATGCATCACCGCCATCACCTTCTGTGAGGCAAAAAAGCGATCCACCAGCATGCCGAGCACAAACGGCGAGAGAATAGACGCAATTGGCCCGGCGGAGAACGCATCGCCAATCAGCAAAGACATGTTGTGCTGGGTCATCACCAGGCCGAGCGTGACCGACCAGCTACCCCAGATAAAAAACTGCAAAAACATCATTAACGACAGCCGCGGAACCAGCAGCCGGTGCTGCGCTATCGCCTTTCCACTACTTTCAGTTGTTGACACCATGATGAGCCTCACCCAAAAAAAGTAATCGATTACAAAAAAGGTTGAAGTAAAAAGTAATCGATTACAAATTAAAGATCTTGTGGATCAAAACAGATTTGGGAGGGGGGTCACGATAAAGGTGAAGTGGCGCTTTGCAGGCCCGGTAAGCGTAGCGCCACCGGGCGTGAAGACGGGTGCCCTCTCCCACATGGAGAGGGAGAAAAACGGGCTACTTTTTGCGTGAGAGCTTAAACGCGATAAACAGAAACACCACCCACACCGGCAGCAGCATCGCCGACAGACGCATGTCATCCATGGTGCACATCAGCACCAGAATCAGCCCCAGGAACGCGATACAGATATAGTTCCCCGCCGGATAAAGCAGCGCTTTAAACTGCGTCTCACGGCCTTTGCGGCGCATCGCAGCGCGAAAGCGCAGGTGCGCGAGGCAGATCATGATCCAGTTCAGCAGCAGCGTGGCGACAACCAGCGCCATCAGCAGGCCAAAGGCCTCTTTCGGCAGCAGGTAGTTAATCAGCACCACCAGCGACGTAATCGCGCCTGAAAGCAGCAAAGAATTGACCGGCACGCCGCGACGGCTGACGCGGGTCAGGAACTTCGGCGCGTTGCCCTGCACGGAAAGACCAAACAGCATGCGGCTGTTGGAGTACACGCCGCTGTTATAGACAGACAGCGAAGCGACCAGAATGACAAAGTTCAGCGCCGATGCCACCAGATTGCTGTTCATATCGTGGAAAATCATCACGAAAGGACTGCTGTCTGATTTCACTTCCACCCACGGATAGAGCGCCAGCAGTACCACCAGCGAGCCGATATAAAACAGCAGAATACGGTACACAACCTGGTTGACCGCTTTCGGAATGCTTTTATGCGGATCGCGCGCTTCTGCCGCGGTGATCCCAATCAGCTCCAGCCCGCCAAACGAGAACATGATCACCGCCAGGGAGAGGACAAGCCCTTTCCAGCCGGTAGCCAGGAATCCGCCGTGCTTCCACAGGTTGTCAATATTCGCACGCTCGCCGCCGTGACCAGAGAACAGCAGCCACAGCCCGAAGCCAATCATGCCGATAATCGCCAGCACTTTAATGAGCGCAAACCAGAACTCGGTTTCGCCATACAGGCGCACGTTAACCAGGTTGACGGCGTTAATGATGATGAAGAAGGCCGCCGCCCAGATCCAGGTAGGAACATCCGGAAGCCAGTACTGCATATAAATACCTGCAGCGGTCAGCTCAGCCATGCCCACCAGCACGAACATCACCCAGTAGTTCCAGCCGGAAAGGAAACCTGCGAATGGGCCCCAGTATTTATAGGCAAAATGTGCGAAGGAGCCAGAAACCGGCTCTTCAACGACCATTTCGCCAAGCTGGCGCATGATCAGGAAAGCAATAATCCCGGCGATGCCGTATCCCAGCAGTACCGCCGGGCCAGCCATCTGAATCGCGGGGCCGATACCGAGAAACAGTCCGGTACCGATAGCCCCACCGAGGGCAATTAACTGAATATGTCGGTTTTGCAAACCACGTTGCAGCGTCGGAGTCTGTTCCGACGAGGCTTCAGCATTCACAGTGTCTGAAGCGGATGACGCGTCTTTCACGTCCTACCCCTGTCTCTTTTTTAGAAGGGGCACGTTTTAACACTTCATGCTGGAGGTAGCAAGGGATTGGGGCATCCATGCCCCGGATAACGAGGGTGGAACTCAGAACTCGTAGCCAACCGACACTTTAAAGGTGCGCGGTTCGCCCTGAGTGATGTAGGTGCCAGAATCGTCAACGCTTGCCCAGTAGTTTTCATTGGTCACGTTGTCGATACCCGCACGTACCGTCATTTGGTTTTCATTATGATTAACCGCAAAGCGATAGCGCATGCCCAGATCCAGCGTGGTGTAGCTGTCCAGCTTTTTGGTATTGGCCAGGTCAGCATACTGCGTGCCGGAGTGGTTCACGCGCGCGGTGGCGGTCAGGCCATCGATCGGCTTGATATCATACTCCGCGCCCAGCACGGCGTAAAAGTTCGGGATGCCGATTGCATCGTTACCCTGATTTACGCCGTTGTTGGTTTTGGTCAATTCCGCCTGCAGCCAGGTGGCGCTGGCATTCAGACGCATGCCCAGCATCGGCTCACCAAACGCGTTCAGCTCCACGCCGCGGTTACGCTGTTCGGCATCTAATCCGTAATGACCGCTGCTGTTCAGAATAGCCGACGGCATTTTGATTTCGAACAGCGCCAGCGAGCCCCCTACACGACCAAAGTCCGCCTTCACGCCCACTTCGTTCTGTTTCGAATGCACGATGCCGGTGCTCTGGCCGTAGTTGGTCGCGGACCTGGGTGCGGTTTCACCCGGCTGGAGCGCTTCGGTGTGGTTCGCGTAGAGGGAAATCGTCTCCCACGGCTTGTAGACCACGCCGTAGGTTGGCATCCAGCGGCTGCCGTCAAAACTGTCTGCCGCATTTTCTACGCCGGTAACTTTGTTATAGCCACGGATCACCACTTTTTGATGACGCGCCCCAACGGTGAACAGCAGCGTGTCATCCAGCATGCCCAAGGTGTCGCTCAGCAGCCAGCCCTGCGTACGGGTGCGCCCGCTGGTCAGCGGATCGCTGTACTTTCCACCTGAACCATTGAAGTTAGAGCTGTCCGGCATGGCAACGTCGGTGTTGTGATAGATATTGGTGGTCGGGTTGTCTGCCGCCGCCGACATTTTCCAGGCAATCTTTTCGTTTTTGGTCATCGCGGAGTAACCCACGTTCACCTTGTGCGACACGACGCCGGTATCAAAGCTACCGCGAATGCCCGCCATCCCGCTGACGGAATCGCTAATGCGGTTGGTATCAAGGCGGCTGACCGTCGCCTTACCGCTTTTGTCTACCAGCTTAGGCGAACTGTAGATCCCTTCTTCATGCGCGTGCTGAGCGCCCAGGCCGGTATAGGCGGTCCAGCTATCGGTGATGTCATATTCGCTGCGCCACATCCCGAACTCATTTTCGATATTGCTGTAGGCCCATTTCTGCGAGAAGTTGCGATCGTTTTTCGGCGGCTCAGGGACAAAATCCACGCCGGAAATGTTGATGCTTGTCGGGCTACCGTGGAAGGTTTTCTTCTGATAGCCCAGATCCAGCGAGGTACGGACGTTGTTGCCGCTGTAGTCGAGGCCGGTGGAAAGCAGCGTGGTGCGGCGGCGATCGTCAGGCACGCCAGTTTCCCCTTCGCGATGGACCAGGTTTACGCGTGCGCCAAACTGGTCGTTGTCGCCAAAACGGCGGCCCGCATCCAGCGTGGTGCCAATCTGCGAATCGGAGGTGTAGTCCACACCAATTTTCGCCTGCGGAATGGCGCCCGCGTGTTTTGGCTCAAGGTTGATCATCCCGCCCACGCCAGAGCTTGCCGCACCGTTCATCAGGGAGTTTGCCCCTTTGAAGATCTCAATGCGATCGACCATCTGCGCATCCACGACCTGCCGCGGCAGCACGCCGGACAAGCCGCCAAAGGTCATGTCGTCGCCGTCAAACTTCAGGCCACGAATACGGAAGGTTTCCGCGCTGTTACCGTAACCCTGAACGAACTGCACGCCCGCATCATTCGCGACCACATCAGCAATGGTTTTCGCCTGCTGATCTTCCACCAGCTTTGAGGTGTAGCTGATGATGTTAAACGGCACGTCCATGGCATTTTGCTGGCCGAGCATCCCCATGCGTCCGCCGTTGGCGACCTGTCCGTCGAGGAAGGCCGGCACCAGCTGGTCGCCACCCGGCTTGAAAGCGTTGGCAGGCGCGGCCTGGACCACAAGGGTATCTTCTTTTTTCGCGTCGGCCGCAAAGGCGTGTGTCGCTGAGCCGATGGCGAGCGCCAGCAGCGTTTTGTGCATCAGGGTGTTATTCATAATTAACTCATTAAAAGTGCGCGCTAACATGGCCCGTCGTCGGGCCTTAGAGTGATTTTATATGCAATACAAATGAGAACTATACGCATTATACATTTATTGGCAAGGGTAGCCGCGCATTTCAGGCTGAGCAATATGGACTAAACGGATCGGAAGGATGGGAAGACGCCGTGGCGGGAAAGCGTGATGCACAACCACCCCGGATTAGGGGTGGTTGAAATGACATTATTTTTTCTTGTAAATATCGGCGGTGCCGTGGATCTTATTGTTGGTGTTACCTGAAGTGAGCACCAGCACATCAGCGCCTTCTTTGTCAGCTTTCTCAATCAGCTCTTTTTTCGCATCAGAAACAGAAACTTCATTTGCCGTGTTCACCGTACCGATTTTTTCATACTGTGATTCAACTTTCTCGAATTCAGTTTTTGTCAGCAGTTCAGCAGCAAAGGCATTGGTGGTAAACAGAAAAGCGGTTCCCAACAAAATAGCAGTCGTCTTTTTCATAACCTTTTTTCCTTGAGATTAATCAGCAACTACGAAAATCCTCACTCATGTTGAGGAGGTATATTGAGCATGGTCGAGAATCTCAGGAAATGCCATCAACTCAGGAAAATTGTTTTATAACAATCCATTGACTGAAAATACTAACGAACATTAAGAATAGTTGAAACACCGCCCCGTCTATAAAACGCGGGCGTTACCGGCGATATCAATTCGTACTGCCGCGCCCGGGTTCCATCCTGACTGGCTGACGGTTTTGAGGACGATGGGCTCCTTTTGACCGGCGACCGCTAGCGTGAGCGTGGACAAATGTCCGGTGAAATCCACATCGATAATCGACACGGGGCTCTCATGGGGCGCGCATGGCGTCACGCGCAGCTGTTCGGGGCGCATCATTACTCTCCCCTGCCCTGTCGCCAAACGATTATCCGTGCGCACTTCCCCGAGCGCGCATACCGCGTAGCCCGTCTCAAGCCGAGCGGGCAAGATCACGGCATCGCCAAGAAACAGCGCAGTCTCTTCATCAACCGGCTGCGTGTAAACCTCGAAGGGTGTTCCAACCTGCGTAAAACGCCCGGCGCGCATGACGGCCACCTGAGTGGCAAAGGACAGCGCTTCGTGTTGATCGTGGGTGACAAGAATCGAGGCCACGCCCGCGTCGGCCAGAAGATCGGCGGTCGCCTTGCGCGTCATGGCGCGCAGGCCGGTATCCAGCGCAGAGAAGGGTTCGTCGAGCAGCATCAAAGAAGGGCTTTGCGCCAGCGCGCGGGCAAGCGCCACGCGCTGCTGCTGCCCACCGGAAATCTCGTGCGGCCAGTGCGTAGCGAGCTGTTTGTCCAGAGAGACCCTCTCCATTAGCGCGGCAACGCGCTGCTGCTTCTCGCGGCGGGTTCCGTCTAGCCCCCAGGCGATGTTGTCCGCCACGTTGAGGTGCGGGAACAATGCCCCTTCCTGTGGGACGAAGCCGATGCCGCGCTGATGCGCGGGGACAAAACTGTTTTCATCGAACAAGGTTCGCCCCTGCATGTTGATACGCCCGCTATCCGGCGTTTCAAAACCCGCAAGAATACGCAGCAGCGTGGTTTTGCCCGACCCTGACGGTCCGACAATGGCCGTCCGGCTTCTCGGCGCAACGCTCAGGTTTAAATTATCGAGCACTCGCGCATCGGAAAACGATTTTGAAATGGACGTCAACTCAAGCATGTCATTGCCCTGCAATTTTTTTAGACTGAATGTAAAGAATGGCGGTCAGCGGGAGTGAAATCAGGATCATCAGCATGGCGTAAGGCGCTGCCGCAACATAGTCGATCTCGCTGGTCAGCGCCCAGAAGCCGGTAGAGAGCGTGCGCGTTCCCAACGGGGAGAGCAGCAGCGTCGCGGTCAGTTCGTTGCTGACGCCAAGGAAAACCAGCGCAGCGCCCGCCGCCGCACCGGGTGCAGCCAGCCTCATCGTCACGCTCCAGAGTGCCTTCGCGGGTATGCTGCCAAGACTACGCGCCACGTTTTCCAGCTCCACCGGTGCCTGCGCAATCCCCGCCCGCAGGTTAATCAGCGCGCGAGGCATAAACATCAGCAGATAGGCGAGGAACAGCGTGATTTCTGTCTGGTAAATAGGACGAGCGTAATGAATGGTGACCGTCACCAGCGCAAGGGCGGTAACAATTCCCGGGAGTGAGCTGGTGATATAGATACACCCTTCCAGCATGCGGTAAACACGGTGTGGATAGCGGATCCCAAGCCATGCAATGGGGATCACGCAGGCGGTGGTGAGCAACGCCCCGCCCGCGCCGAGCATCAGCGTCTGGCGCAGCGACTGCCAGAGCTCAGGACTCGTCCAGTTCTGTACGCCGCCAAGCCATACCCAGCGACACAGTACAATCAGCGGTACGCCCAGCGCCAGTACGATCAGCGTGAGGAAAGATAGCTGCCCCAGCGCTGCCGCAGCAGGCTTCAGCGGCCAACGTTTCTGTTCACGGGCGGCCCCGGCACCTATACGCGCATAGCGCGCCCTACCGCGCGTGACGCCCTCCAGCACCAGGATGACCAAACAACACAGGGCTAGCACGCCCGCCAGCATATTGGCTGCCGGGCCGCTGAACGTCGACTGGAACTGATCATAAATTGCTGTCGTAAAGGTATCAAAGCGGATCATCACGTACAGACCGTATTCCGCCAGCAGGTGCAGCGCCACCAGTAGCGCGCCGCCGCAGATGGCGAGCTTAAGCTGTGGCAGCACCACGCGGAAGAAAACCCGCCAGGGCGGCGTGCCAAGCGAAGCGGCCACATCTTCAAGCGTGGGATCGAGACGGCGAAGCACTGCCGCAACCGGCATATAAATAAACGGGTAATAGGCCAGCACGGAGAGAAACACGCCAGCCGGAAGGCCGTGCAGCGAGGGCACGACGCTAACCCAGGCATAGCTTTGCACAAACGCAGGGATCGCCAGCGGAGCCACCGCCAGCGCCGACCAGATCCCCCGCCCGGCAAGCGTGGTTCGCTCCGTCAGCCAGGCAATCGCCACGCCTGTCACCATGCACAGGGGAACCGTGAGGACAGTCAGCCACAGCGTGTTGCTGAGCAGCTCAGCAACACGTGGGCGAAACACCAGCGCCTGGATGGTTTCCCAGCCCGTCTCAATGCCAATCGCAACGATAAAGCCCAACGGCAGGAGCGCCAATAATGAGAACAGCACGGCTAACGCAACCATCGGCAGCGCAGGACGCCTGCGAACAGGCTTTCGCACTCTGTTTTGACCGATATCGAGACTTAAACCAGACATATGCGTTCACTTTACTCTCAGGATCACAGCAGACCAGCTTGCGTCATCATCTCAATGACTTTTTTGCTATTGAGCGTAGAGGGTTCAACCTTAGGCGCATCAAGATCTTTCAGCGGAACCAGCTTCGGGTTAGAGGCTGCGTTCACACCCACCGCATATTCAAACGCGTTGTTCGTCCGCAGGCTTTCCTGACCTTCTTTGCTGGTGATGTATTTGATGAACGCCTGAGCCTGTTCTTTATGTTTGCTGGACGCCATGACGCCGCCGCCGGAGAGGCTGACAAACGCACCAGGATCCTGATGTTTGAAGTAGTAAAGTCTGGTGTTTTTGCTGTTTTCACCCGTTTTGGATTGATCCACAAAACGGTAGTAGTGATAAATCACACCGCCATCAATTTGCCCCGCGTTGACGGCTTTCATCACCGTGCTGTTGCCTTTATAGGCGACAAAGTTAGTTTTCATCGCGTTAAGCCATTCCTGCGTGGCTTTCTCGCCCTTCAGCGCCAGCATCGCGCTAACGATCGCCTGGAAATCCGCCCCCGACGGCGATGCCGCCCAGCGGCCTTTCCACTCTGGTTTTGCCAAATCCATCAGCGATGTTGGCAGCTGCTGCTCGCTCAGTTTTTCCGGGTTATACACAAACACCGTGCTGCGAGCGGCAATACCGATCCAACGGCCATGCGCCGGGCGATATTCTGCAGGGACCTGCTTTAACGTATCGGCATCTAATGGCGCAAAGAGCTTCGCGTTATCAACCAATACCATGGACGGGGAGTTCTCCGTCAGAAACACATCCGCAGGGGATGCACTGCCTTCCTGAACCAGCTGGTTGCCAAGCTCGCTGTCCCCCCCGTTACGCAGGGTGACCTTAATTCCGGTTTCTTTTGTAAAGCCATCGACCCACGACTTCACCAGATTTTCGTGTTGCGCGTTATACACAACGATGCCTTCGTTGTTTTCCGCCGCAACGGTTTGTGTGGAAAGGAAAATTGATGAAGACAACAAGGCAAGCGAGAAGCATGACAGCAGGCGAGAATTCATAAAAATATCCTTAAAAGACGAACAGGGATAACAGTAGGTTGCATTGCGGAAAAGGATTAAAGCATACAAAAACGCTAATGATAATTAGTATCAATCAAGTTTAGAGGTAAAGGTGTAAAATATCTTTGAAGGCAGGATTAATATGATAAAAATCTATTTTTAAAACAGAGATTAAATAAAGATTAAGAAAACCTTAAGGTAAAAGAAGGCGAAAATTAATTAGCCTTCTATCTAATGTGAACGTTATATAAATTTCACCGGCAGGTTATCGAGGACTTTCATTTTCACGCCCTCCGGCACACCGGGCGAGTTGGTTAATTCAGTCAGGTGTCCGCTATCCGTTCTTCAGAAACTGGGAGGACGGGAGTCTATCGAAAGGGTACGCCGCTATGCTCACCTTGCGCCGAACCATTTACGCGAGCACGCACGGAAAATAGATGCCATTTTTGGCAACCATGACACAAATACGACACAAGGAGAAAATCAGGCGGGTTTGAAACTGGCGTAAGTGCATGAAATTTAATGGTACGCCCTGTAGGATTCGAACCTACGACCTACGGCTTAGAAGGCCGTTGCTCTATCCAACTGAGCTAAGGGCGCACGGAGAAGAGTGAACTTCGTGGTGGTGAAGCGCGAGGAATTATACGGTCAATGGCAGGTGAGTCAATGCCTTTTCCGTCTTCTGTGCCGATAACGGCTAGCTGATTGTAAATACGCTTGTTTTTTCAACATTTACCCCCTTCCCCCGCAGAATTATCGCTGCGAAAAAGCTTAGCCGCTTTTAAGTAACAGCTTCTGTTTTCCTTCGCGCTATCCCGTCACACTGGTGCGAGGTATCCCGGCCGCCTGGAGGCTGACAAAGAACAGGACAATGGAGTGACAGCGCACAACCAGACCTATACGCCCCCCCGGTTACAGCACGTTTCCCAGGATCTTACCGGTATCAAACTCGAACCCATCGTCGCCCTTCCTGCGTTACGCCCCGTCGGTGCTGAGGTGCTCAGCATGTTAAGCCCGCAGGTGCATAGCGAACGTTTTTTTCGCGATCAATCGGCGGCTCAGTCCCTTATGCTACTGGAAGCGCAACTTGCAGCACTAAAAAACACCTCCGTCTGCAACAATCTTTTTATCAACCTGCCGATAACCGTAATAACCGTGCAGGAAACGTTCCAGAGGCTGCTCCAGCTGAAAAGCCCGCCGCTGAATATTGAGATTGTCGAGCCTGCGACGTTTTTATCCCTGCCAGGCACGCAGCGTGAATGCGTTGTTCGACGCCTGCAGCACCTCACCATGATAGGTCATCGCCTGTGGCTGGATGATGTTGATGAAGCGTTAGTCCGCGCTTTTTTATGCTGTCGCCTGCCGTTGAGCGGGGTAAAAATCGATAAGATCGCGTTTTGGCGTTTACGCACGACGCCAGCGTTGGGTGAGTTGGTCGCGCTGTGTTCACGGCTTGCCGCCAATGTGCTCATAGAAGGGATAGAGACAGACAGCGATCTTGCATTTGCATTACAGGCAGGAGCAGGACTCGGCCAGGGATATTTCTGGCCATCCTGGACATGGCCGGAGGACTAAACGACCATCTCCAGGAGGGAAGCCATGCGAATGACAGTGCGCCGTTACCGGCGGCGGCGTACAGGAAGTGATACCCTGGGATTTACGCACTCGCCTTTTGCTCCCCCCTTCTTCGATCGTCTCGAATTTTTGAGCCAGTCTATCAACCAGACTCGCAAAACTGACGCACCTTTTATCATTCTTGTCACTCAGGATAATTTTCTGCGTACCGGTTTTCTGAGCGGTGTGCCGCCCCTGTCCAACTGCTGCGCCTACGCCACGCTGGAAGACGCCTTTAGCGCGCTCAATCACTGGCCCTCTTCACGGCTCGTGGTGGATATCGACTGCCGGGCTTCACCGCTTATTGACATGCTGGATCAGTTGAGAAGACATAGCCTCTACCCGCCTTTCCTTGCGCCTCATCTGCTTATCCGAGCCGATGATTATGACTCGCGACTTTTTTGCCAGGCCGCCGGACCTTTCAAGGTTCTGGAGCGTCAGCTCACCGCGCCGTCATTGCAGCGGAGTTTACTGGAGACCTGGTTTCCCCAGCGTTCAAATAAAGAGTGGTTCTCCCGCACCGAATGGCCCATTTTGCAGGATCTGTCGCGCGGGCACTCGTTGCGACACATCGCGAGCCTGCATAATCGCCCCTACAGCCGCGTTATCTATCGTCTCGGCTGCATCCTGACAAAGCTTGGGCTAACGCATCGTCAGGAACTGCTGCACCTTCTCAATAACCTCTCAGACTACGCACAGTAGTCCTCTTCATAACCCATTAATTCCTAAAGACCTTTAGGAAATTACTTACCATTGATGTTAATTTTATGTTTAATTTTAACCTTTATCTCGATTTTATAACTATTCCTAATTCCTAGCCCTCTCCCACGTTAAATTCTGAGAAATTCCTCAACCTTAGCGTTTTCATCCATTCGTTAAGGTATTAGCCATTCCGTTAATAAGATGATAATGATGTAAAAACAAGCAGATTTGCTGCAGAGACCTCACGCACTAAGCCGCCAAAACAGCATATCCTGCTATTCACCGACGGGCCTGTATTGGGGGAGTTTAAGAAGGGTGAGAGGGAGGAATTGCGCACTCTTTCGTCATTTTTTTCTGATAAATGTGGAATATCATCAGGATAGTGCCCTTTCTGATTTTTTAACAACTAATCAACATATAGCGATATCTTTTATTTTTTGTTATTACATAAAGATGAAAGGTTGCGATAAAAGGAATAACAGGACATTTCCGCTAAATTTAAAATAAACCTTATTCAGATCCAGAAGATAATATTCAGCAATAACCAGGAATTAATTTACAGGGTTTTCGGAGAATACTTACGCGGTATAATAAGACGCGTTGTAAACATGAATAAGAAAAACCTTTTTATGATCACAGCCAAATCACTTCTCATGCTGTGGCATAGGCTTTACCACTACGTTAACAAGGATGCTTTCGCTCTTTCCAGGGAAATACTACCGTATAAGGATCTGCATATTTATCCTTCCGGCTTTTCGAGAGTTCTAACAAACTCAGCATAACGCGTTTAACAATCTGAGGCATAAAAAATGAAACCGGCATCCGTTATCATTATGGACGAACATCCTATCGTCAGAATGTCGATAGAAGTCCTGCTACAGAAAAATAAAAACATCGTCGTCAAACTCAAATCGGGTGACAGTCACGAAGTGCTTGATTGCATACGTAACCATACGATCGATTTAGTGATCCTCGATATCGAAATGAAAGGAACAGATGGATTCTCATTACTCAAGAGAATCAGAAACTTAAACAAAGACATTAAAGTCCTTTTTTTGTCTTCAAAATCAGAGGCATTTTATGCCGGACGCGCTATTCGCGCGGGGGCAAATGGCTTTGTCAGTAAACGAAAAGACCTGGGCGAGATTTACAATGCAGTTGAGATGATACTCAACGGTTATTCATTCTTCCCTTCTGAGACGTTGAGCTTTATAAATCATCTGGGCTCGAGGACGGGAAGTGCGGTTGATATGCCGCTGTCGAATCGCGAGGTAACGGTGCTCCGTTATCTGGCTAATGGATTATCAAATAAGGAGATTGCAGAGCAGTTGTTATTAAGCAACAAAACAATAAGCGCACACAAATCCAATATCTATTCCAAGCTGGGTGTGCAAAGTATCGTTGAATTAATTGATTATGCGAAGGCACACGAACTGCTATAACCTGAAATCACTCCCTGCAGTTTATCTGAGCTGCAGGGAGTGCAGTCAGTGCTAATTATAATTAATCATAAAGGTGGCATCAGCATCCGCGCTTCCCGGCTGCGGGTTATCAGCCGTGGCAATATAATTTGCATAAAATAACAGTTCCGCATTTCCCTCGGCATCCACCGCCACCTCCTGACTCGCCTGCTGGAGCGCCAGCCGCGTTTTATCCCGATCGCGGATTTCAACCGCGACGTTGCTTGCCGCGCTGGCGTCATTCAGCGCCAGCAGGGTGCTGTCGCTGTCGTCCGCTTTGCCCGAAAAGGTAACAGAGGCCGCGCCCGGCGGACAGCCGGTAAGTTTGAGAGAAAAGGGCATAGCCTGCGTACGGCTGCCCGTCGTACGGAGCTGCTTTGTCGGCCAAGTACCCAGAGGGACGGCCTTGTCGCTATCGCTGCCCTCTGCCACGCAGGTAAAATCGACAATATTGCCGTACAGCCGAATGTTGATTTCCCCCAGCGCCGTCTCCGCATGAGCTGGGCTACAAAGCGCAAAGAGCGCTACGGCGATGCACCGAATACCGTTTCGCATATCTGCTCCTTAGTCGTAATCCACACGCAAATAGCCGCGAGAGGTGAATCGCCCCTCGGCGGGCTTGTTGCCCGTTACGCTGACTGGCCAGACGCGGATGCCAACCTGCGCCTGCGCGCTGTCGTCCAGGCGGAACGGGATTTTGCTGGTCAGGCTGTTGGGCGTCAGCGGGGCACCGCTCTCGTTGGCGATGACAAACCCGACGTCCGGGTTATCCGATACCAGCACGTTGTCGGCAACCTTTTCAGCCTCGACGCGCATCGTCAGCATGGCGTTCGCTTCCACGTTGGTACATTTAATGGCGATAGTTTTACTTTGGGCAGAGACCCCTTCCGGCTTGTTCCCCACGCCCGCCTTGCTGAATAAGGACGCGCCAATATCTCCGAAATCAAACTCAACCACATTCCCGGCATTAATGGCACAGCTTTGCGGCACCTGAATAGTGCCGCTGTAGCTGATGGTATAAACCGGCGTGGTTAACGGATCCGCAGACGTGGTGGTGACATACACGCGGAACATCGTCGCGCGCGGGATAACCACCATATTAATAAAACGTCGGGTCACCTTAAGGCGAAAGACCAGGCTGGAATCCTGCACGCCAAAGGGTTTGTTTTTAGACACGTTGGGGTGACTCCCCATCTGAATATAACTTTTGGGTGGGTAGAATACGCCAGCATAGCTGTCCGTGATTTTCATTGCCCCATCGAGATAGTCGTTAAGCTTCAGATACTGGTAGCCATCGCTGGTCCCCGTTACCGTATAGTCGGTAACATAACTGCGCCTGGTCGTATTCCCGGAGGTGCCTTTAGGGCAGACGGCATTGACCCCGACCCACTGCGTTTTCTCAGCGAGCGTGACAACCTGCCCAATCTGATTATTCGAACTGTTGAACTTGTCCGTCAGGTCGTAATGCACCTCGGTAGGCACGCCTTTTTCATTTACGCACACGGTCGCTAACGCGTTCGTGACGGGCATAACGGCCAGAAGCGTTAAGGCCAGGCGTTGAATGTTAATCACAGCGAATCCCCTTAAGTGTGATTGCCTGTTGCAGGCTCTGTTCTGGCAAGCTGTAAGGGGCACGGCACTGGGATTGCTTTCCGTCGCCCCACTGGATGAGCAGTTCGCCCTCCAGCGGCAGCCCGCTTAAATAAATCTGCCCGTCATCTCCCACCATGCTGGTGACGCCGCTCTGGGTTTCACGCACGACGGCGCCAAAAGGTACCGGCTGGTTGTCACGCTTGACGGTCAGCAGGGCGCGCACGCCAATACGGGTATCGAAGCTGGCGCGCACCAGCGCGCCTTTGGTTGGCACCACGCTGCTCACGTTGTTTTCAATGTCGGTATTGTTGCTCATGGTGTTAGTGTCGAGCGCCACGCGGTTATAGCGATAGACGGTGGCATACGGCATCACCGCATAGCCGCGCCAGTCGGTTTTCACCCCGGTCTGGTTCTCTACGCTAACCCCGGTCGCCCCCGGCGCTTTAATTAACACGTTAGTATCGCCCAGCGGCTGACTGAAGGTCACGCCATCGGCATGCCCCACCACACCGCCGGAAAGCTGCCAGTTAAGATCGTGCTGGTCACGCGCGTAGTTGTAGCCCACGCCCAGCGTGCCGTAGGTCGCCTGCCAGTTTGCGCTGGCACTACCGCTGGAGCCGTTATTGCTGGTGTGGCCCTGGGTTACGCTGTAGTTGAGGTTGCGATCCTGCAGGAGGGTACCGCTGACCCCGGTCTGCCAGCTGGTATCACCGTCGCTGTTACGGCTGGCTGACGCCGTGGCGTAGGCGCGGTCAATCGCGCTGTCGCGACGATAACCGTGGCGGGTAAACAGGCTGAACGGCACGGAGACGTTAAACGACGCGATGCGATCCGTCCCGTCAATCCCCACGGATTTGTTCCACGACCATGAAACGGAATAGCTGATCCCCTGCACGCCGCCCGCATAACCGAGCTGATACCAGAGGTTCGATTCGTTGGTTCCCCAGTACGTCTGTTCGCTACCGGAGACATACACTGAACCGTAGTCCCCCAGCGACTGGGAGATGTTGAGCTGGAAGCGCCCTTTTTTATTCCACGTCAGGTTGTGATAGCTCTGCACGTCCGGCACGCCGTCGTCGTCCTGACTGTCGCCATACTGATAACCTTCCATGGATCGCCATGCGACATCATCCAGGGTGTAGAACCCTTTCGTAGAGTAGCGATAACCCAGAAGCTGGAAGTTGGTGCCGAAGCCGTTAAGTGATTTTGCATAGAGGAAGCGCAAGGATTGCCCTTCGTGACGGCTATCGTCCGCTAGCTGGCTGCGGGCGTGCGTGAGGTCAAGCGACACCGCTCCCCAGTCGCCGAGGTTTTTGCCAGCGCCGATCGCCAGCGCGGTATAGCGTGACGCCAGCTGGGTGCCGCCGTACAGCGTGTAGCCATCGGCAAGACCGGTAATCAAGGTGCCCTGGGTAAAGAACGGCGTATCCTGCTCGCTGTTGCCGCTGCGGTACTCCCCTGCCACCAGATCGTATTTCCAGCGACCTTCACGCTGCAGCAGCGGCACGGTGGAGTACGGCACGGTATAGCGCTGCTGGCTGCCGTCCTTCTCTTCTACCGTCACCTCCAGATCGCCGCTTGATGAGGTGGGGTTGAGATCGGTAATGGCAAACGCGCCAGGCTGGACGTAGCTCTGATAAATGACGTAGCCGTTCTGACGAATCACCACTTTGGCAGGCGTGCGGGCGATACCGCGCACGGTTGGCGCGTAGCCCTGCAGGCTGTCTGGGTACATGCTGTCGGAGGAAAAGAGCCGTCCGCCGCGAAAGCCCAGGCTGTCGAACACATCGTTGCCGGTATTGCTGTCACCCAGCACCAGCTCGCTTTTCAGGGGAATGACCGTGCGCTGTGCCCAGGTGCCAATATTCTGCCACTCGCTGTGGCGCTGGCCGTTGTTTTGCGAATAGCGCCACGCGCCGTTGTTGCGCAGCCGCCAGGCGCCGTAGTTCAGCCCACTTTGCAGGTTCAGATAATAGTTGTCGTCATCGCTGCCCCGGTTACCGGTGAAGCTGTAGTTCACCAATGCCGCGGGGATGCCTTCGTCCCACTGCTCGGGCGGGATGTAACCCCGGGCGCTGTTCTGCATCGCCACCTGCGGCAGGCTGACGTTGAGGCGCAACGAGGCAAAGTTAAACGCCGTTTCGCTGCCGGGAATCGCGGTCTCCAGCGGGACGCAGGCATCACCCTTCACGTTCGCCAGCTCGGGGAACGCGGCGATATTGACGCCAAAGCGATCGAGCATCGCGCGCGTAACGCACGGCGACAGCCCACCCGCCACCGGCGGCGTGTTGTCGGCCTGTTCAAAGCGCACGTCCTGGGTGCCGATAAATTCATCGTTGCGCCAGATGTCCACGCGATAAACGCCCGGTGCCTGCTGGTGCCCTTGCTCAAAACGCGACAAGTCCGCCACGTTAGCGGTGTCGTCGGACAAAAAGGCCGGGTTGAAGTAACTTTCACCCCAGCCGACGTGCGGCCAGAGCGTTGTCATCAGTGCCAGTGCAACCGGGCAGTAACGCCATTGAGTATTCATCGGCCTGACTCTGTTCACAGGTTAACGCTACGCGCCGGCGTAATGGCACCGTAGTCGTTGACGCTTTGCCATGAGAGCGTGCCGCTCGCTGCGGTAGGGAGCACCTGCTGCGCTGAGTTTTTCGGCGCGATCATCAGGTTGATAAGCGTCTGACCGCCAAGCTTCAGGTTGACCAGCGTGACGTAGTAAGGCGAAGCGTTGCTGACCTTAAGATGGTTTCCGACGCGTTCAAAACGCAGCTGAGAGAGCGCCTCTTCCGACGGCATCGCCAGGTTGTTAGGGCGTACAAACAGCTTGATACGCGACAAAATAGCCAGCTGCAGGACGTTATTACCATCCTGGTGGGATTTACTTATCGACGGGATCGCTTTTACGTTCATGTAAAAAAGCGATTCACGATCGGCGGGCAGCGGCGGGCCAGCGTAAATAATGCGCAGCGTGTTTTCGCTGTTCGGCTCGCTGACGAACAGCGGCGGCGTCACGGCAAACGTTTTTTCTTTCTGTCCGCTGGCGTTTTCAATCCACGCGTTAATTAAATAACGCTCTTGCTTGTTGCTGTTGGTGATCGCCAGCGACGTCTGCTTGGCATCCGCCGGGTAAATAACGCGCGTGGCGCCCAACGCAATGCCACCAGAAGCATGTGCACACGTGGAAATCATCATCAAAATAAAAGATAAAATCAGTCCTGGTTTAATTAGGGTGTTCATCACAACCGTACCTTTAATAATGTGTTCGCAGGCGTTATGGATAAATCAACGTAAACCAGACATCTGACTGAATACTGCCTGGCACGAGGTGTTCGGAAATAGCCCGATAGCGGGCGCTGAAATGAAATTCCAGCTCGCGGGTCGTAATAGGCAACTCGCTGGCCGCCATGGCGTTCGGGATTATCTGACGCTGTTGTTCGTCAAAGAGTGCCAGCCCAACGCCGCTGCTGATGGGGGCTTCACCTGGCCGCGATGTCGCCAGAAAGACCTGCGGATCTTCAGCAGGCGTGACGCCCTGAAACTGGATCCCCACGGTGCGAGAGACATCCACGCTGCAGTCCAGCAGCCGCACGGTGAAGGGCACGTTAACCGTCGAAAAACTGCCGACACCGGAAAATGAGTTGGTGCGATATTGGCCCATATCAATACGCATATTCTGGCTGTCGGGCGCCACGGCGCAGCCGCCGTTGACCAACTCGCCTCTGAGGTGGACCTTACCGCCGTCGATCACCACGGTATGGGCGCTTATTGCAGGCGCAATTGCAAGGGCTAACAGCAGTATCCCAATCCTTGTCATCCTTCGTTCCCGGCATTAGCGATTAAAAGGCCTCCTCCCTGAGGCCAGCGTCATCCCTGAACGGAAGAATTATTCGTATTTCATGACGAAAGTGGCGTCAGCGTTCGCCTGGCCTGGTTCAGTGGTTGCAGCCGTTGCTTTATAGCGTGCGGAGAAGTTCAGAATGTTAGTACCTTCGATCAGGCTCTTCGCGGCAGAGAAGGTCGCACCGTCTGGGGTCAGCGTGGTGGAGTTGCTGTCGAGGATCTCGATACCCACGCCTTTCGCGGAGTTATCGTTGTTACCGGAGGTCACTGCCAGCAGGGTTTTGTCGGTCGCGTCAATCTGACCGGTAAAGGCAACGGCTGCCGTTTTCGCTACCAGCGGATCGCAATCGTTCAGCTCGATAGTGAAAGGAATATTGGAGGTGGTATCACCCACTTTCGTGAATTTCGCAGTACGATACTGACCGAGTCTAACCGTCTGCTCGGAAGAATCAGTATTGACTGAACATGCGGCATTCACTAATTCACCTCTGAAATGCACGGTACCGCCGTTTACGGAAACAGGCGTGGTATCTTCTGCATGAGCGGCACCCGCGACCAGGGCCAAAGTAGCAATTACGGTAGAAGCAATGTTGCTGAGTTTCATGTCTATTCCTTTAAAATGTAAATAACCCTTCCCGTGAAAATCGGGAATAAAGAAATACGTTCAATCGGTTAATTGAAGGCTTATTTCGGAGAAGACAAAGTAGCTCATCAAAGTATTTTAAAATATGTCAAAACACTGCCATTTTATTAGGTCACGTCCTAAACATGCCTAAGAAATAGGCCCTACAGGGGAAAGGGGTTTTGCGCCCTTTGAAGGAAATCTCGCAAAGGATGACTGACAGCGGCCCTCGCTTCTGACAAAATATAGGCAATCCCCCTTTTGAACGTTACAGACGGAATCTTCTCTCTGATGGCAGCAAAGATTATTGACGGTAAAACGATTGCGCAGCAGGTGCGCTCTGAGGTCGCTGAAAAAGTGAAGGCGCGTAAAGCGGCCGGAAAACGTGCACCTGGGCTGGCTGTTGTGTTGGTTGGTAGCAACCCGGCATCGCAAATTTATGTCGGCAGTAAACGCAAAGCGTGTGAAGAGGTGGGCTTCCTCTCCCGCTCTTACGATCTGCCGGAAACCACCAGCGAAGCAGAACTGCTGGAGCTGATTGACACCCTGAATGCCGATAAAGAGATCGACGGTATTCTGGTTCAACTGCCGCTGCCTGCCGGCATCGACAACGTGAAGGTGCTTGAGCGTATCGCGCCAGACAAAGACGTGGACGGTTTCCATCCGTACAACGTTGGCCGTCTGTGCCAGCGCGCGCCGCGCCTGCGTCCGTGCACCCCACGCGGCATTGTTACGCTGCTGGAGCGCTATAATATCGACACTTACGGCCTGAACGCCGTGGTTATTGGCGCCTCCAACATTGTTGGCCGCCCGATGAGCATGGAGCTGCTGCTGGCGGGTTGCACCACCACCGTGACCCACCGCTTCACCAAAAACCTGCGCCACCACGTGGAGAACGCCGATCTGCTGATTGTGGCGGTCGGTAAGCCTGGCTTTATTCCGGGTGAGTGGATTAAAGAGGGGGCGATTGTCGTAGATGTCGGTATTAACCGTCTGGAAAACGGCAAAGTGGTGGGTGACGTGGTTTACGAAGATGCCGCAGCGCGCGCGTCGTATATCACCCCCGTCCCGGGGGGCGTAGGCCCGATGACCGTAGCAACATTAATTCAGAATACCTTGCAGGCGTGCGAAGAGTATCACGACGTAGAGGACGCGTAAGATGGCAACTTTTTCTTTAGGTAAACACCCCCACGTTGAGCTGTGCGACCTGCTCAAACTGGAAGGCTGGAGCGAAAGCGGCGCACAGGCCAAAATCGTTATCACCGACGGGCAGGTGAAAGTGGACGGCGCGGTAGAAACCCGTAAGCGCTGCAAGATTGTCGCGGGTCAGACCGTGAGCTATGCGGGCCAGACTATTACGGTTACGGCGTAAGCCCTCTGATGCCCTCCCCCTAACCCTCTCCTTTCGGGAGAGGGGATCACAAAATCCCCTAAACACATCACGGTTAATTATCGATCAACTTCAAATAATCACTATTTCATCTGTTGAAAAGTGAAAATTACGTTGCGCGAAATTCATCCTTTCTCCACGATAAGTAGAACGTTCTACTAAAACGTTCTACTTACAATAACAGCGCCCAACAAAGCGCTACTCGGGGGAAGTCAGCATGAGTCTGATATCAGGGTTTGTTAAATCGTTGTCTAAGTTATCGATGATTGGTCGCGCCTTAATGCTGCCAATTTCACTGCTTCCCGCTGCGGGTCTGCTGTTGGCCTTTGGCGATAAGTTCCACCTGCCGCTGATGATGAACGCGGGCGGGGTTATTTTTGATAACCTGCCGATGCTGTTTGCCATCGGCTCGGCCGTCGGCCTGGCGTCAGAATCCGGTATCGCGGCGCTCTCTGCGGCGGTCTCGGTATTTGTCACCAACATCACCATCAGCACGGTGCTGAGCATCACGCCGGAGATGGCCTCCCAGGGCGGGAAATACGCGATGGTGGTCGGCATCCCAACGCTGCAGATGGGCGTTTTTGGTGGTCTAATCTGCGGTATTCTCGCGGCCTGGTGTTATAACCGCTTCCACACCCTGCAGCTGCCGGAGTTCCTCGGGTTCTTCTCCGGTAAGCGTTTTGTGGCCATTGCGACGGCGTTTCTGTCATTCGTTCTTGGGCTACTGCTGCCGTACGTCTGGCAGCATATCCAGTCCGGTATCGACGCGCTTTCTGTGGTAGTAAACGGCGATAATCAGGCGGCATCGACCTTTATCTTCGGGCTGGTTGAACGCGCGCTGATCCCGCTCGGCCTGCACCACATCTGGTATCCGTCGTTCTGGTATTCGTTTGGGGACTACACCACCCAGGCAGGCCAGGTGATCCACGGCGACCAGACTATCTGGTTCAAGATGCTGGAAGAAGGGGTGAAATCCTTTAGCAGTGATACCTACCAGAACGCCGGTAAGTTCATGCAGGGTGAGTTCCCACTGATGCTCTTCGCGCTGCCGGCAGCGTGCCTGGCGATGTACCACGAAGCTCACACCAAAAATAAGAAAATCGCGGCCGGTATTTTGTTCTCCGCCGCGCTCACCTGCTTCCTGACCGGGATCACCGAGCCGGTTGAGTTCACCTTTATCTTTGTGGCACCCATTCTGTATGTCTTTAACGCCATCATGGCGGGCCTGGCCTACATGACCATGTATCTGCTGCATGCGCATATTGCCAAGTCGTTCTCCGCAGGCTTTATCGATTACCTCTCGTTCGGGATCCTGCCGTCGTTTAACGGCTATCAGACCAACTTCCTGAGCGCGATTATCATTGGCATCCCGATGGCCCTGATTTATTACTTCACGTTCCGCTATGTGATCCGCCGTTTCGACGTCAAAACGCCGGGCCGCACTGAAGTGACCGCGAATGCGAATGACAAGTCCGATTCCGAACTTGCAACCGAAATCATTAGCCTGCTCGGCGGAGCGCAAAACATTGATTCCGTCGGTTCCTGCATCACCCGCCTGCGTCTCGAAGTGGCAAAAAGCGAGGCGGTGGATAAGGACGGTCTCAACGGACTCGGCGCGCGCGGCGTGGTGTTCGTCGGTGAAAACGGGATTCAGGTGATTTTCGGTGCCAGAGCACAGTTTATTGCCCAGACCATGTCCACGATGATCGGCAAATAATAAGATGCCTGTACAACACGTCTCCTGTACGCTGGGAGACGTCTTGTCTTATCTGGCTGATAATCGGTAAATTTCAGGGAGTGGTTTTGAAGAAAGTCAGCATTATTGATGTCGCAAAGCACGCGGGCGTTTCGGTCTCTACCGTGTCGCTGGTGCTACGCCAGAAAGGGAAAATTTCAGAGGCGACGATCGAGAAGGTCAACGCTGCCATCACTACGCTGGGCTATGTGCATAACGTCGCCGCCGCTAACCTTCGCGCCAATACTTCCAACCTTATCGGCCTGATCCTGCGTGATTTCAGCGACAGCTTTTCCATCAAGGTCATGGCGAGCATCGTGCAGGAGCTGGAGAAACAGGGTTATATGGTGTTTCTCGGCCAGCCATTAAACGATTGTGAACACCTTGAACGTTGCCTGCTGTCATTTAAGCAGCAGGGCGTGGCCGGCGTTATCTATTTGTCCTCCGATACCCGCACCTCAACGCTACCGGAACAAATCCGCGACTGCCCGCTGCCGCTGGTGGTGGTCTCGCAGTCTTTACTGGATGAAAAATGCAATCTGGTGATGCGCGATAACCGCCAGGCGGCAAACCTTGCCGCACGCTATCTTATCGAGCGGGGTCACCGCAATATTGCCTATATTGGCGGGCGGGAGGGTTGTCTTATCCGCGAGCAACGCCTGCTCGGTTTTCGCAGCGCAATGACGCAAAACGGCCTGGTCTGGCGCGATGATTTCTCTCCCGCCTGCAGCGACGACACACAGGCCGTGGGGATTGCTGCCCGTCACCTGCTGGAAAATAACAACACCATCACCGCCCTGCTCTGTCATTCACCGGATGCGATGATAGGCTCAATTTCAGGGATTCATCAGGTGGGACGTACCGTTGGGAAAGATGTTTTTCTGACGCAGCAGGTCGCCCTGGTGGGCTTTGAAGATATGCTGCACGTTAACCTGACGTCGCCGTCGTTTACCTACGTTTCCTCCGCCAGCGAAGAGACGGGGCGTCAGGCCGCCGGGTTAATGCTCCGCAAGCTGAAAGAGCCAGCGCTGCAAACGCAGCGCATCACCCTCTCCGGGCAGCTTATCGCGCGTGAGTCGGCGTAAATTCAGAATGTAGGGCAGGTCTTTTCCCGTCAATTCGCTGCTATATTTCCATGATTTGCCATGGATATTCACGATGCCTACCGTTATCACTCACGCTGCTGTTCCGCTCTGTCTGGGCTTAGGCCTGGGAAGCAAGATTATTCCTCCCCGCCTGCTGTTTGCCGGTATCGTCCTTGCCATGCTGCCGGACGCCGACGTGCTGACCTTTAAGTTCGGCGTCGCCTACGGCAATATTTTCGGCCACCGCGGCTTTACTCACTCCCTGCTGTTTGCCTTTGCCGTACCGTTGCTCTGCGTGCTCGTGGGGCGACGATGGTTCAGGGCCAGCCTGATGCGCTGCTGGCTCTTTTTAACCGTGTCGCTGCTGTCGCACAGCCTGCTGGATTCAATAACCACCGGGGGAAAAGGCGTCGGCTGGCTGTGGCCGTGGTCGGATGAACGTTTCTTTGCCCCGTGGCAGGTGATTAAGGTCGCGCCGTTTGCGCTGTCACGCTACACCACGCCTTACGGGCATCAGGTGATTATCTCGGAATTGCTGTGGGTATGGCTGCCGGGTGTGGTGCTGATGGGCGTGTTGTGGTGGAAACGGAGATAAAAGAAAAGCCGGGTGGCGGCTACGCCTTGCCCGGCCAACGTTCTCTTGTAGGCCCGGTAAGCGAAGCGCCACCGGGTATTACAGACTTACTTACGGCGCCAGGTGGTGCCCTGCGGGCCATCTTCCAGAATGATGCCCATCTCGGTCAGACGGTTACGCGCAGCGTCCGCCGCCGCCCAGTCTTTCGCCTGACGCGCTTCCAGACGCGCTTTAATCAATGCTTCAATTTCCGCCACTTCGCCGTCATCTGCCTGCGCGCCGCTCTGCAGGAAAACGTCCGGCTCCTGCTCCAGCAGGCCGAGCACGGATGAGAGCTTACGCAGGTGAGACGCCAGCGCATTGGCAGCAGCCATGTCCTCTGACTTCAGACGGTTCACTTCGCGCGCCATATCGAACAGCACGGAATAGGCTTCCGGGGTGTTGAAGTCGTCGTTCATCACCTCAACAAAGCGGTCTTCAAACGCTTCACCGCCCGCTGCAGGGACGGATTTGTCGGTGCCGCGCAGCGCGGTGTACAAACGTTCCAGCGCTGCGCGCGCCTGCTTCAGGTTCTCTTCGCTGTAGTTCAGCTGACTGCGGTAGTGGCCGGACATCAGGAAGTAACGCACGGTTTCCGCGTCATAATACTTAAGCACGTCACGCACGGTGAAGAAGTTGCCGAGGGACTTAGACATCTTCTCGCGATCGACCATCACCATGCCGGAGTGCATCCAGTAATTCACGTATTCGCCGCCGTGCGCGCAGGTCGACTGGGCAATTTCGTTTTCATGGTGCGGGAACATCAGATCCGAACCGCCACCGTGGATGTCGAAGTGTTTACCCAGTTGTTTGCAGTTCATCGCCGAGCATTCAATGTGCCAGCCTGGACGCCCGTCGCCCCACGGAGAAGGCCAGCTTGGCTCGCCCTCTTTAGACATTTTCCACAGCACGAAATCCATCGGGTTACGCTTCACGTCGACCACGTCAACGCGGGCGCCAGCCTGCAGCTGGTCCAGATCCTGACGGGAAAGCGAACCGTAGGTCGGGTCCGTTGGCACAGAGAACATCACGTCGCCGTTATCCGCCACGTAGGCATGACCCCGCGCGATCAGCTTCTCGGTGATGTCGATAATTTCATGAATATGGTGGGTCGCACGCGGCTCGCTGTCCGGGCGCAGAATATTGAGCGCGTCAAAATCCTTGTGCATTTCCACGATCATACGATCCACCAGCGCGACAAAGCTTTCGCCATTTTCATTAGCGCGTTTAATGATTTTGTCGTCAATATCGGTGATGTTGCGCACATACTTCAGCTTATAGCCAAGGAAGCGCAGGTAACGTGAAACCACGTCAAACGAAACAAAGGTACGGCCATGGCCAATATGACAGAGATCGTAAACCGTAATACCACACACGTACATGCCGACTTCCCCGGCATGGATAGGTTTAAATTCCTCTTTCTGGCGCGTCATTGTATTAAAGATTTTTAACATCGAAGATTCCATGTAAACACGTGTGTGGACGAAAACCGGGTATTCTACCCGTAATTCAAACCCGAAGCAGCACACAATGCAAGGTGATCGCATCCTGAGGTTATGCTATAACAAGCCCCTATATGTGACCCGAACAGGGGTCGACGCACCACAATAACGGAACAGGATGCAAAAATGGTTACTTTCCACACTAATCATGGCGATATCGTAATCAAGACCTTTGATGACAAAGCGCCTGAAACAGTTAAAAACTTCCTGGACTACTGCCGCGAAGGTTTCTACAACAACACGATTTTCCACCGTGTGATCAATGGCTTTATGATCCAGGGCGGCGGTTTTGAACCTGGCATGAACCAGAAAGAGACTAAAGAAGCGATCAAAAACGAAGCGAACAACGGCCTGAAAAACACCCGTGGTACGCTGGCGATGGCCCGTACTCAGGCGCCTCACTCTGCAACCGCGCAATTCTTCATCAACGTGGCCGACAACGACTTCCTGAACTTCTCTGGCGAAAGCCTGCAGGGTTGGGGCTACTGCGTATTCGCAGAAGTGGTTGAAGGTATGGACGTGGTAGACAAGATCAAAGCCGTCTCTACTGGCCGCAGCGGTATGCACCAGGACGTTCCAAAAGAAGACGTTGTGATTACAAGCGTGACCGTCAGCGAGTAATTCGTGGCGACACTCTTTATTGCAGATTTGCATCTGCAAACAGAAGAACCGGCGATCGTCGCCGGTTTTCTGCGTTTTTTGAGCGGTGAAGCGAAAAGCGCAGATGCGCTTTACATCCTGGGCGATCTCTTTGAAGCCTGGATTGGGGACGATGATCCTAATCCGCTGCATCGTGAAATGGCTGCAGCCATAAAAGCGCTGGTTGATTCAGGCGTCCCCTGTTACTTCATCCACGGCAACCGCGATTTTCTGATCGGTAAGCGCTTCGCCCGCGAAAGCGGCATGACGCTGCTGCCGGAAGAACAGGTGCTCGATCTCTACGGCCGCAAGGTGCTGATCATGCACGGCGACACGCTCTGCACCGACGATACCGGCTATCTGGCGTTTCGCGCCAAGGTCCACACGCCGTGGATCCAGACGCTGTTCCTGGCCCTGCCGCTGTTCATCCGCAACCGTATCGCCGCCAAAATGCGTGCGGGCAGTAAAGCGGCCAACAGCAGTAAATCATTGACCATTATGGACGTTAACCCACAGGCGGTCGTCAACGTGATGGAAAAGCATCACGTCCAGTGGCTCATCCACGGCCATACCCATCGTCCGGACGTACATTCCCTTATCGCCAACGGCGAGCCTGCTCATCGTGTGGTTTTAGGCGCCTGGCACAGCGAAGGCTCCATGGTTAACGTCACGCCTGAAGGCGTGGAGTTAATTGCCTTTCCCTTCTGAATCTCACCGCACTCACCGCTCAAAACCAGTTCAATTTTTTTGAATGATATCGGCAAATTGTTTCGATTTTAATCAGCCCATGGTCGGTCTATTATTAATCACATCAGGGCAGCACGCCCTACTCAAACAAAATGCTTAAGGAATATGACCATGAAATCTATCAAAACTTTCGTTGCAGTTGCCGCACTCTCTCTGATCTCTTTCGGTTCTTTCGCGCAGAGCGTCAGCGCTACTGCTTCAACCCTTGACCGCGCCGAAGCAAAAATTGCTGCTCAGGCTGCTGACCAGGGTGCGTCCTATAAAATCACCAGCGCGCAGTTCAAAAACCGCGTTCATATGACTGCAGAACTGACTAAATAAGCCCCCTGATTGCCGTGCCGCCAGTACGTACAAGCGACAGCGACAATACGATGAGGAAGGAAAGAGAATGAAAACAATCAGCATCGTGAGCACCCTGCTCCTGGCAGCTGTCCTGTCCACTGGCGCGATGGCGGCGGAGAATCGCTTCTCCCTCCCTGAAGCAGGCTCAAATATCGACACCGGCGTGCAGAATCATATTGATGTCAGCCACGCATTCGACGAAGAGAACCTGACCGCCGGAAATCTTCTGTAAAAAGACGTCGGCATAACCCTGAACAGACCGCCAATGGCGGTCTGTTTTGTTCTCTCCCCGGGCCAACAACAGCTCATCTTTTAACCGCGCAACCGTTTTCCTTGCCCGTATAACATGCTATTCTCTGTGCCCTCAAAAGCAGTGTGTTTCGCACCACAGGAGTTTTAAGACGCATGTCTTCCCGCAATAATCCGGCGCGTGTCGCCATCGTGATGGGGTCCAAAAGCGACTGGGCTACCCTGCAGTTCGCCGCCGAAATTTTTGAAATCCTGAATGTTCCGCACCACGTTGAAGTGGTCTCCGCGCACAGAACGCCCGACAAACTGTTTAGCTTCGCCGAAAGCGCTGAAGAGAACGGTTACGAGGTGATCATTGCCGGTGCGGGCGGTGCAGCACATCTGCCAGGCATGATTGCCGCTAAAACGCTGGTACCGGTACTGGGTGTTCCCGTGCAAAGCGCGGCGTTAAGCGGTGTCGACAGCCTTTACTCCATTGTTCAAATGCCGCGCGGTATTCCTGTCGGCACGCTGGCCATTGGCAAAGCGGGCGCAGCAAACGCCGCTCTGCTTGCCGCGCAAATTCTGGCGACCCACGATAAAGCACTCCATCAGCGCCTGGCAGAATGGCGTAAAGCGCAGACCGACGAGGTGCTGGACAACCCGGATCCGCGGGGTGCGGCATGAAGCAGGTTTGCGTCCTCGGCAACGGTCAGCTAGGCCGTATGCTGCGCCAGGCCGGTGAACCGCTGGGTATTTCCGTCTGGCCCGTTGGGCTGGATGCCGAGCCGGAAGCCGTACCGTTCCATCAGAGCGTCATTACAGCCGAGATCGAACGCTGGCCGGAAACCGCGTTGACCCGCGAGCTGGCGCGTCATAACGCCTTCGTTAACCGCGATGTGTTCCCGATCATCGCTGACCGTCTCACGCAAAAGCAGCTGTTTGACAAACTCGGTCTGGCTACGGCCCCGTGGCAGCTGTTGTCCGATAAAAGTGAATGGGATGACGTCTTCGCCATGCTGGGCGAGCTGGCGATTGTGAAGCGTCGCGTCGGCGGTTACGATGGCCGCGGACAGTGGCGTCTGCGCGCGCACGACACCGCTGAGCTACCGGACGACTGCTACGGCGAGTGCATTGTTGAGCAGGGCATCAACTTTAGCGGCGAAGTCTCGCTGGTTGGCGCACGCGGTCATGACGGCCATACCGTGTTTTATCCCCTGACGCATAACCTCCATCAGGACGGTATTCTGCGCACCAGCGTGGCGTTTCCACAGGCCAACTTCGAACAGCAGGCGCAAGCCGAAGAGATGCTTTCCGCCATCATGCATGAACTGGGCTATGTTGGCGTAATGGCGATGGAATGCTTCGTTACGCCTGCCGGTCTGCTGATTAACGAGCTGGCGCCGCGCGTGCACAACAGCGGCCACTGGACGCAAAACGGTGCGTCCATCAGCCAGTTTGAGCTGCATCTGCGCGCCATTACCGAACTGCCGTTACCGCAACCGGTAGTGAACAGCCCATCGGTGATGCTCAATCTGATCGGGACCGAGCTGAACTACGACTGGCTGAAGCTGCCGCTGGTGCATCTGCACTGGTACGACAAAGAGGTGCGCCCCGGTCGTAAGGTGGGTCACCTGAACCTGAACGATACCGACACGGACCGTCTGAGCGCCACGCTCGAAGCAATCACCCCTCTGCTGCCGCCTGAATATGCGAGCGGCATTGTCTGGGCGCAGTCAAAGCTCAAGTAACACATCTACGCCGGGGAGTTGACCTTCCCCTTCCCCGGCGTAAAATCCCCGCCCATTGCTGCTCAGTTTTCTTCTGGAATAATCATGAACGATGGAACGGATTATCGCGCGATCCTCGCGTCAGATACCCCTTTAATCGACGTTCGCGCGCCGATCGAATTTGCACAGGGTGCGATGCCTGCGGCAATCAACCTGCCTTTAATGAACGATGACGAACGCGCCGCCGTAGGCACCTGCTATAAACGCCATGGGCCGGATGCCGCACTTGCGCTTGGTCATAGTCTGGTCAAGGGCGACATCCGTGACGCGCGCATCAATGCCTGGCGCGAAGCAAGCCTCGCCCACCCCGGTGGCTATCTCTGCTGCGCGCGCGGCGGCCAGCGTTCGCATATTGCGCAGGCCTGGCTGAAAGAGGCCGGCGTAGATTACCCGCTGATAAAAGGCGGCTATAAAATGCTGCGTCAGGCCGCCATTCAGGCTACCGCAGCGCAGGTACAAAAACCGATGGTGTTGATTGGCGGCTGCACCGGGAGCGGTAAAACGTTGCTGGTGAAACAGCACGCGCAGGGCGTGGATCTGGAAGGGCTGGCGCACCATCGCGGTTCTTCGTTCGGGCGGACGCTCACCCCGCAGCTTTCGCAGGCGAGTTTCGAAAACCAGCTTGCCGTTGCGCTATTAAAAAAAGACGCCGCGCGCTGGGTGCTGGAAGATGAAGGCCGGATGATCGGATCGAACCACCTGCCGGAGTGCCTGCGCGATCGCATGGTGCAGGCCCCGATCGCCGTCGTGGAAGATCCGTTTGATGTTCGCCTTGAGCGGCTGCGCGAAGAGTATTTTGACCATATGTGGGCGGATTTTTCTGCCGCCTATGGCGAAGACGCGGGCTGGAAAGAGTACAGCGAGTATCTGCATCACGGCCTGTTCGCGATTCGCCGCCGTCTGGGGTTACAGCGCTATGCTGAATTTACCGCGTTATTAGACAGCGCACTTCTGGAGCAGCAGCGTTCCGGCAGCACCGACGCGCACTTTAGCTGGCTCGCCCCCCTGCTGAAGGACTATTACGACCCGATGTATGGCTATCAGCTGGAGAAAAAAGCGGAGAAGATTGTGTTTCGCGGAACCTTTGAAGAAACCGCAGGCTGGCTCACTCGCTAACAGCCGGCGGGACTGTCCCCTTTCCCTTTCAGGAAGAGGGGACAGGGTAAGGATTAGAAATCGTAACGCAGACGCACCAGGTTCATATCGCCCAGATCGTCGGTGCTGGAGGTGAACACGTGTTCGTAATCCACGCGGAAACCATAATCCAACTGGAAGCTGATACCCACGCCGTTATCGATGCGCTGGTAGTTGCGGCCATTCACGTACTGGATGCGGTCGCCCATGAAGTAAGGCTGGATAGATTTAACCGCATACTGATCAACCGGGAATTTGTACCCTGCGAAGTATTCAATACCCCACGCATCACCGGCAAAGTAGTCGTTAACGGAGACTTTTTTGGTGGTCATGAAGTTCTGATACCAGCCGCCGCCAGCTGAGAAGGTCCAGTTATCCGGCGTCCAGCTCAGCGCCGTACCGAGGATGTTCTGGTCGTAGGTTTTGTTATCGCCGTTGCCCGGGTTACGCATTTCTGCGCGGGTGTAGTTCCACGCGGTCCCCCAGGACAGGTCGTCGGTCAGGTGATAATCCACGCCCAGCGAGCCGCCGCCTTTACGCTTGTAGCGCAGACCGTTGCCCGGCAGGTATTCACCATCCTCAAACAGGTAAGAGACATAGATATCTGCATCGCCTACGGTTTTCTTATATTTCAGCATCTTGCGTGAACGATAAGAACCGTCGTAGTCACCGTTAATACCGTTACCCGGTGCCTGACCAATCATGTCGTAGTCCCAGATATCAGTTTTCGCGCCAACCACATCGTAGTAAACGCTATTCTGTTGACCGAAGGTCAGCGTACCCCAAGTGTCGCTCTTCAGACCGGTGTAAAGCATACGGCGGGACGTGTTGTTCGCCCCTTCTGCGTAGTGGTTATCCCAGTCGAACAGCGCAGGAATGTTCACACCCAGCTCGTAGTAGCTTATCCAGCTAATGTCATCAAACAGGTAGTAATCCGCGGCGAAACGGAAGCGGGTGCCGCCGTCGAAGCCGTTACGCTT
This sequence comes from Enterobacter sp. UNJFSC 003, assembly GCF_036903355.1. NCBI lineage: Bacteria > Pseudomonadati > Pseudomonadota > Gammaproteobacteria > Enterobacterales > Enterobacteriaceae > Enterobacter > Enterobacter sp. UNJFSC 003. The sequence goes on from NZ_JBAKHK010000003.1 coordinate 189,767, forward strand.
GTAAGAACCTTTATCGCCATCGCCCGTCATCATGTTGAACTGAGGACGAATGCTGCCGCCAACGGTGAAATTAAGACGGCTTAGCGGATCGCCCGCCTGAGGATCTTGTTTCAGAACAGTAATTTCCGCTTGCGTTGCGAAAGACATCAATGCCACTGCTGCGCCGATCGTTGCCGCCAGCGCTGTTTTTTTTATAGTCATTCTTTTTCCTTGATAGACACGCTGCTAAATATTTAGCAGGAGAATATTAACTGGAAATAATCTGGCTGTGGTGGCGGGTTTTTAATGTTTTGTGCTACTAAAAGAGTGGGTATTATCGATTTGTGCTACTACGTGATGATGCACCAGCAGATAAACCGGTGCGTAATCATCACGAATGTAAACTAACTCATGAACTGGCGGAACAACGCTTTCCCCTTCAACAGCCGCGTACCGAGCCAGCCTCCGCAAAGGGAGAGCAGAATCGCGCCGCAAATCGGCAGCGTGAACCACAGTCGCCAGTCCGGCTCCCACGGGAAGTCGAAGACCTTGGTCTGCAGTACCGCCAGCGCGGTCTCGGCCCCTATCGCGGCTACCAGGCCGGCCACCAGCCCCAGCAGGGCAAATTCACTCCAGAGCGTGGCGCGCAGCAGACGCTTGCTTGCGCCCAGCGTGCGGTAGACCACCAGCTCCTGATGACGCTGACGCATACCGACCTGCACCTGAGCCAGCAGCAGCAGAACGCCACAGAGCGTGACCAGCACGACCATCACCTCCAGAGCTCGACTCACCTGCTCCAGCACCTGCCCGACCTGCTTCAGGATCGCGCCGATATCCAGCAGGCTGACCGTCGGAAACTCCCGGTTAAGCTGGGTCAACATCCCGTTGCCGTTTTCCCAGCGGAAGCTGGTGAGCCAGCTCTGCGGCTGCCCGTCCAGCGCCCCAGCCGGGAAGATAAAGAAGAAGTTTGGCCGCAGGCTTTCCCAGTCCACTTTTCGCAGGCTGGTCACTTTAGCGCTGAAGTCCTGGGTATCACCGGTAAAGGTGACGCTGTCTCCTAATCCGACGTTCAGGCGCTTCGCCAGCCCCTCTTCCATCGACACCTCTCCCGCTTTCGGCGGCCAGGTTCCGGCGGTAATCGGATTATGATCGGGGCGTTTTTCCTGCCATGTCAGGTTCAGTTCGCGGTTCAGCGATTCGTCTTTATTGCCCTCCGTTGACTGACCGTTGATCTGGGTCAGACGCGCCCGCACGATGGGGTAGAATGACTCTGGCACAATCTGGTGCTCGGAGAGGAAGCCCTTCAGCGGCGTCACCTGCTCTGGAGCAATATTGATCAAGAAGTAGTTGGGGCTTTCTGGCGGAAGCTGCTTCTGCCAGCGGTCCAGCAGATCCCCGCGCAGCACCAGCAGAAGCGCCAGCAGCATAAATGACAGCGAAAATGCGGAAAGCTGGCTCAGCGTTGACCACGGCTGATGGAGTAAGCGATTGACCGCCAGCCGGACGGGCAGCGATTTAACCGTTATCTTTCTCAGAATGTTGAGCAACAGCCAGCCCAGCACGCCGCACAGCATCGCCAGAACGACCGCCCCCGCCAGCACGGCCCACAGCAACGTGCTGCCGCCCATCAGCCAGGCCAGCAGACCAACGGTCACCGCAACAATGACCGGCAGGTAAAATTTCAGCGGCCAGACGTTAGCCACCACATCGCGGCGCAGCACGCGCAGCGGCTGCGTTGCCAGCAACAGACGATACGGACGTAACCCCACCAGCAGCGATATCACCGTCATTGCGCCTATCGCCCACAGCCACGGCCAGAAGCTGGCAGGCGGCAGTTCGGCAGGCAGCACCGGTTTGAGCAGCACCATCAGCAGCGTTTCAAACAGCAGCCCCATTGCTCCGCCCGTCATGGCCGACAGCGCCAGCACCATTAGCCACTGACCGACAATCAGATTACGCAGTTGCACCCTCCCCGCGCCGAGGGTTTTGAGGATCGCCACCAGATCGTAACGGCTCCGGCAGTAATGCCCCATCGCCACGGCGACTGCCGCCACGGCCAGCAGCAACGTTAACAGCGCAGAAAGCAGCAGGAACTGCTGAGACCGCTCAAGCGATTTGCCGAGCGCACCCTCATCCTGCTCCAGCCCATACCAGCGGTGTTCGGGTTTCAACTGCGGCAGAAGCCATTTTTCATAGGCGTCAAGCTGGGCAGCCGTACCGCCAAACTTGTAGCGCCAGGTCACGCGGCTCCCCGGCTGCACGGCGTTGGTTTTCGCCACGTCCGCGGTGTTCATCAGTAACCGCGGCGCAAGCTGGAAGGGGTTAAAGCCAGAGTCAGGTTCCTGCACCACCTCGCCGGCAATCTTTAGCGTGGCGTCGCCGACATCAATGCTGTCGCCCGTTTTCAGGTTCAGCAGCGCCATCAGTCGCGGGGCCAGCAGCACCGTGCCGGAGGCGGGCTTTAATCCCGGCGGGTTCGTCTGCAGTTCGCCGTACAGGGGGTAGATATCATCCACGGCTTTCACGCTGGCGAGCTGCGGCGTGTCGCCAGCGAACGTCATGGTCTGAAAGCTTATCTGCTCACCGACCTGAAGCCCCTGCTTGCGCGCTTCGTCAATCCAGCCTTGCGGAACCGCGCGCGAGCTTTGCAGCGCCCTGTCACCCGCCATAAATTCCCGGCTTTGCTGACTTAAGCCTTTTTCCATGCGATCGCTGACGCTCCCTAGCGCCAGCACGCAGGCCACCGCGAGGCTCAGCGCCAGCCAGACAATCAGCAGCGAGGGCGAGCGCCACTCGCGCCAGAACCAGCGGGCAATCATGCGTCCTCCTGAAGAATACCGTTGTTCAGCCGCAGACGACGATCGCAGCGGGCGGCAAGCTGCGGATCGTGAGTGACCAGGATCAGCGTGGTGCCATGCTCGCGATTGAGTGAAAACAGCAGATCGGCAATTTTGTCCCCGGTTTTACGGTCAAGGTTGCCGGTCGGCTCATCGGCAAAGAGCACTTCCGGGCGGCCATTGAACGCGCGAGCCAGCGCGACACGCTGCTGTTCGCCGCCGGACAGCTGAGCCGGAAGATGGTCGAGTCGTTTGCCCAGCCCCAGCTGTTCCAGCAACGCTTTCGCATGATCGCGGCTTTCGCGAGTGTTCTCTCCCCGCAGAAGCCCCGGCAGCTCGACATTTTCCAACGCGTTGAGGGTAGGAATGAGCATAAAGGATTGAAATACAAAGCCGATATGCCGGGCACGCAGCGCGGCCCGCGCCTCTTCGTCAAGCTGATGGAGCGGCTGACCGACCAGGCTGACCTCTCCGCTGCTGCCGTCGTCCAGCCCGGCTAAAATGGCCAGCAGCGTGGACTTACCGGAACCGGATTCACCAATCAGCGCGATGGTTTCGGCACGTTTGACAACGAGTTCAACTCCGGTGAGGATGGAAAGCTCGTGTTCCCCCTGACCGACGGACTTCTTAAGACGATGAACTTCAACAATGTTTTCCGCTGGCATTTGCCCTTCCTGTTTTTGATTCTGATGACTTTCCGCGCGGCGGCAGCGGACACAATTCTGGTTCTGGGTGACAGCCTGAGCGCAGGCTATCGTATGGCGGCCAACGCGGCCTGGCCCGCGTTGCTCAACGACAAATGGCAGGCAAAAACGCCGGTCATCAACGGCAGCATCAGCGGCGATACCTCGCAGCAGGGGCTGTCGCGCCTGCCGGCCTTACTCAAACAGCATCAGCCGCGCTGGGTACTGGTGGAGCTGGGCGGTAACGATGGTTTGCGCGGCTTTCAGCCTCAGCAAACGGAACAAACCTTGCGCACCATTTTGCAGGAGATTAAGGCAGCCAACGCACAACCGCTGCTGATGCAAATTCACCTGCCTGCTAACTACGGCCGTCGGTATAATGAGGCCTTTAGCGCGATTTACCCTAAGCTTGCCAAAGAGTTTGATATTCCGCTGCTGCCATTTTTCATGGAAGAGGTCTATCTCAAACCCCAGTGGATGCAGGACGACGGTATACACCCCAATCGTGATGCACAGCCGTTTATTGCCGACTGGATGGCAACGCGGCTGGCTCCTTTAGTTAACCATGACTCCTGATTAAGAGGAGATCCTGACAGGTAAAGTTATGCAAAAATCGGTCTTAATTACAGGATGTTCCAGCGGAATTGGTCTGGAAAGCGCGCTCGAATTAAAACGCCAGGGATTTTGGGTTCTGGCAGCCTGTCGCAAACCCGACGATGTCGAACGCATGAGCAGCATGGGACTGACCGGTGTGTTACTGGATCTGGACTCACCGGAAAGCGTGGAGCGCGCCGCCGACGAGGTGATTGCGCTTACCGGCAACCGTCTGTACGGCCTGTTTAATAATGCCGGCTACGGCGTTTACGGCCCGCTGGAGACCCTCTCACGTCAGCAGCTGGAACAGCAGTTTTCTGCCAACTTCTTTGGCGTTCATCAGCTGACCGTGCGCCTGCTCCCTGCCATGCTGCCGCACGGTGAAGGTCGCATAGTGATGACCTCTTCCGTGATGGGGCTGATTTCTACTCCAGGCCGTGGAGCCTATGCTGCCAGCAAATATGCGCTGGAGGCCTGGTCCGACGCGCTGCGCATGGAGCTGCGCCACAGCGGCATCAAGGTCAGCCTGATTGAGCCCGGCCCGATCCGCACCCGTTTTACCGATAATGTTAACCAGACGCAGGCCGATAAGCCGGTCGAAAACCCCGGTATTGCCGCACGTTTTACGCTGGGGCCGGAAGCGGTTGTCGCCAAAGTGCGCCATGCTTTTGAGAGTGATAATCCCAAAATACGCTATCCGGTGACGCTGGTAACCCATGCCGTTGGCTGGTTAAAACGCCTGCTGCCGGGCCGGATAATGGACAAAATTTTACAGGGTTGAGTTGAAGCCTCGCCGCTCACCCCCATGTAATCATCAAACAGATTAAAGAGAATGCCGCATGTCCGTACAGAATATCGTCAATATTACTGAAGCTAACCTGCAACAGACCCTTGAACAGTCAATGGCGAAGCCAGTGCTGTTCTACTTCTGGTCCGAGCGCAGCCAACATTGCCTTGAACTGACGCCCGTGCTGGAGCGTCTTGCCGCGCAGTACAACGGCCAGTTTATTCTTGCCAAACTGGACTGTGATGCCGAGCCAATGGTGGCATCACAGTTTGGTCTGCGCGCGATCCCAACGGTCTATCTGTTCCATAACGGTCAGCCTGTTGATGGTTTCCAGGGGCCGCAGCCGGAAGAGGCGATCCGTGCCCTGCTGGATAAAGTCCTTCCGCGTGAAGAAGAACTCAAAGCGCAAGAAGCCGTGGCGCTAATGCAGGAAGGGAAATACGACGAGGCGCTGCCGTTGCTGAAAGACGCATGGCAGCTGTCGAACCAGGGTAGCCAGATTGGCCTGCTGCTGGCGGAAACGCAGATTGCCCTGCACCGTTCAGAAGACGCCGAAGCCGTGCTGAAAACCATCCCTATGCAGGATCAGGACACCCGCTATCAGGGTCTGGTGGCGCAGATTGATCTGCTCAAGCAGGCGGCGGACACCCCTGAAATTCAGCAGCTTCAGCAGCAGGTTGCCGATAATCCGGCCGATGCTGCGCTGGCAAGCCAGCTGGCACTGCAGCTGCATCAGGTCGGGCGTAACGAAGAGGCGCTGGAACTGCTGTTCAGCCACCTGAAAACCGATCTGGCCGCTGCGGACGGTCAGGCGCGTAAGATGTTCCAGGAGATCCTGGCCGCGCTGGGTACCGGCGACGCGCTGGCGTCGAAGTACCGCCGTCAGCTTTACGCGCTGTTGTACTGATGCAAAAAGCCCGGTGGCGCTTGCGCTTACCGGGCCATCAAAAACGGCTTATTCCGCTTTTTTTAGCTGCGTCACCACCAGTTGATGTCGCGCGTTGTAGAATTTCCGATACGTTAAGTAGCAGGCAATGATGGTCGACAGGCTCGCCGTTGAAAGCAGCATAAAGGTCACCATGATCTGATACTTAATCGCTTTCACCGGATCGATCCCCGCAAAAATCAGCCCTGACATCATTCCCGGTAAACTTACCAACCCCACCGTTTTCGCCGAATCCACCGTTGGGATCAACGACGAGCGAATGCTCTCGCGCATTAGCCGCGTCGAGGCCACTTTTGGCGTTGCTCCAAGGCTTAACTTCTCCTGAATTTGCTGCTGTTCACTGCTAAAACGCTGCCCCAGATTGTTGTAACACAGCCCCACGGCTACCATGGCATTCCCGGCGATCATCCCGGAAATGGGGATAACCTGCATAGGCGTAAACTCAATTGAACCGGAGAGCACCAGGACAGCAAGCGTGAGCGCGGTTCCGGTAGTGATAGCAATAAACGACGAGGTAAAGGCTTTATCGATATACTTACTGCGTTTTTGCGCATTCCACGCCGCGTTGAAGCAGATAAAGAGCACCATCAGCAGCGTTAGAACCGCGTGGTTAACGTTGAAAATGTACTTCAGCACGTAGCCAACGATGATGAGCTGAATGACCGCGCGGCAGATGCTCCAAAGAATGTCTTTCTCCAAGCCCAGCTTTTCCCGGTAGCTCACCACAATGGCCACCAGGACCAGCACCATCGAAAACGCCAGCGATGTGTTGGTTATATTATGCTCACCCACGGTTTGCCTCCTGCATTTTTCCCCCCTGTGCATGCAGCGTAATGACGTCATCCGCATGGGTTATCTCGTTTGAATCGTGCGTCACCCACAGCACGGCAATATTTTGCTCACGGGCGTAGCCATGAATGATGTCATTCACATTGTGTTTGTTGGCGTCATCCAGCGCGCTGGTGATCTCGTCCAGCAGCAGCACCTTCGGCAGGAACTGCAGGTTACGGATGAGCGAAACGCGCTGTTTTTCACCGCCAGAAAGCGCGTTAATCGACTTTGTTAGCGTCTCCGGCGACAGGCCAAAGCGGGTCAAATCGGCGGTAAATCGTTCGGGCTCCGGCGTTTTGTTGCGGATTTTCCACGGGAAGATCAGGTTATCGTAAACCGTATCGCCGAACAGCGAAGGCGTTTGCACGCAGTAAGAGACCTGCTGGCGATAGCTCTCCGGTGAAAGCGTCGCGATATCCTCCCCCTCAAACAGAATACGTCCCTCCGTCGGGCTTAACAGCGAGGCCACCATTTTCAGTAACGTACTTTTGCCGCAGCCCGACGGGCCGGTGATAAGTTTAAATTCGCCAGGTGCAAGACAAAAGTCGACATGCTGAAGGATCGTATTTTTCCCCACACGAAATCCGACATCCCTGACATGCAAAAGGTTTTTTTTGTTGTTCATTCCGCTTCCGTTAACATCTTTTTATAAGAAGTGCCTGTAGCATAATCCTTTCACTTACCCAGTGCGAATAGCCTTAATCTATCGCTAGTGTTAAACTTTTTGCTCGCTAATTGTCACTCTTATAACTACAGGAAGTATGCAGCATGGCACATATCTTTTATGAGTTCCCTTCCCTGAAGCCTGGCGTTCCCGATGTAGAAACATTAATGGAAGTCATCAAGTCTTCGGAACTCACACGTTTTGTCATTGGTGCAGAAGTGGTCGACTTTGTTAAGAAGGCATTGATTGTTAACACAACCATCGGCAGCTTCAAAAACTGCTATTTTGCCTTCGACAACGGAACACACTTCCTGGAATTTGATGGCAAAGGCAAATCAAAACGCTTTAGCGAAGTGCCCGACTGGTTCGTCTCTCCGGCTGAATTTTCCCGCACGCAGTGGCTAATCAACCACGATCTTGCTGATGTGAAGGCAACCCAGTTTATTGACGTACTGATGTCCTACCCGCTTAAAGAGCGCCGTGCGCACTGTAATTTGTTATTCGGGCTGGAGCTGGAAAAAGTGAATGCGGTTCCGTCAGCGACAGGTAAAATCGGCAATAAAAACGGGAAGACCACGAAACCGCGCGTGACCGACCTGGGCTCGTTCGAACTGTTCAATCAGTTTTTCGATCGAATGAAAACCGCCGTAATGGCCGATGAATTCCCTACCCTGCAGGTGTTGACGGGAATGGATAACCTGGCAAAAGCGCCGCACCACCTCAAGCAGGGTATCCGCACCTGGTTTAAAGCGATTGCAGGGGATCTCCCGCCAAACAACAAGCGCGTTGAAGCCGGTAACGCAGTCCTGTTCTGCGCCCCCATCCGCGAGCAGATCCAGCAGATTGAGACGCTAGGCCTGGAAAATTACTATCAGGGCTTATCCAAAGCCATTGCCGAGGCGGGCGATGGCTTTATCACTGACTTTACGTATACTTACGAACAATAAATACACAGTTTTTCTCGCTACAGCATGCAAAACAGGAGGTTTTTATGCTCATCGTTGTTCCGGTCCTTATCTTCGTTGCGCTGGTTATCGTGGGCGCAGGCGTCAAAATTGTCCCGCAGGGTTACCAGTGGACCGTGGAGCGCTTTGGTCGCTACACCAACACGCTACAGCCAGGCTTGAGCCTGATTGTGCCCTTCATGGATCGAATTGGTCGTAAGATCAATATGATGGAACAGGTGCTGGATATCCCGTCTCAGGAGATCATCTCCAAAGACAACGCCAACGTCACCATTGATGCCGTCTGCTTTATTCAGGTGATTGACGCGCCTAAAGCCGCATACGAGGTGAGCAACCTGGAGCTGGCTATCGTCAACCTGACCATGACCAACATCCGTACCGTGCTCGGCTCAATGGAGCTGGACGAGATGCTTTCCCAGCGCGACAGCATCAACACGCGCCTGCTGCACATTGTCGATGAAGCGACGAACCCGTGGGGGATCAAAGTCACCCGTATAGAGATCCGCGACGTGCGTCCGCCTGCAGAACTCATCTCCTCCATGAACGCCCAGATGAAAGCCGAGCGTACCAAGCGCGCCTACATCCTTGAAGCCGAAGGGGTACGACAGGCTGAGATCCTGAAAGCAGAAGGCGAGAAACAGTCGCAGATCCTGAAAGCGGAAGGTGAACGCCAGTCGGCGTTCTTACAGGCAGAAGCGCGTGAACGTTCCGCCGAGGCGGAAGCCCGTGCGACGCAGATGGTGTCAGAGGCGATTGCCGCCGGTGACATCCAGGCCGTGAACTACTTCGTCGCCCAAAAATACACGGATGCGCTGAAAGAGATCGGCTCCGCGAATAACAGTAAAGTGGTGATGATGCCGCTGGATGCCAGCAGCCTGATGGGCGCGATTGGCGGTATTGCCGAGCTCATTAAAGACAGCGGAAACGAGCGTAAGAAATGATCGCGCTGATCGTGGCACATCCGCATGCCTTCTGGCTAAGCCTCGGCGGCTTATTGCTGGCAGCCGAGATGCTAGGCGGCAACGGTTACCTGCTGTGGAGTGGGGTCGCGGCCGTCATTACCGGGCTTGTTGTCTGGCTGCTGCCGGTTGGCTGGGAGTGGCAAGGCGCCTTATTTGCCGTGCTGACGCTTGTGGCAGCGTGGCTGTGGTGGCGCTGGTTGAGCAGGCGAGTGAAGGAGCAAAAGCCAGCTGATGCCCATCTGAACCAGCGTGGGCAACAGATCGTCGGCAAACGCTTTACGCTCGACACCGCGCTGGTTAACGGGCGCGGACACATGCGCGTAGGCGACAGTTCGTGGCCGGTTGTCGCCGATGATGACCTCACTGCCGGTACGCAGGTAGAGGTCACTGCGGTAGAAGGGATTACTCTGCGCGTAAAAGCCTGTTAAGCATGGGTCTTGCGATGGCAGCAGCCTGAAAGGTTATCGATAATCGGGCAGTCGGCGCTGTCATCCCCCGGGCAAGACGCCGCTAGCCCCAACAGCTGGTTACGCATGTCCTGTAGCTCGACAATGTGACGTTCGATTTCGGCCACTTTTTCCAGCGTACGCCTTTTTACGTCCGCGCTATGGCGCTTCGGATCGTTAAACAGGTTAACCAGCTCGCCACATTCTTCCAGGTTAAAACCCACCTGTCTGGCCTGACGCAACAACGTCAGTTCATCAAGATGCCGTTGGGTATAGCTGCGGTATCCGTTTTCGCTGCGCAGCGGCGGCGTGACCAGCCCTTTCTCTTCATAAAAGCGAATCGCTTTGCTGGTTAAACCGGTTTTTTTTGCCACATCACTGATATTCACATTTCCCCCTTGACCTTCCCCTTGATGGTGGGATTCTGAAAGGCGCAGCCCTGTAAGGTACTGCGCCGAATCAATATTTTAAAGACTTAACTTGCCTTTAAAACCCCCTCATTGCCTCCAGAGTGTGGACACAATGTGGACATTCCACTGAGAGGATTATAGCTCACTGCGTCCAGCAAATAGTCTGGTGCGAAGTGTGCGTAAACCATCGTTTGCGAAATATCCGCATGGCCCAAAATTCGCTGTAAGGCAATTATGTTGCCCCCCTTCATCATGAAGTGCGTTGCGAACGTATGCCGCAAAGCATGGGCCGCCTGTCCATCTGGCAAGTTAGGCTTTGCCTCTTTCATCCTCAAGCGGAATGTCTTGTAACTGACCCGGAAAAGCCGCCCTGATTCCCTATGTTTAATTATCCTAGCGATATCATCCGATATCGGAACAACGCGCCTTTCACCGTTTTTTGTCAGGGTAAACATAACTCTGTTACCGACAATATTTTCCGCTTTCAGATTGTATGCCTCTCCCCACCGCGCACCGGTAGCAAGCAGTAAGATCGCAATCCGGTAGTAATCACCGGAACAGAGCGACAACAGCCGGTCGACTTCGCCTTGAGTGAGGTATGACATTTCGGTTTTAGGTTCTTTCAAGGCAGCAACTGAGGTCACAGGGTTTTCTCCGTGAAACTCGTCAATTTCCGCCATTGATTTAAAGATCCCACTCAGAGCGAAAAGGTCATGATTTATCGTTGAAGCCTTGATCCCCTGCTCCAGCCGGTATGCCCGATAATCAATAATGCATCGCGCATCAAGCTGGTAAAGCATGGGGTCACCCATATCTAGGCAGATACAATTAGCCGCGCTTAGTCTGCGGTTCGCATAGTTTTTGTTTCGTCCGATTAACTGCCACCAGAGCGCAATAAACTCGCTTAGTTTTCGTTTATCTGCCGGTTTGTTCAGATAATCATGGTTCTGAAATTTGGCAATGATACTGCGTTCAAATGCGTGGGCATCTGCCTTTCTGTCGAACTTCCGCCGAATGCGTTTTCCATCGCGCCCGCGCGGTCTTACATCCACTTCATAGCGTCCATCTTCAAGCTTCTTAACTGACATATTGAAGCCCTCCAATGGTAATGCGTTTCTTTGTGTGATCCTTTTGCATACTGGTATGACAAGTTGTAACGGTACATTTATCACACAAATAACATGCGTAAATTGTTAACCAGTCTTTTGGTCTGAGTGCTGCGAGGTTGTTGCAGTATGCCCAGAGTGTGCGAGAGCCGGTGCGATTTGGCCCCGGCTTTCGTCTGTGCGGTCGTACATAAACCAGTCTTGATACTTATGAAAACGTGGGTGGCCGAAAAGCTTTATTGCTGCCTCTAAAGACATTTTTGCTTTGCCCAACTCATAACCGTTATAAGTCCCGTAATTTACTCCAATCAAATCAGCTACTTCTTTTGATTTGAGTCGTTCAGAGTCACGGATTAACTGTAGTTTTTCATGCTGCGGTATTGACATGATATGTCAGATCTCTCATTGTATGCGTGAATTGACACTCACAAGCGGCATACGCCACTTATGACACGAAAGGCTTTAATGGGCGAAAGATGCCTCAACAAGCCTCAAGCAATGGAGTTTATCAAATGAGAGAAATGCGAGAAATCGAATTAAATCCGGGATCTCAGAATTTACGTCAGAATCCCTTGGATAATGCCCGTATTGCACGCACGTGCAAAATGACTGAATCTCAAGCTGCATCAATTCGAGATATGCAAACCGAAGAACTTCAAGGGCAGACTTTCGTTACTCCTGCTGAATTCGCTTATCTTACGGGCCGCACGTTAAAGAGCGTTCGTAACCTGATGGATCGCGCTCAATTACCAGTACACCGCGAAGGGATGCCGGGTTCTAAACGCCCTAAGCGTTTCATCATGCTTCAAGAGTACTGGGCCGCCGTTGCGCATTGCCGCGCACTGATTACCCCAGAGGAAAGGCACTATATTGATCGCCTGATGCGAGACAACAAAACCTATCGTCAGATAACAGGCAAAACGCTTCAAACTCATAAGCGCACCCGCCGAAATTCCTTTTCACTTCAACGCGCCTGCTAACGGAAAAGAGGTTAATCATGACTACGCTGACGACAAGCCCTTCTTTCGCAAGCCTGTTAACCAAAAGCCAGCAGGTAACACACCGCGCCCACACCCGCGGCTGGATTGAAACCCCGGACGGTCGTTTCTTTCAGCCAAAGGCCGCGGACGTGCAGTTCATTAAACATTGCCGCTTGCCCTTCATGACACGCCCGCGCAATAAACGTCGCTGGTTCGCCCGCCTGATGGGCATCTTCGCTTAGTTCTGGTGAGGTGGATATGTTCATGGATAAAGCAGGACAGCAACCAGGGCGCCGCAGTTTTCTGGAACAACGCGCCCGACTGCAAGCCAGTTTGAATGCCAACCGCGTGAACGATACGGCAACCCGTTTCAATCGCCTGGATGAAACTCGCAAAAAAGTGGTTTTCATCCTGGCGAATGATGCGGCCAGCCGCGTAGTGGGGTTACCACAGCTGACCCGCAGCCACCTGAATTTAGCCTTTGCAGATCTGACCGAAGCGGAACAAACCTGCCTGATGATGGGGATTAAGCGCCTTTCGGAGTTCGCCGCGTCAATGCCGTGGGAATTTGAGGACTACGCCGCGCCCCGCGCTGAAATGCAGGCGCTACGCGATAAGCCGCCAGAGCCAGACAAACCAACCAATTAACAAATAACTGACCACAAAAAAGAAACAGGCGCTAACGCGTCGGGCTTCTTGCACCCTGGAGAAAGTAAAATGATTCGTTCGCTTGTGAAATGGCCTGGTGGTAAAAGCCGTGTAATTCCCGATCTGCTGCCGGTACTGCCTAAGGCGGATTGCCTAGTTGAGCCGTTCGTCGGCGGTGCTTCTGTTTTCCTCAATACTGAATATCGCCGCTATATCCTGGGTGATATTAATCCCGATTTGATAAACCTTTACCGCCAGATAACGCGCTGGCCGGATGCAGTTATCAACGCCGCTCGTCCGTTGTTTAAAGTGTACGGTGACAAGGACGGTTATCTGTGGGTCCGTGATGATTTCAACGCACGTGCCAAAGATAATCTTTCTTCGCGTGAAGTTTTCGAAAACGGCCCGGACACGGGAAAAATTCTTCGCGCAGCGCAATTCCTTTACCTGAACCGTCACGGATATAACGGCGTTGTGCGCTACAACCGCCAGGGCGGATATAACGTTCCGTTTGGAACGCACAAAACCCCGCCTTACTTCCCGGAAGAACAGATCCGTTTGTTCTCTGAAAAGGCCAACGACACGAAAGCCATTTTCGTTTGTTGTGACTACCAGAGCACATTAAAAATCATGATTGGCAGCGACGCCGTTATCTACTGCGATCCGCCGTACCTGCCAGTAAGCGAAACCGCCAATTTCACCCAGTATCACACCGCCCCCTTTGGTGAGAAACAACACCGCCAGTTAGCTGCCACCTTGCTGGAAGCAAATCGCGTCTACGGTTCGCCAGTGATCCTATCCAATAGCGACACCACAGCAACGCGTGAGATCTACCGCGGTTTCAACTTTCAGGAAATTAGCGTTAACCGTTCCGTGAGCGCGAAAGCAGATGCAAGGGGATCTGCCAGCGAGGTAATCGGCGTTCTCAAATCCCCGAAAGATTCCCCGCACGCTGTTTGGTTTGGAGTTGATTTAGCCAAAGGTGTGGAGGTGCTCTGATGGGGATGAAATGGTCAGTATTTAAAGATTATTTCTTTCATGTTTGCCGCGCTTGCCTGTTTGGTTACAACCACCCATTCAATGCGCACTGGGATCACCAGCTTGAACGTATTTTGAAAGCTGGGGAATTGTTATCTGTTAGCGATTGTGTGGCTACATTTGCATTTAAAGGCAATGTTTTTGAAGTGTGGATCGGGAATCGCTGGTATGCATACGCTTCATTAGCCCGCCTGAATGGGGATTTAGTCGAATATCGCTTACAGGTTCGCCCCAAGTTTCGGAATATGCGCCATTTAAGATTTATGGTGGATGCGTTTACTAGCAAGCCGCGAAGCCGTAAGGAGTTCTACGCACGCCTTGACCTGCTGGGCAAAGCGCATGATTGAGTTCTACTGGAACAAGCCCCGCCCCGCTATCGGGGCATTTAGTTCTGAATCTGCAAAACTCGCCCCGCTTGCCGGGGCGGTTACGCATCACCCTGCCGTCGAAAAGCATATTGACCGGCTTATCAAACGCGCCGGTTATAACCCGGCAGAGGTCCGCAACCGTGAAGCGCTGATCCATGCGCTGGACAAATACGAGCCGCACGGCTTGCCGCTTTCCGTGCATCAAGAAATCGTCAGAAAAGATATGGCCGCCGCAAAGGCCACCGCAGCCGCATGGGCTAACACGCCGGAAGGTGTGGAAGCCCGTTTGTTATCTGAGCCGTTCTTTATCCGCGAAGTCTGGCGCAAAAAAATCGACTGGTTACGCACCAACCGCGAAGCCCGACACATTAATGATTTTCTTATGGGGACCGTGAAAAAATCATTACTGCGTCTTGATGTCGTGCGCAGCAAGCAAGGCGTTTCGACCAGCGTTAACAGCGAACTGGCCGCCTACTGGCATGGACGCTGGCAACGCCTGGCCGATTTCACAAAGCGGGAAGCATTAAGCGCCGCGCATGAAATTGCCAACCGTCTGGCTGAAATGCTTGAAACCGAATGCGCTGCTTTGGGCCTGACCGCCGAGGGCATGAGCGTTGAGGAACTGGACTGGATTTATTGCCACCTGGGCCGCGAAATGCTGGCCTTGCGCGTTGTGCCGCCAGCATGGACGGCGCCGTGGGAGCGTGAGCGGATCTTTACTGCCATTCTGCGTATGTGCTCGCCGGACTGGTGGGGTCGCAAAATCTGGCGCCTGCGCTGTGACTGGCGCGAAAACCAGTTGCGTGCAATCGGCGCAGTTCATCGCAAGGCCCACGCCTATGTAAGCGCTTCAAGCCTGGTTGAGTGGCAGGAACAGCGCCGGAAGAACCGCGAATTTTTCAAGAGTCATGAGCTTGTCGACGAAGACGGCAACGTTTCATCGCTTGAAGATATGATTAACAAGTCCACGTCCAATCCGGCGATTCGCCGCCATGAGCTAATGGCGCGTATGGCTGGCGTAGAGCTTGTCGCACAACAGCGCGGCGATGTGGGCATCTTCCTGACCATCACTTGTCCGTCCAAATATCACAGCAATGTCGAATCCGGTCACCATAACGGCAAGTGGAATCACACCACCGTTGCCCAGGCACAGCGGTATTTATGCCGCGTCTGGAACCGCGCAAACGCCAAACTGAAGCGTGAAGATTTACGTCCCTATGGCTTCCGTGTCGCAGAGCCACACCACGACGGGACGCCACACTGGCACGCCCTGTTATTCATGCCGCAGGCGGAAGTAAAAGCCACGGTCGCAATATTGCGCGAATACTTCACCAAAGAAGACCGCGCCGAACTGGGCCGCAATACCGGCGCTCGCTTCAAGTCCAAAAAAATGGACCCGCGTAAAGGGTCAGCAACGGCCTATATCGCGAAATATATTTCCAAAAATATCGACGGCCACGCGCTGGCCGGTGAGCTGGACGACGAGACGGGCAAGCCGCTGAATGAAACGGCTAAATATGCAATGGCGTGGGCATCGCTTCACCGCATCCGTCAGTTTCAGCCGCTGGGCCAGCCGCCTGTGTCCGTTTATCGCGAACTGCGCAAACTGAGCAACCAGCTAACCAACCAGCGCAAAATTGCAAATACCTTCAAACGTGGCGCGGCAATGCTGGCCGATCCCGAAATGGATGCGGTCTGCGCCGCTGCCGATGTGGGTTGTTTCGCCACATACATTTTGCGCCAGGGCGGTGTCCTGATCCCGCGTGAAGATTATGTCGTCCGCCTGGCCTATCAGCCCGCCGAAGAAATGAATGCTTACTGTGAGATCTCCGACAAGGTCTTCGGCGTCTGGTCGCCGCGCTTGGGGGAAGACTCCCGCATTTGCACACGTCTGGTTAAGTGGACAATTCGAGCTAAATCTAAACCCGTCACCGAAGCCAAAACCGGCCCCGGTTTGGGGGTTGACGTTTTGCCGTCGCCACCCGGCGACGCTTGGAGTTCTGTCAATAACTCTACGGAAGACGAAAAAATCGCCGATTTTGCGCCTGACGTGGAGGATGTGACAGACGATTCAGAGGAAGAAATGGTCGATTTTGAAAATATGGATGCGGCCACGCGGCGCAAGCTGGTTCGCCGGTTACGGGAAACGCCAGTCAGACGGGTTAAAACAGATTCACCGTATGACCCAGGCAGTGAACTGGATGTCGCCTGGCGGGCCGCAGTGGAGAAAATCAACTCAAAATCGGCTGAGGAAAGCGCCAGACGGGCCGCTCTTGCGCCAGCGGTTAGCAAATTGCTGGCTGATGCCGCCCTTCATGCGCTGGATATTTCTGAAGCGCAGGCAATTTCGCTGCTGAAAGGCAGCCGACTGGAAATTAACGGAGTGTTTTATCGCGCCAGTTCAGACGGCGAGTTAATCACGCGTCAGCAATATGACGAGTCCAGCACGGTAAACAAATTGTGGGAACGGCTAAGGGATAACCACGGCGTTGATGTAACACGGTTGCGGTTCGATCCAGTTGGTGAATACAAAAAGATGCTGGCCGCTGCTGAGGTTCAGCAATCAAAAGACTAAGTAAATCACGCTGGCCGCTGCAACTGGTTGCTGTGGTCGGCGTGATTCTGCGGGTGCGGGCGGCAAAGAGTCCGCGTCTTTTTAAAGGAGGGGTAAAGTGAAAGTGAAAATTCGTGTGAATAACAGCAGAAACACGGTCGCGGGTGTTGTTACTGGCTGGCGCTGGGAAAAATCGTCAATTAAGGTCGTCGCAGAAAAAGTAATAGATGTCTGGTGTAAGGGAGGTGTTGGTGTTGGAAAGCCGTCAATGCTGGGTCTTAGGTTCAGGGTGGTGATTAATGGCAATAGCAAATAAAAAAAGCCCGCTTTGATGCGGGCTTCTTTTATGCGGTCTGGCCGTTGAGCAGGTCCAGTGCGAACTGACGTTCTTCGGGCTTGAGCCGGTCAATCAGGAATTTGACCAGCTTGTTACCTGTCAGCCCGCTGGGGCTGAGAGTGTGAGAAAACGAGGCGTTAAACACAAACGTATGACCGCATTCAACTTCGGTGCAAGCGCAGTATAAATCCGCCAGTTTTTTATCTTTCCAGTCAGATTTACGAATGATGGCCGGTTGGCCGCATTCAGGGCATTTAATTTTAAAAACTCGCATGTTCACCATCCCGCACGCCATTGCTAACAATGGGGATGATTTTAAACTAATTGCGCTCATTTTTCGCCCTTATCGACGGTAATTACCGGCAATTCAACGTCAAAATTAAGATGTAAGCGCGGCGGGATTTCCGGGTCATTGTTAACACCATTCATAAATTTACGCTGTAACGGGATAACCTCGTCTTTCCGGTAGGTCGTGCGGGCAGTTTCAGGGTTACCCATTACCGCGCCGTTCGTCGGAATGATGCCCGCCAGCCCTGCGGGGAAGCGGTGAGCGGTAAAGATGTCCTGCGCGGTGATCCCTTTGATGTTCTGGAATTCATCCTTTGCGCTGACTTCACCCACTGGCAGGATTTTGACCCCGTCCGGGTCGCCTTTCGGGATGTTGATAAACATGTTGCGGAAGTTGCCCAGCCCTTTGGACTGCGCAATCTTGTCTTTGATTTCGTTTTCCATTTCCAGCGTTAAATTTGGGTCGCTGGTATAAAGAATAAAGCCCATATGTGCCCCGTTGTTGTAGTAGCGGCGGCGGAAGATGGTCGCTTCGCTGTTAAGTAAAACTGAATGGATCCCGCCGATGTAATCCGGCAGGCCATAAACCTGCTGGCGTGGGTCATACATTTTGAAAAAGACGATGTCCTGCGGGTCATAAATCAGCGCTGGCCCCTCCTGGAGAATGGCGAACGTTCCGTCCTTCCGGCATCGCAGATAAAGCGACGGCAGAGGCAGCAGGTCGATCACCTCCCCGAATACATTACGAATTTTCAGGATAGCAACGTCGCCAAACAGCAGATAATCAAAGACCGCCTGTTCGACCTGGTCAGGCGTCAGGCCGCCGCCGATATAGCCACCGGCAACCATATTGCGCCGCGCATACAATACGCCCCCATGCTGGCCGTTAAGGTTCGGCAACTGTGACAGCGCCAGCCGGTTAATCGGGAGTCGCCAGTGATCTGCCTCGTTGTCGTACCAGATATTGTGATAATCGGTGCCGGTCGTAAGGATGGGTTCTGGTTCGCCAAAGGTGATCACGCTGCCGCGCCCTGGCGTGAACGTTTCAACGTTGCTGCCGGTTGCAGCCCTGAATTTTTTCGCTTTACGCTGTTTCTTAGTCGTCATGCTGCTTTCCCAAAAGCCCAGGTCGATGGGCGGTCAAATTCGTGATCGATAGGTTCGTTTATTACGGCGTGCGAGATAGCGAAGAAAACATCCGCGTGGCCGGTTGCGTCGGAACGTTCAGCAACGAACGTTAACGCGTTGCCGCTGTTAGTTGTGGTGCGCCGGATAGCCATAAACGACGCCGGAATTTCGACGCGCTCTTTGTTGGTTTCGTCTATGGCGTCTTTCGCCCATTCGATGCGCTTACGTTCCACAACGTCGATCATCTTCATTACCAGGCGGTTTTTACTTTCAACGCTGTATAGAATGGCGTTGGCCTCGCGTGGGGCAAACTTGCTGACCAGGTCATACACCCCTTTCCCGATGCCGGTTGTGTCGATCCCGATGTAGGTGATATTAAAGCGGCGCATAAGCTGACGTATCTGGTCTGCCTGCCAGCTAAAGTTAAAGCCCTGCCATTGCCAGCAGGCCAGCACGCGGAAGCGTTCACCGTCGTGAATGGGTGGCGCAATTATCACAAAAGTGGAGTTGTCGCCGGAGCGCGACGGGTCGAAGCCCGCCCACACTTCGCGGTTACCGAATGGCCGCGCGGCGGTCGGGTCATAGTCGCCCCAGGTTGCCCGGTCCACTTCGCAGCCGACCAGCGTCGAGAATTTGAAGACCGCGTCTTTGCTGTCAACGAACTGGCACATGTAGAGCATGGCGAACGCGGTCGGGTTGTACTTGTTGCGGAGCCGCTCAATATCGACAAGCGCACCCAGCCCGCCTTTGATGGCGTCTTCCATCGTGATGATGTAGCGCCAGATCCCATCCGGGCAGATGATGCCCTGGCGCATGGCGCTTTCTTTGGGGAACTGAATTCCTTTGCGTTTCGCATCATCACCACGCCATTCGTCGCCGGTCCATACCGGGTAGGCCTGGTGCGTCTTCGCGCTGGGCGTTGAAAAGTAGGTCGTTCTGTATTTGTTATGCGTCGCCATTGCGCTGGCAACTTCGTGCAGGCGCGTGAATTTCGGGATCCAGAAGACTTCATCACCATAAAGGTGGCCGTTAAAGCCCTGCGCGGTGCTGGCGTTTGTGGACAGAAAGCGCAGGATTGCGCCGTTGCTGAGGCGGATATTTTTGCCGGTCAGCGTGATACCGAAATGGTTTTGTGCAATCTGGACGATGTATTCGCGGAAGATTTCCGACTGTGCGCGGGATGCTGAGAAAAACACCTGGTTGTCGCCGCTTATGACGGCATCTTCAAATGCTTCCCATGCAAAATAGTAGGTCATGCCGACCTGACGGCTTTTAAGGATAAAGCGCCAGTCTTCGCCTTTATGCTCGCGGCAATGTAGCTGGTATTCGAAAAGATGTTCCCGCGCCCAGGTGTCAAGCATTTCAGGCGTCAGGCCGGAAACGTCGTTTTTCTTATACCGGCGCTTTCCTTCCCGTTCCCCAGGTTCCCCGCCTGCACTGCTGAGGCAATAGCCCTCCCCGTCATAGGATGCTTTTTTGGCCTGAATTTCGGCCAGCTTTTCGGCGTGCTTGTTTCGCTGCGCCATAAGTTTGACGTGATGGGCAATCAGATCGCGTAGTTCTTCCAGTTCCAGCGCCGTTTTTTTCTCGCGGCGGGAGAGCTGGTCAATGCGGCGGGCGATGACATTTTCCACTGATTCGACAGGCAGCAGTGATGCCCACTCCCCGACGTCAGCCCAGTGGTAAATGGTACGCGGTGGAATATTCAATTCCTGCGCAATATCTTTCGGCGTCCAGCTTTTAATGTATAGCGTGCGGGCCGCTTCTTTTAATTCATCGGAGTATTTAGCCATGAGGGTATTATGACGGGAATATTTAACCCGTTTGATAATTAAATATCGGTAAAAGGTGGCTAACCACTTATAACCGAAGACATAAGAAATTAAGTTGTCGCGCCGTTTTATTTAATTGGCAATACTGACCATCACAAACGAATTGTATTATTCATTTCATTATTAAAGGTCAGTTATGACGCAACCCAGTTACCGAACTGATTGGTTATGCATTGCCACATCAGGGCAGGCCGTGGACGGTCGCACCATTGAAGCGCAATGGTTAATTGACGCTGCGGAAACCTATTCCCGCAAAACCTACACGGCAATGATTTGGCCGCATCATCCGCAATACGATATTGGCGAGCGTGAATTTACCTGCAACCTGGGCGAAGTGGATGCGCTGAAAGTTGAGACGGAAGGTGACGTCACCAAATTATATGCCCAGTTAATCCCTAACCAGTTCTTAATTGATGCCAACCGCATGGGGCAAAAGCTGTTTACATCTGCCGAATTTGTCACTGATTTTGCAGGCAGCGGACGGGAATATCTTTTCGGGCTGGCTGTGACGGATATTCCGGCAAGCCTGGGAACTGAAAAACTTAAATTTGTTTTGGCTGGAGAAGAAAAGGACGCAGAACGCGGAAGCCTGGAAACGTTCAGCCTGGGAAACTTGCAGACCAGCAAGCCAGAAAAAAAAGATTCTTTCTGGTCGAAATTATTTTCGACTCGTAAAGATTTTACGCCAACACCAGAACCTAACACCGACAAGCCCAATGAGGGCGAGGAACAGAAAATGGAAGAGTTAAAAGCCCTCATCCAGCAACTGCTGGATTTAGTCAAAAGCGGCAAAGACGCTGCCAGCGGTGACGCTGATAACGTCGATACGCCAGAGCAGGCCGCCGAGGAAGTGGCAGACATCGCCGACGAGATCGCCGACGCTGCCGCCGAAGTTGCAGAACTGGCGCAGGATGTCGCAGAGAACCCGGAAGACGAAGTCAAAGCGGCAGAGTTCAGCGCGGCAAAAGCCAACCTGGCTAAAGCAATGAAAGCGTTCAACGTCACCCCTTCCAAGCGCCCGCGCCGCAGCCGTCGCCGTGAGTTTTCGGCACGTCGCCCGACCGGTGGCAATCAGAATGCTGACCTCACCGCGCAGCTGACCGCGCTTATGACCAAACTGTCCGCGATGGAAAGCAACGGCACGCAGCGACCTGGCAATGCGCCAGGCGGCAGTAATAAGCCGTTTGAATTTCTTTAATCAATTTTCTTTCCAGGGATAAAACAAAATGCAATTAACCCCAAAAGCAGAGCAGATGTTGCGCAAGTTTGCCGCAGGCCTGGCGAAAGCTAACGGCCAGGTGGACACGTCTCGATACTTCTCGCTGACAAACCCGAAAGAAACCCAGCTGCGTAATGCGCTGCTGGAAAGTTCTGAATTCCTGCGCCTGCTGCCTAACGTCCTGGACGTGGATCAAATCACCGGGCAGGTAGTGACTACCGGTAAAAAAGGTATTTACACCGGGCGTAAAAAGGACGGGCGCTTCTCGCGTGCGCTGGGCGTTGGCGGTAATGAATACAAGCTGGTTGAAACAGATTCCGGTTCGTACCTGCCTTACTCCCTGCTGGTTGTCTGGGCCAATGCTGGCAGCGAGGAAGAATTCTTCCAGCGCATCCAGGCATTCAGCAATGAATCATTTGCGCTGGATATGCTGCGCGTCGCGTTTAACGGTACAAGCGCAGCAGAGAACACCGACCCGGACGCGAACCCGAACGGCGAAGACGTCAACATCGGCTGGCATAAAATTGTCCAGGAGCGTACCCCAGAGCAAATCATCACCGGTGACGTCACTATCGGCGGCGCGAATGCTGATTTCATGGGGCTGGATGCGGCTGTAACCGACCTCGTTCATACCTGTATTTATGAACCGTTCCGCAATGACCCGCGTCTGGTTGTGCTGGCATCCGCCGATCTTATCGGCGCAGACGTCACCACGCTGATGAACAAAATTGACCGCCCGACCGAGAAAGTTGCGGCGCAGTTGATTGGCCGCCAGATCGCTGGCCGCACCGTGTACACCCCGCCGTTTATGCCGGAAGGTCGTCTGATTGTTACCACGCTGGACAACCTGCATATCTACACCCAGCAGGGAACCCGCAAGCGCAAGGCGGAATGGGTCGACGACCGCAAGCGCTTTGAGAATAACTATCTGCGCATGGAAGGGTACGCCGTCGAACATGACGAGCTTTACGCCGCCTACGACAAAATCACCCTGGCAACTGACGCACCAGTACAGGAAGCCCCAGAACAGGGCGGGGGTGAATAAAAATGGCAATGTCCCCGTGTCAGCGACACCGTGCACGCATTAAAACTGCAAAAGCGCTGGATAAACGCGAAGCCCTGACATCGTCGCCGGTAAGCTTCCACCTGCAAATGCTGGAACTGGAAAAGGATGTTGAACAACTTCGCAGCCTGCCGCGTACCGAAGACCGCATCGAATTTAAACGCGATGTCCTTCTGCCGCGCTGGATGCCGACAGTTGAATCCTATCTTGCCGGCGATGCCCGTTTTGCAAATCCGGCCCTGGTTTACTGCGTGATCTGGTTGTTCGACACGGGGGAAATGGGTAAGGCGCTGGACTGGGCCGACGTGGCTATCTCTGAGAACCAGACGATGCCGGAAAACTTCAAAAGCACCATGCCCGCATTTGTGGCCGATACGGTGCTGGAGTGGGCAACGAGACAGGCGGAAGCCGGTCACAGCATTGAGCCTTATTTTGGCCGCACGTTTGAAAACATCCGCGAAAAGTGGCGTTTGCATGAAGACATTAACGCGAAGTGGTTCAAATTCGCGGGGCTTTACATGCTGCGCGACGAGAAGGGCCAGCCCCGCGCCACTGCTGTGGATGATGTGGAAACGCTTGAACAGGCTGATGCCCTGCTGGCCCAGGCGCACGCGTTCAATACAAACGCCGGAGTCAGGACCATGCGCGACAAGATTCGCGCCCGGATTAACAGCCTGACAAACCAATAACGACTCCCGCAAGCCGGGACGGGCGCGGGGGAGGCATCAACCCTTTTGGGTTGTTGGCTATGGATCCCGTTAGCCCGTTTCTTTTGCAAACAAGGTGTAAACCATGAGTGGTCCAAGTTTCAGCATTAGCGGCAAGCCGTTAACGGTGACACCCACAGTGATCACCAATGGCGTGACGTTCTGGCCTGATCTGGATCTGGCTGAATTTCAGACGTCGCGCACCCTGCCCGCTGACCTGCCGCCAGATACCGCAGGCGTTGCCCTGCTGGCAGCCATTGCCGAGGTCAATACAACGCTGGCCGACGTGGTGGCCTACTGGAACGGGAAAGGATGCGAGCGGGCCGCCGATGTACCGGGCGCAAAGCTGAGAGACGAAAACCAGTTAACAGCCCAGTACAAAAAAGCAGTTTATGCGCGGGCAAAAGCCGATTTGCTGGGCGAGTTCGCCACCATCGGGCGACGTGAGTCGCACCCAGGCCAGGAAAGCCTGGACACCCGCGCCAACCTGCTGGCCGAAGCTGCCAACGTGATGCGCAACATGCTGCAACAGCCACGCGTGGGGGTGCATCTGATATGAGTCAGCTTGAAAGCCTGACGGCGTTTATCACGGCGAACCTGCCACGCGATGCCATGCAGATGTTTTCCAGTTCAATGGACGATTGCGAACTGGTGCGCAGCGCGAAAGCGATGGGAAACGGTCAGCGCCGCATCGGTGTACTGACGTACAGCGGCCGTTTGTCGTGGGATAACTTCCCGTTTCGCAAGTATTCGCCAGGTCTGATTTACGCCCTGGTGCTGGCCTGGGTGGATGAGCACGCCAACGAGCTGCGCGACGAGTTGAAATTAGCCGATCCGACCGTGGACCCGGAGTTCGACGACGAGGGAACGTGCATCCTTGATGTGGTCGTCGGGCTGGCTGACCCGGTGATCATCCGTGAAGTGGCAAACGGCCCTATCCCGTTCAGGGATAAATCGTGGGATATCGTCAATCCAGAAATCTGGGTGGCAGAGGAAGCCGAAATTATTGTCCAGACCGGTGACGCGTCGTGATCCGTGGCGAGCTAAACCAGCAACAGCTAAAGCTGATGCGCGAAAAGCTGGCCCAGGCCGATCTTCCTCCACGCAAGCGGCAGCGCCTTTTATGGCGCGTGGCAAAGTTGGGGGTTATCGCAGCGGCTAAACGTCACCAGCGCCAGCAGGCAGCACCGGACGGCACGCCGTGGGAGCCGCGCAAGCGTGGCAAAGGGAAGATGCTTAAAGGGTTGCCCAAGCTGCTGGCCGTGAGGGAGATGCCGGAAATTCAGGGGGTACGCGTTTACCTGAAAGGCGGCAATTACCGCAACGGAAATAAGCCCGTCGCGGCGGGTCTGGTCGGTGCGGTCCAGCAGGACGGTGCGCGGATCCAGATGAAAGCCAGCAACGCCCCGCGTAAACCGCAGGCAAATCAGCCAGCGCTACCGCGTCAGGCAAAGCGACTGCGGGCGCTGGGGTACAAGGTCCGCAAGGGTAAGCGCTGGGTGAAGCCGTCCAGCAAACAAATCATGGAAACCATGAGCATGGCGCAGGCGGGTTTAGTTATCCGCAAGCTGAAAGGAACGCCAGCCAAACGCACATGGACCATAGACATTCCGGGCCGCGTTTTTCTGGGTGTCAGTAACGATGAATTTAACCAAATCATAGCGCGGCAAATGCAGGCAATCGGCTTCGGCTGGGACGTCAACGCGCAGGATATCAGGGGGTAGAAATGACGTGGCCATCAGTCAATGTCAGCCAGGTAAATCGCTATAACGGCACGACTAATGAAGTTGAGCGAGTTGTCCTTTTCGTAGGTTATGGAAAAGAAAATGTTGGTAAAACCCAGCCGTTAAATACAGGCAGCGATCTGGACAAAGCGCTGGGCAGTGAAGATAGCGTGTTGAAATCGATCGTTTCGGCCGCTCGCGATAACGCCGGTCAAAACTGGTTTGCGTATGTGCACGTATTAGCAGAGCCAGAAAATGCCGCTAACGACACGTCGTGGATTGGCGCTGTATATGACGCGCAAAGCGTGGCATCCGTTGAAGGGGTTGTCCTGGTGTCAGCGCCAGCGAGTAAGACCTCTATCGAATTCGCATCATCAACGCGCGCCAATCTCCAGGCAAGTTATGGTCGATTTGTCTGGATGATGATCGCGGTTGATGGTCCAGCGGAGGAAGAGGCATGGATCGATTACATCGGGCGACTTTCGGCATTGCAGGAAGGGATTGCCGCGCCGGGCGTTCAGCTTGTACCACGCATCTGGGGGAATGAGCCGGGCGTGCTTGCCGGTCGCCTGTGTAATCGTTCAGTAACGGTGGCCGATAGCCCCGCCCGCGTTGCAACTGGTGCCCTGCTGTCCTTGGGCAATGCAGAATTGCCCGTTGATGGAACTGGCGCAGTGCTTGAACTGGCAACGCTTCAGGCATTACAGGCCGCACGCTACAGCGTGCCAATGTGGTACCACGATTATGACGGGATTTACTGGTCAGACGGCCGCACCCTGGATGTTGAGGGAGGCGACTATCAGGTGATCGAAAATGTTCGCGTGGTTGATAAAGCCTCCCGCCGCGTCCGTCTGCGTGCAATTCCAAAAATTGCGGATCGCTCACTTAACAGCACCCCGGGCAGCATCGCAGCGCACCAGACGTATTTCGGCAAGCCACTGCGTGAAATGGCGATTTCGACCCAGATTAACGGCGTGGAATTCCCCGGCGAAGTGAAGCCGCCGCAGGACGGTGACATCACCATTACCTGGACCAGCAACGTTGCGGTGCAGATTTATATTGTGGTTCGACCGTATGAAAGCGCGAAAGAAATCGGCGTCAGCATCGAACTGGATACTTCACTGGAGACCCAGAAATGAGCGGAGAACGCATTAGCGGCGGATCGTTTGATGTGAACTATGACGGGGTCATGATTCACGTTGAAAACGCGACCGTCACCATTACCGACAACAGCGCCGTGGCGCAAACCCGTGGCGTGCCGAACGGTCACACAAAAGGGTCAGTTTCGGCGGACGTGGAAATCGAAGTCGATTCCCAGAACTTTAAAAAGTTTACTGCCGTAGCACGTGCTGCCGGTTCCTGGCGCGGCATCCCGGCAAAGGACTTTTTGTTCTATGCGAACGCCGGAGACGACGAAGAAAAAATAGAGGTGTTTGGCTGCGTTCCTGCGCTGTCTGACATCGTGAACATCAACCCCAACGAGGCCAGCAAAACCACGAAAAAAATTAAATTCATGGTGACCAGCCCCGACTTCGTAGCGATTGACGGCGTCCCGTATCTGTCAGCCCGCGACACCCGTGATCTGAAAGGTTAACAAAATGCCAAATGGAGAAACATCGCTGCTGGCAAAGCTGCTGCTGATTGGGGCCGTGATTGGTTTGGGGCAACTGATGGTCAGCAGTGAGCAGATCACAACCCGTCTTCTGGTTGGGCGGATGATTCTGGGTGCTGCGGTGGCCCCGCTTGCCGCAATCCCATTACTGAAATTTCCCGATATGCCGGAACTGGTGGTCGTGGGTATTGCCTGCGCCCTGGGCATTCTGGGAAGCGCCTTTATTGAGCACGGTTTAAGGCGCCTGGCGGAATTCTGGATGAAACGATGGGGAAGTAAAAACCATGAAACTGAGTGAGAAACAACAGCTTTTCACCGTGATGATCGCAAACCTGATCCACTTTGCCGAGGAAAAAGGTTTCCGACTGACTTTTGGCGAGGCATACCGCACGCCAGAGCAGGCCGCGCTAAATGCGAAAAAAGGCAGCGGCATTGCAAACAGCCTGCATACCCAGCGTCTGGCCGTCGATTTCAACCTGTTTATTAACGGGGAATACCAGACCGACAGCGCCGCCTATCGTCCGCTGGGCGAATACTGGGAATCCATCGGCGGCGCATGGGGCGGGCGATTCAGCAAGCCGGACGGCAATCATTTTTCCCTTGAGCATAACGGGGTCCGCTGATGCGTAACTTGCTGGGGTTGCTGCTGATCCTGATTGCTGCCATGTCAGCAGGGTGGCAGGCGCACGACTGGCACGACGCAAAGCTGGAACTGGCCGCCAGTAAGGCGACGGAAGAAACGCGCCAGATTGTCGTGGAGGTAACGCGGCAGTCCGGCGAGGCACTGGAAAAAAAACTCGCGGAGTTAAGAGCCAATGAGATCCACACCGAACGGGTTATCCGCACCGAAACCATTAAGCCGGTTTTTAACAATGTGTGTGCTTCTGATGATTACGTCCGGTTGTTCAACGAAATGGCAGCCAGTACAGAGCGAACCCTATCAGGAAAACCAGCTAATACTTTGCCCGGTGAACCTGCCCAGGCTGGCAGGGCCGACCGGCAATGATTTTGACGCGGCATTAACCGCTTATCGGCAGATGTATGCCGATTGCGCCGCACGACATAACGCCCTGGTGGGCATCATTCGACAGCGAAAGGAAGTAACAAAATGAGCAAGTCTAAAAAAATCATCATGACAGTGGCGGGCGTGGGCCTGAGCTTTGAGCCGAACAAAACAGCCTACAACAACCTGATTAACGAAATGACCATGACCAACAAGGTTGCGCCTATGGCGACCTATCTGGGGCGCATTGTTGATGCCGAATCAAAAGAAGCATTAAACAAGCTGATGGAAGATTACCCCGGCTGCGAAATGCAGATCGTTGAGAAAGTTAACGAGATTTACTCACCAAAACTTGAGATCGAAGTAAAAAACTAGCGGCGCGGGTGGCGGCCATGCGCACGAATGGGCTTGAGCAGTATCTTGCCCTTCGCCGCTACTACCTCCCGCACGAACCCGACGATGAAGAAAGCATCGCTCGCGCCCTTTGGCTGGATGAGTATTTCGCCAAAACCAGGGCGAATAAAACGGCGGAAGGTATCGCCATTGCACTAAACGGAAACTGATATGAGCCACCTGGATTTTACGCTGAGCCTGATTGATAAGCTGACGCGGCCATTAAAAACGGCTCAGTCTTCGCTGACTGGCTTTGCTGAAAAATCGCAGGCGTCTTTTGCAAAAATCGGTATCGGTGCGGCGGCGGTCTGGGGCGTTGCTCAGTCCATCGCGGGCGTGGTTGGCCCCGCGTATGAAATGAATGCGGCGCTTTCGGAAGTGGGAGCCAAAGGCGTGGCAGAAGACACGCTGAAAAGGCTGTCCAGCGAAGCCCTGAAATTCAGCGTCCGCTACGGTAAAAGCGCGGTTGATGTGGTGAATTCCAGTTACGCAATGAAAGGCGCAATGGCTGGTCTTTCTGATGCCGATTTGCCACGCGTTACGGTGGCGGCCAATACCCTTGCGGCAGGCGTTAAAGCCAGTGGTGAGGAAGCTGGCGAATATATCGGCGCGATGGCATCCCGTTTCAATGCGGAGTTGTCCAGCCTGGGCCACGTCAGGTTTGCCGAAGAACTGGCCGGGAAAACGGCCTATATGGTGCAAAACTTCGGCGTGAAAATGCAGACCATGCAGGAGCTTATCGAGGGCACCAAAAACGCCGGTGCTGACTTCGGCGTCAGCATGGATGAACAGTTCGCGGTGCTGGGATCGTTATCTCGTACCCTGGGGACTGAATCCAGCGGTATCTACGAGCAGTTTTTGCGAAGCGCACCGGCCGCTGCTGAAAAGCTGGGGATGAGCTTTGTTGATGCAACCGGCAAGCTGCTGCCAATGGGCGATATCCTGCAAAAACTGCAAGATAAATACGGGGCCAGCATTGAAGGGAACGTCAAAGCCCAGCAGGCGCTGGACGCTGCGTTCGGCGGTGGTGCTGATGTCATCAAAAAGTTGTACGGCCAGCAGGCAAATTTAAACCGCAGCATCACAGAACTGGGCCGCAATGACGGTATGAAACGCGCCCAGGAAATGGCCGAACGAATGGCGAAACCGTGGGAACGTATTGTCGCGACGTTTTACGCCATGCGCGTGGCCCTGGGCAATACGCTGATCCCTATTCTTACGCCGATGATGAACCGCGTTGCCGACGTGGGGGCGAAGTTTGCCCGCTGGCTGGAAATGTTCCCCAACATTGCCCGCTGGCTGGGTTATATCACCCTGGGCGTGCTGTCCTTTGGGCTGGCCGGAGCGGCAACAAACATCGTGATGGGGATTTTTGGATTCACGATGGTGGGCCTGAGCGCTATCGCTAAGGTTCTGGGCGGTGCATGGAAAGCCCTGTTATGGACGCTGAACTTGTTGCGCCCGTCGTTGCTGACGACCCGCATTGGTCTGGCCGCGCTGTGGATCCAGTCAAAGCTGTTAGCCCTGTGGACCGGCGTTTGTCGTGTCGCGCTGGCCGCCTGGAATGTCGTGTTAAAAGCCGGTGCGGTTGCCATGCGCATTTATGGCGTGGCGACCATGTTTGCCGGTGCGGCCATGCAACTGCTGACCAGTCCGATCACCCTGATTATTGCCGCGCTGGCACTGCTGGCGCTGGGCGTCTGGTATGTCGTGAATCACTGGGAAGAACTGACAGCGGCGGTCATGAATACGGCGGCCTTTGCCTGGGTGATGAATGTTGCCGCGCAGGTAGGCCAGGTGTTTGCCAGCGTCTGGCAATCCATCACTGACGGCTGGGCCGTTGTGGTTGCGTTCTTCGCTGGCCTGTCACCGCTCGCCTCTTTTGAAGGTTTCGCGGACACCATCGGGGGCGTATTCAGGAAACTTTTCGACACCCTGAAAAACACGTTTGCATCCACCTATAACTGGATTGCAGAGAAGTTAAACAAAATTCCCGGCATCAATATCGATCTCAAAACTACGGCACAGCCGCCAGTAGCAGATCCCGCAGGGGTGACGGTGCCTGCCGGAGCCGGGGCTGTTCCCGGTGTAACAGCAGTTCAGGACCGCAATGTCATTCCTGATCGCCCTCCAGCGCTGAACGCCCCGTCATTGCTGACAGGTAACAAAATCAATGCGGATATCCCACGCGGTGGCCTGATAAGTCAGGTGAAATCTGACACCAAAACCGTAGTGGATAGCCGTAAGACGTGGGGCGATACGTATATCAATGCCCCGAATGGAATCACCCCGGCCCAGTTGGCCGAATGGCAGGAGCTTAACGCCGGATGAGTACCGAACCGCTTTATATCGATCTACTGATCACTGACGGAGATTTCACCCTGGACAGTGGGAGCGAGCCACAGCGATGTAATAACCGTGACAGCATCGCCCAGGACATCATTCACAGCATCCTTGAAAGCGGCGTGACAACCCGACTGATTGGCGAGCGTAGCCCAACGATGCGCGGTGATGTGCTGACCCAGCTATCCCTTTTGGTGGAAAGTGATGAACGTCTTGTCCCCGGAACGGTAGTCATCACTGAAGAAAGCATCACCAGGCTGTATGTCACCGCAGAAACGTATGAGTTTGGCAGCGTGGGAACTGAGGTTAACTATGACTGAGAAACCAGATGTCGATTTTGAAAAGGTTCTGAATGACAGCGGTATGCCGTCGACAGAAGCCGAGGTAACGGCGATTTTCAAGAAAACCGTTGAGGCGGAAGGTTTTGTCACCAACACGTCGAGAATGTCACCTTTCTGGCGTCTGATTTCGAAAATTGTCACCACGCCGGTGATGTGGCTACGCGACGCGTTAATCAATGTCGTATTGCGCAATATGTTTGTTGCAACGGCTACCGGTTCAATGCTGCGCCTACTTGCCTGGGCCGTGAATATCGAGGCAAAGCCTGCCAGCCCAGCCGCAGGCGTATTGCGATTCTATAAGCTGAACGCGGGGGATGAAGTGGTCATCCCTGCCGGAACGGTAGTGCAAACGGAAAGAATTAACGGCGTGGTGTATTCGCTGGCCGTTAGTGAGGCCACGACGATAGCCGCGGGCGTTGAAAGTGGGCTGGTGCCGGTCGCGGCAACCGGCAGCGGCAGCGGCTACAACCTTGCGCCGGGTTACTACCGCATTTTGCCGGTCGCCGTCGCAGGCATTAACAGCGCCGTGAATGAGGAAGACTGGTTGCTGACGCCTGGGGCTGATGAGGAAACAGACGACGAGCTGCGCGACCGCATGCGCAACCAGTTCAATCTGGTTGGCAGTTACCACACCGACGCCGTTTACCGCAGCATGATTGCTGGCGTGGTAGGTCTGAGCGTGGATCGCATTTTCTTTTTGCATGACGCCCCGCGCGGACCAGGTACGGCTAACGCCTACTTATTGCTGGATAGCGGTGAAACCTCGCAGCCCTTTATTGATGCGGTAAATGATTATGTGAACAGCCAGGGCCACCACGGCCACGGCGATGATATGCAGTGTTTTGCCATGCCTGAAACCAGCCACACGCTGGCGGTAACCGTGTTTGTGGAAAGCGTCGAAAACATGGAGCCGGAAGAACTGAGCATGTTGAAGAGCAACATCACGAATCTGATCCGCTGTGCGTTTCGTGAGAATGCCGACTACGACGTCAAAAAAACGTGGCCTTATGCGCGTTTCTCATTTTCGAATCTGGGCAGGGAAATTCATAAGGCGTTTCCGGTGGTCGATTCACTGAGTTTCTCACTGACCGATATTGTCAGTGAACTATCGGTCCCGCGTCTCGCAGGCTTAACCGTGGAGATCGTCAATGACTGATTTTTCCCGACTGCTGGCCGGTCTGAAATTGCCGTCATGGATGGATCGTGGAGACCCGGCAAGGCTGCTGCGTGCCTGCGTGAAGTTCTGGTCACAGGTCTATAGCTGGCTAACCTGGCCGCTGAGACAGTTTGACCCGCTGACCTGCGCAGAGCCGCTATTAAATCTTATCGCCTGGGAACGTGATATTGCCCGCTTCAAAGGGGAACCAATCGGCCTGTATCGCAAGCGTGTGAGTTACGCATTTATCAACGCGCAGCAGGCCGGAGAGATAGCCGGGTTTATAGCCATTTTTGAGCGGCTTGGGATCGGCTATGTCGAACTGCAAGAGCGCCAGGAGGGCATGGACTGGGATGTCATTACCGTTCGGGTTACAGATAGCCAGGTATCAGACAACAGCGACCTGCTGTTAGAAATTATTCGCAAGTATGGCCGGACGTGTCGCCGGTATCGCTTCGAGGTGATCACCAGCCTGCCGGTGCATATCAATATTGGCTGGTATCAGGGTGACTATATTTGCTGGCCCGCCACGCTGGGCGATGTAAAAAATGAATCAAGCGCGACATATAGCGCCAGTTTGCTGTAGGGAAAAAATTATGTCACAGGCTGTAATTACAAAAGCATTTACTGAATGGAAAGCGCAGCAGGCTGTAGATAATAAGCCCGTCCTGCTGGATGAGTTTATTTTTGCCTTTATCCCAGGTATGGATGTTGAAAAGCCGGTTGCTAACACCGAAACCACACCGGCCGCCGATAAAATCGTACACCGTCAGGCGGTCAGCAAGTCCGGCGTAGTAAACGGTGATTCCGTTGTCTATTCCGTGACTCTGGGCGCGGACGTCGGGGATTTTGATTTCAACTGGATCGGACTTGCGAATAAAGCGACCGGCACGCTGGCAATGATTATCCACGCGCCGACGCAACGCAAAATTAAGAATGCCAGCGGTCAACAAGGTAACGTCCTGGTGCGCTCCATGCTGATGGAATACAGCGGCGCACAGGCGGCAACTAACATCACCACGCCAGCAGAAACATGGCAGATTGATTTTACCGCCCGCCTGGCGTCTATGGATGAGCGCCAGCGCCTGGAGAATATCGATCTGTATGGTACGGCCGCGTTTTTTGATAGCGGCTACCTGGTTGCAAAAAGCGGTACACAATATTTTGTCACGAAAGGCGCGGGTTACGTCGCCGGGTTACGTACTGAACTGGCCGCAAACCAGAACATCGCTGTATCAACGAAACCTGTAAAAGTCTGGCTGGATGTGTCCTGGTCGGGAACGTTAACAAGCGAATGGACCGTAAAAAGCAAAATTACTGTGGCCGCGAATCTCGCCGATTACATGGAAAATGGGAGCCAGCATTATGTTTTTGCACTGGCGAGCATTGACGCCAGCGGGAATATTACCGACCTGCGCCCGAAAGGTACGCTGAATGATCAGGCTGCAACCGATGCGCTGAAAAAACATGAGCAGTCGCGTAATCATCCGGATGCAACGACCAGCGCGAAAGGGTTTGTCCAACTCAGTAGCGAGACGAACAGCGACAGCGAAGCGCTGGCGGCAACGCCGAAAGCGGTTAAGGCTGCTAACGATAACGCGAATAATCGTCTGCCCGTAATAAAAAATAACCTCAGCGTGGATTTGAATACGCTGGGCAAAGCGACAGATGTCGGTGTTTATCAGCAACAGGCTAACGCGTCAGCAACAACGGCTAATAATTATCCCGTTAATGCAGCAGGTACGCTTTTTGTTACACCGTCTGCGTACGGCTGCCAGCAAATGTACATTTCTTACAGCGGCCGTATTTTTGTCCGGGCATTGTCCGGTGCTTTTGACGGCAATGGCCCCTGGACTGAATGGAATGAGTTCTTTAGCACCAAAGGCGGCACGTTATCTGGTTCGCTTGCGATTGCCATGAATGCGCCAAATATTGCGCTGAGGAGTACAGGTGATGACACGCGCCAGTACATCATGTCGTACAAAAAAGATGGTTCTAACTCATGGTATGTAGGGAAAGCGAATGCGAACAGCGAATCCCTGATGCTGTGGAACTATCAGTCAAATAGCGGCATTGAAATTGATGTAAATGGCCGTATCAGTTTAAGGGCAAATGGGAAAACGGTTATTTTCAACCCCGATGGTACCTTTGACGGTGAAATCATTGGTAAAACCGCTAATAACTTCCGCATTGCATACGGCAACTATGGTTCTTTCTGGCGCAATGATGGCAACAATCTGTATCTGATGCTGACAGATAGCGGCGCACCTCTTGGAAGCTATAACAGCTTGCGTCCTCTACGGGTGAACCTGAGCACAGGAGAGGTAGTTTTCGGGGAGGGGGTCAACGCCACAAAAGGCATTTCAGCGGGATATGTCGGGGCGTACGCATGGGATCAGCAGTACAACACTACAGCCGCTTACTATCAGGATTTTAGCTCTGCTGGAACCAGTGAATACCACCCATTAATTAAACAACGTGCACGCCTGAGCAGTAACGCATGGGTGTTTTCAATGGGCGCGCTGATTAGCGGTACAGCGTTAAGCTGGCATCTCCATATCAGGGGCAGCGCTGGTCAGGAACATAACCACAAATGGGACACCAGCGGAAATTACTCCTGTCCGGGGCAAGTCACTCCTGCTGACTACACAAACTTTGATGCACGTTATTACACTAAAACGCTTTCTGATTCGCGCTATTACACCAAAGCCCAATCGGATGCGGGGTATATGGCTAAGACTGGCGCATATACAAAAGCCGAAAGCGAAGCGCGTTATCAGGCAAAAGGAAATTATATAACCGGCGTTCGGCTTGGGGCGTCGGCTGAGTATCAGGAGCGCGGTAATAGTGAGCGCATGACTGGCGGTGTAATGACGTCATTTGCTGACCGGGGGAGTTCAAATTACTGGATCCGCCTTCGTCCGCTCCAGTATCAGATTAATGGCGGTTCATGGGTTACAGCGGCCTACGCATAAGGATAAATAACATGATGTTAATGAAAAATTTCACGGCTGATACTAAACAACTTAATGGTATTTCCATCATGGTGTTTACCGATGAGGATGGTAACGACTGGTATGACTCACAAGTTAAATTCTCAGCTACCAGTTTGAAATTCATGTTTGATGATAAAGGGATCATTGTCGCTGCATCATGGGATGTTTCGATGCTTGCCCCTGAGAATCTATCGGTTGCAGAAGTTCGCAAAGCCAGTGTCCCGGCGAAATTCTTTGATTCGGGCACGCGCTGGGTTTTTGATGGTAAAAAAATCATGCCATTTGTTTATAGCCCGGAAGAATTACAGCAACAGGCAGAGGAAAATCGTGATCGTTTGCTGAGTGAAGCAAAAGAGCAAATCATTGTTCCACAGACCAGATTAATGACCGGCCGCACGCTGTCAGACGTGCAATTAAATACGCTGAACGAATGGCTGGATTATATTGAAAAGCTGGAAAGTCTGGACCTCACTGTATTGCCCGTTAACTGGCCGGAGGCCCCGCAGTAATGTGGAAGGAATCGGTTATAAAAATTGCCGATGATATGGCCCCGCTAAGTTGCTCGATCATTCCGGCGCATCCGTGGGTATATGGACTGGGCCAGGCCGCTGATTCTGGCGGATATCTCAGCCCGGCTAACGCGCTTTCATATCTGGCGGGCAAGCTGGCCTCCAGCAGTCTGAGCGGGGATGTTATCGTGATGATGGTTGCTGAAAATACCCATGACGTGTTTTTGAAAGCCCTGGGCAACCTCGCAACGGTATTCCCTGCGCCAGTTTTTACCCAGGTTAGCCGCATGGCCGCAGCGGCGGCCAAACTGAGCACGGTAAAAATGCAAGTACCATCAAAAGTTGCGGCATTGCCTATCGCCGCGCCGTTATCAGTATCAACGAACCGGCTTGCAGTTAATGCCCAGCGGGTCGCCGCCGCGAAACTTGCCGCCGCCCTGCCGGCCAGTGTCACAGGACTGAAAAGTCAGATTGCCGGATTTATTCAGGAACGGGCAAGCCTGCTGGATTCGTTAAGCGAGTCACTGGATGAATTAAAGGGGGCAAGCGCTGAGATCTTGTCTTTCTCTTATACCGGCCCGCATCGCTTTGCCGCCGTGGAGCTACTAAAAAGTATTCCCCGCACAACCGCTGTGCACACTGCGGCAATGCTGTTTATTGGTGATTCACTTACTGATTTAGGAAAAATGATCCATGAGCCAGACCGCGCTACTGGCGCTTAACGGCGAAGGGATTACCATGCAAAACATGCTGGTTTCCCCTTCGATGCAATTTCAGGAAAAGGACCAGTCCGGGCAGACATCGAGCACGACCAATTCCGAGCAGGGCATCAAAGCCAAAGAGCTGCGCGTTTCTGGTCTGGTGACGTTTGACGACGAGGCAGTTTTACAGCGTCTTTTCCAGTTGGCATCCGCAACTGAAACCAGCGGAGCACTGAAAACGTATCGCGTAGCCAATGCTACCGCGACCGCAATCAATTTTCGTGAAGCCACGTTCACCGGCCAGATTGATGCCGTTCCCCAGGAGGACCGCCTCGCCTGGCAGGTCAGTTTTACCTTGCGCGAAAAAAACAGCGTGCCAGAAAAACGCCAGGCGCGTAAAGGCAACGCCACGGCCAGCACCAAGCAAACCGGCGCAGCGGGCGGTAGTGCCACCGCCGCAGCAGACGAGCCAGCCGACAAAATGAGTTGGTTCGAAGAAAAGGTCCTGAAACCGGTCAACGATGCGCTGGGGTAAATCATGAAACCAATAAAACGCCTTTATCTTTCCAGCGATCATATCCACATGGTTGACTGCAATATCGTGCTGGAATTGAACGCCTGCGGGCGCGGCTTCATTACGGCCAGCACTGAAACGGATTACACCGGCAAAGTGGTTCGTGTGGATGTGGGCTACGACGGATTAGTCCTGCGCTGGTTCACCGGGTACGTTGAGCGGTCCCAGCCTGCCGATATTGGCACATGCCGATTATTCGTGCGTGAGCTTGTCGGGGTATTCGATAAGCTTTGGCCGTGCTCTTTCCAGCATCCCACGTTACGGCAGATCACTGACTGGATTACCGAGCAAAGCGGGCTGACCGTTGCCCCGCCTGCCGGTGCTGCTTATGCGGATAAGCCAATCCCACACTTTACGCACAGCGGAACCGGATATCAGCTTTTAGCGAGCCTGGGCCGCGCATTCTCAATAACGGATTACGTCTGGTATCAGTTACCGGACGGCGCAGTCTTCACAGGTGCCGCAGCGGATAGTCTATTCGCTGGAAAGCCCGTGGAAATCCCGCACGAATTTAGCCAGGCATCCGCAGCTGGTAATTCAATGGTTGTGCCGATGATTCAGAGCTTGCGCCCCGGCGTTGAGGTTAACGGCCAGCGCTTAAGCCAGGTTCAGCTAAACAACGATGATATGACTATCACCTGGTTGCCGCGTAACAAGGCCACCGGAAAACCATTACAAAAATCACCCATACAGCGACAGATTGAAAGCGCTTATCCAGAACTGGCTTCCGGGCTGCATTTGCCGAAACTCGCCAGGGTTGAAGCCCCAAGCGAAGATGTTTCTGGGGGTGACATCGCAGACCCATTCCGCCCGCGTTACGCCGTGGATTTGCAACTGCTGGATGAAGACGGCAACGCGGCAGCCAATACACCGGTTTATTCTGCTGTGCCGCTGCCGGTGCCTATGGCGGGCAGTGAGTCGGGAATGTTCCAGTTCCCCCCCCCTGGGACACTGGTAGAGGTTGGATTCGTGGAGGGGCGGCAGGATAAGCCGTTCATACGTCAGATCATGCCACAGGGGCATAACCTGCCAGCGGTGAAACCAGGTGAACAGTTACAGCAACAGCGCGATGGTGTATCGCAGCGGGTGACAGTCGCCGGGGACTGGGTGCGCCAGACTGACCAGACGATCAGCGAAACTTCCATGACGCGGGAAGTGACCGCCGATGATGAAAAGCGGAAGCTGGTTGCCCGCGAAACGACAGTCCAGGCGACGGATAAAACAACCGTGCTGGGAACGGTCACGTTACTGGCTGGCGCGGTTGTTCATATTAGCGAGGGCGATTACAGCATAGGCACGTCCGGCAATCTGACGGTGACATGCAGCAAGGATAATTCTGTCAGTGTTGGTCAGAATGTGAAGCGCGACGTCGGCGGCAAGCTGGAAGACAACATCCGGGGTAATGTCGATCTCACTATTGCCGGGGCGCTAACCGAGAAAATTAACGGCATCCGTAAGAGCGCGGCCGCTGCGCAGGAATTGATCGGCGCATCCGTTAAGCTGGGTAGCGAGGACATCAACGTCCTGACGTTATTGACCGATACGCTGGACGTAATGCGCGAACTGGCGCAGATATGCGCCAGCCACACCCACCCCAACACCGGGGCCAGCGGACAGGCATCACAGTTCACCGGAACTGCCGAGAAAACAAACGCTTTGAAGGCAAAATACAGCCCCCTGATTGCCTGACATAACACACGCGAAACCCATCACGTCACCAGACGCCACAGAACGCCCCACAGCAAGCGCAGAAACATAAGGCCGACACCGTTCGGCCTTTTTTGCGTTCGTTTAACCACGCCCCAGAGACGAAGCGACAGAGTGCAGACGGAAGCGGATCCGAGACGGAAACGGCGCTACACCGCACCCGCCTGCGGTATTTGGATCATAAAAATTTTGCAAAAGAATTTTTGCGCAAAGCAACCCGCCAGCCAGCGCCGTCGCTGGGCTTGTGCGGTCTGCTGGCTCTTGCACGCCGCGCAAGGATTTGCAGCACTTCGCAAAAGTTGCCGCGTCGACAGCGCCTAACCGATTGGTTAACATGATGTTTTTAAAAGGATCGTTTTACTTTCCGTCACGATCAAACATGTGGAGCGGTCGTTATGGCTCGTTTGGCTGGATGGTCTGGAAGCCTTGCGGGGCAAGGCTTTGAACAGGATTTGTCTTGCTGTGGTTTTTGCAAAAAGATGCGACAAAAGATCAATCGGGCAGGCGGCCTTTTGTAACTTCGAAATCAACCAGCTTGTTTGTTTTGGTGTCCAGCGTGCAGGTATAGGTCATGTTAACTTTGGCGTTAAAACCGTTAGTAAATTTCAGTTTGTCACCAACATAGATAATCTGATTCTTTTCAGGCTTGTTGATGTAGCGGCTGAATATGTTCTCAAATGCGCCGTTGGTCCATTCGAAGTCGTACTTTGAAGCTTTCTCAATCGGGCTTTTGCAAACCATTAAAGCGTCCACTAGATGCGCATCAAAAATACACTGGCCGTCGTTCTTATCGCACACCTTCGTTTTCACCGGTTCTTTTGATGCCGGTTCATCGTCGCCGCTGAAATACCAGTAACCAATCCCCGCCAGCACTAACAGGACGATAAAGCCCCCAAAGGCATCGCTGGCTTTGACCCCTGGGTTTTTGACACCACATTGCGGGCATGTCTTCGCTTTGCTGGAGATCTCCTTTTTGCACTCTTTGCACTTCACCATTGCCATAAATAAACCTTCCTTTTCATCTGGTCATTAAAGAGGCTGAAGTCTAACGAGGGATCGCATTCAGGAAAAGAAAAAAAGCCCCGCAGTGTTGCGAGGCTTTGTCTTTGTAATGTGGACACTTTTGTCGAAGTGTGGACGCTATGTGGACGCTGATTTTAAAAATCCCTTTCAATCAGCAATTTAAATGCTTGACCTTCCCCTTGATGGAAGGTTTAACCTTTATAACAGTTAGTCGAGAAGTGTTATAGAGGTCAACAGCTGACCAAATCATTACACGGGAGTTTTGTTATGTCTCACACAATAGACCTGACGCTAGACGGCCTCTCCTGCGGCCACTGCGTCAAACGCGTAAAAGAAAGCCTGGAACAGCGCCCCGACGTTGAAAGCGCTGAAGTGACTATTGAGCACGCAGCCATCACCGGCAGCGCCAGCGCCGACGCGCTGATCGATACCATTAAGCAGGCCGGTTACGGGGCAGCGTTAAGCCACCCAAAGGCTAAACCGCTGGCAGAGTCATCACTCCCGTCGGAAGCACTGACAGCGGCCACTCCTGAGCTTCCGGTAGCGGATGATATTGACGACAGCCAACAACTGCTGATCAACGGCATGAGCTGCGCCAGCTGCGTTTCCCGGGTACAGAATGCCTTGCAGGCAGTACCCGGCGTCGCACAGGCACGGGTGAACCTTGCGGAGCGTACTGCGCTTATTATGGGCAGTGCCTCTGCGGAAGATTTAGTCCAGGCGGTAGAAAAAGCGGGCTACGGCGCGGAGGCTATCGAAGATGACGCCAAACGTCGCGAGCGCCAGCAGGAAACCGCTGTCGCCACCATGAAACGTTTCCGCTGGCAGGCCATTGTGGCGCTGCTGGTCGGTATTCCGGTGATGGTGTGGGGCATGATGGGCGACAACATGATGGTCACCGACGACAACCGCACGCTGTGGCTGGTGATTGGGGTAATTACCCTTGCCGTGATGATCTTTGCCGGCGGCCACTTCTATGCCAGCGCCTGGAAGAGCCTCAAAAATCGCACGGCGACGATGGATACGCTGGTCGCGCTCGGCACTGGTGCGGCGTGGCTCTACTCGATGAGCGTTAACGTCTGGCCGCAGTGGTTCCCGATGGAAGCCCGTCATCTCTATTACGAAGCGAGCACGATGATTATCGGCCTGATTAACCTGGGCCATATGCTCGAAGCACGGGCCCGTCAGCGCTCCTCAAAAGCGCTGGAAAGATTGCTCGATCTCACCCCGCCAACGGCGCGAGTCGTGACGGAGGACGGTGAAAAGAGCGTACCGCTGGCAGAGGTTAAGCCCGGCATGACGCTGCGCCTGACGACGGGCGACCGCGTTCCCGTCGACGGGAAGATTACCCAGGGTGAGGCCTGGCTTGACGAAGCCATGCTGACCGGTGAACCCATTCCGCAGCAAAAATCATCAGGCGATGCCGTGCATGCCGGTACGGTGGTGCAGGACGGCAGCGTGCTGTTCAGCGCCAGCGCGGTGGGCAGCCATACCACGCTGTCTCGCATTATTCGCATGGTACGTCAGGCGCAGAGCAGTAAGCCTGAAATCGGCCAGCTTGCCGATAAAATTTCCGCCATTTTTGTTCCCGTCGTGGTCTGTATTGCGCTGTTCAGCGCCGCTATCTGGTACTTCTTTGGTCCGGCACCGCAGATTGTCTATACCCTGGTGATAGCCACCACGGTGCTGATTATCGCCTGCCCTTGCGCGCTCGGCCTGGCGACGCCAATGTCGATCATCTCCGGCGTGGGTCGTGCCGCCGAGTTTGGCGTGCTGGTTCGAGATGCCGATGCCCTGCAGCGCGCCAGCGCGCTCGACACTCTGGTCTTTGATAAAACCGGTACCCTGACGGAGGGGAAACCGCAGGTCGTGGCGGTGACTGGCGTTGGCGTCTCTGACACTGACGCGCTGCGTCTTGCCGCCGCGCTGGAGCAAGGCTCCAGCCACCCGCTGGCGCGCGCCATTCTCGATAAAGCGAGTGATTCAGCCCTGCCGCAGGTCAACAATTTTCGCACGCTGCGCGGGCTGGGCGTCAGCGGTGAAGCCGAGGGACGCAGCCTGCTGCTGGGGAATCAAGCCCTGCTGAATGAAAATGGGATAGACACCTCCGCGCTGGAAAGCGAGCTGAACGCGCAGGCGTCACAAGGCGCAACCCCGGTGCTGCTCGCCATAGACGGCAAAATTGCCGCACTGTTTGCCGTTCGCGACCCGTTACGCCAGGACAGCGTGGATGCCTTAACGCGCCTGCATCGCGCGGGTTACCGGCTGGTGATGTTGACCGGAGATAACCCAACCACCGCTCACGCCATCGCCAAAGAGGCAGGCATTGATGAGGTGATTGCTGGCGTGCTGCCGGACGGCAAAGCGGACGCCATCAAGGCGCTACAGCGTCAGGGGCGACAGGTCGCGATGGTCGGTGACGGTATCAACGATGCGCCGGCACTGGCGCAGGCAGAGGTCGGTATTGCTATGGGTGGCGGGAGTGACGTCGCCATCGAGACGGCAGCCATTACGCTAATGCGCCACAGCCTGATGGGCGTTGCGGATGCGCTGGCGATTTCGAAAGCCACGTTGCGCAACATGAAGCAGAACCTGTTGGGGGCATTTATCTACAACGCGTTTGGCATCCCTATTGCCGCCGGGATTTTGTGGCCGCTGACCGGCACGCTGCTGAATCCGGTGGTCGCGGGTGCCGCCATGGCGCTCTCGTCTATCACCGTGGTCAGCAACGCCAACAGGCTGTTGCGGTATAAACCGAAGGATTGAACCTTCGTCTCCTACGCGCTAGCATAAACGTTTCCGCTTATGGAGCGCGTATGAGTTTGTTTCATCGTCTAAAAGCATCGTTTCGCGCCCTTTTCCCCCGCCGTTATGCCTGGCCCGGCATGGATATCTCACTGCCCGGTGGACAGCATCTCCACCTGGTCGGCAGTATTCATATGGGGACGCAGGATATGGCCCCTCTGCCATCCGGCCTGTTAAAACGGCTCAGAAATGCCGATGCCCTGGTCGTGGAAGCGGATATCTCAGGACATGAGTCGCCGTTTGCCGGGCTCGACGACGCGCTTCCGCTGGCGGAACGCCTGACTGAAACACAGCTTGCTGAACTGACGCGCATCGCGGATGAAACGGGCGTATCGCTATACATGCTGGATACGCTCCCGCTGTGGCAAATTGCCATGGTGCTACAGGCAACGCAGGCACAACGGCTTGGACTGCGCGGTGATTACGGCATCGACTACCAGCTGTTAAATGCGGCAAGGGCGCGCAGTCTGCCCATCATTGAGCTGGAAGGTACGGACAGCCAGATTGCCCTGCTTCGCCAGCTTCCCGACGATGGAATGATTCTGCTGGACGACACCCTGACGCACTGGCATACCAACGCCCGCCTGCTGCAAACCATGATCGGCTGGTGGCTGGACGCACCGCCGACGGACAGTAAGCTGTCTTTACCGTCAACCTTCAGTGAATCCTTGTATGATGTGCTCATGAATGCCCGTAACGAAGCCTGGCGACATACGCTGCATGCGTTACCTGCTGGGTACTATGTTGTCGCGGTTGGCGCGCTGCATTTGTACGGAGAAGGGAATTTGCCGTCGCTGCTGAGGTAAAAAAATGGCCAATATTTCTATTGGCCCGTCAAAGAGGAATTTCATCGTTTTTATTATGCCGAAGGAGACCTTCGGTTGAGCCGATTGTCGCTCAAAGTGACCATCACTGCCAATACTATTGCGCAAGATGGTGCTATTTTTTAGACAAACGTCAGGCGTATGCTGTCAGCATGAATTGTCTGTCGTGAGAAGGATAGCTATGACTCCCGCCGTTAAATTACTCGAAAAAAACAAAATTTCTTTCCGGATCCATACTTACGAGCACGATCCGAACGAGACCAACTTTGGTGATGAAGTGGTGCGCAAGCTGGGGCTGAACGCTGACCAGGTCTATAAAACCCTGCTGGTGGCGATGAACGGGGATATGAAGCATCTCGCCGTCGCGGTCACGCCCGTTGCCGGACAGCTGGATCTGAAGAAAGTCGCCAAAGCGCTGGGGGCAAAAAAGGTCGATATGGCCGATCCGATGGTTGCGCAACGTACCACAGGCTACCTTGTTGGTGGGATCAGTCCGCTGGGTCAGAAAAAACGCCTGCCAACGCTGATTGATGCCCCTTCCCAGGACTTTGAGACCATCTTTATTTCGGGCGGCAAGCGCGGGCTGGATATTGAGCTGGCGGCGAGCGATCTGGCCAACATGCTGGATGCGAAATTTGCGGATATCGCGCGGCGGGATTGAGGAATTTGCCCGGTAAGCGCAAGGCCACCGGGCAAAATAACGCGCTACTGCCAGCTCACCTCGCCTTTCGGCTCATACGCATTCACGTCGATTGGTGAATTCTGCTGGATGAACTGCTTAAGCACTTCCGCATCAATAAAGCCGGTATTCACATACCCCGGTTTGTTATCAAGATGCGGATACCCATCCCCGCCGGTGGCGTTAAAGCTTAAGGTTGCCAGACGGTAAGTTTTCGCAGGATCGACCGGCTCGCCTTTGATTTTCAGATCGTTAAGCTTACCGTCTTTCGCCACAAAGCTGACGTTGGCAAACT
Source organism: Enterobacter sp. UNJFSC 003 (assembly GCF_036903355.1). Lineage (NCBI taxonomy): Bacteria > Pseudomonadati > Pseudomonadota > Gammaproteobacteria > Enterobacterales > Enterobacteriaceae > Enterobacter > Enterobacter sp. UNJFSC 003. Next base: position 233,824 of record NZ_JBAKHK010000003.1, read on the forward strand.
GCGGATAAGCGCCAGAATCCGGCTTCATCTGCGCAACGGCAGTCAGGTACTCAATCACCTCTTTCCCGCTCATGTCGGCATAGACCACCAGGTTGCCGAACGGCTGCACCTTGAGCACATCTTTGTACGTGATATTCCCACCTTCAATGGAGTCACGAATGCCGCCGCCGCTCATCACGCCAAAATCTGCGCCGGTGCGCGCCATTTGTGCCGCCAGCACCAGATGGCCCATATTGGTCTGCACAAAGCGAACTTTGCTGCGATCCCCTTCCAGACGCCCATTCAGCGTGCCGATTTTCACATCCAGCTGCGCTTTGCCTTTATTCTGGAAAGGCGTCAGCAGGGAGAGCATCTGCGCGTTCTCAGCGATCTCTGGGGTGTAAAGTACGCGCTCACTTTTCCCGTCAGGGTAAGTTACCTTTTTCTTCAGGTTGACCGGAATGAGCTGATAGTGCACCAGCTTCATCTCACCGTTACGGAACTCAAAGTCCGCACGACCTACGTATTTACCCCATTCGTGGGCCTGCACAATCCAGATCCCATTCTGGCGGTCTGGCGCACAGGGCGTGCCTGGCACGTAATCCACCTGCTTTTTATTCTCCGACGCCATGCACACCGGATCTTGTGAGTGACCACCCACAATCATAGCCAGTGAGCCTGCTGGCAGGCTGCGCGCCATCTCCACGTCGCCCGGCGCGTTAGACCCATGGTCACCGTTGTCATAGTGCCCCATGTGCGTGGTGGCAATAATAACGTCAGGTTTTTCATTCTGCTGCAGTTCCTGAATCACCAGCTTCGCTTCATCGGCGGGTTTACGAAATTCGATATCGGTGAAAAATTCAGGGTTGCCAATTTTGGCCGTGTCGTCGGTGGTTAAGCCAATCACCGCAATCTTCAGATCCTGACGTTTAAATAACGCCCAAGGTTTAAACAAGCGCTCGCCGGTGCTTTTCTGATAAATATTGGCGGAGAGGAACGGGAATTTAGACCACTTCTCCTGCTGACGCAGAACGGTCAGCGGATTATCAAACTCATGATTCCCGACGGCCATCGCGTCGTAACCAATCAGGTTCATACCGCGAAAGTCCGGTTCGGCATCCTGTAAATCAGATTCCGGCACCCCGGTATTAATATCTCCGCCCGACAACAGCAGCACGCTGCCACCTTCTGCGGAAACCTCTTTGCGGATCCCGTCCACCAGCGTTTTTTGCGCCGACAGGCCATATTCACCGTATTCGCTGCGCCAGAAATGTCCGTGATGGTCGTTAGTATGCAAAATGGTGATTTTATACGTTTTGTCTTTTTCATACGCCTGAACGGGCAGGCTTGCCAGTCCCCAGGCGGCTATCAGCGCCAGTGCGACGCCCCGCTTCATTAACTTCATCTTCTCTCTCCCTGACCAATAGACAAACGCAAAAATTACAGTGACTAATAAGAATAGACAAATAAGTTTTCAGAATTGCGACTTTCTTCAAATGTCACAGACGGGTATGTTAGTCGGATAATAATTACATCCTGCATTTCTAATAACAAACGACGTGGTAGTGATATTTATGGCAATCAGTGAATCTACTCAGCCCGTCTCGGGCGTTCCGGCGTCGCCGCCAGCATCGCGCACTTCTTTTAAAGTATTAGGCGCAATCAGTCTTTCTCACCTGCTCAATGACATGATCCAGTCGTTGATCCTGGCAATCTACCCGCTGCTACAGGCTGAATTCTCATTAACCTTCGTGCAAATCGGGATGATTACCCTAACCTTCCAACTGGCCTCCTCTCTGCTGCAACCGGTGGTCGGTTACTGGACGGATAAATATCCGATGCCGTGGTCGCTGCCCATTGGCATGTGCTTTACCCTGAGCGGGCTGGTTCTGCTGGCGATGGCGGGAAGTTTTGAAGCGGTACTGGTTGCCGCCGCGCTTGTCGGAACCGGTTCATCGGTTTTCCACCCGGAATCGTCACGCGTGGCACGCATGGCGTCCGGTGGCCGTCATGGGCTCGCACAGTCACTCTTTCAGGTCGGCGGTAACTTTGGGAGCTCTCTCGGTCCCCTGCTGGCGGCGGTGATCATCGCCCCTTACGGCAAAGGCAACGTGGCGTGGTTCGTGCTCGCAGCCCTGTTGGCCATTGTGGTGCTCGTACAAATCAGCCGCTGGTATGCCGCACAGCATCGCGTCAATAAAGGCAAACCTGTAGCGAAGGTAATCAATCCACTTCCTCGCAATAAGGTTATTCTGGCGGTGAGCGTGCTGCTGGTGCTGATTTTTTCGAAATACTTCTATATGGCGAGTATCAGCAGCTATTACACTTTTTATCTGATGCAAAAATTCGGATTATCCGTTCAGAATGCCCAGTTCCACCTGTTTGCGTTCCTGTTTGCTGTGGCGGCAGGCACAGTCATTGGCGGGCCTGTTGGCGATAAAATCGGGCGTAAATATGTTATTTGGGGCTCGATCCTCGGAGTAGCCCCCTTTACCCTCGTTTTACCTTATGCAAGCCTTGAATGGACAGGGATTTTGACCGTAATTATTGGTTTTATCCTCGCATCCGCCTTTTCTGCCATCCTGGTCTACGCACAGGAGCTGTTACCCGGGCGTATCGGTATGGTTTCTGGGCTCTTCTTCGGTTTCGCTTTTGGTATGGGTGGCCTCGGCGCTGCGGTGCTGGGGATGGTTGCGGACCATACCAGCATCTTCCTGGTCTACAAAATCTGTGCTTTCCTGCCACTTCTGGGGATGTTGACCATATTCCTGCCTGACAACCGTCATAAAGCGTGATTTAAGGGCTGCCAAAGTTTAACTTTGGCAGCCTGACTCCCTGATGCCATAAGGGTTTCTCCTTCTCCTCGCCGTCAATTTTATCAAAACCTGCTTTTTTAGACGCATATTGGCGTTTTATTCAAACTTCAACAATTTTTCATAAACATAAGCGTGAAAATTGTCATAAACTATTACTCGGTTTTTTTGGTTTTTAGCCAAAAATGGAACACCCACCATGAAAGGAGACGGAATGCACCACGCCACACCGCTTATCACCACCATTGTTGGTGGACTTGTTCTCGCTTTTATCCTTGGCATGATTGCCAACAAACTGCGTATTTCACCTCTTGTAGGCTATTTGTTAGCGGGTGTTCTGGCGGGTCCTTTTACGCCAGGTTTTGTGGCAGATACCAAACTGGCACCAGAACTGGCGGAATTAGGCGTGATTCTGCTGATGTTTGGCGTCGGTCTGCATTTCTCACTGAAGGATCTGATGGCGGTAAAGTCTATCGCCATACCGGGCGCGATTGCTCAGATAGGTGTGGCAACGCTGCTGGGCATGGCGCTTTCAGCAATGCTGGGCTGGTCGCTGATGACCGGTATCGTTTTTGGACTGTGTCTTTCTACCGCCAGCACCGTGGTCCTGCTGCGTGCGCTTGAAGAGAGGCAGTTAATCGACAGCCAGCGCGGACAAATCGCAATAGGCTGGCTGATAGTTGAAGATCTGGTGATGGTTCTGACGCTGGTACTTCTGCCTGCCGTCGCCGGAATGATGGAAAAAGACAACGTCGGCTTTGCCTCGCTGGCGCTGGATATGAGCATCACCATCGGTAAAGTCGTGGCGTTTATTGCCATCATGATGCTGGTGGGCCGCCGTCTGGTGCCGTGGATTTTGTCCCGTAGTGCAGCGACCGGCTCCCGCGAGCTGTTTACCCTTTCCGTCCTCGCGCTGGCGCTGGGTATCGCCTTCGGTGCCGTTGAGCTGTTTGACGTCTCCTTTGCGCTGGGTGCGTTCTTCGCCGGGATGGTGCTGAACGAATCTGAGCTGAGCCACCGCGCCGCTCACGATACTCTGCCGCTGCGTGACGCCTTTGCCGTCTTGTTCTTCGTTTCCGTCGGGATGCTGTTTGACCCGCTGGTCCTCATTCAGCAGCCGCTGGCCGTACTGGGCACGCTGGCGATCATCCTCTTTGGTAAATCCGCTGCCGCCTACTTCCTGGTGCGCATGTTTGGTCACTCGCCGCGAACGGCACTGACCATCGCCGCCAGCCTGGCGCAGATTGGTGAGTTTGCCTTTATTCTGGCGGGTCTGGGCATGGCGCTGAACCTGCTGCCGCAGGCCGGGCAGAATCTGGTGCTGGCAGGGGCGATCCTCTCGATTATGCTCAACCCGGTGCTGTTTGCCCTGCTGGAAAAATACCTCGATAAAACCGAAACCCTCGAAGAGCTGACGCTGGAAGAGGCAACGGAAGAAGAGAAACAGATCCCGGTGGATATCTGCAACCACGCCCTGCTGGTCGGCTTTGGTCGTGTGGGCAGCCTGCTCGGCGAGAAGCTGATGGCGCAGGGCATTCCGCTGGTAGTGATTGAAACCTCGCGCACGCGCGTCGACGAGCTGCGCGAACGCGGCATCCGTGCGGTGTTGGGCAATGCGGCGAACGAGGAAATTATGAATCTGGCGCATCTGGACTGCGCCCGCTGGCTGCTGCTGACCATCCCTAACGGCTATGAAGCCGGTGAGATTGTCGCGACTGCACGCGAGAAATGCCCAACGATTGAGATTATCGCCCGCGCGCATTATGACGACGAGGTAGAGTACATTACCGAGCGTGGTGCGAATCAGGTGGTGATGGGTGAACGAGAGATCGCAAACACGATGCTGACGCTGCTGGAGAAGCCGCCGGTCGAAGAGGCGGTGACGGGCTAAGTTTTGAGCGGCCTGATGCTTTCACCCTGACCCCAGCGAACAAACACTAAAAACGGCAACCTGGGTTGCCGTTTGCTTTTACCTGTCCCAGTATGCCTCTTCGAGGCTATCTTCCCTTTCCGGCAGGCCACGCGTTAAGCGCGGGGAGTGCTGATTTAGCACCTGATAGCTCACGCGGTTCGCGTACTTACACACCTGCGCCAGCGACGAATAGGTCAGCCAGCTGAACTTATGCTTGCTGGAATTCGGTACGTTAGTTTTGTGGTAGGCATTCGCGGTAATATCGTGCAGCAACGCTGCCAGCGCGCCGTCTCCCGCGCCGTTGGTGTTCATTATCTTCTCAGGCCCGCCCATATATGGGGCGATGTGAGAATAGATACGCAACGGGTTAACGCAGTCTTTGTGGCGCATACCGCGGCTGAACTCGTACTGGTTGAATTCTGCAATCGCGCCTGGCAGCAGCGGATGCTGGGTTTTGCGTTTGCTCTCTTCTTCCGTGAAGCCCGCCATGTACAGTCCAACCGGCCCGGCGGTGCAGAGCACCAGATCCACCCAGTCCAGGGCTTTATCGGACGCCAGCAGCGGATCGCTTTCGCCGGTTAAGGCTTCGGCCTCTTCTTCGTTCATTGCCAGAATCGAAACGTGTTCCTTGAGGAACGCCTGCCACCACTCCGGGTTATCCGCAATGACAAACTTCGTCCCCAGCGTTAACACGACCGGAACATTGTATTTCTTCGCATACTCAATCGCCTTCATGGTGGCTTCCGGCATCGGCTCGCCCGGCTTACAGCGCACCAGGTATGACGTCAGCACCAGCGCAGAGGCGCCCGCGATCACCTCTTCCGGAATACTCTCGGCGCGCAGCTTGTTCATGTGGCCGGGGCTGATGGCAAAAGTGCGTTCGCCGGATTCACCAATCAGCGTAAAGCAGCGGCCAATCGGCCCGTCGACGCCTTGCAGATAGTTGAGGTCAGTACGACTTGAGGTGTTGCACAGATAGCGGTAGGCATAACCACCGATTTCAATATTGCTGCACATCACGCCGAGCAGGACCGAGCGGTCGTCTGCCAGTACGGAGTAGTTGTGCATGGTGTTGCCGATAGTGCCGCCGGCAAACTGATGGGTGATCAGATCTTCGCGCACCAGCTCCTGATAGAGCGCTTCGGCAACGTCGTCCTCAATCACCAGCGAGTGCCCGGCGCTCAGACCGTAACGTGCGACAAACGCATCATCCACTTTCGCTTCGATGTCCACCAGCGTCTGATCGATACCTACCACCCATGCGGCGCTGGTTTCATTTTCCGGCTGAATTTGTTGAAGCAGCGGATCGCGGGCATTAACGGGGAAGTAGTGTTTGGATTTACGTTTACCGGGAAATTTCATGGTCTGAACTGTGCAAGGAATAGAAGCCGGGAATGGTAGCACAAACCCGGCTCTGAGTGCGATCAGCGGCTGTTTGTCACCAGCGACACCATCATGTCGATGTGCTCAGGAGAGTCGTTAAGTGCCGGAATGTACTCGTACTTCGTCCCACCCGCTTCCAGGAAGAACTCTTTATTCTGCACGGCAATTTCTTCCAGCGTTTCGAGGCAGTCCGCCGAGAAGCCCGGTGACATCACCTGAATATGCTTCACGCCCTTCTCGCCCAGCATTTTCAGCGTCTCATCGGTGTATGGCGTGAGCCATGGTTCGCGCCCAAAGCGCGACTGAAAGGTCATCATCACTTTTTCCGGCGGCAGGCCGAGCGCGGACACCAGCTCGCGGGTGGTATCGCGACAGCGCTGCGGATAATCATCCCCTTCGTTGGCGAAACGCTGCGGGATCCCGTGATACGACAGCAGCAGCAGGTCCGGCTCACCATGTTTTTCAAACGAGGCGCGCGCGCTGCTGGCAAGGGCTTTGATGTAGAGATCGTTATCGGCGTAGTCGCGAATAAAGGTCACGCCCGGAATGCGACGGCGAGTCGCCAGAATGCGTGCCAGCTCGTCCCAGACGGCTGCCACCGTCGAGCAAGAGTATTGCGGATACAGCGCCAGTACCACGATGTGGTCAACATCCTGCGCCAGCAGCGTTTCGACAGCGCTCTCCAGCGAAGGTTTTCCGTAGCTCATGCCGAGCGCAACGGGCATATCCGGCAGGCGAGCGGCCAGCGCTTTTTCCTGACGACGGCTGTAAACCATCAACGGTGAGCCCTCTTCCATCCACACGGATTGATAGAGCTTCGCCACGCGCGGGGAACGGATCGGCAGAATAACGCCGCGCAGCAGCGGCCACCACAGCACTCTCGGGGTATCAACGACGCGGGTGTCGCTTAAAAATTGTCGCAGATAGCGTTTTACCGCCGCTGGAGTAGGTGCTTCTGGGGTACCCAGATTGGCAAGCAGGATGCCGATTTTCGCCTGACTCATTCACGCCTCTTAACCATTTGATAGGTTGCCAATTGTAGCGGAAATGCGTTTAAACGGAACCCATTGCTGTAATAGATAAAAATGAGAATTTTTCTCACCCGGAGGCCCGGGTGAGAACGGTGCGATTAGCCGAGGATTTTTTCCAGCTCTGCACGAACGTCAGCAACGGCTTTGGTGCCGTCCACTTTTGCGTATTTGGTGTTACCCGCCTGCGCTTCTTTCGAGTAGTAACCGATCAGCGGCGCGGTCATCTGATGGTATTCCACCAGGCGCTTACGCACGGTTTCTTCCTGATCGTCTTTGCGGGTAGTCAGCTCTTCACCGGTCACATCGTCTTTACCTTCAACCTTCGGCGGGTTGAATTTGATGTGATAAACGCGGCCAGAGGCAGCGTGCACGCGACGGCCAATGATACGGTCAACAATCAGATCGTCTGGAACATCGAATTCCAGAACGTAGTCCACGTTGATGCCCGCTTCTTTCATGGCATCAGCCTGTGGAATGGTGCGCGGGAAGCCGTCCAGCAGGAAACCGTTGCGGCAGTCTTCCTGAGTAATGCGCTCTTTGACCAGCGCGATAACCAGTTCGTCGGTAACCAGCTTGCCTGCGTCCATGATGTCTTTCGCTTGCTTGCCCAGCTCGGAGCCAGATTTAACAGCGGCACGCAGCATGTCACCGGTAGAGATTTGCGGAATACCGTATTTCTCCATGATGAACTGAGCCTGAGTTCCTTTACCCGCGCCCGGAGCGCCAAGCAGAATAATACGCATTGCGAAAATCCCCTCAAAAGTTGGTTCAATTTTTCAAAAGCGCTAAACAATACCATCAGAACGGACGTGGCTCAAGAAAGGCGGGAAGGCTGAAACGGTTAACGGGGGAGATAATTTGGGATAGTGCGGTAGATTCCCCCTCACTTTACCCCTCCCCCTTTGGGGAGAGGGGTAGGTGAGGGGTAGGTGTTTAATTACGCCAGCAGCAACGCATTCACGCGCTTAATGAACAGGTTAGGATCTTCCAGCGTGCCGCGCTCGGCCAGCAGGGATTGATCCAGCAGCAACTCAACCCACTCGGAGAAGCGAGCCTCGTCCTGAGTGTCTGCCGCGCGTTTCACCAATGGGTGATCCGGGTTCAGCTCAAAGATATATTTAACCTCAGGCATCGCCTGGCCCGCAGCGGCAAACAGTTTTGCCATCTGAGTGCCCATTTCATCGGCATCCGTGGTCACAATCGCCGGGGTATCGGTCAGGCGGTGAGTGAAGCGTACCTCTTTCACACGGTCACCCAGCAGGGTTTTCACGCGCTCAACAAATGGCTCCAGCGCCTTCTCGGCTTCTTTCGCGCTTTCATCGACGTCGTCCGCCAGCTTATCGATAGACTCGTCGGCTTTCGCAACAGACTGGAAGGTTTTACCGTCGAACTCGGTCAGGTAGTTCATCATCCATTCGTCGATGCGATCGGAAAGCAGCAGCACTTCAATGCCTTTCTTACGCAGCAGCTCCAGGTGCGGGCTGCTCTTCGCTGCAGCGTAGCTGTCGGCGGTGATGTAATAGATCTTCTCCTGCCCTTCTTTCATGCGGGAGAGGTAATCTTCCAGCGACACGTTCTGCTCGGAGGAGTCAGTATGCGTGGAGGCGAAACGCAGCAGTTTCGCAATCGTTTCGACGTTAGCGGTGTCCTCCGCCGGGCCTTCTTTCAGCACCAGGCCGAACTGTTTCCAGAAGGTCTGGTATTTCTCGGCGTCGTCTTTCGCCAGTTTGTCCAGCATCTGCAGCGTACGCTTGGTCAGCGCGTTACGCAGGTTACGGGTGACGGTGCTGTCCTGTAGGATCTCACGCGAGACGTTCAGCGGCAGATCGTTGGAGTCGATAAGGCCACGGGTAAAACGCAGATAATTTGGCATGAACTGCTCGGCGTCATCCATGATGAACACGCGCTGTACGTACAGCTTCAGACCATGCTTGTGATCGCGGTTCCACATGTCCCACGGTGCCTGTGCCGGGATATACAGCAGGCTGGTGTACTCCTGCTTACCTTCCACACGGTTGTGGCTCCAGGTCAGCGGGTCAGTAAAGTCGTGGGCAATATGCTTGTAGAACTCGTTGTATTCGTCGTCTTTAATTTCAGACTTGTTGCGCGTCCACAGCGCCTGCGCCTTGTTGATTTTCTCCCAGGAGACAACGGTCTCACCGTCCTGTTCTTCCTGTTTTTCAATCTCTACCGGCAGCGCGATGTGATCCGAGTATTTGCTGATGATCGAGCGCACGCGCCAGTCGTTGAGGAAATCATCTTCGCCTTCGCGCAGGTGAAGGGTGATCTCGGTGCCGCGATCCGCTTTGGTGATATCGTCAACGGTGTACTCGCCTTCGCCGTGGGATTCCCACAGCACACCGTTTTCAGCGCTGTCGCCCGCAGCGCGAGTGCGCACGGTGACTTTATCTGCCACGATGAATGCCGAGTAGAAGCCCACGCCAAACTGACCAATCAGCTGGCTGTCTTTCGCCTGATCGGAGCCCATGGATTCGAGGAAGGATTTGGTTCCGGATTTAGCGATAGTCCCGAGGTGGTCGATGACTTCATCACGGTTCATACCAATGCCGTTATCCGCGATGGTCAGTGTACGGTTCTCTTTGTTGAAAGAGACGCGCACGCGCAGCTCACCGTCGCCTTCATACAGATCCGGGTTAGACAGCGCGCGGAAACGCAGCTTGTCCGCCGCATCGGAGGCGTTGGAAATCAGCTCACGCAGAAAGATTTCTTTATTGGAATACAGGGAATGGATCATCAGGTGCAGAAGCTGTTTTACTTCTGACTGGAAACCACGGGTTTCTTGTCCTTTCATTTAAGTCGACCTCAACAATGCCATTTAATGGGGTTTTTACACGTTGAGTGAGAGATGGGGATACGGGGGGATATTTTCAAGCGGAGGCGGCGAATGCCCCCTCCGTTTGGTCAGAAAATAATCTTATGGCGCCCTGCCAGAGAGTGGGACAGCGTGGTGCCATCAACCATCTCCAGCTCGCCGCCAACCGGCACGCCATGCGCGATACGGCTGGCATCAACGCCATACTGTGAGCACAGTTCAGCGATATAGTTAGCCGTTGCCTCGCCTTCCACCGTGGGGTTGGTGGCCAGAATCACCTCTTTAATCGTTTCCGATTCAAGACGCTGCTCCAGTCGGTCAAGGCCGATATCGTCCGGGCCAATACCGTCCAGCGGCGAGAGATGCCCCATCAGCACAAAATAACGGCCAGAAAACTGCCCGGTTTGTTCGATGGCATAGATGTCCGCAGGACTCTCCACCACGCAAATCTGACCGTTTTCCTGACGCCGCGGGTTCGTACAGATATTGCATACGTCCTGCTCGGTGAACGTACGGCAATCCGCACAGTGACCAATTTCTGACATGGCGCGGGTCAATGCCTGCGCCAGGCGCATCCCGCCGCTGCGGTCGCGCTGCAGGAGCGTGAACGCCATGCGCTGCGCCGACTTCGGGCCAACGCCCGGCAGGCAGCGCAGTGCTTCCATTAACTGCGTGAGCAGCGGACTGGTTTGCATCAGAATGGCATCTTAAAGCCCGGCGGCAGTTGCATACCGCTGGAAACAGAGGCCATTTTCTCTTTCTGAGTTTCATCGATACGGCGAGCAGCATCGTTAAACGCGGCTGCAACCAGATCTTCCAGCATATCTTTGTCGTCTTCGAGCAGGCTTGGGTCGATCTCAACGCGGCGGCAGTTGTGCGCACCGTTGATGGTCACTTTGACCAGACCGGCACCGGATTCACCCGTGACTTCCAGCTGAGCGATCTCTTCCTGCATCTTCTGCATTTTTTCCTGCATCTGCTGAGCCTGCTTCATCAGGCCACCCAGACCGCCTTTTCCACCAAACATAGGCTTCTCTCTCTTTCACGTTTTACGATTAAAACCGCAAGTCAGACTCACGATCAAATGGGGCGAATACTCTCTTCATCCAGATCGGCGTCGAAGAACCGGCGCAGGGTCTGGATGTTGTTATCCGCAATAATCGACTCACGCGCCTGCGTGAGTTTTTCTTCATAAATGGCCTGTCGCCACTCAAGTGGCGTTCGCACCGTCGGATTATCATCTTCAATGATAGTCAATTCAACCGGCATCCCCTGTAATGCAGCGAGCGCTTCAGCCAGCGCCTTTTGTGCACCAGGGGAATTAAGATGCCGTTGACCCGGGCGAAGATGTAGCCGCACCTGATTACCGTCCTGCTCTTTCCAGGCGTTGAGTGCAACCTGCTCTACCAGCTTCGGCAACTGCAGCTTGCTGACCTCAGCGGCCCAAGCGTCCCGTTCAATGGACTCTTCCGCGAGTTTTGCGGAAAGCTCCGGCGTCTTTTCATGCTCCAGCGCCTTTTTCAGCGCTTTTGGCGTGGCAACCTCTTCCTTCACCTCTTCAACGAGAGTGGTTGCCTTCCAGCGGTAAGCCTCTTCTTTCACCGGGGCTTTTTGCTCGAGCGCGGACGGCGCAGGGCGCGACTGAACGCGCTCCGTAACCGAAGCCAGTCGTTCAAGCGCGGCGTTATTTACCGGCCGCGCTCTTCCTGGCGCTGCCGGTTCACTCTTTTTTGGTTTGGTTACTCCCTGCGCACGTTGCAACTGGCTTCGTGCGGCAAGCACCGAACTGGTGGTATCCGACAGCGGCACATTTTGCGGTGGCGGCGGAGTCGGCTGCGGTGGCACCTGCTGCGGCGACATGACAGCCGTAGGGGCGACAGGCGCGAAGGACTGCCGGGGCACCTCCGGCTCGGGCAGCGGCATTCGCGGGTGGAACGCCAGCGCGCGCAGCAGCGTCATTTCGACGCCCATTCTGCGATCCGGTGCGAACGGCAGCTCTTTGCGGCCAATCAGCAGCGTCTGGTAGTAAAGCTGAACGTCAGCAGGCGGCACGGTGCGGGCAAGTTCGCGCATCCGCTGTTCGATGGCCGCCATATCCGCACCGATGGCCGACGGCGAAAGCTGCAGCATCGCTACGCGGTGCAGCAGGCTGAGCATCTCAACCAGCAGCGCTTCCCATTCGACGCCGCGGGCAGCGGCCGCGTTGACCTGCGCCATCACCCGTTCGCCGTTGGCGGCAATCATCGCTTCAATCAGCGAAAGCGCCTGGTCATCATCCAGGGTACCGAGCATGGTGCTAACCGCGTCGGTCGAGAGTTTCCCATCACCGCTAGCAATCGCCTGATCGGTAAGGCTTAACGCATCACGCAGGCTACCGTCAGCCGCGCGCGCCAGCAGCTGCAGGGCACGCGGTTCGTGAACAATTTTCTCTTCATCGAGAATATGCTCGAGCTGAGCGCGGATCTGTTCAACGTCCAGCGCCTTCAGATGGAACTGCAGGCAGCGCGACAAAATCGTGACCGGCAGTTTTTGCGGATCGGTGGTCGCCAGCAAGAATTTCACATGCGAAGGCGGCTCTTCCAGGGTTTTCAGCAGGGCGTTGAAGCTGTGACGCGACAGCATGTGGACTTCATCGATCAGGTAGACCTTGAAGCGGCCACGCGCCGGGGCGTACTGCACGTTATCCAGCAGATCGCGGGTATCTTCAACTTTGGTACGCGAGGCAGCATCGATTTCGATCAGATCGACAAAACGCCCCTGTTCAATTTCTCGACAGTTATCACACACGCCGCAAGGGGTGGCGGTGATCCCGGTTTCGCAGTTCAACCCTTTTGCCAGCAAACGGGCAATAGAGGTTTTCCCGACGCCGCGGGTGCCGGAAAAAAGATAGGCGTGATGGATACGACCTAGCGACAAGCCGTTCGCCAGGGCCGTCAGCACATGTTCCTGACCGACAACGTCAGCAAAGGTTTGTGGTCGCCATTTACGGGCTAACACCTGATAACTCATGGGCAGGCTCTGCAACGCTGGAAGGTGAATTTATGGAGGGGAATGCTATCACAACCTCACCCATTGAGCGAGGTTGTGAAAACCGGGATTAATGACCCGGGAAAGGCACCAGGCTGTAGCTGGTGATGCCCTGTTTTGCCAGACGCTGTTCGCCACCCAGATCGAACAGGTTGATGATGAATGCCGCATCGGACACGTCACCACCCAAGCGACGGATCAGCTTCACGGTGGCTTCGATGGTGCCGCCGGTCGCCAGCAGATCGTCCACTACCAGTACTTTATCGCCAGGTTTAATGGCATCAACATGGATTTCCAGCTGATCGGTGCCGTATTCCAGCTCGTAGCTTTCGGCGATGGTTTCACGCGGCAGCTTGCGGGGTTTACGCACTGGCACAAAACCCACGCCCATTGCCAGCGCAACCGGCGCGCCGAACAGGAAGCCACGGGCTTCGGTACCTACTACTTTGGTGATCCCGGCGTTTTTATAACGATCTACCAGCAGTTCAATGCTGAGCGCGTACGCTTTCGGGTCTTCCAGCAAGCTGGTGACATCACGGAAAAGAATGCCAGGCTTTGGATAGTCCTGGATGCTTTTGATGCTGTTTTTCAGATATTCAAGCTGCTGTGCAGTTGCGGTCATCGGTTTGTGCCTAAATGAAACAGTGTTACTCACAGCGCGCAAAGAGTCGGCCAAGGCAACAATTGTTTAACCTTTGACCAGGCGCACCTGTGCTCGAAAACGGTCGAATTTACTGGCTGCGGACAATAATTGCAACCGTCATGATAAGGCTTCAGTGCTTTTGTTGCTTTTCATCAACCACGGGGATCCGCCACATAAAGATAAGCAGGCAGGAGAGGATCGCCAGCAGCAGGATGCGCACCCACATCATCTTCACCAGCCATAATGAAATGGCGAAGGTAACCAGGATAACGGCAATCGCGCGCGGCTTGGCCCCGGGGGGCATTGCCCGGTGTTTTTGCCAGTGGCGCAGGTAGCCGCCAAACCATGAGCGATACAGCAGCCAATGGTGAAAGCGCGGCGACGAGCGGGCAAAGCACCAGGCCGCCAGCAGGATAAACGGCGTGGTTGGCAATAAGGGTAAAACAACGCCTATTGTGCCAAGCACTACCGCGAGCCAGCCAATGATGATTAAAATAGTACGCTGCATAATGCGAATCGTTATCAAACTGAACGGCTACTTTACCACTGGAGAGTGTATTGAAAACAGCCTTGCTTCTGGAGACGCTGCAAAATCAGCTGATCGCCCTGCGGGCGCAGGCTACGCCGCTGATGGGGCACGCCACGCTGAAGCCCCGCTTTGATCGGCAGCTTTTTCGTACCCGCAGCACGCGCATACAGGATTATCTTGGTGAAGCGCAGGCAAACCTTGATGAGTTACGCCATGCGGTAGAGAACGAGCAGCAGGAACAGGCGGCGTGGCTTGCTGAGCATCTCACTGAGCAGATGACCGCCCTGCATCGCGAAATCATCGCCTGGCCACTGCGCGCCTGGGATACTGCGTCGCCCGGTCTCGGCAAATGGCAGCGCAAGCGGCTGGAGAATCAGGAGTTCGAACGCCGGCTGTTTGAGATGAAGCGTGAGCGAGAAGCGCGGCTGAAAAACAGCGAAACGCTGGAAGAACAGCAGTTATTGATGCGCGAAATTAGCGCGCTGGAAGGACGTATCGTTCGCTGCCGTCAGGCGCTGGACGAGATTGAGCGCGTAATTGAACGCCTGACCCGCTAAAAAAGGAGTCCCGTATGTCACTGGAAAATGCACCCGATGAGGTCAAGCTGGCCGTCGATTTGATTATGCTGTTGGAAAACCATGAACTCCCGGCGACGACGGTGCTGAAGGCGCTGGAAATTGTTAAGCGGGACTTTGAGGGAAAGGTGAAAGCCTGTTGCCCTCTCCCTAAGGGAGAGGGCAACTAGATTAGGCTGGCGTGGGATCGTCACCCTTAATCTCGCGCTTCACTTCCGTATGCTCTTCACCTTTCTCGTTTCTCAGGTGAACCTCAAGCTGGTTGAAGGCAATATTGATGTCGTTTTCGCGGCACAGACGATCGATAGCGCGGTTCAGCTCATCCACGGTGTAGCTGCGATCGCGTAATTCACGCACGTACAGGCGCAGCTCGTGATCCAGCGTGCTCGGGCCGAAGGTGGTGAAGAATACCGCCGGCGCCGGATCGTGCATCACTTTCGGATGTTCGGATGCCGCCTGCAGCAGCACCTCTTTCACCTTATCCAGATCGGATCCATAGGCCACACCGAGTCGGATCACGACGCGCGTCGTGGTATCAGAAAGCGACCAGTTGATTAAACGCTCGGTCACGAACGCTTTGTTCGGGATGATCACCTCTTTCCGATCGAAGTCGGTAATGGTGGTCGCGCGAATTCGGATCTTGCTGACGGTGCCGGAGAAGGTCCCGATGGTGACCGTATCGCCGATACGCACCGGACGTTCAAACAGGATAATCAGGCCGGAGACGAAGTTACCGAAGATCTCCTGCAAGCCAAAACCCAGACCGACGGAGAGCGCGGCCGCCAGCCACTGCAGTTTATCCCACGAAACGCCCAGCGAACCAAAGACCGTCATCGCGCCAACGATAATGATCACGTAGTTGAGGATGGTGGTAATCGCGTAGGATGCCCCCTGGCGAAGGTTCAGGCGGGACAGCACCAATACTTCCAGCAGGCCAGGCAAGTTACGTATCAGCGCCCAGGCGACCACCAGCGACACCAGAGCAAAGAGCAGGCTGCCCATGGTCACGCTTTTCATTACCGTCGCACCCGCTTCGGTGCCGCTGTACTGCCAGAGGGTAACGCTGTCGAGGTAGGCGAATACGGTGATCAGATCGGACCAAATGGCCCAGAACATCACCCCGAACAGCGCCACCATCACCAGCATAGTGATACGCATTGTTTGCTGGTTGACCTGCTCCAGGGCAATGGTCGGCTCTTCCTGCGGCTCGGCCCCTTCGGCCCCCTCTTTCACCTGATGTTGGCGACGGGCAATGGCGCGGCGGTAAGCAA
Organism: Enterobacter sp. UNJFSC 003; assembly: GCF_036903355.1. Classification (NCBI taxonomy): domain Bacteria; kingdom Pseudomonadati; phylum Pseudomonadota; class Gammaproteobacteria; order Enterobacterales; family Enterobacteriaceae; genus Enterobacter; species Enterobacter sp. UNJFSC 003. The sequence goes on from NZ_JBAKHK010000003.1 coordinate 249,820, forward strand.
TACGACGCGCTGCCACGCTCAGACCACGCAGAACGGTCTGGAAAAGCAGGTTCCAGACAATCACCAGGTAAACCGTTTCAATCCAGCGGCCGGACAGACGCAGCGTGGTATAGAAGTAGCCCGTTGCGGTCAGCACCATCAGAGCCAGCGGAATGATCGCCAGCACCGTCACGGTGACCAGACGAAGATTATGCGATTCTTTATCGCGCCAGCTGTCGCGACACATCGGCCACATCAGGACGGCAATCAGCAGCAGGTTGAGCATGATAACCAGCTGTCCCAGCACGTCATCCATCAGATGAAGGGGAGAGAGTTCGGCAACCACCGACCAGAAGTGCAGCGGTAACAGCGCGAGGCTGATACGCACAATCTGGCGACGCCAGTGGCTGGTAATCTGCTCCGGCATATTGAAGTGGCGTACCGCAACGCCATCTTTTTCCAGCACTTTCCAGCACAGGCCAAAGACCAGCCAGAACAGCGCCAGCTTTTTACTGAATGCCCAAAGGAGATCGCTGATATTGAGTTGCATGGTCAGCAGGATCAGCCCGGCAGCCAGAATAAGCAGACAAACCGGCAGCGCGCGGATCAGATCAATCAGGATTGCTTTTGGCGTGTGGAGCTGGCTGTCGTTACGTAATTGCCCCACTTCACCTGCCAGCTTCGCCTGGTATTTCTTAAGCCAGCCCAGACGCCAGCGAATTAAGCCGGCAATCAGCAACAGCGGTAGCCCTGCCAGGAAGGCAATCATCACCGCAGGCCAAGCTTTCTCCCAGTTAACGGTGATTTTCATGCTTTTAATTTGGGTTTTTAGCGTTTCAGGGAAAGATTTGATCCAGTCCCAGTCCATCGGCTTGTTGCTGTTCACCCAGAAAATCTGCTGAGTCAGGATTTCCTGCAGGCTTTTAGAGACGCTTACAAGCTGCTGCTGGTTGATCTGCAGGTTAATCGCCATCATCAGCTGGTTACCCAGCTGTTTATTGAGCTGGTCAAGCAGCTCGCGGCGCATATCCACCACCTGCAGCAGCGCATCGTGAACTTCAGGGTTCACTTCACTGGAATGGCCCTCTTCCACCTTGGCAACAAAGTTATCGCTCTGGAAAAGGGCGTCGCGCTGCTGGTTTACATCAAATTGTTCGAGACGCAAATCGGCAATGCGGTTGGTCATGTCCTCCAGCTCATCGGCAGACGGCAGCGTCTGCTGTTGCTGATAGAGAATACGCGATAGCAGCAGGCTGCCTTTCAGAACCGCAATCTGCTCTTTAATGTTACGCTCGGACTGCAGCGCGCGATCCAACCAGTTTTTGACTTTGATGTTTTGCTGAACCAGCGAGTTGCCGCTTTCGGTTGCCTGAATTAAACGCTGGCTCAGCTGATGGTTAATCTCCAGCTCTTGTTTAACCAGCGGGTTGGCCTGAATGCGGGCGGTTTCATCTGGCGATACGGCCTCCTGAGCGGTTTTTTCCGTCAGGGTGAGGCGTTTGCTGTTCACCGCTTCCTGCAGCAGCTGAAGCTGGTGTTCCAGACGATTGATATTCGCGTTGACGTAATCACGCTGTTTTTGCAGCGTGTCCTGCAGCACCGTATTCCCTTCCAGGCTTTTACGCTGCTGTTCAATTTGCGCATTCAATAACGACTGCTGAACCAACAGCAGCGTTTGCTGGGTCGGGCGTAACGCGCCTTCCCCCACCGTCGTACCGTTAAGGCGATTACGGATCTGCTGGAGCTGCTGGGACGCCGCGTACATTGCGTTTTGCACGCGCTCGGGCTGGGTTTGCAGGGAGACGAGCTGGCTGTTATAGGTCGCCAGATCGGACTGGGCCGTTTGTAGGTCGTCCAGCAGCTGAGCGACACGCGACTCCAGCTGGCGCAGTGAGAGCGTGGCGAGCGTTTTGCGCGTTTCGTCATCGCTATCGACGTCGCTCAGCGCACTCAGCGCTTCCGTTGCCTTACGCATATTCTCTGGCGCTTGCGCGACCTTCTGGCGAAGCTGAGCCGTTTCGGCTTTAACACGCTCAATTTTATCAAGCGATTCCAGCGTTTCCATCAAATCCTGCTGGATAAACTTATCCTGAGGAGAGAGATCTTTTTGTTTGTTTAGGGTGTCAAGTTGCGACTGAACCTCGGCACGCGTGGGGATATCATTACTGCTATCGGCGCGCGCCCAGGAAAGCGGTGCTGTTGCAAAGAAAAACAGCATCGCAAAGAGCAATGCAAGAACAGGATGTTGCGAGCGATTGGAGTGCAGCATAGTTGTGAGTGATGTCAGAAGATGACCGAAAATAGTCCGGCGTGCAGGATATCACGCTCGCCTGAAGCAGAATAGCGAGAACATTCGTCTCTGAGATAATTCCTGGAACTGGTTCAGCGGCTTAGCGGAGTGACGTCGCTGCGCAGCGTCGGGCATAACTGAAACATTTCCAGCAGAATCGCCACATAGCTGCGCGCCTCCTCTCTGAGATCGAAAGATTGTGGCGCGAAAAGCCAGTTTTCCATCAGGCCAGAAATGTAGCTGCGCATAAGGATTGCCGCCCGGCGGGTCAGTAAATTTGCCGGCAACATATTTGCCTGCATGCACTGATTCAGGGTCAATTCGATGCGGTCATAGCTCTCCAGACTCAGGCTGCGCTGCGCTTCCTGGACCACCGCCATTTCCCCTACGAACTCGCATTTATGGAATATGATTTCCATCATTAACCTGCGACGTTCTTCAATTACCGTTGCTTCAAGGATATATACTAATATTTCTCTTAATACTGAGAGTGGATCGTCAGGGAATTTTGCCCGATACTCACTCTCAAGATCGCTAATGCTGGACTCTGATAATTGCCAGATTTCACTGAACAGATCTGACTTGTCTTTAAAATGCCAGTAAATCGCTCCCCGCGTGACGCCCGCGGCCTGAGCAATCTGCGCCAGCGAGGTTGACGACACACCTTGCTGAGAAAATAAACGCATTGCCACATCAAGGATGTGTTGACGGGTTTCCAGCGCTTGTTGTTTGGTTTTTCGTGCCATACGTCGGTGAATTTACAGGAGTCAGATTTACATACATTTATGAATGTATGTACCATAGCATGACGATAATATAAACGCAGCAATGGGTTTTTGGACTCAGGACCATTGATCAATTTGAAATCGGACACTCGAGGTTTACATATGAACAAAAACAGAGGGTTAACGCCTCTGGCGGTCGTTCTGATGCTCTCAGGCAGCTTAGCGCTTACAGGATGTGACGACAAACAGGCTCAGCAAGGCGCTCAGCAGATGCCAGAAGTTGGTGTCGTGACGCTCAAATCCGAACCTCTTCAAATCACCACGGAATTACCAGGTCGTACCAGCGCTTACCGCATTGCGGAAGTTCGTCCTCAGGTGAATGGGATCATCCTGAAACGTAACTTCACCGAGGGCGGTGACGTCAAAGCCGGTGAGTCTCTGTATCAGATTGATCCAGCAACCTATCAGGCCTCATATGAGAGCGCGAAAGGCGATCTGGCCAAAGCGGAAGCCGCAGCCAAAATTTCTCAGCTGACGCTTAACCGCTACAAAAAACTGCTCGGCACGCAGTACATCAGCCAACAGGATTACGATACCGCCCTGGCAGATGCACAGCAGGCTAACGCCGCCGTCGTGGCAGCAAAAGCAGCGGTTGAAACCGCCCGCATTAACCTGGCCTATACGAAAGTGACCTCACCTATCAGCGGTCGCATCGGTAAATCTTCCGTGACGGAAGGGGCGCTGGTACAAAACGGTCAGGCCACTGCGCTGGCCACCGTTCAGCAGCTGGATCCGATCTACGTTGACGTGACTCAGTCCAGCAATGATTTCCTGCGACTGAAACAAGAGTTAGCAAACGGCACGCTGAAGCAGGAAAACGGTAAAGCCAAAGTTGAGCTTGTGACGAATGACGGTATCAAGTTCCCGCAGGCAGGCACACTGGAATTTTCTGATGTGACGGTCGATCAGACTACCGGTTCCATCACCTTACGTGCCATTTTCCCGAACCCTGACAAAAATCTGCTGCCAGGTATGTTCGTTCGCGCGCGTCTGGAAGAAGGGACTAACCCAACCGCACTTCTGGTGCCTCAGCAGGGTGTGACCCGTACGCCGCGTGGCGATGCGAGCGCGCTGGTTGTGGGAGCTGATGATAAAGTCGAAATTCGCAATATCACCGCAACGCAGGCGATTGGCGATAAATGGCTGGTGACGGAAGGTCTGAAAGATGGCGATCGCGTAATTATTACTGGTTTGCAAAAAGTTCGTCCTGGCGCGCAGGTTAAAGCACAGGAAGTGAAATCTGACGAGAAACAACAAGCTTCGGCCGCGGGCCAGTCAGAACAAACCAAGTCTTAACTTAAACAGGAGCCGTTAAGACATGCCTAATTTCTTTATCGATCGCCCCATATTTGCGTGGGTGATCGCCATAATCATCATGTTAGCTGGGGGACTTGCGATCCTGAAGCTGCCTGTCGCGCAATATCCAACGATTGCGCCGCCGGCGGTGACGATCTCCGCAACCTACCCAGGGGCTGATGCAAAAACGGTGCAGGATACCGTTACACAGGTTATCGAACAGAACATGAACGGTATCGATAACCTGATGTACATGTCCTCAAACAGTGACTCCACCGGTACGGTTCAGATCACCCTGACCTTCCAGTCAGGTACTGATGCCGACATCGCGCAGGTTCAGGTGCAGAACAAACTGCAGCTGGCGATGCCTTTGCTGCCGCAGGAAGTCCAACAACAGGGCGTGAGCGTCGAGAAATCGTCCAGTAGCTTCCTGATGGTTGTCGGCGTTATCAACACCAACGGCACCATGACGCAGGAGGATATTTCCGACTACGTAGGCGCCAACATGAAGGACGCTATCAGCCGTACTTCCGGTGTGGGTGACGTGCAGCTGTTCGGTTCCCAATACGCCATGCGTATCTGGATGGATCCGAACAAACTGAACAACTTCCAGCTGACGCCGGTTGACGTCATCAGCGCCATCAAAGCCCAGAACGCCCAGGTTGCAGCCGGTCAGTTAGGGGGTACGCCACCGGTGAAAGGCCAGCAGCTTAACGCCTCGATCATCGCGCAGACCCGTCTGACCTCCGCCGATGAATTCAGCAAAATTCTGCTGAAGGTGAATCAGGACGGTTCTCAGGTTCGTCTGCGTGACGTCGCGAAAGTGGAACTGGGTGGTGAGAACTACGACATCATTGCGAAGTTTAACGGTAAACCCGCGTCCGGTTTGGGTATCAAACTGGCGACCGGCGCTAACGCCCTGGACACCGCCACGGCTATCCGTGCAGAGCTGAAGAAGATGGAACCGTTCTTCCCATCAGGTCTGAAAATCGTTTACCCGTACGACACCACGCCGTTCGTCAAAATCTCGATTCACGAAGTGGTTAAAACGCTGGTTGAGGCGATCATCCTCGTCTTCCTGGTGATGTACCTGTTCCTGCAAAACTTCCGTGCGACGCTGATTCCAACGATCGCGGTGCCGGTCGTGCTGCTCGGCACCTTTGCGATTCTGTCGATATTTGGTTACTCGATAAACACCCTGACGATGTTCGGGATGGTGCTCGCCATCGGCTTGCTGGTGGATGACGCCATCGTGGTGGTCGAAAACGTCGAGCGTGTGATGGCAGAAGAAGGCCTGCCGCCGAAGGAGGCGACCCGTAAGTCAATGGGTCAGATCCAGGGCGCGCTGGTCGGTATCGCGATGGTGCTGTCTGCGGTATTTATCCCAATGGCCTTCTTCGGCGGCTCTACGGGTGCGATATACCGTCAGTTCTCCATCACTATCGTTTCGGCGATGGCCCTGTCGGTGCTGGTTGCGTTGATTCTGACGCCAGCGCTGTGTGCAACCATGCTGAAGCCGATTCAGAAAGGTGGTCACGGCGAGCACAAAGGGTTCTTCGGCTGGTTTAACCGCATGTTTGATAAGAGCACGCACCACTACACCGACAGCGTGGGTAACATCCTGCGCAGCACCGGTCGTTACCTGCTGCTGTATATCATCATCGTGGTGGGCATGGCCTATCTGTTCGTTCGTCTGCCAAGCTCGTTCCTGCCGGATGAAGACCAGGGCGTGTTCCTGACAATGGCACAGCTTCCAGCGGGTGCATCGCAAGAGCGTACCCAGAAAGTGCTGGATGAAGTGACCGATTACTACCTCACCAAAGAAAAAGCGAACGTTGAATCCGTGTTTGCGGTTAACGGCTTTGGCTTTGCAGGTCGTGGTCAGAACACCGGTATCGCCTTCGTCTCTCTGAAGGACTGGGCAGATCGTCCGGGCGAGGAGAACAAAGTTGAAGCGATTACCGGCCGTGCGATGGGTACGTTCTCGCAGATTAAAGATGCGATGGTCTTCGCCTTTAACCTGCCAGCGATCGTTGAACTGGGTACGGCTACCGGCTTTGACTTCCAGCTGATCGACCAGGGCGGTCTGGGTCATGAAAAACTGACGCAGGCGCGTAACCAGCTATTCGGCGAAGTGGCAAAACACCCAGACCTGCTGGTGGGTGTACGTCCTAACGGCCTGGAAGATACCCCGCAGTACAAGATCGACATCGATCAGGAAAAAGCCCAGGCGCTGGGTGTTTCCATCAGTGACATCAATACCACGCTGGGTGCGGCCTGGGGCGGTAGCTACGTTAACGACTTCATCGACCGCGGTCGCGTGAAGAAAGTCTACGTAATGTCAGAGGCGCAATACCGTATGTTGCCGAACGATATCAACACCTGGTACGTTCGCGGCAGTAACGGGCAGATGGTGCCGTTCTCAGCCTTCTCTACGTCACGCTGGGAATACGGTTCACCGCGTCTGGAGCGCTATAACGGTCTGCCATCAATGGAAATCCTCGGTCAGGCTGCTCCGGGCCGAAGCACCGGTGAAGCCATGAACCTGATGGAAGAGCTGGCCGGGAAGCTGCCTGCAGGTATTGGTTACGACTGGACGGGGATGTCCTATCAGGAACGTCTGTCCGGTAACCAGGCCCCTGCCCTGTATGCCATCTCACTGATTGTGGTGTTCCTGTGTCTGGCAGCCTTGTACGAGAGTTGGTCGATTCCGTTCTCCGTTATGCTGGTGGTTCCATTGGGGGTTATCGGTGCGCTGCTTGCCGCAACCTTCCGTGGACTGACCAACGACGTTTACTTCCAGGTGGGCCTGCTGACAACCATTGGCTTGTCGGCGAAGAATGCGATACTTATCGTTGAATTCGCCAAAGATCTGATGGAGAAAGAGGGTAAAGGCCTGATTGAGGCGACGCTTGACGCGGTTCGTATGCGTTTACGCCCAATCCTGATGACGTCTCTGGCGTTTATCCTCGGGGTTATGCCGCTGGTTATCAGTACGGGCGCAGGTTCCGGTGCACAGAACGCAGTAGGTACGGGCGTAATGGGTGGGATGGTCACCGCGACCGTTCTCGCTATCTTCTTCGTCCCGGTATTCTTCGTGGTGGTTCGTCGCCGCTTCAGTCGCAAGAATGAAGATATTGAGCACAATCATTCGGTAGAACATCACTGATACCGGTTTCATCTGATAAAAAGGCCGCATTTGCGGCCTTTTTTATTACCTTAAAAATCATAAATTACGCTTATTGTCGTTTTCTTTATTTTCTGCCATCGTAATAAGGCATATCATAATTATCGTTAAACTTAATCCTCGAACTTATCCTTTTTTTAATTTCATATCCTCGCTTAAATGTTTAGGAATATTCCTAACCAAGGAACAGCAGGATAAGTTGTCTGAATCTGGACACCATTAGAACCTAAATGCTAACTCAATGAAATGTAAGGAAGGGGCAATGTGCAAGGCAGAATTAGGATTAAAATAGCCACCAAAGGATGAACCGTTGCGTAGCGGATCGCAGAGGGGCGTTTTAATTGTAATTTTTCGTAATAGCGCGGTGAAATCTTGATCAGAGTGGCTTATAGTTAGAGATATCAGGAACACAGCACCCGTGTGGCTAAGTAAGTTGTATCCATCCCGACAATGATGTTCGGTGAGTAAGAAATCACTCAAAAGGGGATGCGCTATGGACGAGTACTCGCCAAAAAGGCATGATATCGCGCAGTTGAAATTTCTCTGCGAATCCTTGTACCATGACTGCCTTGCCAATCTTGATGAAAGTAATCATGGCTGGGTGAACGATCCAACGTCTGCAATCAATTTACAGCTAAACGAGTTGATAGAGCATATCGCGACCTTCGCACTTAATTATAAAATTAAGTACAATGAAGATAATAAGCTGATTGAGCAAATTGACGAATACCTGGATGACACCTTTATGTTGTTCAGCAGTTACGGCATTAACGCGCAGGATTTGCAGAAATGGCGTAAATCAGGAAACCGTCTATTCCGCTGCTTTACCAACGTGAGCAGAGCTAATCCTGTTAGCCTTTCCTGTTAAAATTATTACAATTACTAAGGTGAATTTATGTCTGATAAACCATTAACCAAAATCGATTATTTGATGCGCTTGCGACGTTGTCAGTCACTCGACACGCTCGAACGTGTTATTGAAAAAAATAAATACGAGCTGTCTGATAATGAACTGGCTGTATTTTATTCAGCGGCAGATCACCGCCTCGCAGAGTTAACAATGAATAAGCTGTATGACAAAATTCCTTCTTCTGTGTGGAAATTTGTCCGTTAATCTTTGAAGCGTGTCTGTAGAGGTTCTACGTCACTTTTTTAAGCTGAACTCACCTTTCATTTACGATCCCTGCGTGAAAGCCAGGTCCCCGTGTAAACGTGCTCATCAGCAACAAATGTTGTGACTATTGTCACACAGACCTTTCGGGAACGTTCCCTTTCTGAGTCTTCCCCTTTACCCTGCGGGTATGAATGATTCCAGAGAGGTTCTCCATGAGTGAAGAAAAAAGAAAGATGATTGCGGGTGAACATTACCGCCCTGGTGATGAGACATTACGTGCAGATCGTTTGCGTGCCCGTCATCTGGTACATCGTTATAACCACACTGCGCCTGATGAAAAACCCGAACGCCAGACGATCCTGGCGGAGCTTCTGGGGCAAAGCGAGGGGGCTTATATTGAGCCGAGCTTCCGCTGCGATTACGGGTATAACATTTATCTGGGAAAAGCGTTTTACGCCAACTTCGATTGCGTGATGCTGGATGTCTGCCCTATTCATATTGGCGATAACTGCATGCTCGCGCCAGGCGTCCATATCTACACGGCAACCCACCCACTGGATGCTGAGGAACGTAACAGCGGCGTGGAATTTGGTAAACCTGTGAGTATTGGCAATAATGTTTGGATCGGCGGGCGCGCCGTCATTAACCCTGGCGTCACCATTGGTGATAATGTGGTGGTGGCTTCAGGCGCCGTCGTCACAAAAGATGTTCCGGCCAACGTCGTGGTCGGTGGGAATCCGGCAAAAATCATCAAAACCCTGTAAGCCGGGAGTAAACTGTTATGGTCTTTCGGCGCTTAACTGTTACTTTTTTCCACCCTATGGCTCCCCTAAAATAGGCAGATCCCCTGTATTGTCAACATTCATGAAGGCAAAAAATGACCGAGATACAGCGCCTGCTTACCGCCACCATCGACGATCTTAACATCCGCGAAAAGCGCGACAATCGCCCGCGCTTTAGCATTAGCTTTATCCGTAAACATCCCGGCCTGTTTCTTGCCATGTATGCAGCCTTGCTGGCTACGCTGGTGGTGATGCTGACCTCCGAAACGCTGGTCGACTCCGTCTGGCTTCTGGTTGTGCTGTTTGTGGTGTTTAATGCGTTTTTCTTTTTCGACGTTAATCCCCGCTATCGCTACGAGGATATCGACGTGCTTGATTTTCGCGTTTGCTACAACGGCGAGTGGTACAACACGCGTTATGTGCCCACGGAGCTAATTGACACTATTTTGAATTCACCGGCAGTTGACGCCGCTCAGAAAGAGAAGCTGCAGAAAATGGTATCAACCAAAGGCGAGCTCTCTTTCTATGATGTCTTTACGCTTTCCCGCCCCGCTGCTGCGTAATGAGTGCCTGAATGCGCCGGATCCCCGGCGCAAACTGAGAGGCTGAGGTATTACCGTAGCCCAATACCAGACCCGTTTGCCCCTGCTTCGTGTCAAGGTAATAACCGCTCAGTGCCGCAGGCGCCAGCTGGAAGGCTCTGGCTTGCTCAACAATCGCGCGATCGTCAATCCCGTCAATGGCTATCGTCAGATGCATCCCCCCTTCTCCCGCCAGCACCCGATGCGCAACATGCAGTTCAGCACTGAGCGCCTCGCGGAGCTGTCGGTAGCGTTTACGATACAGTCGACGCATGGCGGCAAGGTGGCGCGCGTAATGCCCCTCCTCAATAAACAGCGCCAGCGCGCGCTGCTCGGCACGATGCCCACCACGCAGTAATGCGCCGATTGCCGGGCGTGTCGCTTTCGCCAGCGCAGGAGGGAGCACCATAAAACCCATTCTGAGTGAGGGAAACAGCGTTTTGCTGAAGGTTCCAAGATAGACCACGGGGGCATTTTTTATCATCCCGAGCATCGCCGGAACCGGTTCGCCGACGTAGCGAAATTCGCTGTCGTAATCATCCTCGATGATCCAGGCCTTCCGTTGCTGTGCCAGCGCCAGCAACGCCAGACGCCGACGCGCGCTGAGCACGCTCCCGTGAGGAAACTGATGAGAAGGCGAGGTAAAAATGAGCGAAGGCGAGGCGGCATTCTTTTCTTCCCAGCGCATCCCCTCATCGTCCACCGGCATACCTACCATCGTCAGGCCATATTTTACAAACGCGCTTTTTGCCCCGGCATATCCCGGATCCTCCACCCAGGCAATATCTCCCGGCTCGCTCAACAACATCGTGCACAGATTTACGCCCTCAAGCGCGCCTTCGGTGATCACAATCTGGCTGGCGTCGCAGTCAATGCCGCGTGAAAGCGCTAGATGACGAGCAATCGCCACCCGCAATGACGGCTCTCCGGCCGGATCGCCATAACCTAATAGCGCACTCCCCTCTTCCCGCAGCACGCGATCGTACAATCGACGCCACAGCGGCAGGGGAAAATAGTTGATTGCAGGCATACCGGGCGTAAAGGCCGGAACAGGCGTGTTTCTGGGGACAGGCGCAGGCAGCTGCGATACCCGTTTTGCAAGCGTGACCGCAGGCTCAGGCGCCTTCTCAGCAGCATGACGCTGAACCCGCTGCGCGACCCGCGTTCCCTGGCGGTTTCGTAACAAATACCCTTCGAGCGTGAGCTGTTCCAGCGCGGCATTGACGGTGTTCCGGGAAAAATTGAGCTGCTGAGCCAGCACGCGCGAACCGGACAACCGGCATCCCGACAGCAGCCTGCCGCAGAGTATCGCCTCCCGCAACGCCAGATAAAGCGCACGCTGCAGGGTCTCTTCTCCACGGTGATTCAACGCCGCAGCGAGTAAGGTATAAAATTCGTCGCCAGGAATATTCATCGCTTCTCCTCGTGGTACCACCAGAACATAACTTAATGGTTCTTTTTAAGGAACCAGTAAATGGATAGTCTGACGTTCTAACACGCCACAAGGAAATTAAAATGAATACATTCAATCAGTTTGGGCAACCAATAGGTGACGCCATTATTGACTGGCAGCCTCGTCAGCATCCTTCCCGGGTGACGCTTCAGGGGCGTTACTGTCGCCTTGAACCACTGCAGGTCGAGCATGCTGACGCCCTGTTTTCCGCCTATTCTCTGGCAAAAGATACGCGGAGTTGGACGTGGCTATTGCGTGAACCCGATGCTAACGCGCGTGAGTTTGCCGGATGGGTCGACAGCGTGCGTGAGTTAGCGGATCCGATACATTTCACCGTCATTGATAACCAGACGCAGGCTCCGGTTGGGACGCTGGCGCTGATGCGGATCGATCCGAAAAATGGCGTTATGGAGGTGGGACACGTGCATTTCTCCCCTCTGCTAAGCCGCACGCCGATGTCGACAGAGGCGCAATACCTGCTGATGAAATACGCGTTTGATACCCTCGGCTACCGGCGTTACGAGTGGAAGTGCAATAGCCTGAATGAGCCTTCCCGTAAGGCCGCATTGCGTCTGGGCTTTCAGTTCGAAGGACGTTTTCGCCAGGCGCTGGTCACCAAGGGCCATAATCGGGATACCGACTGGTTTTCGATCATCGACAAAGAGTGGCCAGCGCTGGCTGAGGCCTTTGAAAACTGGCTTGCCAGCGACAATTTTACCGCCGATGGCAAGCAGAGAAGATCCCTGGAAAGCTGGCGTGAAATGCGCCTCTAGCGTCTTTTTTTACGACCCTGCACCGCTTTAAAACGCGGATTGGATTTACATATTACGTACAAGCGTCCTTTGCGTTTGACTATCTGGCAATCCGGATGACGCTGTTTTGCGCTGCGCAGCGAGTTAAGCACCTGCATGATTAACCTCGCTTCGCATCAAGAAAGCCGCCAAAACGCTTGCGGAAACGCGCCGTGCTGCCATCTGTTGAGAACGTCTTCTGCTTGCCGGTATAGAACGGATGCGATTTTGAAGAGACCTCTATGGTGATGTAAGGATAGCTTTTACCGTCGAGTTCAATTTCGCGATCGGTCTTAATAGTCGAACCGACTTTAAAGTATTCATTAGCACTCGTGTCATGGAACACCACGGTGCGATAGGCTGGATGGATATCAGGTTTCATCGTAGACTCTTCATGTTTTGTTATAACATAACAAAATAATATCCGAGCTACGCTGCAAAAACAACCCCTCTAGCATGTCGCCTTTTCCGGCAATATTTTCTGATTTGCCAGGTCAGAATGAAACTCATGACTGCCGCGTGCTATAACTATATCATTTCGCGGTGAAAATCTTTCCCCACTGACGAGCGAACTCAATGCTCCGGGAGCGGGCATATGAGGAAGGAAACGGCAGCATGAAAACCCGACATCTGGTCAGCCTGGTAACAGGCGTACTGATTTTTTCAGTGCTGGTGCCCATTTGCCTCAGCATCTGGCTGGCTCATCGCCAGGCAGAAGAGAAATTTGTTGATGCGTTAGACAGGTATGCATCCCGCGTGTTGCTGCGCACAGACCGGGTTGTTGATCAGGCAAAAGAAGCCCTCACTCAACTGCAGACCTTTGAAGGACCGCCCTGTAGCCATCTGCATTTACGGGAAATGCGCCGGGTCGCCTTTTCATGGCGCTACGTTCAGGAAGTTATCTACATCGACAACCTGAAGCCGCTTTGCTCCTCCCTTGAACAAAACAGCCATTCTCCCTCTTTTCCACCGCCCATGCGCATCACGACAGATGGCTACAGCGCATGGTTAACCACGCAAAACGATCTTGGTTTTAACCGCTACATGGCAGTGCTGGGGAAAGGGAATTACCTTGTGATGATTGATCCAGCCTCGCTGGTCGATGTGATCCCCTTTGGGGATCTCGCGATTGATGCAGCACTTGTCGGTAGCGCAACCCACCTCGTGTTTGCCAGCAGCAATATTCTCGACGCTCACATTCGCAAGAGCATTAAGCCGCAGGAGATCTCCAGCATTCAGTACAACGGCTCAATGTACGTGATCAAGCCTGTTCCTGAACTGGGATTTAACGTGGTCGCCTGGGCGCCGTTGAAACCGCTGGCCGAGACCTGGCACCGCCAACTTCTCTTCTGGCTCCCGTTTGGCATACTGGTCAGCCTGCTCGCCGCGCTCTTCGTCTTACGTATACTGCGCCGCATACAGTCTCCGCGTAATCGCCTGCTGGATGCGATTAACAGCCGTGAACTGGAGGTTCACTACCAGCCCATCGTCGAACTGTGCAGCGGAAAAATGGTAGGTGCAGAGGCACTGGCCCGCTGGCCGCAGCCGGATGGCAGCCATCTATCACCCGATATTTTTGTGCCGCTGGCGGAACAGACGGGCCTGATTTCACTGCTTACCCGGCTGGTGATTGAAAAAGTCTTTGAGGATATGGGGAGCTGGTTACATCTCCATCCTGAACAGCATATTTCGATTAACCTCGCGCCGGCCGATCTGCTATCGGGTAAGCTGCCGCCGCTGCTGAGCCAGTTGCTGAACAAATGGCAGGTCAATCCTTCACAGATCGCGCTTGAATTAACCGAGCGCGGTTTTGCCGATCCTAAGATCAGCGCGCCAGCCATTGCCGCATTTCGCCGTTCGGGCCACGCCATTTACATTGATGATTTCGGGACGGGCTATTCCAGCCTCAGCTATCTGCAAGATCTGGATGTCGACACGCTAAAAATCGATAAATCATTCGTGGACGCGCTGGAATACAAGAACGTGACGCCGCACATCGTTGAAATGGCGAAATCGCTGAAGCTGGCGATGGTGGCGGAGGGCATTGAAACGCAGGGGCAGCTCGCCTGGTTACATCGCCACGGCGTGCAGTACGGTCAAGGCTGGTTCTACAGTAAAGCACTGCCAAAGGGGGAGTTTATTTTGTGGGCCGAGCACAATCTCGAAAACGTGACGCCTTGAATTCATCGGTAAGGCGTGGCCACCCGCGGTGGCCACATCTTCAGATCACGCGTTTTGCTGCCAGCTAAAGGTGTACCGGAGTTCGCGGTTTTGCAGAATAAATTCCGGTGAAACGCTAGGACTCCACGAGTCATCACCGCCCACGCCCATGTGGAACGCATCAAGATTAAGCCAACATCCCGGTTCTTCGCGCAGCAGATGATGATGGGTAGTCTCATTCAGCTGCTGCTGGCTATAGCGACTCGCGGAAAAATGGAATTGCCCCTGCAGCTGATGCGACCCCACTATCAGTTCACGGGTATCGCAGCGCAGCCCGTTTTCCGTTGGGAATAGGTAAGGCGTGTGCATTTCCTCCAGCGGCAGTTCCCAACGCCCCTGCTGGGCTGCCAGTTTTCTGTCCGGATAGTTTTCATGCGGCCCCAGTCCCAGCCAGTTGACCGTTTCCGGCGCCTGGGCGAGATTCACGCTGAGCCCAATACGCGCGGGCTCCGGGATATCAGACGCAACCTGTACCTGAACATCGGCGTGCAGCACGCCTCGCGCGTCGATTCGCCAGGCTTTGCGGCTCAGGAACAGTGCTTTTCCGCGATATTCCCAGACGTGCAGCGTATTTACCACCGCATCGCCTGCATGTTGCTCTCCGTCACACAGCAGCACCCGCGAGGTTAAATCGTACATGCCCGCCGCTTTCCAGCGCTCGACCCAGGCATTCGGATCGATACGGGTGGCCTCGCTCACGCCAATATCATTATCCAGCGGCGCGCGGCTAAAGTTATCCCTCACTGGCGAGAGCAGCGTTTCAACGCCATCACGCCACCACTGGGTCAGGTTTCCTGAGGTGCGGTCAAACTGCCAGCGCTGATGCTGATGGCTCACCTCAAGCATGCTCTCATGCTGTGTTAAGATCGGCGGCTCGCTGTTTTTCTCCGGTGGTGCGATAAACAGCGGTGCCGGAAGCGGCCACTGCGCCCACGCACAGCGATGCTGTGCCGATGACCATGCCGTCGCCTGCGGCTGGAGCACTTCAACGTTCAGCCAAACCTCGCCGGGTTCAGCCGCGAGCGCCGGCAGCGGGATCTCAATACGCTGTATGCCCTGAGGCGTAATGGAAAGCGGAATATCGCCAGAGGTTAACACCTTCCCGTCGCGGGAAATTGACCACCTCAGCAGCTCGTTATCGGTATGGCGGAACAGGTAATCACTTTGAACATCCACCACCAGCGGATCGCTGCTCACCTGCGTAAAGGTGAAGAATTGCTGCGCGCGCTGCGCCTCGAACAATGCCGGATGCGGAGTACGATCGGGAAATACCAGCCCGTTGAGGCAGAACTGACGATCGTTGGGCGTATCACCAAAGTCGCCGCCATAAGCCCAGAATGGGTTGCCGTTTTCGTCTTTCTTCGTCAGCGCCTGATCGACCCAGTCCCAGACAAACCCACCCTGCAGGCGCGGATGACTGCGAAACGCCTGCCAGTATTTGGCAAAACCGCCGAAACTGTTGCCCATCGCATGGGCGTATTCACACAGGATGAGCGGGCGCGTTTCATCCGGCATGCCGACCCATTTTTTAATTGACCATTTCGGTACGGCAGGGAAGGGTTGATCCTGATCCACGCGAGCATACATGGGGCAAACAATGTCTGTTGCTGCGGTATTCGCACCGCCGCCTTCATATTGCACCGGACGCGTCGGATCGGTGGTTTTTAGCCAGCGGTACAGCGCATCGTGGTTAGCCCCGTGACCGGACTCATTTCCCAGTGACCAAATGATGATAGAAGGATGGTTACGATCGCGCTGCACCATGCGGGTCACTCGCTCGCTCATCGCAGGCAGCCAGCGCGGATCGTCAGAGAGACGGCTCATCGGCACCATGCCGTGCGTTTCGATATTGGCTTCGTCAATCACATACAGGCCGTAACGATCGCAAAGTCGGTACCATAGCGGATGATTTGGGTAGTGCGAACAGCGCACCGCATTAAAATTGTGCTGCTTCATTAATTCGATGTCGCGACGCATCGTTGCTTCATCCATCACCTGGCCGTTTTCAGGGTGATGCTCATGGCGGTTCACCCCACGGATCAGCAGCGGTTTACCGTTGAGCTTCAGCAGACCATTGCTGATTTCAACCCGGCGGAAGCCGACATCGCAGGCTTCCACCTCCAGCAGGTTGCCCTCAGCATCCAGAAGCACAATCGTCAGGCGATACAGCTCCGGTGTTTCCGCACTCCATAGCGCAGGCGCATCAACGGGAATCACCAGCGTTAACCGTTCGGCCCAGCACCCACGCTCATCCACAATGGCAGAGCCTGGGCGCTGCACGGCACTGGCGCATTTTTCGCCATTGCGCCACAGCGTGAGCGCCACCTCGCACTCAGCAAAACGCGCACCAGCCAGCGCAACGTCAACCTTCAGCATGGCCCGATCTAACTCGGTATTCAGCTCCGTCACGAGGTGATAGTCCGCAATTTGCGTCTCGGGCTTATGCAGAAGCGATACGTCGCGGAAAATACCGCTCATGCGCCACATGTCCTGATCTTCCAGATAGCTGCCGTCGCACCAGCGCAAGACCATTACCGCCAGGCGGTTCTGGCCAGAGTGCAGTACCGCTGAGAGATCGAATTCAGCGGGCAGTCTGCTGTCCTGCGAATAGCCGATCCACTGCCCGTTGCACCACAGGTGAAACGCTGAATTCACGCCATCGAAGACAATACGCGTCTGGCCGCTTTGCAGCCAGTCATCATCCATCTCAAATGTGAGCGAGTAACAGCCCGTTGGATTTTCTGCCGGAACGAAGGGAGGATTTACGGCAATCGGATACGTCACATTGGTGTAGATGGGCGTATCGAAGCCCTGCATCTGCCAGTTTGACGGCACGGGCATCGCGACGGCATCGGCGCACTCTTCAGCTAGCCATGCCTGCGGAACCTCGTCTGGGGCAGAATAAAGGTTAAAACGCCACATCCCATTGAGAGAGCGCTTACGCAAGGAACCCTCTTCATCCCGGGCGGCGCGTTCATCACGCCAGCTGTGAAAAGGCGCATGTGCCGCCAGACGGTTCCACTGCGTCACGCCGGGGTTTTCCCAGTCCCGACGAGCCAGAAGTGCGCTGAGAGTCAGCGGTGATGTAATGGACATAGTAACCTCTTTGCGAAGCGCTCACAATTTTAGTCAACATGCCCTGGTATAGTTCAGCGGTAAAGCGTCCAAGCGCAATGTAGCGAGTCCGATCACAAAAGAATCAGCCCCGCGCTATTTTCTCGGCAAGTAACGCAAGCTTTCTCAGCTGCTGCGCCAGATCCTCACAATCGGCCCGATCTGCCACACAAGGCGCGCTTGAATGACGGGCAATCAACGTGACGGGGAGCTGGACCTGCCAGCACCGATCGGCCTGAGTGGGCGCGAGCAGCCATTCCACGCTTTGTGCGCCTGCATCGCGGAAGGCCTGACGAACGGTAGTAAGCGGAGGAGAAAACCAGGCGCTGTCGGCGGTGTCATCAAACCCCACTACCGAAATCTGGCCCGGTATCGTCATCCCCTTCTCGTCACAGGCACGCATCACCCCCAGCGCCATCTGATCGTTTGCAACCAGTATGGCGTCAGGTAATGGCGAGACAGATAAAAGCTGATGGCCTTTTTCATACCCGGAGGCCGCACTCCAGTCTCCGTGCGCCACGGCAACCGCCTCAAGCCCGGCCTTTGCCAACGTCGCTTTCCAGCCCGCCAGACGCGCACGCGCAGAGACGGAGCTTGCCGGTCCGCTGAGCAATGCAATCCGCCTGTGGCCTAGCGAGAGCAGATGTTCAGCCCCAAGGCTGGCACCCTGCCCGGCATTAAAGACCAGGCTATTGACCTGTGCAGAAGGCGACACATCGAGAAACAGCACCGGGACCGGTGCCGCCAACGCTTTTAGCTGCTCCGCGTGAGGATCGTCCAGCGGAACATTCACCAGTAAGGCTTCTACGCGCTGCGCCAGTAACTCCTGCAGTGCAGCCTGGCACTGTTGCGGATGCTCAACCATTGAGATCAACACGCTCGCCCCCTGTTCGACTGCGCGGGATTTTACCGCTGAAGCGACTTGTGAAGGAGCATGCAGAGCCAGATCGGTGGTGATCAGCCCCAGCGTGCGGGTGCGTTTGCCCGCCAGCTGCTGCGCGCCACGGTTAGGCACGTAGTGCAGCTCTGCCATTGCCTGCTGTACTTTTTCCCGCGTGCGGGCGGAAACATGCTCCGCGTCGTTAATCACGCGGGACACGGTCTGGTAGGAAACCCCCGCAAGGAGGGCGACATCATAAAGGGTGATCGCTTTCATGCATTCTGGCATCGCTGCAAATGGGGACACTATTCTGGCACAGCGATGCCATTAATACTTGTGAGCGCTTCGCAAAATTAAACAACCTGCTCAGGCTGCGGGATATTAGCGATACGTGGTTTCTGACGGAACCACGGTAAACAAATCTGGATAAGCGGGCCAATGGTCAGGGCGTAAAGTACCGTCCCCACACCGAATGAGCCCCCCAGCACGCAGCCAATCAGCAGGACAGACACTTCAATTGAGGTACGGACGCTGCGGATTGACCACCCCAGCCGGGCATGAATACCGGTCATCAGACCATCGCGCGGGCCAGCCCCAAAACCGGCACCGATATACATCCCGGTCGCTATCGCATTCATCATAATGCCCGCCACCAGCAACGCAATGCGAAGAGGGAGTGAGGTCAATTCAGGAATGAGCGCCATGGAGGCATCCGCCGCCAGGCCAATACAGATAACGTTACTGATGGTACCCAGCCCGGGCATTTGACGCAGTGGGATCCACAGCAGCAGCACCGCCGCGCCGGTCAAAATGATCACCGTGCCGATGCTCATTCCCAGCTGTAATCCCACCCCAAGGTGAAACACATCCCAGGGATCAACCCCCAGATCCGAGCGAATAAACATCGCGGTTGACAGACCATACAGCCCTAATCCGACATAAAGTTGTAGCAGACGACGTATCATTTTAATCTTCTCCAGTGAACCAGACTTTCATCCTGACCTAAAATGGCACTATGATTAATGTCCAGTTTTCAAATAGTGGACTGCATATGTCATCACGCCGTTTCGGAAGCCAGTCTTTGGTGCGCCTTTTAGGTCACTGGCAACAACCTACGTCCCGTAACCCGCTCTGGCGTCAACTGGCTGATGCCCTACGCCTGCTGATTCTTGATGGCAGACTCGCACTCAATACGCGATTACCGGGCGAAAGAGAGCTTGCGTCAGCGCTGGAGGTGAGTCGAACCACCGTCAGCAGCGCGCTGACTCACCTGCGGGAAGCGGGGTACCTGGAAAGCCGTCATGGCAGCGGTTCACGGGTGATCCTGCCGGATAGCCGCGCCGTACCTACGCTTTCTGCAGCCAGTGCTGAGCTGGATCTGTCCACCGCCGCGCTCAATGCCGGACCCGAAATCCACCAGGCCTACACCCATGCGCTCACGGCAATCGCCCAACACCTTTCACTGACGGGCTACGACCAGCTTGGTTTACTCACGCTGCGCGAAGCCATTGCCGCGCGCTATACCGCACGCGGGCTTCCGACCCGGGCTGACGAAGTGATGGTGGTGAATGGTGCGGTCAGCGGCTTTGCGCTGGTGCTGAGGATGATGACCGGCCCGGGAGATCGTGTCGTAGTTGACCATCCCACCTACCCACTCGCCATTGCCGCCATTCAGGGGGCGCAGTGTCGACCTGTGGGCGTCTCGCTGCCGGAAATGGGCTGGGACATAGATGGCTTCGCGGCAACGCTTGCCCAGACGGCGCCACGCCTGGCGTATCTGATGCCAGATTTTCATAATCCAACAGGGCGATGCATGAATATCGCCACCCGTCAGGCGATAACCGATCTGGCCGCGCAAACCCGCACCACGCTGGTCGTTGACGAAACCATGGTGGATTTGTGGTTTGACTCCCCGCCGCCGCCGCCACTGGCATCGTTTAACCCGCAGGCAGCCGTAATAACCCTGGGCTCCGCCGGCAAAAGCTTCTGGGGCGGCCTACGCCTCGGCTGGATCCGCGCCTCGTCGCGCACCATTGCGACACTCGCCCAGACGCGGGATACCCTTGACCTGGGCTCGCCCCTCCTTGAACAGCTAGCAATGCAGTGGCTTATTGAGAACAGCGATACGTTCCTGCCCGCACGTCGGAAAATGCTGGTGGAACGTCGCGATCGATGCGGAGAGTTGTTGCGTGAACATTTCCCGGAATGGACCTTCCAGGAAGCGGAGGGCGGCCTTTCCTACTGGATAGCGTTGCCGGGCATGCTGGCGACGCAGCTTGCCGCACGGGCAGAAACGCTGGGCATCAATTTGGGGACCGGTACGCGATTTGGTTTATCGGGGGCATTTGACCGGTATTTACGTATGCCCTTCTCACTCGAGCCGGCAGAACTTGAGCAGGCATTACTGAGAATTAAGCCGCTGTGGCTGGCAATGAATAAGAGCACACCGTCAATTAAACGAAGCCTGGTATAATTAAAATAATAAAAACTGCTGACTGTAATGCATGCAGTCAGCAGTTTTCACCAGTCAGGATTCAGTGCTGAGGAGGAATAGGGAAACCTTTCAGTGAAATAACGAAATTTTCACCTTCTTTCTTTATTTTTGCGCCGGTATCACACCAGTCAGACGCAATGCGAAAGAACTCATCACTTCCTACATTCCAGCCTAGACGTACATGCTTCACGTAGCCTGAACGCAACAAATCGCAGGCCTCATTGTAGTCGTTGGCAGTAGACAGTTGTTGTTTCATTTTCTCTTCTTCAGAATTTTACGTAGAGCCTTGATTTCTTTAGGAGTAAATGGAGAAACACTCTCTTCTTCCGTATGCTGATTATCAATATCCTCTTCCGATACTCCCGCCTCTTCTACTGCTTCGAATGCCAGCAGCAGCAGTTTTTCAGTGGTCACGCTGAGATTCTCGTTATTGACTTCAGCGTAGTGGCGAAGTCTTTCTTTTAGCGCATCATTAATTTTAACGTTTAATACCGCAGTAGCCATGATGATCACATCCCTTCGGAATAAGTTATTTATTTAATACACGAAGTTAGGAATGTTATCCAGAGTTATATTTTTTAGTTATGACAGCAAAAAGACGCTCCAATAATAAAATGACAGTCTATTATTACAGGTTGATGACAGTAATATTTCAAAGATATGAAAGATATATTACGCCAGAGGTAATTACCCTTTATTTATAAAGGTTATGTTTTATAAGGATATGCAGAGTAAGTAAAAAAGGGGAGGATTTTTGAGAGACAGAAATGGGTGGGGGCCCTGCCAGCTACATCCCGGCACACACGTCGTCTGCCCTGGCTGCTTCCTTCCGGACCTGACCTGGTGAACAGAGTAGCGTTGCGGGAGAACCAACAGAGCCCCCATTGAGAGCGTTGTTACCCAACGCGCTGGCGCATTATCCCCATGCAGCCCTTCAATTGCAAGCTATCGCGAACTGGATGATGGTTTATTGCGCAAGCAAGCGCAGTAATTCGGTTTATCTTCGTTTAACATTGTCCATCGTATACCTAACTAATTCGGGTTGCATGAGAACGAATGGATAAACACGACTCCTTTGCGCAACGCGTATGGCAAATAGTGGCTTCAATTCCTGAAGGCTATGTCACAACCTATGGCGACGTGGCGCAACTCGCTGGCTCTCCCCGCGCGGCACGTCAGGTAGGCGGTGTACTAAAGCGGCTTCCGGAAGGCAGTTCGCTGCCCTGGCATCGGGTGGTGAATCGTCATGGGGCTATCTCATTGACGGGGCCGGATTTGCAGCGTCAGCGTCAGGCGCTACTTTCAGAGGGTGTAGTGGTGTCGGGATCGGGTGAGATTGATATGCAGAAGTATCGCTGGGTGTACTGAACCCCTCTCCCGCAGGAGAGGGATAAGACACGCTATTACAACTGAGTCGGCGCGGTGGGTACCGCAGGCTGATTGGTTTGAGGCGCAATCGGGACTTCCGTCTGCTGCACCGGAACCAGATTCAGGTCGACCTTAGTCCCACCGTTGTTAATCGCTTCCTGCACCGTGTCGGTGATAAAGACCAGCTTATCGTTGATCGTTACCGCGGCACTCAGAAGGATACGCGCGTTAGGCTGCACCTCTGATGGGTTATACGGCAGCACAAAGCTGAACGGAGCCTGTTTGCCCTCTGTGCGAACGGCACGCTGCGCAAGCACTTTGGATGGCGCATCAGCCAGGGAAGCATCAGACAGCGTCACGGTTAATACCGCATCCGGCGGTAAAGCGACTCTCTGTTTGATCCAGATGGTCCCAGACACATTTGGCTGCTGAATAGCCTGCTGTGAAAGCGTATTAATCCCGTTCGGATCTGCCGCTGGCACCGGGACCTGAGCGCTCTTACCTGCACAGGCGGACAACGCCACCGCAATAGCTACACCACTTAGCATTGGCACGAGTTTCATTGAAGTCTCCTTATCATCAATGCACCAGCGGGATCGATCCCATCCGATGTCGTTTTATTCACATTACATAAACAAGTGTGGCACAAATCACTGATTAATGCCTGAATTCGTCCCGATATTCAGATTATTCTACCCATCGGACCACTTTCATTTCTGCGTTATACTCTGCGTATCTTTCGCTACGGCGTTTATTGAGGACGACTATGAGTCAGGCACTGAACAATCTGCTGACATTACTGAATCTGGAAAAAATTGAGGAAGGACTCTATCGCGGGCAGAGCGAAGATTTAGGCTTACGCCAGGTCTTTGGGGGGCAAGTTGTGGGACAGGCGCTTTACGCGGCTAAGGAAACCGTCCCCACGGATCGTTTGGTGCACTCCTTCCACAGCTACTTTTTACGGCCTGGCGATAGCGCAAAACCGATTGTTTACGATGTAGAAGTCCTGAGAGACGGCAACAGCTTTAGCGCGCGCCGCGTGGCGGCCATTCAAAATGGCAAACCGATCTTTTACATGACCGCCTCTTTCCAGGCGCCTGAACCGGGCTATGAGCACCAGAAAATAATGCCGCCCGCACCGTCGCCGGACGATCTTAAATCAGAAACGGACATTGCCCGTGCGCTGGCGCACTTACTGCCGCCGCAGGTGAAAGAGAAGTTTCTGTGCGACAAGCCGCTGGAGATCCGCCCTGTCGAATTCCATAATCCAATGAAAGGCCATACCGCCGAGCCGAAACGTCAGGTCTGGATCCGCGCTAACGGCACGGTTCCGGAGGATTTTCGCGTTCATCAATATCTGCTGGGCTATGCATCCGACTTCAACTTCCTGCCGGTGGCACTACAGCCGCACGGCGTGGGGTTCCTGGAAAAAGGGATGCAGGTTGCGACGATTGACCACTCCATGTGGTTCCACCGCCCGTTTGATATGAATCAGTGGCTGCTGTACAGCGTGGAGAGCACCTCGGCGTCAAGCGCGCGCGGATTTGTTCGCGGAGAGTTTTATACCCAGGATGGCGCACTGGTGGCCTCGACGGTGCAGGAAGGCGTGATGCGGAATAGAGGATAACATCCGGTGCGGTCTGATGCCCTCTCCCCGTGGGAGAGGAATTAACCCAGAAAAACGGCAACCATAGGTTGCCGTTTTTCTGTTTATTATGCGTTATACGCATTCTCGCCGTGGCTGTTGACGTCCAGACCTTCGCGCTCCTGCTCTTCCGGCACGCGCAGTCCAACGGTCATGTCAGCCAGCTTGTAGCCAATAAAGGCAACAACGCCGGACCAGACGACGGTAATCGCGATACTCTCCAGCTGCACCAGTACCTGGTGAACCATGGTGACGCCTTCTGCGTAGCCCACGCCACCCAGTGATTTCGCAGCAAAGATCCCGGTCATAATACACCCAACGATACCGCAGACGCCGTGGACGCCAAACACGTCGCAAGGATCGTCAACGCGCAGAACACGTTTCAGGGCAGTCACACCCCACAGACCGGCCAGACCCGCAACCAGACCGACGAGCAGCGCGCCGCCGACGCCAACGTAACCGCAGGCTGGCGTGATACCGACCAGGCCAGCAATCGCACCAGAGCAAGCCCCCAGCAGGGAAGGTTTACCACGAACCGCCCACTCGCCAAACACCCAAGAGAGAATGGCACCCGCCGTTGCGACAACCGTGTTCACGAAGGCCAGCGCAGCGATTTCGTTAGCCGCGCTTGCGGAACCGGCGTTGAAGCCGAACCAGCCAAAGTAGAGGATAGCGGTACCGGTAAACACCATTGGCAGGTTGTGCGGTTTGAACGCTTCTTTACCAAAGCCCACGCGTTTGCCAATCAGATAAGCCCCCACCAGACCCGCGACTGCGGCGTTAATATGCACAACGGTGCCGCCTGCAAAGTCCAGCGCGCCGTGAGCCGCCAGCAGGCCGCCACCCCAGACCATGTGCGCAATCGGCACGTAGGAGAGCGTCATCCAGACCACCACGAAGATCAGTACCGCCGAGAAGCGAATACGTTCCGCCAGCGCGCCGACAATCAGGCCAACGGTAATTGCCGCGAACGATCCCTGGAAAGCGACATGGATATACTGATAGAAACTGCCCATTAAGGCGGTCAGTTCGATATTTTTCAGCATCACCCAGTTAAAGTTGCCGAAGAAGGCATTGCCTTCCCCGAAGGCCAGCGAGTAGCCGTAAACCACCCACAGCACGCAGACCAGCGCAAAGGTCACGGCAACCTGCGTCAGCATGGAGAGAACGTTTTTACCGCGGATCAAGCCGCCGTAGAACAGCGCAATCCCCGGAATGGTCATGAAGAGCACCAGCGCGGTGCAGATCATCATAAAAGCGTTATCGGCTTTGTCTGCCACCGCAGGGGCAGCCATTGCCAGGCCCGGCAGCAGTGCCAGCGAACCCAGACCCGTTTTGAGTGTTGCTATCTTCATTTTCTCGATCCCTATCACTGTGTGCCAGGAGTTACTTACAGTGCCGCTTCGTCGGATTCGCCGGTACGGATGCGAATGACGCGCTGCAGTTCGGCAACGAAAATTTTGCCGTCGCCAATTTTGCCGGTGTAGGCTGCTTTGCTAATGACATCAATGACTTCATCAAGCTGATCGTCCGCAATAGCCACATCAATTTTCACTTTCGGCAGGAAGTTAACGCTGTATTCCGCCCCGCGATAAAGCTCGGCATGACCCTTCTGACGACCAAAGCCTTTCACTTCGGTGACAGTCAGTCCCTGAATACCCATAGAAGACAACGCTTCACGCACGTCTTCGAGTTTGAATGGTTTGATTACAACCGTAACCAGCTTCATAAATCCCCTCCAGTCAGAATTCGGTAATGTCCGCAGCTAACACCAAGGGGATGTTGCAAGGGGTGTGCCAGAATTGAAAACAGAGGAAAAAAGGGGCGTAACGAGCCCGGGAAGGGGGACAGAAATCTCTTGATGAAAAAAAACGCACCATGACGGTGCATGGCGCGTTTCCGTTTTGCACCAACAGCTGCAGCTGTTAGCGCATTGCCTGATTTTGGTGCGTCAGGCGCTCAGCGACTCTTCTTCTCGCGCGCTGGCCGCCAGTTCTTCGCCCGCAAGCTGCAGTTGATACATCTGCCAGTAGCGTCCTTTGGCCTCCAGCAGCTGTCGGTGAGTGCCACGTTCAACGGCCTGCCCACGGTGCAGCACCAGAATAGTATCCGCCTCGACAATGGTAGACAGCCGATGGGCGATGACGACCAGCGTGGTGTGGTCGCGCACGGCCGCCAGCGCCAGCTGAATGGCCTGCTCGGTCCCGGAGTCGATACTGGCCGTCGCTTCGTCCAGAATCAGCACCTGAGGCGTTTCAATCAGCACGCGCGCCAGCGCCAGGAGCTGTTTCTGCCCAACGGAGAGGTTATTCCCCTGCTCGCCCAGCTTGGTGTTGATCCCGTCGCTAAATCCGCGCGCCAGTTCGGCCAGTTGGACTTTTTCCAGCACCTCCCACACCTGCTCTTGGGTATACGGCCGCCCGAGCGTGACGTTGGCAAAAAACGTATCGGCCAGCACAACCGGATCTTGCTGCACCATTGCAACGCCCTTGCGCAACACGTTGTGGCTAAGCGAGGCAAGCGGACGTCCATCCAGGCGGATGTCGCCCTTCGTTAACGGGTAATACCCCATCAGCAAACTCGCAAGCGTACTCTTACCGCTACCCGTATGCCCAACCAGCGCCACAAAGCCGCGGGACGGAATATCAAGAGTAATGTCCTGTAACACCAGTCGATCGTCCCGGTAGGCAAACGAGACGTTATCGAACGCAATCGCACCACTTTGCAGCGGGCGTTCATCATTGCCGTAGGTCTGACGCGGCCTGTCCATCAGCTCAAACACGCGCTCGCCCGCCACGACAGCCTGTTGCAGCATCGATTGCTGAGTGGTGAGCTCAATCAACGGTTCGTTAAGACGACCAAGATAGCTGATGAAGGCGTACAACACCCCAACCTCAATGGAGCCACGGGTTGTCAGGCCAAACAGCATCAGCAGACCACACAACACCAGCGTCGAGAAAAGGCTCAAAAGCGGGCGCAACAGAAAACCGTCGAGGCGTAACGTCTGCATACGCGCCATATAGTGCGACCGGCTGGCCTCGCCCATACGTTCGCCGAAGCGCGCCTGCTGGCGGAACTGCTGGATGACGCTCATCCCGTTAATCACTTCGTTGAAGCCATCGTTGATATCAGCCAGGTAAGCGCGCACCCGGCGAACAATCGGCGTGCTGTAACGCTGATAGATGACCATCACAATGAGCACTGCCGGGAAGATGGCGATCGCGACCAGCGCCATGCGCCAGTCGAGGCTGAACATCGCCACCAGCATCGCGCTAATCAGCGCGGCACTGCGCAGCACGGTGGCCACAACGGTGACGTACAGATCGCGAATCACTTCGGTATCGTTGGTCACGCGCGATATTACCTGCCCGACGGGCTGGGTATCGAATTCGCTCAGCGGCTGACGCAGTGCAGCGTCCATTACGTCAGTACGTAGCTGCTGCACTACGCCAACGGCAGCGCGGTTAAACAGCAGCGATTGTGCATAATGCAGCCCGGCTGCCGTCAGCTGTAGTCCGACGTAAGCGACACCCAAACCCGCCACCAGACCTAACGGCAGATAGTTTTTGGCGACCATATTGTCGATAAAATAGCTGATGAGGAGCGGGCCGCTCACCTCCGCAATTGCCGCTATCCACAGCAGAAGCACGGCAATCGACAGCGGTTTGCGCCACGGAGAACCGTAGGCAAGCAGTCGCTTAAGGGTCGGCCACATTGTCCCGATCTTACGCATTTGCGGCCTCCTCGTCCTGTTCAGGTACATCATCCAGCGCCGCTTCAAGCTGCTGATAACGATACATATCGCGATACCAGCCCGGTTGCTCAGCAAGCTGCTCATGCTCGCCGCGTTGGGCGATATGTCCATGCTGCAAGACGAGGATTTCACTGGCTTCCGTCAGCGCCGACAGGCGGTGAGCGCTGATGATCACGGTGCGTCCTTCACCCCACTGGCGTAGATTATGCAAAATCTGGTGCTCAGTGCGGCCATCAACCGCCGAGAGCGCATCATCCAGAATCAGGATTTCAGCGTTAAGCAACAGCGCTCGGGCAATGGAGATTCGCTGCTTTTGCCCGCCCGACAGCATGACACCGCGCTCACCTACTTCGGTTTCATAGCCCTGAGGCAGCCTAAGGATATCCTCATGCACGCTGGCTAAACGCGCCACGTGCTCGATCTCGTCCTGAGTGGCAGAAGGGCAACCCAGGGCAATATTATTGGCGATAGTATCCGAGAATAAAAACGGCGTCTGGCTGACCACGGCCAGACGACCGCGCCAGCTGTCCAGCAGCAGGTTTGTCAGCGGAACATCATGGAAACGAATGTCGCCCTGCGTCACGTCAAAGTGGCGCTGGAGAAGCGATAAAATGGTGCTTTTTCCCGATCCGGTAGGCCCACAAATCCCCAGCATCTGGCCGGGATGCAGCATAAAGCTCACATTTTCGAGCACCGGCCGTTCGCTTTGCGGGTAATGGAAAGTACGAATATCCGCTTTCACTACCCCGCGCCCTTCCGGTACCGGCTCGCTGCCATCATTCACCACTGGCGCTTCTGCCAGCATGGCGCGAATACGGCTATAGGCCGCGCTGCCACGCTCAACGATGTTAAACATCCACGCCAGCGCCAGCATCGGCCAAATCATCAGACCCAGATACATCGCAAAGCTGGTTAACTGGCCGAGGGTCATCGAGCCCTGCACCACCATCCAGCTCCCACCGCCAATGGCCAGCAGGTTAGCTATGCCAATTGCGATATAAATTGTCGGGTCGAAACGGGCATCAATACGCGCGACGCGCATGTTTTTCGCGCCGGTGTCCGCCGCGTCGGCGGCAAACAGCGCCGACTGTCGGTCTTCCAGACCAAAGGCTTTGATCATGCGGATGCTGGTCATGCTCTCCTGAGTGCGATCGTTTAGCGACGAAAACGCGGCCTGCGCCAACTTGAAGCGCTCATGCAATTTTTCTCCGTAGCGATTGATCGCCAGCGCCATGACAGGCATTGGAAGAAGCGCCAGCAGGGTTAACTGCCAGCTGATCTGGGTCGACATGACAATTAACACTGCACAGCCCATCACCAGAGAATCCACCAGCGTTAAGACGCCCTCCCCGGCGGCAAAGACCACGCGATCGACATCGTTCGTCGCACGGGCAATCAGATCGCCGGTGCGATGGCGCAGGTAAAATTCGGGATGTTGCCGGCTTAGCTGGCGATAAAAATCCTCACGCAGCTCAACGGCCAGCTGATAGGACGCGCCAAACAAGAGCACGCGCCAGACATAGCGCAGCAGATAAACAATCACCGCCGTCAGCACCAGCGTGCCAACCCACATCAGCACCCGTGCGGTGGTGTAATGCTGCTCGGTGACGCCGTCCACGACGTATCCCACCACTCTTGGCGGGATAAGCTGCAGAATAGCAATGATGATAAGCAGGAATACTGCGCCAAGGTAGCGTTGCCACTCCCGACGAAAGTACCAGCTTAATTGGCCAAATAATCGCACGCGGTTTGTTCCTGAAGGTATTTTACGAAGTTATTCAATGGGTAATGCCGTGGTGTACTTAATCTGTTCCATGGCGAAGCTCGAGGTAACGTCCGACAAGCCCGGCACGCTGTTGACCAGCCGCTTGTAAAAATCGTCATACCGCTTCATGTCTGCCACCTGAACTCGCATCAGATAGTCGTATTCACCCGCCATACGCCAGAAGCCGAGCACCTCCGGCATTTCAGAGACCTGAGTGACGAAGCGGCAATACCAGTCGCTGCTGTGGTGCTGTGTTTTTATCAGCACAAAGGCGGTCAATCCAAGCCCCAGTTTTTCGGGATCCAGCAGCGCGACGCGGCCCAGCAAAATGCCGTCGTCCTCCAGCTTTTTGAGACGTTTCCAACAGGGTGTGGTGGTCAGATTAACGGCATCCGCCAACGCCTGCAAAGAGAGGGTGCAGTCGGTTTGCAGCAATGAAAGCAGCTTGCGGTCAATTTTATCTAGCATACCCACCTCACAGAGAAAATTTTTCTCCCTGCATTCTATTTTAAAGGTTAGATAGCAACAATTTTTTCTGTGCTTTTCGCTATGCTGGGCACAAAATGACAAACGGATAAACACGATGAATAGCACCTGGGTTAAACATGCCATCAGCGAAATCAATGCCGACTACCAGCGCTCGGCGGACACCCATTTGATCCGCCTGGCGCTGCCGGGTTTCGCGGGTATTCAACTCTACCTGAAGGATGAAAGCACGCATCCTACGGGGAGCTTGAAGCATCGCCTGGCACGCTCGCTATTCTTATACGGTTTATGTAACGGTTGGATTAAAGAAGGCACCACCATCATTGAATCGTCATCCGGTTCAACGGCAGTATCAGAAGCCTACTTTGCCCGCCTGCTTGGGCTACCGTTTATCGCCGTGATGCCGTCCTGCACCGCGAAGCGCAAAATCGAGCAGATTGAATTCTACGGCGGACGCTGCCACTTTGTGGAGAGCGCCTGCGAAATCTACGCGGCCTCTGAAATGCTGGCGCGCGAGCTGAGCGGCCATTATATGGACCAGTTCACGTTCGCAGAGCGGGCCACCGACTGGCGCGGCAATAACAACATCGCCGACAGCATTTTCCGCCAGATGACCCATGAGCCGCACCCGGTTCCGTCTTACGTTGTGATGAGTGCCGGAACGGGCGGGACGTCTGCCACCATCGGACGCTATATCCGCTGCCAGGGTTATGACACCAAACTGATGGTGGTCGATCCGCAGAACTCGGTCTTCCTCGACTACTGGCAGAGCCGCGATGCCGGCTTGCGCAGCCCGGTCGGAAGCAAGATCGAAGGGATTGGCCGTCCGCGCGTTGAGCCATCATTCATCCCTGACGTTGTTGACGAGATGCTGCGCGTGCCGGATGCCGCAAGCGTTGCGACTGCGCACTGGCTAGAGACGCAGCTTGGCCGCAAGGTTGGCGCATCGACCGGCACCAATATGTGGGGGGCGCTGCAGCTTGCCGCGCGCATGCGTGAAGAGGGCCAGACCGGCTCTATCGTCACGCTGCTGTGCGACAGCGGTGAACGCTACCTGGAGACCTATTACAATGCGGAATGGGTGCGGGCCAACATCGGCGACATAGAGCCGTGGAAAGCGCAGATTGCACAGCTTGTGAAATAAAAAAAACCAGGCCGAAGCCTGGCTTGCTGGAAGGGTCTCACTATTCGGGGGAATATGGGAGGTTGTTTTTGTCCAGCCAATGCGTCAAAAAGTGGGACACCGCTTCATTACGGCAGTGACCAATAACCGGCAGATGAGGTAGCTCCGCAATCAGCTGCGGCATCGCATTCCCCATAATCAGACCGCGACCGACGCTACCCAGCATCTCGCGGTCGTTCATGGCATCGCCAAATGCCATACACTCCTGCATCGTCAACCCCAGATGGTCACTCAGTACCGCCAGGGCAGACCCTTTGTTGCAGCCAACCGGCAGCACCTCCAGACAATCTACTGCCGAGAAGGTCAGATGAGCCCGATCGCCCAACGCGTCGTTTAGCTGAATGCGTAGGCGACAGAGATCGTCATGATCGCCACAGAAACAGATCTTGGTTACCGCATGGGCAGGAATTCGACGTAAATCGATAAGCTGATATTTAAATCCGCTGTAGACGTGAGCGTGTAATAAGTCAGGGATTTCTCGCCCGGTAAACCAGCCTTCATCGTTAAAAACATGTACGCTGGCCTGAGTGTCCCAGGTGCTGTGAAGCACGATATCCGCCACGTCCGGAGTGAGATCCTGACGGTGCAACACCTCCCCTTCAACGGAATGGATCCGCGTCCCGTTACCGGTGATCAAAAATGCATCAAGGGATAATGCCCCCAGGAGATGACGCATCTCCAGCACGTGTCGGCCAGTGGCAAACGTCAGGGTGACATCACGTTCATGCAGGCGCTTCAACGTGTTCAGGGTTTTCTCCCCTAAACGGTGATCCGGCATTAATAACGTGCCGTCCATATCAAACGCAGCGAGCCTGGCCATGATTACTCCCGAAAATGTGATGCAATTAACTTGTGCATCAATATTACGTGGGATATACGGATGTAATAGTGAATAGATGATAATTATTGTTCCGGGTTTATCATGCGCCAGCTAAACCGTCTTAACCAGTATCACCGTCTATGGTTGCCTTCTGAGGGAGCCCCCCAGCGGGCTACCATCACCGAGCTTGCCAGCCGCTGTTTTTGCAGCGAACGGCATGTCCGTACATTGCTTCGCCAGGCGCAGGACGCAGGCTGGCTAAGCTGGCATGCCCAGTCTGGCCGCGGCAAGCGCGGCGAGCTGATATTCCACGTAACCCCAGACTCGCTGCGCAATGCGATGATGGAAGAGGCGCTAAAAAGCGGGCAGCAGCACAACGCCCTTGAGCTGGCTCAACTGGCCCCAGGGGAGTTACGCACGTTACTGCATCCTTTTTTAGGCGGGCACTGGCAAAACGACACCCCGACGCTGCGTATCCCCTATTACCGTTCGCTGGATCCTCTTGAGCCAGGCTTTTTACCTGGCCGGGCCGAGCAACATCTGGCAGGGCACGTTTTCTCCGGGCTGACGCGCTTTAAAGGCAATAGCAACGAACCCACGGGCGATTTAGCACATCATTGGGAGGTGTCCCCAGACGGGTTGCGCTGGCATTTTTATATTCGCTCCACGCTGCACTGGCATAACGGCGATAAAATCGAGACGGTACAGCTTCAGCAAGCCTTGATGGCGCTGCTGGCGCTCCCGGCCCTGCGAAAACTGTTCCAGAGCGTCTTACGCATTGACGTCACCCATCCGCAGTGCCTGACGTTTATTTTGCATCAGCCGGATTACTGGCTGGCGCACCGGCTTGCAACTTACTGCAGCCGTCTTGCCCACCCAGATCAGCCCATGACCGGCAGCGGCCCTTTCAGGCTGAGCGCGTTCGATCCCGATTTGGTGCGGCTGGAAAGCCACGAGCAGTACCATCTTAGCCACCCGCTGTTAAAGGCGATTGAGTACTGGATCACGCCAACGCTGTTTGACTACGGGCTGGGAACAAGCTGTCGCCATCCGGTACAAATCGCCATCGGCGAGCCTGATGAACTTGAGAGCCTGCGGCAGGTGAGCAATAGCATTAGCCTGGGTTTTTGTTACCTTACGCTGAAGCAGAGCGTGCGTCTGAGTGAAATGCAGGCACAGCGGCTGATCAACATTATTCACCTCTCGGCGCTGCTGCACACGCTGCCGCTAAACGAAGGACTCATCACCCCAACCGAGGAACTGCTCCCCGGCTGGAAAATCCCTCAGTGGCCAGATTTAACGGAGGTGGCTTTACCTGATAAGTTGACGCTAATTTATCATTTGCCCGTTGAATTACACACCATGGCAGATCAGCTAAAGCAGTATCTTGCGAAGCAGGATTGCGATCTCACCGTTATCTTTCACGACGCCAAAACCTGGGATGGATGCCAGCGGCTTGCTGACGCAGACATCATGATGGGTGACAGGCTGATAGGTGAAGCGCCGGAATATACGCTCGAACAGTGGCTACGCTGCGATACGCTTTGGCCGCACCTGCTGAGCGCGTCGCAATACGCCCATCTACAGGCCACCCTGGACGCTGTTCAGACCCAGGCCGATGAACTGGTCCGGCATGCGGGTCTAAAAGCCATCTTCACCCGGCTCATGGAAAATGCGGTGCTGACACCGCTATTTAACTATCAGTATCAAATCAGCGCCCCGCCGGGCGTAAACGGCATAAGACTGAACACCCGCGGCTGGTTTGATTTCACCGAAGCCTGGATCCCCGCCCCCAAATCGTGAAGAAGCTGGTCGCCGTCGGAGTCAGACGGTAACATGGCGTTTTTACCGTAACTGTTGAGATGATTTATGAAACGTGCCGTCGTCGTGTTCAGCGGAGGACAAGATTCCACTACCTGCCTGGTCCAGGCCCTTCATCAATATGATGAAGTTCACTGCGTCACTTTCGATTATGGCCAGCGCCATCGCGCTGAAATCGATGTAGCCCGTGAACTGGCCCTGAAACTGGGTGCCCGCGCGCACAAGGTGCTGGACGTTACGCTGTTAAACGAACTGGCCGTCAGCAGCCTCACCCGCGACAGTATTCCGGTTCCTGACTACGAGCCCGATGCCAGTGGTATTCCGAATACCTTTGTGCCGGGCCGTAACATTCTCTTTCTGACCCTGACGGCGATTTACGCCTACCAGGTAAAAGCCGAAGCGGTCATCACCGGCGTGTGTGAAACCGACTTCTCCGGCTATCCGGACTGCCGTGATGAGTTTGTGAAAGCGCTAAATCATGCGGTCAATCTGGGGATGGCGAAAGAGACGCGCTTCGAAACGCCGCTGATGTGGCTGGATAAAGCGGAAACCTGGGCGCTCGCAGACTACTGGGGCAAGCTGGACCTGGTCCGCAGCGAAACCCTGACCTGCTACAACGGGATTAAAGGCGACGGGTGCGGTCAGTGTGCCGCGTGTAATCTGCGCGCTAACGGCTTAAATCACTATCTGGCCGATAAAGCTGGCGTGATGGCTGCGATGCAGACAAAGACCGGGCTGAATTAACGTTACTTCACCGTGCTGTCGAACAGTTTTACGCCGGCAGCACGCGTAACTTTCATGAGAGTCGTCAGCGTTGGATTCCCGTTGTCGGATAACGTTCGGTATAGCTGCTGTCGCGACAACCCGGCTTTAGCGGAGGTCTCGCCGATGCCACCCCGGGCTTCAATAACGCGCAACCACATCATCCCTGTCCATTATTCAATCTCTGAAAATGCCTTTTGTCATTTATAAAAGACAAATATCTATACGATCATCAGCTCCAGCTTTTCGCGCAACTCCCCTTCCAGCGGCAGCGCCTTCTGGGTTTTCAGATCGATACAGACAAAAGTGATCAGCGCATCGGCTACCGCCTGCCCCTCAGGATCCAGCGTCACGACCTGACTCAGTATGCCGCTCTTACCGTTCAGCTGTTGTACCTGACTGGTCACGGTTAGGACATCCCCCAACACGGCCGGGCGACGATAGTTGATGTTGATATTGACGACCACGAACGCGATGTTGTGTGCAGTCAGCCACTGAAAACTGTCGCTGTTTTCCAATCCGTCCCAGCGGGCCTCTTCGAGAAACTCGAGATAGCGAGCGTTATTCACATGCTGGTAAACATCGAGGTGGAAACCGCGTACTTTTATTTTTGTCTGCATAGCGCATGCCTTAAGCGTTATTATAGGATGAGAGGCCATAACTGGTATGACCTCTTTATTCTGGCAAATTTTTGCCGCTGTGCAAGTAATTATGTGATTACAACGTCAGGTGTGAGAGGTTGCGCTCAACCAGGGAACTGCCCATGCCCGGAACCTGCTTGAGATCGTCGACAGTTTTGAAGGGGCCATACTCTTCTCGGTAGCTGACGATAGCTTGCGCTTTCTTCAGCCCTACGCCATTCATTGCACGAGCGAGTTCTTCTGCAGACGCCGAATTAATGCTGACTCGCGTGCCGTCGTCCTCGGTATTGTTACTGGCGTCAGCTGCTTTGACGTGTAAGGGTGACTGCGCGGTTGGGTCGGATTTACTCTGCATAGCCTGCGTTTTGGCCGCGGGGGTTGCAGCCAGTACGCCAGTGGTCATCCCGGTAGTGGCAATAGCCAGCGTAATTAACAGTGCTTTGATTCCACGTTTCATGCTGTTTTCTCCTTGTTTGTTGACAGCCACGTCACGATAGCCGCAAGGAAAAACAGGCACAAACAGCAGATTCCAGATATGGAAAAGGCCGCGAAAGCGGCCTTTAGTTTTTGCAGTGCGTTACGAAAATCTGCGAGCAGATACGTAATTATTGCTGCTGAGTGATCGCATCGCCCAGCTTAATTTTGGCTTCTTTACGCAGGTTGCTCATCATCGCTTCAAAAGCGATCTGGGCATTGTTCTGAGTAATGCCCTGCACCATCGCTTTCTTCTGCGCTTCTGGCATCGTGCCCGCTTTTACCTCGTCCAGAGCCAGCAGAACAACGTTACCCTGCATATCGGTCGTGGTACCGAAGCTTGGCTTGTCCTTCGCCGGCAGGCTCAGACCAAATGCCGCCTGGCTGATGGGATCCTGACCGGTACGGCTCAGCGTTTTCGCCTCACCAAAGCTCAGGCCTGCTGCTTTCAGCGCATCATTTTTGCCTGCTTTCAGATCTGCAACGATCTTCTCAGCATCCAGTTTTGCCTGCTGAACCGCTTTGTTGTGCTTAACCTGCGCAACAACCTGATCCTTCACGTCTGCCAGCGGTTTTACCGCTTCAGCTTTGTGCTCGCTGACACGCAGAACGAACGCACGATCGCCATCGACGGTAATGATGTCTGAGTTACTGCCCGGCGCGCCGTTCTCGCCGATCAGGCCACCATTAAAGATGGCATCAGAAACCGGTTTAAAGTTCAGCTCTTCAGGCAGGGTGTCGTGACCGAACCAGCCTGTTTCAACCGCTTTCACGCCAGCCGCCTGCTCCGCACCCGCCAGGGATTCATTGTCGTTGCTCGCCGCATCGCTCACTTTCTGTTGCAGGGCATAGAATGAATCCAGTGCTTTTTCCTGCTTCACTTTCGCGGCGATATCATCACGCACGTCAGCCAGCGGTTTAGTTTTTGCGGCTTCGATATCGTCCAGGCGCGCGACCAGGAAACCGACCGAAGATTTGATGACTCCGGACAGCTGGCCTTTGTCTTTCAGACCGGCATTTTTCAGCTCATCTGGGGTGGTTGCATCTTCCAGCCAGCCCATATCTCCGCCGTTTTTGGCAGAGATAATATCGGTAGATTTTGCTTTCGCGACGGTGGCGAAATCAGCTCCTTTGTTCAGTTCATCCAGAACCGCCTTAGCATCTGCTTCGGTTTTGGTCTGGATAACGCTGTAGCGGTTACGCTGCGGCTGAGTGAACTGATCCTGATGCTGATCGTAATAAGACTGGATATCCGCGTCAGACACGTTTGCCTGCAGCGCAGCTGCGTCCAGCTTGATATAGCTCACGCGGAACTGCTCTGGTGCAACGAAGGTGTTTTTATTCTGCTCGTAGAACGCGTTAATTTCTGCGTCGCTAACCTGCTGTTTTGCCGCCAGCGCATTCACATCAATGGTTGCTTCACGAACAACACGCTGTTGAGCCACCAGCGCGGCCAGTTCGTCAGTTTCACCCTTGAGCATGAAATCGGTGCCAACAACCGCATTGATCAGCTGCTGAGTCGTCAGCTGGTTACGCAGCGCCTGTGCATACTGATCTGCAGTCATGCCCATCTGGTTCACAATGCTGTTGTAACGAGCGTTATCGAATTTGCCGTTTGACTGGAACGCCGGAGTAGAGAAGATGGCTTTTTTAACCTGCTCGTCGCTGATGCCCAGGCCTAAGTCTTTAGCGTACTGATCCAGCAGCGCTTCGTCGATAAGGCGGTTCAGCGTCTGCTGACGCAGGGTTTTCATATAACCTTCATTCGCCGCTAGCTCAGAGAATTGATCGCCCAGCTGTTGCTGCATACGGTTACGTTCACCGGCGAAAGCATTCTCGAACTGTCCACGGCTGATTTCCTGGCCATTCACTTTTGCGGCATAGTTTGCGCCACCGCCGATAAGGTAGCTACTCACGCCGGTCAAAATGAACGACACGATAATGATACCGAAAATAATCTTGAGCACGAGACTGTTAGCAGCCGTGCGTAAGCTGTCCATCATGGTGTGACAACACTCCGCTGTAGGTGACTGGTTACCTGACGCTGACGGAAAATCCTGACCGTCGCGCGTAAAGACGTATTGTGACAAGAAAACAGGGCAATTGTCAGCCCACAACTCGCATAAACTCGCACAAATCAGGTATGGACAAACAAAAAAGGCACATCAAATGATGCGCCCTTGTACTTTTGGCTTCCCTGAAACGGGAAAGCAATCAGTTTACTGCGTCTTTCAGCGCTTTACCTGCACGGAAACCCGGCACTTTAGCGGCAGCAATGGTGATCTCTTTACCGGTCTGAGGGTTGCGGCCAGTACGGGCAGCACGCTCTTTAACAGCAAAAGTACCGAAGCCTACCAGTGCAACGTCGTCCCCAGACTGCAGAGATTCAGTAACAGAAGCAATTAATGCATCTAACGCACGTCCAGCTGCAGCTTTAGAAATATCAGCACCAGCAGCAATTTTGTCAATCAGTTGAGATTTATTCACTGTTCTCTTCCTCTCTTTATAATTTATATCGCGCCTGAATCCTTCACAACGCGACCGCGCAGCAGTTATATCAGGCCTGCCATGACCTTACAACACCCGTTGTTGATGGCTGGCCTAATCAGCAATCTAAATTAGCTATACAAAAAAAGGCTGGCAAGTCCGAATTGACTTACCAACCTTGTTTTTATTGGCGCTCTTTGCGCGAGGTCACTATTTTGCGGTTACAACCTGCATTCCGGAGGGTTCATTCTGCAGTGCGAGAGTCAGAACTTCCTCAATGCGTTTCACCGGATGGATCTGCAGATCGGCAATCACGTTGTCCGGAATCTCTTCCAGATCGCGTTTATTCTCGTAAGGAATCAATACGGTTTTGATCCCTCCACGGTGTGCCGCCAGCAATTTTTCTTTTAACCCACCAATTGGCAGAACCTGACCACGCAGGGTAATTTCCCCCGTCATCGCCACATCGGCACGCACCGGGTTCCCTGTCAGACAGGAGACCAGAGCGGTGCACATGGCAATACCGGCGCTTGGGCCATCTTTCGGCGTTGCCCCTTCCGGTACGTGAACGTGAATGTCGCGTTTTTCGTAGAAATCTGGATTGATACCCAGTTTTTCCGCGCGCGCGCGTACCACGGTCAGTGCAGCCTGGATGGACTCCTGCATGACTTCACCCAGCGAGCCGGTGTAGGTCAACTTACCTTTACCTGGCACACAGGCGGTTTCGATGGTCAGCAGATCGCCGCCCACTTCCGTCCACGCCAGACCGGTCACCTGGCCAACGCGGTTTTCGTTGTCCGCACGACCATAGTCGAAGCGCTGAACGCCCAAATACGCGTGCAGATTATCGCCGTTAATCACGATATGTTTCAGGCTCTTATCCAGCAGCAGCTGTTTAACCGCCTTACGACACAGCTTCGAGATTTCCCGCTCAAGGCTACGCACGCCTGCTTCACGGGTGTAATAGCGAATAATGCCAACAATCGCGCTGTCCTCAACGGTCAGCTCGTTGGCTTTCAGGGCATTACGCTCAATCTGTTTCGGCAGCAGGTGCTGCTTCGCAATGTTCAGCTTCTCGTCTTCGGTGTAACCGGAAAGGCGGATCACTTCCATACGGTCCAGCAGCGGAGCCGGAATGTTCATGGAGTTAGACGTCGCGACGAACATCACATCGCTCAGATCGTAGTCCACTTCCAGGTAGTGATCGCTAAACGCCACGTTCTGTTCTGGATCAAGCACTTCCAGAAGAGCAGAGGCCGGGTCGCCACGCATGTCCGAGGACATTTTGTCGATCTCATCGAGCAGGAACAGCGGGTTTTTAACCCCCACTTTTGCCATCTTCTGGATCAGTTTACCCGGCATAGAACCGATGTAGGTACGGCGGTGACCGCGGATTTCCGCTTCATCGCGTACGCCACCCAACGCCATACGGATATACTTACGTCCCGTCGCTTTCGCGATGGACTGACCCAGAGAGGTTTTACCGACGCCAGGAGGTCCCACCAGGCACAGGATCGGGCCTTTAATTTTGTTCACACGGCTTTGTACCGCGAGATACTCAAGAATGCGGTCTTTCACGCGCTCTAAGCCGTAGTGGTCGGTGTCCAGAATCTCCTGAGCCTGACGCAGGTCTTTTTTGACCTTGCTGCGGGCATTCCACGGAACCTGCACCATCCACTCGATATAACCACGGACAACGGTCGCTTCTGCCGACATCGGAGACATCATTTTCAGCTTCTGCAGTTCCGCTTCGGCTTTTTCTTTTGCCTCTTTCGGCATTTTCGCCGCATCGATCTTACGTTTCAGCGCTTCGTTTTCGTCCGGGGCGTCATCCATTTCGCCGAGCTCTTTCTGGATGGCTTTCATTTGCTCATTCAGATAGTACTCACGCTGGGATTTCTCCATCTGCTTTTTCACGCGGTTGCGAATACGCTTCTCAACCTGCAGCAGATCGATTTCAGACTCCATCATCGCCATCAGGTATTCCAGACGTTCATTAACGTCGGACATTTCCAGCACAGACTGTTTGTCAGCCAGCTTCAGCGGCATATGTGCAGCGATGGTATCCGCCAGACGTGCAGGATCGTCAATGCTGTTCAGCGACGTCAACACTTCTGGTGGGATTTTCTTGTTCAGCTTGATGTAGCCTTCAAACTGGCTAATCGCGGTACGCACCAGCACTTCCTGCTCGCGCTCATCAAGTTCAGGCGAGTCAAGGTACTCTGCCTTGGCAGAGAAATGTTCGCCATCGTCTGACAAAGTGGTAATACGCGCACGCTGCAAGCCTTCTACCAGCACCTTCACGGTGCCGTCAGGCAGCTTCAGCATCTGCAAAATAGAGGCCACGGTCCCGACGGTGAAAAGATCGTTTACACCCGGCTCATCCGTTGATGCTTCTTTCTGCGCAACCAACATGATTTTTTTATCATGATCCATGGCGGCTTCGAGGCAACGGATAGATTTTTCCCGCCCTACAAATAAGGGTATGACCATGTGCGGATAAACCACCACATCGCGCAACGGCAATACGGGGATTTCAATGCGTTCAGAACGCTCAGGATTCATAGAGCTCTCTCTTAGTTTAGTGTCCGCCAGGTAATCTGGTCATGTAACTGTGCTTCACACAACCATTAACATGTAATCCAGTATATGGGGATGTTTCCCCTACATTCAACGCCATGAATACGGAAAAAGTAAAGGGGAGATAAAATCCCCCCTTTTTGATTAACTGCTTGTATGATTTGGTGAATTATTCGCCAGATGCCTGCTGTGCTTCCGGTTTCCCGTAAATCAGCAGTGGCTTGGTCTGACCGCCGATTACGGCTTCGTCAATAACCACTTTCTCAACGTCTTCCATAGAAGGCAGATCGTACATGGTATCCAGCAGCGCCGCTTCAACGATGGAACGCAGACCACGCGCGCCGGTTTTACGGATCATCGCTTTCTTCGCGATGGCGTCCAGCGCTTCGTCACGGAATTCCAGCTCAACGCCTTCCAGATTGAACAATGCCTGATACTGCTTGGTCAGCGCATTTTTCGGCTCTTTCAGGATTTGAATCAGCGCGTCTTCGCTCAACTCATTCAGCGTTGCCACAACAGGCAGACGCCCAATGAACTCAGGGATCAGACCGAACTTGATCAGATCTTCCGGTTCAACCTGCGACAGCAGTTCACCTTCGTTCGGTTTTTCTGACGTGGCCTTCACCGTCGCGCCGAAACCAATGCCGGAGCCGGTTTCAACACGGTGAGAAATCACTTTATCTAGCCCTGCGAAAGCTCCGCCACAGATGAACAGGATCTTGGAGGTATCAACCTGCAAGAACTCCTGCTGCGGATGCTTGCGACCGCCCTGCGGTGGAACCGCGGCAACCGTACCTTCGATCAGCTTCAGCAGTGCCTGCTGTACGCCTTCACCGGAAACGTCACGGGTGATCGACGGGTTGTCCGATTTACGGGAGATTTTGTCAATCTCATCGATGTAGACGATCCCGCGCTGTGCTTTCTGCACGTCGTAATCACACTTCTGCAGCAGTTTCTGAATGATGTTTTCAACGTCTTCACCCACATAGCCGGCTTCGGTCAGGGTGGTCGCATCCGCCATAGTGAACGGAACATCCAGAAGACGCGCAAGCGTTTCTGCCAGCAACGTTTTACCGGAGCCAGTTGGGCCGATCAGCAAAATGTTACTTTTGCCCAGTTCCACGCCATTGCTGGTGTCACCGTTACGCAGACGTTTGTAGTGGTTGTATACCGCTACCGCCAGCACTTTCTTCGCCTGCTCCTGACCGATGACATAGTCGTCAAGATGATGACGAATCTCATGCGGTGTTGGCAGCGCGCTACGCTCACGGTGAGGCGCTACTTCTTTAATCTCTTCGCGAATGATGTCATTACATAAGTCGACACATTCATCGCAGATATACACGGACGGCCCGGCAATCAGTTTACGCACTTCATGCTGGCTTTTGCCGCAAAAAGAGCAGTACAGCAGTTTGCCCGAACCATCTTTGCGTTTATCTGTCATGAGTCCAAACCTCTTTTTAAGTTCTTTGTGCCGCACATGACGACGCAAATGCCATTCTCAGACGCAAGCTGCTTACAGCAGCGTGCCGCCCTACCTTAGTATAGCGGCACACTCGCGTCGCGGGCATCAATTACGATGGGTCAAAACGGAGTCGACTAAGCCGTACTCAACTGCCTCAGGTGCAGAGAGGAAGCGATCGCGCTCGGTATCGCGCTCGATCTGCTCAAGAGATTGACCCGTATGCAGCGCCATAAGTTCATTCATGCGCGCTTTTACTTTCAGAATTTCGCGGGCGTGGATTTCGATATCCGTCGCCTGGCCCTGGTAACCACCCAGCGGCTGGTGAATCATCACGCGGGAGTTTGGCAGGCAGAAACGCTTACCTTTTGCCCCTGCGGTTAACAGGAAGGCACCCATAGATGCTGCCTGACCCATACAGATCGTGCTCACATCCGGCTTGATGAATTGCATGGTGTCATAAATGGACATACCCGCCGTAATCACGCCACCAGGGGAGTTAATATACAGGTAAATGTCTTTTTCTGGGTTTTCCGCTTCCAGAAACAGCATCTGCGCCACGATCAGGTTAGCCATGTGGTCTTCTACCTGGCCAGTCAGAAAGATAACGCGTTCCTTGAGCAGACGGGAATAGATATCAAAAGAACGCTCACCACGTGAGGTCTGTTCAATAACCATTGGCACCAGCGCCATATGGGGTGCAAAGTTATCTCGTTCGCCACTGTATGACATTTCCGTCTCCTGGATCTAAATTGAAAACACCTGCTGTACTGATTGTAACCTTATGGACGGATTATCAGCCAGTCTCATTGATCGTGATTACATACTTATGGGGTTCACATTGCCCTATTTCAAGCATAACAACCTTTTGTTGTTACGCTAACACTGAAAGGGCGTTTTAGCACTCTTCCTGGACTATTGGTGTGATAAAAAAAACCCGTCGCCGGAAGGCAACGGGTTTTCTGTTCAAACTTTAAACCGTTGGGGCGAAATTACGCCTGCTGGTTCATCAGTTCGTTGAAAGAGGTCGCTTTTTCGGACACTTTAGCTTTCGCCAGTACCGCTTCAACAGCCTGTTCTTCCAGTGCGACGTTGCGCATGTTGTCCATCAGCTCTTTGTTCTTGCCGTAGAACTCAACAACTTCTGATGGATCTTCGTACGCAGAAGCCATCTCTTCGATCAGGCCTTTCACGCGCTCTTCGTCAGCTTTCAGCTCGTGGGTACGAATAACTTCGCCCAACAGCAGGCCAACAACAACGCGGCGTTTTGCTTGCTCTTCGAACAGCTCACGCGGCAGTTCCATCGCTTGCTGCTGATTGCCACCGAAACGCTGTGCAGCCTGACGGCGCAGAACGTCGATTTCGCTGTCAATCAGTGCAGCGGGAACGTCAATGTCGTTCGCTTTCACCAGACCGTCGATTGCCTGAGATTTAACACGGTTACGCACAG
Organism: Enterobacter sp. UNJFSC 003; assembly: GCF_036903355.1. Taxonomy (NCBI): domain Bacteria; kingdom Pseudomonadati; phylum Pseudomonadota; class Gammaproteobacteria; order Enterobacterales; family Enterobacteriaceae; genus Enterobacter; species Enterobacter sp. UNJFSC 003. The sequence continues at coordinate 293,484 of NZ_JBAKHK010000003.1, forward strand.
CGCCGTTCAGCTCGCGCTCCATGTTTTTACGTACTTCGGCACGCAGACCAGCGACAGAACCATCTTCCACGCCGAAACGCTTGATGAACTCTTCGGTCAGTTCTGGCAGTTCGCGCTCTTCAACTTTCTTCAGGTTGATCACGAACTTCGCTGCTTTACCTTTCAGGTTTTCAGCGTGGTATTCTTCAGGGAAGGTCACGTCGATGGTGAACTCTTCGCCCGCTTTGTGGCCTTTGATACCGTCTTCGAAGCCAGGGATCATGCGACCCTGACCCATTGCCAGTACGAAGTCAGACGCTTTGCCGCCTTCGAACTCTTCGCCGTCTACTGAACCGGTAAAGTCGATGGTGACACGGTCTTCAGCGTCAACAGCGCCTTCTTTGTCTTTCCAGTTCGCCTGCTGCTTACGCAGGGTGTCCAGCATGCCGTCAACGTCTTCGTCAGTTACAGAAACAACCGGTTTCTCAACTTCGATGGACTCCAGACCTTTCAGCTCAACTTCCGGGTACACTTCAAACTCTACAGAGTAAGTGAAGTCTTCACCTTCTTTGTATTCGCCTGGAACGTAGTTTGGTGCGCCGGCCGGGTTGATTTTTTCTTTGATGATCGCATCGATAAAGTTGCGGCTCATCAGCTCGCCCAGCACATCCTGACGCACGGAAGCGCCATAACGCTGAGCAACAACATTCATTGGTACTTTGCCCTTGCGGAAGCCGTCAATACGTACTTTTTTTGCTACGTTGACCAGCTCGCTTTTCACAGCAGTTTCGATGCTGTCAGCAGCGATAGTAATCGTTACACGGCGGCCAAGGCCTTGAGTGGTTTCAACTGAAACTTGCATCTTGTTACCTCAAAAAAATCACAGTGCTCGGTCAACTCTGAATCTGTCTGTTATACCGGGATGCTCTCTTAGTGCAGATTCACATTCCCTGTCGCCAGAATCATCCCGAAGACATTCAATAAGACGCGGCATTATAGCGGCATCACTTAGGTGAGTCGAGAACGGTTGGGGCATGTAGCTGCGGCTTTTTTCACACTTTAAGGCTATTTTTAGTCTTAAATTCGCACCATCCGTTCAAAACTCAGACAAAACAAAACGGCCCGAAGGCCGTTTTGACGAAATCTGTATGCAACATACTGGAAAAACTCCGGCTGTTGCAAATCCGATTTATCAGGCTATGCTGCCTGCCCCGCGACAAGGCGGTGATGCGAAGACCGTATCCTGCAAACCTTCCCATTCCTTAATGGTATAGGTGTGCAACGCCAGCGCATGTACGGTCGTGGAGAGTTCTTCCGTCAAAGTACTGTAGATCAGGCGGTGTCGGTTCAGGAAACGTTCTCCCAAGAAACGATCGCTAACCAGAACCACTTTGAAGTGGCTTTCAGAACCTGCCGGCACGTTATGACGATAGCTTTCGTCGACAACTTCGAGGAACACAGGGTTGAACGCTGCCCTTAATTTATCTTCAATCTGCTCACGTATCATCATGAAATTACTCCTCCGACAACGCCAGGATGTCACCCATCCCTTTAAATGTTAGCCGCTTTTACCGTTTCCATTACAACAAGACAACAAATATTTAGCTTTCGTCTGATTTTCTCATTCAAACGAATGAAGTCTACTGTGAGGCTCATACGTTTTGTCATTCGCGGGTGGAGAAAAAAGGCACATTGGTCAGTTTTCAGACAAGGCGATGAATTTACATGCGTTGACCACTTCCCCTGGCCGTTGGCGATGTTATGATGGCGGCAATTTTTCTCTCTATATGCTTACGATTTGTTGAGAACCTGAAAATGTTAAAAAAACTCTTCTTTCCGTTGGTAGCACTTTTTATGCTGGCAGGTTGCGCTACCCCGCCAACGACAATTGATGTTTCACCAAAAATTACCCTGCCTCAGCAGGATCCAAGCCTGATGGGCGTAACGGTGAGCATTAACGGGGCTGACCAGCGTCAGGACCAAGCTCTGGCAAAAGTCACGCGTGACAACCAGCAGGTGACATTGACCGCATCCCGCGACCTGCGCTTCCTGCTGCAGGAAGTCCTGGAGAAACAGATGACCTCGCGTGGTTATATGGTTGGCCCAAGCGGCGCGGTTGATCTGCAGATCATCGTGAACAATCTGTACGCTGACGTTTCCCAAGGTAACGTTCGCTACAACATCGCCACCAAAGCGGACATTGCTATCATCGCTACCGCGAAAAATGGCAATAAGATGAATAAAAACTACCGCGCAAGCTATTCCGTTGAAGGCGCGTTCCAGGCCTCCAACAAAAATATTGCTGATGCTGTTAACAGCGTGCTGACCGACACCATCGCCGATATGGCGCAGGACACCAGCATCCACGACTTCATCAAGCAGAACGCGCGTTAATCCCGCGAACTGACCCGGTGTTGTACCGGGTCAGTTTTTAAAAACATGTCCAGTCATTACTTACGCATTTTCCAGCAACCGAAATCAGCCATTCTGCTGATCCTTGGTTTCGCCTCCGGTTTACCTCTCGCGCTCACCTCCGGCACCTTGCAGGCATGGATGACCGTCGAGAATATCGATCTCAAAACCATTGGGTTCTTCTCTCTCGTCGGCCAGGCTTACGTCTTTAAGTTTCTCTGGTCGCCAGTGATGGACCGCTACACCCCGCCGTTTTTGGGGCGTCGCCGCGGTTGGTTAGTGATTACTCAGCTCCTGCTGCTGTTGGCCATTGCCGCAATGGGGTTCCTTGAGCCGGCAACACAGCTACGCTGGATGGCCGCTCTGGCGGTAGTGATCGCATTCTGTTCGGCATCTCAGGATATCGTATTCGATGCCTGGAAAACGGACGTACTCCCGGCGGAAGAGCGCGGTGCTGGGGCTGCAATCAGCGTACTCGGCTATCGCCTGGGGATGTTGGTATCTGGCGGGCTGGCGCTCTGGCTTGCCGATCGTTACCTCGGCTGGCAGGGCATGTACTGGCTCATGGCCGCGCTGCTTATTCCCTGCATCATTGCCACCCTGTTTGCGCCGGAGCCAAGCGATGTTATCCCGGTTCCTCGCTCACTGGAGCAGGCCGTCGCCGAACCGTTACGCGACTTCTTTGGCCGCAATAATGCCTGGCTGATCCTGCTGCTGATTGTCCTTTATAAGCTCGGCGATGCGTTTGCGATGAGCCTGACGACCACGTTCCTCATCCGCGGTGTGGGATTTGATGCTGGAGAAGTCGGCGTAGTCAATAAAACCCTGGGGCTGCTGGCAACCATTGTTGGCGCATTGTACGGCGGTGTTTTGATGCAGCGCCTGACGCTTTTCCGCGCGCTTCTCATCTTTGGCATTTTGCAGGGAGCGTCTAACGCGGGCTACTGGCTGCTGTCCATCACCGATAAACACACGATCAGCATGGCAACAGCGGTGTTCTTTGAAAACCTCTGCGGCGGTATGGGTACCGCGGCGTTTGTCGCCCTGCTGATGACGCTCTGCAATAAGTCATTTTCAGCAACGCAGTTTGCCCTGCTGTCGGCGCTTTCCGCCGTCGGTCGCGTGTATGTTGGTCCTATTGCGGGCTGGTTTGTTGAAGCGCATGGCTGGCCGGCATTTTATCTCTTCTCTGTAGCTGCCGCTGTGCCGGGCATTTTACTGTTGCTGGTTTGTCGTCAGACGCTGGAATATACCCAGCGGACAGACCACTTTATGCCGCGCACCGAGTATCATCGTGCCTATCGTTTTGCTTTGCGTCTGTTAATGGTGGGCTGTCTCGCGCTGGCGCTGTGGCTTGTGGTGCTCATTATTAATGCCACCACGTCGTTGGTGCTTCCTTTCGAAACCCTTCTGCTGGATGCCGGAGCACTGCTGGCAATCGTTGGGATCCTGACCGGTGGGCTACTCGATTTTCTGGCTTTACGTAAAACTCGGATGAACTGAAGGTAAAAGCGAAAGGTTATTTCCCGTTGTAATCACGACACGAAATTATAACGGCGAAATAACCGACAGCCGCAAAAAAAATATTTGTTGTTTCGTGCGGGATAGCATTCGGAAATTATTGGAGCCAATTCCAAAATACTATTTTTCATTAAACGATTCAGCTTTTGAAAGATTGAATTTTCGTTTTTTAGTTGTCTTTTAATTGATAATTAATTGTTAATTTTTTGTTTATTTTTAACAATGGTTATACCAATTGCCCCATTTAGGGTATGCTTGGGGGTCCTTTCGTTATAAAGCCCGTACCGTGCGGCTTGTGTCTTAAAAAACGACATAATTTGCAACACTTGTGACATGTGCGGCAGAACCCAGTAACACCTTCCTGACACAGGCCTAATGATGTTTACAGTAATGTAACCTTCCCGTAAAATGCCCCCACACTTTAAACGCCACCAGACTCCGTGGAATTGAGGTCGTTAAATGAGACTCAGGAAATACAATAAAAGTTTGGGATGGTTGTCATTATTCGCGGGCACTGTATTACTCAGTGGCTGCGATTCTGCACTACTAGACCCCAAAGGACAGATTGGACTGGAACAACGTTCACTGATTTTGACGGCATTTGGCCTGATGATGATTGTGGTTATTCCAGCCATTTTGATGGCTGTTGGTTTCGCCTGGAAGTATCGTGCGAGCAATAAAGATGCGAAGTATAGCCCTAACTGGTCACACTCCAATAAAGTGGAAGCTGTGGTCTGGACGGTGCCTATTCTGATCATCCTGTTCCTTGCCGTGCTGACCTGGAAAACCACTCACGCGCTTGAGCCGAGCAAACCGCTGGTTCACGATGAGAAACCGATTACCATCGAAGTGGTCTCCATGGACTGGAAATGGTTCTTCATCTATCCGGAACAGGGTATTGCTACCGTGAATGAAATCGCCTTCCCGGCGAACACTCCGGTTCAGTTCAAAGTGACCTCCAACTCCGTAATGAACTCCTTCTTCATCCCGCGTCTGGGTAGCCAGATTTACGCGATGGCCGGCATGCAGACTAACCTGCATCTGATCGCGAATGAAGCAGGCACCTACGACGGTATCTCCGCCAGCTATAGTGGCCCGGGCTTCTCGGGTATGAAGTTCAAAGCTATCGCTACGCCAGACCGTGCCGCTTTCGACCAGTGGGTTGAAAAAGCGAAGCAGTCTACTAACACCATGTCTGACATGGCGGCGTTCGACAAAGTGGCTACTCCAAGCGAATACAACAAAGTGGAGTACTTCTCTAACGTGAAACCTGATTTGTTCAAGGACGTAATTGGCAAATTTATGGATCACGGCAAGAGCATGGACATGACCCAGCCTGAAGGTGAGCACAGCTCGCATGAAGGTATGGAAGGTATGGACATGAGCCACGCGGAAACCGCTCACTAAGGGGCCGAGGAAGAAAATGTTCGGAAAATTGACACTGGATGCGGTGCCGTACCACGAACCTATTATCGTGATTACGGTGGCTGCAATTATCATTGGTGGCGCAGCCTTACTGGGCTTGATCACTTACTTCGGTAAGTGGAGCTACCTGTGGAATGAGTGGCTGACTTCGGTTGACCACAAAAAACTCGGTATCATGTACTGCATCGTCGGTATCGTCATGTTAATTCGTGGCTTTGCGGATGCGATCATGATGCGTAGCCAGCAGGCGCTCGCGTCTGCGGGTGAAGCCGGCTTCCTGCCACCACACCACTACGATCAGATCTTTACCGCCCATGGCGTTATCATGATCTTCTTCGTGGCGATGCCGCTGGTTATCGGTCTGATGAACGTTGTCGTTCCGCTGCAAATCGGCGCACGCGACGTTGCGTTCCCATTCCTGAACAACCTGAGCTTCTGGTTCACCGTTGTCGGCGTTATTCTGGTTAACCTGTCACTGGGTGTGGGCGAATTCGCACAGACCGGCTGGCTTGCTTACCCGCCGCTTTCGGGAATTGAATACAGTCCTGGCGTTGGCGTCGATTACTGGATTTGGGCGCTACAGCTCTCCGGTGTCGGTACAACCCTGACCGGTATCAACTTCTTCGTGACCATTATCAAGATGCGTGCCCCTGGCATGACCATGTTCAAGATGCCCGTGTTTACCTGGGCATCTCTGTGCGCCAACATCCTGATTATCGCGTCATTCCCAATTCTGACTGTCACCGTCGCGCTGCTGACCCTGGACCGCTACCTGGGCACCCATTTCTTCACGAATGATATGGGTGGCAACATGATGATGTACATCAACCTGATTTGGGCATGGGGACATCCAGAAGTGTACATCCTGGTTCTGCCGGTCTTCGGGGTATTCTCCGAAATCGCTGCAACCTTCTCGCGTAAACGTCTGTTTGGTTACACCTCTCTGGTGTGGGCAACCGTGTGTATTACCGTGCTGTCGTTCATTGTTTGGCTGCACCACTTCTTCACCATGGGTGCGGGCGCAAACGTAAACGCCTTCTTCGGTATCACCACCATGATTATCGCAATCCCTACCGGGGTTAAGATCTTCAACTGGCTGTTCACCATGTACCAGGGCCGTATCGTGTTCCACTCAGCCATGCTGTGGACCATCGGCTTCATCGTCACCTTCTCTGTCGGTGGGATGACTGGCGTACTGCTGGCGGTGCCAGGTGCTGACTTCGTTCTGCACAACAGTCTGTTCCTGATTGCGCACTTCCATAACGTTATCATCGGTGGCGTAGTCTTCGGCTGCTTCGCTGGCGTAACTTACTGGTGGCCTAAAGCGTTCGGTTTCACCCTGAATGAAAAATGGGGTAAACGCGCGTTCTGGTTCTGGATCATCGGCTTCTTCGTTGCCTTTATGCCGCTATACGTGCTGGGCTTCATGGGTATGACCCGTCGCCTGAGCCAGCAGATTGATCCACAGTTCCACCCAATGCTGATGGTTGCAGCGGGCGGCGCGGTTCTGATTGCCTGCGGTATTGCGTCTCAGCTGATTCAGTTCTACGTTTCTATTCGCGACCGCGATCAGAACCGTGACCTGACCGGTGACCCATGGGGTGGCCGTACGCTGGAATGGGCGACCTCTTCTCCACCTCCTTTCTATAACTTCGCTGTTGTGCCGCAGATCCATGAACGGGACGCATTCTGGGAAATGAAAGAAAAAGGTGAAGCGTACAAGCAACCCGATCATTACGAAGAAATTCACATGCCGAAAAACAGCGGTGCGGGCATTGTTATTGCTGCCTTCGCGACGGTATTTGGTTTCGCCATGATCTGGCATATCTGGTGGATGGCGATTGTTGGCTTCGCTGGCATCGTAATCAGCTGGATTGTGAAGAGCTTTGACGAGGACGTGGACTACTACGTACCAGTCCGTGAAGTTGAAAAGCTGGAAAATCAGCATTTCGACGAGATTTCTAAAGCGGGGCTGAAAAATGGCAACTGATACTCTGGCGCACTCAACTGCCCACGCGCATGAGCATGCGCACCACGATACAGGACCGATGAAAGTCTTCGGTTTCTGGATCTACCTGATGAGCGACTGCATTCTGTTCTGCTGTCTGTTCGCGACCTATGCCGTTCTGGTGAACGGCACAGCGGGCGGCCCGGCGGGTAAGGACATTTTTGAACTGCCGTTCGTACTGGTTGAAACCGCACTGCTGTTGTTCAGCTCCATCACCTACGGCATGGCTGCTATTGCCATGTACAAAAACAACAAGAGCCAGGTTGTTTCATGGCTGGCGCTGACCTGGTTGTTTGGTGCTGGATTTATCGGGATGGAAATCTATGAATTCCATCACCTGATCATGGAAGGCTTCGGCCCGGATCGCAGTGGTTTCCTGTCCGCGTTCTTTGCGCTGGTAGGTACTCACGGTCTGCACGTAACGTCCGGTCTGATCTGGATGGCGGTACTGATGTTCCAGGTACACCGTCGCGGCCTGACCAATACTAACCGTACCCGTATCATGTGCCTGAGCTTGTTCTGGCACTTCCTGGACGTGGTATGGATCTGTGTGTTCTCTGTTGTTTATCTAATGGGGGCGATGTAATGAGTCATTCAAACGATCATGGCGCTTCCCACGGTAGCGTAAAAACCTACATGACAGGTTTCATCCTGTCGATCATCCTGACGGTTATCCCGTTCTGGATGGTGATGAACGGCTCTGCGTCTAAGCCGGTTATTCTGGGTGCAATCCTGGTAACCGCTGTGATTCAGATTCTGGTGCATCTGGTTTGCTTCCTGCACATGAACACCAAGTCCGATGAAGGCTGGAATATGACGGCCTTTATCTTTACCGTGATTATCATCGCTATCCTGGTAGTCGGTTCCATCTGGATTATGTGGAACCTTAACTACAACATGATGGTTCACTAAGAGCGGCGAGTATGTTTAAGCAATACCTGCAAGTAACGAAACCAGGCATCATCTTTGGCAACCTGATCTCCGTGATCGGAGGGTTCCTGCTGGCCTCTAAAGGCAGCATCGATTACACCCTCTTTATTTCTACGCTGGTCGGTGTGTCCCTGGTTGTTGCGTCCGGTTGTGTATTTAATAACTACATCGACATGGATATCGACAAGAAGATGGAAAGGACCAAAAATCGGGTGCTGGTGAAAGGCCTGATCGCCCCTTCCGTCTCGCTGGTGTACGCCACCTTGCTGGGTATTGCTGGCTTTATGCTGCTGTGGTTTGGCGCTAACCCGCTGGCCTGCTGGCTTGGGGTGATGGGGTTCGTGGTGTATGTAGGCGTATACAGCCTCTATATGAAACGTCACTCCGTCTACGGTACGCTGATTGGTTCTCTCTCCGGCGCTGCGCCGCCGGTGATTGGCTACTGCGCCGTCACGAACGAGTTCGACAGCGGTGCGCTGATTCTGCTGGCTATCTTTAGCCTGTGGCAGATGCCGCACTCCTATGCCATCGCGATTTTCCGCTTCAAGGATTATCAGGCAGCGAACATTCCGGTTCTGCCGGTCGTGAAAGGCATTTCCGTTGCCAAGAACCATATCACGCTGTACATCATCGCCTTTGCCGTGGCGACGCTGATGCTCTCTCTGGGCGGCTACGCTGGGTATAAATATCTGGTCGTGGCAGCTGCCGTGAGCGTCTGGTGGCTCGGTATGGCCCTGCGCGGCTACAAAGTGGAAGATGACAAAGTCTGGGCACGCAAGCTGTTTGTGTTCTCGATTGTGGCGATTACCTCTTTGTCCGTGATGATGTCCGTTGACTTCATGGTGCCAGACTCACATAACCTGCTGACTTACGTCTGGTAAGTCGCATCAGGTGAATAAAGGGGTGCTTCGGCACCCTTTTTTATTCGCTGAATCTATTAATAATGCATGTAATATTTGTTAAATAACCCTTTATTTACCCCGCCCCTTACCCGCACTACACTATGGCCTGCTTTTGAACTGAGGTGGTAATGAACGATTATAAAATGACGCCAGGCGAGTTGCGCGCAACCTGGGGTTTAGGGACTGTTTTCTCGCTGCGGATGCTTGGCATGTTTATGGTCCTGCCTGTTCTGACCACGTACGGCATGGCATTGCAGGGAGCCAGTGAGGCCCTCATTGGCCTGGCGATTGGCATCTACGGTTTGGCTCAGGCGGTATTCCAGATCCCCTTTGGCCTGCTTTCGGACCGCGTTGGCCGCAAGCCGCTGATTGTCGGCGGGCTGCTCGTCTTTGTGCTGGGCAGCATCATTGCCGCCCTCTCCCACTCCATCTGGGGCATTATCCTGGGCCGCGCCCTGCAGGGTTCCGGCGCAATTGCTGCTGCCGTAATGGCGCTGCTGTCTGATTTAACCCGTGAACAGAACAGAACCAAAGCAATGGCCTTCATCGGCGTCAGCTTTGGCGTCACCTTTGCCATTGCGATGGTGCTCGGCCCCATTATTACGCATAAATTAGGTCTGCATGCGCTGTTCTGGATGATTGCCGTGCTGGCGACCATCGGCATTGCCTTAACGCTGTGGGTTGTTCCTGACAGTAAGAATCACGTCCTGAACCGTGAATCCGGAATGGTGAAAGGTTGCTTTAGCAAGGTGCTCGTTGAGCCGCGCCTGTTGAAGCTGAACTTTGGCATTATGTGTCTGCACATTCTGCTGATGTCGACCTTTGTGGCCCTGCCCGGCCAGCTGGCAGCGGCGGGTTTCCCGGCCTCTGAGCACTGGAAAATCTACCTGGTGACGATGTTGATTTCATTCATCTCGGTAGTGCCTTTTATCATCTATGCCGAAGTGAAGCGTAAGATGAAGCGCGTCTTCGTGGGCTGCGTGGCGGTCCTGCTGATTGCCGAGATCGTGCTCTGGGGGTCAGGCCCGCACTTCTGGGAGCTTGTCGCTGGCGTGCAGCTATTCTTCCTGGCGTTTAACCTGATGGAAGCACTTTTGCCGTCGCTTATCAGCAAGGAATCACCGGCGGGTTATAAAGGCACGGCAATGGGCATTTACTCCACCAGCCAGTTTATTGGCGTGGCTATTGGCGGCGCGATCGGCGGGTGGGTAGACGGTCTGTTTGATTCGCAAACCGTATTTCTGGCGGGTGCGCTGCTGGCGATGGTCTGGCTGTTTGTTGCCAGCACCATGAAAGAGCCACGCTATGTGAGCAGCCTGCGTGTAGAAATACCTGACGGCATAGAAGCCAATGATGCGCTGAAACTGCGTCTTGAAGCCACGGAGGGGGTGAGTGAAGTGCTTATCGCCCCCGAAGAGCGCAGTGCCTATGTCAAAATTGACAGTAAGGTGACTAACCGCTTTGAAGTGGAGCAGGCCCTGAAAGCCTGAAAAAATGCCCGGTGTAACCGGGCATTTTTGTCTTAATCGCGGAAATTTTTGAACTGGAACGGCTGTCCCAGATCGCCGCCACGGATCAGCGCCATCACGCCCTGCAGATCGTCACGGGATTTCCCGGTTACGCGAATCTCTTCACCCTGGATTTGTGCCTGCACCTTCAGCTTGCTGTCCTTGATGAGCTTAACGATTTTCTTCTGTACCGCGCTCTCAATGCCCTGCTTCAGTTTGGCTTCAACAAACCAGGTTTTGCCGCTATGCACGAACTCTTCCGGTACATCCAGTGAGGTGCCTTCAATGCCGCGTTTTAGCAGCTTAGCGCGCAGGATATCCAGAAGTTGGTTAACCTGGAAATCTGATTCGCTCAGGACCTTAATGGTCTTATTTGCATCGTTCAGTTCAAACGTCGCCTCAACGCCACGAAAATCGAAACGTGACTCAACTTCGCGGCTTGCGTTATCTACGCCGTTGCGAACTTCCTGGATATCAACTTCGGAAACAATATCGAAAGATGGCATCTTTTCTTCTCCATTCATTTTTGTTGCGTTGCATAATACCCGCAACGAGGCATAACGAGAAGCTTAGCTGACGGCGCTATACTTAGGCCGTAACACCTGGCGCAGTTGCAGGTGAGGAGGAACAATGAAAATTACAGTGCTCGGATGCGGAGCTCTTGGTCAGCTGTGGTTGACCGCACTTTGCAAACACGGACACGAAGTGCAAGGCTGGCTGCGCGTGCCCCAGCCCTATTGTAGTGTAAACCTGATAGCTGAAGACGGAAGTATCTTCAACGAATCACTTATCGCAAACGATCCTGATTTTCTGGCACAAAGCGATCTGCTGCTGGTCACGCTCAAGGCGTGGCAGGTGTCAGATGCCGTAAAAGCGCTGGCCGCCCAACTCCCCTCCACATCACCGGTTTTGCTGCTGCATAACGGTATGGGTACGATTGATGAGTTAAAAAGCATCGCTCAACCGTTGCTGATGGCCACGACAACCCACGCTGCTCGGCGTGACGGCACGATCATCGTACATGTCGCCAGTGGGATAACGCATATTGGCCCGGCCCGCGAGCAGGATGGCGACTACAGTTACGTGGCGGATGTTCTGCAAACGGTCCTGCCGGACGTGGCCTGGCACAACAACATTCGCCCTCAACTGTGGCGCAAGCTGGCCGTTAACTGCGTGATTAACCCGCTAACCGCGCTGTGGGATTGTCCGAACGGTGAGCTGAAAAACCACCCGCAAGAAGTTGCCACGCTGTGCGCAGAAGTGGCCTCGGTTATTGAGCGCGAAGGCTTACACACATCGGCAGACGATCTCCGCCATTACGTCGAACAGATTATTGATAGTACAGCAGAAAATATCTCTTCGATGCTGCAGGATGTTCGGGCGCTGCGTCACACAGAGATCGACTACATTACGGGTTATTTGCTAAAACGCGCTCGCGCACACGGCATCACAGTGCCCGAGAACGCACGCCTGTATGACATGGTTAAACGTAAGGAGAGTGAGTATGAGCGCGTCGGCACTGGTATGCCTCGCCCCTGGTAGCGAAGAAATGGAAGCAGTCACTACCATTGATTTGATGGTGCGTGGTGGCATAGACGTAACAACTGCCAGCGTCGCCAGCGACGGTAATCTCGCTGTCACCTGCTCACGCGGGGTGACGATCCTGGCGGATGCGCCGCTTGTCCAGGTGGCTGATGGGGAGTATGACATCATCGTACTCCCCGGTGGCCTCAAGGGTGCAGAGTGTTTTCGCGATAGCCCCCTGCTGGTCGAAACCGTCAGGCAATTCCACCTTTCTGGCCGCATCGTTGCGACCATTTGCGCCGCAGCCGGAACGGTGCTGATTCCACACAACATTTTCCCTGTCGGCAATATGACCGGCTTCCCTGGGCTAAAGGATACGATTCCAGAGGAACACTGGGTGGATAAACGCGTCGTCTGGGATCCGCGCGTCAACCTGCTCACCAGCCAAGGGCCGGGTACCGCCATTGATTTTGCGCTGAAAATTATCGATCTGCTGGTTGGGCGAGAAAAGGCCTATGAAGTGGCGTCGTCGCTGGTAATGCCGGCGGGGATTTATAATTACTTTGAATAAAAGCAAAACGGCAACACAAGGTTGCCGTTTCATCGATTTTCTCCCTCTCCCCGTGTGAGAGGGAGAGAGTCGGGATCAGGGCCTTAGGCCGCACTCCCCTGCAATACACTATGGGCGATATACCTTCACGTTGGCAAAGCCCTGCTCGCGCAGATACAGCGCCTGCAGACGGCTCATTACCCCACGCTCGCACCACAGCAAATACGTTTTGCTCTTGTCGAGGTCGCCAAATTTTGTGCTCAGCTTGTAAAACGGCAGAGAAATCACCTCTACGCCTTCAACGTTCAGCGGGCTGGCATCCTGTTCGTCAATTGAACGAATATCCACAATCACATCGCTGTCGCCAAAACCGCTGACGGTTTCCACTTCAACCACGTCCTGCTGCGTCTGCTGGGCGATCTCGCGGATATCGATGTTAGACGCTTCCGCCACCACCTTCTCAAGAATAGCGAAATCGAAATTCTCTTCTTCCGCTTCAATCTTCGCCTTCACCGCTTTTACCGTCGGGCTTTTCGAGATCACACCGCAATACTCCGGCATGGTACGGGCAAAATCTTCTGTCCCGATTTCACGTGCCAGATCGATGATGTGCTCTTTATCATGAGAGATCAGCGGACGCAGGATCAGGGTGTCAGATACGTTGTCGATCAGGCGCAGGTTGGTCAGCGTCTGGCTGGAGACCTGGCCCAGCGCTTCGCCGGTGACCAGTGCCTGCACTCCGTAGCGCTCCGCCACTTTGGATGCCGCGCGCACCATCATGCGCTTCAGCACCACGCCCATCTGGCCGTCATCTACTTTTTCAAGGATTTCGCCAACAACCGGTTCAAAGTTGATCGCCACAAAACGCACGCGGTGTGAACTGCCGAAGCGGTTCCAAAGATAATGCGCCACCTGACGCACGCCAATTTCATGCGCGGCGCCGCCCAGGTTGAAGAAGCAGTAGTGTACGCGACAGCCGCGGCGCATCAGCATGTAGCTGGACACGCCGGAGTCGAAACCACCGGAGATCAGCGACAGCACATCCTCCTGGGTACCGATCGGGAAACCGCCGATCCCTTCATAGCGGCCTTTCACCAGCAGCAGGCGATCGTTTTCGATCTCCAGATTCACGGTGACTTCAGGGTTGGTCAGGCGCACGCGCGCGGACTCAACGTGCTGGTTCAGACCGCCACCAACGTAACGTTCCACCTCAATAGAGCTGAATTCATGTTTGCCGCGGCGCTTCGCGCGCACGCAGAAGGTTTTGCCTTCGATCTGATCGCGGTACTGGGCCAGCGCTTTTTCGAAGATGTCATGCATATCGGTGAAAGGAACATCTTCCACTTCCAGAATATGGTGGATACCTGGAATACGGGACAGCGCATCGCGGATATCAAGACGTTTGTTCTCGTCTTTCGCACGGACTTCAACGTGATCCCAGTGACGAACCACAGCGAGGGTTTCGTCGTAATGCTTTAATACGTTACGAATGTTCCCGGTGAGAATTTTAATAAAGCGCAAACGCACAGATTGGCTTTTGATGGTGATTTCAGGGAACAATTTAATGATAAACTTCATGGCGGCAATGTTTCTTAGGCAAGCGGATTAAGGCTTGTATTGGAAAATGATACAGCAGCCCACACCCGTGGCTGCATCCAGGCGCGCAAGTATACCACCAACGCGCCGCTCCTGTGCACATTGCGCGTTATTTGATAATTGCTCCGAGTCCGTTACCATGTCGGGGCGAAGAATATAAGAGTCAATTCACTATGCCGAAGAAAAACGACGCACCGGCCAGTTTTGAAACTGCGCTGAGTGAGCTGGAGCAGATTGTCACCCGCCTAGAGAGCGGTGATTTACCGCTGGAAGAGGCGCTCAACGAATTTGAGCGCGGCGTGCAGCTGGCGCGCCAGGGGCAGGTTAAACTGCAGCAGGCCGAGCAGCGCGTGCAGATCCTGCTGTCCGATAGCGAAGACGCCAAAACAACGCCATTCACACCGGACGCCGAGTAAATGGACTTTGCCAACCAGCTTCAGGCGCGCGTCATGCGCGCCAACGACGCCCTGCGCCGTTTTATCGAACCACAGCCTTTTCAGAACACTCCTCTGGTTGAGGCCATGCACTATGGCGCACTCTTAGGCGGTAAACGCCTGCGTCCGTTCCTGGTGTACGCCACAGGCAATATGTTTGGTATCAGCGATAACACGCTGGACGCCCCGGCAGCCGCCGTTGAGTGCATCCACGCCTACTCGCTGATCCACGACGACCTACCGGCCATGGACGATGACGATCTGCGTCGCGGTCAGCCGACCTGTCATATCAAGTTTGGCGAAGCCAGCGCTATTCTGGCGGGCGATGCTCTGCAAACGCTGGCGTTCTCGATTTTAAGCGATGCACCGATGGTTGAAGTGAGCGATCGTGACCGCCTGGCGATGGTGTCAGAACTGGCGATGGCCAGCGGCGTTGCAGGAATGTGCGGCGGTCAGGCGCTGGATCTCGAGGCGGAAGGCCGTCAGGTTAATCTGGAACAGCTGGAGCGAATTCATCGTCATAAGACGGGGGCATTAATTCGTGCAGCCGTTCGCCTGGGCGCACTGAGCGCGGGCGAGCAAGGGCGTAAAGCACTGCCGGTTCTGGACAGATACGCAGAAAGTATCGGTCTGGCATTCCAGGTTCAGGATGACATTCTGGATGTGGTGGGCGATACTGCAACATTGGGAAAACGTCAGGGTGCGGATCAGCAGCTTGGCAAAAGTACCTACCCCGCCCTGCTGGGCCTTGAGCAAGCCCAACGTAAAGCCCGGGATCTGATTGAGGATGCCCGCCAGTCGCTGAATCAGCTGGCCGCGCAATCGCTGGATACCTCGGCACTGGAAGCGCTAGCGGACTATATAATCCAGCGTGATAAATAAACACACTATCTCGATGAGCCTTTGATGAGTTTTGATATTGCCAAATACCCGACACTGGCGTTAGTTGACTCCACCCAGGAGTTACGTCTGTTGCCGAAAGAGAGCCTGCCGAAGCTGTGCGACGAACTGCGTCGCTACCTGCTCGACAGCGTTAGCCGCTCCAGCGGCCATTTCGCCTCCGGGCTTGGCACGGTTGAGCTGACCGTGGCGCTGCATTACGTTTATAACACGCCGTTCGATCAGCTGATTTGGGACGTAGGCCACCAGGCATATCCGCACAAAATTCTGACCGGTCGTCGCGATAAAATTGGTACCATCCGCCAGAAAGGCGGGTTGCACCCCTTCCCGTGGCGCGGTGAGAGTGAATATGACGTGCTAAGCGTCGGTCACTCGTCCACCTCTATCTCTGCGGGCATCGGTATTGCGGTCGCTGCCGAAAAAGAGAATAAACAGCGCCGCACCGTCTGCGTGATTGGCGATGGCGCGATCACCGCCGGTATGGCCTTTGAGGCCATGAACCATGCGGGCGATATCAAGCCGGACATGCTGGTTGTTCTCAACGATAATGAGATGTCGATCTCCGAGAACGTCGGCGCGCTGAACAACCATCTGGCCCAGCTGCTCTCCGGTAAACTTTACTCCACGCTGCGCGAAGGCGGTAAAAAAGTCTTCTCCGGCGTTCCGCCGATTAAAGAGCTGCTCAAACGCACCGAAGAACATATCAAAGGTATGGTGGTGCCCGGCACGCTGTTTGAAGAGTTGGGCTTTAACTATATCGGCCCGGTCGACGGCCACGACGTGCTGGGACTGGTCACGACGCTTAAGAACATGCGCGATCTGAAAGGCCCGCAGTTCCTGCACATCATGACCAAAAAAGGACGCGGTTACGAACCGGCGGAAAAAGATCCCATCACCTTCCACGCGGTACCCAAATTTGACCCGACCAGCGGCTGCCTGCCGAAAAGCAGCGGCGGCATGCCGAGCTATTCAAAGATCTTCGGCGACTGGCTGTGTGAAACCGCCGCAAAAGATAACAAGCTGATGGCGGTCACGCCGGCCATGCGCGAAGGCTCGGGCATGGTGGAGTTCTCTAAAAAATATCCTGACCAGTATTTTGACGTGGCGATTGCCGAGCAGCATGCGGTCACCTTCGCAGCAGGCCTCGCAATTGGCGGCTATAAACCCGTTGTCGCCATCTATTCCACCTTCCTGCAGCGCGCCTACGATCAGGTTATCCATGACGTTGCCATCCAGAAGCTGCCGGTGCTGTTTGCTATCGACCGCGCGGGCATCGTGGGGGCTGACGGCCAGACGCACCAGGGCGCATTCGACCTGTCGTTCCTGCGCTGCATCCCCGACATGGTTATCATGACGCCAAGCGACGAGAACGAATGTCGCCAGATGCTGTTTACCGGCTACCACTATCAGGATGGCCCGAGCGCGGTTCGCTACCCTCGCGGGAATGCCGTGGGTGTTGAACTCCAGCCGCTGGAAAAACTGGAAATTGGCAAAGGGCTGGTAAAACGTCGCGGTGAAAGAGTGGCGATCCTGAACTTTGGCACGCTGATGCCAGAAGCGGCAAAAGTCGCCGAAACGCTGAATGCTACCCTGGTGGATATGCGCTTTGTGAAGCCGCTCGATGAATCCCTGATCCTCAGCATGGCGGAAAGCCATGACGTGCTGGTGACCCTGGAAGAAAACGCCATTATGGGCGGCGCGGGCAGCGGTGTGAATGAAGTGCTGATGGCGAATCGTAAAGCCGTTCCGGTACTGAACCTCGGTTTGCCGGATCATTTCATTCCTCAGGGTACTCAGGACGAGGCCCGTGCGGCCGTTGGCCTGGATGCTGACGGTATCGAAGCTAAAATTCGTACCTGGCTGGCATAACATCTCCCCTGTTCCGCTCCTGCTATGCTTAAACGTAATATTTACAAAGCAGGAGTGGAACCGTGCAATACACGACGCTAGGACAAACAGACCTTAACGTTTCCCGACTTTGCCTGGGCTGCATGACCTTTGGCGAGCCTGACCGGGGAAAACACGCCTGGACGCTACCGGAAGAGAGTAGCCGTCCCATCATCAAACATGCTCTCGACAGAGGCATTAATTTCTTTGATACCGCCAATAGCTACTCAGACGGCAGCAGCGAAGAGATCGTAGGCCGCGCCCTGCGCGATTTTGCCCGGCGTGAAGATGTCGTTGTGGCCACCAAGGTTTACCATCAGGTGGGCGACCTGGAAGAAGGCCTTTCCCGTGCGCAAATCCTGCGCTCAATCGATGATAGCCTCCGTCGCCTGAACATGGACTACGTCGATCTGCTGCAAATCCATCGCTGGGATTACAACACCCCTATCGAGGAGACGCTCGATGCCCTGAACGACGTAGTGAAGGCAGGCAAAGCGCGTTATATCGGCGCATCCTCTATGCATGCTTCGCAGTTCGCTCAGGCGCTTGCTCTCCAGGCCCAGCACGGCTGGGCACGGTTTGTGACCATGCAGGATCACTACAATCTGATCTATCGAGAAGAAGAGCGCGAGATGCTGCCCCTCTGCTACCAGGAGGGCGTGGCGGTGATCCCATGGAGCCCACTGGCGCGCGGGCGTTTGACCCGCCCGTGGGGTGAAACGACGGCTCGCTCTGTGTCGGATGAGTTTGGCAAAACCCTGTATGAGGGAACCGAGGGCAGTGACGCCTTGATTGCCGAGCGTCTGGCAGGTATCGCAGACGATACGGGTGCCACGCGCGCACAGGTGGCGCTGGCTTGGGTGCTGAGCAAACGCGGCGTTGCAGCACCTATTATCGGGACATCACGGGAAGAGCAGCTGGATGAACTGCTGAGCGCGGTGGATTTAACCCTGACGCCGGAGCAGATTGCTGAACTGGAGACGCCGTACCAGCAGCATCCGCTAGCGGGGTTTAAGTAAGCCTCATCCTCCCTCCCCCCTCTCCCCGAAGGGATGAGGGGGGAGTAGCGAAGATGCGTTACGCGAAATGGTCATAACCTTTCCAGTCGAGCGCCACAGGTACACCCTCTTTCACAAACTTCAGCCCTTCACTCTCGGGCATAATCTGCCCGATACAGGTAAACGTCGCGCCAAGATGGGCTAATGCTACGTCGAGCGTTCCCCGGTTGAGTTCCGGTACGGTAAAGCACAGCTCATAGTCTTCGCCGCCAGAGAGCGCCCATCGCAGGGCCTGCTCAGGTTCAACGTGGCGAAGCAGTTGCTCTGACAGCGGGAACAGATCCAGATCGATACGTGCGCCAACGCCGCTGGCTTTGAGGATATGCCCCAGATCGGAAACAAGCCCGTCAGAGAGATCGATGGCCGAACTCGCACGTTCGCGCAGCGCCTGACCGTGAAGAATACGCGGTGTTGGACGCAGATGACGCTTCACAAGATACGCGGAGTCCTCGCTATCCTTCACGACTAAACGATCCTGAAGAATGGCGAGCCCCGCCGCGCTATCTCCCGGCGTACCGGTTACGTAGATCCAGTCACCCGGCTTAGCGCCCGAGCGTTTTAGCGCGCGTCCGACAGGGACATAGCCGTGGATCGCCAGCGTCATCGACAGCGGGCCGGCTGTGGTATCGCCGCCAATCAGCTGCATATCGTAATAATTAAGCTGTTCGAATAACGCGTCGCTGAAGGCCTCAAGCCAGGGTTCATCGACATTCGGCAGGGTTAAGGCCAGCGTTAGCCATGCCGGATCGGCACCCATTGCCGCCAGATCGCTCACATTAACGGCCAGCGCTTTATACGCCAGGTCGGCAGGATCGATATCCGGCAAGAAATGACGCCCGCACACTAAGGTGTCGGTGCTGATCGCCAGCGTCTGTTTTTCGGGAATATTGAGAAGTGCACAGTCATCGCCGATGCCGGTTTCAACATCAAGACGAGAGGTTCTGACACGGTCAAAATAACGCGCAATCAGGGAGAATTCGCCGCAAGCCATACGTTATGCCTCAGCAAAGGAAATAAAAAAACCGGAGCCGCACTGCCGGTAAGGCAACGCAAGACTCCGGTTTGCGGATCACTTTTTGCGGGGACGGATCGCAGGGGCGGCTTTATCCAGCACGCCGTTAACAAACTTGTGGCTGTCTTCAGCACCGAAGGTTTTGGCCAGTTCGATCGCTTCGTTGATGGCCACTTTGTACGGCACATCATCACGTTTGGACAGCTCAAACAGCGCGATACGCAACACTGCTTTTTCCACCTGACCCAGTTCTTCAAGCAAACGGGAGAGGTATGGCTTCATCAGACCGTCGAGATACGCGCTATTAGTCGCCACTCCCGACAGCAGTTCACGGAAGTACAGAACGTCAACGTCTTTCACGTCCTGTTCTGACAGGAACTGGTATTCAACATCAGCGATGTCGTTCTGGGACAACTGCCAGGAGTAAAGCGCCTGAACGGCACATTCACGGGCGCGGCGACGAGCAGCAGGTTTCACGGAATTCCCCTTACAAAAAAATCAGGCCTTGATGGCTTTCAATACATTGATCATTTCAAGCGCGGTCAGTGCAGCTTCTGCACCTTTGTTACCGGCTTTGGTGCCAGCACGTTCGATGGCTTGCTCAATACTTTCGGTGGTCAGCACGCCAAACGCGACAGGAATTTCAGCATCCTGCGCAACGTGTGCCAGACCATTGCTTGCACCGCCCGCAACGTATTCGAAGTGCGCAGTGCCGCCACGAATAACAGTACCCAGTGCAATCACCGCGTCGTATTTACCGGTTTTTGCCAGCGCGCCAGCTGCCAGTGGCAGTTCGTAAGCACCTGGAACCCAAACAACGGTAATGTTGTCATCTTTAACCTGGCCGATACGTTTCAGTGCGTCGATAGCACCTTCCAGCAGGCTGTCGTTGATGAAGTTGTTGAAACGCGCAATGGTGATGGCGACGCGAGCGTCCGGGGTAGCTACAGCAGCTTCAATAATGTTCATACTCTTCCTTTACGGGTTCATTTGGCCCCGCAGGGGGGCGGATTTTATCATAATACTTTGCGCACTGCTTCCCTATTTCAGGAGCAATTACGCTGTCGTCAAATGGAGGCAGACATCCGGGCCAACCGGACGAATCTCGCTAAATTTGAGTTGTGGGGCGTCGGCCAGTTTTTCAAGGCCGGGCAGCACAAACAGACCGCGCGCATCGCTGCCTAACAGTTTAGGCGCTACGTAGACGAGAAGCTCATCCACCAGCCCAGCCTGCAGCAGCGCGCCGGCAAGCGATGGACCCGCTTCCACCCAGATGCTGTTCACCTGCTGTTTGCCCAGCAGCATCATCAGCACCACGAGATCGAGATGCCCGTTATGCTCCGGCACCATAATGCTGCGCACGCCTTCAGGCCATTCACGCGTATCTTCTTGAGTGCGGGCAATCCAGGTCTCACCGGGCTGTTGCACGATACGGTGCTCCGGTGTCACGCGGTTCTGACTATCAATGATAATACGCAGCGGCTGACGCAGGTTTTGCTGCGGATAGAGCGCCTGAGTATCGGTATTCAATTCGTCCCAGCGCACGGTCATGGCCGGATCGTCAGCCAAAACCGTTTCACTGCTGGTGAGGATAGCATGACTTTGCGCGCGCAGACGTTGCACATCGCGCCTTGCCTGTGGAGAGGTGATCCACTGGCTCTCACCGTTCGCCATCGCTGTACGTCCATCCAGCGAGGCGCCCAGCTTGAGCTGAATGTACGGGAAACCCGTGCGCATGCGCTTCAGGAAGCCTTTGTTGAGCGCTTCTGCGTCTTGCATCATCAGCCCGTGGCTGACGTCGATGCCTTCCTGCTGAAGACGATACAGGCCCCGCCCGGCAACCTGCGGATTGGGATCCTGCATAGAGGCGACAACGCGTGAAACGCCCGCTGCAATCAGCGCTTCGCAGCACGGCGGCGTGCGTCCGTGGTGGCTGCAGGGTTCAAGCGTCACGTAGGCTGTGGCTCCGCGCGCCTTCTCACCGGCCATGCGTAACGCGTGCACTTCGGCATGCGGTTCGCCCGCGCGGTAGTGAAAACCTTCACCCACTACCTCGCCGTCTTTAACAATGACGCACCCCACGTTGGGATTGGGATGGGTAGTGAAACGCCCTCGCTGCGCCAGCTTCATGGCGCGAGCCATGTAAATCTCATCCTGCATGGGCTTAATCCTGTAAGCGGGCGATCTCTTCGCCGAACTCTTTGATATCTTCAAAGCTGCGGTACACAGAGGCGAAGCGGATATAGGCGACTTTATCGAGCTTTTTCAACTGCTCCATCACCAGGTTGCCGATCATTTTGCTCGGCACCTCACGCTCGCCTAAGCCACGAAGATGAGATTTGATGTGGTTTAACGCCATTTCAACGTCATCTGCGCTGACAGGACGTTTTTCCAGCGCTTTCAGCATCCCGCTGCGCAGCTTCTCTTCGTTAAACGGCTCGCGCACGTCGTTACTTTTTACCACGCGCGGCATCACCAGCTCCGCAACCTCGAAGGTCGTGAAACGCTCGTTGCACACCAGACACTGCCGACGGCGGCGTACGGAAGACCCTTCGCCCACCAGGCGAGAGTCGATGACTTTGGTATCCACAGCGGAGCAGAATGGGCAATGCATACGGTATCCCTGTTATCCAGTTAACTGATTTTCATTTTACCCTGATCTGGCCTGACAACAAAGGAAGAGCTTTTTGAGACAAAGGATCTATGCCTCCCGTGACGAAGCTGGCTACCATTACCAAGATCCGTTATTTCAAGGAATTAAACGCAATGACAAGACGTTACCTGAAAATTCTGCTGGTGGGGAGCCTCTTTACCCTTAGCGCCTGTGCACAGCAAACTGAAGTCCGCCAGATGAAACAAAGCGTGAACACGCTTAATACGGCAATGAATAAACTGAACAAAGAAACGGTGAAGATTACCCAGCAAAACGCGCTGAACGCGAAATCCAGCAGCGGGGTGTATCTGCTGCCGGGTGCGAATACCCCTGCGCGACTCAATAGCCAGGTTGGCATGCTAAAAATGTCGCTGGTTAACGTTGCGGCCAACGCGGATGGTACGCGCGCAACATTGCGCATACAGGGTGAATCCAACGATCCGCTGCCCGCCTTTAGCGGCACCGTAGAATGGGGGCAGATTCAGGGCACCACGGAAAGCTACCAGGAAGTGAACGTGAAAAATCAGCTCTTCACCGCCCCCGCCAGCACGCTGGCTCCGAGCGATGTTGATATCCCGCTTCAACTGAGCGGCCTTTCGCCTGAGCAGTTAGGTTTTATCCGCATCCACGACATCCAACCCGCCGCGCAATAACCTCCCTTAGCGGAGTGCAATGTCACTCCGCTAACATTTACATCCCGCAAAGATTGGCAACAGAAATGATTGCCGTTACAATCCCGGCCGTTTAAAGTACGCAAACGTGAACGCAATCGATTACGTATGTGAGAGATATGTGAAACAACACGTATTTTTGTGAGCAAGGATTCCTATAATAGGCTCGCAGAAACATGAAATATTTAGAAACGCAATTCGCGCATTTTTCACTCCCGGAAGGGAATTTCAATCAGTGGCATGATTATGAAAAAAACATTACTCGCAGCTGGCGCAGTGCTGGCACTGTCATCCTCTTTCACTGTTAACGCAGCGGAAAACGATAAACCTCAGTACCTCTCCGACTGGTGGCACCAGAGCGTAAACGTGGTTGGCAGCTACCACACCCGTTTCGGACCACAAATCCGTAACGATACCTACCTGGAATACGAAGCCTTCGCCAAGAAAGACTGGTTTGATTTCTACGGCTATATGGATGCGCCGGTCTTCTTCGGCGGTAACACCCAGGCTAAAGGTATCTGGAACCACGGTTCACCACTGTTCATGGAAATCGAACCACGCTTCTCCATTGATAAGCTGACCGGCACCAGCCTGGCGTTTGGTCCGTTCAAAGAGTGGTACTTCGCGAACAACTACATCTACGACATGGGCCGCAACAAATCCGGTCGCCAGAGCACCTGGTACATGGGTCTGGGTACGGACATCGACACCGGCCTGCCAATGAGCCTGTCTCTGAACGTGTACGCTAAGTATCAATGGCAGAACTACGGTGCCGAGAACGAAAATGAGTGGGATGGCTACCGTTTCAAAGTGAAATACTTTGTACCAATCACCCAGCTGTGGGGCGGTAACCTGAGCTATATCGGCTTCACCAACTTCGACTGGGGTTCAGATCTGGGCGATAAGAGCGGTTACGCAGAGAACGGTATTAAGCAGCGTACCAACGACTCCATCGCCTCCAGCCACATCCTGGCGCTGAACTACGATCACTGGCACTACTCTGTAGTGGCACGTTACTGGCACAACGGTGGTCAGTGGAACGATGATGCCGACCTGAACTGGATGAAAGAAAACGTCCGTTCTACCGGTTGGGGTGGTTACCTGGTCGTGGGTTACAACTTCTGATGTGCATTAAGCCAGCTTAACCGCTGGCTTTTTACTGCTTCACCTTGCGCAGAAAATCGGCCAGCGACCTGTCTGCACTCTCGCTAAACCGCCGCTCCGTCAGCACAATGTTGAGACACCTGTCGAGTCGAAAACAACGATAGTCATTGCGCCGTTCACACCATGCGGCGAGCAGCCAGTGTTCCCCCCAGAAGAATAGCCCCAGCGGCTGAACCTCACGCTTTGAGAGCTGCCCGGCTTCATCCCGATAATGCAGCGCCAATACGCGCTGTGCAGATATCGCCTGATGAATCACATCGAAACCGCTACGTGAATGCGGCTGAAGCGCGATATCGGGCGCATAAATTCGCGTCTGCTCCGCCTTTCGACGACTCTCCTCTGGCAAAATAGCCAGCACCTTCTCCTGAGCCGATTCCAGCTCACGCGACAGCGATTCCCCTCCCCAGGTTTTGAGCAGGCGAATCGCCACCATCAGCGCTTCGGATTCCTTATGGGTCAGCATTAACGGCGGAAGGTCGAAACCCGACATCAGCCTGTAGCCACTTCCCGCCTCGCCTTCCACCGGCACGCCGGAGAGCGACAGGTCGCGGATATCGCGATAGACCGTACGCTCGGAAACGTTCAGCCTCTCTGCCAGATGCGCTGCCGTTGTCAGACGTCTACCCCGGAGGATCTGCACAATCTGAAACAAACGGTCAGCGCGTCGGGTCATGTTATTTTAGCTCTCAAACGGGTTGATGAAGGCCGACGCGATTACCTTCGCTGTCGGTAAACAGGGCAATCGTGCCAATACCGTTAGGTAAATCCAGCGGACCAAACACGCACGCACCGCCTGCAGAAGCAATGCGGTCTAGCGTGGCCGCCAGATTGTCAGTATGCAGGTAAATAATAGCGCCCTGCAACGAAGGTGTAATACCGTCAAATTTTGCCAGCGCACCGCCGGTTCCCGGGTCTTCATGCGGGAAAACAGCAAGTTCCGCACAGTCCATTTTCTCGCGACGCAGCGCCAGCTGCATCACCGGCTCATAAAATTTGATGGCGCGATCCATATCAGCGACGGGGATCTCAAACCAGTTAATTACACTTTTCATAGGTACTCCTTCCTGTTTTTTCGGTTCAGAAGGAGTCTACGACAGGGCTCCTGACAGCATACTGTCAGGAGTGTTTGTCAGGAGCAGACAAAAAAAATCCCGGCCATCAGACCGGGATTTCGATAACGCGCTAAACGTCGCCTTACGGCAGAATGGACGGCTGATCCGCCCCTTCTTTTTCGACCTTCTGCTGGAGCAAGTGCTCACGCTTCATGCCGAGTTTCAGTGCCAGTGCAGATGCCACGTAGATAGAAGACGCAGTACCGATAGTCACACCAATCAACATGGTCAGCGAGAAGCCTTCCAGTACCGGACCACCGAAGAGATACAGCATCAGGATAACCATCAAGGTGGTCCCGGATGTGATCAACGTACGGTGCAGCGTCTGGGTCAACGACACGTTAAAGATTTCGTACGGCGTGCCGCGACGGATCTTACGGAAGTTTTCACGAATACGGTCAGATACCACGATACTGTCGTTCAGTGAGTAACCGATAACGGACATCAGGGATGCCACGATAGTCAGGTCAATCTCAATGTGGAACAGAGACAGTATGCCCATGGTGATCACCACGTCGTGCGCCAGCGCGATAACCACACCTGCCGCCAGTCGCCACTCAAAGCGGAAACCAACGTAAATCAGGATGGAAATCAGCGCCACCATCAGCGCCATCGCACCGGTCTGCGCCAGGTCAGCACCCACGCTTGGACCGACGAACTCGATACGCTTCACCGTCGCATTCTGGCTGGTCGATTCGTTAATCACGTTTAAGACCTTGCTGCCCAGCTCCTGGCTACCGTTGGCATCGTGTACCGGCGGCATACGCACCATGATGTCACGGCTGCTGCCGAAGTTCTGCAGCAGCGGCTCTTCAAAGCCCGCTTTCTGCAGAGACAGACGCATCTCGTCCATATCGACCGGTTTTTCCAGGGTGATTTCAATCACCGTACCGCCGGTGAAATCCAGACCCCAGTTAAAGCCTTTTACGCCCATAATGACGATGGACACAATCAGCAGAAAACCTGAAATGCCGAAGGCCCAGTAGTCCCAGCGCATAAAGTCCCAGACTTTACGGCCGTGGTTCAATTGTTCAACAGTATATTCCTGTGCCACAACGCACTCCTCAGATAGACAGCTTTTTGACGCGCTTGCCGCCATACAGCAGGTTCACGATGGCACGGGTGCCGACAATAGCGGTAAACATCGACGTTGCGACACCGATACCGGTTGTAATCGCAAAGCCTTTGATAGCGCCAGTCCCCACTGCATACAGGATAAGAACCTTAATCAGTGTTGTTACGTTCGCATCGAAGATGGAGCTGAACGCCCCTTTATAGCCTTCTTCAATCGCCTGTTGTACAGAGCGACCGTTGCTCAGCTCTTCTTTAATACGTTCGTTTATCAGTACGTTGGCGTCGACCGCCACCGCAAGGGTGAGAACGATACCCGCTATACCCGGCATGGTCAGCGTCGCCCCCGGCAGCAGGGACATGATACCGATGATCAGCACCAGGTTAGCCACGAGCGCGGACGTCGCAATCAGACCAAACTTCTTGTAGAAGAAGATCATGAAGAGGATCGAGACCACCAGACCGGCCAGACAGGCTTCCAGACCCTGTTTGATGTTCTGCATACCCAGAGTTGGACCAATGGTACGTTCTTCAACAATCTGAATTGGCGCAATCAGCGCACCGGCACGCAGCAGCAGGGAGAGCTGGCGCGCTTCGTTCGGGTTGTTGATACCGGTGATACGGAAGCTGTTACCCAGACGAGACTGGATGTTGGCGATGTTAATCACCTCTTCTTCTTTCACCAGCACCGCGCGGCCGTTAGCATCTTTCTTACCGCTGTCTTTGTACTCCACGAACAGGGTCGCCATCGGTTTGCCGATGTTGTCCTTGGTGAAGTTAGACATAATGTTACCACCCGCGCTATCAAGCGAGATGTTAACCTGCGGCTGGTTGTACTCATCCTGGCTTGAAGTGGAGTCGGTGATGTGGTCACCGGTCAGGATCACGCGTTTGTACAGCACAACCGGCTGCCCTTCGCGGGTCTGTTTCACTTCAGAGTCGCCTGGGATACGGCCAGAGGCAGCAGCGGACTGATCGACGTTAGAGTTAACCAGACGGAATTCCAGAGTAGCGGTTGCACCCAGAATCTCTTTCGCACGAGCGGTATCCTGGATACCCGGCAGCTCTACCACGATACGGTCAGCACCCTGACGCTGTACCAGCGGCTCAGCCACACCCAATTGGTTTACACGGTTACGCAGAATGTTGATGTTCTGCTGAACGGCGTATTCACGCGCTTCACTCAGACGCGCATCTGTCATCACCGCACGCAGCTGATTGCTGCCCTGAGAGGTGATCACCAAATCGCGGTGACGCTGAGACAGGTAAGTTACAGCCTGATCGCGTGCCGCACTATCGCGGAACGTGATGCTCATGCCGTAGTTATCTTCTTTACGCACGGTGGTATAGGCGATGCCTTTTTCACGCAGATCGCTGCGCAGGCTGTCGATATTCTGTTCCTGCAGCTTGCCAAGTGCGGTGTCCATATCCACTTCCATCAGGAAGTGAACGCCACCACGCAGGTCAAGACCCAATTTCATTGGCTCTGCATTCAACGCAGCCAGCCAACGCGGGGTTGCAGGAGCAAGGTTAAGCGCCACGACATATTTATCACCCAGCACGCCCATCAGCGCTTCACGAGCGCGGAGCTGCGTGTCGGTGGTGTCGAAGCGAGCAAGAATAGCGCCCTCTTCCAGTGCCACAGACTTAGCGGTAATTTTTTCTTCTTGTAACGTTTTCTGGACCTGGATCAGCGTTTGCTCACTGGCGGCGACACCGCGCGCGCCAGTGATTTGAACGGCCGGATCCTCACCATACAGGTTGGGAAGCGCATACAGAAGGCCGACAACAATGACGACCACCAGCATGACATACTTCCACAAAGGATAACGGTTTAACACGGCAGTTCCCTTTGGGAAAAGTTGGGATTACAGCGCCTTCATAGTGCCTTTCGGCAGAACGGCAGCTACGAAGTCACGTTTGATAACCACTTCTGTGGTGTCATTCAGGGCGATAGCAATGTAGCCGCTTTCCGCTACTTTGGTCACGCGACCCACCAGGCCACCGTTGGTCAGCACTTCATCGCCTTTCGCGATAGAGTTCATCAGGTTTTTGTGCTCTTTGGTGCGCTTCTGCTGTGGGCGCAGGATCATGAAGTAGAAGATCAGACCGAACACAACCAGCATCAGAATCAGAGACATTGGGCTGCCCTGAGAAGGCGCGCCAGTTGCTGCTACCGCATCAGAAATAAAAAAGCTCATTCAAATTCCCTCATTATTAAAATTAATCAACGTTCAAAGGTGGAACATCCCGACCCTGGCGTTGGTAGAAATCGGTCACGAAGCTCTCTAATTTACCCTCTTCGATAGCCTTACGTAAACCAGCCATTAAGCGCTGATAATAACGAAGATTATGAATGGTATTGAGACGCGCACCTAAAATCTCGTTGCAACGATCGAGATGATGCAGGTACGCGCGAGAATAATTGCGACAGGTATAGCAATCGCACTCGGAATCGAGCGGGCTGGTGTCACTCTTATGCTTCGCGTTACGGATTTTCACCACGCCATCGGTAACGAATAAATGGCCGTTACGCGCGTTGCGGGTTGGCATGACGCAGTCGAACATATCAATGCCGCGACGTACGCCTTCCACCAGATCCTCTGGTTTACCCACACCCATCAGGTATCGTGGCTTGTCTGCCGGGATTTGCGGGCAAACATGCTCCAGAATGCGGTGCATATCTTCCTTCGGCTCACCCACAGCCAAACCGCCGACAGCGTAGCCATCAAAACCTATCTCTACCAGACCTTTAACGGAGATATCACGTAAATCTTCGTAAACGCTGCCCTGAATAATGCCGAACAGCGCATTTTTATTCTGCAGGGAGTCAAAGCGGTCACGGCTGCGCTGCGCCCAGCGCAGAGACATCTCCATAGAACGCTTGGCGTAATCCCAATCTGCCGGGTATGGCGTACATTCGTCGAAGATCATCACGATATCGGAGCCGAGATCGTACTGAATCTCCATCGATTTTTCCGGATCGAGGAAAATCGGGTCGCCGTTGATCGGGTTGCGGAAGTGCACGCCCTGTTCGGTGATCTTACGGATATCACCCAGGCTGAAGACCTGGAAACCGCCTGAGTCGGTGAGGATTGGACCTTTCCACTGCATAAAATCGTGCAGATCGCCGTGCAGCTTCATGATCTCCTGACCAGGACGCAGCCACAGGTGGAAAGTGTTACCGAGGATAATCTGCGCGCCAGTGGCTTCAACTTCTTCCGGCGTCATCCCTTTTACGGTGCCGTAAGTGCCGACAGGCATAAACGCGGGGGTTTCTACCACGCCGCGATCAAACACCAGGCGACCGCGACGCGCGCGGCCATCGGTGGTATCGAGTTCAAATTTCATTTTTTCTCCGACGTCAGAAAAACAGTCCAACGTTGCCATACGGTGCCGCGGACTTATTCCCCGACACGCTCATTCAAAGCCTGCGGATTGTACGTGATAAACATCGCGTCCCCGTAGCTAAAAAAGCGATATTTTTGTTCTACCGCAGACTTGTATGCGTTCATCGTATGCTGATATCCCGCAAACGCGGACACCAGCATAATCAGCGTGGATTCAGGCAGATGGAAGTTGGTGACGAGCGCATCAATCACTTTGTACTGATAGCCCGGGTAGATAAAGATCTGCGTATCGCCGAAGAAAGGCTCGATAAGGCCATTTTCAGCGGCTTGGGCGGCACTCTCAAGAGAACGTACGGACGTCGTGCCTACGGCGATCACGCGGTTTCCACGACCTTTTGCCGCCAGAACAGCCTCTACAACCTCTTGCGGTACTTCGGCATACTCGGAATGCATGATGTGATCTTCGATGCTGTCGACGCGCACAGGCTGGAAAGTCCCCGCCCCCACGTGCAGCGTCACAAAGGCCATCTCAATCCCTTTTACACGCAGTTTTTCCAGCAAAGGCTCATCAAAGTGCAGGCCAGCCGTCGGCGCCGCCACCGCGCCAGGTTTCTCGCTGTAGACGGTCTGATACAACTCGCGATCGGCCTCTTCGTCCGGGCGCTCAATGTACGGTGGCAGCGGCATATGGCCGATGGTGTTGAGGATATCAAGCACCGTACGCTCGTCGTTGAACTCTACTTCGAACAACGCATCGTGACGCGCGGTCATGGTCGCCTTGATGCTCTCGTCGTCACCCAGCAGCAGCTCCGCGCCCGGTTTCGGTGCTTTGGATGCGCGAATATGTGCCAGAATACGTTTATCATCGAGCATACGTTCGACCAGCACTTCAATTTTGCCGCCGCTGGCTTTACGGCCAAACAGACGCGCGGGGATCACGCGGGTATTGTTAAAGACCAGCAGATCGCCAGGGTTGAGCTTGTCGAGCAAATCGGTGAAAGTACCGTGCGTCAGCTCGCCCGTTGGCCCGTCCAGTGACAGTAAGCGACAGCTACTGCGCTCAAGCATTGGATAGTGAGCAATCAGGGATTCAGGTAGTTCAAAGGAGAAATCGGCGACGCGCATGACGTATACTCGTGACTTAAAAACAGGCGGCATAGTCTAGTGCTCACACCCCTTTGCTGCAACAACTAGCCGCCACCGGACAAATAAAAACGCATGAATTTTCTCGCTCACCTGCATCTCGCCCACCTCGCTAACAGCTCCCTTTCCGGAAATTTGCTGGCCGATTTTGTTCGTGGAAACCCCGCAGAGGCCTATGCCCCTGACATCGTCGACGGGATTTTTATGCATCGCCGCATTGACGTCCTCACCGATAATTTGCCTGAAGTGACGGAAGCAAAAGCGTGGTTTCGCCCGCAGACGCGGCGTGTGGCGCCAATTACGCTCGACGTGATGTGGGATCATTTCCTGTCGCGCCACTGGGCACAGCTCTCGCCGGACATGCCGCTGACCGAATTCGTGCGTTACGCGCATGCGCAGGTATCAACAATTTTGCCGGACTCGCCGCCGCGCTTTGTGAACCTGAATAATTACCTGTGGTCAGAACGCTGGCTGGAGCGTTACCGCGAGATGGATTTTATTCAGAATGTCTTGAATGGAATGGCAAGCCGCCGCCCGCGTCTGGACGCGCTGCGCGACTCCTGGCACGATCTGGATGAACACTACGATGCCCTTGAAACGCGTTTTTGGCAGTTCTACCCGCGTATGATGACGCAAGCGAAAAACAAACAACTTTAATAGAACAATGATTGATAGGTGAAAGCTTGCGGAACGATTGTCACCACCTCTTTGTCTTATCCATGAACACTCTCTATACTGGCTCGCGTTGCGTTCCAAATAACCTTAGTATCTACAGGAGAATCACATGGTTCTGGTAACTCGTCCGGCTCCGGATTTTACAGCTGCAGCAGTTCTGGGCAACGGTGAAATCGTTGAAAACTTCAACTTCAAACAGCACACCAACGGTAAAGCGACCGTTCTGTTCTTCTGGCCAATGGACTTCACTTTCGTTTGCCCGTCTGAGCTGATCGCGTTCGACAAACGTTATGAAGAATTCCAGAAGCGTGGCGTAGAAGTGGTTGGCGTCTCCTTCGACTCTGAATTTGTACACAACGCATGGCGTAACACCCCTGTCGAAAACGGCGGCATCGGTGCGGTTAAATACGCGATGGTTGCGGACATCAAACGCGAAATCCAGCAGGCTTACGGTATCGAACATCCGGACGCTGGCGTTGCACTGCGTGGTTCTTTCCTGATCGACGCAAACGGCATCGTTCGTCACCAGGTTGTGAACGATCTGCCGCTGGGTCGTAACATCGACGAAATGCTGCGCATGGTTGACGCGCTGCAGTTCCACGAAGAGCACGGCGAAGTGTGCCCGGCTCAGTGGGAAAAAGGTAAAGAAGGCATGAACGCGTCTCCAGACGGCGTCGCTAAATACCTGTCTGAGAACGTATCCAGCCTCTAATCGGCACGGTTTACGAAAAAGCCCGCTTATGCGGGCTTTTTTTATAAAAAACATCCTGCCCTCTCATGAACCAAATCAGGCTTTTTTGAGCCATCCTGCAAACAGACGGGTCACAATAGGCATCCACAGCCAAACCACCAGCGCGACCACACAGGCATCGTTAATAAAATGCAGCAGCAGTGAGCCTTTCAGCCCCGGCAGCAGCGCGCCGGTTACCAGCGGAACCACGTTGGTACTGGGGAAAATGACCAGCAGGGTGATGAGGAATTGTTTCCACTGTTTAGGTTTACGCACGTGTGGTTCAGGTGGGGTAAACCAGAATGCCGCCTCTGTGCGGACTTCAGTTTTATCCCCTTCGGCCAGCAGCGGTTCGATCTCTTTCACCAGTGCATTGCGGGTGTCAGACTGCGTCCACGCATAGAGATGCTCGAGAGTGTCGAAGCGAATAATCACCGTCCACAACGCCTGACCTTCAGAAGGGCGAATTACGTTTGCCCCAAGATGGCCAGGAAATTCTGCGGCGATGGGCATGATTTTGCCTAGCCACGCCTCGTATTGCTCAGCCTGTCCCGGAAGTAACGTATGGGTGATCACCAGCGTGACATGTGATGTTTGCGCCATTGAATATTCCTGATCGTAAATGGGCGGGAAAGCCAGCCCGAAAAGGGGAGAAGAGCCCTGATAGATAACGTAATTTGAGTATAGCGAGAACGGATTGAGCGGATAGTAAAGATATTTGTCCCCTCTGTTGAATTAATCAGAATAACCGAGGGAATTTCTGCAACCGATATAAGAACCGGCTGCAGAGGAGTATCAATTACCAAACCAGACGGTTGAGGAAATCGCGGGTAATGAGAGGATGCCTTCCTGAATCGAGCCTTTACCCTCTTTACACTGCCACATGCTCACGTTGAGCAGCGGTGAATCGTCCAGCACCACTTCACAGGCCTCACCCCGGTTAATGGCCACCAGCACGCGCTGCTGGTTATGGACGCGGGCAAATACCACCACGTTGTCATGCGCATAGACCACCTGACAGCCGCCATAGCGCAGGGCGAGACTCTGCTTGCGAAGCGTCGCCAGCCGCTGATACAGGCTGAACAGTACCTTGTCCTGTTTCTCTGGCTCCCACGGGAAGGTTTTGCGGCAGAACGGATCGTTGTTGCCGTCCAGGCCCACTTCATCGCCATAGTAGATGCAGGGGACACCAGGCCAGGTGAAGAGCCAGGTAACGGCCAGCGGCAGGCGCGCCACGTCCTTGCCAAGCAGGGATTTAAAGCGCGCGGTATCGTGGCTATCAAGCTGGTTAAACATCCGCAACTGTTGCTGATGCGACAGCCCGGCGCGGTAGTTCTCCATCCACGCTATACAGGTTTCGGCGTCGATATGATTGGGATCGTAGGAGATGTCCGTATTGGCGAGGAATCCCCACAATGGGAAGGTAAAGCCGCGATAGTTCATCGCGGAATCTTCTGCATCCGCCTGCAGCCACTGGCGTGCGTCGCCAAAGTGCTCGCCAAAGACAAACGCCTCCGGCTGCACCGCTTTCGCCGCGCGGGTGATACCTGCAACGTGCTGAAGGTTATTACGTGCCCCACCCGCCTCACCGAGCATATGCACCACGTCCAGGCGCCAGCCGTCCATATTCCACGGGGCCTTTAGCCAATGACGCACAATGCTGTCTTCACCACCGTAAATCTCGTTGACCAGAGAAGGAGACTGGAAATCCAGCTTCGGCAAGCTTGCATAGCCCAGCCAGTCCAGCGCACGCCCCTCGTCATTAAAGCTGTACCAGTCGCGCTGCGCGGAGTCCGGGTTATGGCACGCGCCGCCCATAGACTGATTATGGCGATCGAACCAGGCGTGAGAGTCGCCGCTGTGGTTGAAGACGCCGTCAAGAATCAGGCGCATGCCTTGATGCTTCGTATTCTTTCTCAGGCGCAGCAACGCGTCATCACCGCCAAACTGTTCGTCGACGTGACGATAATCCTCGGTATCGTACTTATGTACGCTCGGCGCTTTAAACACCGGGTTCAGGTACAGCGCGGTAACGCCCAGTTTTTTCAGGTACGGCAGTTTTTCGACGATCCCGTCCAGATCGCCGCCGTAAAACGTCGACCCACCCGCCTGCGCGGTAAGCGCTTCATCCCACGCTTTTAGAATGATGTCATGGCCCGCCGCATGATGGTAATAGACCTTATCCTGCTGCGCAGTCCGCTTCTTGCTGCGGGCAAAGCGGTCCGGGAAGATCTGGTAAAAGACCTGATCGTTAACCCACTGCGGACCATTATCCGGATAATCAACAGCAAACTGTTCCAGTCGCGCAGGCGGGAAACGACTAAACCCCTGCGGGGTAAACCACAGCTGACGATTATTCCACAGCAGTTTGAAGCTATAACGTCGGCGCGGCTGTCCGCTGCTCAGGTCGATATTCGCCCGCCATGCCGTAATACCCGGCTGCGGCTGGCTGCGCTGTTTGTGCATTTTAAGCGTGGTTTCTTCGTTATCCACTTCGGCGCGAAGCGTCACGCGTTCAGGCTGGTTCTCTCCCGCCAGCCACAGCGTAATCATGAGGTTGTCTTTGTTTTGCTTAACAAATGGGGCAACCGGAAGGTGCCAGGCATTTAACATCACGAATCCCCTTTGATGAAATTGACGTCACCTTGCCACAGGGTGGTTAAGGATAGCTCATCACGATCGGGATTATTGGGGGAGGAGAGCCGAGGAGGAGGCAAAAATACCCTCTCCCGCGGGGAGAGGGATTAAAAATGTTACTGCGCTTGCGCCAGCTGACGGTCATGGCGGCGTTTAAACATCCACCCCACCAGCAGCAGAACAATCCACGCGAAGCCCACATAAAGAGAAATACGGGTATCTGGGTGGTAACCAATCAGGGCAATGATGAAGACCAGGAAGACCAGCCCAACCGCCGTGGTTGCCACGCCGCCCGGTACTTTGAACTTCAGCGCTTTCGCCTCTTCTGGCGACAGACGGCGACGGAACGCAATCTGTGAGAGCAGGATCATGATCCACACCCACACCGTCGCGAAGGTCGCCAGCGACGCGATCACCAGGAAGACGTTCTCCGGCATGATGTAGTTCAGATACACCGAGAACAGCAGCGCAACGGTCATCACCACGACCGTGACCCACGGAGTACCGCGACGTGAGGTTTTCGCAAACACCTTCGGTGCACTCCCCTGCTCTGCCATACCGTGCAGCATACGGCCAACGCCAAAGACGTCGCTATTGATCGCGGACAGTGACGCGGTCAGCACCACAAAGTTCAGAATGCTGGCGGCAAAGGCGATTCCCATATGCTGGAAGGTCAGCACAAACGGGCTGCCGTTGGTGCCCACCTGGTTCCACGGATAGATGGACATAATCACGAACAGCGTGCCCACATAAAAGACCAGAATACGCATCGGTACAGAGTTGATCGCACGCGGAATGGATTTCTCCGGGTCTTTCGCTTCACCGGCCGTGATACCAATAATCTCAATACCGCCGTAGGCAAACATCACCATCTGTAGCGACATGATCATCCCGAGCCAGCCATTGCTGAAGAAGCCGCCGTTGCTCCAAAGATTATGAATGCCGGTCGGCTGGCCGCCGTTGCCAATCCCCCAAATGATGATGCCGAAACCGGCGAGGATCATGATGATAATGGTGGCGACCTTGAAGAAGGAAAACCAGAACTCCAGCTCACCAAAGACCTTCACGCTCATCAGGTTGACGGCGCAGATGATCAGCACCACGCTTAGCACCCAAATCCAGTGCGGGACCGCCGGGAACCAAACGCCCATATAGATGCCGAAGGCGGTAACGTCGGCAATCGCCACGATCAGGATTTCGAAACAGTAGGTCCAGCCGGTGATAAACCCAGCCAACGGGCCTAAGTTTTCCTGGGCGTAACGTGAAAAGGAGCTGGCAGACGGGTTGTGAACCGACATCTCACCCAGCGCACGCATGATGATATAGGCCGCCACGCCACCGATGATGTAAGCCAGCAGAACGCTTGGGCCGGCCATTTTGATGGCATCTGCCGAGCCATAAAAAAGACCGGTTCCAATAGCAGACCCCAGCGCCATAAAGCGGATGTGGCGCGTGCTTAACCCGCGTTTGAGTTTGTTAGTGCTTTCCATTTAAATCTTGCCATTCAACACGAAAAAAACAAAAAACCACGGGGCCTTAAGCCCCGTGGTTAAACAGTTTGTTGCCGTTGATTAATGGGCGTTCGATGCGACCTGACGCCCTGCAGCACGGTCCCAGATAATGGCCAGAACCAGTGCAACAACGGTAGGCATCAGCCAGGCCAAACCTTGCTCGGACAGCGGCAGACGCTGTGTCCATGCAGGCAGTATTCCTGCGAATGCTGATGCTTTAATGCCGTCAAGGATACCAAAAATCAGGCTGATAAACATGGCTGGCGCAATAATTCGTGAGGAGTTGTTCCACCATGAGCGAGTAAAGCTCAGCACCACCAGCACAATACACGGTGGATAGATGGCCGTCAGCACCGGAATAGAGACCTGAATCAGGTGGCTCAGCCCCAGGTTTGACACCGCCATGGAGAAGATCCCCAGGATAAACACCAGCGTGCGGTATGAGAGCGGCAGATACTGGGCGAAGAACTCGGCACAAGCGCAGGTCAGGCCAACCGCAGTTACCAGACATGCCAGGAAGATCAATGCCGCCAGCAGCATACTGCCCGCACCGCCGAAGGTGTGCTGAACGTAAGCGTGCAGGATTGCTGCACCGTTCGCG
This sequence comes from Enterobacter sp. UNJFSC 003, assembly GCF_036903355.1. Lineage (NCBI taxonomy): Bacteria > Pseudomonadati > Pseudomonadota > Gammaproteobacteria > Enterobacterales > Enterobacteriaceae > Enterobacter > Enterobacter sp. UNJFSC 003. The sequence continues at coordinate 330,448 of NZ_JBAKHK010000003.1, forward strand.
TTCTGATCAACCAGCGTTGCGCTGTCGGAACCCAAGCGGAACAGCGCCAGGTAAAGCAGCGTCAGGCCGACACCGGCCATCAGACCCGCCCAAATGGTGTAGCGGGTCAGCAGACGCGCTTCTGTCACCCCACGAGAACGGGCGGCGTTAACAATAACGATACCAAACACCATGGCGCCCAGCGTATCCATCGTCAGATAGCCGTTCACAAAGCCGTTCGAGAAGGCCGCGTTTTGATACGCATCCATCGCGCTGCTAATAGGACCGGCTGGCCAAACGATGGCCGCAACCGCCAGCACGATCAGCGCCACGATTTTCAGCGGTGCCAGGAAGTTGCCCACGGTATCCAGCAGCTTGCCCGGATAAAGGGAAACCAAAATAACGATAGCGAAATAGACCAGGCTGTAGATAAACAGCGGCATCGCGCCGTCGCCGGTCAGCGGGGCAATCCCCACTTCGAAGGAAACGGTCGCGGTACGCGGCGTGGCAAACAACGGGCCAACGGCGAGATAGCAGACGGTAGCCAGAAGAACGCCCGCCACTTTACCAATCGGGGTGCTGAGGCTATCCACACCGCCGCCGACTTTCGCCAGGGCGACAACGGTCAGAACCGGGAGACCCACGGCAGTGATCAGGAAACCAAATGCAGCGGTCCAGACGTGTTCACCCGCCTGTAAGCCAACCATTGGAGGAAAAATGATGTTACCTGCGCCAACGAACAGCGCAAATGTCATAAAGCCCAGCGCGATGATGTCACGCGATTTCAAGTGATGGGTCATAAAACCTTACTGCCTGTGGATGTGGTGTTGAAAACGTTGAGATCTCCGCCATCCCTGACGGGACAATACAGCGGAAAATTTGCTCAATTTCAGCGGGATATGCTCCCGTCCTGGCGTGGCGAAGAATAGTTTTTCGATTTACCACGCAAATACAGTCGGTCTGACAGTATCTGGGGGGCAATTTAAACGCTTATAACGTTTAAAGGCAAGGAGGGATCGTAAAACCAGAACAATATGCCAGCATGAAAATACCAACCAGCACAATCCGCTAAGTATAAGAAAAACCCATGGCTAATCATGCGAACAAAAAAACATCAACCGTATAATATTCACTCGGGTTTTACTTGACTGCAAAGCAAACGGGCCAGCAATGACTGGCCCGTGGCAAGGAAAAGTGACGCGCCTGAATTCAAGCGCTGTTTTTGGCAATTAATCGTTCCGGGATGACGAAGCTAAAACGGGTTCCTTTGCCCAGCGTGCTCTGAATATCGAGTCGGCTTTCGTGGTGATTAACCGCGTGCTTAACAATGGCCAGGCCCAGCCCGCTTCCCCCAGTCTGCCGCGAACGGGCTTTATCCACCCGGTAGAATCGCTCGGTCAGGCGCGGTATGTGCTCAGGCGAAATACCGGGGCCATTGTCCTCAACGCTAAACTCGGCACCCGTTGAGGTATGCTGCCAGCGCACCACAATGTGCGTCCCTTCAGGGGTGTGATTTACCGCGTTATACACCAGGTTAGAGATGGCGCTTCGCAGTTCGTCTTCGCTACCGAGCACCTTCAGGGTGTTCTCTACCTCAAATGTAAGCTCATGTTTTTTATGACTTAAGGTTTGCGCTTCTCGCTCGACCACCCGCAGCATCATCGGCACATCAATGGTGTCTGTGAGCGCAAGAGTGGGTGCTGCCTCAATTTTAGACAACGTCAGAAGCTGTTTCACCAGGCCTTCCATCCGGTGCGTTTGCTCGCGCATGGTATGCAGCGCTTTCTCACGCGGTGCCCCTTCCAGCGTTTGCTCCTGCATCATCTCAAGATAACCCTGAAGCACCGTCAGCGGCGTGCGTAGCTCGTGGCTGACGTTGGCAAAAAAGTTACGTCGCGCCCCTTCAAGCTGGTACATCTGGGTGACATCACGCGCCACCATCAGCCACTGCCGATCGCTGTAGGGCATCACGCGAATTTCAAGATGGTGCCCATTGTTGAGCTTAAGATTGTGCGGGCGCGTAAAGTCACGCTTTTTCAGATACTGCGTAAACTCGGGATAACGCAGCAGGTTAAGGATGTTCTGACCATTATCGTCCGGCCAGCGCAGGCCCAGCAGCTGTTGCGCGAGACCATTACACCAGAAGATGGTTCCTTCTTCCGTGGTCAATATCACCGCATCCGGCAGCGACTCCGCCCCGCTGCGAAAGCGTTTGATCAGGCTTCCCAGCTCGCGACGGCGCTTTTTATTACGCATCTGCATTTGATGCAGACCGTACAGAAGCGGCTCCCAGCTTCCGCTTCCCGGCGGAGGCGTCATACTTCTGTCAACCCATAGCCACCAGGAGAGGCGCAGTAAATTCCAGAAATGCCAGATCAGTAATCCTGTAACCGATGCCAGCAAAAACCACGGTAAATATCCAAGAAAGGCCCCCAGAATGAAGGCCGGAATACAGCATAAGATCAGTTCAAAGACGAGCCTTTTCCATGACAGACGTTCCAGCACGCGTCACACTCCTGTCATTGTTCAGAAACGGGTCGAAAAACGATAACCCGTGCCGCGGACCGTCTGCACCATGCGATCGTGGCCGCTCAGTTCCAGCGCTTTACGCAGGCGGCGAATATGGACGTCGACCGTCCGGTCTTCGACATAGACGTTAGTTCCCCAGACGTTATTCAGCAACTGTTCGCGGCTGTAAACACGTTCCGGATGCGTCATAAAGAAGTGCAGGAGCTTAAATTCAGTCGGCCCCATATCGAGAGGGTTTTCACCGGTCATCACGCGATGTGAGGTGGGGTCAAGGCTCAGCCCCTGCATTTCAATCACCTCTTCCACCGCCATCGGTGAAATACGGCGCATCACCGCTTTGATGCGAGCAACCAGCTCTTTTGGCGAGAACGGTTTAGTAATGTAATCGTCCGCGCCGGTTTCCAGGCCGCGCACACGATCCTCTTCTTCACCGCGCGCCGTGAGCATTACAACCGGAATATCGCGGGTCATCGCTTCACGTTTGATGTGTTTGATAAACTGCAGACCGGAGCCGCCAGGCAACATCCAGTCAAGCAGAATCAGATCGGGCCAGGGTTCATTCAGCTGGTTCACCGCGCTGTCATAATCTTCCGCTTCAACCGGCTGGAAGCCATTTTGTTCGAGCACGAAGCACACCATTTCACGAATTGGAGCTTCATCTTCTACGACCAGAATACGTCTCGCCATACTTTGCCCTGTCTTATCTTATTTAAGTTACAAGTTTGTAATGCGGCGTCATTATGCGTCAGATTTATGACAGATTTATGAAAAACATTACCACCATAAATGGCAAACCGTTGTTTTATTACAGCGGTTATTTTCCGTTCTCTGAAAGTTTATAATCCCCATCATCATTTTTCGCCACGGATCTCTTATGCGCCTACTTCACACCTCGGACTGGCATCTGGGTCAAAATTTTTACAGCAAAAGCCGCGCCGCTGAACATGAAGCGTTCCTGAACTGGCTGCTGGATACCGCCCTGGCGCAGGACGTTGACGCGATTATTGTGGCAGGCGATATTTTTGACACCGGTCAGCCGCCAAGTTATGCACGTGAGTTATATAACCGTTTTGTGGTCAATCTCCAGCAGACGGGTTGTCATCTGGTGATTGTTGCCGGAAACCACGACTCCGTCGCAACGCTGAACGAATCTCGCGACATTCTGGCCTTCCTCAATACCACCGTGGTCGCCAGCGCCGGTCATGCCCCGCAGATCCTAAATAAACGCGATGGCACGCCGGGCGCGGTGCTGTGCCCGGTTCCGTTCCTGCGCCCCCGCGATATCGTGCAAAGCCAGGCGGGGCTCTCCGGCGGAGAAAAACAGCAGCACCTGTTGCAGAGCATTACCGACTATTATCACCAGCAATACGCTGATGCCTGTACCCTGCGCGGTGAACACTCTATCCCCGTGATCGCTACCGGGCACCTGACGACGGTCGGAGCCAGTAAAAGTGACGCGGTACGTGACATTTATATTGGTACGCTGGATGCTTTCCCGGCACAAAACTTTCCCCCTGCCGATTACATTGCGCTCGGGCATATTCACCGCGCGCAGATAATCGGCGGCTGCGAGCACATTCGCTACTGCGGCTCGCCCCTCGCCCTCAGCTTTGATGAAACCGGCAAAGCCAAATGCGTGCATCTGGTGAGCTTTAGCGAGGGCAAACTCAGTGCCGTTGCGTCGCTGGAGGTGCCCGTAACCCAGCCGCTGGCGGTGTTGAAAGGCGATCTGGCCGCCATTACCGCTCAGCTTGAGCAGTGGCGTGGCGTAGAGCAAGCTCCCCCCGTCTGGCTGGATATCGAAATCACCACCGATGACTACCTGCACGATATGCAGCGTAAAATTCAGGCCCTAACGGAAGACCTGCCGGTCGAGGTTTTACTGGTGCGCCGCAGCCGCGAACAGCGTGAGAAAATCCTGCTCAGCGCACAGCGAGAAACGCTCAGCGAACTCACCGTTGAAGAGGTATTTGAACGCCGGTTATCTCAGGAAGAGATCGACGATGCGAAACGCGCGCGGCTTAACGAATTATTCACCCATACCCTGCAGGCGCTCAATGACGAGGAAGAAAACGCATGAAAATTCTCAGCCTGCGTCTGAAAAACCTTAACTCCCTCAAGGGCGAGTGGAAAATCGACTTCACCGCAGAACCCTTTGCCAGCAACGGACTGTTCGCCATTACCGGCGCCACCGGTGCCGGAAAAACGACCCTGCTCGACGCCATCTGTCTGGCGCTCTACCACGAGACGCCGCGCCTGCAGAAAGTTTCTCAAGCACAGAACGACCTGATGACGCGCGATACCGCGGAGTGTCTGGCAGAAGTTGAATTTGAGGTGAAAGGCACCGCCTACCGAGCCTTCTGGAGCCAAAACCGGGCGCGCAACCAGCCGGACGGAAACCTGCAGGCGCCGCGCGTTGAACTGGCGCGCTGCGCGGACGGTAAAATCCTCGCCGACAAAGTCACGGATAAGCTGGAGCAGACCGCAGCGCTCACCGGGCTGGATTATGGCCGTTTTACCCGTTCGATGCTGCTTTCCCAGGGACAATTTGCCGCCTTCCTCAACGCCAAACCGAGCGATCGCGCCGAGCTGCTGGAAGAGCTAACCGGTACCGAGATCTATGGGCAGATTTCAGCGATGGTCTTTGAGAAGCACAAGGCCGCTCGCAATACCCTGGAGATGTGCGAAGCGCAGGCCGCGGGCGTTGTCCTGCTGAGCGAAGAGCAGCAGCAACAGTTGCAGCAAAGTTTGCAGGTACTCACTGACGAAGAGAAAACCCTGCTGGCACAGCAGCAAAGCCATCAGAAAGATTTTCAGTGGCTGACGCGCAATGATGAACTTATCCGCGAGCAGCAGCGCGCGACGGTCCAGCAACAGCAGGCGCAGCAGGCGCTTGCAGACGCGGGGGCTGAGCTGGCTAAACTCCAGCTGGCGCTGCCTGCCGCCCAGCTACGTCCTCTTTGGGAACATCAGCAGGAGCAAGCCGTTCGCCTGGCACAAACGAAGCAGCGAATTGTTGACGTAAATACTCGCTTACAGGCCAGAACCTCGCTGCGCTCGCGTATCCGCAATGGCGCCCTGCGCAGCCATGAGCAACTGCAGGCCGAGTTTTCCACGCTGGCACAGTGGCTGGCAGAACACGATCGCTTCCGCTTATGGGGTCAGGAAATCGCCGGCTGGCGCGCGCACTTCTCTCAGCTTGGTCGTGATAAAAAGCAGCTCGCGGCCCTTACCGCTGGCCTGGCTGAATTACGTCAGAAGCTGGCTGGCCTGCCCGTTACGCCCCTGACGCTAACGGCAGATGAGGTCACCGCAGCGATGGAGCAGCAGGCGCAGTCCCGAACGTTGCGTCAGCGGCTGACTTCACTTCATGCCCGCTATCAGCCGCTGCAAAAACGTCTGCATCAGAACGCGGAAAGCGTGAAAAAAGCGCAGACGGAGCAGGGAGCGCTCGACGAAACGCTGGCACAACGTCGCCAGCAATACAAAGAGAAAAATCAGCACTTCGCCGATCTCAAAGCGTTATGTAAACAAGAAGAGACGATCAAAGACCTTGAAGGCTATCGCGCGCGGCTTGAAGCTGGACAGGCTTGCCCCCTTTGCGGTGCCACTGAACATCCCGCCGTGGCGGCGTATCAGGCATTAGAAATCACGGACAATCAGCGTCGTCGCGATGCGATGGAAAAAGAGGTTAAGCAACTGGAAGAAGAAGGACTTCTTCTTCGCGGTCAGCTTAAGGCGAAAATCGAGCAGATCCAGCGCGAAACAAACGAAGCGCAGACGCTCTCTCAGGAAGAGCAAGCGCTCACTAAAGAGTGGCTTGAGGTTTGCGCCGCGCTGAATATCACTCTGAATATACAGGACGATATTGCCGTCTGGATGAGCGAACAGGAGCACTTTGAGCGCCAGCTTTATCAGCTCAGCCAGCGCCTGACGCTGCAAAATCAGCTCAACGATCGCGAAGAGCAGGAGCGCCAGTATAAACACCAGCTGACGACAACACGTCAGGGGCTGGAAAATGCGCTGGCCGTGCTGTCGCTTAGCATGCCTGAAGAGGGCACAGAGGCCGACTGGCTGACGTCTCGCGAAGCTGAATTTATGCAGTGGCAGGAAAAACAGGCCCAGCATGGTGCGACTCATGAACGCATTAACGCCCTGAAGCCACTGCTCGACATGCTTCCAGCCACGGAGAGCACAGAAGCGGAAGCGTCAATCCCCGAAAACTGGCGCGACATTCACGACGACTGTGTCTCACTTCAAAGTCAGCTTGCCGCTCAACAGCAGCAGGAGACGCTGGAGAATGAGCGCTTGCAGCAGTCGCTGGCACAATTCACCGCGGCGCTGAAGTCCAGTCACTTTGCCGACCAGGAAGCCTTCCTTGCCGCGCTGCTGGATGAAGATACCATTCGACGCCTCGAGCAGTTAAAACAAACGCTGGAAAACCAGATCCAGCAGGCAGCAGCGCTGCACGGACAAGCAAACCAGCTGCTGCAGACGCATCAGGCGCAGCGTCCTGAAGGATTGGACGCTGACACGCAAACATTACAAATGCAGCTGCAGCTGCTGGCCCAGCAGCTGCGTGACAACACGACCCATCAAGGGGAGATTCGCCAGCAGCTTAAGCAGGACAGCGATAATCGCCAGCACCAGCAGGCATTAATGCAGCAAATTGAAGAGGCGGCACGTCTGGCAGACGACTGGGGCTATCTGAACTCACTGATCGGTTCCAGCACCGGTGACCGCTTCCGTAAGTTCGCCCAGGGGTTGACGCTGGATAACTTGGTCTGGCTCGCCAATCAGCAGCTTAACCGCCTCCACGGGCGCTACCTGCTTCAGCGCAAAGTCAGCGACGCGCTGGAGCTGGAGGTGGTCGATACCTGGCAGGCTGATGCGGTCCGCGATACCCGCACGCTCTCCGGCGGCGAAAGCTTCCTGGTGAGTCTGGCCCTTGCGCTGGCGCTTTCTGATTTAGTCAGTCACAAAACGCGGATTGACTCCCTGTTCCTGGATGAAGGTTTTGGCACGCTTGATAGCGAAACGCTGGATACCGCGCTGGATGCGCTCGATGCCCTCAACGCCACGGGTAAAACCATCGGTGTGATAAGCCACGTCGAGGCGATGAAAGAGCGTATTCCAGTGCAGATCAAAGTGAAGAAGATTAATGGGCTGGGGTACAGCAGGCTGGATAAAGCGTTTGCGGTGGAGTGAACGTGCTCCCTACAAAAAAAATGTGGGCACGGATGCCCCCTCGCCCCTGTGGGGAGAGGGCTGGGGTGAAGGGTTTACTCCGGCCACAGCCAGGCCGCGCCGCGCACGCCGCTGGAATCCCCGTGTACCGCTTTGCGGATCGGGGTTTCACACTCGCCGCCAAATACCCACTGCTTCACCAGATTCGGCACCGTGGCGTAAAGCCGGTCAACGTTACTCATGCCGCCGCCGAGCACAATCACGTCGGGATCGAGGATATTTACCACATGAGCCAGCGATTTCGCCAGCCGCATTTCGTAACGGCTGAGCGCCAGTTCAGCCACCGGATCCTGCTCCTCAACCAGACGCATAATCTCATTCCCCTTGAGTGGCTGGCCGCTTAAGCGATGATAATCCGTCGCAAATCCGGTCCCCGAGATGAAGGTTTCAATGCAGCCCTGCTTGCCGCAGTAGCACGGTACTTCAGCACGGTATTTGAGTTCATCTTCATCCATCCACGGCAGCGGATTATGTCCCCATTCGCCCGCTGTGCCGTTACCGCCAATATGAGAACGCCCGCCGAAGGCAACGCCCGCACCGCAGCCGGTACCGATGATGACCGCAAATACGGTTTGCGCCCCCGCTGCCGCACCGTCAATCGCTTCAGACACAGCCAGACAGTTAGCATCATTCGCCAGACGCACCTCGCGATTCAGGCGCGTGCTTAAGTCGTTATCAAAGGGCTGCCCGTTGAGCCAGGTCGAGTTGGCGTTTTTAACCACGCCAGTATAAGGCGAAATGGAGCCAGGAATCCCCATCCCCACGGTGCCGGTCTGCCCTGTAGCCTGCTCTGCCATGTCAACAAGCCGGGCAATCGTCTCGATAGTCTGGTGATAATCGTCACGCGGCGTCGGCAGACGATGGCGGAACAGCTGTTCGCCTTGCTCGCTCAGCGCGATGACTTCTGTTTTGGTGCCGCCTAAATCGATCCCAATACGCACAAGACTCTCCTCATTATTTTGATTATCAACAGAGTAGAAGCACGCTCCCCGATTAGCAATGCAAGCGGTGCGACAATTCGTTATCATGCCCGCTGATTTAACGACAAGGCCGTGGAAATTATCATGCTGTGGTTCAAAAATTTGATGGTTTACCGTCTCAGCCGCGACGTTTCGCTGCGTGCAGAAGAGATGGAAAAACAGTTAGCCGCTTACACCTTTTCCCCTTGCGGTAGCCAGGATATGGCAAAAACCGGCTGGGTTCCGCCAATGGGTTCACAAAGCGATGCCCTGACCCACGCCAGCAGCACGGGTCAAATCGTCGTTTGCGCCCGCAAAGAAGAGAAAATCCTGCCAACGCCGGTGGTGAAGCAGGCGCTCGAAGCTAAAATTTTCAAGCTGGAAGCCGAACAGGGCCGCAAGCTGAAAAAGACCGAAAAAGATTCCCTGAAAGACGAAGTATTGCACTCGCTGCTGCCGCGCGCCTTTAGCCGCTTCAGCCAGACGATGATGTGGATCGACACCGTTAACGGGCTGATCATGGTGGACTGCGCCAGCGCCAAGAAAGCGGAAGATACGCTTGCCCTGCTGCGTAAAAGCCTCGGTTCCTTACCGGTTGTGCCGTTGGCGCTGGAAACCCCTATTGAGTTAACCCTGACCGAATGGGTGCGCAGCGGTACCGCCGCGCAGGGCTTCCAGATCCTCGATGAAGCAGAGCTGAAAGCCCTGCTGGAAGACGGCGGCGTGATCCGGGCGAAAAAGCAGGATCTGGTGAGCGACGAGATTGCCGTCCACATCGAAGCGGGCAAAGTGGTCACCAAGCTTGCACTCGACTGGCAGCAGCGTATTCAGTTTATGATGTGCGACGACGGCTCCATAAAGCGTCTGAAGTTCTGCGATGAGTTGCGCGATCAGAACGAAGATATTGACCGTGAAGATTACGCCCAGCGCTTTGACGCGGACTTTATCCTCATGACCGGGGAACTGGCAGCGTTAATTCAAAGTCTGGTGGAAGGCCTCGGCGGAGAAGCCCAGAGGTAATTCTGCCCCTCTCCCTACAGGGGAGAGGGGGAAAACATTACTTGAGATACCGGCACAGGTACGAGGTTGGCTCAGCAACCTGCAGATGGAACTCGCTGTGACCAGGGACATTGAAGACTTGTCCAGCAGCGTAAACTTTCCATTCCGTTTCACCCGGTAACAAGACGTTCAGCGCACCGCTGACAACGGTCATCTCTTCAGCTTCAGCTGTGCCAAAGGTGTACTCCCCTTCAGCCATAACGCCAACGCTGGCGCGGCCAGTGCTGCTGCTGGTAAACCCAATGGATTTCACTTTACCGGAAAAGTATTCGTTACTCTGAAGCATGAACAGGCCCTTATATTTATAGATAAAAATCCACTATAGGGGCCATGCTCATACCCTGTCACGCAAAATCATTACACCAGTAATTCTGAGGCCAGACGCGCCATAAGAACATTAGAGAGCAGCACTGGGACATCCAGCGCCTTTTGCAATAAATCACGGTGATGCTGATGGAAACCCAGGCAGTCCAGCATCAGGACGTCCGCCCCTCTCTCTAGCAACTCTTGTCCTGCCGCAATAAGCTTGGCTTCGCTATCCCAGAAGGGATTGGCCAATGCGTACAACGGTATTCGCTCAAGCGCGCCCCATTTCGCGACCTGGTTATCCAGAAGCTCCTCGATAGGAACAATGACGCCCACCTGATGACCATCCACAATAGAGGCCACCAGCGGGGGAATAATCCGCATCGGCTCCAGCAAAATGGCGTTGCGCGCGATGAGCCCCTTAATCGGTGCGGTACTCATCAGTAAAATAACGTCGTAACCTTGATTATCGAGAACTTCAATTACCCCCTGCAGAGAGCGCTCGATTTTCTGGCGTGAAACATTCGCCAGTTTACCGTCACTTAATAACGTCGGTAGGGGATCCTCCCCGGCTTCTACAGCGTAGTCTTCCATGACCTCTTCCCGACTCATCTTACCCAACAGACTAAGATGGGTGATCTGCTGTTCAGAGACATGCTCCGTGAGGAGCGGTAACACTTCGCTTACAGGAACCACACCAATGGTGAGGATCGCCAACGTCGCCTTCATTATGATCGCCTTCCATTACTACCCTTGCCGTCACACAGGTACAGGCTCACTACGCTGCACGGTTCATTTTTTCAACAAAACAGCACCAAGCGTAGCAGGCGATCTCTGCATCGAAATGTAAAGATCGCCCTGCCTTTCCGAATCTACCTGTAATAACTAAATATTAACTCCTGCTTAACATTCACGACGAGTAAAAAGTGTGATTGGGGTAGAGTTTTAGGCCGTTTAAGAATCCTTTTCAGGACTTGTCAGGATCTTCATAGCGCTGCTTCGCATCCAGCGCTTCCTGTTCGGTTTCGTGCTCGCTGATCAGCGAGTCAGGTTTTGGATGGTCTGCACGCAGCTGATACCAGGTCACGGTCTGACCGGCATTACCTTTTTCGACGGTAACAATGCGCGCTTCACGCGGATAGGGAGGTCTGGTCGGCATAGCTCGTCCTTTTTTATGTCAGAGCTATCAGTATAGACGGCGGTTAGCTCGCGCAAGCCAAACGCAGGAGGGTAATAATCTGAATAACAACCTGCTCGGGCGACGCAGAGGCATCCACAATATGATGAGCCGCCCCACGGTATAACACGTCACGTTCGGCCAGCACCTCACTCACCTCTTCACTGAGCGGTTTCGCGGTCAGTGCAGGGCGCTGACCTTCTTCCGGAAAGGCTTCCAGACGCGCGACCAGGGTCGAAACCGGGGCACAGAGATAAATCACAATCCCTTTTTCGCGCATAAACTGCCGATTATGCTCGGCCAGAATAATACCGCCTCCGGTGGCAACAATGGTGTCGGGCGCCGTTACCGCTTCCAGCGTGGCTGTTTCGCGCGCGCGAAAGCTCTCCCAGCCCTCTTTCTCGACAATCTCTGCGATGGTTTGGCCAGCATTGTCCTGCAGCCAGCGATCGGTGTCGACAAACTGACTTTGGCACACGCGCGCCAGTTCCAGACCAACGGTGGTTTTCCCACAGCCGCGGGAGCCAACTAAAAAGATGGGTTGGTTCATAACCAGGTGTTCCCCTTGATGCCGGAAGGCTGAAGACTGTAAAGAAATGATTGCAGAAGATGTTGCGTTTACTTTACTGCAAAGCGGTACGGGATGACAACCCTGTGGAGGCCATACTGTACCACAAATTGACAATAATTATCATTACGCCGTGCGGCGCTTCACTTCCAGCAGCCATTTATCCAGCTCCGCGGCAAATTGCTGGCGGTCGCGCTGAGACAGGCTGTCCGGCCCACCGGTTTGTATACCGCTGGACCGCATCGTATCCATAAAATCGCGCATAGTGAGCTTTTCACGGATCGTCGCTGGCGAATAACGCTCACCCCGGGGGTTAAGCGCAGAGGCCCCTTTCTCCAGCACTTCTGCCGCGAGTGGAATATCCGCCGTGATCACTAAATCCTCGGCGCTGCACAGGCGCACAATTTCATTGTCTGCTACATCAAACCCTGCCGGCACGCGCAGAGAACGAATAAACTTCGACGGCGTTACGCGAATATTTTGGTTCGCCACCAGCGTAAGCTGCATTTGCACGCGGTCAGCCGCGCGGAACAAAATCTCTTTAATCACATTCGGACAGGCGTCCGCATCCACCCAAATCGCCATGTTGTCTCCCCATAATGACACTGGCGACTATTGTCGCCTGCATTTCGTTGTTAAGCTATCAATAGAGACAACAACGCCTAATAACGGAGAGACGTGATGGAGAAGAAAATCGGGTTTATCGGCTGCGGCAACATGGGCAAAGCCATTCTTGGCGGCCTGATCGCCAGCGGGCAGGTCCTGCCTGGACAGATTTGGGTCTATACCCCATCACCTGACAAAGTTGCGGCGTTGCGTGATGAATATGGCATTAATGCAGCCGAAAGCGCGCAGGACGTTGCTCAGGTGGCGGATATCGTGTTTGGCGCCGTCAAACCGAACATCATGATCAAAGTCCTGAGCGAGATCACCTCTAGCCTGAACAAAGAGACGCTGGTGGTCTCGATCGCCGCAGGCGTTACGCTCGATCAGCTGGCTCGCGCGCTGGGACATGACCGTAAAATCGTGCGGGCGATGCCTAATACCCCTTCCCTGGTCAACGCCGGGATGACGTCCGTCACGCCAAATGCCCTGGTCACGACCGAGGACGTAGCCGATGTTCTGAACATTTTCCGCTGCTTCGGTGAAGCGGAAGTGATTGCCGAGTCGATGATCCATCCCGTTGTCGGCGTGAGCGGCTCTGCCCCCGCGTATGTCTTCATGTTTATTGAAGCGATGGCCGATGCGGCAGTACTTGGCGGGATGCCGCGTGCGCAGGCGTATAAGTTTGCCGCCCAGGCTGTCATGGGCTCCGCAAAAATGGTACTGGAAACCGGCAAGCACCCGGGTGAACTGAAAGATATGGTGTGTTCGCCGGGCGGTACGACGATTGAAGCCGTACGCGTGCTGGAAGAGCGTGGCCTCCGTGCGGCGGTCATCGAAGCGATGGCAAAATGCATGGAAAAATCAGAGAAACTGAGTAAGTCCTGATCGGCCCTGCCGGGCATCAGGCGGCGACCTCGGTCCGCCCCCGCCCGGCATTCTTGGCTTTATAGAGGGCCACATCTGCGGCTTTCAGCCATTCGCGATAATGCGTAAACTGTGGCCTCCAGGAGGCAACCCCCACGCTGATGCGTAATCTTTCGGATGGCGCGCCGGGCAGAGGCATGGTTGTCAGGCGCTCATGAACGCGTGACATCACGGTAAAAGCGCTTTCCGCAGGGGTTCCTGACATAATCACCGCAAACTCATCGCCACCAAAGCGGCCGATAGAGTCACACGAACGCAGCGACATCTGCAGCTGACGCGTAATAGCAATTATCGCTTCATCACCCACATCATGCCCCCAGGTATCGTTAATACTTTTGAAGTGATCGATATCGATAAGCAGAATTGTCGTTTGGCAGTGGCTGCGACGACACTTTTCATATTCATTACGCAGCAGCGTTTCCCAGTGGCGTCGGTTGTACACGCCGGTCATCCCGTCACGGGTACTCATCAACTGAAGCCGCCGCTTATGCTCTGCCAGCCGGATCGCCGTCTTATGGCTGAGCCAGGCAAAAAGCACCGGATATAACATCAGAATCGGGAGCGTGAGCCACCATTCCAGCGGCTCAGAGGAAAATTGGATAAGACTGCCAGTCAGCTGTAGCGAGACCAACGCTGAAAGCAGGGTCAGCGTGATAGCGGTCAGGAAGAACCGTAAACCGCCCGAGCCCATGGTATTCATGCCGATCATCACGATCAGTGCGGCAGAGGGCATAGCGTTGACCCCCATCAGGCCAATCCAGACGCCGGCTATCGTGGCGTCTACCTTCAGATTAAACATCTCGCTACCGTGTGGCTCAGAAGAGCAACAGGCGCGTTGCCAGGCAAGATGTGGCCAAATAAACGCCCACCCCACCAGCAGCAGCCACCAGCCACCGGAGTGAAAATGGGTCACCAAAATCCCGGCGATAGGGAAAAACAGGGCTGTCAGGCCAACAATGCGTGCCAGCCTTACCCGCCGGGCAAATCCAATGCCGGAACGGTATGCGTCTTCGAGAAAAAGTTGATCATGCCATTCTTCCCGAATGCTCTGTTTGTTGTAATAGATTTCATCATTCATCATTTTTGGGAATATTCTGAAACATTTTCCCAAATTATAGAGAGGGGCATTCCGGGGAAAGTATGAAATTTCGGGTGAGTCCCGGAAGAGAATCACCCGTTAGGACTACGCCTGTTTCTTCAGACACGCACCCATGAACTTGCTGCGATCGTCGCCTTTAAGCATCTGCTGCGTGGCCTGAGCGTTGCATTCGCGCATTTTTTGCTGCTGCGGCGTGAGACTTTTCTCCGCGGGTTTCGATGCGCCATTTTTAAGGCAATCGCTCATATACGTCTTGCGGGCATCGCCTTTCAGGGTTTGCGCGGTGGCCTGTTGATTACAGGTGGTCATGCGCTGTTGCTGAGGCGTTAAGGTTTTTTCTGCCGCGTTCGCTGAGGCCATCAGGAACACGCCGGAGAGTAGGGTAACCAGAATTGTTGTTTTCATTGCACCATCCTTTATGTGAAGTTCCACTCTAAGTCTGGTTGGTGCCAGGAAAAAAACCACCCGACGGTTGCGATTTCCGCCGGGCGTTGCGTTTATTTCAGTCCGAGGGCCGCTTTCATGGTGAAGAACAGATCCGTTTGATCGGTCAGCCCTATCACGTTTGCCGCATGCGGGCCGTAGGCCGCAATGCGCAGCTGCGTTCCGGTATGTTCCATCGACTCTTCTTCAGAGTTGCCATAGCTCATCACCATTACCGCGCCATCTTTGGTGTTCAGTGCTTGCGTCAGGCCTGGCGCTTTGGTATCCGGCGGGATGATCTGGCTGGCGTGCGCATGGTCAGCGGTGACGATCACCAGGGTATTACCGTCTTTCTTCGCGAACGCCAGCGCCTTCTGCACCGCTTCGTCCAGATCGACCGTTTCACCAATCTGACCGCACGGATTAGCCGCATGATCCTGTTTATCGATTGACGCGCCTTCCACCTGCAGGAAGAAGCCTTTTTCGCTCTTGCTCAGCAGAGAGATGGCTTTATCCGTCATCGCCGCCAGCGTGGGTACGCTGTCATTACGCTTCGGGTTTGCCGTACAGGTCACCGCAGGCTTATCAATATTGCCGTGGTAAGACGCTTTCGGCCCTTCCCAGCGTACCGGCATATTGCCGTCAGAGAACAGCCCCAGCAGCGGCTTATCCTGATTCGCGTCGGTAATGGCGGCCAGAGAGGTCGCATCGTTTACCAGTTGATATCCGCGTGCCTGCGCCTGTTCCCGAAGCGTTTTGCCCTGCCACTCGCCGGCAGTCGCCGTTTCTGCGAAAGTTTTGGCGCCACCACCCAGCGTTACGTCAGGACGGGCATTGAGCAGTTGCTCCGCAATCGATCCCTTTCCGCCTTTCTCCAGCGCATTGGTGGGGCATTTTTCGCTGGTCACCGACGGGCCGTAGCACTTTCGCGAGGTGACATGTGAGACCAGCGCCGCTGGCGTGGCATCTTGAAGCTCTGCGGTAGAGACGTTACCGGTAGCCAGCCCCGCCGCTTTAGCCATTTCCAGGATCGTTTGATGATCCTTTTCATGGATGTCGACGCCCAGCGCGCCGTTATAGGTTTTCACGCCAGTTGACCACGCCGTTGCAGACGCGGCCGAGTCCGTTACGTAATCCGGTTTACCGGTTTTTTTATCCAGGGCGTAATGGGTATATTGTCCGGTCAGCGGCAGCGCGTCGATACCTTTAAAATAGCCGCCTGCGCCCTCGGCATAATTTCGCGCAGCGGTAATTTCGGCGTCGCCCATGCCGTCGCCAATCAGCAGAATGATATTTTTAGCCGGTTTCTCATTTAGCGAAGCACGAATGGCTGCAGTCTGATCGTCTGACAAACGGCGTGCACCGCCAGGCTGGGTGATATCCCCTTTTGCCGCACGATTATCCAGCACCTGAGTATTTGTGGTGTCTGCATGAATAACAGGGGTAATTAACAGGGGAAGTAATGCGATGAAAAGTGCGCTCTGTTTCAATTTATTTTCTCCATGTACAAATACATAAAAATAAAAACAGAGCGACTATAGGCAACCTGCATGACATTTCTATGACACGCCGTTATGTTCCGTGACGGTTTAGGTGCGAGGATGCCTTAATAGCTTTTTTACGTATTGGTGGAGCATTTCTGCATCCTGAACCGGTACCTGTGAATCAGGCCTGACGCTGTCCAACGCCCCCTCAACGCTGCTGATCAGTGCCTGCTGGTCTTGCTCAGCCATTTGACGTAACAGCGCAGTGACAACAATTTCTAGCGCTTCAACCTGGGCGACCAGTTCTTTTGACTCCTCCTCCTTTTGTGCAAGCTTGAGCAACAACTCAGAAATCAGATTTTTCATCGTGCTATTTCCTTATGTGATTTTTTCTGAAATTAGCATTCTCATTGAAATATGCAAAGAGGAGAAAAGTATTATCTTATGCAAAAGTGACATTGCCGCCAAAATAGATACTTCAGGATATCAGCGAAACGTTTTCCTATAAAAAAACGACCACATTTCGTTATATTAAAATGTGGCCGCCATAAGAATATATAATGTATCTCTCAGCGGTTTACCGCGCCCCTTTTGCCTCGGCAATTTGACGGCGACGGCGTAGCGCAAACGCCAGCTGAATAATGTTCAGCAAGACCACCACCGCCGTTGCGGCAAACACCCAGCGGAAGCCCGCCATTGCAGACACCGATGCGCCAATCAGCGGACCGGCGACATTGCCCAAATACATAAACGACTGGTTATAACCAAAAATACGGCCGGTTACCTGGTCACTCGAATATTTTACCAGTAAGGTCTGCACCGCGGGCAGCATTGCGCCATCCGCAAACCCCAGAAGGAAGCGCAGCACGCCAAGCTGAAGCGGAGAGGTCACAAACGACATCGCGAAAAAGAGGATGACCGCAATAATCAGCGTTGCCATCAGGATACGCGCCGTGCCGATCCTGTCGCCCAGCTTTCCCAGACGGGGGGCAGAAATGAGCGCCGAGACGCCAGGCACCGCCGCAATCATCCCGGCGAGGAAGGCAATATTGTTGCTGTCCGGCTCCATCGATTTAATAAACAGCGCCAGAATGGGGCCAACCGATCCGTTACAGAGCTGGATAACCATTGTCGTGACAAACAGGCTAATCATCAGGCCCGGATACGGCAGCGAAGCAAAAACGGCCTTGCCGCTCAGGCGTTCTGATTTGCTCACCACAGGCCGCCCACCCTCTTTAATCAGAAAGAGCGTGACCAGGAAACTGACCACCAGCAGAATCGCGGTAATGATAAATACCGCGCGCAGGCCAACATGGTCTGCCAGAAAGCCTCCCAGCAGCGGCCCCCCGATGACCCCACTAATTTGCGCAGTAGAGAGCGTACTCAGCGCCCAGCCGCTGCGCTCGCGCGGCACCTGAGAGGCGACCAGCGCCATGGCGTTGGGAATGTATCCGGATGTCAGCCCCATGATCGCCCGCAGGATGAACAGCTGCCAGACGTTGGTGGCGAAGGCCTGCAGCAAAATGGCTATCGCCATGCCCAACGAGGCGCGCAGCAGCATGAGCTTGCGCCCTTTACGATCCGCGAGGCTGCCCCACATCGGCGATACAATGGCGGAAACCAGAAACGTGACGCTGAACGTCAGCCCTGACCACATGGAGAGGGCCTCATGAGAGGTGACCCCCAGCTGGGATACATACAGCGGCAGGAAGGGCAATATCTGGCTGATGGCTAGCCCGGTAAAGAAGCAGCCAAACCAGACCGATATGAGGTTAACTTTCCAGGATTCCATAACAGAAATAGTCTTCATTTTTAGGCGAATTCGCCGACAGATTAGCAAGTTACGCGCATCCACGTAGCGCCAGAGATGCGGCATGACAGACTTTGGTGTTTTATCTTCCCAGTCATCATATTTGTGAAACAAGTCACAAATCATCCAGTTTCTGGCGGAAGATTATGCTTTAACGGCACAGTCCAAATCCCCGCATTCCAAGATGAAAATGGTTGGCGTGCGCCGCGTTATAGTCCGGCCCCAGAGTATTCCCGTAATACCCGCAGCTTGCCGCCTGCAGCGCCTGAAGCCACGGCAGCATTTTCGTCGACTTCCAGCCGCGTAATACGGTCACCCGCTCACCGTTTGCCAGACGAAACGCGCTGATATCCAGCGCCTCGGCCGTCGCATGTTCACTGCGTCGCGCGTCAGGGCGGTGATAAATATTCCGACAGGCAAAGCTCCCCAGATGCTCAATGCGAATCAATTCGCTGCCCATCATGGCTTTGGTTATGGGTCGCGCCTGTTGGCTGACAAACAGTGCGGTGCTCATGGCCAGCGGGCAGCTGGAGAGGAAGCTGCTGTTCAGGCTAACCGGACCGAAGTCATGCACGCGCACCACGTTGCTAAGCGGACAATCTCCGCCAGCGTCTGTGACAGGCTGCGTACGGATAAGCCGCCTTTGATTGGCCTGCAACAGCAAGTTTTCGCACGCGTCAGGCGAGAGATGCCGAAGTTTATACTGGGTGATTTTACCGGGTGGGTCGTCAAGCGTAAGCGGTTTGAAAGGGTTGTAGTGAGACGGCAACCAGCGGTAACCCACCGTTGCTATTGCCACCATGATGATAATTGTCAGCAGGCTTTTTCCTTTCACTCCCCCTCCTCTGCGTCCCCAAACATTATGGCAGAAGGCCGCGAAACCCGCAGGGCATCGTGGTATGTTATTGGCTTTTCGTCAGACTGGAAGAGTGTGAGATGGCAAAGCAGCGCGTAGGTATTGTCTTTGGGGGAAAATCAGCGGAGCACGAGGTTTCATTGCAATCGGCAAAAAATATTGTCGATGCGATTGATAAAAACCGTTTCGATGTGGTGCTGCTGGGCATTGATAAACAGGGCCAGTGGCATATCAATGATGCCAGCCAGTATCTGTTAAATGCTGACGATCCGGCGAATATCGCCCTTAATCCCTCTGAAATTAGCGTCGCAGCCGTACCCGGTGTGGTTCAGGGACAGCTTATCGACGCCGGAAATGCCAGGGCGCTGACGCAGATCGACGTCGTTTTCCCCATCGTGCACGGCACGCTGGGTGAAGACGGTTCTTTGCAGGGGATGCTTCGCATGGCCAACCTGCCGTTCGTTGGCTCCGACGTGCTCGGCTCTGCCGCCTGCATGGATAAAGACGTCACCAAACGCCTGCTGCGCGATGCCGGCTTAAATATTGCCCCGTTTGTCACCCTCACCCGCGCCAACCGCGATAAGTACAGCTTCGCGCAGATGAGCGCCCAACTGGGTTTACCGCTGTTTGTAAAACCGGCAAACCAGGGGTCTTCCGTGGGCGTCAGCAAAGTAACAAGCGAAGCGCAGTTTACCGACGCCGTCCGTCTGGCGTTTGAGTTTGACCATAAAGTGGTGGTTGAGCAGGGTATTAAAGGCCGTGAAATTGAGTGTGCCGTACTGGGCAACGATTTCCCACAGGCGAGTACCTGCGGGGAAGTGGTATTAAACAGCGACTTCTACTCTTACGACACCAAATACATTGATGACAAAGGCGCACAGGTTGTGGTGCCCGCCGTTATCGATCCGGCCATCAACGATAAGATCCGCGCGATCGCCGTTGAAGCTTATCAGGCGCTTGGCTGTTGCGGCATGGCCCGCGTTGACGTGTTCCTGACGCTGGAAAATGAGGTCGTGATCAACGAAATCAACACTCTGCCAGGCTTCACCAACATCAGCATGTATCCAAAACTGTGGCAGGCCAGCGGTATCAGCTATCCCGAACTCATCACCCGCCTGATTGAGCTCGCGCTGGAGCGACATGCTGCCGACAGCGCGCTCAAAAGTTCAGTAAACGGTTAATCGGCTTTATTTGCCGTTTCCGCCTCATCCGCTGTCGCCTCTTCAGGGCGGCGGCGGATGATAAATCCTGCCAGCCAGAAACTGATCACCCACGTCACCAGCCCTACCGCATAGGTTTGCCAGCCCTTTGCTTCAAATCCCAATAGCCCCACCACGCCGTTAAGGATAAAAATCAGCCCAATGGCAAAGGCGTAGTAATGCCAGTCACGGCGTAGTTTGGAAGTGAGCTTCATGACAACTCCGGCAAGGAAAAAAGATATCCTCTCACAGTTTTATGCCCGGGTCTGTGGCAGATGCGGAAAATCTGAAACGCAACGCTATTTCACTTAAGTAACAAAATTGTGATGTGCTGCAGAAATCGGCAATCCAGGAGAAATCCTGACGGTAAATTACCACGATTCTGATATTGACAAATGCTGTGACCTGTCAAACTTCCCCTGTACAACGCGTATTGCACAGAGTGATATTTCGGGAGGTCTTCATGGCTGATTTCACATTGTCGAAACCGATTTTTGGCGGCAAACAACCAAAAACCTCCACAGCGGGGAATATCGCTTACGCCCTGTTTGTCTTGTTCTGTTTCTGGGCAGGCACGCAGTTTCTTAATATGCTGGTGCATGCACCAGGCGTTTATGAACATCTGATGCAGGTACAGGACAGCGGACGCCCGCGGGTTGAGATAGGTTTTGGGGTGAGTACCTTGTTTGGCCTCATTCCTTTCCTCGCAGGCTGCGTGATTTTGGGTGTTGTCGGGTTGGTTCTGCGCTGGCGTCGCCGTCACTCGGTTTGAAGCTACAACGCCATGCAGCGAGCCCGTCGATCGTCAACGCGTTTTGCGAACCATGCGGTCGTCAAATTACGCGTGATTTTCGGGCTCTCTAGCTGAATCCCCGGCAGAATAGCCCTTGGCAACGCCTTCCCACTCTTCTGTTCCGCAAGCTCAAAGACCTTCTGATACAAATCCGTTTTCTCAAACGCCAGGCTGTCACCCTTTTCTAACTGATGGCGGATATCGCTGTTGCTCATGCCAAGCTTTGTCGACAATTTCCGAATCGCCTGCTCGGTCGTCCCCGCCTCGCTACTGCCATAGGCGATAAGATCGCCGTCCAGCGCCAGCTTAACGCCGCTCATGCGGCTAACCGCGCTCTGGAACGCAGCGTTACGGCTGGCGTACCAACCCGCGTTGAAATCCGCAAAGCGATACAGCGGCTCGCTGTAGTTCGCTGGATAGTTCAGAAGATGATAGGTGCCAAACCACAGTCCACCGCGCAGGGAAAACACCTCCTGGCGCACCGTACCGTCTATGCTCCACGGATAACCCTCGGTGTGTTTCTCAGCAAACGCGATGCTTACCTGCATTGGTCCACCTGTATGCATCGGGTTCAGCGAGCCGAACAGCTTCTGGCCCATCGGCACCATGCTGATCAGATCGTCAAAGATAGCGCTCAGCTGTTTCTCCGTTTTGACCGTATCCAACCGTTCACTGTAGGTTTTACCGTTTGGCGACGTGATCTTAAGTGCGGTGTGCACCAGGAAAACCGGAATATGCATCGATTCCGCGCGGCGATCGATCTCCTTCCAGGCAATCTTGTTCAGACCCGGGACCGACGGGTCTGACTGGTACATCGACTCCTGCTGAGCGACGGCCAGCACCGAGCAGATGTTCTCCTCGGTGGGGGCAATCTTCTGGCTTTCAAAGGTCTTTGCCAGCGCGTCCGCCCACGCGTTGCGATCCTTCACCGTTGCGGGCATTTTTTGCCGCACGACGCTCGCCACATCCACGGGTTTCTCACCTTTTTTGAGCGGTGCAGCCCCTTTTTCGGCACACCCCGCCAGCACAAAGGCCGCGAGTAAGGACAGCGATAAGGCACGCGGTACGGCAAAAGACATAGCAACTCCCTGTATTAGCTAAAAGTATTGGTCACTTCCTGCAGGTCTCTGTCATCAAGCTCACGTTCAAAGCTGCGTAAACGTTTATAGATGGACATCAGCTCGACAAGCGTAGTCCAGGAGCTGATCAGGTACTGGAACGATCCGCGCACCTGACCGAAGACGTTGGTGATCTGCGTCATCAGGCCCAGCGTTATCGTACCTGCAACAATCGACGGGAACAGCAGGAACAAACCGAAAACGTTATCGACCTGCAGGTAAAGAATGCGCGCGATGTTGAAATACATGTAATGGAAATAGAGGCGGAAATAGTTACGTCGTACGGCACCAAAGAGTTCACGTACGGTTGGCGGAGATGCACGGTTGGCATCATCTTCGCCGTACACCAGCTCTTTACGATAAGCCGCTTCGACACGCTGATTTTTAAACTCCAGCCCCGGCAGTTTTATCCCAACCACCGCCAGCAGCCCTGTTCCCATGAGTGACCAGACGATTGCGGCAATCACCAGACCATACGGCAGATGGCCAACAATCGGCAGTTCTGGGACATGTGCGGAGAGCGTTACCAGCACCGGCAAGAAGGCTATCAGCGTCATAATCGCGTTGATAAAGCTGGTCCCCATATCTTCAAGCGTAGAGGCAAAGCGCATGGTGTCTTCCTGCACACGCTGTGCGGCACCTTCGATATGACGCAAGTGTTGCCAGTGCGCCATATAGTGTTCGTTCATGGCGGTACGCCAGCGGAAAACGTAGTGGCTGACGAAGAAGTTATTCATGACGCCAATTACCACCGCAATAAGGGCGATGCCGAGGAAAATCCCCACCTCATGGTAGAACTGATTTATGGTCACCTTGTGCGGCGCACTTAGCGCGGTCTGGATCAGATCGTAGAAGGGTGCATACCAGGCGTTAACCGCCACCCCCACTTCCACCAGAAACCAGGTGACGAAGATGATCAGCGACGTACCCAGAATCGACCAGTATTGCCAGCGGTGCGGAGAATAGACAAACCAAAACAGGGCAAATAGCCCGACACATACCATGTAGTAGGCGTAAAACAGCAGGTAGCTCAGTGACCAGAAGCGGGCCGCGCTGATGGGAACGTCGCCCGTCGCGCCCGTGAGGCGTGTTAACCACGAACCACCGCCAGCCTGCCAGAAAACGACAGCGATCAGTGCCCAAATAAATGCCGACAGGAAAAATGGCCCCGGCTTTGGGAAAAAAGACTTAAACATTGTGCTTCCTTCTTGTTGTTATGGCTGTTGCTGCGTTCAACACATCACCACACGAAAATACTGCCACAGGCCAGCCTCCCGGCCCGGGCAAAAAGGTCAGACCCGAGGGTTTATTATTAGTTCGCTTTCCAGTTTTCAAGAATTGTTTCGGTGAGTTTCACCGCGGGGGGATTCGCCGGCGCAATGAAATCACGCCAGACGTCGTTGTAGTGGCTTATCAGAATTTTTGCTTCCGCAGCCGGGCGGTTGGAAGTGGTATGAGCGTCCTGCGCGACGGTAATGTGATATCCCCGGCTAATGCCGTTTTTGAAGGTGGCGTCGACGCAGTAATCGGTGGCACAACCGCAGATGACAAATTCACGAATTCCTTGCTCGCGTAACAGCGCCTCAAGCGTCGTACCATAAAACGCATCACAGGCAGTCTTGGTCACGTAAAGCGCGCCCTCTGGCTGGCTCAGCTCAGGCAGCAACGAAAAGCCTTCGCTCCCCTCTTCCAGCCCTCCCGCTTCGGTATGCTGAATGAAAATAACCGTGTCAGCCGCGTGCGTAAGCTGATTGATGCGCGAGACACATTTTTCACGCTCATGACGAGGGGTTTCGAACACGCCATTCTGCATATCAATAACCATAACCACACGCTTTTCAGTCATACCTTTCTCCGCAAGTTTACGTGACCCTGGTCTCTATCATATACCCTAAATAATTCGCGTTGCATGAAGACGGCAAAGGAGGGAACCCCCCAGGAACTGAATCAAGTACGTGACTGGGGTGAGTGAGTGCAGCCAATCCAAAGGCAACATGAAGTATGACGGGTATCAGCCCGATGTCACAAAATGGGAAGTGAGTTGCAAGTAAATTGTGCATATTTACCCATGGTTACGTTTTTCTCGCTATCGTAATGTAATTCGGACCTTTGCCCAGTATCGATTAGTAGTATAAATATCCCTAACTTTCTTTATTTACTTGATGGATGCTTTTCGTTGAAACGTTGTCTGCTCTCTTTCGCCGCGCTGTGTGCGGTGTGCTTCTCTACCGCCCAGGCAGCACAGCCGCTGACGGCCCCGGTTTTGGCTTCAGATATTGCCGATCGCTATGCGAACCTGATTTATTATGGAAGTGGCGCAACGGGAATGGCGATGGTCGTCATCGATGGTAACCAGCGCGTGTTCCGCAGTTTCGGTGAAACGCGACCGGGCAATAACATTCACCCGCAGCTGGATTCCGTTATCCGCATTGCGTCGATTTCCAAGCTGATGACCAGCGAAATGCTGGTAAAAATGCTCGATCAGGGCGTAGTGAAACTCGACGATCCGCTCAGCAAGTATGCGCCTCCGGGCGCACGCGTTCCGACGTATCAGGGTCAGCCTATTCGCCTAGTGAACCTCGCCACCCATACCAGCGCCCTGCCGCGTGAACAGCCTGGTGGCGCAGCGCACAGGGCTGTCTTTGTTTGGCCAACGCGCGAACAGCGCTGGAACTACCTGAGTACCGCCACGCTCAAGTCCGCGCCGGGCGCGCAGGCATCTTATTCAAACCTGGCGTTTGACCTGCTGGCCGATGCACTCTCTACGGCAGCCGGAAAACCCTATACCCAGCTTTTCGAAGAGCAGATTACCCGTCCGCTGGGTATGAAAGACACCACCTTTACTCCCTCTCCGGATCAGTGTCGCCGTCTGATGGTCGCCGAGAAAGGTGCCAGTCCATGCAATAACACTCTCGCCGCCATCGGCAGCGGTGGCGTTTATTCCACGCCTGGCGACATGATGCGCTGGATGCAGCAGTTCCTCTCTTCTGATTTTTATGCCCGCAGCCCGCAGGCCGATCGCATGCAGACACTCATTTATCAGCGCAGCCAACTGCAACGCGTGATCGGTATGGACGTACCGGGCAAAGCTGATGCACTCGGCATGGGCTGGGTCTACATGGCCCCGAAAAATGGTCGCCCGGGGATTATCCAGAAAACCGGTGGCGGCGGCGGATTCATTACCTATATGGCAATGATTCCGCAGTCCAACGTGGGCGCTTTTGTGGTGGTCACCCGCTCCCCAAACACACGCTTCGTCAATATGAGTGATGGCATCAATAACTTAGTTGCTGAGCTGAGCGCCAATAAAGCGCAGGTACTCACGGCATCTAACTAGCCTTAATATTCCGTGGGCAAACGGTTGATACTGACCAGTTTGCCCCGGCTCATATTGATATAGTTTCCCTGTCGAAGAGCCGCCAGAATTTCTGCAACCACGGAGCGAGAAATACCTGTGCTGCGCTGAATATGATTCATTACACCAATTTTTAAGCGCAGGGCGTCATCCCACTCGGACATATTCAACAGCATTGCGCGGATCTGGGTATAGGAATTATTTCCCACCAGCTGCTTATCACGTTTTTCGAGGTTATGGTTTATCCAGGATAACCAACAAAAAGCCTCATGCCAGAGAGATTCCTGCTGAATGCGCTGACGCGTAGTTGCAGCAGGTAAATAAAATCCCGTGCAAGGCGTCTGTGCAACCATCATATATTCCTGACTGTTGTTAATCATTCCAGCGGTGAGTCCCAAAATAAAGGGCGCTGTTGCGATGGCAATAAGAAGCTCATCTGACTGGCGAAAAATCTCAATAACGCCAGTTTGGATCATAAACGTGTGCGGTTCATCACTATAGCTACCATGAGAAATAATTTGCTGAGAAGCGATATCAAACGGCGTACTGGCGGACTTCAAACACTGTTCGAGCCGGCTTAATTCAGAAAGTGGCTTGGCATTAACGTTCATGCAGACCTCAAGTCATCTGTATCTGTCGGTTCTGTCTATTTTTTATCGTTATATATAAAAAGCGGAGGACATGTCCCCCGCTTTTTTAGTTTACCAGGTGTATTTCACACCCAGATTTGCCCCCCAGTTCTGATCGACGTCGCCGCCACCCAGATAGGTTGCATCGGTATACGCACTGAAGTTTTTGGTGAAGCTAAACTGCGTGCCCAGTCCAATGCGAACGGCTGAACCTTCAACACCGTTATCAATGCTGTCGCCATTAACATCCGCATTGTTATCGGCATCGTCATAGACATATGCCAGCGTGAAGTAAGGCGTCAGCGCCTGCTCCCCGCCATAGTTGAAGGTATAACCCGCATCAACGCCGAGCTCATAACGCAGGCTGTCGTAAGACTGGCCGTCGATACGCATGCCGTTGCTCAACGGGTAATCATCACCAGACTGGAACAAACCGGATACCGCTGCATATGGCGTAACGTAGCCAGACAGGTTTGGTTTCCAGTCATAACCCAGTTTCATGCCAAAGCCGACGGCGTCAGTGGTGGTGTCACCATCAACATACTGGCCGTTGCTCATGTTTGCCGAGAGATCGTTATTAAAGCGGGTGTAGCTTAGCGAGCTGTCGAGGAAGACGTCGTTTGCAAACGTCGCGGAGGCGTAGATCATCGCAGTCTGGCTGTCCTGATCGACCTGACCGGTGCGATCGCTAATATCACCCTTCGCGAAACCGGCGGCGCCACCCAAGGTCCACTTCGCGTGATTACCGTCAATCTGAGTATCCAGACCCACCATAATACCGCTCACGTCCTGATCGTAACTAAGAACGCCATTATCACCGTCGACGTTACCACCGAAGTAGCTTACCCATGCACCGCCGTTATCTGCCAGGCCATGACGGCTATTGGTCAGACGTGTACCAACGGTATCCTGCTGCAGGTTCCAAATGTTGGTATTGGCCGAAGGAATGCTCAGCGCCATGTTGGCGTAATCGGTCAGCTCTTTTTGCTGCAGAACAACAGTGTCACCCTTCTGCTGCGCCTGATAAGTGTAAGCACCTAAATCGGCTTTGTTTGCAGCGGTAAAGCTGGCGCCGGTATCCGCGTTATTGTCATAAACACGGATGATCTCTTTGTTTTTGTAATCAGCAACAGAACCCGCACCGGTAGCATTGTCGATACGCACTTTGTAGTTACCCGCAACGTCACCGTTCACCGCCAGATGGCCGTCAGAATTCAGTGCGACAACGCCATAGTCGTAATCGGCTTTATGCGTATCGTTGGTGATGTAGCGCGCGTTGTTCAGATCGCTGTTCAGCACGTAATCACGGCTGGCAACGTTCAGCACGCCGCCATCGGTCAACACCATATTGTGCGTGTCTACCTGACCCAGGCCCAGCGCCAGTTCCGCACCGTTGTCCACCGTGATGGTGTTGGCATAGAGTTCAGCGGTTTCTTCCGTCAATGTGGCAAGGCTGTAGCTGTCCAGATACAGCCTGTCTGTTGCGACGGCACCGCTGTCGCCGATATTCAGGGAAGACGCGTTGGTCAGGGTGATGGAATCTGCCAGCAAGCCAGAGTTCTCAACATTGACCTGCGAGCGGTTGTTCACCTTCAGCGTGTCGATGTTAGACACCTTACGGGTATCCCACTCGGAGCCTGAATCCAGCGTTACGTTAAACAGGCCGCTCTGATACACCTCTTCGCCCGCAACATGACCGTTGCCGTCGAAGGTGGAATCAGGCCAGATGCTGTTCGGAGACAGAGTGTTCCAGTCGACGTTGCTGTAGCCCTGGCCATACATCTGCGCGGTGCCAATTGCTTCAACGCTGGACTGCGCTGCGCCGACCCATTTGCTGCCGTTGGTCAGCGTAACATCCAGCTTGTCGGTGCCGTCCCAGCCGTTGGTGGTTGGGTTATACACGCCGTCATCGGTGGTATCGGTTGCCGGATCGCCAGTCTCATAGAAGTTGTTATCGAAGGTGCTGGAGAAAAGGATATCGCCGGTGATAGTGGAGCGATCGAACGTCGCGGTAGTCTGCATAGCGTTGTCAGACGCGCCTGCCGCAACAATCAGCGCGGCGTCATCAGCCCCTGTTGCATTGGTTTCACCATAGTCGCTCGGCTTCGCCGTCTGACCGTAGAAACCACGGGTGCCCAGATCGCTGTACGCACCAGAGGTCAGAACAGAGTCTTTGACCACCAGCGTATTCGTAAAGACGTTGCTGCTGTTGGCCACGCCTTCAACGCCGTCGTACGGGGTATTATCCAGCTCATGATAGCCCTGCGTCAGCGTGATGCCCGCAACGTGTGAGTTATTCTGAATAACACTATCCGATTCCACGTCCAGCGTAATGGCGTTACCCAGCCCATAAGAATCCAGATATTGGGTTTCAGTATTGTCTCCATTCACCACATCGTAAGCATAATGCTCATAGGTATCGTTAATGGTTGAATGATCAACGGTCAGGCTAAAACGATCGTATTGAGAATGGGTTGTGCCATCCGTCTCTACGCCGTCAGCACATGTGGTGGTCATGCACGTTGAAGCGATCATGCCATTAATTGTGCTGTTAGAAATGCTCAGCGCATTCGCACGGCCATTAACGCCATCATCAAGATAATACGTCGAAATAACACCGTTGATCGTCGATGATTTAATCACCGGATAAATATCACCATCGAGGGTGCTATCCCAGTCAGTGTAGCCATAATACCAGGGCGTTGATGCCGTATTATCATATCCAAAAGTATTATATGTCGTACCGGAAATATCCTTCGCATTTGCCTGAGAAGCGATAGCGAGAGTGCAGGCTAATGCAAGTTGAGATACAACCAGTTTCTTTTTCCATGTTTGCATTGGGTCATCCCTCCTCAGGGACGTAAGCAAGTTTGTCCATCAAATCATTTGGCAACATTTAATTGCGGAGTGAATTATGCAGTTTCAATTCAAAAAGGTTCAATGAATGATTCCATTAAGTCCGCTTCCAGACAAATAACATGAAAAAAGCGCAACAGCGTTAAGGACTATAATTAATTCCCACAAAAAACAGAAAGTTAAAAACAGCTCCCATAATCACTGAAAATATAATAATTAAAAATAGATCACTCCAAATGATATATTCCATTAAATGTAGAAACATCACCTATATTTCACTCCCTTTAAATATATTTTTATCTCGAATAATATATTCATTATGTGAAGTACAGCCAGTTGCCTTTCCAAAACATAAAGCCCACTTTCGTAAAACACCTTCGCCTGCTTTCAGGTACACTAGCCTTCTTTGTTCCACAAACGTCAGGCATACCATGAACGATTTAATTGCACGTCCCCGTCGCCTGCGCAAGTCACCCGCACTGCGCGCTATGTTTGAAGAGACAACACTGACCTTAAACGATCTGGTGTTGCCGATATTTGTTGAAGAAGAGATCGATGACTACAAAGCCATCGAAGCCATGCCGGGCGTAATGCGTATTCCGGAAAAACATCTGGCACGTGAAATCGAGCGTATCGCCAACGCGGGGATCCGCTCTGTGATGACCTTCGGGATCTCCCATCATACCGACGCAACCGGCAGCGATGCCTGGAAAGAAGACGGTCTGGTTGCCCGTATGGCGCGCATCTGCAAAGAGACCGTGCCGGAAATGATTGTCATGTCCGACACCTGTTTCTGTGAATATACCTCACACGGTCACTGCGGCGTGCTCTGCGATCACGGTGTAGATAACGATGCGACCCTGCTGAACCTCGGCAAACAGGCTGTGGTCGCGGCCGCTGCCGGCGCAGATTTCATCGCGCCATCAGCAGCCATGGACGGGCAGGTTCAGGCGATCCGTCAGGCGCTTGATGCCGCCGGCTTTACCGACACCGCCATCATGTCTTACTCCACCAAATTTGCCTCCTCCTTCTACGGTCCGTTCCGTGAAGCCGCAGGCACAGCGCTGAAAGGCGACCGTAAAACCTATCAGATGAACCCGCTGAACCGTCGTGAGGCCATTCGCGAATCTCTGCTGGATGAAGCCCAAGGCGCAGATTGCCTGATGGTAAAACCGGCTGGCGCGTATCTGGACATTCTGCGCGATATCCGCGAGCGCACCGAACTGCCGCTGGGTGCATACCAGGTGAGCGGCGAGTACGCGATGATCAAGTTCGCCGCACTGGCGGGCGCAATTGATGAAGAAAAAGTGATCCTCGAAAGCCTGGGCGCGATCAAACGCGCGGGCGCGGATCTCATCTTCAGCTACTTCGCGCTGGATCTGGCCGAAAAGAAAATTCTGCGCTAAACCGCTTTTGTGCCGGGTAAGGGCGTCGCCTCACCCGGCCAACGCACACCGCTTTAATCTTCACCAAACTGCAATACAACCGACATCTCCTCCTTCTACTGTCATCGCAAGACGGCAGGAGGAGTGATCATGTTTAGTCTCGACAGCGTTCTCGACGACCTTTGGCCTCAAGCGAGGCCCGCACCCTGGCAAAAAAGTCTGTTAAAAAGACTGTTTTACGAAAAAGAATTTCAACACTACGCCGCTACCCACCGCCACCTGAGAGGGCTGGATATGGTGGAGCACGTTCTCGAACACCTCGATATTCTCTGCTCCGTTTCCGCCCGCGATCTCGAACAAATCCCCGAACATGGCCCGCTGGTGATAATTGCCAATCATCCGACAGGTACGTTGGACGGGCTGGCGTTGATGTACGCCGTTTCTCGCGTGCGCCGCGATATTAAAGTCGTCACTAACCGGATGCTGACCCATCTTGAACCGCTCAGCTCGCTGTTTATTCCCGTGGACAATATGGGCGGCAGGACGGCGAAAACGTCGCTGGTGCAGATGGAGCAGCATTTGCAAAACGCTGGCGTGCTGATCTTCTTCCCGGCGGGAGAAGTCTCGCGCCCCACGCGAAAAGGCATCCGCGATAAGAAATGGCACTCAGGTTTTATCAAACTCGCGAGCAAGCTGCGGGCGCCGCTGCTGCCAGTGCATATTCAGGCGCACAACAGCCTACTCTTTTATGCCAGCACGCTTGTGTCCCCCACGCTGTCCATGCTCCTGCTCATGCAGCAGATGTTTAGCCGCCGCCACAGTCAGCTCCCCATTAAGATCGGCCAGCAAATTACCTGGAACGACTGGTTCAGCTCAACCCTTTCGTCGCGTGAGATGGCCGAGAAGTGCCGTCAGCACGTGATGCGTCTTGGCAAGGGAGTGCCTGGCGTCTTCAAAACCCAATGCGCCATCGCGCGCCCGGAGGACCGGGCCACGCTGAAGCGCGAGCTGGCGCAGGCGGAGTGTCTGGGAAAAACCAGCGACGGCAAAACCATCTACCTGTGGCAACGCAACGGGCAGGAAGATGCCCCTATCCTGCGTGAGCTGGGTCGCCTGCGCGAGATTGCGTTTCGCGCTGTAGAAGAAGGAAGCGGTAAACGCCGGGACATCGACGGTTACGATGATGATTATTTCCATCTGATCCTGTGGGACGACGCGGATCTGGAGGTTGTCGGCGCGTATCGCTTTATGCCAACGGCGATGCAAATCGAAAAACGCGGCGTTGACGGCCTGTATAGCCACAGTTTGTTCCACTACGACGATAAAATGCAGGATGTGCTGGAGCACGGTATTGAGCTGGGACGAAGCTTTATTCAGCCACGCTACTGGGGTCGTCGCGGGCTGGACTATCTGTGGTCCGGTATCGGTGCGTATCTGGCCCGCTATCCGCACTACCGCTATCTGTTTGGCCCGGTCTCAATTTCCGGTGGCCTGCCTCCTGCCGCCCGGGATCTACTGGTAGCCTTTTACCGCCTCTGGTTCCCGGCCAGTCATCCCCTCGCCGCCTCGCGCCGGCCTTATCCAGCATCGTTACCGGATGTTCTGGCGCAGTTTGGCGGTGTGGATTACGTCGATGACCTCACGAAGCTTAAGTCCCTGCTCGGCAATCTGGGCTGCGGTATTCCGCCGCTCTATAAACAGTATTCCGAGCTATGCGAGTCCGGCGGCGTACAGTTTATCGATTTTGGCAGCGACCCGGCGTTCAATAACTGCGTCGACGGGCTGGTGCTGGTGGATCTGTGTTATCTGAAGACGAACCGTTATCAGCGGTATATAGAGGCGCATTTATAACCCTCTCCCTAAAAAGGAGAGGGTTAGGGCGATTAGGCACGATAAAACGGCTTGTCCCCTAAAATCGTCGCCCGCTGCATAATCCGCCGCTGCGGCAGATAATCCGCGTTGGCATAATGCTGCGTCACGCGGTTATCCCAGATAGCCAGATCGTTCTCCTGCCAGCGCCAGCGTACCTGAAATTCCGGTTTCGTGATATGCGCGAACAGAAAGCCCAGCAGCGCCTCGCTCTCTTTCTCGCTCACGTCCACGATGCGCGTGGTAAACCCTTCGTTCACAAACAGCGCCTGCCTGCCGGTCACCGGATGGGTACGCACGACCGGGTGCAGCAGCGGTGGATGCTTCGCGACTGCCTCCTGCCAGCGCTGGTGCTCTTCGTCGGTTTTCCGGTACTTATACTCCTGGAACGATTTTTTAAAATCATGCTCCGCCCGCAGCCCGCTCAACAGTGTCTGGAACGGCGCGGACAGCGCCTCAAAGGCCGCAATACCGCTGGCCCATAGCGTATCCCCACCCGTTTGCGGCAACTGCTTCGCGGCCAGTATCGCGCCCGCGGGCGGCGTCTCGATAAAGGTCACGTCCGTGTGCCAGTTGTCGTTATCCGGCGGGTTATCGTTATGCGTGTCCAGGACGATAATTTCCTCCACGCCTTCCGCATGCGGATAAACCGGATGGATATGCAAATCGCCAAAGCGCAGAGCCAGCGCGCGTTGCTGCTGTGGGGTGATTGTCTGCTCGCGCAGGAACACCACCTGATGGCGCAGCACCGCGTGGTAGAGCTGCTCGAACTGGTTATCGCTCAGCGGACGGGTGACATCCAGGCCGGAGACCTGTGCGCCAATGTACGGCCCCAGCGGGGTGATGGTCAGACGTTCACTCATTGTATTTCTCCATGCCAGGGCGTCAGGCGGCGCTGTAACGCACGCAGCCCCAGTTCTAATCCAAAGGCAATCGCGGCAATCACCGCAATCCCTGCCAGCACCACGTCAGTTGCCAGAAACTCACCGGCAGACTGCACCATAAAGCCAAGGCCGCGCGTGGCGGCGATAAGCTCCGCCGCCACCAGCGTGGACCAGCCCACGCCGAGGCCAATCCGCAGCCCGGTTAAAATCTCCGGCAGTGCGCCGGGGAGAATCACAAACAGCAGTACCTGAACCCGGCTGGCCCCCAGCGACTGCGCCGCACGGATGCGCACCTGCTGAGCGCTCTTCACGCCCGCCAGCGCCGACATGGCAACCGGAGCGAAAATCGCCAGATAGATCAGTAAGATTTTTGAGGTTTCGCCGATGCCGAACCAAATCACCATCAGCGGCAGATACGCCAGCGGCGGCACGGGACGATAAAGCTCAATCAGCGGATCGAGAATGCCGCGCACCGTCGGGCTCAGGCCCATCGCTATCCCAACAGGGATACCGATAGCCACTGCCGCCAGCAGCGCGACCAGAATACGTGCCAGGCTAGCACCTAAGTGCTGCCAGAGCGTGGCATCCATAAAGCCCTGCGGCCCGGCGATGGTAATGAGTTTTTCCAACACCTGTCCCGGCGGCGGCAGAAACAGCGGGCTGACCCACTGCTGGGCAGCAACCGCCCACCACACCGCCAGCAACACCAACAGCGTGCCGACGCTGAGGGTTATCTGACGCGAGAACGGCCAACGCAATGTGAGGCGCGCGCGTCGCGTTTTTTCACTGAAGACAATGCTCATGAGAAGGCCTCCCGTTGCTCGAACACGCGGCTTAGCACGTATTCGCGACGTTCAATAAACTGCGGATCGGACTTGATGCTGCGTACCGGCTCCCCCGCGACATAGCGGCGGGCAAAGTCGAGCGGCAATCGTTCCAGCACGCGGCCTGGCCCCGGAGAGAGCAACACCAGCTCGGTCGCCATAAACACCGCTTCTTCGATGTCGTGGGTGATCAGCAGCACCTGCTTGCCGGTCTCATGCCACAGGCGAAGTAACAGGGTTTGCATCTGCTCGCGAGTGAAGGCATCCAGCGCGCCGAACGGCTCGTCCAGCAGCAACAGCTGCGGGTTTGCCGCCAGCGCGCGGGCAATCCCAACGCGCTGACGCTGGCCGCCGGAAAGCTGCCAGATAAAGCGTTTTTCAGCGCCCTCCAGCCCGACCTTTTTCAGCATCTCCCGCGCCGTTGTCAGCCGTTGTTCTCGGCCAACGCCCGCCAGCTGCAGGCCAAAGGCTACGTTTTCCTGCACGTTACGCCACGGCAACAGCCCCTCGTTCTGGAAGACCACGCCGCGCTCCGCGCCCGGGCCTTCCACCTTTTTTCCTTCCAGTTGAATGGTGCCATGCTGATAAGGTACAAACCCGGCAATCAGATTCAGCAGCGTGGTTTTCCCGCATCCGGATGGCCCCAGCACCACCAGCAGCTCACCGCTGTCCAGCGTCAGGTTGATCTCTTCCAGCGCCGGTTTGCCGCCATAATCGGCAGACAGATTTGTAATATTCAGCATCGCCGTCTCCTTATTTAACGAAGCGATCGGTCACGTACTGGCTGTAGTCCGCTGCCACCGCAGGCACTTTGCCCTGCTCTTTCAGGAAGGTCGCGGTATCTACAATCGCTTTGTTCACCGGCCCGGTCAGCTGTTGCACCTGCTGCGCAGGCGTGAGGTAGGTATTGCCTTTCACCAGCCCCGGCACGTCCGCTTCCGGCACGCCGCTGAGGCGCGACAGTTTTTCCAGGTTAGCAGGCTGCTTAAGCCACGCGTCCGGGTTGTTGATATACGGCTGCTGGGCGTCGATGGCGCTTTTCGCGAAGGCTTTCACCACCTCAGGATGTTTCTCGGCAAAATCTTTACGCACCACCCACACGTCGAGCGTTGGCGCGCCCCACTGGCCCACTTTCCCGGAGTCGGTCAGCACGGTGCCGTCTTTTTCCAACTGGTTCACGGCGGGTGCCCACACGTATGCCCCGTCGATGTCGCCGCGCTGCCAGGCCGCGATAATCGCTGGCGGCTGAAGATTCAGGATTTGCACTTGCCCCGGCTTAATGCCCCAGTGCTTAAGCGCAGCCAGCAGGCTGTAGTGGGTGGTTGAAATAAACGGTACGGCAATACGCTTGCCAATCAGATCTTCCGGCTTGGTGATGTTTTTCTTCACCACCAGCGCTTCGGAGTTACCGAGCTGTGACGCCAGGAGGAAAACCTCAATCGGCACCTGCTGGCTGGCCGCCACGGCAAGTGGGCTGGAGCCGAGGTTGCCAATCTGCACATCGCCGGACGCTAACGCCCGCACAATGGCCGCGCCGCTGTCGAACTTACGCCAGTCAACCTTCGCGCCGCTCTCTTTAGCGAAGGTGTTATCCGCCTGCGCGACTTTCGCCGGTTCCGCAGAGGTTTGATACGCGACGGTGACGTCCACCGCCTGCGCTTGAAATGCCCACAGCGCCAGCGCGCCGAGTAAGGTGATTCGCGATGAAATTACCATAGTGTCTGCTCCCCTGTTGTTATGGAGGCAGTATTTCCGGCACGGTAATTTTGATAAAGGAATAAAAAGGCATCGCTCATTCCGAATCGTTTTTAGAAAAAAAGTGGCAAACGTTAGTTAAAAAATGACGGTCAGCTTTATTGCAATTTTGTTACATCGGTTACATAACCGCAGCGGCAGGATTGCCAGCCCGTGGGCAACGGGCATCATAGGCTAACGTTGATGCAAAGGGCTCCGAGATGATCAAAGTGGTGCTGGTGGACGACCATGTGGTGGTACGTTCCGGTTTTGCCCAGCTGTTAAATCTTGAAGAGGATTTGGTGGTGGAGGGGCAGTTTAGCAGCGCCGCTGAGGCGTGGCCCGTGCTATCACGTCACGATATCGACGTGGCGGTGATGGACGTGGCAATGCCGGACGAAAACGGCCTCAGCCTGCTCAAACGACTGCGCCAGCAGCGGCCAACGTTTCGCGCCATTATTCTCAGCATCTATGACACCCCGGCCTTCGTGCAAAGCGCGCTCGATGCGGGTGCCAGCGGCTACCTGACCAAACGCTGCGGCCCGGAAGAGCTGGTGCAGGCCGTGCGTTCCGTCGGCATGGGCGGTCATTATCTGTGTGCCGATGCGGTAAAAGCCCTGCGCGGCGGCGAGCCGACGCCAAAAGTCCTTGAAGCGCTCACTCCGCGTGAACGTGAAGTGTTTGCGCTGCTGGTCAAAGGTGAAAGCGTCAAGGAAATTGCCTTCACGCTGGCGCTGAGCCATAAAACGGTGCATGTCCATCGCGCCAACGTGCTGGGCAAACTCCAGTGCAACAGCACTATCGATCTGGTGCATTTCGCGCTCGATAATCAGCTGCTAACGGGCCACTGATGCGGCGGTCTGTCCGACATCTGATCCTGTCCCTGTTCATTATGCTGGCCTGGGGAACCGGCTGGCTAATGCTGTGGACGCTCAGCTTTTATCTGACTCACAACGGCCAGCAGGCGGTGCTATTTCTGCCGCAGGGGGTCTGGCTGGCGCTGATGATTTTACTCTCCCGACGCTACTGGCCTGCGTTAATTCTTCCTCCCCTCATCGCCATTTCATGGCTGTACGGTGAGCAGCTCCTTACCCGTTACCTGATGCTCGGCGTGCCGCTTATCGGGATAGCCAGCGCCTGGCTGGCTCAACGGTACTGGCACCGATTCCCGCTCTACTGGCAGCGCCTGTCGATACTGATTGCCGCGGTAACGGTGAATGCCCTGCTGCAAACCCTGTTTCTTTCGCCGTTTCTGGACAGCCCACCAACGCTCCTGCTGCTAGGCTCCTTTACCGGCGGCGTGCTGCTGACGCCGTTTGTTTATCTGGTATTCGAATTTTTACGCCAGCAGCATCGATACCATCTGCTGGGGCTGGACACCAGCAATCCGCCGCTGCGCACCTCGCTGATTATCTGGTGCAGCCTGTTTTTCATTATCGGGATTGCCACGCAGATGGTGCTCTCTCCGGCGCTGGAGCGATTGCTGCTGATCGTGGTGTTTCTGCCAAACGTGGTGATGGCGTGGAAGTTTGGCTGGCAGGGCGGCGTGCTCTCGGGGCTGCTCGGCAGCATGATGATCACCATTGCCCGCCAGGTGGGCGTCGGGTTCAGCGATTTGCTGGAACTGGAAATTTTCCTCGCCACCCAGTCGCTGCTGGGGATCGGGCTGGGGATCGCCATCAGCCGTCAACAGCATCTGGCGATGAATCTGGATCGCTATCGTCGCAGGCTGGAAACGGAGCTGCAGGCCCGGCGGGCGCTCGCGGAAAAACTGATCCACACCGAAGAAGATACCCGCAAACAGCTGGCGCGCGAGCTGCACGACGAGATCGGCCAGAACATTACCGCCATTCAAATACAGTCTCAGCTGGTGAAACGCGCGGGGGATACCGCGCTGGCAGTGGAAGCCGCCGGACAGATTAACGACCTTGCGCGACGTATCCACCACTCCACGCGCCAGCTGTTACGCCAGCTTCGCCCACCGGTGCTGGATGAGCTGTCGCTCAACGAGGCGCTGCACCACCTGGTCAATGAATTCGCCTTTGCCGAACGCGGGATCCGCTGTCGTTTTGACTACCAGCTTTCTACCCCACCCGCGAACGAAACGCTCGTCTTTACCCTCTACCGCCTGCTGCAGGAGCTGCTCAATAACGTCAGCAAACACGCCGACGCCAGTGAAGTCAGCATTCTGCTCTGTCAACAGGACGAACGACTGCATCTGGAAGTCCACGACAACGGCAACGGCATCAGCCCGCAGCAGGCGCCCGGTCTGGGGATTCAGGGCATGCGGGAGCGGGTCTCTGCCCTCGGCGGTGAACTGACGCTCGAATCCCCTATCGGTACGCGCGTAATTGTTAACCTGCCCACAAATTTGCAACAAACGCCGCGCTGACCAGGAAAAAGTCTTAGTCACTCCAGACTTTGTCTCATCCCATTTATGCCGCACTTCCCTACAGTCATCTCAAACGGAGAACGCCATGACCGCACTGTCTGCTGAACAGGTTTCACAACGTTATCGGGCCCTGCGCCCCAGACTGCTGCTGTGTATGGCGATTGGCTATGCCGCGTTTTACCTCACGCGCAAAAGCCTCAACTACGTTTTACCCGCGCTGCAGGTGGATTTAGGGCTGAGCAAAGGTGATATCGGGCTTATCGGATCGCTGTTTTATCTCAGCTATGGGCTGTCGAAATTTGCCGCCGGACTCTGGCACGACAGCCACGGACAGCGGGCGTTTATGGGCATCGGGCTCCTGGCAACAGGCGTGCTGAACGTGCTGTTCAGCTTTAGCGACACCTTCCCGCTGCTGCTGATTATCTGGACGCTGAACGGCTTCTTTCAGGGATGGGGATGGCCGCCGTGCGCCAGGCTCTTGACCCACTGGTATTCGCGCAACGAGCGCGGATTCTGGTGGGGCTGCTGGAATACCTCCATCAATATCGGTGGGGCGATTATTCCACTCATTTGCGCCGTTGCCGCCCACCGATGGGGGTGGCAGGCGGCGATGCTGACGCCGGGGATCATCAGCATCGTGCTCGGCCTGTGGTTGACCACACAACTGCGGGGCACACCGCAGGAAGAGGGTCTGCCGACGGTCGGCGAATGGCGCAACGATCCGCTGGAGTTGCGCCAGCAACAGCAAAGCCCGCCGATGGGGCTATGGCAGATGTTACGCACCACCATGCTGCAAAACCCGATGATCTGGCTGCTCGGGGCGTCGTATGTGCTGGTGTATCTCATCCGCATCGCTTTGAACGACTGGGGCAACATCTGGCTGGCAGAAAGCCACGGCGTGAACCTGCTTAGCGCTAACGCCACGGTGATGCTGTTCGAAGTGGGCGGCCTGCTCGGAGCGCTGTTTGCCGGATGGGGATCCGATTTACTGTTCAGCGGCCAGCGCGCGCCGATGATTTTGCTGTTCACGCTGGGCCTGATGGTGTCGGTGGCCGCTCTGTGGCTGGCCCCGGTTCACCACTATGCCCTGCTGGCAATGTGCTTTTTCACGGTGGGATTTTTTGTGTTTGGTCCACAGATGCTGATCGGCCTTGCCGCCGTGGAGTGCGGACACAAACAGGCAGCAGGCTCGATCACCGGCTTTCTCGGCGTCTTTGCCTATCTGGGGGCGGCGCTGGCCGGCTGGCCGCTGTCGCTGGTGATTGAACGTTACGGCTGGTCGGGCATGTTCAGCTTGCTCTCAATAGCGGCCGTACTGATGGGTTTATTACTGATGCCCTTACTGATGGCGGGCATCACCGCTTCTCGCAGTCACATAACGTCATAAAAAGGGCTGAATAATGAAAACAACGCTTCTCTCTACCCTCATTGCTTCCGGGATCGCGCTCGCCACCTTAACCGGCGGCGCACAGGCTAAAGGCCGACTGGTGGTTTACTGCAGCGCCACCAACGAAATGTGTGAAGCCGAAACCAAAGCGTTCGGCGACAAGTACGACGTCAAAACCGCGTTCATCCGCAACGGCTCCGGCAGTACGCTGGCGAAGGTGGATGCCGAGAAGAAAAACCCGCAGGCGGACGTCTGGTACGGCGGGACGCTGGATCCGCAATCGCAGGCCGGTGAAATGGGGCTTTTGCAGCCCTATAAATCACCGAAGCTGGAAGAAATTATGGAGAAATTCCGCGATCCGGCCAAAGTGAAAGGCAACCTCTCTTCTGCGGTCTACGTCGGGATTTTGGGCTTTGGCGTCAACACCCAGCGCCTGAAAGAGAAAAACCTGCCGGTGCCAAAATGCTGGAAAGATCTGACGAAACCGGAATACAAAGGCGAAATCCAGATTGCCGATCCGCAAAGCTCCGGCACGGCCTACACCGCCCTCGCGACGTTTGTCCAGCTGTGGGGCGAAGACAAGGCGTTTGATTATCTCAAGCAGCTAAACGGCAACGTCTCCCAGTACACCAAATCCGGCATCGCCCCGGCGCGTAACGCCGCACGCGGTGAAACCGCCATCGGCATTGGCTTCCTGCACGACTATTCGCTGGAAAAAGAGCAAGGCGCGCCGCTGGAGCTGCTCTCCCCGTGCGAAGGCACCGGGTATGAAATTGGCGGCGTGAGCATACTGAAAGGTGCGCGTAACGAAGAAAATGCGAAGCTGTTTGTGGACTGGGTTCTGTCTAAAGAAGCCCAGGAGCTGGCGTGGAAGAAAGGCAAATCCTACCAGATCCTCACCAATACCACGGCCGAGACCTCACCGAACTCGCTCAAGCTCGATGACCTTAAGCTGATTAGCTATGACATGGATAAGTACGGCTCCACGGACGTGCGTAAAGCGTTGATCAATAAATGGGTCAGCGACGTGAAGATGGGTAAATAAGCCCGCGATCAGTGGTTATCGCCCGGCGGAATGCATTCGTCGGGCATCCAACACCCGGAAAACTTATGTCACAGACACTTGCTCTTCATCCCGCCAAAAAGCGGGATGCGGTATTCCTGTGGGTTTTACTCGGCTGGCTGGCGTTTGCCCTGCTGCCGAGCTGGAGCCTTGATTACGGCCTGCTGGAGTCTACAGGCGACGAGATCCTCGACGCCTACAGCTGGTCCCATTTCAACGTCAGCTGGCTGTGGTACTTGCTGCCGAGCCTGCTGCTGGTGCGCCCGTTTAAGGAAGCGAAGCGCGAGCAGCGCAGCCGCCACTACCTCGACGCGGGCTGGGCACTGCTGTGCATGGCCTTTGTGGTCATCAGCGCCACCGTGGAAGGACGCGGTTTAGGCTATGCGACTATCGTACTGTTTGTCGCCCTGGGCGCCATCATGACGCTGGCCCTCACCCGCCTGGAATGGCTGGGCGGCGACCGGTTTGTGATCGGTTCGCTGATTACCATCGTCGCGCTGATCGGCATTTTTATCGTCTGGCCGAGCATCGCCATTTTTATCCCGATGTTTACCAACGACGCAGGCGAATTCGCGCCGCTGGCGTTTATGACCGTGCTGTCGCAGGCGCACATCATTCAGGTCATCATCAACTCGATTTTGCTGTCGATTGCCGTCGGAATAGGCTGCACCTTCTTTGGGCTGGTGCTGGCCATCTACACCACGCGCATTGCTAAACGCAGCGCCATCATTGGCCGCATCTTCTCGATTCTGCCCATCGTTACCCCGCCGTTCGTGGTGGGTCTGGGCGTCACGCTGATGATGGGGCGCTCGGGCTATATCACTGAGCTAATGGTGGACTGGTTTGGATTAACCAACACCAACTGGCTGTACGGCTTCACCGGTATCTGGCTGGCGCAGGTGCTGGCCTTCACGCCGATGGCGTTTATGATCCTCGACGGGGCCATCAAAACCATTCATCCGTCGCTGGAGGAGGCCTCTTATACGCTGCGCGCCAGCCGCTGGCAGACCTTCAACGGCGTCTTTGTGCCGCTGCTGAAGCCGGCGCTGGCGAACGCGTTTTTAATTGTGATCGTGCAGTCCCTGGCCGACTTCAGTAACCCGCTGGTGCTGGGCGGGAACTTCGACGTGCTGGCAACGCAGATCTACTTCTACATCACTGGCTCTCAGCTGGACTATCAGGCGGCCAGCACCCTCGGTGCCTTCCTGCTGCTCTTCTCGCTGCTGGTGTTCTGCATACAGTACATGTGGATCGGCAAGCGCTCGTACGTGACGGTGTCCGGTAAATCGTACCGCGGCGACGTGCAGCCGCTGCCGGTGACGCTGGTGTGGAGCGTAGTGGCTCTGCTGGCGGTGTGGATCGCCTTTAACGCCCTGCTCTACGGCAGCATTTTCTACGGCAGTTTTACCGTCAACTGGGGCGTGGATTACACCCTGACGCTGGATAACTTTATCAAGCTGTTCGGCCAGGGGATGAGCGACGGCGCATGGCCTTCTCTGCTGGATACCCTGCTTTACGCCGGGATTGCAGCACCGATCACTGCCGCCCTCGGCCTGCTGATTGCCTGGGTTGTTGTCCGCCAGCAGTTCAGGGGTAAAAAAACCATTGAGTTCACCACCATGCTGTGCTTCGCCGTACCGGGTACCGTGGCGGGCGTGTCGTACATACTGGCCTTTAACAGCGCGCCGGTGTACCTCACGGGCACTGCCGCCATCGTCATTATCTCCATGGTAATGCGCAACGTGCCGGTGGGCATTCGCGCCGGGATCGCGGGCTTAGGGCAGATCGACAAATCGCTGGACGAAGCCTCGCTGAGCCTGCGTGCCGGAAGCTTACGCACCATCACCCACATCCTGCTGCCGCTGCTGCGTCCGGCCATTTTATCGGCGCTGATTTACAGCTTTGTGCGCGCCATTACGACCGTCAGCGCCATTGTGTTCCTCGTCACGCCGGATACCCGCGTGGCAACGGCCTACATACTGAACCGCGTGGAAGACGGCGAATACGGCGTGGCGATTGCCTACGGCTCGATCCTGATTGTGGTCATGCTGGCGATCATCTTCCTCTTTGACTGGCTGATCGGTGAGGCACGTATCTCCCGTTCAAAAGCCAAAAACCAGGCGTAACACTATGACTCAGAAACACTTCGTTGAACTGCGTAACGTGACCAAGCGCTTTGGCACGAACACCGTGATTGAAAACATCAACCTGGCGATCCCGCAGGGGCAAATGGTGACGCTGCTCGGCCCGTCGGGCTGCGGCAAAACCACCGTACTGCGTCTGGTTGCCGGGCTGGAAAAACCGACTGAAGGACAGATTTATATCGACGGAGAGGACGTCACCCACCGTTCCATTCAGCAGCGTGATATCTGCATGGTGTTCCAGTCATACGCCCTGTTCCCGCACATGTCGCTGGGTGAGAACGTAGGCTACGGCCTGAAGATGCTCGGCGTATCGCGTGCGGAGGTAAAATCCCGCGTCAAAGAGGCGCTGGCGATGGTGGATTTAGAGGGCTTTGAAGATCGCTACGTAGACCAGATCTCCGGCGGTCAGCAACAGCGCGTGGCGCTGGCCCGCGCCCTGATCCTCAAACCCAAAGTTCTGCTGTTCGATGAGCCGCTGAGTAACCTCGACGCCAACCTGCGTCGCAGCATGCGCGACAAAATTCGCGAGCTGCAAAAGCAGTTCAATATCACCTCGCTGTACGTAACGCACGATCAGAGCGAGGCGTTTGCGGTTTCCGACACCGTGCTGGTGATGAACAAGGGCAATATCATGCAGATTGGTTCGCCGCAGGATCTTTACCGCCAGCCTGCGTCGCGCTTTATGGCCAGCTTTATGGGGGATGCCAACCTGTTCCCGGCTCGCTTCAGCCAGGATTGCGTAGAGATCCACGGCTACCGTCTGCCGCGCCCGCTGCACTTTGCTACGCAGGGCGACGGCACGGTCGGCGTGCGTCCGGAGGCTATCACCCTGAGCCAGCACGGCGAGGCGAGCCAGCGCTGTACTATCCGCCACGTCGCCTATATGGGGCCGCAGTACGAGGTGATTGTCGACTGGCACGGTCAGGAGATTTTACTGCAGGTAAACGCCACGCGCCTGCAGCCGGACGTGGGTGAGGCGTATTATCTGGAGATCCACCCGTACGGGATGTTTGTGCTGGCAGAGGTGGCCTAGAACGGCAACGTCAGTTACGCCCTCTCCCATGGGAGAGGGTTAAGGTAACATGCCGCATAAAAACTCAGCATTGAGCCGTCAGCTCGGCAATATCTTTCGGCGTGGTGCGGCAGCATCCGCCGATTAATTTCGCGCCTGCCGCCAGCCACTGCGGTAGATATCCCGCCAGCGTCTCGCAGGCTTCACCATGGTGGTGCCACGTTTTGCTCACCGCATCATAATGCTCACCCGAATTCG
This sequence comes from Enterobacter sp. UNJFSC 003, assembly GCF_036903355.1. Classification (NCBI taxonomy): domain Bacteria; kingdom Pseudomonadati; phylum Pseudomonadota; class Gammaproteobacteria; order Enterobacterales; family Enterobacteriaceae; genus Enterobacter; species Enterobacter sp. UNJFSC 003. The sequence goes on from NZ_JBAKHK010000003.1 coordinate 374,376, forward strand.
GGTACACCACCAGCGGCAGCGACGTCAGGCTGTGCAGATGTTTCAGTGCCGCCGTGGTATTTTCCAGCGCGATACAGTTAATGCCCAGCGCCACAATGTGCGGAGAGTCTGCCAGCACAGGGATCACGTCCCGCAGCGGCGTGCCATCGCTCAGGTGCTCGCCGTCACGCAGGGTAAACGAGAACCACGCCCGGGCGCGCGGATACTCCGTCAGCAACGCGGCCAGCGCTTTAATCTCTTCAAAGGACGGCAGCGTTTCGCAGGCCAGCAGGTCGGCCCCCGCATCCAGCAACGCCTCCACGCGCGGGCGGTGAAACGCGATAAATTCTTCTGCGCTGCGTACGTAATCGCCACGATACTCCGAACCGTCCGCCAGATATGCGCCGTACGGTCCGACGGATCCCGCCACCAGCAGCGTGCCCGCTTGTGCGTTCTCGGCCAGATACGCTTCGCGCGCCTTGCGGGCCAGCTCTACGCTTTTACCAATTAGCGCGCGGGATTGCGCCTCGTCAAGCCCACGCGCCGCAAAGCCTGCGGGCGTAGCCTGATAGCTGGCGGTGATCGCCACCTGCGCGCCCGCACGGTAGTAATCAAGATGTACGTCGCGGATGAGATCCGGGTTTTCGACCAGCACTTTGGCCGACCAGAGGCTGTCAGCCAGATTACAACCGCGCGCTTCCAGCTCCGTTGCCATCGCGCCATCCAGCACCACGAAGGGCTGCTTTTCAAGGAGAGGGCTAAGCGGATTATTCTGCGACATGTTCAGGCTCCTGCGATGTGATGTTTCGGGTCAGGTAGTACGCACCATAACACAGGGCGACAAACGGGATCCCGCAGTAAAGGGCAATCCGCTGGGTCGGGTCAAACGCCAGGCCAACGCAGGCCACCACGCAGAGGATAAAGCCCAGCACCGGCACCAGTGGATACCAGGGGGCACGATACTGCAGGGCGGAAAGCGGCTGGCCGGACTGCAGATGACGCCGACGGAACATGAAGTGCGACGCGCAAATGCTGATCCACACCGCCACGACCGCAAAACCTGAAATTGCAGACAGCGCCACGAACACCGTATCCGGCGCGATAACGCTTGAGAACAGTGCCAGCACGCCGCCGAGCATGGACACAGAGAGCGCCGTCAGCGGGACGCCGTTCTTATTAACGCGGGCAAAGCAGCGCGGCAGCGTTTTCTCGTTGGAGAGCGACCACAGCATACGCCCAGAGGCGTACAGTCCGGAGTTCGCCGCCGACAGGATCGCCGTCAAAATCACAAAGTTAAAGATGTCAGCCGCGTAAGGAATACCGACTTTTTCAAAGACCAGCACGAACGGGCTTTTTTCAACTCCCGCCTGCTGCATCGGGATCAGCGCCGCCAGCACAAACACGGTGCCGATAAAAAAGATAATCAAACGAGCAATCGTCGTGCGGATTGCCACCGGAATGACCTTGTGCGGGTTTTCGGTTTCACCCGCCGCGATGCCAATGAGCTCCGTTCCGGAGAAGGCAAAGTTGACTGCGACCATGGTCATCAGGATCGGCAGGCCGCCGTGCGGGAACCAGCCTTCAGCGGTCAGGTTACTTAAGCCCGGCGCGGGAGAACCGTCCTGCATCGGTATAAAGCCAAAGATTGCCGCACCGCCAAGAATAATAAAGGCGATGATGGTGATGACTTTTACCAGCGAGAACCAGAATTCGCCTTCGGCAAAGAAGCGCGTCGAGATGACGTTAAGGCCGAAAATTACCGCGCAGAACACCACGCACCACGCCCAGACGGGCACCTGCGGGAACCAGTACTGCATGCAAAAGCCTGCGGCAGTAAAGCTCGATCCGAGCGCAACCGTCCAGGTGAGCCAGTAGAGCCACGCGACGGTGTACCCCGTCGCCGGGCCAAGATAGCGGGCGGCGTAGACGTGAAAGGCGCCGGTTTCCGGCATCGCCACCGACAGTTCGCCCAGACACTGCATCACCAGCCAGACTACCAGCGCGCCAATCAGGTACGCCAGCAGCGTGCCCGCCGCGCCGGTCGTGGAAATAATGTATCCGGTATTAAAGAATAACCCTGTGCCTATCACGCCACCCAGCGAAAGCATAATCAGGTGGCGCGTTTTCATGGTGCGCTTAAGCTGCCCGTTTTCTTGTTCTGTTTGCATATTACCTTCTAAACGTATGGACATCTAAACATCCAAAGAAGGTGTGTTATACCGCGAATGTTAATAAAAAGCTAGCCAACCAAGCGCAACCGCGCACGTCGCGGGCTGAGTCGGGGATGGGCAGTGAGGATCACGTAGAGAATCGGACGCCAGGCCATAAGCACCTCCGCAAGCAGTTACTTACAGCATGGCGCGAGCGGCGGATAACCTCGGTCAGGCGAAAGTCGTATCTGCGATCCGTCGGTTCATACGCTCACGGTTACGCCAGCTCGGTGAAATCGTGAAAGGCAGCGTAAAGAGCGGGTAAGCCTGGGTTGGGGTTGTAGCCATAATCGCAGCCTCCGATGAAGAAAGCAGGAGGTCAATCCCAACATTGCTTTGGCCTCCCGACAGCCGCACATTTATTGGTAAATCCCTCAATCAGTTCTATAGTCGACAGTGATTATTCGTTACCAGGACTCATTATGCGCTTTAACGGACTGACCAAAGGTTTCTTCATTCTCATTCTTGCCCTTGTCACCTGGGCCTTCTTCGATGTGCTGTCGCCCTACTTCTCCGCGATTTTATGGGCTGCTATTCTGACCATTATCTTTAACCCGGTGAAAAACAAGCTGCGCACCGCCCTCGGAGAGCGCAACGGGCTGGCCTCGTTTCTGACGCTCTGCATCATCTGTCTGATCGTCTTTATTCCGCTGATGGTGATCCTCTCGTCGCTCGCCATTGAGCTGAACGTGGTGTATACCAAGCTGCAGCAAAACAACACGCAGTTCCCGGAGGTGGTGGCGGGCATTTTTAACCGCCTTCCGGGCTGGGCAACGGGTTTCCTGGCCGATCACAATCTGACCAACGCCGCGCAGATCCAGAAAAAGCTCTCTGACGTCGCGCTGCAGGGCGGGCAGTATCTGGCAGGTAGCGCGTTCCTGATCGGTAAGGGCACGTTCGGTTTTGCCATCAGCTTTGGCATCATGCTGTATCTGCTGTTCTTTCTGTTGAAAGACGGTCCCTACCTGGTACGCCAGATCCTCGACTCCCTGCCGCTGTCTGATTTCGCCAAGGAGCACCTGTTTGCGAAGTTCGTAGGGGTTTCCCGCGCGACGGTGAAAGGCACGGCGGTCGTGGCCGTGGTTCAGGGCACGTTAGGCGGCATTGCATTTGCCATCGTCGGCATTGACGGCAGCGTGCTCTGGGGCGCATTGATGGCCTTCCTCTCGCTGGTTCCTGCCGTAGGTTCAGCAATTGTCTGGGTTCCAGCGGCCATCTTCCTGTTTGCCACGCACCAAATCTGGCAGGGGCTGTTTATCGTCGGCTTCTTCGTGATTATCGTTGGGCTGGTGGACAACATTTTGCGTCCGCTGCTGGTGGGCAAAGACACCAAAATGCCGGATTACCTGATTCTGATCTCAACCCTGGGCGGCATGGAGCTGTACGGTATTAATGGCTTTGTCATCGGCCCGCTGATCGCGGCGCTGTTTATCGCCTGCTGGAACCTGTTCTCCGGGCGCGACCACGAAGGCAACGCCGAAGAGCTCGACGCCGAATTTATTGAAGAGGGAAGAAATCCGCGGGATCTCTAGCGTTTTTTGTCAAAACAGGCGGCCAAGTGCCGCCTTTTTTTTCGCTATAAATCAGGCATTTTCTATACTTTGAGGAAATGCTCTCCCACTCTTGTCGCAGAAGGATCCAACAGGTGCGAATCGCCACGATAACTAACTGGGCCTACGGGGCCACGGTGTGCCTGACCCTCGCTTCCGGCATCGTCATGCTGCTGGCATCCCACGCCGACAGCGTCGAACGCCAGGCCGTGAAGCAGCGGCAAGTCTTTGATCAGCTAACGGAAGACGTGGAGACAGATGCCTGGATGCTGTCAGATTTAGCCCGTCTGTTCGTCATCAAAAAAGAGCCCTCTATTCTGGAAGAGTACCGGCAAAAAGAGAGTGCATTTAAGGGCGTTGAACACCGCCTGGAGCAGCTTAAAGACAACGGCGCGTCGGGCGAAGAGCTGATGCTGCTGCAGGAAGGATTAACCATTATCGATGAGCTGCAGGATGAGCAACAAACGGCACTCACCAGCATGACGCGAGGCGATGAGCAGAAGGCAGTTGCGTTGCTCTATGGCACATTCTATGAAAATGAGCTGGAGCGTGCCCAAAGCCAGATTGACCATTTTCGTCAGATACTCGACAAGCGGATTATTGCCGACGTACAGGCGGCCACGAAAACCTCGAAAGCGCTGCGCACCGCTTCTGAGGTGATGGTTGGCCTGACCGCCCTGCTGTTCCTGTTCGTCATGGGCTTTATCCTCAAGCGCCGCGTGCTGCATCCGGTTGTCCGGCTGAGCGACGTGGTTCACCGCCTGGCCTCGCAGGATTACGCCGTTGAAACGCCGAATTTCACCCAGATAGACGAGATTGGCGACATGGCGCAAGCGATAGGTATATTCCGCGAGAACGGCCTGGCGCGGCAGCGGCTGGAAAGAGAACGCGATGCCGACTGGGCAATACGAGAGCTGCTGGCGCGCATGACCCAGCGCCTGCAGGGCTGCGAGAACGTCGCCGACGTCATTAACGTCGCGGAACTGTTTGCGCCCAACATAGCGCCTGGCGTTGCCGGACGCTTGTACATCCTCGATCGCGATGCGTGGGAAATGCGCTGTGCGGCCGAATGGCTATCGCCCGAGGGGGTAAAAACAGCCTTTCACCCTGACGAATGCTGGGCCATACGCCGCGGACAGGGCCATCCCCCGGTGAGCGGAGAGCCCGATATTGGCTGCTACCATTTACCCGAATCACAAGCCCATCGCTCGTTATGTGTCCCCTTGATTGCCCAGGGAGAAGCGATTGGTTTGCTCTCTTTTCAGCACATCACGCCGGAAAATGCCCCCTCACGCGCTTACCTGGAATTGATGGCTGAAGCGCTCGGCCTGGCGCTGGCTAACCAGCGGCTGCGTGATGCCCTGCTGGAAAAAGCGCTGTTTGATCCGCTGACGGGTTTACGTAATCGTCATCATCTGGAAGACACGCTGCGCACGCAGATGACGCAGGCGATGCGTAATGAAACACCGGTAAGCTGCCTGATGATCGATATCGATCACTTCAAGAACATTAACGATCGCTTTGGTCACGAGGCTGGCGATCAGGTGATCAAAAGCGTGGCAGCGATTGTTCAGCGCGCGGTTAAGGATGCCGGTCTCGCCTTCCGCTATGGCGGCGAAGAGTTTCTGGCGTTGCTCAGCGGTGCGGATGAAGAGGCGGCACTGGTCTGCGCGAAGACGATCTACAACGAGGTGCATACGATGTCGCTGCGCTACGGGCTGTCAGAAATTGGTCCGGTGGATGTCTCGATTGGTCTCGCCAGCTATCCGCAGCACGCCCAGGGTGACAACCTGCTGCGAGCGGCAGATGTGGCGCTGTATCGGGCGAAAGAGCTGGGGCGCGCGCGGATTGTAAGCTTTGGAATGCTGGAGGCGGGCTAGCGGCTATTTTGCTCCCGTCGGCGGCAGCGGTTCACAGGATCAAGGCCGTGTCGAGTCCAGGTGTCAGCGTCCAAATCGTGGCGCGAGGGTGTAGGCAAGAAGGGGATCGGTGACGGGCATGGTGCTTCTCCGAAAACGAAAAACCTATTGGAAAATTAACAACGCTGCGACACGAAAAAATGGGAATACCCTGGCACACGACAAAAGGCCCGCTTGATGCGGGCCTTAGAGGATGAGATAAGCATTAAATGTAAGATCAGAACGACCAGCGCAGGTTGGCATTAACCGAATTGACCCGCGTATCGGCGCCAAATTGTCCCTGATAGCCCACATCCAGCGTCGCGGCACGCGAAAGCTGCATGCTCACCCCGATATCGCCCACCATCACGTCTTCATCCACGGCCTGCCCCTGGGTGATAAACGCGTCACTCCCGGCGAATGCCATGCGCGATGAGGTATTTTTATCCCCGTAAGCGTGCTGCCAGCCCAGCGAACCGTAAAGGTTGACGTTCTTTGGCAACTCGGTCACGCCGCGTACCCCAAGGGTAGAATAGAAGGTGTTCATCGTCTCATTGCGCACGTTCAATGCCGCGGCACCGCCGTCTTCCTTAAAGCTGTCGGTATGCAGTCGAATGTACGACAGATTAATAAACGGCTCGACGTTCATCTCCGGCTGGCCAAAACGGTAACCCGCTTCAGTGAACGCCAGCAGCGAGTTGGCGTCGTAATCGGACTTCAGCCGATCCGAGAAGCCGCTGAAATCGACATTGCGCTTGCCTTCAATCTTGTGCCAGGTATAACCCAGCGCACCGCGCAGCGAGAACGCATCCTGCTGCCCTGCCGCATACAGGCCAAGGTGATAGTTATCGGTATCCGCTGAGGAGCGGCGGCTGTCGACGTCGTAATCTCCACGGCTGTAGCCGAAGTATCCGCCAACGCGGACGTTGTGGTCAGCCAGTTTGCGATCTGCGCCCAGCAGGAAGCCGGTCGTGTTGCCGTCCAGTTTACCCACGTTGCCGTCACCGCTGTTTTTGCTCCAGGCGCTGAAGGTTTGCCCCCAGACGCCGTTGTTTTGCGGCTCTGGCTGTTGCACCAGCGACATCGCCATCGGCGGTATCGGCAGGCTATCACTGTCAAACGCGCGCAGCATGCGCTGGTTCAATACGTTGAACAGCTGAGTGCTGCCGGCGATAAGGTTAGACTGCAGTGACGGATAAACTTCGCCTGACAGCTGGTTGAACGCCTCGCGCGCTTCCGGTGCGCTCAGCAGCAGCAGCGAGTTGTAAAGCGCCAGCGACGGACCGCTTTGCGTTAGCGTTGAGAGCGCGCCGGCGGTATTCCACTGGTTGCCGCTTTTGGCGACGGTCTGGAAAATACCCGGCTTGCCGCTACCCGGGTTTTCACCGCCAGGATTCTCACCGCCCGGGTTTTCGCCGCCAGGATTTTCGCCGCCGGGGTTTTCGCCGCCCGGGTTTTCTCCCCCAGGATTCTCACCGCCAGTCTCTTTCTGTGCGATGGTCAGATCCACGGCATTAGCGCTGTGTTCCAGCGCCACGTCCAGGAAGGCAGATTTCGATATCGCCGACGCAAACTCGCCGTCAATCCCGCCGTTCGAGGTCAAAATGCGGTAGCTTTGGCCCGTTTTATAGCTGGTTTGCGGGTCCAGCGCGGTGACCTGCACCTTAGCCTGATTGCTGATGGTGGTTTTGCCCGATACCAGCAGCTGGTCGCTACTGCCATCTCCTGAAATATCAACGTCATAGAAGGATTCGCCGATAAAGTTCAGATAGCGTTTCAGCGTTAGCGTACCGATATTGCCGTCGCCGGGCGAGATATGCCCGCCGGACAGGATCTCGGTCTGGCCGAGGGTGCCGTTACCGCCAAGCGTCCCGCCCGCCTTGATTGACGCGGCGCTGCTGTAACCCGCCCCGTTGCTGACGTCTGTCCCCGCCGTCGCGTTGAGGATCAGCGTGCCGCCGTTCTCCGCGCTAAGCGTCTGAACGTCAAAGATATCGTCTTCTGGCTGAGTGTTGATATTGCTGGCAATGATAATTTTGCCGCCCCGCGCGGTTACGTTCGCCTTGAGCCCGGACAGATCGCCGTTCAGCGTCGTCTGCCCGGAGGTGTTGATCACATCCCCTTCGCCGCTCATCGTGTTACTGAAGACGTAATTCGCATCGGTGTGGTTAAAGTACACATAGCTGCCGAACAGCCCGCCCTGCAGATTGATCGCCGTCTTCGCATCAATGGTGCCCGCGCCGCCAGCCGCGCCGAGCGTCGGCTCGGTCAACCCGGTGCCGGTGTCCATATTGCCGCGGCTGCCAACGATCAGCGCGCCACGGTTTGAGCCGGAGCCGGTCGTGCCTAATACTAGCTCGTTGCTGCCAGCGGAAAATGCCCCGCCGTCGATGACCGACAGCACGCCATTACCGTAATCGCCTACGTTAACGCTGCTGCCGCTGGTAAAGCGCGAGCCGTTCCCCGCCACCACCAGCTCGGCGGTTTTGCCCGCGCCGGAGACGCCTGCCACCTGTACGCTGCCAACGTTAACCGCAGCGCCATTGAGCACGTCCAGGTCGCCGTAAAGCGTGAGCGCGCGGCCGACGTTCCATTGGGAACCGGATCCCACGATCGTGGCTTTCGGGCTTAGCTTGTCGGTTTCATCCGGCCCGGAACCATTGCCGATACGCGCATCGTAAGCGGTGTTCAGCACCGCGCCGTCTTCAATCGCCAGCGTGGAACGCGCGCCAAGATCGGTACCAACGCTCAGGAAATTGCTGACAACGCGAGATCCCGCGCCCGTCGCGATGAGGCGGCTATCGTATCCGCGGGTGGTACCCACCACGATCTCCTTCGCGCTGGCCAGCGCACCCTTTTCCACGCGTAATGTGCCCAACCCCAAATTGAGGTCGCCGCGCAGAATATATTGATCGTTTACCGCGTTCAGCTCGGCGTTCGGGCCGCGAACGGTCACCAGGCTTTCATAAATTTGACCGTTGCTCAGTCGACCAATATTGATGTTATAGGCGGTAATTTTTCCATTATCGATCAGCAGGTTCCCACGCTGGTTACGGCCGACGTAAACATCGCCGGTATAACCCAACGTTTCGGTAACACGTGAGTCGCCGTCATAAATTGCATCGTCGGCGCGCGCGATATCAGCGGGTGCCAGCATAATCAGCGGCGCGGAAAATAGCGCGAGGTACAGTCTGGAAAGCGGCGTTTTCACCGCCAGAGGGTGCGATGTAGGGTAATTCACAGGCTATCTCCATACTCTGGAATTTATTTTTCTCTCGGAGTAGAGGATAATTTCCTGTTACCTTGATACTCCGACAAATAAAATCAGGAAGCGGTATACCTGCTTCCTGAGTGAATTATTTATGTGTAACCACAGGCGTACAGGTCGGCGCACTCAGCGTCGGTGCCGATCCTAAAATTCCCGGCATCATCATCGATGAGCAATCGAAAATACGCCCTTTTTCGGTAGTTGCGCGATAAGAAAGTTTCTGCCCACCCAGTGCATCTGGCTGCGCACCGTTGACATTGGTCACGGTTATTTCATCCGACGATCCCAAGCCCAGCATTTTAGCGGTTTCCGCCTGTAGCAGCGGAATTGCCTGATCGGTTTTAAGCGTAGAACACCCGGCCAGCATCATCGTAACGGTAAAAACGACAACTGTTTTTTTCATAAATTATCCTTTCTATCCAACCGGTTAAAATCACCGATTGTATTTATGTTTTCTATCACCCAATTGTGCGAATAATATATTTCCCTTTCCTATTCGAAAAAACCCTCCTAAAGTAGGGTGGGTAGATAATAATTCTTCGGCATTATCCGATACGTGAAGGTGAAAGGAGATTCCTTTGGGGCAGAATTATGCGTTGGTCGTTGATGACCATCCATTGGTAGCAAGCGGTATCGCCAATTTTCTCATTACGCATTGCCAATTCAAACAGGCGTGCGTAGTAACAAATGAGGAAGATTGCTACCGTCACATTAGGGAAAATGGCCCGCCACGCCTGCTGGTTATCGATTTTTGGCTCTCTTCCGGTACGGCGTTGAAATTACTCAAAGAAGTGAAAGACCGTTACCCTCAGGTACGGCTTATGGTGATCAGCGGTGACGACAATAACGATATCAGGCAGAAGATACGCACCGCTGGCGGCCACGGGTTCGTATTAAAAAGCGAGCCACCAGAACTATTTTCCAAAGCGGTTCTCGCGTTATCGGATAATCTGACCTGGTTCCCGGACGGGAACGAATTAGGTGTTAAAGCGAATAATGAAAATTTAAAAAAATTTAACTTAACGCCGCGACAAATAGATGTCTTAAATATGATTATGCGCGGCCTTCCCAATAAACGGATTGCCGCGCAACTGTCTATTTCAGAGCCAACGGTCAAAGAGCATATCAGCAATATTCTGAAAAAAATCGGCGTAAATAGCCGAGTGGAAGCCATAACGCTATTGCACGGCAAGCGGGAGCCGTCGGAATGAGGTTTTTCCAGAATTTACAGAATGATGGCCTCTCCCCACGCGCGCAGATCCGCCTGCTGGATAATACATTCCTACGGCTGGTGTTCAGCTTTAGCGCCGTGCCTTTCGTAGGCATCCCTTTTGCGATCTGGATTTATTTGCTCGGTGACGACCTTGGCCCAACCATTACCTGGATAATCATTTACCTGCTATGTGCTGTGGCCATCCGTATATGGCACAGACGCTACCTGCGAGAAGCTAAAGAGGATAATGAGAGCGCCGTGTTGGGCCGCTGGCTGCCGCGCATTAATAAGGTGGCCTTTATTCACGGGCTAGGGATCTCATCGCTTTATTTAATTACCCCGCAGACGCAGAACTTCGACTTTTTCCTGCTGCTCAATATCAGCATCGCCGCCATCGTTGCCGCCAATGCGACGCATCTGACGCCGGTCATCAGCACTTTCACCCGTTTTTTCTTCGCCTCCTGGGGCGTGCTGAACGTTGGCATCATCTGGCGGCTTGAGGAGCTGATGTTCATCGTGCTGATGCTGAACCTGCTGTACGGCTTCGCCATTTATCGCCATGCGTTAACGTCACACGCGTTCTTTATTCAGCAGGCTCTGCTGGAAGAGAAAAGCTCGCGCCTGGCAGAGCAGTTCCGTCAGGCCAAAGAAGAGGCGGAGCAGGCGCTGCTGGATAAAAATCAGTTCCTGACGACCGCCAGCCACGACCTGCGCCAGCCGGTGCACGCCATGGGCTTTTTGATTGAAGCCATCATCCACAGGAACCGGGACGACAGCCTGATGCCGCAGCTGCTGGATTTACAGCAAAGCGTCCGTTCGGTGCATTTGATGTTCAATTCCCTGCTCGATCTCAGCAAGATTGAATCCGGGAATATGCTCACGGCTGCCGCCAGGGTCGACATCGTCGCCCTGCTCGACTCGGCTATCACCCTGTTTCGCGAAGAGGCCAACAGCCGCGCTCTGACGCTACGTACCTGGCGACCCAAACGCCGCATCTTTGTGACAGGCGACCCGGTACTGGTGCGGCAATCGCTGATCAACCTGATACAAAATGCCCTGCGCTACACGCAACAAGGCGGCGTGCTGGTCGCCATCCGCCCGCGCGGCGCCGAATGTTTGGTGGAGGTGTGGGACACGGGCGTAGGAATTGCAGACGACGAGAAAGGCAAAATCTTCTCGCCCTACTACCGCCCCGAGCTGGCATGGAAGATTGACAGTGCGGGCCACGGGCTGGGCCTGGCGGTAGTTGCACGCTGCGCCAAGCTCATGAAGGTGAGGTTTGGAATGCAGTCGATTGAAGGCAAAGGGTCACGCTTCTGGATGCGCTTTAGCCAATACGTTGGGGAAGACAAAGCGCCTGAGCCTGTTCCCGCCTATGACAACACCGCCCCACCTGTACGCTATGCCCCGCTGCGCGGATCCTGCCTGGTGGTGGACGACGATCCGCTGGTAACCTCAGCCTGGGAAAGCTTAATGAGCCTCTGGGGCATCAACGTGCGCTGCGCGGCGTCAGCGGAGGAAGCGTTCGCTATCATTGACGACGGCTTCACGCCGTTCGCCGTGCTGTGCGACCAGCGCTTGCGATCCGGAGAGAGCGGGTTCGACATCCTGAAGGCGCTTTTCGAACGCCTGCCGGATATGAGCGGCGCGATGGTCAGCGGGGAGTTTAACTCGCCGGTACTGCTGGAGGCCGAGCAGGAAGGGTATCTGGTGCTGCGCAAACCGCTGGAACCCGCCAGGCTGCATGCGCTTTTGGTACAGTGGTCTGGGGTTCGGGGTTAAGTAGGTATCTGTTGCCTGTAGTAAGGAAGGTTCTTAATGGCGGTGTATAAATAAAGCAATATGATTCGCATTCATTATTTTATGCGCTTTCCATGAAAGACCAAGAAGTATGAGGCACCAGTGACCTGCTCCCCGTTGATTAACACACCCCGATGTTAGTAATGTCTTCATAAGCCACACGAGGACATCCCCATGAAGAAGCGTTATTCCGACGAACAGATCATCAGTATTCTTCGCGAAGCGGAAGCCGGGGTTTCTGCCCGTGAGCTCTGCCGTAAGCACG
>NZ_JBAKHK010000041.1:0-521 GCF_036903355.1 Enterobacter sp. UNJFSC 003
GATTAAAGCGGTGTTGCTGCGTTCGATTGAGCAGGGTGGTACAACGCTGAAAGATTTTCTGCAAAGTGATGGTAAACCGGGCTATTTCGCTCAGGAATTGCAGGTTTACGGGCGAAAAGGTGAGCCGTGTCGGGTGTGCGGTACGCCGATTGTGGCGACTAAACATGCGCAGCGGGCAACGTTTTATTGTCGGCAGTGCCAGAAGTAATTCATGCGCGCCGGATGGCATACCATCCGGCATAAACGCTACGCTAACTTCGCCATCAGCGCCTGATGGACATTCTCCGGCAGGAAATGGGTGACATCGCCCTGATGGCGCGCCACCTCTTTCACCAACGATGAAGAGATAAACGACCACTCTTTCGACGGCATCAGAAACACACTTTCCAGTTCCGGCATTAAGTGGCGATTCATATGCGCCAGCTGCATTTCATATTCAAAATCTGCCACCGCACGCAGGCCACGAATCAGCACCGTAGCGTGTTGATTACGGGCGAAGTTCGCCATCAAATCACTAAACC
>NZ_JBAKHK010000042.1:0-494 GCF_036903355.1 Enterobacter sp. UNJFSC 003
GTAACGGTGCCCACATCGTCAACCAGATCCAGCGAGCCGCTGACAATCCCGGAAGTGGTGTTGTCCGGCGCGGTGGTATCCACGGTGAAATCCCAGCTTCCGTCGTCCGTGCCGCTAACCTGCGGCCCTTCCTGGCCCGCCTTGTCCACAGCAGCCACCGTCAGGGAGTGCTCCCCTTCCGCCAGATCGGTATCCGGCGTGTAGCTCCAGTTGCCGTTTTCGTCCACCGGGGCGCTGCCGATCAGGTTGCCGTTGTCGTAGATATTGACGTGATCGATATCGTCGGTAGCCTGACCTGCAAAGGTCGGACGGGTATCATCGGTAGTACCGCCGTCAGCAATAGGGCCAGTTACCGGGCCTACATCGTCAGTCAGACCCAGAGAACCATCCACGATCCCGGAGGTAATGTTGTCCGGTGCGGTGGTATCGAGGGTAAAGTTCCAGGCCGCATCATCGGTGCCGCTGATCTGCGGGCCTTCCAGTCCGGCCTTGTC
>NZ_JBAKHK010000043.1:0-479 GCF_036903355.1 Enterobacter sp. UNJFSC 003
AATTTTGAGTGATCGGCCATGAGAATAACTTCACGCGAGCGTTGAATAATCCGTGTTTTCACCCCGACCTCAAACATGGTGGCATTGGTGATCCCCGTCTCCAGCGACAGCGCATCGCAGGAGATAAACGCACGTTCTACGGAAAAGGCATTGATCATCTCCAGCGCCAGACTCTCTCCTACCGAAAAATAACCTGGGCGAATCAGTCCTCCGATAATGTAACTTTCCACATGGGGAAAACAGCCCAGTTCATTGGCGATTTTAATGTCGTTGCAGATGACCTTTACCCGCGCATCGGCCAGGCATTTCGCCAGTTCGAGGCAGGTTGAGCCGGAGTCGAGAAAAAAGCAGTCGCCATCTTTGATCATTGTTCGGGCAAGGGCAGCTATTTCTCTTTTCGCCACAGATTGCAATGTACGTTTCACGTCGAAGACGTACTCTTTGTCGTCTGTACTGTCGTCGAAGTCCAGGCAACCGTG
>NZ_JBAKHK010000044.1:0-469 GCF_036903355.1 Enterobacter sp. UNJFSC 003
TCGCCAGATAACGATGCGGACTTAAGCGGAGTTCTTCCGGCAGCGCCTGCCAGAGTGCGGCCAGCCGGTGACCTTCATCCAGTCTCAGGACGCCGCCGCGCACCAGCCACAGTGACTCGCTGCGGCTGTAACCGTCCTCACCGGGAAACAGGTGCTCAAAATACAGGCTTCTGCCGCCGTTATCACTGAGTATCAGTGTGTTATCGCGCAGCTGTAAGCGGATATCCGCAGGCATTTTCCAGCCGGGGCCGAGGCTCCCCACCGGCGCGGGCGTTTTTGTCCGGTAACTGCTGTAGGTGCGGGAGAGGATGAACGGCAGCGGGGCGGGCAGGGCGATGTCGGTTTCACCGGGAAGGACCTTTGCACCGAGCAGCGGATTGACCGGATGGCCGGACGTCACCCCGCCGGGGCACACCGAACAGGCCACGCCGGTGGGGGCACCAATACGTACCCCGGCTGAACCCTGAAC
>NZ_JBAKHK010000045.1:0-454 GCF_036903355.1 Enterobacter sp. UNJFSC 003
TGAATGACTTAAATAACGATTTAGTTAATTATTCGCATGATAACACCAGAACTTCAGTCGGTGCCCGTGTGGCAATGTATGAAGTTGGCTTAAAAACATATTCTCCAATAGGACAATCACTGGAAAAACGAGCGGAAAAAATACATGAACTAGAAGAAAAAGAGCCTAGATTGAGTGGCGCTTTACCCTATATAGATTCTCATTTGCATAACGATCTCATAGATACGTTATCAACGCGTGGTATTCCTGGAGTTGTATTAACAATTTTAGCCTTTTCAGCAATACTCATATATGCCTTAAGAACTGCTAAAGAACCTTATATTTTAATCTTGCTTTTTTCACTACTGGTAGTAGGCCTAAGTGATGTAATACTCTTTTCTAAACCGGTTCCGACTGCTGTGTTTGTCACCATAATATTGCTTTGTGCTTATTTTAAAGCACAATCAGACAAATG
>NZ_JBAKHK010000046.1:0-431 GCF_036903355.1 Enterobacter sp. UNJFSC 003
ACAGATCCCTACCGAAAACGAGCTTTGTACACAATATAACGTCAGCCGCATTACCATTCGCAAAGCCATCAGCGACTTAGTGGCAGACGGCGTACTGATCCGCTGGCAGGGAAAAGGCACCTTTGTACAAAGCCAGAAAGTTGAAAACGCCCTGCTTACTGTCAGTGGTTTTACCGATTTTGGCGTCTCACAAGGCAAGGCGACGAAAGAGAAAGTGATCGAACAGGAACGGGTCAGCGCCGCGCCGTTTTGCGAAAAGCTGAACATCCCCGGAAACAGCGAAGTGTTCCATCTCTGCCGGGTGATGTATCTCGATAAAGAGCCGCTGTTTATTGATAGTTCATGGATCCCGCTGTCGCGTTATCCTGACTTTGATGAGATTTACGTCGAAGGAAGCTCCACCTATCAGTTATTTCAGGAGCGTTTTGACA
>NZ_JBAKHK010000047.1:0-429 GCF_036903355.1 Enterobacter sp. UNJFSC 003
TAGCTTTACTGTTTTCGTGATTCGGCAACACTTCGCTACCGTAGGTTTTGAGATCGTCAGCCAGCGCGTCGTTAACGATAAAACCATCGCGTGCCAGTTTAAACGCGGGCTGCACGACTTTGTTCAGCGGCATGGTGCCGTATTTATCCAGCGCCAGCGAGAAACCTGCTACCGTACCCGGTGTGCCGGAAGCCAGATGCGAAGTGAGTGATTTTTTGCTGTCCGGGTTGCCCTGATCATCGAGGAACATATCGCGGGTCGCTTTGGCGGGTGCCATTTCGCGGAAATCGATAGCCGTGGTATTGCCATTTTTCGAGCGGATTAACATAAAACCACCACCGCCCAGAGTCCCTGCCTGCGGATGCGTTACCGCCAGCGCGTAGCCCACCGCCACGGCGGCATCAACGGCATTCCCGCCCTCCTTGAGAA
>NZ_JBAKHK010000048.1:0-425 GCF_036903355.1 Enterobacter sp. UNJFSC 003
CCTGCTGACGTTTATCGGTAATGGACAGCGACGAAATAATAGCGTCGATTTTTTTCGCTTTCAGTGAGGGGATCAGCGCGTCAAAGTCACTGGCAACCCAGGTACATTTCACCTGCATCCGTTTGCACATCTCGTTACCGAGATCGATATCAAAGCCAACAAAATCACCTTTAGCATCTTTCGATGAGAACGGTGCGTAGGTGGTATCGGTTCCGATACGTACCGTCTCCGGTAGCGCCGCATAGCTGGAAGCCGCTGTGGAGAGACCGACTAACAAAGACAGAGCGAGAATCGACTTCTTCATACATAACCCTCAAGTGAAAATGGCTTTTTTATGTTGTGTATTGTGTTGTGTGTTTGCAGGCTCTTTCATGCAGGTCTTATGCCATCTTGACGACAACAGTAACATTCAACGTTAAATATGT
>NZ_JBAKHK010000049.1:0-412 GCF_036903355.1 Enterobacter sp. UNJFSC 003
ATCTAAAATTATTTCTGCATTTTCTATTTCGACGGAATAATGATCTCCCATAAGGAGTGCCTGACGCATATTGGTGACATTGGGTCGCTGGAATGCCTGCATCAAGCATGGTTTTGACACTAAAATCGGATGGCCGGGGATGCCATTATGGAGTGGCAGTATTGCGCCATCATTTCGTAACGACCAGATTTTTCTAAAAATATCAATGGTGAGGGTTGGCATGTCACCGTGGGTGAGAAAACAATGTTCTGTTTGCACTGCGGGTACTGCGGCCTTGACTGATGTTAGTAAACCCTGGGCATAATCTGGGTTGTGAATAATAGTGATCTTACTCTGGTTCGCATAACGTTCGTGCAGTTCATTACCACGATAGCCGGTGACTAAAATAATTCGGCTACAAAACTGCAACGCA